>JAEBET010000009.1:0-385132 GCA_049998195.1 Streptomyces sp. cmx-11-4
AAACGCCCGGTTACATTCCGAACCCGGAAGCTAAGCCTTTCAGCGCCGATGGTACTGCAGGGGGGACCCTGTGGGAGAGTAGGACGCCGCCGAACAATCATTGCGGAAGCCCCGCACCAGCCCTTTAAGGGTTCGGTGCGGGGCTTTTCTGCGTTCAGGGTCAGAATCCGTCGTATGCCCGGCATGGGGTCCCGGTGGATCCGGGTTGACGGCTCGTAGGGTTGGGGGATGGGCTATGACCTCGTCATCTTCGACAACGACGGCGTGCTGGTGGACAGTGAGCCGCTCGCCAACGCCATCCTCGCCGGGTACCTGAGCGAGCTCGGGCACCCCACCTCGTACGAGGACTCGCTGCGCGACTACATGGGTTCCGCCGTGCACCGGGTGCACGATCTCCTTCTCGAGCGGACGGGGCAGCGGCTGCCGGATGATTTCGACGCGACGCTGCACGCGCGGACCGTCGCCGGGTTCGAGCGGGAGCTGCGGCCGGTGCCCGGGGTGGAGGAGGTGCTCGGCGAGCTGACCGCGCACGGGATCGGGTACTGCCTGGCCTCCTCCGGAAGTCACGAGCGGATCCGGGTCGGGCATCGGGTGGCCGGGCTCGACGGCTGGTTCGAGGAGGAGTGGATCTTCAGCTCCCAGGACGTGGGCCAGGGGAAGCCGGCGCCCGATCTCTTCCTGCACGCGGCCCGCTCCATGGGCGTGGAGCCCTCGCGCTGCGTCGTCATCGAGGACAGCCCGCTGGGCATCCAGGCCGCCGTGGCCGCGGGGATGGACGTGTTCGCCTTCACGGCGATGCTGCCCGCCGAGCGGCTTCCCGGGGCCACCGCGTACTTCGGGGACATGAAGCAACTGCCGGGGCTCCTGCAACTGCCCGTGTGATCGCTCTACCCACCGGTAGCCACGAGGCCTACGCTGACCCGCCATGACGGTTGATGTGCGGCTGCGGCGCGGCCGCAGTGCCCTGGGGCTCAGCTTCTTCGCGCAGGGTGTCGCCTTTGCGCTGCTCGTGACCCGGATCCCGGCCATTCAGGACCGGTACGGGATATCCGACGGGCTGCTGCCCGCCTTCCTCGCCGCCGTGCCCGTTCTCGCCGGGGTCGCGAGCGTGGCCACCGAGAACCTGGTGAAGCGGGTGGCTCCCAGCACCGTGCTGAGGTGGGCGCAGCCCCTGGTGCTGCTGGCGCTGCTCGGCGTCGGAGCCGGCAGCCGGATGTGGCACGTGGCGGTGGCCCTGGGGGTGTTCGGGCTGTCGGTGGGTGCGCTGGACGCCTCGATGAACATGCTCGGGGTCAGCCTCCAGCGGGAGTACGGGCGCAGCATCATGCTCGGCTTCCACGCCGCCTACAGCCTCGGGGGGATCGTCGGTGCCTCGGCCGCCTGGGTCGGGGCGCACTGGCATCTGGACCTCTTCCCGAGCTACCTGCCGGCCGTGGCGGTGCTGGTGCCGCTGGTCCTGCTGGGCAGCCGGAGCTACGTCGACGCGCCCGGCGCGCCCTTCGAGGAGGTCCGGGAGAAGGGGCTCGGTCCCGGCGGCGCCAAGCTGCTGCTGCCGCTCTGCCTGGTGATGGCGTGCGCGTACATCGGGGACTCGACGGTGGCGAACTGGAGTGCCAAGTACCTGCAGGACGTGCTGGGGAGCTCCGAGCAGCTGGCGACCGTCCCCTACAACGTCTACATGGTCACCACCCTGATCGGGCGGACCGTCGGGGACCTGGGCGTGCGGCGCTTCGGGGCCGGGGCCGTGGTGCGGGGCGGGACGGTGGTCGCGGCCGGCGGGTTCGCCGTCGTGGCGGCGGCGCCGGCCGCCTGGGCCGGGATGCTGGGCTTCACGATGCTCGGGCTCGGGCTGTGCGTGATCGTGCCGCAGACCTTCGCGGCCGCCGGGAGGCTTTTCCCGGGCAACTCGGACACGGCGATAGCCCGGCTGAACATTTTCAACTACGTCGGCTTCCTGATCGGCTCGCCGCTCGTGGGCGGGGTCGGGGACGCGTGGAGCTACCGGGGCGCCATGCTCGTGCCGATGGTCCTCGTGCTGGTCACGCTGTTCTACGCCCGCTCGTTCGGACCGCGGGACGCCCGATACGGTGTCGGGCATGAGCGGCCGCGGGTTGTTGATGTGGGACGAGGCGGTAACGAAGTATGACTTCGGGCCCAGCCATCCGATGGATCCGGTGCGTCTGGCGCTGACCATGGGCCTGGTGCGCGCCTTCGGGCTCGACCGGGCCATGGAGGTACGGGCGGCCAGTGCGGCCGGGGAGTCGACGCTGAGGCTCGTGCACCGGGAGGACTACGTCGCCGCGGTGCGCGAGGTGTCCGCCGATCCCGGGGTCGCCGACGGCTCGTACGGGCTGGGGACCATGGACGATCCGGCGTTCCACGGGATGCACGAGGCGTCCGCGCTGATCGCCGGGCAGTCCGTGGCGGGCGCGGAGGCGGTCTGGCGGGGCGAGGCCGAGCACGCGGTGAACTTCGCGGGCGGGCTGCACCACGCCATGCCGGGCGGGGCGGCCGGTTTCTGCGTGTACAACGACGCGGCGCTGGCCGTCGCGCGGCTGTTGGAGCTGGGGGCCGAGCGGGTCGCGTACGTGGATGTGGACGTGCATCACGGGGACGGCGTGCAGGCGGCCTTCTGGGACGACCCGCGGGTGCTGACCGTCTCCCTGCACGAGCATCCGCGGACGCTGTTCCCGCAGACGGGCTGGCCGGAGGAGACGGGCGGGGCGGCGGCCGAGGGTTCGGCGGTGAACGTGGCGCTGCCGGCCGGGACCGGGGACGAGGGATGGCTGCGGGCCTTCCACGCGACGGTGCCGGAGCTGCTGGCGGACTTCCGGCCGCAGGTGCTGGTGACCCAGCACGGGGCGGACACGCACTTCGAGGACCCGCTCGCACATCTTGCGGTGTCCCTGGACGCGCAGCGGGCCGTCCAGGAAGCCTGCCACCGGCTGGCGCACGAGTACGCGGACGGGCGGTGGCTGGCGCTCGGCGGCGGCGGGTACGCGGTGGTGGACGTCGTACCGCGGTCGTGGACGCACCTGGTGGCGATCGCCGCGCACCGGCCGATCGACCCGGCGACGACGGTCCCCGCCTCGTGGCGGGACGAGGTCTACGCGCGGACGCGGCAGTTGGCGCCCGCCCGGATGACGGACGGGCGTGACGTGGAGTGGCGGGATTGGGACGCGGGCTACGACCCGGCGGACCGCACGGATCAAGCCGTCCTCGCCACCCGGCGCGCGGTGTTCCCGCTGCGCGGCATGCTGACCTGATGATGCATCGTTACGCCAACTGTGGGGCGGTTCTCCGGAATTGATGAGCCGCCAGGTGCGGTGGGGCAGCATCGGAGGGTGTTGAGCTCCGGCGCGCTGCGTGCGCATCTGCTGGCCGCCCGGTTGGCCGGGCCCGTCGCGACGTCCCGGGAGGAGAGCCTGCGCAGTTACCGGCTGTTCGCGGCGGGGGATCCGCGGGTGCTGCTCGGGCTGGATCCGGAGTGGGCGTGGGGCGAGGGTGACCTGCTGAGGCTGATGGCGGACAAGTGCGGGGTCTCGGCGGACCCGGCGCACGTCAGCGGGCCGGACGTGATCGACCCGGAGCGGACGATGGCGGCGCTGGAGGCCTTCGCGGGGCGGCTGCGGGCGGCGGCCGGGGCGCGTTCGCCCGTGCTGTTCGGGACGGGGCATCCGCACCGGCTCCTGGGGTTCTACGCCGGGTTGGCCGAGGCGATGTCGGCGGCGGGCTGTGTTGTCCTCACTCCGGCGCAGGGGGTGAGTGTCGACATGGCGACCCGGTTCGGCGTACGCACGTACAGCATCGATTACGTACGGGGGGTCGCACTGGTGCGGGAGCCCGGCGTGCGGCCGCCGGGGAGTGCCACCGGCGCGCACTCCCATTCGCCGTTGCCGGTCCGGCTCGCGCTGGGGGCCTTGGCGGAGGCCGGCGGGCCCTTGCCGGAGTTGGTCGTGGGGGATCACGGATGGGTCTGCGGTGCTGGTCAGCTGGGTGTGGAGGCGATCGGGCTGGCGGATACGGACGATCCCGCGCTGTTCGTCGGCGAGGCCGAGGGGCGGGTCGCGGTGGCCGTTCCGATCGACGACGCGGTGCGTGCGGACTACTACCGACCGCTTACTCGCTATGTGCTCAATCGGGCCAGTCTGTCGGGGTGGCAGGAGTGGCTGTAGCTCCTCTTCCCCACTCGTATCACGCGCCCCTACTCTGGGGAGTGAGCGTGCGACGACGAGGAGTAACCGGAGGGGAAGCCGGTGCCCGTCATGCGCGGAAGGTCAAGGTGTGTCATGGCTGCTGGCGAGAGGCCTCTCAGTGAGGTTCAGTTCCTGACCGTGGCGGAGGTTGCCTCGGTGATGCGAGTGTCGAAGATGACCGTGTACCGCCTGGTGCACAACGGTCATCTGCCCGCAATCCGGGTGGGCCGGTCCTTCCGGGTCCCCGAAAACGCGGTTCACGAGTACCTCCGAGAGTCCTATGTGGGGGTGGAGTCGGCCTGAGACTGACCTCGGCATGCCCTCGGATTACAAGCTCAGAGCTCGGGACGGTAGGCTAGGCCGACGTAGGTCGTGTGGGCCCCGACGCCCCGCACCGAATAAAGAGAAGTGAGCGAGGGTAGTCGTGGGCTCTGTTATCAAGAAGCGGCGCAAGCGGATGGCTAAGAAGAAGCACCGCAAGCTGCTCAAGCGCACCCGCGTCCAGCGCCGTAACAAGAAGTAAACGGCAGCTGTACGTGTTCTCCGCAGCCCCTCCACCATTCTGGTGGAGGGGCTGCGGTGCAGCCGGGGGACTTCTTCGAGGGAGGCGCTGAGCTCGTGGGGAAGGTCGTACTCGTCACCGGGGCTGCCCGGCAGCTGGGGGGCCGCTTCGTGCGCCGCATCCAGCGCGACCCGGATGTCGAGCGGGTGATCGCGGTCGACGCGGTGACTCCGCCGCACCGGCTCGGATCGGCCGAGTTCGTTCGTACGGACATCAGGCAGTCGGCGATCGCCCGCGTGCTGGCCGAGCACGCCGTGGACACGGTGGTCCACCTGGCGGTCACCGGAGGCAGTGTGGGGACCGGCGGGGCGCACAGCACCGTCAAGGAAACGAACGTCATCGGGACGATGCAGCTCCTCGGGGCCTGCCAGAAGTCCCCGACGGTACGGCGGCTCGTGGTGAAGTCCAGTACCAGCGTGTACGGGGGCACCTCGCGGGATCCGGCCGTCTTCACCGAGACCACGCAGCCGAAGTCGCTGCCGGCGGGCGGGTTCGCCAAGGACGCCGCCGAAGTCGAGGGCTATGTACGGGGCTTCGCTCGCAGGCGGCCGGACGTCGCGGTGTGCGTGCTGCGGTTCGCGAACATCCTGGGCCCCTTCGCCGATTCGGCGCTCGCCGAGTACTTCTCGATTCCCGTGATGCCGACCGTGCTGGGCTACGACCCGCGGCTGCAGTTCGTCCACGAGGACGACGTGCTCGACGTGCTGCGGCTGGCGGCGAAGGAGCCGCGGCGGGGGACGCTGAACAGCGGGACCTTCAACATCGCGGGTGACGGCGTACTGCTGTTGTCGCAGTGCTCGCGGCGGCTGGGGCGGCCGACGCTGCCGCTGCTGCTGCCCGCCGTGACGTGGGTGGGGTCGGCGCTGCGGGCGGTCGGGATCACCGACTTCTCCCCGGAGCAGATAAGGCTCCTCACGCACGGCCGGGTCGTGGAGACCTCGCAGATGCGGGACGTGCTCGGCTTTGAGCCGGTGTACACGACCGCCGAGACCTTCGCGGACTTCGCGCGGAGCCGCGGGGGCGGGCTGCTGTCTCCGGAGCGGGCGGCGCAGGCCGTGGACCGGGTGGCGGCCGTGCTGAAGGTGGACGGCCTGGATGTCGACGTGGACGCGGTTGAAGGAGCGAAGCGATAGTGGCGGACGCCAAGGTCATTCCGTTCGACGAGGACCGGCCGCGCCGGCGGGCGCCCCGCAGGGTCCGCGCGCTGTCCGCTCCCGAGCCCAAGACGGAGCCGACGGCCCCGGCTCCGGCGGCGGAGCAGGAGCCCGCGGGCGGTGGCCTGGAACGGCGGATCGCCGGCGGGCTGGCGTTCCTGCGGCGGCGGGTCACCGGGGAGTACGACGTCGACGAGTTCGGCTACGACAAGGAACTGACGGACCAGGTCCTGATGTCCCTGATGCGGCCGCTGTTCGACAAGTACTTCCGGGTCGAGGTCAAGGGCATCGAGAACATCCCGGCGCAGGGTGGTGCGCTGATCGTGGCGAACCACTCGGGGACGCTGCCGCTGGACGGGCTGATGCTGCAGGTGGCCGTGCACGACCACCACCCGGCGCAGCGGCACCTGCGGCTGCTCGCGGCGGATCTGGTGTTCATGCTGCCGGTGGTCAACGAGCTGGCCCGGAAGGCCGGCCACACCCTGGCCTGCGCGGAGGACGCCCAACGGCTGCTGGAGGCCGGGGAGCTGGTCGGGGTGATGCCCGAGGGCTTCAAGGGGATAGGGAAGCCGTTCGGAGACCGGTACAAGCTGCAGCGCTTCGGGCGGGGCGGGTTCGTGTCCACGGCGCTCCGTGCGGGGACGCCGATCGTGCCGTGCTCGATCGTGGGGGCGGAGGAGATCTACCCGATGGTCGGCAACGCGAAGACGCTGGCGCGGCTGCTGGGGATTCCGTACTTCCCGATCACGCCGACGTTTCCGTGGCTGGGGCCGCTCGGGGCGGTGCCGTTGCCGACGAAGTGGACGATCCAGTTCGGCGAGCCGATCGCCACCGCGGGTTATGCGGCGGAGGCGGCCGACGATCCGATGCTGATGTTCAACCTGACGGACCAGGTGCGGGAGCAGATCCAGCACACGCTGTACAAGCTGCTGGTGCAGCGGCGGTCCGTGTTCTTCTGACCGCAGCACTAGGCGGGGCTGCGATGAGCAGCCCCGCCTAGTGCGCTTCTCCTACTCCGCGTCCTCCGCGTTGATGCCCAGGCCCGGCAGGAGGCCCGGGAGGAGGGGCGGGAGGGTGATGTCGGGCCTGGGCTGTTCCGCGGCGCCCGGGGAGGGCGGGGCGGACTGGCCCGCGGGCGGGTTCAGCAGGTCGCCCGTACCGCCCAGGAGGCCGCCCGTGGGCGCGGGCTTGCTGCTGCTGCCCGAGGGGGTCGGCGCGGGGCTGCCGGACGGGGTGCCGGCGGCCGGTGCGGACTGCTGCTTGCCGCTCGGGGTGCCCGGCTTGGCCGGGGTGCCGGAGGAGCCGGAGCCGCGGGTCTGCTCCGGTGGCTTGGGGAGCAGGCTCTGCAGCGGCGCCACGTCTTCGTCTATGGCCTGGAAGACCGACTCCACCTCGCCTCCCACGTCCGTGAGCTGCGCGGGGAGCTTCTCCTTGAGCTTGCCCCAGGCGTCCCGGTGGGAGCGGGAGAACGAGGACAGCGCCTGGATCGGGCCGAGCTCGCCGTTGCGTGCGTACGCCGCCTGGAGGAGCCGGTGGCCCTCTTCCGCGTCGTGCTTCACCCCCGCCAGTGCCCGGCGGATCTCGCCCAGGACCTCGTGTTCCAGCACGCTTCCGCCCCGGCCGCGCTCCATCAGCCTTCGGGCTTCCGAGAGGCGGTTCGAGGCCTGGTCGAGATAGAGCTCGCCCCGGTCCGAATCGCCGTCGGTCATCCCGAGCTTCAGGTCCTCCATGCCCAGCTTCACGGGGTAGAGGTGGTCACCTGGCAGGGCGTCGGAACTGGCAGCGGCCACTCCGCTGAAGGCCCCCGCGGCCACACCTACGGTGAGACCGCCTGCCGCGATGCCCTTGGACCAGCGGGAGCGGGGCCGCAATGCCCGGAGCGAGGTCGCCCGGTGGGCGCCGCGGCCGGTCCGCTGTTCGGGCACCTGAGGGTCCGAGGCGGCACCGCCCCCGGCCCTCTCCTCCAGCACCATGGCCTCCATGGCGGCAACGAGCTGGGCTCGCTGCACCACTTTGACCTCTGGGTCCAGCACTGGGCGCGGCATTCGTTCGCCGAACACGCTCGCCAGGGCCAACAGCCGGTCGTGGTCGGCAGGTTCGGCAGGTGCCTCGGACTGCTCGGCCGCCGGGTCCGGCTCCGAAAGGTCGGACAGGGTCCGATCCTCCAAGGCCCGGGCGAAGGCGTTCGCCCGCCGGTGCGGAGTCACGTTCGCGATCACTGGCGGCACCTCCTCTCGTCATGACGATCGACTCCCCAGGGTGTCCGGAAGGTTGCCATCCTTGAGCACATCCACACTTTCGAGTGAGCGGCTTCGGGCAGGGCGTGTCCACAGGGGGTCTGCATTCCGCACAACGAGCGTCGCGGCACTTGGGTTACGGACGGAGGATGATCGGACCACAGCGTCATCGAGGGGTCACCGGATGTATGTGAGTTTGTGTTGATGTGTGAAGGGGATCAGCGGACGTCGTCCGGGAGGAGGCGGGCCAGCGTGCGTACCGCCCGGTACTGGAGCGTTTTGATGGCTCCCTCGTTCTTCCCCATGACCCGGGCCGTCTCGGCGACGGACAGGCCCTGCAGGAAGCGCAGGGTCACGCACTCCTGCTGCTGCGGATTGAGTTTCCGTACGGCCTCCAGCAGGGCCGCGTTGGAGAGGGACTCCAGGACGGAGTCCTCCGGGCTGCGCTCGACTTCGTTGGCGTCGAGCATCTCGCCGGTGGTGACCTCCAGCCGGAAGCGGCTGGACTTGAAGTGGTCGGCCACCAGGTTGCGGGCGATCGTCACGAGCCAGGCGCCGAAGTCGCGGCCCTGCCAGGTGAAGGTGGAGATGCGGCGCAGGGCGCGCAGGAAGGTCTCGCTGGTGAGATCCTCCGCCGTCGCCTTGCCGCCGACCCGGTAGTAGATGTAGCGGTAGACCGTGTCGCTGTACTGGTCGTAGAGGCGGCCGAAGGCCTCGGCCTCGCCGGCCTGGGCGCGTTCGACCAGGTCCATCATGCGGGCCTGGTCGCTGTCCGCGGTGGGGCGGCGGGGGGTGGTCTGGGTGCTCGTGCCGGCGGTGCCGTTCGAGCCCCCGGCCGCGCGGCCTCGTCTGCCCACCGTCGCTCCGCCGTCGGTCAGGGCATAGCAAGGACCGGCCGGGCCGAGACCGGCAGGGACCGCGGCGGCGAAGGCGGGGACGGCGTACGCGGTGGGGACGAAGCCGCGCAGGTGGTCGAGGACCGTTTCGCGCAGCGTAGCCAGGCCCGAGGCGTCAACCCCGACAGGTGGGTACACGGGACTCCCAGAGGCAGAGCTTCCATCACGTGCAGTGCGGGACCGTTCACCCGTCGTAGCGACAGATGGCCGGTGGCATGCGTTTGAGGAGAATAACGCTTCGTACAGGCAGCGCTACACCCAGTTGCACAAATCACCGGTTCCGACACTTCCGTTGCGTGTCGAGGGCATATTCAGTCGCAGTTGGTGATCGGTTGGTGATCACTTGGGTGCGCGGAATGGACGCTTCCATGAGGGCTCGCGACCGGGTCGGGCAGGTCGGAGTGGCGCGCCGCGGGCGCGGGTAGAGGTGAGCGAATGCCGGTGCTCCGACCGGGGGGCGTGCGGCCCGGGCCCCGGGCCCGTCAGGGGCCCGGCGTTGTCACTTCCGGCGGCGGTGCAGGGCGATGGCGGCGGCCGCGCCGCCTGCGATCGCGCCCACTCCGGCGGCTGCCGGGACGCCGACCTTCACGGCCTTACGGCCGGTCCGATAGTCGCGCAGCCGCCAGTCGTTGGTGCGGGCATGCCTGCGCAGTTTTGTGTCGGGATTGATCGCGTACGGATGCCCGACCAGCGACAGCATCGGGATGTCGTTGTGCGAATCGCTGTAGGCGGCGCAGCGTTCGAGATCCAGGCCCTCGGCGGAGGCCAGGGCGCGGACCGCCTCCGCCTTGGCGGGGCCGTGCAGGGGTTCGCCGACCAGGCGGCCGGTGTAGATCCCGTCGACGGATTCGGCGACGGTGCCCAGCGCGCCGGTCAGGCCGAGCCTGCGGGCGATGATCGTGGCCGTCTCGACGGGGGCGGCGGTGACCAGCCACACCTTCTGGCCGGCGTCGAGGTGGGCCTGGGCCAGGGCGCGGGTGCCCGGCCAGATCCGCTCGGCCATGTACTCGTCGTAGATCTCCTCGCCGATGGCCATCAGTTCGGAGACCTTGTGGCCCTTGACGATGGACAGGGCGCTGTCGCGGGCGTCCTGCATGTGCTCGGGGTCCTCGACCCCGGCGAGCCGGAACCAGGCCTGCTGCCAGGCGAAGCGGGCGAGCTCGCGGCGGCGGAAGAACTCGCGCTTGTAGAGGCCGCGGCCGAAGTGGAAGATCGCGGCGCCCTGCATGACGGTGTTGTCGAGGTCGAAGAAGGCGGCGGCGAGGTCATCACCCGCGACGGGGAACTCCGCCACTTCCCCTACGTCCGCGAGGGCCTCGAGGTCGGTGTCGAGGTCGAGTTCCCTCACGTGCGGGGCTTCGGCCAGCGCGGTCTTCCGGGCGGCCTCGGCCGAGGCCTCGCCTGCCAGCACGCTCCGCGCGCTTGCGGAGCGTCTACGGGGGGTGAGCCATCCGAGAGCGGCCATGCGGCGAGCATAGCCACTGTGTTCGGGAGTTCTCGAACCGGTGGGAAACGGAAGCGTTAACACTTCGGGAGAATGGGGCCATGAGCCCTTTGTTGCGACGCAAGGAAAAGAAGCGTCCCGCCGACCGGGTGGTGACGCTCGTCGGGAAGCCGGGGTGCCACCTGTGCGACGACGCGCAGGAGGTCATCGAGACGATCTGCGCGCAGACCGGTGCGCGGTGGGAGAAGAAGGACATCTCGCAGGACGAGGAGCTCTACCGGCTGTACTGGGAGCAGATTCCCGTGGTGCTGGTGGATGGCGAACAGCACACCTTCTGGAGGGTGAACCCGGACCGGCTGCGGCGGGCATTGGAGGGCTGACCCTCATCCCGGTTACCATCGTGGGCGATTTGTGGGGTCTCGGGGGCGTATCTGTGAGGAGTGTGTACGGTTTTGCCCCCCTTGGGATTTGAACGGGTTCGGCGTGCCGTTGGTTCCGCCCTTCCGTGCCGGGGTTGCGTGACCCCGGTCACTTTGGTCGGACAAATTGGACACAATCTTTGTGCACGCGTTCACAAAGGCATAGCCTGCTGTCGACGGGGCGGTCCTGGGACAAGTGGCCGCCTGCAGCCCCGCTCATCCCGCAGGAGCATCGTGGCAACTGGCCGAACTCACCGACCGGCGACCCGCAGCCGAGGTATTCCCGAGGCCACTGTCGCCCGGCTTCCGCTGTACTTGCGCGCCCTCACCGCGCTCTCCGAGCGATCGGTACCCACGGTGTCCTCCGAGGAGCTCGCGGCCGCCGCCGGAGTCAACTCCGCGAAGCTGCGCAAGGACTTCTCGTACCTGGGGTCCTACGGCACGCGCGGCGTGGGCTACGACGTGGAATACCTCGTCTACCAGATCTCCCGCGAACTCGGGCTCACCCAGGACTGGCCGGTCGTCATCGTCGGCATCGGCAACCTCGGTGCTGCCCTCGCCAACTACGGCGGTTTCGCCTCGCGCGGTTTCCGCGTCGCCGCGCTGATCGACGCCGACCCGGCGATGGCCGGCAAGCCGGTGGCCGGGATCCCGGTGCAGCACACCGATGAGCTGGAGAAGATCATCGAGGAGAACGGGGTCTCGATCGGCGTCATCGCGACGCCGGCCGGCGCCGCGCAGCAGGTCAGCGAGCGGCTGATCGCGGCCGGTGTCACCTCCATCCTGAACTTCGCCCCGACCGTGCTCTCCGTGCCCGACGGCGTGGACGTGCGCAAGGTCGACCTCTCGATCGAGCTCCAGATCCTCGCGTTCCACGAGCAGCGCAAGGCCGGCGAGGAAGCCGCCGCCGCGGCTGCCGAGGGCGGCTCCTCCGTGGGCGGCGCCGCCCCCGCCGCGGCCGTGGTGCCGCCGGCCGGGCGGGCCGCCGCCGAGGCGCGCAAGGGCGGGCCCGAGGGTGACGTCCCGGCGGTGATGCCGGCATGAGCGTGCTCGTCGTAGGGCTGAGCCACCGCAGTGCGCCCGTGAGCGTGCTGGAGCGTGCATCGCTGTCCGCGGACGCCAAGGTCAAGCTGCTGCACGACACCCTCGCCGCCGAGCCGGCGGCGGAGGCGGCGGTGCTCGCCACGTGCAACCGGATCGAGCTGTACGCGGACGTGGACAAGTTCCACGCCGGTGTCGCCGAGCTGTCCACCCTGCTGGCACAGCACAGCGGGGTGGCTCTGGAAGAGCTCACTCCGTACCTGTACGTGCACTACGAGGACCGGGCGGTGCACCACCTGTTCTCGGTGGCGTGCGGGCTGGACTCGATGGTCGTGGGCGAGGGGCAGATCCTCGGCCAGATCAAGGACGCGCTGGCGCTGGGGCAGGAGCTGCACACCGCCGGGCGGCTGATCAACGACCTCTTCCAGCAGGCGCTGCGGGTCGGCAAGCGGGCGCACTCCGAGACCGGGATCGACCGGGCCGGACAGTCGCTGGTCACCTTCGGGCTCGAGCAGCTCGCGGGTGGGCGGGTGCCGGTGGCGGACTGGGCCGCCGGGAAGCGGGCGCTGGTGATCGGGGCCGGGTCGATGTCCTCGCTGGCCGCGGCCACGCTGGCGCGGGTCGGTGTCGCCGAGATCGTGGTCGCGAACCGGACCGCCGAGCGCGCGGAGCGGCTGGCGGAGATTCTGGTTGCCTCGGGCACCGGTGTGAAGGCTTCCGCCGTTGCGATGGCTTCGGTGCCGGATGAGCTGACACGAGTCGATGTGGTGGTGTCCTGCACGGGTGCCACTGGGCTGGTGCTGAGCGCCGATGACGTGCTCGCCGCCGTCTCCCGGGGCGCTGCCCCAGACCCCGCGCCTCACTCGCCGGCGGGGCCGGGTTCGGCTCCCGCCCGAGATCTGGCTCGCGCCGACGGGCCGGCTTCGGCTCCCGCCGGAGGTTCGGCTGTTGCCGCGGGGCTGGATCCCGCGGTCGTGGCGCGGCTCGCCGCTGCCGCGCAGGGCGGAGGCCGGCTCACCGACGCCGGGGCCGCGCGGACCATCAGTGCTGTCGAGGCCGACGGGTGTCCCGTGGGGCCCGATGGGCGGGCCGCGCTGGCCGGGGTCGACGCCAGCTCGCTCGAGCTGCACGGGACCTGGGCCGACCAGGGCGAGGCCACCGCGCAGCGGCAGCCCCGGCGCAGTACCCGTAAGCACGCCGACGGCGCGAGCGGCGCGCGGCTGGCGCTGCTGGACCTGGCCATGCCCCGGGACATCGACGCCGCCGTGCACCGGATCCCCGGCGTGCGGCTGGTCGACATCGAAAGCCTCGCCGAGGCGTCCGCGGACGCCCCGATGGCCGCCGACGTCGACGCGGTGCGCACGATAGTCGCCGGGGAAGTGGCGGCCTTCGGCGCGGCCCAGCGGGCCGCGCACATCACGCCCACCGTCGTCGCCCTGCGCGCCATGGCGGCCGAGGTCGTGGCCATGGAAGTGGCGCGGCTCGACGGGCGGGTGCCCGATCTCGACGAACGGCAGCGGGCCGAGGTCACCCAGACCGTGCGCCGCGTCGTCGACAAACTCCTCCACGCGCCGACCGTGCGCGTGAAGCAGCTCGCGAGCGAGCCCGGCGGCGCCGGGTACGCCGAGGCGCTGCGCGAACTCTTCGACCTCGACCCTCAGACGGTGGCTTCCGTCAGCCGGGCAGACGCGGCCGATCCCTTGAACGACGACGACCCAGGACGGGCATCATGAACACACGTCCCGACCAGCCGCTGCGGCTCGGTACGCGGCGGAGCAAGCTGGCCATGTCCCAGTCGGGCCACGTCGCCGAGGCGGTACGGGCGATCACCGGCCGGCCCGTCGAGCTCGTGGAGATCACGACGTACGGCGATGTCTCGCGCGAGCACCTCGCGCAGATCGGCGGGACCGGCGTGTTCGTCACGGCCCTGCGCGACGCGCTGCTGCGCCGCGAGGTCGACTTCGCCGTGCACTCGCTGAAGGACCTGCCGACCGCGCAGCCCGACGACCTCGTGATCGCGGCCATGCCGCTGCGCGAGGACGCGCGGGACGCGCTCGTCGCCCGGGACGGTCTGACCTTCGAGCAGCTGCCCGACGGCGCCCGGATCGGTACCGGTTCGCCGCGGCGGACGGCCCAGCTGAACCACTACGCCCGCTCGCTCGGCAAGCGCATCGAGACCGTGCCCATCCGCGGGAACGTCGACACGCGCATCGGATTCGTACGGGACGGGGAGCTCGACGCCGTCGTGCTCGCCGCCGCCGGTCTGAACCGGATCGGGCGCAGTGACGAGGCCACCGACCTGCTGTCGGTCGACCACGTGCTGCCCGCTCCCGGCCAGGGGGCCCTGGCCGTGGAGTGCCTCGCGTCCGACACGGACCTCATCGCCGCGCTCGGCGAACTCGACGACCCGCACACCAGGGCCGCCGTGACCGCCGAGCGTTCCCTGCTCGCCGCCCTGGAGGCCGGCTGCAGCGCACCCGTGGGCGCGTTCGCCGACCTTCCCCCACTCTCGGCTCCGCTCGAGCGGGGGGACCCCCGTGCCGACGGGCGGATTGTCAATGAAATGCGCCTGCGCGGCGTCGTCGGAACCCTCGACGGCTCGACGCTGGTGCAGCTGTCCACCACCGGTCCCGTGCCCCAGTCGTATGACGAGGCCATGTCTCTCGGCCGCGAACTCGCGGACGAGATGCTGGCCAAGGGCGCGGCCGGTCTGATGGGGGAGCGATCGCTTTGAACCCCTCAAGTCCGACCACCTCCGCTTTCCCGGCACTCGCCGCCCACGGACACGTCACCTTCCTCGGTGCCGGCCCCGGCGACCCGGGTCTGCTGACGCTGCGCGCCGTCGAGGCACTCGCCGCCGCGGACGTACTGATCGCGGAGCCCGAGGTGCTCGACGTCGTACGGACGCATGCGCGCGCGGGTGTCGACACGCCGCAGCTGACGATCGCTGACGAAGTGTCAGCGGCCGCCGGGGTTCCGGTGATCCGAGACGCCGCCAATCTTGTCATGGAGGCCGCACGGTCCGGCAGGCGGGTCGTGCGTGCCGTCACCGGTGACCCCGGTCTCGACGGGAACGCGGCCGAGGAGATGCTCGTCTGTGCCACCGCCGGCATCCCCTTCGAGGTGGTGCCGGGTGTCGCGACCGCCGTCGGCGTGCCCGCGTACGCCGGTGTGCCGCTCAGCGACAAGCGGGGCGCGGACGTGCGGTTCGTGGACGCGAAGAACGCGTCGGCGCGCTGCTGGAGCGAGGTGGGTGCGAGCGACGGCATCCTCGTCGTCTCCGCGACGCTGGAGACGGTGTCGAGCGCCGCCGCCGAGCTGGTGGGCGCCGGGCGCAAGCCCGACACCCCGCTGACGGTGACCATCGCCGGTACGACCACGCGCCAGCGGACCTGGTCCGCGACCCTGGGCACCATCGCCCAGGTGTTCAAGCAGGGCAAGGTGCTCCCCTCGCCCGAGGGTGCCCGCCCGGTCATAGCCGTGGTCGGTGAGCACAGCGCCGCCGCGCGGCGCGAGGAGCTGGCCTGGTTCGAGTCGAAGCCGCTGTTCGGCTGGCGGGTGCTCGTACCCCGCACGAAGGAGCAGGCCGCCTCGCTCTCCGACCAGCTGCGTTCGTACGGCGCGGTGCCGCACGAGGTGCCGACGATCGCCGTGGAGCCGCCGCGGACCCCGCAGCAGATGGAGCGGGCCGTGAAGGGCCTGGTGACGGGCCGCTACGAGTGGATCGCCTTCACCTCGGTCAACGCCGTGAAGGCGGTGCGCGAGAAGTTCGAGGAGTACGGGCTCGACGCGCGGGCCTTCGCGGGGATCAAGGTCGCCGCGGTGGGCGAGCAGACCGCTGCCGCGCTGGTGGAGTTCGGCGTGAAGCCGGACCTGGTGCCGAGCGGGGAGCAGTCCGCGGCCGGGCTGCTGGAGGACTGGCCTCCGTACGACCCGGTCTTCGACCCGATCGACCGCGTGTTCCTGCCGCGGGCCGACATCGCGACCGAGACGCTGGTCGCCGGGCTGATCGAGCTCGGGTGGGAGGTCGACGACGTCACCGCCTACCGGACGGTGCGCGCGTCGCCGCCGCCGGCGGACACGCGTGAGGCGATCAAGGGCGGCGGTTTCGACGCCGTTCTCTTCACGTCCTCGTCCACGGTCCGCAACCTGGTCGGGATCGCGGGGAAGCCGCACAACGTGACCGTCATCGCGTGTATCGGGCCGGCGACGGCCAAGACCGCGGAGGAGCACGGGCTGCGCGTGGACGTGCTGTCGCCGGAGCCGTCGGTGTCGAAGCTGGCGGAGGCGCTGGCCGAGTACGGCGCGGCGCGCCGCGAGGCGGCCAAGGAGGCCGGCGAGACGGTGTTCAGGCCGAGCGAGCGGCGGCCGGGGGCGCGGCGTCGTCGTACGACGTGAGCGGCTTAGCGCAGGAGGCGAGCAGGGCCCGGGTGCGGTGCGCACCCGGGCCCTTCCGTATGTGATCCACGTCGCACCGGGTCCTTCGGTCCGTTTGGGACCGCCCTGGATCGCGCAGACGGGAGGGCTGGAACACCCCCGAGGAAAGGACCGTCCATGGCGGCTCCCCGACCCCCGCAGACGGCCGACCCGGAAGCGGTCAAGCGCCACCCCGGGCTCTTCCGCGCGATCAGACAACGCCGGAACCCCCGGCTCCGGCGGACGGACATCACCGTCACGGACGACCGCGCGGTCAAGCGGGCCGTGAAGGCCGCCTCGCTCGGCAACGCCATGGAGTGGTTCGACTTCGGCATCTACTCCTACCTGGCCGTCACCCTCGGGCACGTCTTCTTCCCGTCGGGGAACGACACCACCCAGCTGCTGTCCTCGTTCGCGACGTTCGCCGTGGCCTTCCTGGTGCGGCCGCTCGGCGGGATGTTCTTCGGGCCGCTGGGGGACCGGCTGGGCCGCAAGAAGGTCCTGGCCCTCACCATGATCCTGATGGCGGTGGGCACCTTCGCCATCGGCCTGATCCCCTCGCACGGCGTGATCGGCCTGTGGGCCCCCGCCCTGCTGATCCTCTTCCGGATGCTCCAGGGCTTCTCGACCGGCGGTGAGTACGGCGGCGCCTCCACCTTCATCGCCGAGTACGCGCCCGACCGGCGCCGGGGGTTCTTCGGGAGCTTCCTCGAATTCGGCACCCTGGCCGGCTACGTGGGTGCGGCCGGGCTCGTGACCGCGCTGTACGCGGTGCTCGACGACGCCCAGATGGAGTCCTGGGGCTGGCGCGTCCCCTTCCTCGTCGCCGGGCCGCTCGGCCTGGTGGGCCTCTACCTGCGGCTGCGGCTGGACGAGACCCCGGCCTTCCAGAAGCTGGAGGGCGGGGCCGCCCGCGCCACGGAGGCCGCCGACGGTGTGGAGACGTCCGCCAAGGGCGACCTCGCGCGGATCTTCCGCGAGCACTGGCAGACGCTGATCCTGTGCATCTGCCTGGTCGGCGCGTACAACATCACCGACTACATGCTGCTGTCGTACATGCCGACCTACCTCTCCGACGAGCTCGGCTACAGCGAGACCCACGGCCTGCTCATCCTGCTCGCGGTGATGGTCTTCCTGATGCTCCTCATCAGCCGGGTCGGCGCGCTCTCCGACCGCTTCGGCCGCAAGCCGGTGCTGATGGCGGGCATGGCCGGGTTCCTCGTGCTCTCCCTGCCGTCGTTCCTGCTGATCCGCCGGGGCGGCATCCCGGCGGTCACCGCCGGCATGCTGATGCTGGGGCTCTCGCTGGTCTGCATGCTCGGCACGATGTCGGCCGCGCTCCCCGCCCTCTTCCCGACCCGGGTCCGCTACGGCTCGCTGTCCGTGGGCTACAACCTGTCGGCGTCGATCTTCGGCGGGACGACGCCGCTGGTGATCACCGCCCTGATCGGCTGGAGCGGCTCGAACCTGATGCCCGCGTACTACGCGATGGGCGCGGCTCTGGTCGGCCTCGTCGCGGTGGCGTGCATGAAGGAGACCGCCGGCATGCCCCTCGAGGGGTCGCCGCCGGCGGTCGAGACGCACGAGGAGGCGGCGGAGCTGTGTGCGGCGCAGTCCCCGGAGCCGAGGTTCTGAGGGGGCGCCGGCCCCGGGGCGCGGAGTTCCCGCCGGGGGAGGGCTCTACGCTTGGGGCGACTGCTGTCGAAGCTCGAAGAGGCGACTGAAGATGAGCGCGTACGGATCCTTCCCCGGCTCGCGGCCCCGGCGGCTGCGCACCACCCCGGCGATGCGGCGGATGGTCGCGGAGAACCGGCTGCACCCCTCGGACCTGATCCTTCCGGCGTTCGTGCGCGAGGGCATCAGCGAGCCCCTGGCGATCTCGGCGATGCCGGGCGTGGTCCAGCACACGCGGGACACGCTGCGCAAGGCCGCGGTGGAGGCGGTGGAGGCCGGGGTCGCGGGGATCATGCTGTTCGGTGTTCCGGCGGACGAGAACAAGGACGCGCTGGGCACGGCGGGCACCGAGCCGGACGGGATCCTGCAGGTCGCGATCCGGGACGTGAAGGCGGAGGTCGGCGACGACCTGGTGATCATGTCGGACCTGTGCCTGGACGAGTACACGGACCACGGTCACTGCGGGGTCCTGGACGCGGACGGCCGGGTCGACAACGACGCGACGCTGGAGCGGTACGCCGAGATGGCGCAGGTCCAGGCCGACGCGGGCGTCCACGTGGTGGGCCCGAGCGGGATGATGGACGGTCAGGTCGGGGTCATCCGCGACGCGCTGGACGAGACCGGCCACGAGGACGTCTCGATCCTGGCCTACACGGCGAAGTACACCTCCGCCTTCTACGGCCCCTTCCGCGAGGCCGTCGCCTCCTCCCTCCAGGGCGACCGCAAGACGTACCAGCAGGACCCGGCGAACGCGCGGGAGTCCCTGCGGGAGCTGGCGCTGGACCTGGAGGAGGGCGCCGACATGGTGATGGTCAAGCCGGCCGGCCCCTACCTGGACATCCTGTACCGGGTGGCGCAGTCGGTGGACGTCCCGGTGGCGGCGTACCAGATCAGCGGCGAGTTCGCGATGATCGAGGCGGCGGCGGAGAAGGGCTGGATCGAGCGCGACCGGGCGATCCTGGAAACCCTGCTGGGGATCAAGCGGGCCGGCGCGGACACGATCCTGACGTACTGGGCGACGGAGGTCGCGGGCTGGCTGCGGCAGGCCTGAACCCGGGCCCTCGCAGGATCAGCGGATGGAGCCCCTCGACGGCGACTGCCCCTCCTACCCGTTCCGCGGACGAGGGCAGGCCGGCGCCCCCGCTCGCGCGGGGGCGTGGGGTGGGCGCACCCTGGAGGGAAGGGTGACCCCCTGGAGGTGATGCACCATGGCCACGCTCGTCGGGTGGCATGTGGAGCTCGAATTCACCGAGGAGGGCCACCGCACCAGTGCGGCGGCCCTGGTCAGACTCGGGGACGGCTCCGAGATCAAGGCGCGGGGCTATGCCCTGCGTCACCCCTCCGACCCGGAGCAGCTCAGGGTCGGGGAAGAGATCGCGGGCGCTCGCGCGCTCATGGATCTCGCGTCGCAGATGTTGCAGAAGGCCCACAGCGAGATCGACGAGGCGACGGGCCGTCATTCCTACCCGATCAATCAGTGAGCAGTTGAGCAGCGGGCCGACCCGCTGACGGGTTCCGTCCGGAGCCCGTCAGCGGGTCCGTCGGTTGAAGAGGGCCGTCGCCAGGGCCAGGGACAGGGCCGTGATCGCCGCGCACCAGGTCAGGGCCAGCCAGGGGGCGTCGCCCGTGGGCTGGTCCAGGAGCAGGGCGCGCAGGGATTCGATCACCGGGGTCAGCGGCTGGTGGTCGGCGAAGCCGTGGAGCCAGCCGGGCATGGTGTCGATGGGGACGAACGCGCTGGACGGGTAGGGCAGGAACATCATCAGGAACGTGAAACCGCCCGCAGCCTCAGGGGACTTGGCGAGCAGCCCGAGCGTCGCGGCCAGCCAGGAGATCGCCGTGATGTACGTGACGAGGAGCCCCGCCGCGGCCAGGAAGGCGGGCGCGGAGGCCTGCGGGCGGAAGCCGATGACGAGGGCGACGGCCAGCACCAGGGTGGTGGAGACCAGGTTGCGCAGGACCGAGGCCGTCACGTGTCCGGCCAGGATCGGGATGCCGCCGACGTCCCGGGAGCGGAAGCGGTCGATCACGCCGTTCTTCATGTCGTCGGCGACGCTGACGGCGGTGCTCGCCGCGCCGAAGCCCGCGCAGAGCAGCATGGCTCCCGGGACCACGTACGTCACGTACCGCGTCCCGGTGTCGATGGCCCCGCCGAAGAAGTAGACGAAGATCAGCATCAGCATGACGGGCAGCATCAGGGCGGTGATCAGCGCGTCCGGCTGGCGGCGGCTGATGCGCAGGCTGCGGCCGGCCAGGGCGAGGGCGGAGGTGTTCACGTGGCGGCTCCCGTCAGGGTGAGGAACACGTCGTCGAGGGTGGCGCCGCGGACCGTGAAGCGGTCCACCGCGGTGCGGTCCGGGTCGAGTTCGTCGAGCAGCGCCCGGACGTGCGCGGCGCTTCCGTCGGTGGGCAGGCCGAGGGTGAGTTCCTCCGGGGCGAGGTGGACGGCGCGCCCGGCGAGCGCCTCGTAGGCGGCTCGCGTGGTCAGCGTCAGGTCGAGGCGGTGGCCCGCGACGCGGGACTTGAGCGCGGCGGGCGTGCCTTCGGCGGCGATCCGCCCGTCGGCGAGGACGGCGACGCGGTCGGCGAGCCGGTCGGCCTCATCCAGGTACTGGGTGGTGAGCAGTACGGTCGTGCCGTCGGCGCGCAGTTCCCGTACGAGATCCCACAGGTCCTTGCGGCTGCGTGGGTCGAGCCCGGTGGTCGGCTCGTCCAGGAAGATCACCTCGGGCCGTGAGACGAGGCCGGCGGCGAGGTCCAGGCGTCGGCGCATGCCGCCCGAGTACGTCTTCGCCGTGCGCCCGGCGGCCTCGGCGAGTCCGAACCGGTCCAGCAGTTCGCCGGCGCGGGCCCGGGAGTCGCGCGCGGAGAGCCCGGCCAGGCGGCCCATCATGCGGAGCATCTCGGCCCCGGTCTGGAGGTCGTCCACGGCCGCGAACTGCCCGGTGAGGCTGATGCGTTCGCGTACCCGGGAGCGTTCGGCGGTGACGTCGTACCCGGCGACGCGGGCGGTCCCGGAGTCGGGGGCGGTGAGGGTGGCCAGCAGCCGGACGGCAGTGGTCTTGCCGGCGCCGTTGGGGCCGAGGAGGGCCAGGACGCTGCCGCGCGGGACGGCCAGGTCGATGCCGTCGAGGACGCGGAGGTCGCCGTAGGACTTGGTCAGGCCGGTGGCGTGGATACCGAGGTCGTTCGTGGTCATTCGGGACCACGCTCCCTTCTGCGTACGGGTTACGCTCTTCTGTGTAAGTAATACACAGAACTAGGATGTGGGTCAACGGCTTACGAGGGAGGAGGCGGCGATGGCGAAGGAACCGGCGGGTGACACCGGGCTCCCGGCGAGCCTGGAAATGGCCTGGGGCCTGCGCGAACGCCCCGGCAAAGGCCCGCGCCCCACGCTGACGCTCCCGCGGATCGTGGAGGCGGCCGTCGCGCTCGCCGCGGGGGAGGGGATGGAAGCCGTCTCCATGGGCCGGGTGGCCAAGGAGCTGGGCGTCTCGACGATGTCCCTCTACCGGTACGTCACGGCGAAGGAAGAGCTCTACATCCTGATGGCGGACGCGGGCGTCGGCCTGCCGCCGGAGCCTGCCGGCGGGGAGGGGCGGGGCTGGCGGGAGCTGCTGTCGGAGTGGGCGTACGCGCAGCGGGCCGTCCTGATGGCCAACACCTGGATCCTGCGCATCCCGATCACCGCGGCGCCGGTCAGCCCGAACCAGCTCGCCTGGATGGAGCGCGGGCTCGCGGCGATGGCCGACACCGGCCTGGACGAGGGCGAGAAGATCTCCACGATCATCCTGATCGGCGGGTTCGTGCGGAACGAGGCCGTCACGGCCGCGGACATGATGGACGCCATCGTGAAGTCCGGCGTCGCGCCGGACCAGGTGATGGCCCAGTACGTGCGGACGCTACGGCTGATGACCGGCCCGGACACGCACCCGGCCGTGACGCGGCTGCTGGCGTCCGACGCGTTCACCGGGTCCGAGGACCCGGACTTCCAGTTCGGCTTCGGCCTGGGGCGCGTGCTGGACGGCTTGGCCGAGCTGATCAGCTCCCGCTGACCCAGCCGATGAGTCCCGCCCAGCTCGCCGGGGCGAGGTCCAGGATGGGGCCGTCTTGGACCTTCGAGTCCCGGACGTGGATGGTGGCCGGGCTGGTGGCGATTTCGACGCAGGCGTCGCCGTCGCCGCCGCTGTAGCTGGACTTGCGCCAGGCCGCGGCGACTTCCAGGCACTGGCCGCCCTCGCTGCCGCTGTAGCTGGACTTGAACCACTTCAGTGCGGTCGTGGCACGCATGTCTCTCCTAGCAGGCGGTCCAACAGGCCACGCGTCTGCTCGGTGTTGAGGGCCTGTGTCCGCAGCATCGCATACTTGCGCGCCAGGATGCTGACCTCATCGGGGTGGGAGATGAGCTGGCTGCCGCGCTGGGTTTCGGTGTAGCCGAGATGCTGATGATCCCCGGTTTCGAGGATGGTGAAGGGGCCGTCGAGTGCGGCATGTGAGGTGCGGCCCAGGGGTAGCACCTGGAGGCTCACGTCCGGCAGGTAGGAGCAGTCGCGCAGGTGGCGCAGCTGCTCCGCGTACACCTCGTCACCGCCGAGCCGGTCGCGGAGTACGGCCTCCCAGACGACGAAGCTGAGCGTCGGCGGAGTGCTGCGCCGCAGTATCTCCTGGCGGGCCAGACGCTTGACGATCAGCGCCTCGATTTCCTCTTCCCGGTGGGCCGGGACGCGGCACGCGAACACCGCGCGGGCGTGGTTCTCCGTCTGGAGCAAGCCCGGTACGACCTGGTTGTCGAACCAGGACAGGGCGATCGCGGCCCTCTCCAGGTCCATGTACTCCTCGGCCCACGGCGGGGTCACGTCGACTTCCGGCATCTCGTGCGCGGCGACAGCCAACAGGCCCGGCAGGCCCAGATGCCGATCCATCAGCTCCGCGACGTTCGGCATCAAGGCGCGGCGGCCCTGCTCGATGGAGGCGATGGTCTCCGCATCCAGCCGGACCAGCTCTCCGAGCTGCTTCTGGGTCAGGTTCTTGGCGACTCGGCCTGCGGCCACCTGCTGTCCGACCATCTTCATGGTCGTTGCGTTCGGCCGTGCGCGTTTCCTCGGTGGCATGACGATGAACTCCCCACCCCTGCTCCTGCATTACCCCGCGCCGACCCGTACTCATCACTGAGTACGGGTCGGCGCTCAGCCCCACGCTAGTTACTGCGCGCGACGATCGCCTCGTGAATGTGAATACTCAACCCGCCCTGCTGCGGGACCGTTTCTACCCCCGCACACACCAAACCGTGGCCGCCGCCAGGCACTTCGCCGCGGAGACGTTTGACGTGTGGGGTGTGACATCCCGCAAGGACGACATGTTGCTCTGCGTGAGCGAGCTGGCCACCAACGCCCTGCGGCACGGGGTTCCGCCCGGCCGGGGATACCGGCTGCGGCTGCTCGTCTTCGAGGACGCGACCGTCCGGGTCGAGGTGCACGACAGCGGGCCCGGGCTGTCGCGGATCGCGGAGCGGCCGGCGGGCCGGGGGCTGACGATCGTGGCGGCCCTCGCCGACGCCTGGGGCGTGGTGACCCGGGCGCCGGGCAAGGTGGTGTGGTGCGAGTTCCGCTGACCCCGGCAGGGATCAGGCGGGCTGCTCCGGGGCCTTCGCGGTGATCACCGCGAACACCGCGTTCTGCGGGTCGGCCAGGACGGCCATACGGCCCGCCACCATGTCGAACGCGGGCATGAGGACCGTGGCCCCGGCCTCGGTGGCGGCGGTCTGGATGCCGTCCACGTCGTCGGCGTGGAAGTACGGCAGCCAGTTCGGAGGCGTGCCGGGCGGCAGGTTGTCGAGGCTCATCATCCCGGCCACGGAGCGGCCGGCGACCTTGAACTCCGTGTAGGCGGGGCCGCCTTCCATCTCGGTCGGGGCCGTGGTGACCGGAAGGATCGCGGAGTAGAACGCGGCGGCGGCGTCGGTGTCGCCGGTGCTGAGCTCGCTCCAGATCAGCGCCCCGTGCTCGTTGACGATGCCCGCACCGTCGAAGGTGCCCGGCTCCCAGAGGCCGAACGCGGCACCGGTCGGGTCGGTGGCGACGGCCATCCTGCCGAGGTCCATGACGTCCATCGGTCCCATGAGGACCTGGCCGCGCGCGTCGGTGAGGGACTTGAGGGTGGAGTCGAGGCCGTCGGTGGACAGGTACGTCGTCCACACGGTCGGCGGCATCGGGTCGGGGATGCCCCCGTCGGGGTTCATCGCCTTCATGATCCCGGCGACCGGCTTGCCCTTGAGGGTGCAGACGGAGTATCCGCCCTGCTCCGGCGGGCCGATCTCGCCCTGCCAGCCGAAGAGGCCGCAGTAGAAGTCGAGGGCCGCCTGCTGGTCGGGGACCATCAGGTCGATCCAGCACGGGGTGCCGGGCTTGTAGGGGCCGTTCATGTCGGGCACGGGGGCCTCCGGAGGGGCGGGGGATGGACGGGCCGTCCCCTACCCGGGCCGGTCGCGCCGAACCGGGCCGTTCGGGTGAACGGCCCGGTCGTCGCGTCTCAGACGGTGGTGCGACGGCGGCGGCCGGTGCCCGCGACCAGGGCGGCGCCCAGGGCGAGGGCCACGCCGGCGCCACCGAGGGCCCAGGTGGTGGCCGCGTCGGCGCCGGTGGCGGCGAGTTCGCCGCCGGCCGAGCCGCCGGTGGTGGTGTCGACGATCGGCTTGGCGCCGCCGTTCGGGTTCGGCTGGTTGCCGTTGTCACCGGCGCCGGGCTCGGCGGCGACGATCTTCGTCAGGCGGGCCTTCGACCACGAGTGCGCCCACGGGGCCGGGGTCTCCGGGCCGACCTGGGACGTTCCCCAAGAGGAAATGCGCAGGTCGCCGAGGTGCGCATCGGCCGTCAGGCGGACGCGCACCTGGACGTCGAAGCTCTGGCCGGCCTTGACCGGGCCGGCGGCGAGGTCGGCGCCGAGGAAGACGCTCTCGCCCCCGGGCTGGACCTCTGCCTCGTGCCAGCCGGCGTTGCCGTCCTTGTCCTTGCTCAGGACCTCGACCTTGACCTGCGAGCTCTTCACCGGGGTCCAGTCGGGGCGCGCCAGGACCAGCCCGACGGCGAAGGCGTCCAGGGCCTCCTTGCCGGAGTTGTCCACGCGGACGGACAGGTTGGTCCAGTCGCCGCCCGCCGTGATGGTCTCCGGAACGCCGTTCACCGACAGCGCGGGGCCCTCGACGATGGGCGACTCCTCGCCGTCCTCGGCGCCTTCGATCTTGGCGTCGTACCAGGTGGTGGGGGCCCAGTTCTGGGTGCCGTCGATCTGCTTGCTCACGGCGTCGGACGCCATGTCGAAGGCGATGCGCGGGGCGTCGGCGGTGAAGCTGATGCGCACGTCGATGTCGTAGCTCACACCACGGTCGAGGGGACCGCCGATGCCGACCCAGTAGCCGCTCATGCCGGAGCTGTCGCCGTCGGTGTTGAGCGCCGTGGCGGGGGTCCAGTAGGTGCTGCCGTCCTGGTGGGTGGCCCGGTACTCGATCTTGTAGTGGCTCGACTTCAGCTTGCCCTCGGCCTTGTCGATCGAGAGGTGGGGCTGGAGCCCGGGAACCCAGGTGTGGCCCGAGTTGTCGACCGTCACCTTCAGCTGGGTCCAGCCGCCGCCCGGCTTGAAGCCGTTCTTCGGGATGCCCGAGATGGTGACGTCGGGGCCCATCAGGATGCCGTCGGAATCGGCGTCCTGCTTGTCCGCGGCGGACTTGGTCTCCTTCGCGGGCTGCTCGGCGGGCGCCGGGGCCGGGGCGGGCGTCGCGGGCTTCTCCACGACCGGCGCGGGCGGCTGCTCGGCGGGCTTCTCCGCGACGGGAGCCTCCACGACGGGCGTGGTCGGCGTGCCGGGGTCGGCGGTGGTGTCGTCCTTCGGCGCCACGTCCGGGACGGTCACGGCCGGCTGTTCGGCGGCCAGCGCGGGCGTGGCGGTCAGGATGGTCGGTCCTGCCACGGCCACAGCGGCGACGGCGGCGATGCGCTTGATCTTGTTCATTTGTTTGTTTCCCCCATGCATGTCTTTTGAACATGATCAGATTAGTGGGGCTGGCGTGAAAGCGCATGGCTTGAACATCACGAAATGCCAACGGTGGCACGGGGTGGCGTTAGCCCCGCGTCACGTCGGCCGTTAGGGCCCTGGGGCAGCGTTCCCTCCGGCGCCGGGCGGGCCCCGCGCGCCGTCGGAGAAACGGACCAGAGGCAGACAGGGAGACGGCCGTGGACGCAACGGTGCGGTGGTACGGGCAACGGAGCACGCTCCGAGGACGGATGGCGCGGCGGTTGGCGACGGCAGGGGCCGCGGTGCTCCTGGCCGGAGTGGCGGCCGGCCCCGCGAACGCCGTGGCGCAGCCCGCCGGGGCCGTCGCGGAACAGCGGCAGACCGTCCCGGGGATCCAGGCGGCACGCAGCACCCAGGTGACGCTGGCCAACAAGACCTCCCTGGCGTGGACGCGCTGGGACGCCTCGCTGCTCCACGGGATGTGGCACACGGAGCCGCCCGAGACGATCGCCGCGAACTCCTCGGGCACCTGGCGGTCGGAGTCCAACGGGGTGCTGACCGGCACCGAGGGCCGGGCGGTCTTCGGGACGGAGCACGGACCCGTGGAGATCTACTGGAACAACCCGTACTTCGGCAGCAACAAGTACAACTGCCGGGCGCCGTCCGGCTACTCGTGCAGGCTGACCGGAGGGCCCGGCAACAACGCCTCGGTGACCTTCGAGGTGGGGTGGTTCTGACGCTGTTGCCCGCGGGCCGGCGCCGGTGAGCTCTCACCGCCCGGCCCCCGGCGCCCGGTGAGGGCCGCCGCCCGGGACAGGCAGCGGCGGGCCTCCTCGCCGCGGCCGAGGGCGCGCAGCGCCTTGCCGCAGGTGTCCAGCAACAGCGCCCGGCGCTCGTCCGACTGCTCGTCGGAGGCCAGCTCCAGGCCCCGCCGGCCGTGGGACAGCGCCTCGTCCGGACGCCCGGCCGTCAGGCAGTGCGCGGCCAGGTGGTAGAGGGCCAGGACCTCGGTGTGGGGGTGACCGAGGTCCTGAGCCATGCGCACGGCCTGTTCGCGCCGCTCCCCGGCGCCCGGCAGGTCGCCCGCGCGCTCCAGCGCGACGGCCCAGTTGACCAGGGCGATGACCTGGCCGAGCGGGTCCGATGCCCGTAGCGCCAGGTCCGGCGCCCGGCTCAGGTGCTCCAGTGCCGCCGTGTGCTGTCCGTTCTCGGTGAGGACCCAGCCGAGCAGCGAGCGCAGCCGCGACTGGGCATCCGGGTCGCCGAGTCCGGTGGCGGCGTCGAGGGCGTGCTGGAGGGTCGGCTCCCATCCGTCGTGCACTTGGCGCACGATGAGCGGCCACAGCTGCACGGCGATGCGCCAGGCCAGCTCCGGGTGCCCGGCGTCGGCCGCGGCGGCGACGGCCGCGGTCAGGTTGGCCCGCTCGGTGCCCAGCCAGGCCATCGCCTCGGCGCGGCCGGCGAAGACGGGCGGCGGCCCGGGCGGGAGCACGCCGGCGGGCAGGGTGCAGCAGGGCTGGCTGCCCGGTTCGGCCGCCGCCGTGGCGGCCCGGGCGGCGGACAGGTAGTGCACCAGCAGCCGGCGCAGTCCCCCGGCGTCGGCCAGGTCGGCGCAGGAACGGGCGTACAGGCGGGTCAGGTCGTGCATCAAGTACCGGTCGCTGGTCCGCTCCTCGAGGAGGTGGGCCGTGGCGAGGTCCTCCAGGGCGCCGCGGGCGGCCAGGGGAGGCAGGCCGCTGAGGGCGGCCGCGGCGCCGGCGTCGAGTTCGGAGCCCACGTGCAGGGCGAGCTGTCGGAACAGCAGCGCGGCGTCCGGCGGCAGCTGCTGCACGCTCATCCGCAAGGTCGCCCCGACCCCGAGGTCCTCGCCGCTCAGCAGGGACAGCCGCTGGTGTTCGTCGACCAGACCGTCGGCCATGGCGCGCAGGGCGAGCCGGGGCCGTGCGGCGAGCCGGGCGGCGGCCAGCCGCAGGGCCAGCGGAAGGCCGTCGCACAGGACGGACAGTTCCTCCGCGGCGGCGGGCTCCGCCTCCACCCGGCCGTCGCCGATGACGGTGCGCAGGACCCGCACCCCGTCGGCCGGGGCCAGCCGCTGGAGCGGCAGCAGCCGCGCGCAATCGGTGGCCACGAGCCCTTCCAGTCGGTTGCGGCTGGTGACGAGCACGGTGCAGCCGGGCGTCCCTGGCAGCAGGGGGCGGACCTGGACGGAGTCGCGGGCGTTGTCGAGCAGGACGAGCGCGCGGCGGCCGGCGAGCGTCGCGCGGTACAGGTTCTCCGCGGCGCGCGCCTCTGCGGGCAGCCGCTCCTCCGGGACGCCGAAGGCCTGCAGGAAGTCGTGCAGGACACCGGTCGTCCGGGGGCCGCTGCCGTCCGGTTGCCCGGCGCGCAGATCGGCGTAGAGGACGCCGTCGGGGAAGTCGGCGGCGTGCTCGTACGCCCAGTGGACGGCGAGCGAGGTCTTGCCGACCCCGGCCGGGCCGGTGACCACGCTGAGCGGCGCCCGGTCCGACCGCGCGATGCGGGTGAGCCGCGCCAGGTCGTCCGTGCGGCTGACGAAGCCGGCCGGAGCGCGCGGTAAGAGGAAGGGCGGGGCGGGTGCGGGTGCGGGCGCGGGCTGCAAGTCGGCCGTCGGCCGAGCGGTCGGCCGAGCGGTCGGCCGAGCCGCCGGCCGGACAGCCGGTCGAGCAGCCTGACGGCGTGCCGGTGTCCCCGGCGGCGCCGCCGGGGCGCGTGCGGCGGTGTCCGCAGGCTGCGGGGCCTGCGGAGTCTGGGGGGACTGCGGAGCTTGGCGGGACTTCGGGGACTGCGGGGTCTGGCGGGGCTGTAAAGCCTGGTGGGACTGCGGGGACTCTGGGGACTGCGGGGATGGGTGGGCCTGCGGAGCCGGACGAGCCTGCGAAGGCCGACGGGGCTGTGAGGGCTGCGGTGGCCTGCCGCGCAGCAGTGTCAGGTAGGCCTCGGACAGCGCGGCGCCCGGGTCCACGCCGAGTTCCCGGGCGAGCCGGCGCTGCGTGCGGCGGT
Source organism: Streptomyces sp. cmx-11-4 (assembly GCA_049998195.1). Lineage (GTDB taxonomy): Bacteria > Actinomycetota > Actinomycetes > Streptomycetales > Streptomycetaceae > Streptomyces. The sequence continues at coordinate 29,068 of JAEBET010000009.1, forward strand.
AGAGCTCGACGGCGTCGGCCTGGCGGTCCGCGTGGTGCAGCGCGCGGACCACGGCCGCGATCAGGGACTCGCGCAGGGGGTGCCGCTCGGCGGCCGGCCGCAGCAGCGCCAGGGCCTCCGCGCCCCGGCCGCACGCGTACAGGGCGGCGGCGAACTGCTCCAGCGCGGCCAGGTGTTCCTCCACCAGCCGGTCGGCGGTCGCGGTGATCAGCGGGGTGTCGCCCACCCCGCCGAGCACCGGACCGCGCCACAGTCCGAGGGCCTCCCGCAGCAGCTCCGCCGGCTCCTTCCCCAAGGGCGCGGCCGCGGACCGGCGCACCAGCTCGCGGAAGCGCCACAGGTCCGCCGATCCCGGTGCGGCACGCAGGACGTACCCGCTGTCCCTGGTGACGACGTCGGTGTCCCGATCGGCGCGCAGCAGGCCGCGCAGAGCGGACACATGGCCGTACACGACGGTCCGCGCGTGGGTCGGCGGCCGGTCGTCCCACAGCGCCTCGGTGATCCGCTCGGCACCCACGGGAGCGCCGTCCGCCAGGACGAGCAGGGCCAGCAGGGCTCTGCGCTTGGGCGGCCCGAGCGGTATCTCGGCCCGCCCCGAGAAGGCCGACACCGGCCCGAGCAACCGGAAGTCCATCACGTGCCCCACCCGCCCCACGTCGTTCCTGACCGCACCTTACGAATCCATACGGGCCGACTCGCGGGCGAAGAGGCATAAAGGCGCGAAGTGGCCCATCAGGTACACCAACACAGCCGGAATCCGCGTTAGATCGCCGTTAGGCCGCGTCGGCAAGCTCATCGCTGCGAAGCCGGAACGAGGAACAAGGAGACAGGCATGTCGACCCACTCGGGATTCCACAGAGGAGCACGCAGCGCCGCCGTCGCGGCCATGGCGGCCGCCATGGCGCTCGCCCCGGCCGTCACGGCCGTCGCCGCGACCGGGAACGACACCTCACAGCAGTCCGCGGTGGTCGCGCAGTCGGCGCGCAGCACCAAGGTGAACGTCGTCAACGAGACCTCGACGACCATGTACCGCAGCTACACCGCACTCTCGCACGGGGTGTGGGACGACGAGATACCGCCGGAGACGATCGAAGGCGGGAAATCCGCCACGTGGGGATCGCACTCCTCGGGAATGCTGACGGGGACGGAGGGGGGCGCGTGGTACGCCCTCGGGAACGACGGCGGGGCCGCCATCCACTGGAACAACCCCTACGCCGGCAGCAACTCCTACAGCTGCACCGTACCCGAGGGCTACAGCTGTTCGCGGACGGGCGGCGGCGGCAACAACGCGACGGTCACCTTCACCATCGGCCGGAACGGGGCGAAGGCGGCGGCCGCTCCCGCCGGTGCGCAGGACGGGTCGTTCTCGGCGATGGCGGCCCGCAGCACGCAGGTCAAGCTGCAGAACCGCACCCCCAACACGATGGAGCGCACGTCCTCGAGCCTGGTGCACGGAACGTGGAGCGACAACATGGTCCCGCCGGACCGCGTGTACCCGTTCGGTGACGGCACCTGGCGCTCGGAGTCGAACGGCTTCATGACCGGCACGGAAGGGGCGGCGGTGTTCAGCATGCTCGACGTGGGCAGCGTCAGCATCAGCTGGAACAACCCCTACGCGGGCGCCAACAGCTACTCCTGCCACGTCCCGTACGGCTTCACCTGCACGCAGGGCGGCGGCGGCGGCGGCGACAACGCCTCCGTGACCTTCACCGTGACGAAGGGCTGACGATGAACCGACGCATCGCAGCGGTGGCGTGCGCCGCCGCGCTGACCGTGATCGCCGGGGGTACGGCCTCGGCCGCCCCGGCCCCCGCCCCTGCCTCCGCCTCCGTGGGCGTGATGGCGGTGACACCCGGGCAGACGTACGTCATGGCACCCCGGGACGCGCCCGACCAGTGGCTCGGCGACAACGACTACTTCGGTTCCGTCGTGTGCCAGGCCAGCCGGCTCTGGTACGGCAGCCGGCACGACAACGCCGTATGGCGGGTGGCCGGGAACAACGACGGCTCCATATCGCTCGTGAACATGGACGCGTCCCAGAGCAGCTTCAGCCTGGCGTCCGCGGGCGAAGCCATCCGCATCGACCAGGGCACCGGCGAATCGTTCCACTGGGACGTGGTCGCCGGTCCCGGCGGGTCGGTCGCCCTGCAGAACAGGCAGACGAGGCGGTTCCTGTCCGTCGTCGCCGGGACGGTCGTCGGTGCTGCCCAGGCCTACTACTGGTACATGACCAACGCGCGCCCCTGAAACGACGGCGGCCCCGCCTCCCGGAGAGGGAGGCGGGGCCACCGCGCGCGTGTCACCGGGGAAGCCGTCAGAGCTTCTCGGGGGTCCGGATACCCAGGAGGGTCATGCCCTTGGCCAGCGTGCGGGCCGTCAGGTCGCACAGGAACAGGCGGTTCTCGCCCACGACGAGTTCCGGCTCGGGCTTCACGACCGGGCACTGGTCGTAGAACGTCGTGAACAGCGAGGACAGCTGGTAGAGGTACGCGGCCACCTTGTGCGGGGCGTGGTCCGCCGCCGCCTCGGCGATGAGCTCGCCGAAGTGGTCCAGGTGCAGGCCCAGCGCGCGCTCGGCCGGGGCCAGCTCCAGCTCCGGGTGCGCGACCGGCTTACGGTCGCCCGCCCTGCGCAGGATGGACTTGATCCGGGCGTATGCGTACTGGAGGTACACGGAGGTGTCGCCGTTCAGCGAGACCATCTGGTCCAGGTCGAACTTGTAATCGCGCGCGGCCGAGGTCGACAGGTCGGCGTACTTCACCGCGCCGATGCCGACGTACTGGCCGTTCTCGACGATCTCCGCCTCGGTCAGGCCCACCTTCTCGGCCTTCTCCCGGACCACGGCGGTCGCCCGCTCGACGGCCTCGTCCAGCAGGTCCACCAGCCGGACCGTCTCGCCCTCGCGTGTCTTGAACGGCTTGCCGTCCTTGCCGAGGACCGTGCCGAAGGCCAGCTGGACGGCCTTGACCTCGTCGTTCAGCCAGCCCGCCCGGCGCGCCGTCTCGAAGACCATCTTGAAGTGCAGGGACTGCCGCGCGTCGACCACGTAGATCAGGGTGGTGGCCGACAGGTCGGCGACGCGGTTGCGGATCGCCGAGAGGTCGGTGGCCGCGTAGCCGAAGCCGCCGTCCGACTTCTGCACGATCAGCGGGGTCGGGTTGCCGTCCGGGCCCTTGACGTCGTCGAAGAACACGCACAGCGCGCCGTTGGAGCGGACGGCGACGCCCGACTCCTCCAGCAGCTTGCACGTCTCGACCAGCATGTCGTTGTAGCCGGACTCGCCGACCACGTCCGGGTCCTGGATGTCCATGTCCAGCTTGTTGAAGACGGAGTAGAAGTAGATCTTCGACTCGTCCACGAACCGCTGCCACAGCGCCAGGGTCTCCGGGTCGCCGGCCTGGAGGTCCACCACCCGGGCCCGGGCACGCGTCTTGAACTCCTCGTCGGAGTCGAAGAGGGCGCGCGAGGCCTTGTAGAGCCGGTTCAGGTTGGACATGGCCTCCTCGCCGGAGACCTCTTCCCCGGACTTGTGGTCCAGCTCGTGCGGGTGCTCCAGCAGGTACTGGATGAGCATGCCGAACTGGGTGCCCCAGTCGCCGATGTGGTGGCGGCGGACCACCTTCTCGCCCGTGAACTCCAGGATCTCGACCATCGCCGCGCCGATCACCGCGGACCGAAGGTGCCCGACGTGCATCTCCTTGGCGACGTTCGGCTGCGCGTAGTCGATCACCGTGGTGCCCGGGTTCGCCGCGAGCGGCACGCCGAGCCGGTCGTCGAGCGCCCGCGCCGCCAGGGTCTCGATGATCGCCCTGTCGGTGATGGTGATGTTGAGGAAGCCCGGGCCCGAGACCTCGATCTCCTGGATCAGGTCACCGGTCGGGATGCCCTCGACCACGGTCGTCGCCAGCTCGCGCGGGTTGGCCTTGGCCTTCTTCGCGAGCGCCAGGATGCCGTTGGCCTGGAAGTCGGCCCGGTCGCTTCGTCGCAGCAGCGGGTCGGCGGCACCGGCCTCCGGCAGAGCCGAGGCGAGGGCGTCCGCGACGCGCTGATTGACGGAAGAAGCGAGGGAAGGGACCGAGGCCATGAGCTGCCGTTCCTGTGAGGTCGTGCCGGTGGGTGCACTTGGTTGTTCCGACAAGTGCCGAGTATCCCACGTGAGGGCCATCCGTTTCGCGGGAGAAAACAACCGCGGAGCGACCGCGGACGTCTGGGAGAATGGTTGAAGCCAGCATTCGAGATAGAAGGACGTGTCGTGGCGCAGAGCAGCACCGAGACCGACTGGGTCTCCCGTTTCGCGGACGAGGTCATCGCCGAGGCGGAGCGCCGAGCACCCGGCGAGAAAACTCCGGTTGTCGTCGTCGCGTCCGGCCTCTCCCCCTCCGGCCCGATCCACCTGGGCAACCTGCGCGAGGTCATGACCCCGCACCTGGTCGCGGACGAGATCCGCCGCCGGGGCCACGAGGTCCGTCACCTCATCTCGTGGGACGACTACGACCGCTACCGCAAGGTCCCCAAGGGCATCCCCGGCGTCACCGAGGAATCGCACGCCCGGCACATCGGCCGCCCGCTGACCGCCGTGCCCGCGCCCGAGGGGTCCTCGTACCCGAACTGGGCCGAGCACTTCAAGGCCGCCATGGTCGAGGCACTGGCCGAGATGGGCGTCGAGTACGACCCGATCAGCCAGACCGAGCAGTACACCTCCGGCGCCTACCGCGAGCAGGTGCTGCACGCGATGAAGCACCGCGGTGACATCGACGCCGTCCTCGACCAGTACCGCACCAAGCAGAAGCCGGGCGGCAAGAAGCCCCAGCAGAAGCAGGTCGACGAGGCCGAGCTGGAGGCCGCCGAGGGCTCCGGCGCGGCCGCCGAGGACGACGGCAGCACCGGCGAGGGCGGGTACTACCCGTACAAGCCGTACTGCGGCCAGTGCGGCAAGGACTTCACCAAGGTCACCTCGTACGACGACGAGACGACCGAGATGACCTACGTCTGCACCGAGGACGAGTTCACCGAGACGGTCAAGCTCAGCGAGTTCAACCGCGGCAAGCTGGTCTGGAAGGTCGACTGGCCGATGCGCTGGGCCTTCGAGGGCGTCGTGTTCGAGCCCTCCGGCGTCGACCACTCCTCGCCCGGCTCGTCCTTCCAGGTCGGCGGCCAGATCGTGCACATCTTCGGCGGCGAGCAGCCGATCGGCCCGATGTACGCGTTCGTGGGCATCAGCGGCATGGCGAAGATGTCCTCCAGCAAGGGCGGGGTCCCGACCCCGGCCGACGCGCTGAAGATCATGGAGCCGCAGCTGCTGCGCTGGCTGTACGCGCGCCGCCGCCCGAACCAGTCCTTCAAGATCGCCTTCGACCAGGAGATCCAGCGGCTCTACGACGAGTGGGACAAGCTGGAGACCAAGGTGGCGGACGGCTCCGTGCTGCCCGCCGACGCGGCCGCGCACAGCCGCGCCGTACGGGTCGCCTCGCACGAGCTGCCCCGCACCCCGCGCCCGATGCCCTACCGGACCCTCGCCTCGGTCGTCGACATCACCGCCGGCCACGACGAGCAGACCCTGCGCATCCTGAGCGACCTGGACCCGGAGAAGCCGCTCACCTCGCTCGACGAGGTACGGCCGCGCCTGGACCGCGCCGAGAACTGGATCACCACCCAGGTCCCCGCCGACCAGCGGACCCTCGTACGCGAGGAGCCCGACGCCCAGCTGCTGTCGTCCCTGGACGACGAGGGGCGCGCGTCACTGCGCCTGCTGCTCGAGGGACTGGACTCGCACTGGTCCCTGGACGGGCTGACCACGCTGGTCTACGGCGTGCCCAAGGTGATGGCCGGGCTCGAGCCGGACGCCAAGCCGACGCCGGAGCTCAAGGTCGCGCAGCGGACGTTCTTCGCGCTGCTCTACCGGCTCCTCGTGACCCGGGAGACCGGGCCGCGACTGCCCACGCTGCTGCTGGCCGTGGGCGCCGACCGCGTGCGCAAGCTGCTCGCCGTCTGAGCCGGCGCCGGCCCGAGTGAGGCCCGGCGGCAACGGAGACTGAGGGTGGCCGGATGTCAGAGGACATCCGGCCACCCTTCTCCGTGCTCTCACAGCTCCGGAAGCACGTCCCCGCCACCCGGATAACGGCCGTGCTCCAGCCGGAAGATGTAAGCCCGCAGGTCGTCCGCCAACTCACCGGCCAGGTAGGCCTCGTAGTCCCGCAAGCCCTCGGCCGCCTCGCGCTCGTTCTCCTGCTCGCTCCCCTCCCACTCCACGAGCATGGTCGCGATGTACTCCTCGACCCGTTGTCTGCCGTGCCACCACCGCCGCACGGCAGCGGGCGTCCAGTGCAGGTCGCCGTCACAGGCCCACGCGGCCGGCAAGTCGTCGGCCGCGGCCAGCGCGACAGCGTGCACCTCATCGGGGGTCTTCGGCTGCCGGTACACGAACTCGCCGTATCCCTCCAACCGGTCGCCGTAGAGCACGTGCCGGGGTGCGTGGTCGCGCCCGGTCCAGCCGCCGTCCGCGCCGGCCGTGTAGAACGGCCCGGGCACGTTCAGTCCCGAACGGTACGGCCACTGCCCGTAGAAACTCCGCGCGGGCTCACCCTCAGGCAGCGCCGCCACCGGGTCCCAGCCTTGCGTCCCGGTCATTCGGTCGTCGGAGGTGTGGCGCTCTGCCGCATCCATCTCCCGCCCCTTCTCTGCTCCGTACACGGGGTTCCGCACCCTGCCGTCCGCAAGGGACCGGCATCACGGGGCGGGCCCTTCCACGTGCCTGCCGATTCCGTGTGCCTGCCGGGTCCGGTCGGTGCCCCGCTCAGGCGATGTGCTCGTTCTCCAGGTCCTTCTGGTAGCGCTGCTTGAACGCCGGGATCATGCGGCGCAGCAGCGAGCCGCTGCGCGGGTGGGTCACGCCGTAGCCGTCCGACAGGTGTATGTCGAGCGCCTCGGCCGTCGGGAAGTCGTTCTGCTCGTCGACCAGCGCACGGAACACCTTGTACGCGACCTCGGCGAACTCCGCCTCGTCCGGCCCGTCGGCGGCTTCCGGAACGTCCTCGTCGCGAGGAGCCGGTATCGGCAGCTGCTCCTGCTGTTGCAGCTGCTGCTGCGGTCCGGGCTGAGGTTCCTCCGGGCCCGCCGGGCGCATGACCGGGGTCGGCTCCAGGCCCTCGACGTACTGGGGGTTGTAGCCGCCCTCGTACGCCGCCTGCGGAGCCAGCGGCGCCGCGAACCAGGCGCTGTTGTGGGCCGCGGGCATGGCCGTCGGGTCCACCGCGAACGGCGGCGGGGCGTGCCCGGCCGCGACCGCCGGGACCGGGGCTTGATCCGGGGCCGGGGCCTGGGCCTGTGCCTGGGCGAGCGCCTGGGCCTGGGCGAACGCCTCGGCCTGGCCCTGGGCCTGCGCCGCGGCCTCCTGCCCGGGCCCGGCGGCCGGCGAGGCCGCCGCCTCCAGGGCGGGGGCCGGAGCCGGCGCTGCAGCCACCGGGGGCAGCAGCGCCGGGTCGATGCCCGCCGCCGCCAGCCCCTCCGGGGCGGTCTGGGCGAGGGGTACGCCGATCCGGGCCAGCTTCAGCGGCATCAGCGCCTCCACCGGAGCCTTGCGCCGCCAGGCCCGCCCGTAGCGCGCCTGCAGCCGGGCCTGGTAGATCAGCCGGTCCTGCTCCATCACGACCGCCTGCTCGTAGGAGCGCAGCTCCCACAGCTTCATCCGCCGCCACAGCTTGAAGGTGGGCACCGGGGACAGCAGCCACCGGGTCAGGCGCACGCCCTCCATGTGCCGGTCCGCGGTGATGTCCGCGATCCGGCCCACGGCGTGCCGGGCGGCCTCGACCGTCACCACGAACAGGATCGGGATCACGGCGTGCATGCCGACGCCCAGCGGGTCCGGCCAGGCCGCGGCGCCGTTGAACGCGATCGTCGCCGCGGTCAGCAGCCACGCCGTCTGGCGCAGCAGCGGGAAGGGGATCCGGATCCAGGTCAGCAGCAGGTCCAGCGCGAGCAGGACGCAGATGCCCGCGTCGATGCCGATCGGGAAGACCAGCGAAAAGCTGCCGAAGCCTTTCTGCAGGGCGAGGGCACGCACCGCGGAGTACGAGCCCGCGAAGCCGATGCCCGCGATGACGACGGCTCCGGCGACCACGACCCCGATGAGTATCCGGTGCGTACGAGTCAGCTGCATCGCCGCCATCCGCGATCCCCTCCCCTTGTCGAGCACACTTACCGAGCCTTTACCCGGCTGCGGCAGGCACAGCGTACGGGTGGCCCGGTGTCAACGCCTCAGGCGGGCCCGCTCCTACTGCGCGGGCTGCGGGGACTGCGCCTGCTCCGGCTGCTTGTTGGCGGCGTCGACCGAGGCCACGGCCTCCTTCGCCGCCGCGATGGCGTCCTGGAGCAGCTTCGCCCGGTCCGGCGCGCCGGCACCCTCGTACGCGGCACCGTTGTAGTCGAGCGTGACGACCACGTTCTGCGCGCGCGCCACGACCGTCGTGTTGAAGAAGTCGACGTCCTTCTTCACGCTGTACACGACCGACGTGCCCTGGTCGCCGATCCCGCCCGCGGGCTCCGCCGTCACGTTCTGCGCGCCCTCGGACGCCTTCGACGCCTCGATCTGCTTGTTGTACTGCTCCTCCGCGCGCTTGTTCGCGCTGCCGAGGGAGGCCTGCGAGTCGTAGCGGAAGAAGGAGATCGAGAGCCAGCGGTACTGCGAGCCCTTCAGACCGTCCTCGTCCAGACCGTTCCAGGAGCAGCTGGCCCGGCTCGCCAGGTCGTTCGACTTGGTCGCCGTACCGTTCTTGTCCTTCGCCTCCGGGACGAGCGTGTCGACCGTCGCGGTCTGGACGGCCTTGCACGGGTCCGGAAGCGTGGAGTACGCCGCCTTCTCCAGGGTCGCGGAGGGCTTCGCGCTCGGCTGGCCGGACGAGGAGGAATCGGACTTCTTGCCGCCGTCCGAGCCCGAGCCCTTGCCCGAATCGGACGAGCACCCGGCAACGGTGAGTATCACCGGGACGGCTGCGCAGGCGAGAACGCGGGTGAGGCGCGAGGCTGATCGGTGCATGTTTCCTTCTGCGTTTGTGGGTCTTCTTCGGACACGGGGCCGGACGCGGGACCCGTGCAACGGTAGCCCGACCGGGTGGCGGCGTGCTGTGCGCGCCGTCACCCCGGGACCTGGCCCGCCCCGCTCACTCGCCCAGACGCTCGACGAGGGTTTGCGCCAACTGCCGTGTCCTGTCCTGGGTTTCGGCGCTGGACGGGACCGTGCCGGGCACCGCGGGCTGCACGCTGTACTCCAGCGTGACGATGACATTCGAGGTGCGGAACACCATCCGCACGGTGCGCGACTGCGCCGCGGCGGCCCCCGCGGGACTCAGCTTGTCCTCGACGAACGCCTCGTTCCCGAGGCCCTCCAGGACGCGCGAGCCGAGCTCGACGGGGGCGGACGGGCTGGCGGAGGGCGAGGGGGATCCGCCGCCGGGCTGCGGCGGGGCCGGGGCGGAGGGTGTGGCACTGGCGGCGGGCGTGGGGGTGGGGCTCGCGGTCGGGCCGGGGAAGGGCAGCTTGGCGTCGGTCAGCTGGCGCACGTACACCTGGTGCGCCTTGTCGTCGTCGCTGGCGACGGCCCGGTCGTAGGAGACCACGCGCTCGAAGCCGACCGACAGCAGCCGGGTCTCCTCGGGCGTCTGCGCGCTCCAGCGGCAGCCGACGCGCCGGTCGCCGTCGTACGAGGCGTCCGCGGTCCCGGCGTAGAGCTGGTCGCGCTGTTCCGGGGTGAGCGATTCCGCGGCCGGGAGCATGGCCTTGAGGCGCTTGCTGTCGGCGCCGGCCTTGCAGGGGGCGGGCAGGATGCGGTATTTCCCGGGTTGTGCGGGCACGGCCTGGTTGCCGCCGGCCTTCGAGTCGGTGGTGCTGCCGGTGCCGCTCCCGCCGGTGCACCCGGTCAGACCGGCCACGCCGGCCACGAGTGCGGTGAGCATCGCGATGCCCGGCAGGGCTCGCCGTACCGCCTTGCGCTGCACGTCCAATGGCTCCCTTCGACCGACGGGCCCCCCGACGGTCAGGAAAATGCTTTGCCGCGGCTCGGGCGCGGATGGACACAATGTCTATCGCACACGCTGGTGCCGGCGCCGGTCCCCTGTCGTATTTGGGATCAAGAGCGAGGCTTTTTGCGCATTCCGATGTTTCTGTGGTTTTCGGGGGATTGATTCCGTATGTCGTATGTAGAGGTACCTGGGGCGAAGGTCCCGATCCGGATGTGGACCGACCCGGCGTCGGTCGAGGACCACGCGATGCAGCAGCTGCGCAATGTGGCCACCCTTCCGTGGATCAAGGGCCTGGCCGTCATGCCGGACGTTCACTACGGCAAGGGCGCCACGGTCGGCTCGGTGATCGCGATGAAGGATGCCGTCTGCCCGGCGGCGGTGGGCGTGGACATCGGCTGCGGCATGTCGGCGGTGAAGACCTCCCTGACGGCGAACGACCTGCCGGGGGACCTGTCGAAGCTGCGGTCGCGGATCGAGCAGGCGATTCCGGTGGGGGCGGGGATGCACAAGGAGGCCGTGGATCCGTCGCGGCTGTACGGCTTCTCGGTGGACGGGTACGAGGACCTCTGGAAGCGCTTCGACTACATCACGGACGCGGTCAAGTTCCGTCAGGAACGTGCCACGAAGCAGATCGGAACGCTCGGCGGCGGCAACCACTTCATCGAATTCTGTCTCGACGAGTCGGGAGCGGTCTGGCTGATGCTGCACTCCGGCTCCCGGAACATCGGCAACGAGCTGGCCGACTTCCACATCAACGTGGCGCGCGGCCTGGAGCACAACCAGGGCCTGGTCGACCGCGACCTGGCGGTGTTCCTGGCGGCGACCCCCGAGATGGAGGCGTACCGCAACGACCTCTTCTGGGCTCAGGAGTACGCGAAGTACAACCGTGCGGCCATGATGAGCCTGTTCAAGGAGGTCATCCGCAAGGAGTTCCGCAAGGCGAAGGTCTCCTTCGACCGGGAGATCAGCTGCCACCACAACTACGTGGCGGAGGAGCGGTACGACGGCATGGACCTGCTGGTCACCCGTAAGGGCGCGATCCGCGCCGGCAGCGGTGACTACGGGATCATCCCGGGCTCCATGGGGACGGGCTCCTACATCGTGAAGGGCCTCGGGAACGAGAAGTCCTTCAACTCGGCCTCGCACGGCGCGGGCCGGAAGATGAGCCGGACGGCGGCGAAGAAGAAGTTCTCGGCGCGGGACCTCGCGGAGCAGACCAAGGGTGTCGAGTGCCGCAAGGACTCGGGCGTCGTGGACGAGATCCCGGGCGCGTACAAGTCGATCGAGCAGGTCATCGACCAGCAGACCGACCTCGTGCAGGTGGTGGCCAAGCTCAAGCAGGTCATCTGCGTGAAGGGCTGACACGGGCTGATACGGGCTGACGCGGGGCCGGCGGGGGACGACCCTGCGCGCACGCACGTGTGCCGTGCCCGGGAGGTACCGGGCACGGCACACGTCGTTCAGCGGGATCCTGACCGGGTCAGGGGCGCTTGGTCTTGGCGAACGGGCCGGTGGCCACCGGGGTGAAGCCGACCGGGGTCCAGGCGGCGCCGACGCAGTTGACGGTCGTGCCGTTGGAGGCGCACACGAGCTCGTACACGACCCCGTCCCGGGTCTGCACCTTGAACCTCGTGTCGTTGCCCTGCGAGCTCACCGAGGCGGAGCAGACCGTGCTCCGGTCGGTGGGGTAGCCGGGGTTCGCGGTGGTGGTGAGGTTCTGGCGGTTGAAGGGGGCGGTGAGCGGGGCGCCGACCCGGTGGCCGCCGAAGGCGGTCCCGTCCACCAGGAGGATGCTGATCTCCTCGTTGCCGTTCGGGCGGACCGAGTCGATGTCGTTCCCGCACGCGGCGTCGCGGCCGTCGCGGCCGTCCCGACCGTCGCGGCCGTCCCGGCCGTCACACCCGTCGTGGGTGCCGCGCACCTTGGCGTCGGAACCCTCGTCGGAGAGGTCCTCCTCACACTCGCCGCCGTCCCGTGCGTCTGTCGACGCCACTCCGGCCGGCTGCGGGTTTGCGTCGGCCGCCTGCGCCGGAGTGGCGAAGCCGAGCACCGCGATTGCCATCGATGCCACCGCGCCGACGGCGAGCGCCCTGCTCTGCCGGGGAAGCGGACCCATACGGAACGGCGTCCTTTGCTCAGGACTCATGTGTGTTGCTCCTCGTGGAACCGGTTGGTTTGACGGTGAGGCGCGAAGGGCCTCGAGACGCATCCTGAGGGTCGGCTCTTGGCGAAGGGCGGGAGGCGCGAGGTGCGATCATCACATAGAGGCACATATGGGGCTGATCGGATGCATAGGGTGAGCGGCGCGTCCGTGCCGGCAGGGGTCATGGGGGAGGGCCATGCGGGTGGTGCGAGCGCTCCGGCGGCCTCAACCAGGTTGTCGACGATGGGAGTTGGTCAAGGGCCGTCGACGACGACGTGCGGCTCGCGGCCCAGGCGTGCGGGGTGAAGGCGCTCGTGAGAGTGGGGGGCTGAGGCCCGCAGCCCTGAGGGCGCACCTGAAGGCGGCCTGTCTGGTCCCGTAGACGGATCAGCGGGGCGGTGCCGGCGGCCTGATGTCGCCGGTACCGGTCGAACTGCCAGGTCGTGGGCCTGCGGGCTACAGCTCGCGGTGGACCTTCGTGTTCGAGGCCTGGGCGCGGGGGCGGACCACCAGGAGGTCGATGTTGACGTGGCTGGGGCGGGTGACGGCCCAGGTGATGGTGTCGGCCACGTCGTCGGCGGACAGGGGCTCCGCGACGCCCGCGTACACCTTGGCCGCCTTCTCGGTGTCGCCGCGGAAGCGGGTGGTCGCGAACTCCTCGGTCTTGACCATGCCGGGGGCGATCTCGATGACGCGCACGGGCCGGCCGACGATCTCCAGGCGGAGGGTCTCGGCGAGGACGCGGGCGCCGTTCTTGGCGGCGACGTAGCCGGCGCCGCCCTCGTACGTGGAGTGGCCGGCGGTGGAGGACAGGACGACCACCGTGCCGTCGCCGGAGGCGGTGAGGGCCGGGAGCAGGGCCTGGGTGACGTTGAGGGTGCCGATGACGTTGACCTCGTACATCGTGCGCCAGTCGGCGGGGTCGCCGGTGGCGACGGGCTCGGCGCCGATGGCGCCGCCCGCGTTGTTGACGAGTACGTCGCAGCGCTCGAGGGAGGCGGCGAAGGCGTCGACGGCGGGCCGGTCGGTGACGTCGAGGGCGTGGGCGGTGGCCTCGTGGCCGGCCGCGGTGAGCTCGGCGGCGAGCGCCTCGATGCGGTCCTTGCGGCGGGCGGTGAGGACGACGTGGTAGCCGGCCGCGGCGAGCTGCCGGGCGGTGGCGGCGCCGATGCCGCTGCTCGCTCCGGTGACGACGGCGGTTCGGGTGGCGGCCGTGCTCATGTGCGGGGCTCCTCGTTCGTTCGTACGGGCGATTACCCGCCAGCATAGGTCGGGCTCAGCGGCCCCGCGGGACGTACATGATCACGGCCATGCCGACGAGGCAGACGAGCGCGCCGACGACGTCCCAGCGGTCCGGGCGGTAGCCGTCGGCGACCACGCCCCAGACGAGGGATCCGGCGACGAAGACCCCGCCGTAGGCGGCGAGGACGCGGGCGAAGTCGCCTTGGGGCTGGAGGGTGGCGACGAATCCGTAGAGGCCGAGGGCGATGACGCCGGCGCCGATCCAGGCCCAGCCCTTGTGCTCGCGGACGCCCTGCCAGACGAGCCAGGCGCCGCCGATCTCGAGGAGGGCGGCGAGGGTGAAGAGGGCGGCCGAGCGGGCGATGAGCATGGCTGGAAGCGTACGGGGGCGCCGCTGCGAGGGGGTGCGGGGGCGACGTGGGGGGTAGCGCGGTGCGGGCGAATGGAGGGACGGCCCGCCCTCATTCGTGTGATGGTCCGACCGGTTGGGCCGGGTGGTGGCTAGCGTCCGCGCGTGGAGGTGGTGGCGATGCGCCGTGTTGCCGTACGGAGTGTGGTGCTGGCAGGGCTGCTGGCGTTCGGTGGGGCGGTGCCCGCGGGCGCGGCCCCGGTGGGGGCGGGGCCGGAGGCCGACGTGGCGTACCACGGGAGGGTGTCCCTGACCCACGGCCAGGTGCGGATCTGGCTGGTCCCGCAGAACGAGGGGCCGTCGGCGCTGCCCAACGCGACGGTGCGGGTGCGGCTCTCGGCGGATCTCGCGGACCGCCAGGAGCTGTCGGAGGGCTGCGCGCGGGTAGGGCCGCGCGAGGTGGTGTGCGAGACCGGGCCGCTGCCCTTGCGCGGGCGCGGGCGGCACGTCGGGCTGGTGCTGGAGCTGCGGGAGCGGACGCCGGAGGTGGTGGTGCGGGTCGACACGTGGTGGAACGGCGGTGCGACCGACCGGAACCACACGAACAACGAGCACGTGGTGCTGGCGCTGGACACCGGGGACGCCTACGCCTTCTGAGCGGGGCCGGCCGTACGGGCGGGGGTGGCGGCGGGCAGGAGCCGGGCCGCCACGGCCGCCGCGAGTTCGGCGTCGGTGGCCCGGGGCGCGCTCCAGGCGACGTACCCGTCGGGGCGTACGAGGACGCAGGCGCTGCGGGCGGCGGTACGCCGGTCCGTGCGCCAGTGGACGTGGGTGAGCGGGGCTCCGGGCGGGGTGGGCCGGCCGGGCGGGGTGACGAGGACGAAGCCGCCGGCGCGCAGGGCCTCGTAGAGCCGCTGCCCGTGCGGGCCGGGTTCGAGGGCGAGGTCGGGGGCGCGCCGGCCGGCGGGGCGGCGGGCGCCGGGCGGGGGCGGGTAGGCGATCCCGATGCCGGAGACCAGGCCGAGGGCGCGGTCCTGGGCGGGTCCGATGTGGGGGAGGACGGCGGCGCCGAGGCTGCGGGCGGTGCGGCGGACGGGGCCGGTGGCCATGACGGCGCGGACCAGGGCGCCGCTGACGCGCAGGACGAGGCGGCCGACGGGGTGGCGTTCGCCGTGGTAGCTGTCGAGGAGGGCTTCGGGGTCGGGGGCCTGGCCGTGGAGGACGGCGGCGAGTTTCCAGGAGAGGTTGGCGGCGTCCTGGAGGCCGGTGTTCATGCCGAGGCCGCCGGCGGGGGAGTGGACGTGCGCGGCGTCGCCGGCGAGGAAGACGCGGCCGGAGCGGTAGTGGGGGACCTGGCGTTCGTCGCTGTGGAAGCGGGACATCCAGCGGGGGTCGTGCATGCCGTGGTCGGTGCCGAGGGCGGTGCGCAGGATGGTGCGCAGCTCGTCGAGGGCGACGGGGTCGCTGTCCTGGGCGCGGCCGTCGCGGTGCCAGCCGATGGCGCGGTACCAGCCGTCGCCGAAGGGGACGAGGAGGCCGAAGGCGCCGGCGTTGCCGTCGACGGCGAGGAGGTCCTCGGGCGGGTCGGTCAGCCGGACGTCGGCGAGGATCATGGAGCGGACGACGGCCTGGCCGGGGAAGGGCAGGCCGAGGGCGGTGCGGACGGTGGAGCGGACGCCGTCGGCGCCGACGACGTGGCGGGCGTGGAGCGTGGTGCGGGCGCCGTCGGCGGTGCGTCGCAGGTCGAGGGTGACGGTGTCCCGGTCCTGGCGCAGTCCGATGAGCTCACTGTCATATCGGATGTCCGTGCCTGTGGACAGCGCCCGGTGCTCGAGGAGTTTCTCTGTCTCATATTGAGGGGTGATGAGCACGAACGGGTAGCGGGTGCGCAACCGTTGAAGGGAGAGGGCCATGCCTCCGAAGGGGCGCAGGCGGTCGATCCGTCTGCCGGTGGAGACGAGCGCGTCGGCGAGACCGCGCGCGTCGAGCAGTTCGAGCGTGCGGGCGTGCACGGCGAAGGCGCGGGTGAGGTTGGCGGCGGTGCGGGGGCGGCGTTCGACGAGGGTGACGGAGAGCCCGGCGGCGGCGAGGTCACCGGCGAGGAGCAGCCCGGTGGGCCCGGCGCCGACCACGACGACGTCGATGGTGTCCTCTGCGTTCTGCGCGTCCTCTGTGCCCAGTGCGGCGGTCATGCCTCGGCAGTCTGCCAGCCGCGGGCCGCCGGGGCACGGCATCGCGCCGCTCGAGGTCAGACGGTCCCCGAATCGGCGGTGCCGAACTCGAGGAGAGCCTCTTCGACGATCCGCTCCAGGCGGGCGTGGTGGGCGCCGCGCCAGTAGACGCGCTCGCAGTCGGTGCACTGGGCGAAGACGTCGTAGGAGCGGTGCGTGCCGTGTTCCAGGCGGTCGCCGACGCTTTCCTTGTCGGCTTCGTGGAGGGGGCCGTTGCAGGCGCTGCAGCGGGTCCACGGTGCCAGCGCGGGCGCGAACCGGCTGAGGATGTCGCGCAGTTGGTCGTCGGGGTTGTCGCTGTAGACGTACGCGCCGGCGAAGATCTCGCGGCGGCGCAGCAGTCCGCGGTCGCGGGAGAGCAGCACGCGCTGCTCGGCGGCGGAGCGGGTGGCGAGGGCCGGGTCGCCGATGTCCTCGTTCTCGTAGGCGGCGTCGACGCCGAGCAGGCGCAGGCGGCGGGCGAGGGTGCCGAGGTGTACGTCGAGGAGGAAGCGGAGCGGCGCGCCGGGGACCCGCTGGGGGCGGGAGACTCCGAACACCTCGACGGACTGGCCGTCTTGGGGCACGTAGGAGACGGGCACCTCCCGGCCGTCGACGAGGAGGCGGCCGACTTCGGTGAGCGGGACGCCGGCCGATTCGACGACGTGGCCGAGGCTGGAGGCGCCGTCGGTCGCGGTCGGTACGCGTTCGCCGCGCCGGCTGGGCGCGGCGAAAAGGCGCAGTTCGGGGGCGAGGGTGAGCTGAATGCCGGGTCCGTTCACCCTGCCAGCATGCCACTGCACCGGCGGTGGATGCGGCTGAATTACGAGGTCGCGGCGGTCCGGTCGTAGCTGTCGCGGTGGGCGTTGACCTCGGGAAAGCGGTTTTCGGCCCAGAGTTTCACGGAAGAGGGGAGCCTGACGGCGTGGGCGTGACGTCCCTGAGCCGGTAGCGCCAGTCGCAGCTGGGGTGGGGGACTCCGGGCGGGTACTCGAAGGCGACCTCACCCAGGCACTCGAAGCCCGTGCGGCGGCAGACCGCGTTGGAGGCCGCGTGGTCCGTGCCGGGGAAGGCGTGGACGGTGTCGCGCGCGCCGTGGGTCCCGGCGTAGGCCAGGACTTCCGTCACCGCGGCCACGGCCAGCCCCCGCCCCTGGAACTCGGGCAGGACACCCCAGCCGGCCTCGTACACCGGCTCGCCCTGCCACTCCCGCTCCCAGAAGCCGACGCTCCCGACGCTCTGCCCGGTGGCCTCCAGCACCACCCGGAACATCCGCCCGGCCGCGGGCTCCTGGGCGCTCAGGGCCTCGTACCGCCGCTGCCGGTCGAGGAGCTTCTCCTCGGGCTCCGGCCCGCCCAGGTACCGGGTCATGGTGGCTTCGTTCTTGCGCTCCAACAGCCAGAAGTCCCCGGCACCCCAGGGAGTCAGCAGCACGGATTCCATGCGTCAAGGCTGCCAGACGGTGGCTGCCTGCTGCCAGACGGCTGCTGCCCGCTGACCGCTTAACGGGGAGAGCGTGGCCGGGCCGCGGCGTGGCCTCAGTCCTCGATCAGATGCTCCAGTTGCAGGGCGGACAGGCGGGCGGACGATGCGGCCGTGCCCGCGGTCAGGGGGACGCCCTCGGTCGTCAGGAGGGCTTCCGGGGTGTCGGTCCGGGAGGTCAGCTCCGCTGGAAGAACTCCACTTCTGCCAGGGCGACATGGCGGTCCGGGGTCAGGCCGGCGGGGGCCTCGAGGGTGAGCCGGACCGTGGTGGCGTGGCTGATGCCGGTGGGGAAGGTCTGGGGGCCGGGCTTGTCGCTCAGGGTGAGCTTCTTGTGGACCTTCCGGCCGTCCCGGTCCGTCACTTCCATGTCGATCTGGAGTGCCCGGCCCTGCTTCGCGTAGTCCTCGGGTGACGACGAGGCGCCGTTGGTGATGATCACGGCGACCAGGCGGAACGGCTTGCCGAAGGTGTACGTCACCGAGGCGCCGGGGGCGGGCGCGCCCCAGTAGCGGTTGCTGAGCCCGTCCGTGGCGTGGCCCACCGGGTGCCCGGGCAGCTCGGCGCTCGCCTCGACGCGGGTGGCGGTCACCGCCTTGGCCTTGCCGAGCTTGTCCCGGGTGTCCTCGATCAGGTGGCGTCCGGCCGGCAGCAGCAGGAAGCCGCCCGCGCACAGGGCCAGCACCACGGCCAGGACCACCAGGAAGCGCACCATCCGGCCGGAGCCCGCGCGGGTGCGGCGGCGCAGCGGCCAGATCGTCCGCCACCACGGCAGGGGTGCCGGTGCGGTGGTGGGCGTCAGCGGTGCCGCGCAGCGGCGGCAGAAGCGGCGGTCCGGCGGGTTGGGCGTGCCGCAGGCGGGGCACGGCACCCCGGCCACGTCGTCGCGGACCGCGGCGGGCCGCACGACCGGCCGCGGCGCGACCGCCTTCGCGGGCCGGACGGGCGCGGGGGACGCTCCCGCGGGGGGCGCTCCCGCTGGGGTGGCGGGTTGCGCGGCGGCGGCGGGCGGTTGCGGTGCGCGGGGCGGCGGGGACGTCGGCGCTGGGGCAGCGGGCGGTACGGCGGTCGGTGGTCGTCCTGCCCGGGGGGTCGGGGCGGGCCGGGAAGTGGGCGGGGCTTGAGGGGTGCCCTCCGCACCGCCCGCCCGAGCGGCCGGACCGGCCTCCGCCGAGGGCGCGGAGGGTCCCGACGCCGCGTCGGCGAGACCGGCCGGGCCGGCCCCAGCGCCGGCGGGCGCGCTCGGGCGGGACTCCGAGGTGGCGGGTGTGGACGGGCCAACCCGCCCACGCAGCCAGGCCAGCCGTCGGTCTGTCCCGGCGGGGGCGGGCGTGCCGGGTTCCGTCGTGGTGGGTGCGGGCGGGGTCGGCTCGGCGCCGTCGCGAGCGGGTGGGCCGGGCTCGGTGCCGGCGGGCGCAGTCTGGTGGGGCTCCGGGGCGGCGGGCGCGGGCGGGCCGGGCTCCGCCCTGGCGGGCGTGGGCGGGGTCGGCTCCGCGCCGACGGTCGGTCGGGAGCCCGCCCGCTCCGGGGCCGTGCCCTCCCGGTCCGGTCCCTCCCGGGTCGTGGCCGTTTGGGCTGTGCCCTCCCGGGCCATGTCCCCTTGGGTCGTGGCGGCATGGGCCGCACCCTCCCGGGGCGTGCCCCCTTGGGTGGTGGCCTCCCGGGCGGTGTTCCTGTGGGCCGTACCCTCGCGGGGCGTGCCTTCCTGGGCTGTGCCCTCCCGGGCCGTGCCTCCTTGGGCTGTGGTCCCCTGGGCCGTGCCTTCCCGGGCCGTGCCCTCGGGGGCTGTGCCCTCGCGGGGCGTGCCCCTTTGGGGCGTGCCCTCCCGGGCCGTGCGCCCTTGGGGCGTGGTCTCCCGGGTCGTGGCGTCCCGGGTTGTGCTCTCCGGGGCCGTGTCCTGCGGGGGTGTGGCCCCGTGGGCGTCGGAATTGGGCTCCGGCGGGGGCGGGGTGGCGGTGGGGCGGGCAGGGGTGGACCAGCCCAGGTAGGTGCCGCAGTTGCCGCAGAAGTCGTCCGTCGGGCCGTTGGACGCCCCGCACACGGGACACGCGCGCATCGCCGTCACCTTTCCTCACCCCCGGGGGGTCCCGGCAGGACCTCCACGCGGCAGACCGTATGGACAGGACACAGGGTGCGGACGAGCGAGCGGACCCGGTCCGCGTCCACCTCGTACGCCCCTCCTTCGCGCGACGGCCACACCCGTACCAGGACCTCCTCGGCCGGGGCCGGCGGCAGCTCGGCACCGGCCGTGCGGGACCAGGAGGCGCCGCCGTCGCCGCTGACCTCGGCGGACACGCCCAGGATCAGGCGCAGGGCCTCGGTCAGGCCGCGCCGGGTGCCGCGCCGGCGGTGCAGTTCCACCGCGCGTGCCACCGCCTCGCGCCGCAGCTCGAGCGGCCACCGGGGGTCGTCGACGCCGCCGACCCAGGTGGCCAGCCAGGGCAGGAAGTCGGCCGGCGCCAGCCGGGGGTCGAAGTACGCGGGCAGGTTGTCGAGGGCCGAGAACACCGGGGCCAGGACCGTGTCCAGGCCCGCCGTGAACCGCTGGGCGAAGTCGTCGTCGGCGTACAGCGCGGGCAGCTGCTCCCCGATCGGGTGCCGGCTGGGCAGGCCGGGTACGGCGGCCCGGCTCATCCGCGCACCTCCGGCTCCGGCTCCGACACGACCACCTGGTGCTGGTAGGAGAAGACCAGCGCGCCCGCGCCGATGTCGATCCGGTCGACCGGTGCCCCGCGCCGCCCCGTGATCGGGTCGGCGGCGAACATCCGGATCTCCTCCACCAGCACGTCCCCGATGGCGCGTTGCAGGACGCCGAACACCTCGCCGTACTGCACGGGCCGCCCGAACGGCCAGCCGGTGCCGTCGGGCCCGCCGTGCAGCGGGTTGAGGTGGCGGAACAGCGCGGCGAGCGCCGCCTCGCGCACCCGGTCGGCGTCCCCGGCAGCCGCCGACAGCCGGGCGACGACGGTGACGCCCTGGTACACGGGCGGTTCCACGACGAGGCGCGTGCCGATCAGGCGCCGTTCGTCGAGGGCGGTGGTGATCGCGGTGAGCATCTGGTCGGAGGGGATCAGCTGCTCGAAGCGGAGCCGGTCGCCCTCGTCGGCGACCGCGTCCGGCACCACCAGGACCCGTACCGCGCCCGCGCCGCCCTCGCCGCCCGCGGCGGGCAGGCAGCGGACCCGGCGCACCGAAGGCGCAGCCTGCCGCGCGATGATCTCGTAGTCCTCGGCGGTCACCGCGCGCTCCTGCATGCGCAGCGTCTCCGGCGCCCGCAGCTTGGCGTTGTCGATCGTTTCCCCGGCGACACCGCCGCGCGCCGCCTCCCGGTTGGTGACCCGGGCGACGTACGGGACGGAGCTGCGCAGTACGGAGATCGCCCCGCGCGAGACGTTGCCCGCCGGGCCGCCCCCGGTGCGGTAGCGGGCCACCCGGACCTGGGAGCCCTTGGGCGGTACGGCGCCGCACGGGCGCAGGGTGCCGTCGGCCTCGCGCAGCACCGGCGGGAAGGTGAACTCGCCGGTGGTGGCGTCCACGCGCACGTGCCGGTCACCGGGCCGCGAGCGGCCGAAGTGCTCCACCACGTCCCAGCGCTGCCACCCCTCGGGGGAGGACACCTCCACCACCGGGGGCTCCCCGTCGAGCAGTACGGGCGGGCGGCCGAGCCGGAAGGTCTGCCCCGCCACCCCCTCCGACGCGCCGAGCGGTACGTCGGTCACCCGCTCGGCGTGCTCCACGGTCATGGTGCCGCCGATGGTGAAGACGGAGGCCTCGCGCACGGTCGGGGACTCCGAGTAGAACGGCTGGCCGGGCTCCGGCTCGGTGACCCGGCAGCGCAGCCACCCCGCGCGGGTCCCGCTGATCAGCGAGGCCGTGTGCCCGGCCGGTACGTAAACGATGACCTCACCGGGCCGGTTCAGGCCGCCGGTGCTGTCGGAGTCGGTCTCGCAGCGCTGCCACCGGCCGCCGTCCCACGCCTCCCACACCAGCGGGGGCTGGCGCGGATCGACACCGACGCCCTCGACGCGGCTGTCGAGGCGCACCGCGACCACGCAGCGCGGCACCGCGGTCGGCAGGCCGAACAGCAGCGCGTCGCCGGGCTCCGGCGTGGCCTGGAAGCACGGTATGTCGCGGCCCTCGGCGAGCGCGCCCGTCCGGTCGGTCAGGTCACCGGTGCGGGGCGAGGTGACCAGGCGCGTCAACTCGCTCGGCACGATGCGCAGATCGTCGGTGGTGGCGAAGACCACCGCCTCCTCGGTCTCGCCGGCCGCGGTGGTCACCTCGGTGCCGGCGGGCAGCGTCATCGTCTCGGGCTGCGGGGCGGACAGCCAGAAGTCGACGTCGGCGAGGGCGGCCGAGGGCGGGTACAGCTGGATGCCCAACAGGTCCAGGAACGCCAGGTAGTTCTTGTCCGGGACCCGGTTCAGCCGGTACAGCAGCTGGTCCACGAGGTAGGCGAACGTCTCGATCAGGGTGACGCCCGGGTCGGAGACGTTGTGGTCGGTCCACTCCGGGGCGCGCTGCTGCACGTACCGCTTCGCCTCGTCGACGAGCTGCTGGAACCGTCGGTCGTCCAGGTTGGGGGAGGGCAGGGCCATCAGTCCGCGACCATTTCCTCGGCCCCCTCCTCGGAGGGGATCGTGTAGAAGGGGAAGACCAGGTTGCGCCGGTCGTTGGTGGTGCGCACCGTGTAGTGCACATCGATGTAGAGGGTGCCCGCCTCGACGGAGTCGAAGGCCACGACGACCTCGTCCACCGCGATCCTGGGCTCCCACCGCTCCAGCGCCTCGCGCACCTGCTGGGCGACCCGCCCGGCGGTGTCGCCGTCGCCGGGGGCGAAGACGTACTCGTGGATGCCGCAGCCGAACTCGGGCCGCATCGGCCGCTCGCCGGGAGCGGTGCCCAGCACCAGCCGGATGGCCTCCTCCAGCTCCCGTTCCCGCTCGACCATGGCGATCCCGCCGGTCGGCCCGACGCGCAGCGGGAAGGCCCAGCCGCGCCCGATGAACCGCTCGCTCATCACACGCCCCCGATCAGGACGTTCGGGGCGCCGGTCAGGACCATCGCGCCGCAGGCGGTCTGGTCGCGGGCCCGCGCGGCGGGCAGCCCGCCGATGAGCACCGTTCCCGCGGCGAGCCCGGCCGGGTTGGGCACGATCACGTTGGCCGGTCCCAGGGCCGCGTGCGGCGGGACCACGCAGACGTGCAGGCTGCCCACGACGGCGGCGGGCAGGCCGCCGATCAGCACCGTCGCGACCGCCGCGGCGGCGCCGGGCGGCGGCGTGGCGATCCGGCCACCGTGATTGGTGGGGTCGCCGGTACGGGCTGCGGCTGGCATCGGGAGCTCCTCGGGGAAGGCGGTCGGCCGTGGTGAGAGGGCGGAGGGCAGGGGACAGGGGGTGGTCTCAGTTGATCCGGATGAGCCTGGCCTTGAGGACGGCGAGCAGGCCGCCGTTGACGGTGACGTCCGACGTGCCGGACACCCGTACCGACCGGCCGCCGATGCTGACCCCGGCCGTGCCGTCGATGTCGACCTGTCGGCCGGACACCTTCACGGTGCCCTGCCCGGCGTCCAGGGTGATGCCGGTCTTGTCCAGGAGGACGGAGGTCAGCGGACGGTTCCGCCCCGCGTACACGGTGAGCTCGATCCGGTCCCGCCGGTCGTCCATGCGTACTTCGAGCCGCTCGTCCCCGGTGACCAGCCGCAGGCCGGACGGGCCCGGGGCGGCCGCGTCCAGCAGCTCCACGCGATGCCCCGAACGCGACACGACCGAGCGGCGGTTGACCTTGCCGCTGGTCTTGTCGATCAGCGGCACGTCGTGCGGTGAGGGCTGGTCCACGCCGTTGTAGAGCCCGCCGATGACGTACGGACTGTCGAGCAGCCCCTGCTCGAACCCGACGAGGACCTCGTCGTTGACCTCGGGGCTCACGACGCCGCCGCCGCCCTTGCCGCCCCACTGGACGGTGCGCACCCAGTCGGTGACGTAGGTGTCGTCGAGCCAGGGGAACTTCAGGCGCACCGCGCCGCGTTGGGCGCCGTTCGGCTCGCGCACGTCCGTCACCACGCCGATCGCCAGACCGGGGATGCGCGGGCCGCGTCCCGGCGCGTTGGCGCCGGTCACCAGGCCGGTCAGGGAGCGGTCCGGGCTGGCGCTGACCCACACGGTGGTGCGGTAGCCGCCGTGCGGCTCCAGGACGTGCTGCACGGCGGTCGCCGTGTACCGGCCGGAGAACGCCTGCCCCACGTTGCCGAGCGCCACCGGCTTGCCCGCCCGCAGCATCGGGTTGCCCTCGGCCACCGCCTCCAACTCGCCGAAACCGGCGCTGGTCTGGGCCGCCGCCGCTTTCGCGGCCGCCGTCGTCTCGGCCTGCGTACGGTACGGGGTGTCGGTCACGGCCACGGCGGACTTGCCGAACCGTGCGGCGAACTGGGGGCTGAGACCGGGCACCACGGTGTCGCTGACCACGGACGGCTGCTCGGCGACCAGCGGCCGCTTGGTGGTCACGTCCCAGCCGCGTACCTGCACCTTCGAGGCGCCGTCGGCAGCCGACAACGCGGCCCGCAGCGCAAGCAGGTTCCGCCCGTACTCCAGGACCATCGGGTCGCGCGTCGCCGACGTCGACGGGGCGGGCGCACCGGAGGCCTTCACGGGCCGGGTGAACTGGAGCAGCCCCTTGTCGTCGATGCGCACCTGCGCGCCGCTCTCGGCCGCGAGGTACTGCAGGAAGTCCCAGTCGGAGACGTTCGCCTGGGACAGCTGCTTGTACGTCACCGGCGCGGCCTCCACCTTGCCGACGGCCAGTCCGGCGCCGGCGGCCACCTTGCGGACGATGGCGGCGGCCGTCATGTTCCGGTACGCCACGACCTTGCGGCCGCGCTGGAGGCGGTGTGCCTTGGAGTAGGCGCGGACGACGGTGAACGAGCCGGTGCGGTCCCGGTCGATCTCCAGGGCCGTGACCTCGCCGTTGAACAGCCGCTCCCGCGCCTGGCCCTTCACCGTCATCACGGACACCCGCAGGGGGGTGCCGATGGTGATGCCGGTGGCGCGCAGGAACTCGTGGTCGGGGTCGCGGTAGGTGAGTACCGCGGTGTCCGGCAGGCCCACGTTCTCGTCCACCACGCAGCTCACCAGCTGCGCGGCCCAGACCGGTGGCAGTTCGCCGGGCGTCTGGACGATCGGGTCGGCCGCGAACGACCGGCCTCCGGATGGGGATCCGCTCACCGCTGCTCCTCCTCGCCGCCGTCTTCGTGGTTCTGTACGCCCGGCACCACGAGCTCGGTGCCGGGGACGAGCGCCATCGGGTCGTCGATGCCGTTGGCCTCCGCGATGGCCCGCCAGGCCGTCGCGTCGCCGTACTCGCGCCAGGCCAGCATCGCCAGACTGTCGCCCGCCACCACGATGTGCGTGCTGCGGGCGGTGCGTGACCCGGAGGTCGGGTTCTGGCCGGCCGGGTCGACGCTCGCCTCCTCGATGGAGAGCGAGCAGGTGGCCCGCAGCGGCTTGCCGTCCACGTCGAAGAGCGTGTACGACACCGACAGGTTCGACAGGACCCCGTCGAACGACGTCGTCCGCGCGCTGCCCCACTCGAAGCGGACCCAGGGGCTGGCCGGCTTCTTGCGGCCGAGGCTGGCCGGGGTCGGCACGCACGCCTTCATCAGCTTCTCCACCGCCTGTTCCACGGAGTTGTCGTGGGTGGCGGTGGCGTCGAGGAACACGTCCAGGCTCAGGGTGCGCGGACCGCTGCCGACGAACTCGGGCAGCGCCGACTGTCCCGCCATCCGCGACGGGGACCGCCGCCACTCGGTGGTCTTGCCCAGTTGCAGGGTCGACGGGTTGAACTGGAGATCGAGCTTCGCGATCGTCCCGCCGGGCTTGGATCCGACGGCGGCCGGGGGCTCTTTGAGGGTGAGCTGGGCCCTGGCGCGGCTGGCGCGTGCCGATGAGGCCATGGCGTGGGTTCCCTTCCGGAGCGGGGACGAACAGTGGACGGACAGGGGGTGGACGGGCGGTCGGGAGGGCGGGCGGCGGCAGGGCGGGCGGTCGGGAGGGCGGGCGGTCGGGAGGGCGGGGTCGGGAGGGCGGGGGTCAGGAGGGCAGCAGACCCGCGTGGGCGATCTCCAGCGTCTCCACCGCCGCGGCGGAGTTGGCGGGGTCGAAGGACGGCCCCTGCCACCGGACCGGGACGATCCCGAACACCTGCCAGCTGATGATCCGGCTCAGGTCGGGCCGCAGCGCCACGATCTCGCCGTCCTTGGGCTCGACCCGCCGCAGCGTCTCGTCCAGCCAGCGGCCGATCTTCGCGGTGTCGGCGGTGACGGGCCGCGTGAACGTGATGTTCGACCAGGTCACGCGGCCCGGCAGCTGCCAGGTGAAGCCGTTGTTGCCGCCCTCGGCGTAGCTCTCCATCTCGACCTCGGCGCCCATGCCGGAGCAGGTGTGGAAGGCGCCCAGGTCGTTGCCGCCGATCCCCAGCCGGAAGAACACGCTGGTCGCGAAGATGTTGTCCGTCATCGGTCCGTCGTCCGTTTCTCGTTCGTACGTGTTCTCGGCGCGCTCAACGGCGGCCGTCGAAGGGCCGGCCGGCGCGTTCCCGGCCGCGCCGCAACTCGGTGCGCAGCAGGCGGGCGACCGGATCGAGCAGACGGCGGGCCAGATCGTCCAGGTCGGCGTCGGGGACCTGCGGCGCCGTATCGCGCGAACGCTCGGGCCGGGCGGACACCGTGGCGCCCCTGGCCGTGCCCGTGCCCGTGCCCGTGGCCGTGGCCGGGCGTCGGTCGCCGCGGGGCGCGGGCGCGGCCGTCTGGACACCGGTCGGACCGGGGGTGCTCCGGCCGCCGCCCGTGTCGCGCTGCACCGGCGGCGGGCTCGCCGGTGGCGCGGGGCCGGTCGCTGAGGGGGAGACGGCGGGAGCCGGTGTGCGGGGCCGCACCACGGGAACGGGCTGCGCCGACGACGCGGCCGCGACGGACGGCCGGACCACGAGCGGCGGCGCGTGCGGGCCGGTTACGGGCAGGGGGGCCGTCGTGACGCGGGCGGGGGCGGCCGGCGTCGTCGCCGGGCGCACGGCGTGCACGGGGCGTGGGCCGTGGCCCGGGGAGGCAGAGGTACGCGCCGGGGCCGGCGCGGTCGTTCCCCGTCGCCCGCCGACGGCCCGCTGGACCTGCTGCGGTGCGGAGGACGGGGCGGGCCAGCGTGCCGCGACCACGGGACGGCTTGCCGGGCGGGGAGCGGGAGCAGCCGCGCTGCCCATGTCCCGGGTGTCGAGGGGCAGGGGCCGTGCCCCCAGGAGCTGGAGGGTGCGCGGCGCGGGCGCGGCGTCGGGGGTGTGGTGCGGGGTTCCGCTCCGGTCGGTGACGGAGCGGGCGACGACGAGCGGGACCGGGCCGTCGCCGCGGGTCGGCGAGGGCCCGCCGGTGCTCCGGGACCGGGTGGGTGCGCCGGGCTCGGCCAGGACCGGAGCGGTGCCCTGCGGGGCCTGGAGGCCGGGCGAGGCGGCGGTGGCCCGCTGGACGAGGGGGTGGGAGGCGGGGGACGCGGAGGCCGGTGCGGGGGTACGGCCCTGCGCGTCGCCCGGGCCCAGCAGAGGCGCGTGGACGGACGGCGCCTGGGACCGCACGGCGTCAGCGGGCGCGGGCGCGGGCCGCGCGGTGCGGGACCGGGACGAGGGGGACGGGGGCGGCGCGGCGCTGGGCGGCAGCGCGGGCAGGGGCGCTCCCAGCCCGGAGCGTATGCGCGGAGTGGAACGGCCCGGAGCCGGATCCGGACGGTCGGCCGTGGGTTCTGCCCGGCGCTGCACCATGGGCATGGCCGGGGCCCGGCCGGGCGCCGCTGCGGGGGGAGCCGACGGTGTGGCGGTGGGCGGGAGTTCGGTGAGGGGCGCGCCGAGGGGTGCGCGGGTTTGCGCACGCTGGACGGGGGTCTTCGGGTCGGTCGGGTTCGTGGTCGTGGTCGTCGCCGTGACCGGGGCCGGACCTGGGCCTGCTGCGGCAGGTTCTGCCCGGCGCTGAGCCATGGGCATCGGCGAGGCGGGTGCGGGGTGGGCCGACGGCACGGCTGTGGCGGGCAGTTCGGTGAGGGGCGCGCCGAGCGGTGCGCGCGATTGGGCACGCTGGACGGGGGTCTTGGGGGCGGCTGTGGTGGTGACCGGAGCCGGGCCGGGACGGTCGGCCGTGGGTTCTGTCTGGCGCTGGACCATGGGCATCGCCGGGGCGGGTGCGGAGTCGGGGGTCGCTGCGGAGCGGGCCGATGGCACGGCTGTGGCGGGCGGTTCGGTCAGCGGGGCGCCGAGCGGTGCGCGGCTTCCCGCATGCTGCACGGGTGCGTCCGAGTCGGCCGTGGTCGCCGACGGGACCGGGGCCGTCTGCGCCGGGGCGGATATCGGAGCCTCGGTGGGACGTACGACGGACACGCGGCGCCTGGGCGTGGCAGGGACCCGGGCCACGGTCAGCGCACGGCCGACGGCGCGCGGCCGGACCGCGGCGGCGCGGGTGCTGCCGGAGGCCTCGGGGGCGGGCAACTCCCGGCCGGTACGTCCGGGCTGGGCACCCGCGGCCGTCGCGACGGGCGTGGACCCCGTGACACCGGCGGATGCGCCGGCGCCGGACGGGCGCGCCGCGGCCCGCTGCACGGGAGCGGTGGACGCGGCGGATGGACCGGACGGGGACGGGCCCGGGGACGGGGACGTGGAGGTGCGCCCGGTTGACGCGGCCCGGGCCGCCTGGGCACTCTCGGCGGATGTCCCGGGGACCACCGCGATGCGGCGGATCAGCGGGAACCGCGGAGGAGGCGTCGGCGTGCGGCCGGGCGCGGCCGGGGACACGGCGGTGCCGCTGCCCGTCGCCTCGGCCCGCTGCACGGCGGGAGCGGGTGTGGCGAGCACGGCCGCGGAGTGCGTGGACGTGAGGCCACGGGCACCGGCCCCACCGGTCGGTGCCGGGCCCGACGCCTGCGTGCCCGACCGGACCTCCCGCGCGCCGCCATGGGCGCCGCCACGGGCGACGACCGGGCCCGGTGCGGACGGACCCGCGCCCACGGCGGAAGGGGAGGCCGGCGCGGCCGCACCCGGTCCGGACACCACCGGACCCGGGACCGATACCGGGCCGCGCGGAGCCGAGGCACTCGGACGGGACGACGCGGCGCGGGACGACGTAGCGTCGGACGACGGCACGCGGGACGCGGGGGAACCGGACGACGCGGGGGAACCGGACGAGGGGGACTCAGCCGGGCCGCCCCCCGACGAGGGGGCGCCGGACCGCACCCGGCGCGAGATCTGCGGGGTGTCGCGCTTCGGCGGGGTGTCGCGCTTGCGCGGTGCGCCCTGAGCGCCTGCACCGGACGGCGAAGACCGTACCTGTTCGGACGGTGCCGTCCCCGGGGCGGTTTCCGCCTCGGACGGGCTCCGCAGCGCACGCAGCAGCAGCGGGCCGCCGCCGCTGGGAGCGGAGGCGGAGGCGGGGGCGGGGCGTGTGGTGGTGGGGCGGGCGATCCCGCGCACGAGGCCGGCCGGGGCGGACGGCAGCACGGCGTGGGCGAGCCCGGTGTCGAACGACGGATCGCGCCACGCGGCCAGGCCGGACCGGAAGGCCAGCCCGTCGCTGACGCCCAACGGTGCACGTGACACGGTCAGCCGGGGCGCCGCCGTCATGCGCCAGCCCCCGTCCCAGTCGCCCGGAACGCCGACCTCCCGTGCGGCAGCCGCGCCGCTGCCGGAGGACGCCCCGCCGCCGGGGGACGCTTCGCTGCCGAAGGACCCCCCGCCGCCGGAGGACTCCGCCTGCCGGTCGGTCGCGGCGTCCGGCACGGCGGCGCGCCGACGCAGCCTGTCCCGCCATGCCATGCGCTCAACCGCCTTCGTTCACACGGGTGTTGATCCGAGCTATCTCGGTGACCCACTCCTGTCGCTCGCCGTGGGTCAGGTCGAGGATCTCGTCGCGTTGCCAGTGGAAGTGGTAGGCGATGTACGCGATCTCCTCCCTGAGCCGGGGGAGTGCGTACGTCACGATTCCCCCAGGCGCCCACCGGAGAGGTCGACCTCGAAGCCGCCTTCGCAGTGCGGGCAGGTGACGGCCGCGCGGGTGTGCCCCTCGCTGTTGACGCGCCGGTAGAAGTCCTGAAGGAACGCGACGTCGGTCGCGTACATCCGCTCCACGATCCCGGCGTGCACGTCGGTGATCGTGCCGAGGCGGGTGATCACCTGGCTGAGCAGCACCACGCTCAGGTACGCCGGGTTCTCCTTGACCCGCAGATCGATCTGCGGGCGCAGCTCGTCGCGGGCCGTGGCCAGGCGCATCGAGCCGTGCCGGTGCACGGTGCCCGCCTCGTCCACGTACCCGCGCGGCAGCTCGAACTCGAACTCGGTGCGCAGCCCGTGGTCCTCGCGAGGGGCCGGAGCGGCGGCGGCCGGGGGAACCGCCGCCTGCTCCGGGGTCTGGGTGGGCGCCGTGGCCTGGAGGATCTCCTCAAGGCTGCCCGCGGTGACCGTACGGCGCCTCATTCGACGATGATCTCCTCGAACACGATGGTCACGGACTCGGTGGCCGCCGCGGACTCGCCCGCCTTGAGGGAGGGGCCCTCCCATTTGGAGGCCCAGCCCTGCATCAGCTGGATGCGGCGCACGGTCGCACCCGTGGAGTCCTTGATCTCGATGGTGAGGTTCTGCCGCGCGGTGTCGACGGCCCCGTTGTTAAGGGTCTCCTTGATCCACTTGGTGAACTCGCTGCTCTTGTCGAGTCCCCGGGTGATCGTGACCTCGCCGGCCTGGCGGGCGCCGGGCTGCTTGCGGATGATCTGCTTGCCCTCCGCGCTGACCTGGCGGACCTCGACGACCTCCTCCTCGACGGTCAGGCCGCTGATCTCCTGGATCGATTCGACCAGGTAACCACCGAGCTGTACGCCGAAGATATGGGTGGAAAGAGCATCGCCCTCTGCCATGACTGTCCTTCACCTTTCCTTGCTGCTGCGGCTGCTACTCGTCGACGAGGCTGGTGCTGTCGGAGAACTGGGCCAGCCGGAACACCACGAACTCGGCGGGCTTGACCGGCGACACGCCGATCTCGCAGACCACGCGGCCCTGGTCGATCGACTCCTGCGGGTTGTTTTCCCGGTCGCACTTGACGTAGAACGCCTCCGCCGCCGTACGGCCGAACAGCGCGCCCCGGCGCCACTCCTCGGTCAGGAACGCGGTGACGTTGCGCCGGATGCTCGACCAGAGCCGGTCGTCGTTCGGCTCGAAGACCACCCACTGGGTGCCCAGGAGGATGGACTCCTCCAGGTAGTTGAAGAGGCGGCGCACGTTCAGGTAGCGCCAGGCCGGATCGGAGGAGAGGGTGCGGGCGCCCCAGATCCGGATGCCCCGGCCGGGGAAGGCCCGTACGCAGTTCACGCCGATCGGGTTGAGCAGGTCCTGCTCGCCCTTGCTCAGGCGCAGTTCCAGGTCCACCGCGCCGCGGATCACCTCGTTGGCGGGGGCCTTGTGCACACCGCGCTCGGCGTCGCTGCGCGCCCACACACCGGCGATGTGACCGCTCGGCGGGACGGTCGTGTTGCGCCCGGCGGCCGGGTCGAAGACCCGCACCCACGGGTAGTAGAGGGTGGCGTAGCGGGAGTCGTAGCCCGCCTCGTCGTTGCGCCAGTTGCGCACCTGCTGCGCGGAGAGCCCGGGCGGGGTGTCCAGGACGGCCACCCGGTCGCCCATCTGCTCACAGTGCGAGATCACCGCGAGCTGCACGGTGCGGACGCCTTCGGCGTCGATGTCGCCGCGCTGGTAGGCGCTCATCAGGTCCGGCACCGCGACCATGGTGATCTCGTCGATGGTCTCCAGGCCGGCGAACCCGGTACGGGCGGCCGCGTCGCCGACGTACTCGGCCGGGTCGAGCCGGGACACGCCGTCCTGGCCGGCCGCGGCGGGGACGGCCGCGGTGTCGGGCAGGGCCACGGTCTGGCCGGCGGGCCGGACCTGGGTCGCGGTGCGCTGCTCGGTGACCTCGATCAGCTTCGAGGCGCGGGCCTGGGTGACGAGGTAGCCCTTGACGTTCTTGCGGGCGGACACCTCGTAGGTCTCGACCACCTGCTCGCCTTGGCGGACCAGGACCTTGAAGCGGTCCTCGGGCGGGTTCTCACCGTCCGCGTCGGCGATCTCCACGGACACGCCGGTGACGCCCGGCCGCGCCGCGATCAGGAAGCCGCCGAGCTCGACCGGCTCCGCCGCGCGCAGCTGGGGGCGCCCGGCGGCCGGTGCGGAGGCGTCCTGGCCGGACCCGCCGACGCGGACGACGTACGCGGCGCCGCCGCCGTTGGCGAAGTACCCGTAGACCGCGTGGGGCAGATAGGTGCCCTCGGTGAAGCCGCCGAAGTGCCGGCTGTACTGGTCCCAGCTGGTGACCAGCGTGGGCTCGTGGAACGGGCCGCTCTGGGCGAACCCCACGAACGCGGCGACGGCGGTGCCGACCCCTTCGATCGGGCGAGCACCGGACTGCACCTCCTCCACGTACACGCCCGGGGTGAGGTACGTCGGCATGCTCGCTCCTTCGCTCTGCTGTTCCGTATTCAGGTCCTTGCACAGCCTTTCCGGCGGCCGTTGCCGACGGCAGAGACATGCGGACCTGGCCGGGGGCAAGCGGGCTGCCCTCGCGGTCGCCTCCGGCGGACCTGCCAGGCAGCGAGCCCGGCCCGTCCGCCGCCGCCCGGCTCACACGTGCGTGACGTGGCCGACGTACGGCCCGAACTCGCCCTCCAGGAGCAGCCGGCCGAGCTTGCGGTACTCCTGGGCGATGGCCGTCACCACCTGGGACATCGTCAGCGGCTCGCCCGACGCGGCCGCGGAGTAGGCGGCGGTCACCGCGCAGGCCCGGATGGAGCCTCCTGCCAGCTCGAACCGGTCGGCGCAGAAGGCGAGATCGAGGTCGCCGGCCCGGGGCAGGCGGTCGCCCAGGCACCGCTGCCACAGCGCCAGGCGCTGTGCGGCGTCGGGCACCGGGAAGTCCGCGACCACGTCCAGGCGGCGGGTGAACGCCTCGTCGAGGTTGGCCCGCAGGTTGGTGGTGAGGATGGCGATGCCGTCGAAGGACTCCATCCGCTGGAGCAGGTAGGCCGACTCCATGTTGGCGTGCTTGTCGTGGGCGTCCTTGACCTCCGAGCGCTTGCCGAAGATCGCGTCGGCCTCGTCGAACAGCAGCACCGCGTTGACGGCCGACGCCTCGGTGAAGATCCGCTCCAGGTTCTTCTCGGTCTCGCCGACGTACTTGTCGACGACCGTGGACAGGTCCACCACGTACAGGTCCATGCCCAGGTCGGCCGCCACCACCTCGGCGGACATGGTCTTGCCGGTGCCGGAGGAACCCGCGAACAGCGCGATCACCCCGCGTCCGCGCCCGCCGCCGGGCCGCATGCCCCACTGCCCGAGCACCTGGTCGCGGTGGCGGGCGCGCACCGCGAGTTCCCGCAGCCCGCGCAGGGTGGGGGCGGGCAGCACCAGGTCGTCCCAGCCCACCGCGGGCTCCACCCGGCGGGCGAGGCGGGCGAGTCCGGCGCCGTTCTGGGCCCGTACGGCGGTGCGCAGGTCGTCGGGGGAGACCGGGCGGCCGTCGAGCGCTGCCGTGCGCACCGCGGTGCCGGCGGCGCGGCGCAGCTGCCCGGCGTCGAGCCGGTGCGCGGACACGGACCGGGCGAGGGCGTCGGGGTCCCCTGTCGCGCCGTGCTCCCCGGCGGCCCGCTCCAGCGCGAGCCGCCAGCGGGTGACGTGCCGGACGGGGTCGGGGGCCGCCACCGTCAGGGTGAGGGGGGTGTCGGCCGCCCAGGCGGGTTCCCAGCCGCTCGTTCCGTAGGTGAACAGGGGGAGGCCGCGCAGCACCGTGCAGAGCGTGCGCAGGACGCGGGCCCGCTCGTCGGGCTTGTCGGGTAGTTCCTCGACCGGACCGAGCAGCACACCGGCGCCGGTGAGGCGGGCCTCGCGGGCGGCGGCGCGGGCGAGTTCGGGCACGGTGCGGGCGTGGGGGGCCAGGGCCGCGGCGTCCAGGGCCAGGGGGCTCAGCCCGCTCGCGCGCAACGCGGCGGCGGCCAGGCCGACGGGATCGCCGCCGCGGGTGCGCAGGTGGACGTGGCCGGTGCCGCTGCCGGCCGCGGCGACGGCCCGGTGCAGCTCGGCCGGGTCGACGGCCGGGTCGTCGGCGGCCTCGCCGAGTACGTCGGCCAGCCGCGGGTCGGGCGTGGTGTCGCCGAGCAGGTGGGCGGTGACCCGGTCCGGGACGGCCAGCACCCGGGACAGGGGCGGCCGTTCGGGCTCGGTCACCTCCAGCAGGCCGCCCGCGACGAGCGGAGCGGTGGGGGAGAGCCGGAACCTCGCGGCGGCGGCCCCGGTGCGGCCGCACAGCTCGAGGGCGAGGCCGACGGTGGGCCGACGGCGGGTCAGGTCGTCGTTGAGGTAGCCGTAGAGCTGTTCGAAACGGGCGTCCAGGTCCGGTGCCAGGGCGACCAGGAGCAGGTCCAGGTCGAGCGGCGCCAGCGCGAAGCGCGTGGCGAGGACGTCGAGCGGTGAGCCGGGCGGAGGGTCGGCCGGGGCGAGGTCGGGCGGGCCGGGGTCGTGCCGTGCGTCCAGGATGCGGGCGGCCGCGTCGGGGGTGAGGTACTGGCCCCGGTAGGGGTCGTCCGGGTCGGGGTCGACGGCGCGCCGGAGCGCCACGGCCCGGCGTACCCGCTCCTCGACGATCCGGAGCCGTTCCCACAGGTAGGGGACCTGGCCGGCCGGGGGCGGGGCCTGGGCGGGGGGCGGGAGCTCAGCCGGGGCCGCGGGGGCCTCCGGGGCCGGGGGGGCCGGTTCGAGGGTGTGCGTCACGGCTGGCGTTCCCCTCGCTTCCGGCGCGCGGGAACCCGCGGCCGCTCCCGGGAGCCGCTGAAGCCCTCCGGTCCCGCTTCGCTCAGCTCGGCGTAGCGCAGCCGGCGCGGGCTCCCGGTCCCGTCCGGTTCGGCCTGCGGCACGGAACGTACGACGAGCCCCTCGGTGACCGGCGGGGCGGCGACCCTGCTGAGGCCGGCCAGCGGCGCCTTCACGCGCAGTCCCAGGGCCGGCTTCAGCTCGCCGCCCAGCGCCGACCACACGTCGGAGGCGGCCGGGGCGTCCATCCCGGTGCCCCCGGCGTCCACGTCCACGAGCAGGCCGAGCTCGGCGAGCGTGCCGCCCAGCAGGCGCTGGGGCAGCGTGTCGGTGGACACGAGGCAGGCCAGCACCTGGGAGAGCAGCCGGTGTTCGTCCTGCGGCCGGCTCGCCCACGCGGTGACCAGGTACGTCAGATCGAACCAGCGGGGCGGGGTGCGGCGCGCGACGACGAACCCGTCCGCGTCGTACACCTCGCCCGCGCCGCTGCCGCGCCGGGCGTGGTCCTCGCGGATGTCGTACAGGAACACGCAGACCGTGGGGGCGCTGCGACGCGCCGCCCAGTCACGCGTCGGCGCGTCGAACACCACCTCGACCCCCGACGCCTCCAGCCCGGACTCCGCGAGCAGCCTGCGCAACCCCTCGTCGACTTCGTGGATCACCGGCGGGTCACCTCGTCCGGCGGCTGCACCGTGCCGCTGACCACGAGGAAGTCGGTCTGCACGGGCGAGAAGCCGGGGCCGCTCGCGGTGATGGTCCGGGGGCCGGTCTGGTCCTTGGCGAGGATCAGCAGCTGGCCGGTGAACGTGCCGTCGCGCCGCGGGACGGTCGGCGCCGCCGCCGCCGTGATGCCCGGCTTCCACGTGAACCGCACCGGCACGCCGGGCGGGAAGTCCTCGCCGCGCACCGACGTGACGAAGCCGGGCTTGCCGATCGGCGGCACGGCGACGATGCGCGGCTGGAGGATGCGCAGCCGCTGCTCGGCGGTGTTGTCGCCGAGGTCGGCGTCGGTGCCGGTCGTGGTGAGGTTGCCGGTCACCCGGCCGGTGAGTGCCTTGTCGGGATTGAGGACGACCTGGACGACGGTCCGGGCGCCCGGTGCCAGGTCCGGCAGCGCGCACACCCAGCTCTGGTCGCAGCCCGGCGGCGGGCCGTTGTGGGGCACGCCTTCGGGGAGGCCGATGCGCAGCCGCAGGCCGGTGGCCAGGGCGTTCTGGCCGTTGCTGACGGTGTAGGTGACGACGACGCGGCCGCCCACGTACCCGGGGTCGGGCTGCGCCGTGACGCGTACCCCGGGGCCGGCCGGGGGTGCGGGCGGCTGCGGCGTGGGCGTCGGGGCCGGCGGGGCCGGGGTCGGCGGGTTCGGGGTGGGGGTCGGTGTCGGCGTCGGGGGTACGGGCACCTCGCGGACCGGCACGACGGTCCGGTCGGCGTTGTCGCTGGGGCGGGGGTCGAGGACCGTGCCGGTGACCGACCACTCCACGGGCTGGTCTCCGGGGGTGACGCCGGTGAGGGTGACGGTCACCGGCACGGTCGTGCCGGGGCGCACCACGCCCAGGGTGCAGGTCAGCGCCGCCGCGTCACAGGTCGCGCCGGGTGCGGTGAGCGCGGTGACGCTCACGCCGGCCGGGGGCGCGACGGTCAGCCGGGTGCCGGGCGAGGCCGCCGGGCCGTGGTTGACGACGTCGACCCGGACGGTGGCGGATCTGCCGACGGTGACCGGCGCGGCCTTGTCCGGTGCCTGGACGGCGAGGTCCACGGACTGCTGCACGCTGGGTTCCTTCTGGCGGCCCGGCAGGCCGGTGACGAGCAGGCCGTGGGCGCCGGACGCCACGTCCACCAGCTTCAGCTTCTCCGGGCTGTTGGGAGCCCGGGAGCCGCGGGCACTGAGCACCAGGCT
The DNA here is from genome assembly GCA_049998195.1 of Streptomyces sp. cmx-11-4. Lineage (GTDB taxonomy): Bacteria > Actinomycetota > Actinomycetes > Streptomycetales > Streptomycetaceae > Streptomyces. The sequence goes on from JAEBET010000009.1 coordinate 65,275, forward strand.
CTTGCCGTCGGCGGTCCAGGCGGCGTCGCGGGGCTGGAACGGTCCCCTGTCCGTGGGCTCGGGCAGTTCCCGGCCGCAGGCTCCGGGCACGTCGCGGGCGGCGTCGGGCAGCAGGACCCGGCAGGCGCCGCCCGCCGCGGAGGCGAGCAGGATGCCGCCGCGCTCGTCGACGCGGCCGCCGCCGCTCTTGCGGTTGAAGGCGATGGTGGCGCCGTCCGGTGAGAACGCCGGGCTGTCGTCGATGACTTCGCAGGCACCGGGACAGATGGTGGCGCTCAGGTCGCGCTGCTGGTCCAGGCGGTCCACGGGCACGGTCCAGACGTGCTTGTTGCCGCCGTGGCCGTTGATCACGAGGTTGCGGGTGAACGCCAGTGTCGTCCCGTCGGAGGACCACGTGGGCTGGGCGTCGCCGCCCCGGGCCTGGCCCGCGGGCGGGGTGATCTCGCCGCGGATCGCGCCGGTGGCGGCGTCCGCGATCAGGAGGCGCGAGGGGCCGGCGGCGCTCCCGACGCCGCCGGGCGAGGTCCGGGTGAAGGCCAGGGACCTGCCGTCGGGGGAGAACGTCGGGTCGGTGTCCCAGTCGCCCGGGCCGCGGCCCGCGAGCGGCAGGGGCGCCGCCCGGGATCCGTCGGCGTCCGCGATCCAGATCCGTTCGATCCGGCCGGCGGGCGTGTCCTCGAAGCGGGTCAGCACGATCCTGCGCCCGTCGGGCGTGTAGTTCTGCCGCTCGGTCCACGGGTCGAACCCGGGGGCGGGCTGGAAGAGGGGGTCCTTGGCCGGGTCGGTGTTGGTGTCGGCCGCCGGATCCTCCTTGAGGATGGTCAGGCCGAGGTCGCGGGGGTCGGAGCCGTCCATCCGGGCATCCTGCAGGGTCACCACGTGCGGCCCGCCCGCCGAGGTCCGCTCGACCACGGTGCCACCGCCGTTCAGCGGACCGAGCCAGGTCGGCGAGCCGACCTCGCGGTCCTCGCTGAGCACCACCCGGGGCGTTTCCTTGGAGTGCGCGGGCACCTGGAAGACGTGGTCCCAGTCGCCCTCGCAGTCACAGGTGCGGTCCGGGCTGAGGAAGAGCAGCCCGTTCCCGTCGGGCAGCCAGGCTGCCCCGTGGGTACGCCAGTCCGCCTGGGCGCCCGCCAGCAGCGGCCCGTCGCCGCGCCCGTCGGTCCACCGCAGGCGGGGCCCGGCGGGTCCGGTGGCGGTGTAGGCGATCAGGTCCCGGTTCGCCGCGTCGTCCACCGGGTTCCACACCGGCTCGGTGGCCGTGCCGTTGGCGGGGTCGGTGACCCGGGTTGCGGCGCCGCCCCGCAGGGGACGGACGTAGACCTGTCGTCCTGCGGCCCGGTCCTGGTCGCTGGAGTACGCCAGACGGCCGCCGTCCGGGGAGACCGTGGGGTCCTCCTCGTTCGCGGGGGTGTCGGTCAGCCGGGTGAGGCCGGTGCCGTCGGTGCGCACCAGCCACAGGTCGCGCTGGCTGCCACCGGACCCGGCGGGCGGCGCCGAGTCGAAGACGACCGCGCGGCCGTCCGGGGTGAGCCGCGGGTGCGCCACGTCCAGGCCGCTGGTCAGGCGGCGTACCGAGCCGTCCGCGGACCGCAGGTAGACCTGCGGGTTCCGCTCGTCGCGGCGGCTGGCGAAGACCAGCCGGTCGCCCAGTGCGGCGGGCTGGAGGTCCTGGTGCGCCGGGCCCTCGCCGAACAGGGGGGTGCTGGACGTGCCCGTCGCCACCCGGCCCAGACTGCGGTGGCGCGTACCGGCGTACGCGACCCGGCTGTCACCGGTGTCGGCCGCGACGGTACGTGCCTCGGCGTCGCCGGGGCCGGTGGCGGCCGTCACCGCGAGCAAGGGGATCACCAGCAGCAGCGACGCGCCGACTCTCCCCCAGGGGGGCCGTCGGCCGCCGGATCCACCCGTGCCCATCAGGGTCCACCTCACCGTCGGGTGCAGCATCTACGTATGACCCCGCCACCCTGCGGCCCCGCCGTCGTGGACCGGCAGGGCCGCGGGGCCGGACCCGGGGGAAGCGCCGGGTGCGCTTTCGGGCAGTGGCGGGGGCGGTCAGATCAGCCCGTTGCGCAGGGCGTAGCCGACCGCGTGGGTGCGGTTGCGCAGTTGCAGCCGCGTGATGACCTCGTGCAGCACGTTCTTGACGGTCCGTTCGGAGTACGAGGTCTTGCGCGCGATCTCCGCGGTGTCCATGCCCTCCGACACCAGGCGCAGCATGTCCGCCTCGCGCGGGGTCAGCGTGGACAGGGACACCGCACGCGGGTCGAGCGCCGAACGCTGCAGGCTGCCGACGTGGTCGAGGAGCTTCGCGAGCAGGTCGCCGGGCAGTACGCCCTCGCCGTTCGCTATCGCCAGGACCAGCCGCAGGAGCCGGTCCTGGTCCGCCTCGGCGCGCCGCAGGACCGCGGTGACCCCGCATTCGATGGCGCGCTGGAGCGCGTCCCCGGACGCGAACGTGCCGACCACGAGGCCGGTGCGCGTGCCGGAGTTGTGCCGCAGCCGGTACAGCAGCGCGGCCGTCTCGTCGTCCACGCTGTCCACGGTCACGAGCGACACCTGCGCGTAGTCGGCGTCGGCGTGGTCGACGAGCTCGATCTCCGGTCGCTGGCGCAGCTGGTGGATGACCCCGACGCGCAGGATCGGGTCCGATGCGTACACGGCCACGGTGACCCGTTGGCCGGCGCCGTACGAGGGGGCGGGTCCGTTGTTGTCAGGCTGAGGCATGGCATACCTGTTCCGTGGTGCGTAGGTCGGGACACGAAGGGGGAGGGGCAATCAACAGGTGGGTCGGTCTGAGGAGTTGAGCGGAGGCCGCGGGGGCATCGGGGCTGCCCGGAGCGTTGCCCCCGCGCCCTTGGAAGCGGCGGGGACACCGCCCTAGCGTCGTGGTGTGATATCCCCAGCAGCCTCTTCCAGCCCTGGCGCGACCGGCCTCGACATCCCGCCGGTGTCGGTGACGCCCGGCGGTACCGCATCCACCAGCCTGACCGTCCGCAACGACAGCGACATCGTCGAGGCGTACCGCCTGGAGGTCGTCGGCGACTGCGCTGCGTGGACCACGGTGGAGCCCGAGCGCGTCTCCCTCTACCCCGGCACCTCGGAAACGGTGACGATCCGCCTGGAGCCGCCGCGTTCGTCGCAGGTGCGGGCGGGTGACGTGCCGCTCGCCGTGCGCGTGCTGCCCACCGAGCAGCCCGAGGCCGTGCGGGTCCCCGAGACCACGGTGCACATCGAGGAGTTCCGGGAGCTGCGCGCAGAGAGCGCTCCCAAGCGCCGCCGCGGCTGGCTGCGCGGGCGCTATCGAATGGCCGTGCGCAACGAGGGCAACTCCCCGGTACGGCTCGGATTCAGGCCGGCGCAGCCGGGTGAGGAGCTGAAGTTCGACTTCCGTCCCGCGGCACTGGCGCTGGAGCCGGGAGAGTCGGCGGAGGTGGTGCTGCGGGTCCGCACCGGCACGCCGGTGTGGTTCGGGTCCCCGGTGACGTGGCCGTTCACCGTCGAGGTGGCCGACGCCGGCGACGGTGAGGGCGAGGACGGCGCGGAGCGGGCCGAGCCGGACCCCGTCCGGGCGCCGCTGGAGGTGGAGTTCGTCCAGATCCCGATCTTCCCGACCTGGCTGCTCGCGGTACTGGCCGCGCTGCTCGCTCTGCTGCTCGCCTGGTTCATGCTGGTGCGCCCGGCCGTGCGCAGCACGGCCAAGGAGGCCGCCGACCAGGCCGTCCAGAACCGGCCGACGCCCAGTGCGGAGGAGAACGGGCAGATCCCGGGGGCCGGTGGCGCCAACCAGCCGGGCGGCGGGGGCAAGAGCCCCCAACCCGGGACGGGCGGGGGCGGTGCTGGTGCTGGTGCGGGGGCCGGGGCCGGATCCGGCGGTGGCGTCGCCGGAGGACAGCAGAGCTCGGCCACCATCGACCTCCAGACCGGCGGTGGGCAGACCAAGACCGGCGCCTACACGGTGCCCGCGGGCAAGGCGTTCGGGATCACGGACATCGTCGTCGCCAACTTCCAGGGCGACGAGGGGGTGGTGACCATCAGCTTCGGCGACCGCAAGATCACGACGATCGCGCTGGAGACGTTCCGCAACCAGGACTACCACTGGGTCACCCCCATCAGCATCGCCGAGAGCCAGACTGTGACCGTCCAGGTGACCTGTGCGAAGCCGGGCACCCCTGCCACCGGTCGCCAGGCGCAGGAGTGCCATGAGGTGCTCAACGTGAGCGGTGTACTGAGCGACCTCAGGTGACCCGAGCGGAACGAACATCGTCGGTCAGGTCGCGCGCCGGGACAAAGAGCGCCTCTTCCGAACCGTCCGGAAACCGGTACTCCCGAGACCGCTCAGATGACCGCTCCTCGACCACACGTTCTTATGTCAGCGGCCCCGGAGCGGGGAACTCCGGGGCCGGGGGCAATAGTTGACCGAGCCAGAAAGATGGCCGGATCTCGACTAGGTCCGAGCGGACCTGATCCCGCGAGCCGACTCGCGGCCGGCGCCCTGCCCGCCGCGAGCATGCGCGTCGCCGCCGTGTCGACGGGCGCCCCTTGGTTGCCTAGCCCTGTGGTTACGAAGTAACCGGCTGGTAACTTGGGCGACGGTGGTCCTGTGCGCGATGCCCGTGGTCGTGTTGGGTCGACGTCGGTGGCCGGTCGCCACGTACGTCGCCACGTTGCCCGCGATGTACTGGGACGGTTGCGTGCGACCTCGTATTACTGAGCGGGGCGCTGGAGACCGCGCTGGGTCGTGCGCGCATCGCCCTGCGCCGACGAGAACCAGTTCCGGCCGACGCCGTCCTGGCGTTCAACGGGGATTGCGGATTCTGCCAGGCCGCCGTGGACCGGATCACGACCCACGCCCGTCCCACTCTGCGTGCCGTGCGCTGGCAATCACTTCCGGCCGAGGCCACCGATCCCCATGTGGAGCGGCTGGGCCGTGAGGTGCTGCTCCTCCTGGACGGGCGGGTTCTGGCCGGCGGAGCTCAGGCCCTCGCGGGCCTGCGCGGCCGTCGGCTATCGCTGGGTCGCCGACAACAAGCAGCGCATGCAGGGTAGTTCGAATGCCGGTGCATGGCCCAGCTCCAGTACGCCTACCTGAAAGAGGTCTTCTGTGTTCCGGACGCCCAGCTGCCTCCTCGGCAACGGAGTCGAACCCCGTGTCACCCATGGCCACAACGCCGCCGGCTACGTCCAGATCGGATCCCTGACCAAAGTCGTCACCGGCACCGCACTCATGCGCATGGCCGAGGCCGGTGTCCTGAACGTGGACGATCCCATCGAAGGCTGGCTCGACACACCGCCCGGCAGTGGAATCACCCTGTTACACCTGGCGGACCACACCTCCGGGCTGCCCCGCCAGCCGCTGGGCCTTCCCCGCAAGGACCCGTACAGGGGTTTCGACCAGACGGCCCTGGGCGCGTTGCTCCCCGGTCTCGGCGAGATGACCACGGCCCCGCCCGGCGCCTCCGAGGAGTACTCCAACCTCGGGTACGCGCTGCTCGGTTCGGCTCTGTCCGCTGCTGCCGGGGTCCCGTACGAGGAGCTCGTGCGCACCTACGTCCTCGAGCCCCTGGGCATCGACGAGATGACAGCGCACCCGGCGGCGGAGGAGCGCCTGCTCGCAACGACCGGACTGCTGAACCGCCCGCGGAAGCCGTGGACCATGGACGGCGCCATCCTGCCCGCGGGTGGCCTCTGGGCCACTCCCCGGGCCGCCGCCCAACTGCTGACGGGGCTGCTCGTGGACAAGCTCCTCGGCCCGCCGGCCCCCACCTGGCAGAAGACCGGTGCCGTGACCTGGCACAACGGCGCCACCGAAGGGGCGTCGATCTTCGCGGCCACCCTCCCCGACGGCCGCTGGACACTCCTGCACCGGCTCGGCGGGTCCCCCGCCACCACGGACCGCATGGGCGGTGAGGCCCTCGCCGCCTCCCGGCTCTCCGGCCGGTGACGCCTCGGGCGATGTCGTGATCGTGGACGACGAAGCTCTCGTCCGGACCGGATTCCAGCGCATGCCGGCCAGCCCCGCCTAGTGCTGTGACCGGAAAGGTCCACCGGGTCGCGGCGCCCGGCACGGCGCCTCGCCGCGTTGTCGGACCACGGAAGTACGTTCAGTACGAGCCGCGGTCCTCCGCCTTGCGATGCACCGCACCGAACACCGCGACCCGGCAAACCTTTCCGGCCACAGCACTAGGGCCGGCCCTGGGACGACGGTCAGGGCCAGACCAGGCAGTACGGCTGGTGGCCGGCCTCGTGGAGCCGGTGGGAGAAGTCCTGCCATTCGTGGAGGAGCTGGTAGACGTTGAACGCGTCCCGCGGGCCGCCGCGGTCCGGGACGGTGGACCAGATGAACGCGGCCGCGCCCACCGATTCCTCGCCGATGCCGCGGAGCGGGTCCACCACGGTCATGGGGAGCTTGACCACCGCGTAGTCGGGGTGGAGGACGACCAGCTCCAGCGGGGGCACCTTGTGCAGGGGTATGCCCTCGATGCCGGTCAGGACCATCGCGGCCACCGTCTCCGGCTTGATCTTGGTGAACAGGCCGCCCATGCCGAGCTCGTCGCCGCCGAGCTCCTCGGGGCGCATCGTGACCGGGACGCGGGCCGCCGTCGCGCCGTCGGGGGCGCCGAAGTACTTGTACGTCACACCCATGCCGCGGCCCCTGGGGAGGTCGTCCGGCGCCTCCGTCGGGCCCGGGACGGCGTCGGCCGCCTCCGTGGAGCGGCGGCGGTGCTTGCCCCGGCGGCGGGCCTCGCGGGCCTCGCGGGCGCGCTGCGGATCCAGGCCGTCCGTACCCTCGCCCGGTCCACCACCGCGTTGCATATCTCCACCCGACTGGTCTTGCTTGCCCCGGCCACGCGGCCCCCGCCACGCAGCCTGATCATCATGGCAGTGACCTCCCCCGCGGCGGCGCGGTGAAACGCCCGTCCGCAAGACTGTCGCGGCCTCTGAGACCATGGCTGGTGTGAGCTACCCGTACCCGTATGAAGCCCCAGTTTCGCAGACGCTCTTCGAGCGCGCCTCCCTCGTGACCCCCGGCGGCGTGAACTCTCCGGTGCGCGCCTTCCGCGCCGTGGGCGGTACGCCCCGGTTCATGGTGTCCGGCACCGGTCCGTACCTCACCGACGCCGACGGTCGCGAGTACGTCGACCTCGTGTGCTCGTGGGGCCCGATGATCCTCGGCCATTCCCACCCCGAGGTGATCGGGGCCGTCCAGGCGGCCGTCGCCCGCGGCACCTCCTTCGGCACGCCCGGCGAGGGCGAGGTCGCGCTCGCCGAGGAGATCGTCGCCCGCGTCGCCCCCGTCGAGCAGGTGAGGCTCGTCTCCTCCGGTACGGAGGCCACGATGTCGGCGATCCGGCTGGCGCGCGGGTTCACCGGCCGGGCCAAGATCGTGAAGTTCGCCGGCTGCTACCACGGCCACGTGGACGCGCTGCTGGCCGCCGCCGGTTCCGGGCTCGCGACCTTCGCGCTGCCGGACACCCCCGGGGTGACGGGCGCGCAGGCCGGCGACACGATCGTGCTGCCCTACAACGACCTCGAAGCGGTCCGTGCCGCCTTCGCCGCGCACACCGGCGAGATCGCCTGTGTGATCACCGAGGCCGCCCCCGGCAACATGGGCGTGGTGACCCCGGCCGAGGGGTTCAACCAGGGGCTCGCCGACCTCTGCCGCGAGAACGGCGCCCTGTACATCTCCGACGAGGTCATGACCGGCTTCCGTACCTCCCGCGCCGGCTGGTACGGCGTGGACGGGGTCAAGCCCGACCTGATGACCTTCGGCAAGGTCATGGGCGGCGGCTTCCCGGCCGCGGCCTTCGGCGGCCGCGCCGACGTCATGGGCCACCTGGCCCCGGCCGGGCCGGTCTACCAGGCGGGCACCCTCTCCGGTAACCCGATCGCCACCGCCGCCGGCCTCGCGCAGCTGCGCCTGCTGGACGACGCCGCGTACGAGAAGGTGAACGCGGTCTCGAAGGAGATCCAGGGGCTGGTGACCGCGGCGCTGGGCAAGGAGGGCGTGGCGCACCGGCTGCAGACCGCGTCCAACATGTTCTCCGTCTTCTTCACCGAGGACGAGGTGCGCAACTACGACGACGCGAAGAAGCAGGAGTCCTTCCGCTTCAACGGCTTCTTCCACTCGATGCTGGCGCAGGGCGTCTACCTGCCGCCGTCCGCCTTCGAGTCCTGGTTCGTGTCCACCGCCCACGACGAGCGGGCGGTCGAGCGGATCGCGGCGGCCCTGCCGGCCGCCGCCCGGGCCGCAGCGGAGGCCACCGCATGAGCAGCAGCGAGATCACGGTCGTCCACCTGGTGCGCCACGGCGAGGTGCACAACCCGGACGGGGTCCTGTACGGGCGCCGGGACGGCTACCACCTGTCCGAGCTGGGCCGCCAGATGGCGGACCGGGTCGCCGAGCACCTGGAGAGCCGGGACGTCACCTACGTGGTGTCCTCCCCGCTGGAGCGGGCGCAGGAGACGGCGGCGCCGATCGCCAAGAGCCACGGCCTGGACCTGGCCACGGACCGGCGCCTGCTGGAGGCGGAGAACGTCTTCGAGGGCAAGACCTTCGGCGTCGGCGACGGCGCGCTGCGCAAGCCCGGCAACTGGAAGCACCTGACGAACCCGTTCAAGCCCTCCTGGGGCGAGCCGTACGTCGAACAGGTGGTCCGGATGACGAGCGCGCTGGAGGCGGCGCGCGACGCGGCCCGCGGCCACGAGGCGGTGGCGGTCAGCCACCAGCTGCCGATCTGGATCGTGCGCAGCTTCGCGGAGAAGCGCCGGCTGTGGCACGACCCGCGCCGCCGCCAGTGCACGCTCGCCTCCATGACGTCGTTCACGTACCAGGGCGACCGGCTGGTGTCGGTGGGCTACAGCGAGCCGGCCCGGGACCTGGTGCCGGCGCACCTGCTCGCCGGGGCCAAGCCGGTGAAGGGGAAGTCCAAGGCCTTCGGCGCCTGATCCACGTACTGACTGTGTATCCACGGACCGTGTATCCACAGCCTGTGGATACACGGTCCGTGGATGCGCCGCTCGGGATCCATGGCTGCCCTTGATCCATATTTTGTGACGATCCGTTACAGGTTTGCCTAAATAAATACAAGTCGCGCGGGAATCACCGTGTCAGCGCACAAACTCAGGCTAATTGTCCGTTTATATGACGGAGCATGGGGCTTTGGGTCTGACGACGGGACGGTGACATGCGCGACTTCAGCCGAAGGGGAGTGCTCGGGCTCGGACTGGGGGCCGCGGCCGCGGGAATCGCGGGCTGCGGCGGTGGCGGATCCGGCCCGGGCAAGCCCGGCCCGCTGCCCACGGCCTCCGGTCCGCCCCCGGCCAAGCCGATCGGTGACGGCTCCACCGCCGACACCGGCCCGCAGCCCCACCAGCCGGACAAGCCCGTGCCCCTCCAGCCGGGCGAGACCCCGCCGCAGTTCGTCGTGTTCAGCTGGGACGGCGCGGGCGAGATCGGCAACGGCCTCTTCCCGCGCTTCCTCAAGCTCGCCAAGGACCACGGGGCGGGCATGACCTTCTTCCTCTCGGGCCTCTACCTCCTGCCCGAGTCGAAGCGGAGCCTCTACCAGCCGCCGAACAACCCCGTCGGGGCCTCGGACATCGGCTACCTCAAGGACGAGAACGTCCGCGCCACCCTCAAGTGCGTCCGCGAGGCCTGGCTCGACGGGCACGAGATAGGCACCCACTTCAACGGCCACTTCTGCGGCGGATCAGGCTCGGTCGGCAGGTGGACCCCGGACGACTGGCAGAGCGAGATCGACCAGGCCGTGTCCTTCGTCACCAACTGGCGCACGAACACCGGCTTCACCGACCTCGAGCCCCTGCCCTTCGACTACCGCAAGGAACTGGCCGGCGCCCGCACCCCGTGCCTGCTCGGCCAGGACAACCTGCTGCCGACCGCCCGCGAGCTGGGCTGGCGCTACGACTCCAGCTCGCCCGGCGGCCTCCAGGTCTGGCCCGTGAAGAAGGCGGGCGTCTGGGACCTGCCGCTGCAGTCCCTGCCCTTCCCCGGGCACTCCTTCGAGGTGCTGTCGATGGACTACAACATCCTCGCCAACCAGTCGAAGAGCACCACCAGGGGTGTCCCCGCCCACTACCCGGGCTGGCGCGCCCAGGCCACCGCCACCTACCTCGGCGGCTTCCGGCGGGCCTACGAGACCAACCGCGCGCCGCTGTTCATCGGCAACCACTTCGAGGAGTGGAACGGCGGCATCTACATGGACGCCGTGGAGGAAGCCCTCAAGGGCATGGCGGACAAACGGGATGTACGGCTCGTATCCTTCCGGCAGTTCACCGACTGGCTGGACGTCCAGGACCCCAAGGTGCTCGCCAAGCTCCGCGCCCTCGGCCCCGGCCAGTCGCCCGGCGTCGGCTGGGCCGCGTACCTCGCCGCCGCCTGACCAGCACCTTCACGGCCCTTCGGGGGGTGCGGTAGATCCGCATATCGCCCATGCGAAACTTTTCACATGAGCCTTAGCCGCGCCCCCCGTCGCCGCTCGACCAGCGGCCGCCGCGCCCTCCTGCTGACCGCGGTGACCGTCGCGGGCGTCATGACCCTGACGGCCTGCGACGACGCGGACGGCGGCGGCAAGCCCTCCGGCAGCGCCGGCGGAAACTACGTCACGGGCAAGGCCGGCGTCTCCACCGCCGCCAAGGGGGAGCGCACCGAGGCACCCAAGCTCGACGGGGAGACCCTCGACGGCGAGGCCCTCGACACCACCACCCTCAAGGGCAAGGTCGTCGTCCTCAACGTGTGGGGTTCCTGGTGCCCGCCGTGCCGGGCCGAGGCCCCGGCCTTCGCGAAGGTGTCCAAGGAGCTCGCCGACGCGGGCAAGGACCTCGCCTTCGTCGGCATCAACACCCGCGACAACAGCACGCAGAGCGCGAAGGCCTTCGAGACGGACTACGGGATCACCTACCCGAGCCTCTACGACCCCGCCGGCAAGCTGATGCTCCGCTTCCCCAAGGGCACCCTCAACCCGCAGGCCATCCCCAGCACGATCGTCCTCGACAAGGAGGGCAGGATCGCGGCCCGGGCCCTGGTCCCCATCAGCGAGGAAACGCTGCGCTCGATGATCGACCCGCTCCTCGCGGAGCAGTGACCTCGTGGTCGACTACGTCCTCGCCGCCGAGGTCACCGGGGTGAACGAGACGGTCCTCAGCGGCGCGCTGCTGCTGGCCCTGCCGATCTCGCTGCTCGCGGGGCTGGTCTCCTTCTTCTCGCCGTGCGTGCTGCCGCTCGTCCCCGGCTACCTCTCCTACGTGACCGGCGTCAGCGGCGCCGACCTCGCCGAGGCGCGGCGCGGACGGATGCTGGCGGGCGCGAGCCTTTTCATCGCCGGGTTCACCGCCGTCTTCGTGTCCACGGGCGCGCTCTTCGGCTACTTCGGCGCGAGCCTCCAGGAGAACAAGGAGATCATCTCCCGGGTCCTGGGCGGGCTGGTGATCCTCCTCGGCCTCTTCTTCATGGGGGCGATCCCGGGCCTGACGATGCGGGAGTTCCGCTTCCACAAGAAGCCGACGGCGGGGCTCCTCGGCGCGCCCGTCCTCGGCGTGCTCTTCGGCGTCGGCTGGACCCCCTGCATGGGCCCGACCCTCGCAGCCGTCAACACCCTCTCCATCGACCAGGCGAGCGCGGGCCGCGGGGCACTGCTGACCGTGGTCTACTGCCTGGGCCTGGGCCTGCCCTTCATCCTCGCCGCGATCGCCTTCCGCAAGGCGCTGGGTGCGTTCGGCTGGGTGAAGAAGCACTACGCGTGGGTGATGCGCATCGGTGGCGGCATGCTGATCCTCACCGGTCTGCTGCTCGTCACAGGAATGTGGGACAGCATCGTCAGCGACATGCAGAGCTGGACCCAAGGCTTCACGGTGGGGATCTGAGGACTACACGGACATGAGTACGACAGACAACGCGCCCACCGAGGCGTCGCCCGACTCCGAGGCATCGCCCGACTCCGAGCCGGCGCTCGGCGCGGCCGGTGCCCAGCTCTCCACCGCCCCCGTCGAGGACAGTGGCCCCGTAGGCATCGGCGTGATCGGCTGGGCCCGTTGGGTCTGGCGGCAGCTCACCTCCATGCGGGTGGCGTTGATCCTGCTCTTCCTGCTGTCCCTCGGCGCGATCCCCGGCTCCCTCATCCCGCAGAACTCCGTCGACCTGATGAAGGTCGCCGAGTGGAAGAAGGAGAACCCGTCCTGGGTGTCCGTCGCCGAGACGCTCCAGCTCTTCGACGTCTACACGTCCTTCTGGTTCTCCGCGATCTACATCCTGCTCTTCGTCTCGCTCATCGGTTGCATCCTGCCCCGCACCTGGCAGTTCGTCGGCCAGCTCCGGGGCCGCCCGCCGGCCGCTCCCCGCCGACTCGACCGGCTCCCCGCGCACACCACGTGGCGCACCGAGAAGTCCCCGGACGAGGTCCTCGCGCACGCCAAGACGCTGCTCGGCGGGCGCCGCTACCGCACCGAGGCCGGCAAGGGCCACGTCGCCGCGGAGAAGGGCTACCTGCGCGAGGCCGGGAACCTGATCTTCCACATCGCCCTCATCGTGATGCTCGTGGCCTTCGCCTGGGGCAAGCTCTTCATGTCCGAGGGCGGCAAGCTCGTCCTGCGCGGCGGCGGCTTCTCGAACACGCTCACCCAGTACGACGACTTCAAGTCCGGCAGCATGTTCCACGCCGACGACCTGCCGCCCTTCAGCTTCACCCTCGACAAGTTCGACGCCACGTACGAGGAGAGCGGCCCGCAGAAGGGCACCCCGCGCGACTTCAAGGCGTACGTCACCTACAGCGAGGGCGCCCACGGCAAGCCCACGAAGGCCGAGATCGAGGTCAACAAGCCCCTCGCCATCGACGGCTCCAAGGTCTACCTGCTCGGCCACGGCTACGCCCCGGTCATGTCGGTCACCGACCCCACCGGCAAGGTCGTCTTCCGGGAGGCCGTGCCGATGCTGCCGCAGGACTCCAACCTCACGTCGGCGGGCGCCATCAAGGTCACCGACGGCTACAAGAACAAGAACGGGGAGAAGGAGCAGCTCGGCTTCTCCGCCCAGTTCGTGCCGACCTTCGCGGGCAAGGGCAAGGGCACGATGCTCTCCCAGTTCCCGGACACGAACTTCCCGGTGATCGCTCTGAACGCCTTCCACGGCAGCCTCGGCGTGGACTCGGGCCTGCCGCAGAACGTGTACCAGCTGAACACGTCCAAGATGAAGCAGTTCACGAAGGAGAACGGCGACCCGCTCGCCAAGATGCTGCTGCCCGGAGAGTCGATGGAACTGCCCGACGGCGCGGGCACCGTGAAGTTCGAGAGCATCGAGCGCTGGGCCACCTTCTCCGTCACCCACCAGCCCGGCAGCGGCCTCGCCCTCGCGGGCGCGATCGCCGCCATCGCGGGCCTGGCCGGATCGCTGTTCATCCAGCGCCGCCGGATCTGGGTCCGCGCGGTGACCGGCGAGGACGGCGTCACCGTCGTCGAGATGGCGGGCCTCGGCCGCAGCGAGTCCGCCAGGCTCCCGGAGGAGCTGGCGGAGCTCGCCGCCACGCTGCACGAGCAGGCGCCGACCGCGGCGCCCGCCGAACCTGTCGAAGAAACCCCCGAAGGAGAGCGCGGATGACGCCGCTCGCTGCCGCAGCCAACGAGAACCTGGCCCAGATCAGCAATTACCTGGTCTATTCGTCGATGGCGGTCTACACGCTCGCCTTCTTCGCCCACATCGCCGAGTGGACCTTCGGCAGCCGCAGCAAGGTGGCCCGCACGGCCGCCGCGCTGACCCCGGCCAAGGGCGCCGCCGCCCCCGCCGTGCAGGTCCGGGGCAAGGGGGGCGCCACGGCCGTCCTCGACAAGCCGCAGGTCGTCACCCGCTCCGCCGCGGGCACCCGTGACGTGCCGGACGGCCCCGGCGCCGCGGGCGGCACCGCGCAGGGCGACCTGTACGGGCGGATCGCGGTCTCGCTGACCGCCCTCGCCTTCCTCATCGAGGCGGGCGGCGTCGTCGCCCGCGCGATGTCGGTGCAGCGGGCCCCCTGGGGCAACATGTACGAGTTCTCGATCACCTTCTCCACGGTGGCCGTCGGCGCGTACCTGGTGCTGCTCGCGCTGAAGAAGAACATCCGCTGGCTCGGCCTGATCCTGGTCACCACGGTCCTGCTGGACCTCGGCATCGCCGTGACCTGGCTCTACACCGAAAGCGACCAGCTGGTCCCGGCCCTGCACTCGTACTGGCTGTGGATCCACGTCTCCACCGCGATCTTCTGCGGCGCCGTCTTCTACATCGGCGCGGCCGGAACGGTCCTCTACCTCTTCCGCGACTCCTACGAGTCCAAGCTCGCGGGCGGCGGCAAGCCGGGGAAGTTCGCCTCCTCCGTGCTGGAGCGGATGCCCTCGGCGGCCTCGCTCGACAAGTTCTCCTACCGCATCAACGCGGCCGTCTTCCCGCTGTGGACCTTCACGATCATCGCGGGTGCGATCTGGGCCGGCGACGCCTGGGGCCGCTACTGGGGCTGGGACCCCAAGGAGGTCTGGTCCTTCGTGACCTGGGTGGCGTACGCCTGCTACCTGCACGCGCGGGCCACCGCCGGCTGGAAGGGCCGCAAGGCCGCCTACCTGGCGCTCTTCGCCTTCGCCTGCTGGATCTGGAACTACTACGGCGTGAACATCCTGCTCAGCGGCAAGCACTCGTACGCGGGCGTCTGACCGGCAGGAGTGGGACGCTGGTGTCATGCCTGCTGTGAGTCATGGCACCAGCGAGAGCCGCGGCGAGGACCGCTGGCGGATCCGCTTCGAGCCGCACTTCCCGTACGCCTACGAAACGCTGTGGCCCGCCCTGACCACGCCCGACGGGCTGCGCGGCTGGCTGGCCGAGGCGGAGGTCCTGGAGCGCCGGCTCGGCGGAGCGGTCACGCTGCGCCGGCCCCGCACCGGGACGGTGGCCACCGGGCACGTCACGGCCTGGGACGTCGAGCGGGTCGTCGAGTACACGCTGACCGGACACGAGCGGATCCGCTTCCACCTGGAGCCGGTGGGCACCGACTCGACGGTGATCCGCTTCGTGAACGAGCGGGGCGGCCTCGAGAACGAGCGGCTGGACTGCCTGGCCGACTGGCACGAGCACTTCGAGCTGCTGGAGTCCGCACTGGCCGGGCGGCCGGCGGACTGGGCCGCCTGGACCGGCGCCCACTGGGCCGCGCTGCGCGAGGACTACGCGTCCCTCGCCACGAGGTAGGAGGTCAGCCCGAGCCCGAGCCCTTGCCCCCTCAGGCCGAGCCCTGCCCCTCAGCCCGCCCCCGTGCCCCTCAGTCCGAGCCCTTGTCCTTGTCCCGGCCCTTGTCCTGCTCGTCGCGCAGGCGCTTCAGGAACTCCGGGTTGTCGTCGGGCGCGACCCACCGGGTCCGGCGCGTCCGCCCGCCGCCGGTCGCGGTCCGCTTCTTGCCCGCGAACAGCCACACCACCGGCCCGACGATGGAGAAGAGCAGGATGATGATCACCCAGACCACCTTCGGCAGGTGCTTGACCTCTTCCTCGGGCGTGTTCAGGCAGTCGATGAAGGCGTAGATGGTCAGCGCGATGATCAGCAGGAACGGCAGATAGCGCAGCACGGTGTGGGACCGACTCCCGGGCAGTGGCGGCGGGCCCGCTGAGGGCCCCGGTGACCCTTCAAGGGTAGTTGGTGACGGATACTTGCCCCTATGGCTTACGACGATCTCCGCTCGCTGCTCCGGGCTCTGGAGCGGGAGGGCGACCTCAAGCGCATCAAGGCCGAAGTCGACCCGCACCTCGAAGTGGGGGAGATCGTCGACAGAGTGAACAAGGCGGGCGGCCCGGCCCTCCTCTTCGAGAACGTCAAGGGCTCGGCGATGCCGCTGGCCATGAACGTCTTCGGCACCGACCGCCGCCTGCTGAAGGCGCTGGGCCTGAAGTCGTACGGCGAGATCAGCGAGAAGATCGGCGGCCTGCTCAAGCCCGAGCTGCCGCAGGGCTTCATCGGCGTCCGCGAGGCCTTCGGCAAGCTCGGCTCGATGGTGCACGTGCCGCCGAAGAAGGTGAAGGGCGACGCCGCGCCCGTCCAGGAGGTCGTCCTCACCGGCGACGACGTGGACCTCGACCTGCTCCCGGCCCTCTTCACCTGGCCCAAGGACGGCGGCTCCTTCTTCAACCTCGGCCTCACCCACACCAAGCACCCCGAGACCGGCGTCCGCAACCTCGGCCTCTACCGCCTCCAGCGCCACGACAAGCGCACCATCGGCATGCACTGGCAGATCCACAAGGACAGCCGCAACCACTACGCGGTGGCCGCCAAGCGCGGCGAGCGGCTGCCGGTCGCGATCGCCTTCGGCTGCCCGCCCGCGGTGACGTACGCGTCGACCGCGCCGCTGCCCGGCGACATCGACGAGTACCTCTTCGCGGGCTTCGTCGCCGGCAAGCGCATCGAGATGGTCGACTGCAAGACCGTGCCGCTTCAGGTCCCGGCCCACGCGGAGGTCGTCATCGAGGGCTGGCTGGAGCCGGGGGAGACGCTCCCGGAAGGCCCGTTCGGCGACCACACCGGCTTCTACACCCCGCAGGAGCCCTTCCCCGCGCTGAAGATCGACTGCATCACGATGCGCAAGCGCCCGCTGCTCCAGTCGATCGTGGTGGGCCGGCCGCCGACCGAGGACGGCCCGCTGGGCCGCGCGACGGAACGCTTCTTCCTTCCGCTCCTCAAGATCATCGTGCCGGACATCGTGGACTACCACCTGCCCGAGTCGGGCGGCTTCCACAACTGCGCCATCGTCTCGATCGACAAGAAGTACCCGAAGCACGCGCAGAAGGTCATGCACGCCATCTGGGGCGCGCACATGATGTCGCTGACCAAGCTGATCATCGTGGTGGACGCCGACTGCGACGTCCACGACCTGCACGAGGTGTCCTGGCGGGCGCTCGGCAACACGGACTACGCCCGCGACCTGACCGTGGTCGAGGGGCCCGTGGACCACCTGGACCACGCCTCTTACCAGCAGTTCTGGGGCGGCAAGGCGGGCATCGACGCCACCAAGAAGCTCCCCGAGGAGGGCTACACCCGCGACGGCGGCTGGCCCGACATGGTCGAGTCCGACCCGGCGACCGCCGCGCTCGTGGACCGCCGCTGGAAGGAGTACGGCCTGTGAGCCCGATCGCGATGGGCGGCCCGGCCCTCTTCCTCGGCGGCGAGACGTACGTCGCCCTCGTACGCCCGGAGCTCGACCCCGCCGACCCCGGCGTCCGGCGGGCCGCCGAGGAGGCGGGCGTCTCCCCGGAGGAGTTCGCCGGCCCCGGCAACATCTGGGCGCTGATGCTGGACTGGGCCGAGGACGAGCACGGCGAGGGCGGCGGCTTCGAGCTGCCGGGCCTGCGCGACACCGAGGCGGAGGACTTCGCGGAGCGGCTGCAGGCCGCCCTCACCGCCGGCGGCCGGTTCACCGTCGAGGCGGGCGCCGTACTGCGGCTCGACGCCCGCCCGGTCGGCGAGGACTACGCGTTCACCGCCCGGATCACCCCGCCCGACGGTGACGCCGAGGCCTTCCTGATCCTGGAGACGGACCCGGTGCCCCTCGCCACGCTGCTGGCCGACCTCGAAGACTTCCGCGGGAGCCTGGCGTGACCGGCGCCGTTCCCCCGGACGACCGGCCGGCCCACCTCGAAGCCCCCCGGAGGGACCCCGCATGATGACCACCGCCGACGGAGTGGTCGGGCCCGGCCCCGCACCCGAGGCCACCAACAAGATCAAGGCGTTCCTGCGGCTCGTGATGATCGAGCACTCGGTCTTCGCGCTGCCCTTCGCCTACATCGCCGCGCTCACCGCCATGTTCCAGCTCGACCGGAAGGTGCACTGGGCCACGCTGCTGCTCGTCACCGTCTGCATGGTGAGCCTGCGGACCTTCGCGATGGCCGCCAACCGGATCATCGACCGCGAGATCGACGCCCGCAACCCGCGTACGGCCGGCCGCGAGCTGGTCACCGGAGCGGTGTCGGTGCGGTCCGCGTGGACCGGGGCGGGGATCGCGCTCGCCGTCTTCCTCGGCGCGGCGGCGCTGCTGAACCCGCTCTGCCTGGCTCTGGCGCCCGTCGCGGTGATACCCATGGTGGTCTACCCGTACGGCAAGCGGTTCACGAACTTCCCGCACGCCATCCTGGGCCTGGCCCAGGCGATCGGCCCGGTCGGGGCCTGGCTGGCGGTCACCGGTGAGTGGTCGTGGGACGCGTTGATCCTGGGGCTCGCGGTGGGCGTGTGGATCGGCGGCTTCGACCTGATCTTCGGCTCCCAGGACGTCGCCGCGGACCGCGCGGAGGGCGTCAAGTCCGTCCCGGCCCGCTTCGGCGTCCCGGCCGCCCTGTGGGGGGCCCGCGGCGCGCACGTCGTGACCACGGCCCTGCTGGTCTGGTACGCCCTCGCCACGGACGCGGGGATGTTCTTCTGGGCGGGCCTGCTGATCGTGGTCTGCGCCTTCTTCTACGAGCACGGCATCGTGACGCCGCACGACCTGTCCCGCCTGAACCGCGCCTTCTTCACGGTCAACGGGTTCATCGGGATTGCCCTCTTCGTGTGTGCCGTGCTGGACCTGGCGGTCCGGGGCCTGACCTTCTAGGGCACACACAGAAGCAGTCCGTACAGACCTGCAGGTGTGTACAGTTTTGTTATGGAGACCGTTTCGCTCGTCGAGGCCCGCAATCACCTCGGACAGCTCGTAGGCAGGGTCCGACATGGCCACGAGCACATCCTGATCAGCGAGTACGGCAAGCCGGCAGCCGCGCTGGTGCCGGTAGAGGAACTGGAAGAGCTCCGGAGGCTGAGGGACGAGGCCGACATCGCGGAAGCCCGACTGCGTGAGGCCGACAGGAGGGGGACACCCTTGAGTCACGACGCCTTCATGGCCCAACTGGAGGACGAGGACCGGCAGGCCGTGCAGTGAGGCACACCGTTGTCTGGGAGCTTCCGGCCATGTCGGAGTTCCGCAAACTCCGTGTTCTCGATCCTGTGGGGGCCAAGGCGTGTGCCGCCGCGATCGGCGGGCTGGCCGACGACTGGCGCCCGGAGGAGGCGCGTCCGTTGGGTGCCTCCGGCTACTGGCGGCTCCGCGTGGGCACATGGCGGGTGCTGTACCGCCCTGACGGCGAGACGGTCACGGTGTACGTCGTCAAGGTCGGCCGGGTGGGCTGAATCCCGCCCGTTCGCCGGATTCGTGACGCGCTGCGGGTCCGTGCCGGACACCTGACCCGCGCCCTGTCAAGGGTGGCCGGATAGTCTCGGAGGTATGACTGAGCGCAAGCGCACCCCGTGGGTGGTGGGGGTTTCCGGGGCTTCCGGGACCCCGTACGCGGCGGCGGTGCTCCGCGGACTGCTCGCGGCGGGGGAGAGCGTCGACCTGGTGGTGAGCCGGGCCTCGCGGCTCACCCTGCTGGACGAGACCGGGATCGCCTTCCGGGACGCGCACTGGCGGGAGGACCTGGGGGAGTGGCTGGAGCGCGGTGCGGACGGCAAGCCCGCGACCTTCGCGCGCCCGGATCTGGAGGGCGTCCGCTACTGGGGCGCGGGGGACCTGGCGGCCGGACCGAGTTCGGGCTCGTACCCCGTCAAGGGGATGCTCGTCGTCCCCGCCTCCACGGCGTGCGTGGCGGGGGTGGCGCTCGGGCTGTCGAAGGACCTGCTCCAGCGCGTGGCGAGCGTGACGCTCAAGGAGCGGCGCCGGCTGGTGGTGTGCGTGCGGGAGACCCCGCTGAACGGGCAGACGCTGAAGCACCTGGTGACGCTGGACGAGGCGGGCGCGGTCGTGCTGCCCGCCTCTCCGGCGTTCTACGCGGGCGCGACGCACATCCAGGACCTGGTGGATTTCGTCGCGGGGCGGGTGCTGGACGCGGCAGGGGTGCCGCACCGGCTGTACCGCCGTTGGGAGGGGGAGCTGGGGCGCTCCCGGCCTCCTGAGGCAAGCGGTGCCTAGCGCTTGTTGGCGCCGCGCGGCTTGCGGGTCCTGTCCACGCGGTGCGCGGCGGACGGCTGGTCGGTGCGGGATCGGTTGGCCAGCTCCTGGAGCTGTCGCATGTGTGCGTAGGCCATCTCGATCGTGTACACGGTGAACCACTCCTGAAGATCGTCATTGATCTGTTGAAAGATTCACAGGGTGTTGACCCTGTGTGCCTTAGATTCTATACCTAAACTTGCAGGATCGCCGAATAATGGAAGGCTCCACGTAATGGACACGGTGGACAGGCAGCTCATCCAGGCACTTCGCGAGAACGGTCGTGCCTCGTACGCGGAGCTGGGCCGTCTCGTGGGCCTCTCCGGCCCCAGCGTCACCGACCGCATCAACCGGCTGGAGTCGGCCGGCGTCATCACCGGCTACCGCGCGACCGTGAACGCGGCCTCGCTCGGCCTCGGCGTCACCGCGCTGATCGGGCTCTCCATGTCCGACGCCGCCGACCACGAGGACGTCGCCCGCCGGCTGCGCGACCTGGCCGAGATCGAGGACTGCTGGTTCATCGCCGGTGACGACTCCTTCATGCTGAAGGTGCGCGCCAACGACGTGGACGGCCTGGAGAAGATCATCCGCAGGCTCTCCGGCACCAAGGGCGTCTCCCGTACCCGCACCACCATCGTGCTCTCCACGAAGTGGGAGAACCGGGTCGGGGAACTTCCCGAGGAAGGCTGAGAGTACGGTTGGACGGGTTGCAGGACAGGCATCTAGAGGAGGCGACCGCCTGATGGACGCTGGGCTCAAGCGCGAGCTGGAGGAGAAGGTCCGTTCCGGCGAGCGGCTGACCCGTGAGGACGGCATCGCCCTCTACGAGTCGGACGACCTGGCCTGGCTGGGTGGCCTCGCCCACGAGGTGCGCACGCGCAAGAACGGCGACGTCGTCCACTTCAACGTCAACCGCCACCTCAACATGACGAACGTGTGCACCGCCTCGTGCGCGTACTGCTCGTTCCAGCGCAAGCCGGGCGAGAAGGACGCGTACACGATGCGCATCGAAGAGGCCGTGCGCCTGGCCAAGGCCATGGAGAACGACAACCTCACCGAGCTGCACATCGTCAACGGCCTGCACCCGAACCTGCCGTGGCGCTATTACCCGCGCTCGCTGTCGGAGCTGAAGAAGGCGCTGCCGAACGTCTCGCTGAAGGCGTTCACGGCGACGGAGATCCACCACTTCGAGACGATCTCCGGCATGTCCGCCTCGGACATCCTGGACGAGCTGATCGAGGCCGGCCTGGAGTCGCTCACCGGCGGCGGCGCGGAGATCTTCGACTGGGAGGTCCGCCAGCACATCGTCGACCACCGCACCCACTGGGAGGACTGGTCGCGCATCCACCGGCTGGCGCACTCGAAGGGCCTCAAGACCCCTTCGACGATGCTGTACGGGCACATCGAGGAGCCGCGCCACCGCGTGGACCACGTGCTGCGGCTGCGCGAGCTCCAGGACGAGACCGGCGGCTTCCAGGTCTTCATCCCGCTGCGCTACCAGCACGACTTCGTGGACATGCAGGACGGCAAGGTGCGCAACAAGCTCCAGGCGCGGACCACGATGGCGACGGGAGCCGAGGCGCTGAAGACCTTCGCCGTCTCGCGCCTGCTCTTCGACAACGTGCCGCACGTCAAGGTCTTCTGGGTGATGCACGGTGTGCAGACCGCCCAGCTCGCGCTCCAGCACGGCGCGGACGACATGGACGGCTCGGTCGTCGAGTACAAGATCACGCACGACGCGGACAACTACGGCACCCCGAACAAGCTGGGCCGCGAGGACCTGCTGGAGCTGATCCGCGAGGCGGGCTTCCGCCCGGTCGAGCGCAACACGCGCTACGAGATCATCCGCGAGTACCCCGGCCCGGACGCCGGCCTGCGCGAGACGCCGCAGGCGATGCGGGTCTGACGCGCGGGCATCGCCCGGGCCTGTGACGAGCCCCGGTCCGCCGTGCGGGCCGGGGCTTCGTTGCCAGCGATGTCCGTAATGGATAACCTTCCGGCGTGGCCCTTACTTTCACTCTGGATCCGGTCATCGACCCCGCCCTGCGCGAGGGCATCCTGTCGCTGTGGGCCGACGTCTCCAACGCGGGCGGCGCCGTGGGCTTCGTACCCCCGGTCACCGCCGACGACATCCGCCCGGCGCTGATCACGCAGCTCGCCGCGGTCGCGGACGGGGGCAGCCGGCTCCTCGTCGGGCACGACGGAGCCGGCCAGGTCGCCGCGACCGCGTTCCTGACCCACAACACGCACCGGCTGCAGCTGCACTGGGTGTGGGCCTACACGGTGATGGTCCACCCGCGCCACCAGGGCAAGGGGTACGGCCGCGACCTGATGGCCGCGGCGGCGGACGCGGCCCGCTCCCTCGAGGGCATCGACGCGATCCGGCTCGGCTGCCGCGGCGGCCTCGGCCTGGAGCGCTTCTACGCGTCCTGCGGCTACAAGGAGGTCGGCCGCGTTCCCGACGCCATCCGCGTCGCCCCCGGCGACGACCGCGACGACATCACGATGCTGCTGCCGCTCCACTAACGTCGCAACCGGCGAACGAGGAGGCGCAGGTGGCGGGGTGGGACCAGCGAGCGGTGGCCCTGGTGGTGTTGCGGGGGACGGCGACCGACCGAGGGATCTTCGAGGGGGAGGTCGCGGCGCAGGGGTGGGACGTCCTGGAGAAGGACGGCCCGGCGGCGACCCCGACGGCTGAGAGCGCGTGTGCCTACCTGGTCGAAGTGCGGTTCCCGGGCTCCGGGTACCGGGCTACCACCGGTGCCCGCGAACGGCTGGAGGCGGTCTCGGACCGTCGTGTCCTCGACCTGGTCGTCGAAGCCGTCCAGCTGGTCGAGCGGGATCCGGTGGACCTCCCGGTCTGGCACGGCTACCAGCCGCCACGGCTGCCGGCGTGCACGACTCCGGTGCCGCTGCACGAGCGCATACGTGAACGGGCCGCCACCTGGTGGGCGGTGACGCTCGGGCCGTGCGACACCGGGCGCCAGGTGCGGGCCGAGAGCGAGGCCGACGCGCGGGCACTGGCCGGGCGCGCTCTTCCCGGCGCCCCACCGGTCCCGGCCGGATCCTCGGTCCGCCGCTCCATGGGGACCAGACCTCGGCCGACCGGTCAGCAGGTGCCACGGCGGCGCGGGCCCGCGCGGCAGTTCGCCCTGGTGCGCTTTCCCGTCCTGCTCGCACTGCTTTGCGGGGCGTGGATCGGCGCGCTCTGGGGTCGGGGCGTCGGGTCCTGGTGGCCCGTGCTGCCGTTCCTCGCGGTGGCACTTGCCGGGGCGGCCACCATGCTGCGCCGCGCGGCCCCCGCGCTGTCGGCCCCCCGTGCCGGCTCGGCGGCCTTCGTCTTGGTCGCGGGCGTATGCGGGATCGGGGCCAATGTCGTGGCCGAGGCTCCGGACACCGTGATGGGCTTCGCTTTCGTTGCCGTCGGCATCGGGATCGGCTCCTTGGTGGGGACGGGCGTCTGGCTGCTCGTGCGCCAGTCCAGCTGGGGCCGCGCCCTGCCCTGGCTGCTGCCTGCGGCGCTGCCGCTCGTGGTGGTCCTGCTCCCCGGATTCGGCCTCACCTTGCCCGCCGCGTACCTCGACTCCTTCGGACTTGACCTCGAGGACATCGAAGTGCCGGCGGCGTGGCGGTTGATCGGGGCGCTGAAGGTAGTGGCGGCGCTGGCGCTGTGGCTGCTCGCCCCGGCGTTCATCGGATACGCCAAGCACCTCCACTACCTGGTCAAAGACCGTTGGATAGCCTATGCCGTCGCAGGGTTCCTCCTGTTCTACTGCACCGTGGCGAGTGCCTGGGCGCTCGCCCTGCAGCCCGCGGCCGCAGCCGGTGCCCGGGCGGTTGCGACCGCTGCGGAGGGACGCACCCCGCCGTTCTACTACGGGATCAAGCCCGAGTGGATGTGCGTGTGGACCGTCGCCGACGTGGACAAGGTGCCGGTCGAAGGGGGCCGACTCACCCAGGGCTCCACTTACCTGCTCCTGGGGGACGCGGGCCGGACCGCCGTGCTGTGGGACGCGCAGGAGAAGGCGGCTCTCAAGGTTCCGCTGGCCTCCCTGCGCCTCGTCCCGGCGGACGCCCCCCGGCGGCCTTGCGGGTAGCCCGGGCGTGCTTCACTGGACGGGCACGTGCCGCCGTACGAAGACGAGAAAGAAGGGGTCACCGTGTCCCTCAAGCCGAGCGCGACGATCCGCTACACCGCGATGCGCCTGGGCATCTTCGTCGGATGCCTCGTCGCCGTCGCCGTCCTGGTCCGCCTCGGCTGGGTGCCCGCCGGGCTCGGGGACGCCAACTTCGCCTGGGTCGTGCTGCTGGCCCTCGTCCTCTCCGCTCCGCTCTCCTTCGTGCTCCTGCGCAAGCAGCGCGACGAGATGTCCGAGCAGATCTCCGGCCGGGTCGCGGGCGCGAAGCAGAAGCTCGCGGCCAACCGCGACCAGGAGGACGCGGCCGACGACGCGGCGCGCGTGAACTCCTAGGAGCGCGTGGACTGCGTGCGTCGCGTGAGTCCTCGCGGCGCGTGCACGTGTCTCGTCGCATGAACGTCTCGTGTCGCGTGGACTCCCGGGTCGCGCGCGCCTCGTTAGCTTCCTCACACACCGAACCGCCCCAGAGCCGGGTTGACCGCCCGCAGCGCTGGGGCGGCCGTGTTTTCCCGTCCCAAAGAACCCCTTTGAGATTCTCAAAGGGGAAGTGTTAGCGTGTTCAACATGTTGACCACAGCTGCGCACCCGACGACCGTGAGCGTCCCGCTCGTGGCGCGCCTGGACGTCGACCTCTGCCGCCGCGCGACCGCGGCCTGTTGCTGTTGATCCGCATCGTGCGCTGAATCGATACAGCAGCGGTCCCGGCCGGCCGCGCTCCTCCCCCAGGCTCCGCCGGGGAGGCGCCCCTGGCTGCTGCCGCACCGCACCACCCCCCTCCGCAGAACCTCCCCCTGTCTTCATGCGTCACCCAGGAGCGTGTTCGTGTCCGCGTCCCCCCAGGCCCAGGCTCCCGCCAAGGCCTCGTTCAAGTTCCCGTTCTGGGCCCAGATCATCGCCGGTCTGGTCCTGGGCGTCCTGTTCGGCTGGATCGCCCGCAGCCAGGACGTCAGCTGGCTCGGCACCACCCTGGAGAAGACCGGCGACATCTTCGTCCAGCTGCTGAAGCTGGCCATCGCCCCGCTCGTCTTCTTCGCGATCCTGGTGTCCATCACCAACCTGCGGAAGGTCAACAACGCCGCGCGGCTCGCCTCCCGCACGCTGCTCTGGTTCATGATCACCTCGCTGATCGCGGTCGGCATAGGCATCGCGATCGGCCTGCTGACCGACCCGGGCGCGGGCACCGGCCTCACCGCCGCCGACGGCCAGGAGCCGAAGAAGACCGGCTCCTGGATCGACTTCCTGACCGGGATCGTGCCGACGAACATCGTCACGCCGTTCACCGAGCTGAAGGTCCTCCAGATCGTCTTCCTGGCCGTCGTCGCCGGGATCGCCGCCCTCCAGCTCGGCGACAAGGCCAAGCCGGTCCTCGACCTCGCCGAGTCCGTGCTCGAGCTGCTCCAGAAGGCCCTGTGGTGGGTCATCCGCCTCGCCCCGATCGGCACCATCGGCCTGATCGGCACCGCGATCGCCACGTACGGCTGGGAGCTCATCGGCAAGTACGCGACCTTCACGGCCGACGTCTACATCGGCTGCGCCCTGGTGATGTTCGGCGTGTACCCGCTGCTGCTCGCCACGGTCGCCAAGGTCAGCCCGCTGCAGTTCTTCAAGGGCGCCTGGCCCGCCATCCAGCTGGCCTTCGTCTCCCGCTCCTCGGTCGGCACCATGCCGGTCACCCAGAAGGTCACCGAGCGCCTCGGCGTCCCGAAGGAGTACGCCTCCTTCGCCGTCCCGTTCGGCGCCACCACGAAGATGGACGGTTGCGCCGCGATCTACCCGGCGCTCGCCGCGATCTTCATCGCGCAGATCTTCGACGTGCAGCTGGGCATCAAGGAGTACCTGCTCATCGCCTTCGTCTCGGTCATCGGCTCGGCCGCGACGGCCGGTCTGACCGGCGCCACGGTCATGCTGACGCTGACCCTGTCCACGCTGGGCCTGCCGCTGGCGGGCGTCGGCCTGCTGATGGCGATCGACCCCATCCTGGACATGATGCGCACCGCCACCAACGTGGCCGGCCAGGCCCTGGTCCCGGTCATCGTCTCGGCCCGCGAGGGGATCCTGGACAAGGAGGCCTACGCCACCGCCTCGGCCTCCCCGCTGGACGAGCCCGCCCCGGCGGCCGCCGAGACCGCCAAGCCCGAGCCGGTCGCCGTCCCCGCCTGACGCCCGACCCGCCCTCGCACGCGCCGCAGCCCCCGCCCCCGTCCGGGCGGGGGCTGCGGCGCGTCTACTCCAGGGTCGCGATGCGGATCCACGCGACCGCCGCGAGCAGCAGGGGCAGCGCGTACCACCAGCGGTTCATGGTCCGGCGGTACACCGGAAACAGGCAGACGAGCAGCCCGACGAGGCAGATGGCGTACACGGCGTGGGCGCCCGACTGCATGTCGGCGCGCATGCGGTCGTCACCCGGGTCCACCTCCGCGCTCAGCAGGAGCACGCAGAAGTACACCGCCGGCACGTAGAGGAGGCCGAGCGGGACGCCCAGCACCCACTGGAGGCAGCCCCGGTCCTCGGGCAGGTCGATGTTCTCGCGGCGGAGCCTCATCGCATGGCCTCCTTCGCCCGGCCCAGGTCGTCGACGAACCGGTCACCGTACCCCTGAGCCTTGCTCAGGTCCCAGTAGGGGCCGCCGTTGTAGCGTGCGGCGATCTCCCGCTTCTGGGCCTCGGTCAGCTCCTCCGCGGGGACGTCGGCGAAACTCGTCTCCGCCTTGATCTGTGCCAGGTAGGCCCCTGCGATGAAGGCGTTCTCCTTCGGGTCCTGGAGCGCTTGTTCCACCAGGCCGCGCTGCTTCTCGGTGAGGTGCTCGGGGTCGTAGCCCAGCACCTCGGCGCCGCGTCGCAGCTGGATCGCGATGGGACCGTACGAGGTCTCGTCCGACTTCCCGCCGAGCCGGTCCGGGAGGTTGTGCGAGGCGACGGGGCTCAACCCCCAAGGGGCCTCGGCCTGTTCGCGCGCCGCCCCGACCAGGTCGTCGGCGAAGCCGGGCTGCCAGCCCCCGACCTCCTGCCAGGCCACACCCGCGAGGAGGTCCTCGGGCACCCCCGCGTGCGCCGCGGCCGCTCGCAGGACCGCCTTGTTCTGGGAGATCCAGTCCGCACGCATGCCGTCGGTGACGTTCGGGACCCAGTAGGTGTCGGCCGCCTCGGGCAGCCCCGCCACCCGCATCCGGATGTCCCGCAGCTGCGGTGAGATCAGGGTGTCCGGGCCGACCGGTCCCGTCATCTCCCGCTTCGCGCCGCCGCCCGGCAGGTGGGCCAGGGGGTTGGTGCGGGCCTCCGCCGCTTCCCGGCGGATGTCCGCCATCGCCGCGTACAGGTCGGGGCGGCTGCCGCCGCCCTTCACGACGAACTCGGGGAGCAGCTCGTACGCCTGCTTCAGCGCGTGCACGCAGGTGCTCCGCGCCTCCTGCTCCGCGGTCTTCGCCAGCTGGAAGCTGCCGCCCGCCGCGTCGTGGAGGCGGTCGGCCCGGTCGCGGATGTCGTCCACGTCCATCGTGAGCTCGGCGAGACCGTCGAGGAACCCGGTCGTCGCCCGCATGTCCTCCCACTGGCGCATCGGCTCCGCCTCCTGCGCCGTACGGGTGATCGCGGTGCCCTTCGTGCCGATCAGCGCGGCGAGCGCCCGCTCGGAGCGCTTGCCGTCGCCGTAATGGGACTTGGCGGTGCCCAGGGCCAGGGCGTAGGCGTGCAAGGCGCTGGCGGCCTTGTCGTAGCCCTCGGCCATGTGGGTGACCAGCCGGCGGGCCTCGGCGAGGCGCGAGGTGTACGTGTGGCTGCCGTCGCTCTGCCACTGCGTACGGGTCTCCGCCCGCCGGGCGGGTTCCTCGGCCTGTACGAGGAGGTCGCGCAGCCGGCGGAACTCGGCGGCGTTGCGTTCCACCAGCGTCGGGGAGCACTCTTCCAGGAACTCGACCTCGCCGCGATGGCTCAACCCGCTCATTTGGACTCCGGCTTCACGTAGCTGCCTTCGGTGAGGAGCCTGTCGAGGAAGGCCCGGGCGGTGTCGTCGTCCACGTGGGCGAAGCCTGTGCCGGTCGTCTTCAGGCGGGTGGCCAGACCGGCGAACAGGGCGATCGCGTCCTTGAACTGGTCGTCGGCGAACCGGGCGAAGCGGAGGGCCTGGGCCGAGACGTCGGCGTGCGCGCGCGGGGCGCGGGCCATGGTGGACGCGTCGCCGTCCGGGCGGCCCTCGTGCAGGAGCGCGGCGATCTCGATGAGGAGGTTGGCGTTGCCGTTGATGGACCCGGCCCCGGCCAGCAGGCTGCCCGCGGGGCTGCCGCTCGCCTCCGGCGCCACCTGGTTCAACCGCATGGGGGGTGGCTGCTGCCCGGCCAGGGCAGCAGCCTTGTGCTGCGCCCATTCCGCGTCGAACGACACTTGGTTCCCCCCCCGACTTGACCCGGAGATTATGGATCATGTCCATGCCAATGCGCGGCCGCCTGAGCCTGGCGACGCCTCGATGGCGTGGCAGGTGCGCACGCGCGTGAGTAGCCGTACTCAGGCGTTCCGGCTCCGCCGTTTCGATACTGGCCGTCGGACGAAGAGGGGGAATCGTGAGACGGCGTCGGTCAAGGTGCGAAGTGTGGGTCCCGGTCGGCTACTTGGCCGTGGTGGTCGGGCTGTTGGTCTGGGTGGACGTGCTCGTCCGGACGGGGACGCCGGGTTCGCCGGCGTCTGGCCGATCCTGGCCACCGCACCGCTCAGCCTCCTGGCCTTGGGGCTGAGCGCGCCCTCTCCCGAGTCGGTTGGGGCGCCGGAGGTCACGCCGCCCGTCCACACGGGCCCCGAGCCGCCCGAGCCCCTGCCCGCTCCCGAGTCCCTGCCCGTGGGGCCGCCCCCGGCCGACTCGGGCGTGTACGACCTGCCGCCGGGCCCGGAACTGTCCGACGCGTGGCTCGGGTTCGGCTTCTACGGCGCGATCCTGGCCTGCGCCCTGCTCAACGCCACGGCGCTCTGGGCGCTGGTGCGTGCGGTACGGGCTCAGGTGTGCGCGATGAATCCCGCCCAGGCGTGAGCGGCGAAGGCGAGGTGGGGGAGGCGGAGGTCTTTGGAGTCGCGGACGTGGACGGTGGCGGGGGTCGTGGCCACCTCGACGCAGGAGTCGCCCTCGCTGCCGCTGCTGTAGCTGCTCTTGAACCAGTCGAGCTCGGGATTGTCGATCATGTTTCTCCCAGCAGTTCCTCGATGAAGTCCCGCGACTCCCGCGGCGGGAGAGCTTCAGCCCGGATAATGCCATAGCGCAACTCGAGGATTCGGAGCTGCTTCGGGTCGGAGACCGGCCGGCCGTTGAACGCCCCTTCGGAGCGCCCGACGGCGGTGCCGTCCCCGAACTTCAGGATCTCGATGCCGCCGTCCATGCCGGCGTGTGCCTCGCGGCTGTTCGGCATGACTTGGAGGGATACATTCCGCATTTGGCTCACTTCCAAGAGCCGTTCGAGCTGTTGGCGCCACACCATTGTGCCCCCGATGGGGCGGCGCAGTGCGGATGCTTCGTGGACGAAGCTGACTGTAGGCGCGGGTGTGCGGTCGAAGATGGCCTGTCGGGCCACGCGTGCGGCGGTGAACCGCTCCACCTCGTCCTGTGAGTACGTGGGCTGCCGCATCTCGAACAGCGCCCGCGCATGGGCCGGGGTCTGCACCAGCCCGTGTACGACGTGGACGCTGTACACGTTGATCTCGACAGCCCGGCCCTCAAGCTTCGCGAGATCCCGGACCTTCTTCGGGTACCGGACCTGCTCGACGTCCGCCTTCATCGCGGCGATCTTCCCGCCCGCCCGCAGTACCTCGTCCGCCTTGTCCAGGTACTCGGGGCGAGGGATCCGCTTGCCCGCCTCGACCTTGCGGACCAAGTCCTCCCCGTACCCGATGCCGAGCCCGAAGTCGGCGGCCCGCAGGTCGGCGGCCTCCCGCCACGCGCGGAGCTGCCGGCCGAGCGCGGCCAGGACCGCCACCCCCTGCTCGTCCTCCGGATCGACGTCCCAGCCCGCGTCTTCCGTACCGTCACTGTCCACGCTCACGCGCCCACCTCCGACGAGCCGAATGTCCCCACGCCCCTTGACCGGCCGGAGTTCACGACAGCCGCGACAGCACAGGACAACCGCCGGACAAAGGCCGGACGCACGGGCGTCCCCGCTTCTCACGGTACGCACGCCCCGCCACGCTGTGTGACGTGAATCACCAACTCGCCCAAGACCGGGCCGCCCTCGACCGGTTCGACGTACGCCTCTCCTCCACCCCGCGCGGTGCCCGACTGGCCCGGCTGCTCGCCGTCGAGCAACTGAGGGCGTGGGGGCTGCCCTTGTTCGATCCCGCCCAGGTCGTGGCCGAGCTCGCCGCGAACGCCGTGACGCACGGGCGGGTGCCCGGACGGGACTTCCGGCTGGTGCTCGCCGTCGCCGGAGGGGTGCTGCGGATCGAGGTGACCGATACGCGGGGTGACCGGATCCCGGTTCTCCGCGATCCGGGGCGGGGGCTGGTGATCGTCGAAGGGCTCGCGAACCATTGGGGGGTACGGGAAGGGCCCGCCCCGTCCAAGGTGGTGTGGGCGGAAGTCCCGCTGGCCACCGGGTCGCGGGGCGCCGCGACCCGGCGTGCTTAGACGCATAAGTGCGAGATCACCGGTGAAAGAACCAACCGACCAAACCCACCCCGTCCCCGCGGCCGGGCGCCATCCCTCGGACGGGTGAACTGTGCCAACTGGGCTGGATTTGGTGCCCGTTGCCGGGCATATGCTCGGCCCGACAACCGCAGACATGAGACGGCCCCCGGCGGGACTGCGAATCCCGGTCGAGGGCCTGACCAAGTAGGAAGCCTCAACCTTCCCAATGGCTCTTCAGCACCTTAGCGCGCCCTCGCCCGCCGCGTCCCGTGTTCCTGCCGGGACCCCCCGATCAGGTGTCGTCCACGTCAACGTGCGGCACGCCAGTCACTACACGGTGGTGGGCAACAGTCTCGCCCAGCACCGCGAACTGTCCTTCACCGCCCGGGGCATCGCCCTGTACATCCAGTCGCTGCCCGCCGGCTCGCCCATCGGGGTCAAGGCCCTCGCCGGGCGGTCCGCGGAGGGCGAGGTCCGGGTCGCCGCGGCACTGCGGGAGCTGGAGCGGCACGGGTACCTGGAGCGGCGGCGCGAGCGGCTGGCTACCGGGCAGGTGGTGACCCGTACGTACTCGTACAACAGCCCGGGGGCCGCGCTGCGGCAGCCGCCGTCGCCTCCGGCGTCGCGCGAATGGTCCGTACGAGGGCCGGAGCCGCTACCCGGGCCGAAGCCCGAGCCCGTACGGGTGCCCGCGCCCGAGCCGTTGGCGGCGCCCGAGCCCGTACCCGCACCGCCGGCCGAGCCCGTACCCGCACCGCCGCCCGAGCCCGAGCCCGCGGCAGCCGGTCCCGTCGGGCCGGTTCGGCAGGAGGCCGTGGACCTGCTCGCGGGGCTGCGGAGTGAGGACCCCCGGCTGTTGCTCGCCGAGCGCGACGTGGTGCGGCTCGCGCCCGGGGTCTCGGCCTGGCTGGAGCGCGGGGCCGCGCCCGAGGCGGTACACCGTGCCCTGGCCGCGGATCTTCCCGCCGACCTGCGCCACTCGGCGGCCCTGGTCGCGTACCGCCTCAAGGCGCTGCTGCCGCCCCGCCTCCCGGCGGCCCCGGCCGCCCGCCCCGTCAGACGGCCGGACCCGCTCCAGAACTGCGACGGCTGCGAGCGCGCCTTCCGTGCCCCCGAACCCGGCCGCTGCCGTGACTGTCCGCCGGATCCCGGAAAAGCCGCCGGCTAGCAAGCGTGTGCGAGACGGCTATTGCCGCGCTTCATGTCAAGCGGAATGGCGAATTGATCATCACTAAGTTGAAGTTGTCCGAACCCTGCGTAACCGATCGGGCTCGTCCTACACTGCGTGCCGAGAACTCCAAAAAAACAGGCAAGGGGGGCGGGATATGGCGCCTAGCCAATCAACCGTTGAAGTCCGGGTGCAGGAAGGTGTGCTGTGGGTCGACGGTGAGGCTTATCCGCTGCGCAACATCTCCCACGTAGGGCAGCGCATATTGGAGGTCGACAAGGGCGCGGCGTGGAGAAAGTTCATCGCCCGCGCGCTCGTCACCCTCGTCATCGGCGGGATCGTGTCCGCCGCCGCAGGGGAAATCGGGGTCATCCTGCTGCTCGTCGTGCTGGGCCTGCTGATCTGGCAGCTCGTCACGGTCATCGGCAAGCCCCCGCTGTACGGTCTGGTCCTCAACACCTCCGGCACGCAGCGCGATGCAGTGTGGTCCACGGAGCGCAGTGAGATCCAGGCCCTCGTGATGGAGATCACCAAGGCGATCGGCCGCCCGGACACCGCACAGGTGGTCTACAACGTGAAGCACGCCGTCATGGGTGACCACATCGAGCAGTACGGGGCCGGGAGCGTCGGCAGGGCGCAGCACAGCGGCTCCGGCAACATCGGGGGCCGCTGATGAGCGGTGACCAGTACACGCAGTACGGGCCCGGGAGCATCGGGAAGGCGGAGCACAGCGGCTCGGGCGACATCGTGGCCGGCGGAAAGCACGTGGGCGTCCCCCAGGCGGGGTCGCCGGAGCTGCAGAAGCTCCTCGACGAGGTCCGGGCGATGCGGGAGCACCTCGACGAGAGCGACCGGGCGGAGGTGGACGCGGCAATCGAGGAGATCAGTTCGAATCCCTCCGAAGGCCGCTTCAACAAACTGCTCCGGACGTTCTCCGGAATCGCGGCGCTCATCGGAGAAGCCGGAGTTCCTGTGATCGCGGCGGTGAAGGCGCTGCTCGGCTGAATCGGCGGAATCGGCCGCCTCGGTCGAATCTGCGGCAGGGATGGAGGGTCACATCCAGTGGCCCTCTTTTTTTGTCCGGGTGTCGGGTGCGGGAGTCGGTGCCACCTGAAATTACGTAGATAAATGCATTCGATCCGCCTGTCCTGGAAGCACCTCTTGCCACGCACGGCGCGGGGGAAGCGTGGAGCGTCGGTGAAGAAGGAGGTCGCAGGGGTGGTCGGGCGGGGTTACCGCTGCGTACATTACCGGCGGTAACTCGCTACCCCAGCCGAGGAGAGTGCACCGTGGAAGCCGATCTGAGGCTGGCCAGGCCCGTCGCACCCGTCGAGCCCGTCAAGACCACGGTCGACGGGGTGGTGCGCGAAGTACGGGTGCCCGCGCTGGCGGGCGTCCCCGAGCGGGGCTCGCTCGGGGACATCCCCTTCGACAACGCCCGGCAGGCGCCCGGCGAGGCGGTCCTCGCGCGCAAGGACCGGGACGGGACCTGGCGGGACGTGAGCGCGGCCCAGTTCGCCGCCGAGGTGCTCGCCGTCGCGAAGGGGCTGATCGCCGAGGGGCTGCGGGAGGGCGACCGGCTCGCCATCATGGCCCGTACGACCTACGAGTGGACCCTGCTCGACTTCGCCGGATGGGCCGCCGGGCTGGTCACCGTACCGATCTACCCCACCTCCTCCGCCCTCCAGGCGCGCTGGATCATCCAGGACTCCGGCGCCGTCGCCTGCGCCGTCGAGGACACCGCGCAGGCGCGGATCATCAGCGCCGAGCGCGCCAACCTGCCCTGGCTGGCCCACCTGTGGGAGTTCGACACCGGCGCCCTCGCCCGGCTCGTCAAGGCCGGTGAGCACCTGCCCGACGCGGTGGTGCACGCGCGGCGGGCCGCCCGTACGCCGGACGCCGTCGCCACCCTGATCTACACCTCGGGCACGACCGGGCAGCCCAAGGGGTGCGTCATCACCCACGGCAACTTCTTCGCCGAGGTGGACAACGCGGTGGAGCTGCTGCACCCCGTCTTCAAGTCCGTAAGCAAGGACCCGGCCTCCACCCTGCTCTTCCTGCCGCTGTCCCACGTCTTCGGGCGGATGGTCGCGGTGGGCTGCCTGCGGGCCCGGGTGAAGCTCGGGCACGCGCCGAGCATCGCCACCGAGGAGCTGCTGGCGGATCTCGCCGGGTTCCGGCCGACCTTCCTGCTGGCCATCCCGTACGTCCTGGAGAAGGTCTACAACACCGCCCGCGCCACCGCCGAGAAGATGGGCCGGGCCGCCTCCTTCGACCGGGCCGCCCGTATCGCGCGGCGCCTCGGGGAGAAGACCGTCGAGGGCAAGGGGCCCGGGCTCGGGCTGCGCGCCGCGCGGGCGCTGTACGACCCGCTCGTCTACCGGCGGATCCGGGCCGCGCTCGGCGGCCGCGTGCGCTACGTCCTCAGCGGCGGATCCCCGCTCGGCAGCCGCCTCGCCGCGTTCTACACCGGCGCCGGCATCGAGGTCTTCGAGGGCTACGGGCTCACGGAGACGACCGGCGCCTCGACGGTGACCCCGCCGCTGCGGCCCAGGCTCGGCACGGTCGGCTGGCCGCTGCCCGGCACGGCCGTACGGATCGCGGACGACGGCGAGGTGCTGCTCGGCGGGCGGCACGTCTTCGCCGGGTACTGGAACAGCGGCCAAGGCGTCCCGTACGGCAGCTGGCTGCCGACCGGCGACGTCGGCGTGCTCGACGCCGACGGCTACCTCACCATCACGGGCCGCAAGAAGGACCTGATCATCACCTCCGGCGGCAAGAACGTGGCCCCCGCGCCCCTGGAGGACTGGCTGCGGGCCCACCCCCTGGTCGGCCAGTGCATGGTGGTCGGCGACAACCGGCCGTACATCACCGCCCTGATCACCCTGGAGCCGGACGGCCTGCTGCACTGGCGCCAGATGCACAAGAAGCTGGGCGTGCCGATCTACGAGCTGGTGCGGGACGAGGAGCTGCGGGCGGACCTCCAGCGGGCGGTCGACGAGACGAACCGGCTGGTGTCGCGCGCCGAGTCGATCCGCCGCTTCACCGTCCTGCAGGGCGATTTCACGGAGGCGCGCGGCCATCTGACCCCTTCGCTGAAGCTGAAGCGGGGCGTGATCGCCCGCGACTACGCGCGCGAGATCGACGAGCTGTACCGGGGGCCCCGCGAGGGCTGAGCCCGCCGGAGGGGGCGCGGTCGCCCGGCGGAGGGTGGGGCGCTGGGTGAGCCGCCGAGGGGCGGGGCGCGGGTGGACCCGGCCGAGGGGCGGGGGTGCGCGGGCGCGCTTATGGTGGGCTGACCGCTCCAGCGGTCCGGGGGAATGCCCGAGGAGGGCGCCGTGCACCGTTCCCGCCCCCGTAGCCGTTCCCGTGGCCCGTCCAGGGTCGCCGCGGCCTGTGTGCTGGTCCTGGCCTGCCTCGGAGCGGCTCCCGGCCCAGGACCCGGCACCGCACCCGGCCCGGGCTCCGTACCGTCCGCCCGCGCCATCCGGTGGGGGGACTGCCCCGAGCGGCCCGTGCCCGCCGGGATGCGGTGCGGAACCGTCAAGGTGCCCCTCGACCACGCGGCCCCCGGCAAGGGCACGGTCGAGATCGCCCTGGCCCGCATACCGGCCACCGACCGCAAGAAGCGCCTCGGCTCGCTCCTGCTGAACTACGGAGGCCCCGGCAGCCCGGGCATCGCGAGCCTGGCCGCCGACCCCGACGCCTTCGCCGACCTCGGCGAGCGCTACGACCTCGTCGTCTTCGACCCGCGCGGGGTCGGCCACAGCGAGCCCGTGTCCTGCGGCGGCTCCCAGCAGGCCGCCGTGGCGGAGGGAGCGGACGCCGCCGCGCAGCTGGCCGCCCTGCGCGCCGTGGCCAGGAGCTGTGAGCTCGCCTCCGGCCCGGTCCTCCCGTACGTCGGGACCGTGCACGTCGCCCGCGACATGGACGTGATCCGCCGGGCACTCGGCGACAAGAAGCTCAACTACCTCGGCTTTTCGTACGGCACCCGGCTCGGCGCCGTGTACGCGGCGCAGTTCCCCGGCAGCACCGGCCGCATGGTCCTCGACGGGGTCGACACCCTCACCGAGCCGCTGACGGAGCAGGCCCTGGTCTCGGCGCGGGGGCAGCAGCGGGCCCTGGAGAACTTCCTGTCCTGGTGCGCCCACCAGCAGGACTGCGTCTACGGGACCAACACCCGCACCGCCAGGGAGAAGGTCGACGCCCTGGTGACCCGGCTCGACGAGGAGCCGCTGGTCGGCCACGACGGCTCGTACGTGACCGGGCAGGACCTCGTCTACGCGATCGGCGCCGCCCTGTACTCGCAGCTCATGTGGCCCGCGCTCGCCGACGCGCTGGCGAGCGCCGAACGGGGCGGCGACCCGGCGGAGCTGCTCCAGCTCGGCGGACCGGTGGTCCCGTCCGACGACGGGGAAGAGGACTCCGGCGGCCCCGGGACGGTGCCCGCCGACAACGCCGAGGCCGCGCTCATCGCCGTGAGCTGCGCGGACGACCCCGACCGGTCGGACGTGAAGGCCGGCGCGGCGGCCGTCGAGAGGGAACTGGTGGCCCTGGAGGATGAGTTCCTCAAGGCCTCGAAGATCTTCGGGCCGAGTCAGCTGGCGACCGTGCTCTCCTGCTACGGGCGCCCCGCCGGCACCGACTTCATCCGGCGGATCGACCGCCCGGGCGCCCCCCGGATGCTGCTGGTCGGCACCCGCGGAGACCCGGCGACCCCGTACGAGTGGACGGAGGAGACGGCCAAGCGGCTCGGCTCGGCGGTGATCGTGGACTACAAGGGGGAGGGCCACACCGGTTACGTGTCCTCGCCCTGCGTCCGGGAGTACGTGGACCGCTTCCTGCTCGCCGGGCGGCTGCCGTCCGGGACGCGGTCCTGCCCCGCCTTGGAGGTTCCCCCGGCGGCGGCCGGGGGAGGGTGAGCGGGCGGCGGGGCGGGCGTCGCGCCTGTGGGGCGTCAGCAGTTGGCG
The DNA here is from genome assembly GCA_049998195.1 of Streptomyces sp. cmx-11-4. Classification (GTDB taxonomy): domain Bacteria; phylum Actinomycetota; class Actinomycetes; order Streptomycetales; family Streptomycetaceae; genus Streptomyces. The sequence continues at coordinate 102,113 of JAEBET010000009.1, forward strand.
TGCGTGGCGCGTCCGGCGAAGCGGTCCGCGAGCCAGTTGCCGGCCGCGAGCGACTGGGTGATCACGCCGCTGACGTGCTCACCCAGCCAGATGGTGTCGAACTCGAGGTTCGCGCCCTTCGCGCACCAGTCGGAGCGCAGCCCGCGGCCCACCCCGTACGGGATCAACTCGTCGGCGAGCGCGTGGTACTGGTACACCGGCGCGGCCGGGGCGGTGCGCCCGAGCTTGCTCTGGCCCAGCCGGGCCCGCCAGTCCGGCTGGTCGAGCGGGTTGCGCGTGGTCAGGTCGGAGATCCGCTTGAAGGAGCCGGCGATCGCGTCGATCGCCACGCAGTTCTCCTTCATGCCGGCCACCAGCGCCTTGCCGACCGGGTTGAGGTAGGAGTCCAGCTTCAGCTCGGGGAACGCCGCGTCCTGGCCGGCCGCCGCCATGAAGATCAGTCCGGAGCCGAAGGAGCCGTTGTTGAAGTCGGCCACCTTCAGCAGGTCGGCCGGGACGCCGCCGGTCGCCGTGCCCTTGACCTTCAGCTCCGGGGCGTACGAGCCCTGCAGCTCGGCGGCCCAGCTGCTGGCCTGGCCGCCCTGGGAGTAGCCCATGATGCCGATCGGGGTGTCGGCCGGGAGGCCGGCTTCCGGGAGGCGGGTGGCGGCGCGGGCGGCGTCGAGCACGGCGTGCCCGGCCGAGGGGCCCACGGTGTAGGTGTGCACGCCCGGGGTGCCGAGGCCCTCGTAGTCGGTGACGACCACGGCCCAGCCGCGCAGGGTGAGCTGCTGGATGAGGTTGGCCTCCATGGCGGTGCCGTACGGGATGTTGTTGCTCGGCGCGCAGGAGTCGCCCATGCCGACGGTGCCGACGGCGTACGTGATGAGCGGGCGAGGGCCGGTGCGGCCGTCCTGCGGGACGATGACGGTGCCAGAGACGGTGTTCGGGACTCCGTCGGCGGTGGTCGAGCGGTAGTGGATCTTCCAGGCCTTGGTGCGGGTGGGCTGGCCGGGCAGCGGATGGAAGGCGGAGGGGGCGCTGCTGACCAGGTCCCCGGGGCGGCCGGTTTCGGCGGCGGCGGCCGCGGCTCCGGTGGCGGGGATCGCGGCCGAGAGGGCCAGGGCGGTGACGGCGGCCAGGGCGGTGCTTCGCAATCGCATGGGCGGCTCTCCCAAGGGTCCGGGTCCGAGTGGGGGTAGTGAGGCGAAGGTAGTGACCGACCGGTAGGAAGGTCGCTGACCGTGCAGCTCAGCTTTCCTGGCCGGGAATCGCAGGCCTCGTCCGGCCCGGTCGCCGTCGCAAGCCCGCCCCCGCGCCTCAGACGTCGGCGCGGCTGGAGGTGCCGCCGTTGTCCTGCTGCGCGTGCGCAGCCCAACTCTCGAACAGCGCAGGCGCGTTGACGCGCAGCGGTACACCCAGCCGCGGTCGTCGGGCGGCATCGGCAACAACCAGCCTCGCCGGCGTTTGAGGCGCGGGGTCTGGGGCGGAGCCCCAGGAGGGGCGGGCGGGGCCCGGGGGTCAGGGGGTTGAGGCCAGGCGGTAGGCGCCCGGGGTCGTGCCCGTCCAGCGGCGGAAGGCACGGTGGAAGGCCGTGTCCTCCGAGAAGCCCAGCCGCGCCGCGAGCTCCGCGATCGGCTCACCACTCTCCGCCAGACCCGCGATCGCCGCGTCCCGCCGGACATGGTCCTTCAGCTGCTGGAAGGAGGTCCCTTCCTGCTGAAGGCGCCGCCGCAGCGTCGCCGGCGACACCGCGAGCCGCGCCGCCACCTCCCCCAGCGCCGGCAGCCGCGGCGAGGCGCGCAGCTGCCGGGTCAGGGCCCGGCGGACCTGCTCCGCGACCGTGGTCCCGTACTCGGGCCGCGACAGCAGGTCGAAGGGGGCCCGGCGCAGCATCGCGTCCAGCGCGGGCTCGTCCCGTACCAGCGGCGCGGTCAGCCAGTGCGCGTCGAAGGCGGCGCCCGTACGGGCCTCCCCGAAGCGGACCGGGCAGTCGAAGAGGATCTCGTACTCGTCCTTGTGCGGCGGCGGCGGGTAGGAGAAGGCGGCGTGCGCCAGCGGGATGCGCCGGCCGACGAGCCAGCTGCTCAGCCGGTGCCAGATGGCCAGGACGCACTCGGTGAGGAAGCGCTCCTCGTCCCGGGCGAAGTCGTTGCGCACCGTGAACCGCGCCTGCGCGCCCGCCACTTCGAGCGCCAGCTCCGGCCCGCCCGGGAACAGCCCGTAGAAGGCGGCCGCCCGCTCCATGGCCGCGCCCAGATCCCGGCAGCCGAGCGAGGCGTAACACATCATCGCGAAGGTGCCGGGGCGGCTGGGGACCGGACTCAGGCCGAGGAACTCGTCCTGTGTGGTCCGGTACAGCGCCCGGAACAGGCGGGCGAACTGCGCGGGCGTGATCCGCGCCCGGTCGTCGCCCAGCAGCAGCGGCGGGATCTGCGCCTCCTGGAGCAGGGGCACCGTGTCGATGCCGCTGCCGCGGGCCCCCGCGAGCACGGCCCGCACGTGGTGCACGGTGATCGTCCGCCTCCCCATGCTCCGACGGTAGCTCCCCGCGCCGCCGTGCGATACGGCACCGACGGCCCGTCCCGCCCGGGATGAGCGCCGCGGCCAGCACGGCTGACGCTTCCGGTCATGCCTCCGGGCCGCACCGGCTGCCTAGCGTCGGGAGTCACCAACTCCCGGGAGGGCACGCGATGGACGTCGACGGCCGGCCGAGCACACTGGCGCAGTTCACCCGGTGGACCGAGGAGCGGTACGGGCCGGAGACGGCCCTCAGGTTCCGGGCACCGGGAGACGGCGGCTGGCAGACCCGCACGTACGGGGAACTGGGCGCGGAGGTACGGGCCGTCGGGAGGGCGCTGCTCGGGCTGGGGGTGGCCGCGGGCGAGCGGGTGGCCGTACTGGCCGAGACCCGGCCGCAGTGGACGTACACCCACTTCGGGGTGCTGGCGGCGGGCGCGGTCCTCGTCCCCGTCTATCCGACGGCGGGTGAGGAGGAACTCGCCTGGGTGCTCTCGGACTCGGCGGCGGTGGTCGTGGTCTGCGACGACGCGGCGCAGGCGGCACGAGTCCAGGCGCTGCGCCCCGGACTGCCCGCGCTGCGCGCGGTGGTGGAGATGGACGCGCTGCCGGGCCTGCCGCAGGCCCCGGAGGCGGCGCTCCTCGCATGCGCGGCGGCCGTCGCGCCCGGGGAGGACGCGTCGATCGTCTACACCTCGGGCACCACGGGCCTACCGAAGGGCTGCCGGCTCACCCACGGCAACCTGGGCGCGATCCAGGACGCCACCCTCCCGCTGATCAAGGGCGGCCCGGGGGATTCGACGTACCTCTACCTGCCGCTCGCGCACCTGCTGGCGCAGCTGATCCAGTTCACGACGCTGCTGGAGGGCGGGGAGCTCTGCTACTTCGGCGGCAGGATCGAGGACGTGCTGGCGGAGCTGTCGGACGTCCGTCCCACCCACCTCCCCTCGGTGCCCCGGCTGTTCGAGAAGCTCCACTCGGTGGTGCTGTCGCTGGCGGAGGCCGAGGAGGGCGGCCGGGAACGCCTCGAGGAGGCGGTACGGCTGGGCGTGCTCGCGGCGGAGGGCCGGCTGCCGCAAGAGCACCGGGACGCGTACCAGGCGGCGGAGAAATCGCTGTACTCCCTGGTCCGGGGCGCGTTCGGGGGCCGCCTGAAGTGGGCGCTCACCGGCGGCGCCCCGATCGCCCCGGCCACCTTGGACCTGCTGCGGGCCTGCGGGATCGCGGTGTACGAGGGGTACGGGATGACGGAGTCGGGCGGTGTCATCTCCCTCAACCACCCGGAGGCGGTCCGGTACGGGACGGTGGGGCGCCCGATCGCGGGCTGCGAGGTGCGCATCGCGCAGGACGGGGAGGTGCTGGCGCGCGGGCCGATGGTGTTCCCGGGCTACCACGCGAACGAGACGGCTTCTGCGCAGGCGCTGGACCCGGAGGGCTGGCTGCACACCGGCGACCTGGGCGAACTGGACGCCGAGGGGTACCTGCGGATCACCGGGCGCAAGAAGGAGATCGTCATCACCTCGGCGGGGAAGAACCTCACCCCCACGGAGGTCGAGTTCGCCCTCCAGCGCTCGCGCTACGTCTCCCGCGCGGTGATGATCGGCGACCGCCGCCCGCACCCGGTGGCCCTGATCACCCTGGACGCGGAGGAGATCACCGCCTGGGCCGCCCGCGAGGGTTACGACCTGGGCTCCGCCCCCGCCACCCACCCGGCGGTCCGCGCCCTGATCGAGGCGGCGGTGACGGAGGCCAACGCCTCGGTCTCCCGCCCGGCCCGCGTCCGCGCCTTCCACGTCCTCCCGGAGGACTTCACGATCGCGTCCGGGACCCTGACGCCCACGCTGAAGCTGCGGCGTCAGGCGGTGGCGGAGCGGTACGCGGCAGAGATCGAGCGGTTGTACGGGGGCTGAGCGCGGGTCGGGCGGAGACTGCGCGGAGCCGTACGGGCGGGCGTACGGGCGGGCATACCGGCGGGCGCGCGTGGGGGCGGGACCCGGGGCCGCCTTGCACCCGGCCCCGGCCGCGGGGCATGCTTCGCCGGGGTGCAGCGGAAGGATCATCATGTCGGTGGACAAGCGGACCGTCGTGACCGTGGTGCTGTGTGCCCTCGCGGCCCTGGGGGCCTCCGCCGCGGTGGCCGAGCTGGCGCCGCCGCCCGAGGCGGGCGCGCCCGCGCGGGCGAAGGCCTCGCCCACGCCGCCGACGACGGCCCCGTCGCGTTCCCAGGCGGCGAGGCCGCAGCTGTCCACCCCGCCCAAGAGCACGCTGCCGCCCGCCGTCACCCCCCAGCCCGGCGGGCCGGCGGCCTTCACCGGGGCCCTGTTCACGAACGGCCTGGACAGCGATCACTTCTGCACCGCCACCGTGGTGCAGAGCCCCGGCCGGAACCTGATCGTCACCGCCGGGCACTGCCTGCTCGACGGGGACCAGGGCGGCGGCACCGCCGTCTTCGTGCCCGCGTATGCCAACGGGGTCGCCCCGTACGGCACATGGAAGCTCGAGGAAGTCTTCGAGGACGACCGCTGGGCCGAGGACACGGACGACGCTTACGACCTCGCCTTCGCCCGCCTGGCCCCCGACGCCACGGGCCGGAACATCGAGGACGTGACCGGCGCGGCCGTGCTGGACACCAGCGGCCGCTCGGGCGAGGAGGTCACCGTCACCGGTTACCCCGCCGACCGCAAGGTGCCCCGTACGTGCACGGCGGTCACCGTCCGCGAGAGCGAGACCGAACAGCGCTTCGACTGCGCCGACATGCCCGGCGGCACCAGCGGCAGTGCCTGGATCGCCCGCGACGGAAAGATCATCGGCATCCTGACGGGCGGCGACACGGACGACGTGTCGACCAGCACCATCCTGGGTGACTACGCCGCCTCGCTGTACGCCAAGGCCACGGCGGCCAAGGGCAAGAACCAGCCGAGCCTGCCGAACCAGACGAGCCAGCCGAACTAGCTGACCAGGCCCAAGTGCACGGGCTCGGCCGGTGCGTTCGCCAGGAGGTCCGGCAGGCGCGGCGGCCACAGGGGTTCGCCCAGGGTGGCCAGGCGCTGCGGGGAGAGCCACTGCCAGTGGATGCCCGGATACTCGAGCACCGGTTCGCGGTGCGGGCCGGTGGTGAGGTAGATGTGCTCGTGCTGGCGGACCGGGATCCCCTGGTGCGTGAAGTCGTGCTCCCAGGTGCACAGCAGCCGCCCCGGCTCCAGGTCGGTCCAGCCGGTCTCCTCGCGCAGCTCGCGCCGTACGCACTCCTCGGGGCTCTCGCCCGGGTCGATGCCCCCGCCGGGCGGCAGCCAGTGGATGCCGACCTCCACGTTGTTCTCGCGGAAGAGGAACACCGACCCGGCGGGGGACAGGATGACAACGCGCGCTGCGTGACGTGGAGTTCGCATCGGATCAGCGTACGCCGGTGATCGCTCCCGGCTCAGGGGTTATCCCGCTGCCAGCGCCAGCGTCGGGGACAGTCGGGCCGCCCGGACCGCCGGGTAGAGGCCGGCCAGGGTGCCGATGGCCAAGGTGGCCGCGAAGCCGCCGGTCACCGCCCAGAGGGGAACGACCCAGGGCAGGTCGCCGGCCCGGGCGTAGACGGCCGTGGCCGCCCCGCCCAGGGCGATGCCGGCGAGTCCGCCGAGGCCGGACAGCAGCAGGGACTCCGTGACGAACTGGATCCGGATCTGCCCCTTCGTGGCGCCCAGCGAGCGGCGCAGGCCGATCTCGTGGCGGCGTTCCAGCACCGAGATGATCATGGTGTTGGCGACGCCGACCCCGCCCACCAGCAGGGCGATCCCGCCCAGCCCCAGCAGCAGCGTGCTGAAGGCGCCCTCGGTGGCCGCCTTCGCCTGGAGCGCCGCCGACGGGTCGCTGACCGCGACCGCGCTCGGCGTCTGCGGATTGGCCGTCTGGGCGATCAGGCCGCGCACCTGCGCCACCCGGTCGTCCGCCGACCGCTCGTACACCGCCGTCGGGTGCCCGTCGAAGCCGAGCAGCTGCTCGGCCGCGTCCCAGCCGATCAGCGCCGAGCGCTCGATCTCCGGAGCCAGCGGTACCGGCGCCAGGATCCCGATCACCGTGAAGTACCGGCCGCCGATGAACACCTGCCGGCCGGGCTCGGTGATGCCCAGGCGCCGGGCCGAGACGTCGCCGAGCACCACCGAGGGATAGCGGCCGGTGGCTTCGTTGAGCCAGGTGCCGCTGTCCAGCCGGGCGCGCAGCGTGCCCAGCAGGTCGTCCTTGGCCGCCTTCAGCACGATCCCGCCCGTCTCCTCCTCGGGGATGTTCTCCGAGCGGCGTACGGACTCGGCGACATCGCCGGTGGTGCCGATCGACTCGACCCCCTGGATGCGGGAGATCATGCCCGGGGCGTCCTTGGGCAGTGTGGTGTCCTGCCCGTTGAACATCCCCTGCCCCGGCGTCGCGACCAGCATGTTCGTGCCGAGCCGGTCGAGTTCGCGCAGCAGCTTGGCCTGGCTGGAGGAGGAGATCCCGACGACCGCGATCATCGTCGCGATGCCGATGGCGATGCCGAGCGCGGACAGGAACACCCGCATCGGGCGGGAGCGCAGCCCGGCCGATCCGACGTGCAGGACGTCGCGGGGGGACAGTCTCGGCGGGGTCAGCCTTCCGGCGCGACGGGCCCCGCGGGTGCCCGTACGACCGCTTCCACGGGTCATCCGGCCACCCCCGCCCCGGTGACCCCGGTGACCCCGGTGACCCCGGCGGCCGCGGACCCGGCCGCCGCGTTGCGGACGTCCGCCACGATCTCGCCGTCCCGGATCCGCACCTGCCGCGGCAGGCTCGCCGCGATCTCGTGGTCGTGGGTGATCACGGCGATGGTGGCCCCGTCCGCGTTCAGCTCGTGCAGCAACTCCATCACCGACTCCCCGGACGCCGTGTCCAGGGCGCCCGTGGGCTCGTCGGCCAGCAGCAGGTCCGGGGCTCCCGCCACCGCGCGGGCGATCGCCACCCGCTGCTTCTGCCCGCCGGACAGCTCGTGCGGCCGGTGTTCCATCCGGCCGCCGAGACCGACCCGCTCCAGGGCCCGCTCCGCCCGGCGGCCGCGCTCGGCCCGCGAGAGGCCGCAGTACAGCAGTCCCTCGGCGACGTTCGCCCGGGCGCTGACGCCCGGCACCAGGTGGAAGGACTGGAAGACGAAGCCGACGTGCCGGGAGCGCAGCGCCGACAGCGCGCGGTCCGAGAGGGCCGCCACGTCGTGACCCGCGATCCGTACGCCCCCCGCCGTCGGCCGGTCCAGGGTGCCGACGATGTGCAGCAGGGTGGACTTCCCGGATCCGGACGGGCCGACGATGGCGAGCAGTTCGCCGCTCGAGACGGTCAGGTCGACCCCGCGCAGGGCCGCGACCCCGCCCGGGTACTCCTTGGTGACCCCGCACAGTTCGACCACGGGAACGCGATGCGTGTGCGTCATAGCTTGGGGATCCCCACCTGCACGCCCTCCTTGAGGGCGTCGCCGGTCACCTCGACCCGGCCGTTGCCGAACATGCCCAGCTCCACCTTGACCTCGCGCGCCCTGCCGTCCTCGACGACCTGCACGCCGAAGCCCCCGCCGGTCAGCGCCAGCAGAGCGTTGACCGGTACGGAGAGCACGCCCTTGCGCGTCTCGCCGGTCAGGCCGACCGACACCGGGGACTGGTCCGGGGCGCCCACCTCGGCGGGCTTGTCCAGCGCGACGACCACCTCGACCTTGGCCTTCTTGTCCCCGCCGCCGGGGCCGCCGCCCTCGTTCTTCTCGTCCGGACCGGCCGTGCCGCCCACCGATTCGATCTTCCCGGTGACGGTGGCTCCGCCGGTCAGCCGCACGCTGACCGCCTCGCCGGTCCTGGCCGCCCCCGCCTTGGCCGCGTCCATCTGGAAGCGGACGACCCGCTCGGTGCCGGTCAGGGTCATCACCGGCTTGCCCGGCCCCGGCTCGTCACCGATCGCCGAGTCGTTCTTGCGCACCCGCTGCGGCCCCGAGGCGAAGGCGATGTCCTCCTTGGTGACCTCGCCCGTCTCCGGCACCTTGTGCGCCTTCTGCCACCGTTTGACCGCCGTCGCCGTACCCGCCGTGAAGGTGCCGTCCTCGGGGTCCAGCCCGGTCCCGTAGCCCAGCGCCCGGAGGTTGCGCTTGAGCTGCTTGACGTCCTCGCCCTTGTCCCCGGCCTTCAGCGGCCGGTACATCGGCGTGGACCCGTACATGAGCCGCACCGCCTTGCCGTTGACCTCGTACAGCTTCCCGTCCCGCTCGACCGCGGTGCCCTCGCCCGCGACCCAGGTCAGGACGCCCGGCCCGGCCGCGTTGACCTTGCGCTCCTGCGCGTAGCCGAGGGTGCCCTCCACCCGGAGGCCGGAGCTGAGGTCGCCGCGCTGCACCGGCGCGGTGGCCGGCGGCAGCCCGCCGCCGCGCTGCTCGTGCCCGCTCTCCTGCTGCGGCTGGGCCATGACCGCGTACCCGCCGCCCGAGGCGGCGAGTACGACGGCCAGCGACCCCAGCAGCCACTTCCCCCGCTTCCTCACGACCGGGCCGCTTCGCACTTCTTCTGCGCGTCCTCGAAGGCCTTCTCCTGGCCCTGGGGGATCTCGATGCCGGTCCGCGCGCCGCCGTTGTACTCAGGGTCCTTGAGCTGGATCCCGTTGTCGCGCATGCAGCGGATCCACTTGAGCTCCTTGTCCTTCTCCTCCTGGGTGGGCTCCTTGCCCGAGCCCGGGCCGCCCATCCCGCAGGCCTTCATGGCCTCCTGCATCTTCTCCGGGTCGACGCCCCCGCCGACCGTCATCCCGCGCGGGTCCTGGCCGGGCTCGGGGTCGGGCGCGTCTATGCCGTGCTCGCGCAGGCACTGGCGCATCTTCACGGCGTTGTCCGCGTCCGTACCCGAGCCGGAGCCCGAGCCGGAACCGCCTCCCGATCCGGGGTCCTTCTTGCCGCCGTCCGAACCGTCCGAACCGTCCGAACCGTCCGAGCTGCCCGAGCCGCCCGAGCCGCCCGAGCCGCCCGCGCATCCGGTGACGGCGAGGGCGAGGCCGGTGAGGGCAGCGGCCGTGGTCATGATGAGGGATCGCTTCATGGGCCCGACCCTGCGGCAAAGGGCCCTTTCGCTTCCCTCTCCCACCGTGCTTACAACGCCGAAATGCCGATCTCGGGTAGAGAGGACGCCATGCGCGTACTGGTGGTGGAGGACGAGGAATTCCTCCGGGAGATGATCGCCGAGGGGCTGCGCCGCGACGCGCTGGCCGTCGACGAGGCCGGCGACGGCCTCGAGGCCCTGGAGCGCCTGCGCCTGGGCGCGTACGACGTGCTCGTCCTGGACCGCGACCTGCCCGGGCTGCACGGCGACGAGGTCTGCCGCCAAGTGGTGCGCGAGCGGCTGCTGACCCGCGTCCTGATGCTGACCGCGTCCGGGACCGTACGCGACCGGGTCGAGGGCCTGGGCCTGGGCGCCGACGACTACCTCACCAAGCCCTTCGCCTACGACGAGCTCCTCGCCCGCGTCCTCGCCCTGGGCCGGCGCGCACGCCCCGCGCTGCCGCCCGTACTCGAGCGCGCCGGGGTCGCCGTCGACACCGCCCGCCGCAGCGCCGCCCGCGACGGACGCCGGCTCGCCCTGTCCCGCAAGGAGTTCGCCGTCCTGGAGGCGCTGCTGCGCGCCGAGGGCGCGGTGGTCAGCAACGACGACCTCATCGAGGACGTCTGGGAAGAGGACACCAGCTACTCCACCAACGCCGTCCGCGTCACGCTCAGCAAGCTCCGCGCCAAGCTGGGCGAGCCGCCGCTCATCGAGACCGTGCCGGGCGCGGGCTACCGGATCGCCGCCCGGTGAGCGCGCTCGCGCGCGGCGTCCTGCGCACCGAGCGCGGCCGGCTCACCGCCCTGTACGGGTCCCTCCTGCTCCTGGCGGGCGGCGGCCTGGTGGCCCTGGTCTACGTCCTGCTCGGCCAGGGGCTCTACGCGAGCGTCAGCGGGGCCGTGAGCACCGTCAGCCCCGCACTGCGCCTGGGTGAACGGGTGGACGTGGACCCCGGCCGCAGCCCCGTCCCCGCCCGGACCATGGGCCCGGGCGAGGCACCCACACCGGAGCAGCTGCACGCGTACGCCCTCACCCAGAACCTGACGGGCGCCGTCACCGAGGCGACCCAGCACCGGCTGCTGATCGTCTCGCTCATCGCCCTCGCCGTCTTCGCCGTGCTGTCGATCTGGCTGGCCTGGTGGATGGCCGGCCGGGTGCTGCGCCCCCTCGCCGTGATCACCGGGACCGCGCGGCGGCTCTCCGGGGAGAACCTGGACGAGCGGATCGCCCTCGACGCCCCGCCCGGCGAGCTGAAGGAGCTCGCCGACACCTTCGACGCGATGCTGGGGCGGATGGAACATCTGGTCTCCGCCCAGCGCCGGTTCGCGGCGAACGCGGCGCACGAACTGCGCACCCCGCTCGCCGTGCAGCGGGCGGCGGCGGAGATCGGGCTGGCCGGGGCCCCGTCGCCGGAGCGGGTCGCCCGGATCCGCGAGCGGCTGATCGGCGTGGCGGACTCCAGCGAGCACCTCATCGAATCGCTGCTGCTGCTCGCGGTGTCGGAGGAGGGGCTGGAGTCCACCGAGCGGGTGGACCTCGCCGCGCTGGCCGCCGCCGAGCTGGCGGCCTGCCCGCAGCAGGGCCTGACGGTGGAAAGCACCCTGGCCGCGCTGACGGTGACGGGTGATCGGGCCCTGCTGGGGCACCTGGTCCGCAACCTGCTGACCAATGCCGTACGTCACAACCGCGCGGGCGGCCGGCTGGCCATGAACACCTCCGCCGAGGGGGAACTGACGGTGTCCAACACGGGCCCGGTGATGGATCCGGACGATGTGCCGAGGCTCCTGGAGCCCTTCCGGCGGCGCGCGGAACGGCAGCACACCGCAGGTGAGGGGGCCGGTCTGGGGCTGTCGATCGTCGCCTCGATCGCTCGGGCGCACGAGGCGGAACTGACGGCGCGGGCCAATCCGGCGCCGGACGGCGGACTGACCGTCCGGGTCCGCTTCCCGGCGGCAGGCACTCGGCGGCAGGGCAGCGTTCAGCCGCGGTGAAGGGCGGCTGATGTACGGTCGGTTCAATGAGCAAGCACCGCCGAGCCCGCTCCCGCACGCTGCGTCCGTCGCGGACGCCTCGTCAGGGACGCACTCGTACGTCCTCGCCCACGTCCCGTCGTGTGGCGCTGGCCGCCACCGTCGGCCTGCTGACCTTCGGGGCGGCCTGGGTGTACGCCCTCGACGAGAAGGCCGTAGGCACCTCGTCGCAGGCGAGCGCCGATTCCCGTCCCCCGGCCGCGGACCGCGCGGCGCGCGACGCCCGCCGGGACGCGCCCAAGGACGCCCCCAAGGACGCCCCCCGGGCCCCCCTCCAGGGGCTGACCGGCATCAGCGAGCAGACCCTGGCGAAGATCCCGGCGGAATCCCGCCAGCTCGTCCTGGTCACCGGCAAGGCCGGGGACTCCTCGGAGTCCACCGCCGCGTTCTACACCCGGCCCGCGGCCGGCGCCGACTGGGTGCGGGGCGAGAGCTGGCCGGCCCGCAACGGGGCGAAGGGCTGGTCCACGGAGCGCACGTACGGCGACCTGACCTCCCCGCAGGGCGTCTTCCCGCTCACCGACGCGGGCGGTCTGCTGCCGGCGCCGCCCGGCACCAGGCTTCCGTACGACAAGGACCGCGCGTTCGTCGCCACGGGGCGCGGGGTGAACGGGGAGTCGCTGGCGGGGTCCTTCGACTACGTCGTCGCCATCGACTTCAACCGCAGGCCGGGGAAGTCGCCCCTCGACCCGGTCAAGCCGGAAGGTGAGCGCAAGGGCGGCAACATCTGGCTCCACGTGGACCACGACGGCCCCTCGCAGGGCTGCGTCGGCATCCCGAAGGACGCGATGAAGAAGGTCCTGCAGACCCTCGACCCGGCGGCGAAGCCGGTCATCGTGATGGGCCCCGAGGGCTTCTGACGGCCCGGTCCGCCGGATCCGGCCGGCTGGTCACGGAGTGAGGTCCAGGATACGGACCGGCTCTCCTTCCCATCGCTTGGCGAACGTGGTGGCGACGACCGCTCCGTCCGGGCGGTCGGGTGTGGGCTGGGCCGCGTACCGGCTGTGCGCCGCGGCCCAGGTCTCCTCGCGTGCGACGGCCAAGGCGGCGGGCAGGTCCAGGTCGAGGATCGTGATGCCGGGCAGCGAGGCCAGGTGCTCCGCCGTGCCGGGCCGCGTCCGGTCGGCCTCGACGAGAGCGCACGAGGGCGCGTACAGGAACCAGCCGGACTCGGCGTGTGCCCGGTGGATGAGGCGCGATGCGAGGACGTTTCCCTGGCCCGCGGCCAGCATCGCCGTCTCGTCCAGCACGATGTGCAACTCCGTCACAGGCCCCCCGCCCCAGCCAGGCGGCGGTCCAGCTCGCGGTCCAGGTCCCGCTGCTCGGCGGTCGTCGGTGCGTAGCCGTTCCAGTCGTACAGCGCGACACGGGCGCGCTCGGCGCGTTCGGCGCGTTCGGCCGGAGTGAGCAGCGTCTCGGCGAGACGGGCCAGGTAGGCGCGCAGGGACAAGCCCTCGGCCGCGGCTATGGCGGCGAGTCTGTCCTTGGCTTCCTCGGGGATGCGGATGTTGGCGTCGGGCATCGGTGTGCTCCTCTCCACCCCACAAGGGTACGGGTACGCACCCGTACCCTGCAATCCGCGCGCCCGCAGTCCCGGCCCCCGCCGCGGGATCCGCGCAGCCCTCTTGCCTGACGCACCGTCAGCTACGACGATGGCCCGGCACCGATAGGACGAATCGGCAGACGAAGGCGAGGCGGGTCCGGCATGGCGCGCGTGTTTCCGGAAGGTCGGCTGGTCTACGGGATGCAGCTCCCGGTCCAGTCGCAGAGCACCATCTACGCCGAGCCCTGGGAGGCGTCGGCCACCGCCGCCGATCTCGCCGAGGTGGCGCGGGCCGCCGACCGGGCCGGTTTCGGGTACGTGGCCACCTGTGACCACGTGGCCATCCCGCGGCGGCTCGCCGGCCCCATGAGCACCATCTGGTACGACCCGGTGGCCACCTTGTCCTTCCTCGCCGGCATCACCGAGCACGTGCGGCTGCTCAGCCACGTCGCGATCCTCGGCCTGCGCCACCCGCTGATCAGCGCCAAGCAGTACGCCACCCTCGACCACCTCTCCGGCGGCCGGCTGATCCTCGGCGTCGGCGCCGGGCACGTCCAGGAGGAGTTCGAGATCCTCGGGGTGGACTTCGCCCGCCGCGGGGCCGTCCTCGACGAGACCCTCGACGCGCTGCGGGCCGCGCTCGGCCCCGAGGAGTACCCGGAGTTCGAGGGCGAGCTGTTCTCCTTCAAGGACCTCGGCCAGCTGCCCCGGCCCGCCCAGGAGCGGATCCCCGTATGGGTCGGCGGCTCCTCGCCCGCCGCCGTCCGCCGGGCCGCGCTGCGCGGCGACGGCTGGCTCCCGCAGGGCGACCCGCGCGAGAAGCTCCCGGCGCAGATCGCCCGCATCAAGGAGCTGCGCGCCGAGGCCGGGGTCACCGGCCCCGTCGAGTTCGGCGCGATCACCGAGGCGCTGTACGTCGGCGAGCCCGGCTGGGACACCGGCCGCCGCGCCCTCACGGGCAAGGCGCAGGCCCTCGCCGAGTCCCTGCGGGAGTACAAGGCGCTCGGCGTGGACCAGATCCAGGTCCGCTTCCGCAATCGCGACCGCGCCGAGCTCGTGGACCAGATCACCGCTTTCGGGGCCGAGGTGGCCCCCCTCCTCAACGACTAGTGCCACAGCACCGGCGGCCACTGGCCGACCACTGGCGACGAGCGACTGGGAGTACGGGCATGGGAAAGCTGGACGGGCGCGTCGTCATCATCACGGGCGCCGCACGCGGGCAGGGCGAGCAGGAGGCCCGCCTCTTCGCCGCCGAGGGCGCCAGGGTGCTCCTCGGGGACGTACTGGACGAGCAGGGCGCCGCCGTGGCCAAGGAGATCGGCGAGGACCGGGCCCGCTACGTACGCCTCGACGTGAGCCGCGAGGAGGACTGGGCGGGTGCGATAGCCGTCGCGAAGGAGGCCTTCGGCCCGGTCGACGGCCTGGTCAACAACGCGGGCATCCTGCGCTTCAACGAGCTGACCGCGACCCCGCTGGAGGAGTTCCAGCAGGTGGTCCAGGTCAACCAGGTGGGCGCCTTCCTCGGCATCAAGTCGGTCGCCCCCGAGATCGAGGCGGCGGGCGGCGGCACGATCGTCAACACCTCCTCGTACACCGGCCTGACGGGCATGGCGTACGTCGGCACGTACGCCGCCACCAAGGCGGCCATCCTCGGCCTGACCCGCGTGGCCGCGCTGGAGCTGGCGGGCAAGGGGATCCGGGTCAACGCGATGTGCCCGGGAGCCGTGGACACCCCGATGGCCAATCCCGGCCTGCTGGATCCGGCGGGGCTGTCGGACGAGGCGCGCGAGGCGATGGCGGAGCTGTACAAGCGGGTCGTGCCGATGGGGCGGGTCGGGCAACCGGAGGAGATCGCGAAGCTCGCCCTCTTCCTGACCAGCGGGGACTCCTCGTACATCACCGGCCAGCCGTTCGTGATCGACGGTGGCTGGATGGCGGGTGTGAGCATCCTCTAGCCATATCTGATGGAGCGTCAGGTATTGACGCTCCCGCCCCGGCGGTGGAACAGTCGGGACATCGAATCTGACGCAACGTCAGAAATCAAAGGACGGTGAACCCCCTTGGAATTCGGGCTCTTCGTGCAGGGATACGTGGCCGAGTCACGGTCCAAGGTCGACCCCGAGGCAGAGCACAAGGCGCTGATCGAGGAGACCGAGTACGTCATCCAGGCCGACAAGTCGGGCTTCAAGTACGCCTGGGCCTCCGAGCACCACTTCCTGGAGGAGTACTCGCACCTGTCGGCGAACGAGGTCTTCCTCGGGTACCTCGCGCACGCCACCGAGCGGATCCACCTCGGCTCCGGCATCTTCAACCCGCTCGCCCCGGTGAACCACCCGGTCAAGGTGGCCGAGAAGGTCGCCATGCTCGACCACCTCTCCAAGGGCCGCTTCGAGTTCGGCACCGGCCGCGGCGCGGGAAGCCACGAGATACTCGGCTTCCTGCCCGGCATCGAGGACATGAACGGCACGAAGGAGATCTGGGAGGAGACCATCGCGGAGTTCCCCAAGATGTTCCTCCAGGAGGAGTACGAGGGGTTCCAGGGCAAGCACTGGTCGCTGCCGCCGCGCAAGGTCTTCCCCAAGCCGTACGGCAAGGCGCACCCGGCCATGTGGTACGCCGCCGGCTCGCCCTCCTCGTACGCGATGGCGGCGAAGAAGGGCCTGGGCGTCCTGGGCTTCAGCGTGCAGAAGGTCTCCGACATGGAGTGGGTGCTCGACCAGTACAAGACGGCCATCCAGGAGGCCAAGGCCATCGGAGCCTTCGTCAACGACAACGTCATGGTCACCTCGACGGCGATCTGCGCCGAGACCCACGACAAGGCCGTCGAGATCGCGGTCAACGCCCACATGAACCGCTTCCAGTCGCTGGTCTTCCGCTACCACGACACCTTCCCGCGGCCGGAGGCCATCCCGCAGTGGCCCGAGCTGCTGCCGGAGTACAACGCGGAGATCATCGAGCTGCTGATCGCCGAGGAACTGCTGATCTGCGGCGACCCGTCCGAGGTCCTCCAGCAGTGCAAGCGCTGGGAGCAGGCGGGCGCGGACCAGCTCTCCTTCGGCCTGCCGACCGGGGTGTCGTACGAGGACACGATGACCACGATCAAGCTCATCGGCGAACAGGTGATCCCGGAGATCGACACGGACCCGGTCCACCGCACCACGCGCTTCCGCGAAGCCGCGTAGCGCTCGGCTCGGCAGGGGTTACCGGGGCTCCGCCCTTGAGCCCCGTGCCCCGGACCCCGTACAGGGGCGGCGTCTTCCCGGACCGCCGCCCCGCACCGGCCCCGGCCGGAGGACGCCAAGGCCGCGGCCGGCCCGACGCCCCCGACCGGGGCCCACGGTCGCGCCGCTGCGGGGGCTCCGCCCCCCGTACCCCCGCTCCTCAAACGCCGGAGGGGCTGGATTTTGGCTGATGCCGCCCGCCTGGTGCGGCTGGATTGCCCGCAGGGGAATTTCAGCCTCGCCGGCGTTTGAGGCGGGGTCTGGGGCGGAGCCCCAGGACGACGGCGCGCGCCGCGACACGAACCGCACCGGCAGAAGGGACGTCATGCTCGACCACCTGATCAAGGGCGCCACCGTCGTGGACGGCACCGGCGCCCCCGCCCGCGTCGCGGACATCGGCATACGCGACGGCCGGATCGCCGCCATCGGCGACCCCGGCACGGTCACCGACGACGCGCGGACCACCGAGGACGCCACCGGCCTCGTCCTGACCCCCGGCTTCGTCGACCCCCACACGCACTACGACGCCCAGCTCTTCTGGGACCCGTACGCCACCCCCTCCATGAACCACGGCGTCACCACCGTCGCCGGCGGCAACTGCGGCTTCACCCTGGCCCCGCTCAACCCGGCCCGCCCCGAAGACGCCGACTACACCCGCCGCATGATGAGCAAGGTCGAGGGCATGGCCCTCAAGGCCCTGGAGGAGGGCGTCGACTGGACCTGGTCCGGCTTCGGCGAGTACCTCGACGCCCTCGAGGGCCGGATCGCCGTCAACGCCGGATTCATGGTCGGCCACTGCGCCCTGCGCCGCCACGTGATGGGCGAGGACGCCGTCGGCGGGCAGCCCACCCCCGAGCAGATGCGGCAGATGCTCGACCTCTTCCACGACGCCATGAACGCCGGCGCCTGGGGCCTGTCCACCACCCAGTCCTCCACCCACTCCGACGGCTCCGGCGCCCCCGTCGCCTCCCGGCACGCGAAGCCCGCCGAACTGCTCGCCCTGTCCAAAGCGGTCGCCGAACACGAGGGCACCCAGCTCGAAGCCATCGTCGCGGGCTGCCTCGACCAGTTCTCCGACGCGGAGATCGACCTCTTCGTCGAGATGAGCGCCGCCGCCGGCCGACCCCTGAACTGGAACGTCCTCACCATCGACGCCTCCGTCCCGGAACGGGTCCCGCGCCAGCTCATCCCGAGCGAGCGCGCCCGCCAGGCCGGCGGCCGGATCGTCGCCCTCACCATGCCGATCCTCACCCCCATGAACATGTCGCTCGGCACCTTCTGCGCGCTCAACCTCATCCCCGGCTGGGGCGAGATCCTCGGCCTGCCCGTCCCCGAGCGGATCGAGAAGCTGCGCGACCCGGCCGTACGCGCCGGGATGCTGGAGCGGGCCGACTCCAAGGAGGCCGGGGTCTTCCGCCGCCTCGCCCACTTCGGCCGCTACGTCATCGGCGACACGTACAGCAAGGAGAACGAGGGCCTCTCCGGCCGCGTGGTGGGCGACATCGCGGCCGAGCGCTGCCAGGACGCCTTCCAGTGCCTGGTGGAGATCTGCGCCAACGACGACCTGCGTACGGTGCTCTGGCCGATGCCCACCGACAACGACCCGGCGAGCTGGGCCCTGCGCGCCGAGACCTGGCAGCACGAGGACGTCATGCTGGGCGGCTCCGACGCGGGCGCGCACCTCGACCGCATGTGCGGGGCCCCGTACACGACCCGTTTCCTCGGCGACTGCCTGCGCGGCCGCAAGCTGGTCCCGCTGGAGCAGGCGGTACGGATGCTCACCGACGACCCCGCCCAGCTGTTCGGGCTGCGCGAACGCGGCCGGATCGCCGAGGGCTTCCACGCGGACCTGGTGCTCTTCGACCCGGAGCGCATCGACGCATGCCCGGCGACCCTGGTCCACGACCTGCCCGGGAACAGCCCGCGGCTGGACGCGCGGGCCGTCGGGATCGTCTCGGTACGGGTCAACGGCGTGGAGACCATCCGCGACGACGAAGTGACGGGCGCGATCCCGGGCATCGTGCTCCGGTCGGGCAGGGACACGAGGACGGTGAGCACGCGGTGACCGAAGCGCAGAGGCACGAGGCCGGCAGGCTCTTCATCGGCGGCGAGTGGGTGGAGCCGGAGGGCGGCCACTACGAGGTGGTCAACCCGGCGGACGAGTCGGTGGTCGGGCTCGCGCCCGAGGCGTCACCGGCGCAGGTCGCGCAGGCGGCGCGCGCCGCGGCCGAGGCCTTCGGCGCGTGGTCCCGTACGAGGCCGGAGGAGCGGGCCGCGATCCTGGACCGGGCCGCCGACATCATCCAGCGCGCGTACGAGCCGTGGACCGCGCTCGCCCAGGCCGAGACCGGCGCACCGACGGGCATCGCCCGCGGCATGCAGGTCGGGGTGGGCGTGGCCCGGTTCCGGCGGTACGCGCGCGGAGCCCTCGAACCCGTGGAGAAGGGCCTCCCGCCGCAGGTGACGGAGGCTGGCCCGATGGGGAAGGCGGGCATCCTCGGCGCGCTGGAGGTGCGCCAGCCGGTCGGCGTGGTCACCTGCATCACCTCGTACAACAACCCGTGGGCGAACCCGGCGGGCAAGGTCGCCCCGGCGCTGGCCATGGGCAACACGGTGGTGGTCAAACCGGCCCCGCAGGACCCGCTGTCGGTGTTCAAGATGGCGGAGGCGCTCGCGGAGGCGGGCGTCCCGGCGGGGGTGGTGAACGTCGTCAACGGCCAGTCGGTGGCGGTCGGCGAGGCGGCCGTGGACTCCCCGGACGTGGACATGGTGTCCTTCACCGGCTCCACGGCGGTCGGGCAGCGCATCGCCGAGGTGTGCGGGCGGTCCATGAAGCGGCAGCTCATGGAGCTGGGCGGAAAGGGCGCGGCGATCGTCTTCGAGGACGCCGACCTGGACGCCGCGATGATGGGCATCGGCACCACCTTCTCCTTCTACTCCGGCCAGATCTGCACCGCCCCGACCCGGGTGATCGTGCACCGGTCCGTCCACGACGCGCTGGTGGAGAAGCTGACCGGCTACCTGGCCTTCATGAAGGTCGGCGAACCGGCGGCGCAGGGCACGGTGGTCGGTCCCGTCATCTCGGCGGCACACCGCGAACGGGTGGAGTCCTACGTCGAGCTGGGGCGCAAGGAGGGCGCCCGGATCGCGGTGGGCGGCGACCGTCCGGCGGTCCGCGCGGACGGCAAGGGCTTCTACGTCGCCCCGACCCTGCTGGTGGACTGCACCAACGACATGCGGGTGGTCCGCGAGGAGATCTTCGGCCCGGTCGTCGTGGTCGTCCCCTTCGACACGGAGGAGGAGGCCGTGGCACTGGCCAACGACTCCGACTTCGGGCTGATCAGCTACGTCTGGTCGGGGGACCCGGCACGCGCCTTCCGGGTGGCCCGGCGGCTCCGCTCCGGCGGGGTGGGCGTGAACACCATCGGCCGGAACATGGAGGCGCCGTTCGGCGGCTTCAAACGGTCGGGTGTGGGGAGGGACGTCGGCTCGTACGCGCTCCATGCCTACAGCGAGGTCCAGTCGATCGTCTGGACCACGTAGCCGGGCAGGGGGAGGGCGTGGGGGTGGGGGCGCGGGCCCGGCGAGGGTCCCCGCCCCCACCCCGGTCACAGCACTAGGAACGGGGGATCGTCAGGGTCCGCGGGTCGGTGGTCGCGAGCCGTTCCAGCGCGGCGGCCGCCTGGACCTCGGGCGGACGGCCGTCGTCGGGCAGCGCCCAGTGGAAGTACTGCCGCTCTCCTGCCGATTCGGGTCCCGACTCCGCAGCAGGCTGATCAGGCTCATGCTCATGCTCCGGCTCCGGCTCCGGCGCGGCGCTGAAGCCCACGTCCACCGTGTCCGGCTCGCGCCAGTCGGTGGCGACCCACCCCGGTCTGACGTCCCACCGGGTCAGCAGGTCCGGGCGCTCCCGCAGGCCGGCCTTGATCAGCCGGGCCGTGTTCCGGGCCGGCCAGCACCAGGAGTGGTCCCGCTCGGCGCGCCCGACCTCGGCGTCGTAGGCGGCCGCGTCGAAACGGTACTCGGGCGGTGTCGGCCCGGCCGCGCCGCGCCATTCGCCCCACACCACCTCGTCGCCGTCGCGGCGGATGGTCACGTACAGCGCCCCGCAACAGCCTTCGGTGCAGTACGCCTCGGCCAGCTGCACCTCCCGGGGCTCGGCCCCGGCACGGAGCTCGCCGGTGTCGAGCAGGTACTCGGGAGCGTTGGCGGGTCCCTGCCCGAACAGCAGGGGCACCAGGGGGCGGCCGTCGACCAGGATCCGGGTCTCGACGGCGGGAGAGTCGGCGGGATCGTCGACGACCACCTCGATACGGAACCGCTCCCCGCCCGCGGCGCGGACGAACGGCTGCCGACCGGTCCGCCGG
This sequence comes from Streptomyces sp. cmx-11-4, assembly GCA_049998195.1. Lineage (GTDB taxonomy): Bacteria > Actinomycetota > Actinomycetes > Streptomycetales > Streptomycetaceae > Streptomyces. The sequence goes on from JAEBET010000009.1 coordinate 122,831, forward strand.
ATCCAGTCGGCCCGCCGACGGCCGTCGGGCCCGCCGTCGGGGACGGGGCGGTCCAGGAGCCGTCCCAGCGCGTCCAGCAGTGCCTCTCGCTGCCCGGGCCGCCAGTCCAGCAGAACGCTCGCACCGCTGTGCAGATCGAGGGCCACCGACAGCAGCAGCGCGTGGTGGCCGAGGGTCGGGGGCAGCCGGTCCGCGTGCCCGACCAGGGCTTCGTACACGGCCACCGCCGGCCCGTAGTCGAGGATTTCGGCCCGGTACTCGCGCTGGACGGCCATCCGGTGGAGCAGCCGGCCGGCCGCGGCGAACAGCGCGCCGTCCTGGGGGCGGGCGCGGAGCAGGCCGTCGAGGTCCGCGGCCTCGGCGATCCGCCGGGCGAGCCACTTGCCCACCGGCTGCCGGGACACGGCGACCAGTGCGGTCCGTACGGATTCCGGGTCGCCGCCGAGGACGGCCTCGATCAGATGCGCCGCCTCGTCGGCCCTGCCGCGGCTGACGAGCACCAGCAGTGCTGCCGCCCGCCGGTCCAGCGGGTCGAGTGCGGCGGCAGCCGCCCGGCTGAGGCCGCGCAGGAGGCCGAGGGCTTTGAGGAAGGGCACGTCCTCGGCTTCGCCGAGGCGGATCAGGAGCGCCAGGCCGACGCTGACGGCGGCCGTGCTGGTGCCGGTACGGGTCAGCCGCCGGGCGGTCCGCCGGGCGGAGGCCTCGTCCGCCAGCGGCAGGCGCCCGACCTGCGCGCGAAGGGTGCCGTACGGCATCCGCAGCGCATCGGCGGCGAGGTGGACGGCTTCGGCGGCCCGGACGGGATCCGGGTCGGCCAGCAGCGGGGTGAGGGCGGCGGCGACTTCGTCCCGGGCCTGGGACCAGGTCAAGTCGCCGCGGCTGGGCTCCGGCGGTCTGCCGGGCAAAGGGTGGCCGCGGCGCGGGAACGGGCCGTCGGGGTTGATGCCCTGCAGGAACAGGGCGTAGTCGTACAGGGAGGTTCCGGGAGTGAGCGCCATGCGCTCGTCGCGGACGCTCACCGGGCGGGGTGGGACTCGATTCCGTAGGTCATGGGGTGAGCCTGCCAGGCCGGTTCAGGCCGCGTCCAACGAAAATGCGGCCTCGCCCCGCACCCGGCCGTTGACCTGCAGCTGCACCAGGTGCTCGCCGGAGTGGTAGCGGCGGGTGGTGATCGGCTTGAAGGAGTGGCGTTTGGTGCCGGTGAGGGTTTCGCCGGGGGCCAGGGCGCGGGTGGTGAGCTTGAAGACCTTCGGGGTGCGGCTGCCGTTCGCCTTCGTGTGGTGGACGACGTAGTCCACCACCAGCTCGGCCGGGCCGGCGCCGGTGTTGGTGACGGCGTAGTCGAAGACGAGGTACTCGCCCACGGCGATCCGGGGCGTTCGCACCACCGGCCCCGTCACCGTGACCGGGACGTCGGGGGAGTGCCCGAGCAGGGTCAGCGCCTCGGGCCGGCCGGCCTTGATCAGGGTGCGCAGTCCGTGCCGTACGACGCGATCCGTCGTGGGCGTGTTCCCGCCTTCGGCCAGCCAGCGGGCGGCGGTCTCCACCGCCTGCCCGGGGTGGTCGCGGCTGATGTCGTTGAGGTGGTTGGAGACGGACCGGCGTACGTACGCGGACTCGTCGCCGTACAGGGCGTCGAGCACCGGCAGCACCGGGCGCGGGTCGGCGACGAAAGCGGGCAGCTGCGGGGCCCACGGCAGCCGCGGCCGGGTCCCCTCGCTGGCGAGGCGGCGTACGTGCGGGTCGGGGTCGGCGGTCCAGCCCCGTACGACGGCCAGCGCGCGGGCCGGGTCGGCGCGAAGGAAGGGCCGCACGGCGGATTCGGCGGTCAGCCGCGGGGTGAGGTCGCGCAGCAGCGCGAGGCCGGGCTCGAACACCTCCAGCCCGCGCACGGCGACGGCCTCGTTGACGGGGAAGGTCATCCAGCCGTCGAAGCCGGGGTCGGCGAGTGCGGTGCGTACGACGGCCTCGAAGGCGGGCCAGTCGCCGGGGAGGTCGGCGAGGACGGCGTCGCGGACGGCGGCGACGCGTGCGCTGTAGGCCAGGCCGTCGAGCGCGCCGGCGCGGGCGCGCAGGGCGGGCGAGGTCCGGCGGCCGGCCGCGCGGGCCAGCCGCCGCGCCAGGTCGCTGACGGTTTCCGCGCTGAGGAGCTCATCGGCCGTGGGCATGGGGTCAGTCTGGCCCACGGGCGCTTCGCAAAGGCGGGTTACCGGTGGTCACCACAAAGTCACGAGGGAAACTTTGAAAACGCCCAAAACGGACATGGCTGCGGTTTCCGTATGGCGAAAGAGTTTGCCGGATGCCTGCTGAACCATGGATGGATTCGTTCGTGAACCTTGTATTGCGTACCCGTGAACGGGGAGATCTCAGGATTCGAAGGGAATCTCGGGGCTTTGGGTTCGGACTGACGTCCTCCGTATGTGGAATGCGCAGCATCTAACGTCCTGACTCATGACTCAGCTGGACGTTCGGCCTCAGGCCGGAGACACGGTAAGCGGCGTCGCCGAGGGCGATGTTCGCGGCAAGGGCCTCGGCAAGGGGTCCGTCGGCCTGGTGGGAAGCGCCGTCATCGGCATCTCGACCGTCGCCCCCGTCTACTGCCTGACATCGACCCTCGGCTCCACCGCCGGTGAGGTCGGAGTGCAGATGCCGGCGATCTTCCTCGCCGGGTTCCTCCCGATGCTCCTGGTCGCCTTCGCCTACCGCGAGCTCAACAAGGCCATGCCGGACTGCGGCACCTCCTTCACCTGGACCGTCAAGGCCTTCGGCCCGCGGATCGGCTGGATGTGCGGCTGGGGCCTGGTGATCGCCACGATCATCGTGCTCTCCAACCTGGCCGGCGTCGCCACCTCCTACTTCTGGCTGCTGGCCGGCGAGATCACGGGCAATCCGTCGATCGCCGCCCTGGACGAGAACAAGCTCGTCCACATCGTCACCTGCCTCACCCTGATCGCCGTCGCGACCGCCATCAGCTACCGCGGCATGACGGCCACCAAGGGCGTCCAGTACGCCCTGGTCGGCCTCCAGCTCGTCGTCCTCGCCGTCTTCGTCGCGATGGCCTTCCAGAAGGCCTCCGCCGGGACCTTCGACACCGGCCTGGACTTCTCCTGGTCCTGGATGAACCCCTTCGCGGTCGAGTCCATGGCGGCCTTCACCGCCGGACTCTCGCTCTCGATCTTCATGTACTGGGGCTGGGACGCCTGCCTGGCCACCAACGAGGAGACCACCGGCTCCACGAAGACCCCGGGCCGCGCCTCCCTCATCGCCATGGTCGTCCTCGTCGGCTCCTACCTGGCCACCGGCATCGCCGCCCAGATGGCCGTCGGCGCCGGCGGCGAGGGCCTCGGCCTCGGCAACGAGGAGACCTCCGGCAACGTCTTCGCCGCCCTCGCCGGCCCGGTGATGGGCCCGGCGCTCGGCATCCTGCTCTTCGTCGCGGTCCTGGCCTCGGCCGCCGCCTCGCTGCAGACCACCTTCATCCCCGTGGCCCGCACGGTCCTCGCCATGTCGACCTACGAGGCCCTGCCGCCCGCGTACGCCAAGGTCCACGAGCGCTTCAAGACCCCCGGCCGCGCCACGGTCGTGGCGGGCGTCGCCACCGGCGCGTTCTACACCGTGATGACGCTGGTCAGCGAGAACGTCCTGACCGACACGATCTTCGCGCTCGGCCTGATGATCTGCTTCTACTACTCGCTGACGGCCTTCGCCTGCGCCTGGTACTTCCGCGGCGAACTGCGCCGCTCCGCCCGCGACCTGTTCTTCAAGGGCGTCTTCCCGGTCCTGGGCGGCCTGCTGCTGGCCGCGGTGTTCTTCAAGACCCTGTACGACGCCTACGACCCGGCCTACGGCTCCGGCTCCACCCTCCCCGGCGTGGGCGTCGGCAACGTCTTCGTCATCGGAGTCGGCCTGCTGGCCCTCGGCCTGGTGATCATGTTCGTCACCGAACGCCGCAGCCCGGCCTTCTTCCGCGGCGAGGTCCTGACGAAGTCCACCCCGTCCCTGGTGGTCGAAGACTGACCCCACCTCACGCCACCTGCCGAGTCAGCGCCGCGGCCCCGGATCGATCCCCCCGATCCGGGGCCGCGGTGTGCGGCGGCGCGGCCGGGCGGGGACGGAGTCATCCGATGCGCGGAACGGCCGGGGCGAGCGGTGACCCGGGCAGTGGCGGGGTCGTTGGGCACGGCATGAATGCCATGAAGCGCACCCTTTCCGCCCTGGTCCTCTCCGGCGGGGCCGCCCTCGCACTCACCCCCGTCGCCGCCCACGCCGAGGAGCCGGCCCAGGCGCCGCCGGTCGCCGGGCGCGTCCTCGAGATCGTCGACCACCCCGGCCAGACCGTCCAGGACACCAAGACCGCACTGGGCGTGACCGCCGCGGCGGCCGGCTCCGCGACCAAGGCCACCGACTCCTCCCTGTCGGGCGCGGGCACCGCCCTGTCCGGCCTCCCGAGCGCCCCGAAGGTCGAATGACCTCAGCCGGTACGGGTGACCAGGACCAGCGACCTGCGGCAGCAGATCCGAGATCCCCGGGCGCGGCCGCCCGGCGGTCTCCTCGAAACGGCGGATGTGGTCGGCGACCCCAGGGGTTCGGGCTGTCGGCCACGGATTCGGTCGTCACGCCGGACCCACCCCCCGCGTGCACCGCGTGCTGGATCGGGGCCCGACCGCCTCGTCCACCACGGCCCGGGCGAAGGCCGCGCGGGTGACCCTGCTCGTGGCATCCGCCGGGCCGAAGACGTACCCGTCGGCCTCCGGTCCGTCGCCGAAGTCGCCGGCCGTCCGGACGCCTCAGCCCCAGGTGCGGGAGCAGAGCACGAGGCGGTAGCCGTCGGGGTCTTCGACGGTGACGCCCCACTCGTCCCAGTACGGGTTGTGGGCGGCGACCCGGGTCCCGCCGTGTTCGACGAGCCGCTGGACGAGGGCCTCGTCGGGCGCCTCGCCCAGGTAGACCACGAAGAGGTCGTCGACGGTGGGCGCGGGCGCGACCGGATTGTCGGCGTCCCGGGTGAGCTCGAAGTGCCAGCCGCCCCCGGCGGGCCCGACCATCAGCAGGTCGTGCTCGCCGGGCACGCTCTCGGTGCTGCGCCACTGGACTTCGAGCCCGAGCCCGTCGACGTAGAACCGCTCGGCGGCCGTCAGATCGAGGGAGGGCCGGGCGACGCGGATGTGGGTACGTGAATCGATCATGCACAGCAGCCTACGAAACCCCTGGAGGGCGAGGCCGCCTGGAATATGCCTCGTAGCAAGGGAGTTGCACGCGAGGTACGCGCCGACCAAGACCGGAGTAGACATGACGACCGACCTCGCCAACAACACGGACCGCTCGTTCCTCTTCATCCTCGGCAGTTCCCGGCCCGACGGCAACACCGAAACCCTGGCCCGCGCCGCCGCCGAGCAGTTGCCCGCCGGCACCCCGCAGCGCTGGGTGGATCTGGCGAAGCTGCCGCTGCCCGACTTCCAGGACGGCCGCCACGAGAGCGGCTCCTGGCCGGTCGGGGAGACCGAGGAGGAGCTGCGGCGGGCCACGCTGGAGGCGACCGACATCGTGATCGCCTCACCCCTGTACTGGTACTCCCTCTCCGCGCACACCAAGCGCTACCTCGACTACTGGGCGGGTTGGCTGAGGGTGCCCGGTCTGGACTTCAAGGAGCGGATGGCGGGCCGGACCCTGTGGGGGGTCACCGTCCTGGCCCACGAAGAGGAGGTCGTCGCCGACGGGCTGGTGACCAGCCTCAACCACTCGGCCGCGTACATGGGGATGCGCTTCGGCGGGGTACTCCTCGGCAACGGCTCCCGGCCCGGCCAGGTGCGGGACGACGAGCGGGCGATGGTCCGCGCCAAGACCTTCTTCGAGCGCGAGACCCCGCTCGCCCGGTTCCCCTACGAGGCGTAGCTCAGCAGTCGGCGGTGACCCCGCCCAGGAAGACACCCCAGGCGGCGGGGGCCACGGCCAGCTCGGGGCCGGCCGTCACCTTGGAGTCGCGGATGTGGACGGCTTCCGTACAGGCTGCGACCTCGACGCAGTCGTCGCCCTCGCTGCCGCTGTACGTGGACTTGTGCCAGGAGAGGGCGACCTCGACGCAGTTGTCGCCCTGGCTGCTGCTGTAGCTGCTCTTGAACCACCGCAACTCGGAGCTGTTCACAGGGATCCTCGCATTCGCATCAACAGGCCCATGCTGTCAGCAGGATTGAGAGCCTGGATGCGAAGTTTGGCATATTGCTGATGGAGACTGCTGACGGCTTTCGGGCCAGATGACCTGGCCCGTCTGCGGGCCTTCGGTGTAGCCCAGCCACTCGTGCTCCTGGGACTCTAGGAGACAGAAGGGGCCGTCGGTGCCCGCGTGTTCCGGGCTGATCCTCGGCATGATCTGGAGGTCCACATGGGGCAGCTTCCCCACCTCCAGCAGGTGGTCGATCAGCTCACAGGTCACCTCCGGGCCGCCCGTCTGCCGCTCGATCACCGCCTGTTCGATGATGAAGCTGAAGGCGACGTACGGCGTCTTGAGGAGCAGGGCTTGCCGGGCCAACCGGAAGGTGATGCGGGCCTCCGCCTCCTCCGGCGTCGCCAGCGGCGGCACGTCCCGGATCTGGGCCCGCGCGTACGCCTCCGTCTGTAACAGCCCCGGTATCGACCGGCACTCGTACGTATTGAGCGCGATCGCGTCCTCCTCCAGCTCCGCCCACCGCCGGAACCACCTCGCCAGCCCCCGCCGCCGCGACAGCTTGTTCGCCGCGATGCGGATGACGCCGAAGCCATCCAGCACCTCCTCCGCCTTGTCCACGAACTTCGTGGACGGGTGGCGGCGGCCCTGCTCGACCGACGCCACGTACTGGACGGAGTACCCGATCAGCGGCCGGAGCTGCTCCTGGGTCAGGCCGGCCCTTTTGCGGAACGCCTTGATCGTCTCGCCGAAGTTCCGCAGGTCGTCGTCCGGCTCCACCTCGGCGTCGCCGCTCTCGTCGACACTCGTCACAGCGGTCACCTCCCCGCAGACAGGCTTACGCACGGTGACTGCCACTGTCCAGAGAGTGGACTACTACAGTTGAAAAGTAGTAGTCGCGCTGCTGGGAACTTCCCTGCTGACACGGGACGTTCAGTCCATGACCGCACCCTCCGGCCACCCCCGGGCCCTCGTACGCACGTTCACTCAGCGTTTCAGCTGCACCCCCCGCGGGGCACGCCTCGCCCGCCAGCTCGCCCTCGTGGAGCTGCACGCCTGGGGCGTCCCCGAATCCACCGCCCTCTCCGCCGACGCCGGGCTCATCGTTGCCGAGCTCGCCGCCAACGCCGTCACCCACGGCCGCGTCCTGGGACGGGACTTCGAGCTCCGCATGACGCTGCTGGCGGGCGTCCTGCGCCTGGAGGTGTCCGATCCCCGCCGTGAACCCCGCCCCGCCGTCCAGCCGCACACGTACCAGGCCGAATCCGGCTACGGCCTGCGCATCGTCGACGCCCTCGCCACCGACTGGGGCGTCCTGGACCGGGTGATCGGCAAGACGGTGTGGGCGGAGTGCGCCGTGGGCGCGCCTGCGCGGAGCCCTGGCTGACGGCGGGGCTTCCGGTCGGGCCCCGGGTTCAGAGGTACTGGGCGAACTCGTCCAGGGTGCGCAGGATCTCCGGCTCCGGGGCCGAGGGGAGCTGGAGGACGACCTCCTCGATGCCGAGGTCGGCGTAGTGGCCCATCTTGCCGGGGGTGGGCTGGACGGCGTACGGGACCACCTGGAGGGTCTTCGGGTCGCGGCCGGCGGTCTCCCAGAACTGGCGCAGCACCGGCAGGGACTCGGTGAGGCCGCCGCCGCCGATCGGCAGCCAGCCGTCGCCGTGGTCGGCGATGGCGGTGAAGAGCTTCGGGCCGGCCTGGCCGCCGATCAGGGTGCGGGGGCCGTACAGGGGGACGCCGGGGCCGAGTTCGCGCGGAGCCTGGACCGGCTTCGGGTGGGCGGCGCTGGCTTGGACGGAGGAGAACTCGCCGACGTACGCGGTCGGTTCCGGGGCCCACAGGGCACGCATCAGGGCCATCCGGTCGCGGACCAGTTCGCGGCGGGTGCGCCATTCGACGCCGTGGTCGGCGGCTTCCTCGACGTTCCAGCCGTAGCCGATGCCGAGGGTGAAGCGGCCGCCGGAGAGGTGGTCGAGGGTGGCGATCTGCTTGGCGAGGTCGATCGGGTCGTGCTGCGCCACCAGGGTGATGCCGGTGCCGAGGTGCAGCCGCTCGGTCACGGCGGCGGCCTGGCCGAGGGCCACGAACGGGTCGAGGGTGCGCCCGTACATCTCGGGGAGCTCGCCGCCCATGGGAGCGGCGGTGTCGCGGCTGACCGGGATGTGGGTGTGCTCCGGGAGGTAGAGGCCGGAGAACCCCCGCTCCTCCAGGCTGCGCGCGAGGCGGACGGGCGAGACGGTGCGGTCGGTGAGGAAGACGGTCGTGGCGATCCGCATGGCTTCTGGCACCTCCGAGACGTGGGACAGACAAGGTACGGGTTTCCGCCTACGGACGGCAGGGCGCGTCGACCTCCACATCCTTGAGATAGCGGTCGTACTCGTCCTTGGGGAGCGGTTCCGGCACGAGTGCGCACAGGGCTTTGTGCCACGAGGAGAAGTCGATGGTGTGCCGTGCGAAGGTCCCGTCCTCCTTGAGGGAGAGGACTCCGCCTCCGGGGCCGGAGAGCAGTTGCACCGCGCTCTCGCTGTCGGTGCCCCAAGTCGGGACGGTCCAGCTGCCGACGGCGTCGCCGGAGGCCGTGTCCCAGAACTGCAGGGTCCACTCGGCGCCGTTCCTGACGCGTTGCACGAGGAGCCTGGCGTCCCTGCTGAAGACGACGGAACCTTCGCTGTACTGCATTCCGGCCGAACTCCGCGTGACGTGCCCGGTCCCGACGTCAAGGATGCTGATGCGGCGGTTGCCGTCGACGGCCGCGACCTTTTCCCCCTCGTGGCTGACCACGACGCTTTGCACCATGTTGCCGACCGAGCCCCTGCGTACCTGCTTGAGGCGTGCGTTGTTGGTCCACCCCCACACGGTTACGTCACCACCGACATCCATGTCGATCAGCGTTCTTCCATCTCCGCTGGTCTCCGCGCTGTCCCCGTTCGTGCTGTACTCACCCAGGTCCTGGCGGGTCTCCCAGGACCGGCTGTCGAGCAGCAGGAGCCGGTCGGCCCCGGCCACGACGACGTGTATCCCGTCCGGCATGAAGAGGAGCGGACGGCGGCTCCGGTTTCCGGTGTACTGCTCGGGGAACGTCCGGGAGGATCCCACCTGGGTCCCCGTGCGTGGATCCCAGAGCGTCAGTTCCGCCCCCTCCACCAAGGCGGCGCGACTGCCGTCGGCGTTTACGGCCACCACGGACTCGTTCGAGAAGATCTTCCGGGGGATGTGTCCCTTTCGCTGAACACCGACGTCGCCACCGGCTACCGTCCACAGGTCGGTGCCGTTTCCGCTCGACCGCAGCGCCAGTCGGCCGGCAGGACTGAGCTCGTCCGGCTTGACCCGGTCATCGTTCGGCAGCGATTCGCCACCTCGTCCCGTCGTCGTGGCGAAGAGGGACACGGCCCCGTTCTCGGCCGCCGCGGCCACCCACTTGCCGTCGGCGGAGGCGGCGACGTTGAGGACGGGCCACGTGAACGAGCCCAGACTGCGCCGCCGTCGCAGGGCGGGGTCGTAGACGGTCACCGACTGGCCGTCCGACATCGGGGTAAGCCGGCCACTGTCGGTGGGCAGGGCGAGAGCGCGCCCGCCGGTCGAGTGGGCGGCCAGCGGCGGTCCGTCCGCCAGTTCTGCGATGCGCCTGCCCTCGGCCAGACTCCACAGCTCGTCCTTGCCGCCCTTCTTCGGAGCGAGGACGTACGCCCAGTCCCCGTGAGGAGAGAGCACGACGCTCCTGGCCTCGTCCCCGGTGGGCAGCCCGGGCACCTCGCGCGAGGGGCTCCACGTGTTCGATGCCGGGGTGTATTCCCGTACGGCGCCTGTGTCACCGGCGAAGGTGACAAGCCGGTTCGAGCCGTCAAAGGCGAGGCTGAGCCCGTCCGACGAGGCCGGGCCTGCGGTGACGGCATTGCCGGTGCCGGTATCCCAGACACCGAGGTGTTCGACGTCCATGGCTTGGGTGTAGTAGGTCGCGGCGAGCCATTTTCCGTCGTCGGACAGCGCATGGCCCTTCAGCCTCACGTGTGCTTGGGACAGTTCTCTTCCGTCGCCGGCGACGATGGTCCGCAGCAGTTTGGCGCCGGGCACATCCCACAGCTCGATCTCGTTGTAGGCGGTCTCCATCACGAGCAGCTTCCCGTTCGCGCTGAACTGCAGCGCCCCTCCGTTCTGCGGCCCGCTGGTCGGCAGCGACGGCAGGGCCGTGCCGGATCTCGTGTCGTAGAGATGTACCTCGCCGTAGTCCAGGTAGTAGGCGAGCATGCTGCCGTCGGGGCTGATCGCCACTTCGGCGGCAGGGATCGTACCCGCACCGCGAGACCCGAATACCTGATCGTTTCCCGCCTCGAAGTGCCGCGCCACCCCCTCGTTGGCCGCCACCGCCCGGGCCATGGCCTGCGCCGACTCTCCGGTCGGCTGCACCGCCTCCGCGTACAGGGCGAGCTGGGCCGCCCGGCGCGGGTCCGTACCGGCGATTTCCAGGGCGCGGGCCGCGAGGGCCTGGGAGGCGGAGCGCCGTGCGCGGTCGAGGGCCTCGCCCCGTTGCTGCCAGGCGACGACGCCGGCGATGAGGGCGGTCACCAGGAGCACGGAAAGGGCGGCTACGGCGCCTCGGAGCATGCGGGTGGCGATGCGGTGCTGGCGGAGGTCCTCGCTGTCCAGCGCGTCCTTGCTGCGGCCATGGAGCGGGGCGGCGAGGGTGGCGACAGCGTCGCGGAACTCCGCCTGGCGTAAGGACAGCCTGTCGGACTCGCGGAAGGCGGTGAGGTCAACCCAGAGGGGCTCGGTCCTGAACTTGCCGCGGAGGACCGGCGGCAGAGCGGTGGTGCCGTCCCAGTCGAAGTCGCCCGTGCGTGTGTCCCAGGCGACCGAGCCGCCGCTGACCGCGATGAGGAAGCGGTCCATGGGGCGATGCGCGACCCAGAACTCGATCTCCTCCCGCACCCAGCGCGATTCCGCGGCCTCCGGGGAGGCCAGGTAGATGAAGTAACGGGAGCGTGCCAGCTCCTCCTTGATGGATCCGCCGAGGTCGCTGTTGGCCGACAGGCTCGTGGTGTCGCGGAAGACGTTGATGACCTGACGACGTGTCCAGGGCCGGGCAAGCCGGTGCAGGCCGCGTTGAAGCCCCTCGGCCAGAGTGACATCCCGCTTGTGGCTGTATGAGATGAACGCATCGCGTTCGCGGTCCATGGCTGCCCCCCCAGCTCGCCTGCCCCTTGTGTGTTCTCTCTCAACTCGTAGGGTTACACGAAGGGTTCACTGCAAGGGAGAGGTCGGGGGATGGGGTTGCGGCGCAGGGGCAGGCGTGGCGGGGGAGGGTTCGGCCCGCAGGAGATCACGGTCAAGCTCGCCATCCCGTTCGTCGGGGAGATCAGCGGCGTCTGGGAGCCTGTGGACTCCGAACGCGAGGCCGCCTGGGAGCTGTACGTGGAATTGGCCACCCGGATCTCGGTCGTGGAACTGGGCGAGGATGAGGGCCTGCTGCGGGAGGCGCTGTCCTCCCTCTACACCGTTTTCGGCACCACGAGGGAGATCCTGCGCCGGTACGGTCCCGCGGTCGCTCCTCGCGTGGCGCCGGGGCACGTGACCTTCGGGGTTCTGGCGGTCAACGTGCTCAACCTCTCGATCAGGCCGTTGCTCAGCCGGTGGCATCCGCTGCTCACCGCGCACGAGGCGACGCGCGGGGAGCACGTCGATCCCGTTTCGCATGAGCGACGGTGGGCGCGGGCGGAGGAACTGCGGGGCGAGATCGACGGGGTGCGCAGGGTGCTGCTCTCACTTGCGCAGACCCTCAATGAGGTGGCCGGCGTGGGCGACTTGATCACGTCACGAATTCCGCGGCAGACGTCCACTGCGGAGGCACCCGCTACGGAGGCTCCCTAACCGCGCGGGTAGCGGGCCAGCCAGCCCGGGGAGGCGGACGTGGGGCCGTGGAGGGCCGGGCCCTGGGTCATCTCCAGGGCGAAGTCGTCGGCGAGCTCCAGCAGCGTGGCACGGCCCTCGAGCTCGGCGAGCCAGGCGGCCGGGAGGGCGGTCTCGCCGTGCAGGGCGCCGAGGAGTGCTCCGCACAGGGCGCCGGCGGCGGCCGAGTCGCCGCCGTGGTTCACGGCCAGGCGCAGGCCGTGCGGGACGTCTTCGGCGACCAGGGCGCAGTACACGGCCACGGCCAGGGCGGCTTCGGCGTCGCCGGTGGCGAGGGCTTCGACGGTCGCGGGGCCGGGTGCGCCCCGGGTGACGGCCGTCAGGGCGCGCTGGAGGGCGTCGGTGACGGGCTGGTGTCCGGGGCGGCTGCCGAGCTGGCCGAGGGTGCGCTGGACGGCGGAGTCCAGGGACTCGCCACGCGTCAGGCCGTGGACGACGAGGGCGAAGGCGCCGGCGGAGAGGTACGCGGCGGGGTGGCCGTGGCTCTGCGTGGCGCATTCGACGGCGAGCTGGAGGACCAGGGCCGGCTCCCAGCCGACGAGCAGGCCGAAGGGGGCCGAGCGGGTGGTGGCGGCCGCGTTGCGGGCGGTCGGGTTCTTCGGCTGGGCGAGGGTGCCGAGGACGTCGTCGGCGAAGCCGGTCAGGCAGGCGCGGTCGGGGCCGCGGCGGGCGTAGAGCCACTCCTGCTGCGCCAGCCAGCCGTTGTCCTCGCGGCGCTCGTCGGGGCCCCAGTCGTGCTGGGTGGCGGCCCAGCGGAGGTAGGCGCGGTGGACGTCGGTGGGCGGGTGCCAGGTGCCGGTGTCCCGGCGTACGTGGGCCCGTATGAGGCCGTCCACGGTGAAGAGGGTGAGCTGGGTGGCGGCGGTGACGGGGGTGGCGGTGGGCGTGGTCAGGCCCTGCGGGCCGTGCGCCTCGCGGAGGGCGTCGAGGGTGAGCCCGCCGACGGACGCGCCGAAGGCGTCGCCGATGGCGGAGCCGAGGAGCGTCCCGCGAACCCGGCTCCGGAAGTCCTGCTGCTCGAACCGCCCCCACAGCCCGGTGGCCGGCGACCCGACCCGCCGGCCGGCGACCGGCCCACGCGCGTGGGCGACGCCGTGACCGTGGCCGTGCGCAGCGCCCCGCCCGTCCGTCGCCTGCTGCGTCCGGGCTGCGTCCGGGCCACTCGGCCCGCCCGGCCCTGCCGCCATACCGTGCCCGTCGGTCGCCGGTCCCGGCCCGCCTGCCCCAGGACCGCCGGACAGGCCCGGGGCCCCGCGGCCGTCCGTCGACGCGGCCGTGCCGGGTGCGTACGTCGTGCCCCGGCCGTCCGTCGATGCCGCCGGGCCGGTGGCGGCCGGGCCGCCCGGCCCCGTTGCCATGCCGGGGCCCGGCGCGGGGCCGGTTGGTGTGCCCTGAATGACCACCGCGCCCGCGCTCGTTGTCGCGTCCATCGCCCTCACCGTCCCCCTGGCCGTGCCCTGCGGGCCGCCGTCGCGGCGGCACTGGCGCGCACTGTAGTGGACAGCTTCGGTCGAATCCGGAAGCGGCCCGTCAAGCGGTCCGTAAGCATGCGGAGAACGGCCGGAAAGCGAACACTTTCGGCCGCCGCCCCGGCTGATGGCACGTTTTGCCACTTGCCTTCGAGGCGGCCGGTTCCCGCCATGCCTCGTTCATCCGCAGTTCTCCGCGGCCGCCCAGCCTCACAGGCATGAAGAAGGCACTCCTCGCCGCGACCGCCGTCGCCTCCGCCGCCACCGCTTCCCTGATCGCGGCCCCGCTCGCCTCCGCCTCCGCCTCCGGCTGGGACGGGCGGGACCGTTCCGCCATCCCGTTCACCGAGGCCACCGTCACCGCCGGAGCCGACGGCTCCTTCACCCTGAAGTGGAAGGCCAAGGACACCAAGCGGGTCGAGATCAAGGCGAACGGCAAGGTCGTCGCGAAGGGCGGCGCCCAGGGTCAGGCCGTCGTCACCGGGCTGCCCGCCGCCGACCGCCAGTGGTTCGACTTCACGCCGCAGCACGGCCAGGGCCTGCGCCTCGCCGACCGCCTGATCAAGCTGGACGGCACCGTCAACTTCCGCGACGCCGGCGGCTACCGCACCGCGAACGGCCAGTGGGTCAGGATGGGCGAGGTCTACCGCTCCGACGCCCTCGACAAGCTGACCGAGAACGACCTCGCCAAGCTCCAGCGCCTGCGCGTGAAGACGGTCTTCGACCTGCGCATGGCGGACGAGCGCGCCAAGGACGCCGACAAGGTCCCCGCGGGCGCCACGTACGTCGTCGCCGACGTCTTCGCGGGCTCCGGCTCCTTCCACACCCCGCCCAAGACCCCCGACGAGGCCGTCAAGGCCATGGTCGACGCCGAGAGGGCCATGGTCTCCGGCGAGGGCGGCAAGAAGGCGTACACGCAGGTCCTCGAGGGCATCGAGCGCGACCGCAGCCGCTCCGTCCTCTTCCACTGCACCGCCGGCAAGGACCGCACCGGCTGGGCGGGCGCCGCCCTGCTGACCGCCCTCGGCGTCCCCCGCGCGACCGTCGAGGCCGACTACCTGGCCAGCAACGACTACCGCAAGGCCGCCAACGACGCGATCCTCTCCCACCTGCCCGCCCAGCAGGCCGCCGTCTACAAGCCCCTGCTCGACGTGCGCTCCGAGTACCTGAACGCGGGCTACGACGAGGTCACCGCGAAGTACGGCTCCTTCGACCGCTACCTCAAGGACGGGCTCGGCATCGACGCCCGCGAGCTGAAGCAGCTCAAGAAGGACCTCCTCGTCGGCTGACCGGACGCACCACGGGTGCGGGAGCCCGGCCGGACACGCCACACCCCGGCCGGGCGCCCCCCCGTTCCCCGGCCGGGCGCCCCCCAGTTCCCCACCCGTCCCCGCCCGCTCCTAGTCCAGGACGGGCAGCAGCTCCGGCAGGTGCCCGTCCGAGGCGCGGGCCGCGTCCTGGCGCTCCGCCGGCACCTCCCCGTACAGCGTCGTACGGGCCTTCGCGGGCCGCCCGGCCGCCTCGGCGACGGCGATCAGGTCCCGGACCGACTTGTACGAGCCGTAACTCGATCCCGCCATCCGCGAGATCGTCTCCTCCATCAGGGTCCCGCCCAGGTCGTTGGCCCCGGACCGGAGCATCTCGGCCGCGCCCTCCGTGCCCAGCTTCACCCAGCTGGTCTGGATGTTCGGGATGTACGGGTGGAGCAGCAGCCGCGCCATCGCCGTGACCGCCCGGTTGTCGCGGACCGTGGGCCCGGGCCGGGCGATGCCCGCCAGGTACACGGGCGCGTTGGTGTGGATGAACGGCAGCGTCACGAACTCCGTGAAGCCGTCCACGCCCTTGGACAGGGCGCTCTGCTGGATCCGGGCCAGCGTGCGCAAGTGCCCCAGCCAGTGCCGCGGCTGGTCCACGTGCCCGTACATCATCGTGGACGAGGACCGGATGCCGAGCTCGTGCGCGGTGCTGATGACCTCGATCCAGTCCGCCGTCGGCAGTTTGCCCTTGGTCAGGACCCACCGCACCTCGTCGTCGAGGATCTCCGCCGCCGTGCCGGGGATCGAGTCCAGACCGGCCTCCTTGGCGGCCGTCAGCCAGTCCCGTACGGACAGGCCCGTCCGCGTGGCCCCGTTGACGACCTCCATCGGCGAGAAGGCGTGCACGTGCATCCCGGGGACGCGCTGCTTCACCGCGCGCGCGATGTCGAAGTACGCCGTCCCGGGCAGGTCCGGGTGGATGCCGCCCTGCATGCACACCTCGACCGCGCCCACGTCCCAGGCCTGGGCGGCCCGGTCGGCGACCTGGTCCAGGGAGAGCGTGTACGCGTCGGCGTCCGTGCGGCGCTGCGCGAAGGCGCAGAAGCGGCAGCCGGTGTAACAGACGTTGGTGAAGTTGATGTTGCGCGTGACGATGTAGGTCACCTCGTCCCCGACCACCGACTTCCGCAGGTCGTCGGCGATCCGGCAGAGGGCGTCCAGGGCCGGCCCGTCGGCGTGCAGCAGGGCGAGGGCCTGTGCGTCGGTGAGCAGGGTCGGATCGTCGGCGGCCTGCGCGAGCGCGGCCCGTACGTCGGTGTCGATGCGCTCGGGCACCATCCCGGGCGCGGCCGCCTCGCGCAGCGCGTCCCAGTCGCCGTAGACGTGGTCGAAGTCCTCGCGGCGGTCGCCGGTGCGGCCCTCGCTGTCGATGGTGGTGTGCAGATCGGTGCGCCCGTACGCGGCGAAGCCCTCGTCCGGCTCCTGCCACGGCCGACCCACGACCTCGGCGGACTCGTCGGCCAGCCCCGTGTCCGGGTCGGCGAGCGCCCGTACGTGCGGCAGCAGCCGCGGGTCCAGCCAGGGCTCGCCCCGCTGCACGAACTCCGGGTAGACGCAGAGCCGCTCGCGCAGCTCGAAGCCGGCCGCCGCGGACTGCTCGGCCAGCAGGTCGATCTGCGGCCACGGGCGCTCGGGGTTGACGTGGTCGGGGGTCAGCGGCGAGACGCCGCCCCAGTCGTCGATCCCGGCGCCGATCAGGCGGGCGTACTCGCCGTCGACCAGGTTGGGCGGCGCCTGCAGGCAGGCGGACGGGCCCATGATGTGCCGGGCGACGGCGATCGTGGCGACGAGGTCGTCGAGTTCGGCGTCCGGCATCCCGCGCATGGCCGTGTCCGGCTTGGCGCGGAAGTTCTGGATGATCAGCTCCTGTATGCCGTGGTAGGCGCGGGCGACCCGGCGCAGCGCGAAGAGGGACTCCGCACGCTCCTCGTAGGTCTCGCCGATGCCGATGAGCAGGCCGCTCGTGAAGGGGACCGAGGACCGCCCGGCGTCCTCCAGCACGCGCAGCCGGACCGCCGGTTCCTTGTCGGGGGAGCCGTGGTGCGGGCCGCCCGGCTCGGACCACAGGCGGGTGGCCGTGGTCTCCAGCATCATGCCCATGGACGGGGCGACGGGCTTGAGCCGCTGGAAGTCGGCCCAGGACATCACGCCCGGGTTCAGGTGCGGGAGCAGGCCGGTCTCCTCCAGGATCCGGATGGAGATGGCCCGTACGTAGGAGATGGTGTCGTTGTAACCCTCCGCCTCGAGCCACTCGCGCGCCTCGGGCCAGCGGTCCTCGGGCTTGTCGCCGAGGGTGATGAGCGCTTCCTTGCAGCCGAGCGCCGCGCCGCGGCGGGCGATGTCGAGGACCTCGTCCGGGGACATGTACATCCCGTGGCCGGCGCGGCGGAGTTTGCCGGGGACGGTGGCGAAGGTGCAGTAGTGGCACTTGTCGCGGCACAGGCGGGTCAGCGGGATGAACACGCTCTTCGAGTACGTGATGACCCCGGGCCGCCCGGCGGCGGCGAGTCCGGAGTCCCTTACGCGTGCGGCGGAGGCGGTGAGGTCGTCGAGCGCCTCGCCGCGCGCCTGGAGGAGTACGGCCGCCTCGGTCGCGTCGAGCGCGACGCCGTCGCGGGCCCGCCGGAGCGCGCGGCGCATCGCGTTTTCGGTCGGAGCGTCACTCGGAGTGGTCATGGGCCGAGCATACGATCCGGTCGTACGGGCGAGGGGAGGCCATCGGCATGCTCATCGCATCAGCTCACCGGCGTTGACCAGCAGCGACTGGCCGGTTATCGCCCGCGCCCGGTCGGAGGCGAGGAAGGCGGCGGCGTCGGCGACGTCCCCGTCGGTGGCGAGGTCGGGCAGCGCCATGCGCTCGGTGAGGCGGGCGTGGACCTCGGCCTCGGGGACGTTCTCGGTGTGGGCGGTGAAGGTGACGAAGGCCTGCACCGGCGGGCCCCACATCCAGCCGGGGAGCACGGTGTTGACCCGGATCCGGTGCGGGCCGAGCTCGCGGGCCATGGAGTACATGGCGGAGGTCAGGGCGCCTTTCGAGGCGGCGTAGGCGGCCTGCTGGACCTCGCTGGGCGCGGCGACGGCGGACTGCGTGCCGATGATGACGACGGAGCCGCCGTTCTCCTTGAGCGCGGGCAGGCAGGCCCGGGTCATCCGGAGGGTTCCCAGCAGGTTCACGTCGAGGATCTGCTGCCAGGTCCCGAAATCGGCGTCCTCCAGGCCGCCGAAGTACGAGTCCCAGGCGGCGACGTGCACGACGGCGTCGATCCGGCCGAACCGCTCCCGTGCGAGCGCGGCGAGGGCCTCGCACTGGCGCTCGTCGCCGATGTCGGTGGGCAGGTAGGCGGTGTGTGCCCCGTCGGGGTCGATCTCGGCGGCGGACTTGGCCAGATTCGCCTCGGTCCGCGCCCCGAGTACGGCGTTCCCGCCGTCGCGGACCACGGTGGCGGCGACCTGGTGCCCGAGCCCGGCCCCGACCCCGGAGACGATGACGGTCTTCCCTCGCAGCAGCATGACGGGCCTCCAGGAGCAGCGTATCTGACGGTTCGTCAGGCTAGGGTCCCGGCAGCGGGATGTGAAGGGGTGGGGAGCGAGCCGGGGTGCCCGCCGCCGGGCCGCCGGGCGGCTCGCCTCGCGACCGGATCGGGGCGGGCCTACGCTGGTGCTGCTGCCTTGGTCCGCGTACGGGGTCCGCGTACTCGTACGTGCGTTCGTTCCCCTCGTGCGACAGGAGGCATGCCGTGAGTCCCACCCGCACACGCCTGCGCCGGGCCTGCGTGGCCGCCGCGGCAGCAGGCCTGCTCGTCGCCCCGGCCCTCGCGGGCACCGCGTACGGGGCTCCCACGCCGGGGCCGTCCGTCTCCGCTTCCGCCTCCGCCTCCGCCGCCCCGTCCCCGGACGGTGGCGCGGACTTCCCGGAGCTCACCCCGGCGGTCGCGGCGAAGCTGGACGCCGCGATCCAGCAGGTCCTGCGCGAGGCGCGGGTGCCGGGCGTGATCGTGGGCCTGTGGGCTCCCGGCAAGGGGAGCTACGTGCGGACCTTCGGCACGGCCGACAAGGCCACGGGCTCCCCCATGGAGACCGGCTTCCACATGCGGATCGGCAGCGAGACCAAGACGTTCACTGTCACCGCGCTCCTCGAACTCGTCGACCAGGGCAAGCTGGCCCTCGACGACACCATCGGCACGTACGTCAGCGGCGTCCCGAACGGGGACCGCATCACCCTGCGCGAGCTGGCGGGCATGCGCAGCGGGCTCTTCAACTACAGCCTGGACGAGGACTTCAACAAGGCGCTCGCGGCCGGCCCGACACGGCCCTTCACGCCGCAGCAGTTGCTCGACTACTCCTTCAGGCACCCGGTGCAGTTCGAGCCGAACGCGAAGTGGCAGTACAGCAACACCAACCTGATCCTGCTGGGTCTCGTGGTGGAGAAGGCCGGGGGCAAGCCCATCCAGGAGTTCATCCGGCAGGAGGTGCTGGAGCCGGCCGGGCTGCGGCAGACCGTCTTCCCCACCGACGCGCACTACCCCGACCCGCACCCGCAGGGCTACACGGACGACACGACGGGGAAGATCGTGAACGCGACCGACTGGAACCCGTCGTGGGCCTGGGCCGCGGGCGCGATGATCTCCGACCTGATGGACCTGCGCAGCTGGGCGCGCACCTTGGCCACCGGCACGCTGCTGACGCCCGCGACCCAGGCCGAGCGCCTGAAGACCACCTCGATCAACGGCATTCCCGGTGCCGGGTACGGGCTGGGCATCTTCAACGTGCAGGGCTGGATCGGCCACAACGGCTCGCTGCCCGGGTACGAGAGCCTGACCGTCTACCTGCCGGAGGCCCAGGCGACCATGGTCGTCCTGCTCAACACCGACGTCCTGCACGACGGCCAGGAGCCCAGCACGCTCTTCGGAGAGGCGATCACGAGCATCGTGACCCCCGGCCACGTGTACCCGGGCCACGTGCCGGTCGCCCCCGAGCCGACGGGCGCCACGCCGACGCCGACCGCCCCGACCCCGGCGACTCCGACGACTCCGACCCCGGCGACTCCGACCCCCTCCACGCCGGCGCCCTCCAGCCCGACCCCGGCCGAGCCCACGCCGACCGTCCCGACCCCGGCCGAGCCCACGCCGACCACCCCGCGCTAGGACCGGCCCGCGCGTCCCAGGCGGGCCAGACCCTCCGTGATCTCCTCCGGGGCGTGCGTCGTGAAGGACAGGCGCAGGGTGCGGGGGTCCGGGGTGCCCGTGTAGAAGGGGGATCCCGGGACGAAGGCCACGTCGTGGGTGAGGGCCGACTTGAGCAGGGCCGTCGCGTCGTGGGCCTCCGGGAGGCGCGCCCACACGAACATGCCGCCCTCCGGACGGTTCCAGGCCGAGCCTTCCGGCAGGGCCCCGGCCAGACCCGCCAGCAGGGCGTCGCGCCGGGCCCGGTAGGCCGCGCGGACCGTGGCCACATGCGCGTCCAGGTCCACCTCCGCCAGATAGTGCGCGGCGGCCAGCTGGTCCACCGTCGAGGTGTGCAGGTCCGCCGCCTGCTTGGCGACCACCGCGGCCCGGCGCAGCGCCGCCGGCGCCCGCAGCCAGCCCAGCCGCAGCCCCGGCGCCATGATCTTCGAGAAACTGCCGAGCAGGGCGGTGCGGTCCTCCGCCCCCGGATGCGCCGCCAGCCACGGGACCTCCGCGCCCTCGTAGCGGAGGTCCCCGTACGGGTCGTCCTCGATCAGCCACAGCCCGAGCCGCGCCGCGATCTGCGCCACCGCCGCCCGTCGGGCCCCCGGCAGGGTGCGACCCGTCGGGTTCTGGAAGGTGGGGATGGTGTAGAGCAGCTTGGGGCGTTCCCGCGCGACGATCTCCTCCAGGGCCTCGGGTATCAGGCCCTCCGCGTCGCAGGGCACCGCCACCACCCGGGCCCCGGCCATGCCGAAGCACTGGAGCGCCGCCAGGTAAGTGGGGTTCTCGACCAGCACCACGTCCCCGGGCTCGACCAGCACGGCGGTGAGGAGCGTGAGGGCCTGCTGCGAGCCCGAGGTGACGAGCACGTCGTCCGCGCCGGTCGCCAGGCCCCGCACCGTGGCCCGCCGCGCCACGGCCTCGCGCAGTTCCGGCACGCCCTCGGTGGTCGAGTACTGCAACGCCCGCCGCGCCGACACCGCGAAGGCGGTGTCGTACGCGGCCCGCAGGCCCTCGGCGTCGAAGAGCTCGGGCGCGGGGAGGCCGCCGGCGAAGGAGATCACGCCGGGGCGTTCGGTGAGCGCGAGGATCTCCCGTACGGGGGAGCCGCCGACCGAGGTGGCACGCGGGGCGAACGCGGGCGGCGCCGCGACGGCGGAGTCGGAGTCGGAAGCGGAGACGGCGGCAGCAGGCACGGG
The DNA here is from genome assembly GCA_049998195.1 of Streptomyces sp. cmx-11-4. Lineage (GTDB taxonomy): Bacteria > Actinomycetota > Actinomycetes > Streptomycetales > Streptomycetaceae > Streptomyces. The sequence goes on from JAEBET010000009.1 coordinate 144,047, forward strand.
TGGCTCCTCCGGGAGTGGGGTGCGGGCATCGTAGCCACAGAAAGGTGCATCTGACACCTATGTGTCACATGGTGAACGGCCCCCGAGGGCTCCCAATCTGACGTCGCATCAGCTACACCGGTCGCATGACGACAGAAGAGCGGGACACCCGCGCCGAGGACTACGCCGAGCTCGCGGCCGTCGGCCCGTACGGCGTCCGCCCCGGCCACGCGCTGATCACCATGGTGGAGCCGCACCCGGGCCACGAGTACGCGTACAACCGCTGGTACGAGGACGACCACTACTACGCCGGCGCGATGGCCATGCCCTGGATGTACGCGGGCCGACGGTGGGTGGCCACCCGCGAACTCCAGGAGCTGCGCTACCCGGAGAAGTCGGCGGTCGCCCAGCCCGTCACCGCCGGCTGCTACATCTCGACGTACTGGGTCACCGAGGGCCGCTACGACGAGCACATGAAGTGGACCGTCGGCATCAACAAGAGACTCAACCGCGACGGGCGGGTCTACCAGGACCGCACCCACGTGTTCACGGCCTTCCAGGACCACGAGGCCACCGTCTACCGCGACGGGGCCGCCGGTCCGCGGGACTTCCACGCCCTCGACCACCCGTACGCCGGCCTCGTCGTCCAGGTCGTCGACGCCGACGGGCCCGCGCAGCGGGCCGAGCTGCTGGAGTGGCTGCGCGCACGAGCCCTGCCGAAGCGGCTGCACGGCTCGCCGGCCGCGATGGTGACGGTCTTCCGGCCTACGCCGCTGCCCGGCGACCGGATGACGTACGTCAAGCAGGTCGAGGGGGTCGACACCCGCCTGACGCTCCTGTGGTTCCTGGAGCAGGACCCCCACACCTGCTGGGACCGCTTCCAGGGACTGGACGCGGAGGTCGCGGAGGCGGGGCTGGGGCGGGTGGAGCTGGTGGCGCCGTTCATCCCCACGGTGCCGGGGACCGACCGGTACGTCGACCGGCTGAGGTAGCCGGCCGTAGGCGGACATGGCCGAGCCCCCTCGGCCAGGACGGCGGACCGGTCGAGAGGGCTCCAGTCAGTGGTGCGGGTACTGCCTGTACTGCGGGCCCTGCATGTACTGCGGTTAACGCATTCGGGTCGGTTGGGGCGCATGCCGTGACGTTCAGGCGAGGCGTCCCGGCCGGCCCTCGTTGACGCCGTCGACGAACGAGGTCCAGGAGCCGGGCGCGAAGGTGAGGGACGGACCGTCCTGCACCTTCGAGTCGCGGACCGCGATGGCCTCCATGACGGGGGACTTGACCTCGACGCAGGCGCCGTTGGCGGAGTAGGAGGACTTGGTCCAGTTGTGCGTGGCGCCCTGACGAATAGCCATGTTTCTCTCCGGTTCAGCGAGTAGTTCCGTTTGCCGCGTCGGCCGGCTCGTTCTCCGACTGACGTGATCGACGCTACCCGCAGCTCCTGACGGGTGAAGGAGGCATTCACCCGACCGAGTGGCATATTCCATTCAGGTCTTATGCGGCCGGGGAGTTACGGTGTACGGTGCCGACCCTCCCCATGACCCCATGGGATTCCTGGCCCTTTATCGCGACTCGTCGACCTTGCCCGCGTATTTGCCGATGATGTCGGAGATGAACTGCCGGGTCTGGTCGACATTGAGGGCCTGGGCGCGCAAGTGCTCGTACATCACGCTGTACTTCTGCACGTCGTTGGCCTTCTCCAGGTACAGGTCGCTCGTCACGCCCTCGATGTAGACCACCGTCGAGTCGGACGCGTCCGGGAATTCCAAAATCGCGTACTGGCCGTTGACGCCGGGATGCGCGCCGAGCGAGAACGGCATCACCTGCACCGTGATGTGCGGCTGTTCCGACTGCTCTATCAGGAACTCCAGCTGTCGGATCATCAGCTCGGCGTCGCCCACGCATCGGCGCAGGGCGGCCTCGTCGATGACCGCCCACAGGCGCAGCGGCCCGAGTTCCGGATTGTTGTTGTCCGTCTCGGAGAGCCGCTTCTGGCGGTGCATCCGGACCTGGACGCGCTTCTCCACGTCGGCCGGCGCGGTCTCCGGCCACGCGCCGCGGACCAGGGAGTGGGCGTACTCCGTGGTCTGGAGCAACCCCGGGATCACCAGGGGCTCGTAGGTGCGCAGACTCGCGGCGTCCGTCTCCAGGCCGATGTAGACGCTGTACGGGATGTCGCCGAAGGCGTGCCACCAGCCCTGCTGGCGGGAGTCCTTCGCCATCTGCATGAGTGAGTCCACGAGTCTGGGGTCCTCCACCTCGTACACCTCGCACAGGTCGCGTACATCGCGCTGGCTGATGGACCGGCGGCCGTTCTCCAGCCGGCTGATCTTGGACTGGGAGACGAGGAGGCGCTCGGCGACCTGTTCGGCCGTCATGCCCTTGTCCTCACGGAGCTTGCGCAACTCCATGCCCAGTCGGCGGCGTCGGACGGTGGGATTGACATTGGACGCCACGTGAACGGCACCTCCGCCTTCTTCTGTCGTGCAGCTGTCTGTCTCTCTGCGTGGCTGATGCTGAGCAGACTGCCACCGAAGGGTGCTGCGGCGCTGGGGAACGGCCGGGAAAAACAGACGCGCGGGGCGGCGGGACCGGTGGACCGGCCCCGTCACCCCGCGCGCCGGCGTTGTGATGGCGTTGCGATGGAGCGGGTGGAACGGGTGGATCAGTGCGCGGCCGCGCGGGCCATGGCACCCGTCCGGCGCGGCTGCAGCGGAACGCTGCCCGCCGTGGCCCGGGCGGCCGGCTGTGCCGGTGCGCGGTCGCGGCGCGGCTGTGCGGCCACACCGTTCTGGACGTCCATCACGGCGTGTGCCACGAGTCCGCCCATCGGGTCGTGCCGGATCAGGTCCCGCAGCCGGGACCTGGACGACCGGCCTTCGTTGCCGGGGTACAGGTGCTTGCCGAGTCCGACCGCGTGGGCCAGTGCGGCAAGCGCCGCGGTCCGCGGGTCCGGCGGTACGCCGGTGCGGATCGCCGTGTCCAGCCGGGCACGGATCTCCCGGCTGATCGCCGTGTCCGTCGCCTGGTAGCGAGTCGTCGGCAGCACCCCGCACATCTGGCCCGCGACGGCATGGACCATGCCGCAGCGCTCCAGGTGGGCGAGGTAAATCTGGCGGAGCCCCAGGCGGGGTCCGCCAATCCAGTGGACGGCCCGTACCGGACTGCCGCGCCTGCGCAGCAGTTCCAGTGCGGAGTCCAGAGTCGGATCTCCTGTCGGCCGTGGCATCACCACGGCGATACGATCCCCGTCAGGGGCTATCCGTCCTGCCAGAGCCAGCTCCACTAGCTGTGCCCCGGCCAGGCCGAGGTCGAGCGACTGCGGCTGCGCCGTGGTACCCGTGGCCGGGTCCAAGGCGAGCAGCAGAAGCTCCTCCGGAATTGTTCTGCGGCTCCTGCCCATCCATGCCTCCCCGCGTGGATGAGTGACAGGGTGACGCCTCTCACATTCATCTGTCGAGAGCGCGTGGCCGCTTTGTGGGGGAACCCGCAGTTATGTCGTTCTCGTCTAGCACCGGGGCGATGCCCCCTAGACGGGACACTGTTAGACATTCGGACAGCCGGACGTGGCGACGATGGAGGAGGAACTGGTGGCGGGCGAGTCCCCCGACAAGTCGGTTGATGAGGGAACGCCGGGGGCGGCGTCGACCTCCGCGGAGAGTGATCCGAGGCTGTCGGTGTTCCGGCAGAGGGATCCTGAGGTTGTGCCGGCAGCAGATGCCTCTGACGATGCCTCTGCGGATGCCTCTGCGGACACGGCCGTGGACGCGGAACCGGATACGGATGGTTCCGGCGGCCGCGACGCGCTGCGCGACGCGGTGGCGGCATGGGTCGCCACGGCCGACGAGCCGCCCGCCGCGGCCGCCCCGGCGGGCGAACCCGCCGATGACGAGGACGGGCCCGTCTCCCGCCCCGCCGCCTCCGAGCGCCCGACGGCGTTCCGCCCTCCGGCCCCGGCCGCCGATACCGCTCCGGCGGCACCAGAGCCCGCCGCAGCGCCTGCCCCGGATTCCGCTTCGCGGCAAGCCGAACCGGCCGCTGCCGAGCACACCCCCGCGCCCCGCGCGACTGCCGCGCCTGGCACGGGTTCCGCTTCGGCGCAGGCCGGGCCAACCGGCGATGAACGCACCCCCGCGTCCCGCGCCGCGGGCCCGGCTGCCGAGCCGGGTGCGGGTTCCGCTTCCGCGGAGGACCGGCCGGCTGGCGACGAGCGCACCCCAGCGTCCCGCGCCGCGGGCCCGGCTGCCGAGCCGGGTGTGGGTTCCGCTTCGGCGGGGGACCGGTCGGTGGGCGACCAGCGCACCACCGCGTTCCGCGCCGTGAAGCCGGCGGCCGCCGGGGAGCCCGCCGATAGTGAGCGCACCGCCGTGTTCCGGGCGGTGAAGCCGTCGGCTGCTGATTCCGCTTCCGCGGACAAGCCGGTCGGCGACGAGCGCACCGTGAAGCCGGCTGCCGCCGAACAGTCGCAGGGTGCCCCCGCCGGTGAGCCCGTCGACAGTGAACGCACCGCTGTGTTCCGCGCGGTGAAGCCGCCGGCTGCCGGTTCCGCTTCGGTGCAGCCGAAGGCTGCCTCCGCTGACGAGGCTGGCGACAGTGAGCGCACTGCTGTGTTCCGGGCGGTGAAGCCGGCCGCGGCCGAGGAGCCGTCCGTCAAGGAGCCCGCCCCGCGGGAGCGGACCGGAGTGTTCCGGATTCCGGCGGCGGATGCCGACGACAGCGAGCGGACCGCCACGTTCCGTGCCGTGAAGCCGGCGGCCCCGACCGACCGGCCGGCGGATTCCGCTTCGCCGGCTTCCGCGGCGGCCGCGCCGCCCAAGGCCAGCACCTTCGTGCCGCTGCGCACCGACGAGCCCGGGCAGAAGCCGAAGCCCCCGGCCCCGGCCGCCCCGGCCGCAGCCCCGGCCGCCCCCGCGGCCCCCGCCCCCGCCTCGATGGACCGCAGCGAGCGGACCACCCAGCAGCCCCTGCCCCCCAAGCCGCCGCTCGACATGCTGGCGGACCTCACGAACAACCCGCCCCCGCCGCCGAGCCCGCTCCGCACGGCCGTGCGGCGGTTCAAGATCTACTTCCCGCTCGTCGTGCTCCTGGCGATCATCCTCGCCGTCGTACAGCTGGTGCGCCCCCTGCCGGAGCCCAGGCTCGTGATGACCGCGAAGTCCTCGTACACCTTCGGCGGCACCAAGCCCGAGCTGCCCTGGCCCAGCGAGGGCCAGGCCTACATGGCCGCCGCCGGCCTCGGCACGCTCGGCCAGTCCGGCGAGCAGAAGCCGGTGCCGATCGCCAGCGTCACCAAGTCGATGACGGCGTACATCATCCTGCGCGACCACCCCATCAAGAAGGGTGAGCAGGGCGCGATGATCGACGTCGACAAGACGGCCGAGACCGAGGGCAAGAAGAACGACTCCGTCAACAACGAGTCCACCCTCGACACGGTCAAGGAGGGCGACAAGATCTCGGAGTACGACGCGATCGCCGCCCTCATGATCCCGTCGGCCAACAACATCGCGCGGCTGCTCGCGCGCTGGGACGCCGGTTCCCAGGAGGCGTTCGTCAAGAAGATGAACGACACCGCCAAGGAACTCGGCATGACCAACACCACGTACACCGACCCCTCGGGCCTGGACGCGACCACGGTCAGCACCGCCGAGGACCAGGTGAAGCTGGGCCTCAAGCTCGTCGAGATCGAGACGCTGCTCGACATCACCAAGAAGCCCAAGTGGATCGACCCGTCGGGCAAGGAGTGGCGGAACTGGAACGGCCTGGTTCCGTACAACGACTCGCTCGGCATCAAGACCGGTACGACGACGAAGGCCGGCGGAAACCTCCTCTTCGCCGCCCAGAAGAAGATCGGCAACACCAACCAGCTGATCGTCGGAGCCGTCCTCGGCCAGCACAAACCGCCGATCATCGACAGCGTGCTCGCCGCGAGCAAGCAGCTGATGCTCGCCACGCAGAAGGCCCTGGAAGGCGCGCCCGTCTTCAAGAAGGGCGATGTCGTGGGCTACGTGGACGACGGGCTCGGCGGCCGCACGCCGGTCGTCGCCACCGCCGACGTGCAGGCGGTCGGCTGGGCCTCGCTCACCGTGAACGTGAAGCTGGCCGACGGCGGGGGCAAGATCCCGCAGACCGCCAAGGCCGGAACCGAGATCGGCGTGCTCACCGTCGGCGAGGGTGCGAGCCAGGTGAAGGTGCCGGTGGCGTTGCAGAGCGAGCTCGCCGCGCCCGGCCTCGGCAGCAAGCTGACGCGCGTCGGCTGACAGCCGGTGAGAGCGTGGATCCGGCGCCCCGGGCAACCCCGGGGCGCCGGGACGCGTCTTGGGTCCCGGGACCTGAACGTCCGGGCCTCTGAACGTCCCGGGCGTCCGGACGTCTGGGCGCAGGCGTGGACGTGGGCGTAGGCGTAGGCGTGTGCGGGGTGTGGACTCGTGTTGGGGAGTACGTCAGTGACCACCGCTGAGCAGCGGCAGCAGCATGAGGGCCGGCGCGGCGAGGGCCACGGCGGCCCCGCGGGCGTGCCCGCACCCCCCGGCCCCGTCCCCGGGGGAATGGGAACGCGGGCTCTGGACCGGGTCCGCCGACACCCCGTCGCCGTGTCGACGCTGCTCGCCGGGGTGCTGCACGTCGTCTGGTTCTTCAGCTTCGCCAACAGCGGTGGCGACCTCGCCGCGCAGGACGCCTGGGCCGAGTTCGTCGGCCGCCACCCCGACTCGGCGTACAACCTCGCCTGGTACGGCGGCATGCACCCCGTCTCGTACAGCGTGGTCTCGCCGTACCTCATGCACATGCTCGGCGTCCGGACCACGATGATGATCGCGGGCACCGTCTCGGCCGGGCTGCTCGCCCTGGTCCTGACCCGCTGCCGCGGCGCGGTGCGCGAGCCCCTGTGGCCCGCTCTGGCCGGCGTGTACGGGCTGCTCTGCAACGCCCTGTCGGGCCGTGTCACCTTCGGGCTCGGCGTGATGTTCGCGCTCGGTGCGGTCGCCGCCGTCTTCTGCTGGCCGCGCAAGTGGGCCGAGCGGCGGTGGGCCAAGGCCGCCGTGGCGGCTCCGCTGGCCGGGCTCGCGACCGCCTCCAGCCCGGTCGCCGGGCTCTTCCTCGGGGTGGTCGCGGCCGCGCTGTTCCTGAGCGGGCGGCGGCCGGGTGCGTACGCGCTGGGCCTGGCCCCGGTGGCCGTGGTCGGGCTGTCGGCGTGGCTGTTCCCCTTTTCCGGGACGCAGCCGATGAAGTTCGGCTCGGCCTGGCTGCCCTTCGTGTTCGCGCTGGCGGTCCTGTTCCTCGTACCCCAGCGGTGGAAGACCGTCCGGATCTCCTCGGCGGTCTACGCCTTCGGGGTGTTCCTGACCTGGGCGATCGATTCCCAGGTCGGGTCGAACGTCACCCGGCTGATCATGCTCTTCGGCGGGGCGGTGCTGCTCGCGGCCCTCCCGCACTCCTCCGGCTACCTCCCCCGGACTCCGTCCGGGGGGACCCCCGGGCAGGGGCCCCCGGTCCCGCGCACCCGGCGCTGGTACGCGCTGCTGCTCGCCTTCGCCGGGCTGAACATCTGGATCACCACCAACAGCATCACGGACATCGTCCGCACCACCCCGGTGGCCGCCTGGAACCGCGAGCTGGCCCCGCTGGTCGACCAGCTGAAGAAGGCGGGCGCCGACCGGGGCCGGGTCGAGGTGGTCCCGGCCAGCAGCCACCGCGAATCCTCCGCCTTCCCCTCGTACGTGAACCTCGCGCGCGGCTGGAACCGGCAGGCGGACCTGGAGCGGAACCCGCTCTTCTACGACGACACCCTGTCCGCCGACAGCTACCGGGCCTGGCTCGAGCGCTGGGCCGTGCACTACGTGGTGCTGCCCGCCGACAAACCCGACTCGGGCGGGGAGGACGAGGCGAAGCTGGTGCGCGAGGGGCTTCCGTACCTCCAGCAGGTGTGGGGCGACGCGAACTGGCAGCTGTTCAAGGTCCACCAGCCGACGGACCTGGTGTCCGGGCCGGCGACGGTGGTGCGGGCGGGCGCCGACCGGCTCGTCATCGACGTGAAGCAGGCCGGGCGGGTGCTCGTACGGATCCCGCACTCGCCGTGGCTGGGGCTGGTCGACGGGGAGGGCAAGCCGGTGGCGCCGCCGGAGGAGACCTTCGCGTCGAAGGCGAAGGCGGCCGCGGTGAAGGAGTACGCGAACACGGCCGGATGCCTGTTCAAGGCCGCCCCGGACGGATCGGGCGACGTGTGGACGGAGCTGCTGGCGCCGGCCCCGGGCCAGTACCGGGTGGCGGCGAAGTACCAGCTGCCGCGGGGCACGCCCTGCCCGGAGGAGCTGGTCCACGGCACGCTCGGGCCGCCGGACCGGCCGGCACCGCCCCGGCCTTGATCCAGAAACCTTTACGTCCGGTCCGGGTGCGTTGGCCGGTATATCTGCATACGATCCCAGTAGTCCGATTGGGTGCTTCCCGAGGGAGTTGACGACGGGATGAGCAAAGAGCAGAAGCGGGATTTCCCAGAGGCCTACCAGCCCCAGGAACCGGACCGGCCGCCGCGCCCGCCGGGCCACGGCTTCGACGGTCTGCTGCGGAGCAAGGTCAAGGGCGGGGCGCACACGAAGGCGGCCCTGAAGCGGGCCGGCACCCCGCAGGGAGACCGCATCGGCGAACGCAGCAGAGGCCTGAGCTGAACTGATCCGACCCATCCGACCCTTTCAGGGAAGCCCTTCCGGCTCCGGCCGGGAGGGCTTTTTCGCGTCGTCACGGCTTCGCGGGCGGGTATCCGGACAACCGTTACCTTGCCGACGGACGACCCACACATGCCGCTCGTACCCTCCTCCCCATGACCCGAGCTGCGCCTGCTCACCTGCGGGGGGCGGCGAGCTGAAGGACGGCCGCCGCACCAACAACGTGATCTTCTTCGCCGGCCTCGTGGCGGCGTCATCCGGCGCCCGCCGCGAGAGCGCCCGGGCCGGCGCATTACGGTGACCGGGCGACCGCGGACGGTCGTGCGCCAGCCGCGTCTCCACCACCAGTCAGGACGGACGGGCCCACAGGATCATGAACGGGACCAGCGCACCATGAGCCTTCGGCTGCCCTCCTGGACCTCGACCCTGACCTGGAAGGCCGCGGTCTTCATCACCCTCATGTGCTGCGGGCTCGCGGCACTGCTCGGCGGCCTCGTCCACAGCGCCATGACCCACCAGACGGTCAGCACGGCGCGCGAGAAGGCCCTCGCCAAACTGGACCGCACCATCACGGCGTACGAGACCGGCGCGCGGATGGCACGCGGCGAGGGCATCGACCCCGTCGGCCTGCCGCCCGAGCTGCGCGCACTGGCGCTGACCGGCAAGCGCGCCACGGTCATCGGCGAACACCGCGGCCGCTCCGCGATGTGGGCGGCGGCGCCGGCCGACCACGACACCGCGATAGCCGTGTCCGTGGACTTCACCGCGGCCGAGCGGACGATCGCCGAGCTGGACCGGGCCATCCTCGGCTCCTCGGTGCTCGCCATCGGCGGCACCCTGCTCATCGGCGCGGTCGGCGTCACCCGGATCACGCGGCGGCTGCACCTGACGGCGCAGGTGGCCCGCCGGATCAGCGCGGGCGACCTGGACGCGCGGGTCGACGACAGCGCGCGCAACAAGGACGAGGTGGCGGCGGTCTCGCGGGCGCTGGACACGATGGCCTCCTCGCTCCAGCGCAAGCTGGAGGCGGAGCAGCGGTTCACGGCGGACGTCGCCCACGAGCTCCGCACCCCGCTGACCGGCCTGAACGCGGCCGCCGAGCTCCTGCCGCCGGGCCGCCCGGCCGAACTCGTACGGGACCGAGTCCAGGCGATGCGCGCACTGACCGAGGACCTCCTGGAGATCTCCCGGCTGGACACCGGCAGCGAGCGCGTGGACCTGGACTCCTACGACCTGGCCGGCCTGGCGGCCCGTACGATCCGCGCCTCGGGCACCGACACGCGGCTGGAGGTGGTCTCGTCCCGCCGGGTGGAGACCGACCGGCGGCGCCTGGAGCGGATACTCGGCAACCTCGTCGCCAACGCCCACAAGCACGGCGCGGCCCCGGTCACCGTCCGGGTGGACGGCCGGACCCTGACCGTGACCGACGCGGGCCCCGGCTATCCGGAGTACCTGCTCACCACCGGCCCCCAGCGGTTCCGTACGGAGGGCATGAACAAGGGCCACGGCCTGGGCCTGACCATCGCGGCGGGCCAGGCCCGCGCCCTCGGCGCCACCCTCGCCTTCCGCAATCCGCGGGAGGGCGGCGCCGAGGCCCGCGTCACCCTTCCAGCGCCCGCAGCACCGGAAGCAACTGCGCCTCCTCGCTGTCGAGATGCGCCTCCAGTTCCCCGCTCAGCCGCTCCACCCGCTCGCTGAACCCGGCGCCCGGGCCGGTGCCGGGCCGCCCGTCCAGCGCGTGGACGAGCTCCTCCTGGAGCCGCGCGATGACCCGGTGCTCGGCGTCGATCCTGCGGAAGAACTCCCGCATGTGCGGGTGCTGTTGCTCCAAGTACGGGAACAGCCCGGCGTCCTCGCCGCGATGGTGGAACTCCAGCGTGTGGCAGAACGCGAGGCAGTGCTGGCGCAGTTGCATCCCGAGCGACCCCGGCACACTGCCGCGCGCCTGCTCCCGTACGTGGGCCAGCTGGGCCCGCAGCCACCCGTGCACCTCGAGCAGCTTCCCGGCGACCCCGCCCTCCCCGGCGGGCACCTCGTGCGTGCGCTGGAGGGCCACGACGGGGATCACCCGCCGGGTCCGCTCCTGGTACTCCCCGTATCCGGGCTCCTCGCCCACGACGCGCGCGAACAGCTCGTCCCGCCGCGCCCCCTCGGCGGGCACGGCGACGGCCTCGTACTCCCCGGCCCCGGTCTCCACCTGTACCAGGGGCCGTGCGAGCAGGTTGTGGAACCAGGCGGGATGCCGGTCGGCCCCGCCGGCGGACGCGACGACGAGCAGCGGCCCGCCGTCCCCGTCCTCCCGCACGAACCCGAGCGGGACGGTGTGCGGCTTCCCGGACCTGGCGCCGGTGGTGGTGAGCAGGATCAGCTCGGAGCCTTCGAAGGGCCCGCCGACCCGGCCGGCGTTGGCCCTGAACTCTTCGATGACCGCTTGATTGAAAGATGACACGGAGTATGGATTCCTCACGGTGTGTGTGCGTGCGATGGCAGCGGAACAACCGAGGGGAATCACCCGTAGCCGGTGGCGTGGTAGCCCATGGGCCCGGTCCTTAGACAGCAGGTGCCTGCCCGACCACCGCCCGGCCCACATCTCAGTAGGCGGCGTCACGCGACACGCGCACCATGGAACCACAACACGAAGAGGACCCCCAGCCATTTGGCTGGGGGTCCTCGGGATGTGCCCTCGGCAGGATTCGAACCTGCGACACCGGCTTTAGGAGAGCCGTGCTCTATCCCCTGAGCTACGAAGGCGGGGTGCGCGGACCGGCCGTTGAGGGCCGGGCCACCGCGGTCAGTGTAGCGGGTGACGCTTGATCCGCATCTGCGATACCCCGCTGCCCCCCGGCCGCCGCCGGCTCAGTCGCGGTCGATGTGCACGCTGGTCGACTTCACCCGGGCGGTGGCCCGCATGCCGACCTCCAGGCCCAGTTCCTCGACGGCCTCCCGCGTCAGCAGGGACACCACGCGGTGCGGCCCGGCCTGCACCTCGACCTGGGCCGCGACATCGCCGAGCCTGATCCCGGTCACGATCCCGGGGAAGGCGTTGCGGGCCGAGGTGTACGGGGCGTCCGCGTCCTCGGCGGACGAGGCCTCCTGCGCGGCCTCGACGCAGAACGCCGCCAGGTCGGGGCCGTCGACGATGCGGCGCTTTCCGTCCCGTCGGGTGGGGAAGCGGTCGGCATCCGCCCACCGCCGGGCGGTATCGACGCTCACGCCCAGCAGCCGCGCGGCCTGCCCGATGGTGTAGGACTCCATGCGCCCACCCTAGGGCTGTCTCGCCGATCAGGCCGGGCTCCCGGCGCCCCGGACGTCAGGGCCGGATGATCCGCACCTGATAGCTGCCGTTGCGCAGTTCTCCCACCACCGAGATGCTGATGCCCGCCTTCTCGTCGGTGAACGTCTCGCCCGCCCGGAACGGCGCGTCCGACAGCTCCGCGTGCACATTGGGCCGCCGGGTGCAGCCGCCGCTCGAGCCCGTGCTGTCCGACACCGTCACCGGACCCTGCCCGGTGTCCACGTCGGAGTCCACCTTGTAGATGAGGACGCCGGGTTTGCAGACGGCCTCGTCGTTCCCGGCCTGCGTGCGGACCTCCACCGCGTACCCGGCGCTCTCGGACAGCGGCACGAAGGCCAGCTTCGTCCCGCCCGAGACCGCCAGGGGCGACAGGACGTGGTCGCTGGCGCCGGACTTCGACGCGCAGCTGATCTGCGTGCTGTCCAGCCAGCCCAGCTTCCACTTGTGCCAGCCCAGCAGGTCGTTGTTGGAGCCCCAGTCCTCGCTCATGATGTCCCAGTGCCCGACCGTGCCCCCGCCGTCGGTGGTGTACAGGTCGGGCAGCCCGAAGACGTGCCCGTTCTCGTGCGGCAGGACCCGGTAGCCGGTCTCCCGGTAGGTTCCCGAGCCGTCGTCCTGCCGGCTGTAGACGAAGGATGTGTTGGCGAGCGGCACTCCGTCGGCGACCGGCGCCTCGCCGTTGCCCGAGAAGGTCACCGACAGGACGGTGTCCAGGGCGGACGGCCCGGCGTTCGGCGTGACCAGGATGTTGACCAGGTCGTACTTGCCGAAGTCCACCTCGGAGTCGGCGGCCTTGGCGATGTGCTCGACGAGCTGCCGGTAGCCCGGTTCGTACGCGGACCCGCGCTCGATCCCGTACGCCGCGAAGGGCATCGGCATCCGCAGCCAGGTCCTTATCGGGGCCTCGGCCCGGTAGCTGAGCCGGCCGTAGGAGCTGGTCCGGAACCAGTTGGAGGTCTGGGGGAAGAACTCCGCCATCCGGTCCAGGGCCGTGCCCTCGCCCTTGGCATCGGGGAAGTCGATCATCAGGTTGAGCGCCTTGACCTCGCCCGTCGAGCGCGCGTACCCGGGCGGCGTCGGCAGTCCCTCGGACATCTGCACGCCCATCGTGCCGGCGATCCGGCAGGGCGCGAGGGCCGATTCGGCCGTCGCGGCCACGGCCCCGGCCGCCGAGTGGCCGCGGCTGGATATCCCCGTGCTCGCCGTCGCCGTGACGCCGAGGGCCAGTGCGGTCAGGCCGATGTACGCGCTGGTACGGCGTGATCTGCGTATCCGCCGGCGGGTCTGCGGCATGGAGATCGCCTTCGGGTCCGCGGCAGCCGGCCCTGTCCGAACTGCGCTCTGTCGTCACCCTCCGACGGCTGCGGCGCGCTCGCGCGCCGGAAGAGGCCGAACGTGAATCGACATATGACTCAGGTCACACGGAGGAGTGAAATAAGCGGGGATCCGATCCCCGTTTGTACGTGAGTCCCACGAAGTGGGGAGCGGCTCCCCGTTTGGAGGGCCGCCGTACGTGTCACCGCGCCAGGGAGGCCCGGAATGAACCGCCCCAGCCCCACCGCCCCGGCGGCCCCGCCCGTCCCGGGAGCGGCCGTGGACCTGGCGGCGCCCAAGGCCCGTACCGATGCCGCGACCCGCAGGTCCCAGGGTGCGGGCCCCGTCCCGCGCCCGCGCGCCGACGCCGTCCGCAACCGCGAGCGGATCCTGGCGGCGGCCCGCGAGGCGTTCGTCGAGTTCGGCTCCACGGCCGCCTTCGACGAGGTCGCCCGCCGGGCCGGCATCGGAAACGCCACCCTGTACCGGCACTTCCCCGACCGCCCCACCCTCGTCCACCACGTCGTGCTCTACGTGATGGGCCGGGTCGGCGCGCAGGCCGAGGCCGCGCTCGCCGAAGAGCCCGACGCCTTCGCGGCGCTGTGCCGGTTCACGCATGCCGCGGCCGACGAGCGGATCGGCGCCCTGTGCACCATGCTCGGCGGCGACTTCGACCGCGAACACCCCGAACTCCTCGCGGCGCGCAGCGCCTTGGAGGCGGGCGTCGAGGCCCTGCTGGCCGCCGGCCAGGACGCCGGACTGGTCCGCACGGACATCGGTGTCGGCGACCTGATGGTCGCCCTCTCCCAGCTCAGCCGCCCCCTCCCCGGTATCGCCTGTCTCGACGCGGACCGCTTCGTCCACCGTCATCTCCAGCTCTTCCTCGATGGGTTGCGGGCTCCGGCCCGCTGCGAACTGCCCGGTTCGGCCTCCACGTTCGAGGACCTGAGGAAGAAAATCATGTGACAGAGCCAGAGCACCCTTATTAGCCTTTTCCGGTCTATTCAGTCATTCCGCACAGCACAGTGAAATTGGGTACCCCCATGCCAAAAACAGCCGCGACACCGCCGCAGCTGGCCGCAGACCCCAGCCGCTGGAAGGCGCTGGTCTTCATAGCCCTGGCGCAGCTGATGGTCGTCCTCGACGCGACGATCGTGAACATCGCCCTCCCCTCCGCCCAGACCGACCTCGGCATCTCCGACGGCAACCGCCAGTGGGTCATCACCGCGTACGCGCTGGCCTTCGGCGGTCTGCTCCTCTTCGGCGGCCGCATCGCCGACAAGTGGGGCCGTAAGAACGCCTTCGTCGTCGGCCTCATCGGCTTCGCCCTGGCCTCCGCGCTCGGCGGCGCCGCGAACGGCGAGGCCATGATGCTGGGCGCCCGCGCCCTCCAGGGCGCCTTCGGCGCACTGCTCGCCCCGGCGGCCCTCTCCCTGCTCGCGGTGATGTTCACCGACGCCAAGGAGCGCGCCAAGGCCTTCGGCATCTACGGTGCCATCGCGGGCGGCGGCGGCGCCGTCGGCCTGATCCTCGGCGGCGTGCTCACCGAGTACCTCAACTGGCGCTGGACCTTCTTCGTCAACATCCCCTTCGCGATCGTCGCGGCCGTGGGTGCCTGGATGGTCATCCGCGAGCCCGCGGGTTCCCGCAACCGCGCGCCGCTCGACATCCCCGGCGTGGTGCTGTCCACCCTCGGTCTCGTCTCGCTGGTGTACGGCTTCACCCGCGCCGAGTCCGCCGGCTGGTCGGACGCCCTCACCGTGGGCATGTTCCTCGCCTCGGCGGTGCTGCTGGCGGCGTTCGTCTTCGTCGAGTCCAAGGTGAAGTCCCCGCTGCTGCCGCTGCGCGTCCTGCTGGAGCGCAACCGCGGCGGTGTCTACCTCTCGCTGGGCCTGGCCGTCATCTCGATGTTCGGCCTGTTCCTCTTCCTCACCTACTACCTGCAGGTCGTGAAGGGCTACTCGCCCGTCATGACCGGCTTCGCCTTCCTGCCGATGATCGCGGGCATGATCACGGGCTCCACGCAGATCGGCGCCCGGCTGATGAACCGGGTCGCGCCGCGCCTGCTGATGGGTCCCGGCTTCCTGCTCGCCGCCACCGGCATGCTGCTGCTGACCCAGCTCGAGGTCGGGTCCTCGTACCCGGCGCTGATCCTGCCTGCGCAGCTGCTGCTGGGCCTCGGCATGGGCACGGCCTTCATGCCGGCCATGTCCCTGTCCACGTACGGGGTGAACCCGGCCGACGCCGGTGTCGCCTCCGCCATGGTCAACACCTCGCAGCAGGTAGGCGGCGCCATCGGCACCGCGCTGCTGAACACCATCGCCGCGTCGGCGACCACCGCCTACCTGACCGACCACGCGGCCGAGGCCGCGGCGGGCGGTGCGGCGGCCAAGCTGATCCAGGCGCAGGCCATGGTCGAGGGGTACTCCTCCGCGATCTGGTGGGCGGTCGGCATCCTGGTCGCCAGCTCGGTCATCGCGCTGACCTTCATCAACACCGGCCGTCCCGGTGCGGGCGGCCCGGTGGCCTCCGGCTCCGGATCCGCCGAGGACAGCGAGTTCAAGATTCCGGTGATCGCCCACTGACGGGGGCGACGGGGACGGGAGCGCCCGTCCGGGAATGACTGACCACCCCGCTTGGTTCAAATTTGAACCAAGCGGGGTTAGTCTTTTCGGGTGACCCCGTACGGAGTGAGCCACGACCCCGTACCGACGACCGAGGAGCGCCCCCATGACCGCCGCCGCCCCGACCCGCATGCCGGCGCTCTACCTCAGCCACGGAGCGCCGCCGCTCGCGGACGACCCGGTCTGGCCGGGCGAGCTGGCCGCCTGGTCCGCGGAGCTGCCCCGCCCCACCGCGATCCTGATGGTCTCCGCGCACTGGGAGGAGGCCCCCCTCGCCCTCGGCGCCACCCGGCAGGTCCCGCTCGTCTACGACTTCTGGGGTTTCCCCGAGCACTACTACCAGGTCCGCTACGAGGCCCCGGGCGCCCCGCGGCTCGCCGAATCCGTCCGCAAGCTGCTCCAGGCCCCCGGCACCCCGGTCCAGGACATACCGGACCGCGGCCTGGACCACGGCGCGTACGTCCCGCTGGTGGAGATGTTCCCGGAGGCCGACGTCCCGGTCCTGCAGATCTCCATGCCCACGCTGGACCCGCGCCGCCTGATGGACATCGGCCGCAAGCTGGCTCCCCTGCGTGACGAGGGGGTCCTGATCGTCGGCAGCGGCTTCTTCACCCACAACCTCGCGGCCCTGCGCCACACGGGCCCCGGCGTGCCCGCCTGGTCGGCCGAGTTCGACGCGTGGGGCCACGAGGCCCTCGCCGCCGGCGACCTGGACTCCCTGCTCGACTTCGAGGCCAAGTCCCCTTCGGGCCGCCTCGCCCACCCCCGTACGGAACACTTCGCCCCACTCTTCGTCACGCTCGGCGCGGCCGACGCCTCCGGCGACCTCGCCGCCCGCCGCGATCCGGTGGACGGCTTCTGGATGGGCCTCTCCAAGCGCTCCCTCCAGTTCGGCTAGGACGCGCCCCGCAGGGCCCCGGTGATCGCCTCACCGATCACGAACCCCTTGGCGGGCCCTTCGGGGACGATCGCCTCGGTCCCGTAGGGCATCCGCACCTCGGAGGCGTACCGCGCCTCACCCGGCACGGGGCCCGCCAGCACGCTGACGGTGCCGTGCCCGTCGTAGTCGTCGATGATCACGTACACGGGGATCCCCGCCCGCGCGTACGCCCGCCGCTTGCGTTCGCGGTCGCGCTCTAGGGACTCCTTGCCGGGTGACACCACTTCCGCGATCAGCCGGACCGCGGAGGCGTCGATTCCGAGACCGTCCTCGGTGATGTGCTCCTCAGCGTCCTCCGGGGCGATGAACAGGTCCGGGATCCAGATCTTGCGCTTGTGGACCACGTTCATGTCCTGGCGGGCACGGAAGTCGCCCTGTGCGAGGAAGACGACGAGCTCGTCCCGCAGGCGATTGGCGATCCGACCGTGTGAGTAGCGACCCGTGGGTGACACCTCGATGAACCCCTCGACGATCTCGGCGTGGTAGCCCTCGGGGAGTTCCATGGCTTTCCATGCCTGCCACAGGACGTCGTCCAGGTCCGACGGGGGGGTCGCGACCTTCGGCATTACGGCCTCCAGCGTCTCGTGGGCGAGAGCGGTCATGTGCAGCACCTCTTCTGAGTGTGGGCGTCGCCGACCGGGCGGCACAAGCGACTCCCTGACGCCAGGGAGGTCGTGTCCCATGCCCAAGGAATATGCCGTAGCCCTCACCCGGACGGGTGGTGCCCCAGGTGCTTCTCGTACCAGCGCACGTCCCAGTAGCGGCCGAACTTCCGGCCCGCGTCCGTGAACTCCCCGACCCGGCGGAAGCCCAGCCGTTCGTGGAGGCGGACCGAGGCCTCGTTGGGGAGGGCGACGCCGGCGAAGACGCGGTGCACCGGCTCCTCGGCGAGCGACGCGAACAGGGCTTCGTAGAGCAGGGTCCCGATGCCCCGGCCCACCGCGTGGGGGGCCAGGTAGACGCTGGCCTCCACCGAGGTGGCGTAAGCCGGTTTCGGACGGAATGGGCTGCTTGTCGCGTATCCAGCGATTCGATCGCCGACCCAGGCAACCCGAAGCCGGTGCGGGCCGTCTTCAGGGTGGGAGCGCAGCCACGGGCGGCGCTGTTCCGGGGTGAAGACGGCCGTGTCGAATGTGACGGCGGTCTCGCGGACGTAGTGGTTGTAGAGCTCCGTGAGGTCTGCCAGGTCCGCCTCCGTTCCGGGCCTGACCTGCACCTCTTCGGGTTCTTGCGACACCCTGCCCCCTCTCGTTGGCGGGGCAGGATACTGCAAGATCTCGAAAAAGAGGGGGCAACGTGGGAATTCTGTCCCGATTCCAGTCGTTGTTTCCTTCGGAAGCGGGCACTCGGGAGAGTGTCCGGGGACGCACCACCCCGCCAGGGTGGCAGTCCGGCAGCCGCACCGCGACCGAACTCATCGCAAGGGAGCACGCATGGCAACCCGCGCCGTCGCCCGTCGTCAGTCCACGGGCAGCGCCCGCGCTGTGGGCGGGGAGATCGCAGACCGCGACCTGGTCGGCATGTACCTGGACGAGATCGCGCGCACCCCGCTGCTCGACGCGGCCAAAGAAGTGGAGCTGTCCCAGATCATCGAGGCGGGCGTCTACGCCCAGCAGATCCTCGACGGCGTCATAGAGCGCGAGGGCCGGGCGCCCTCCCGCGAGGAGCTCGAGGCGCTGGCCGCCGAGGGCGAGCGCGCCAAGGAAGTCTTCATCCGCTCCAACCTGCGCCTCGTGGTGGCCGTGGCCCGCCGCTATCCGCGCAGCGGCCTGCCGCTCCTCGACCTCATCCAGGAGGGCAACGCAGGCCTGGTCCGCGCGGTCGAGAAGTTCGACTACGCCAAGGGCTTCAAGTTCTCCACGTACGCCACGTGGTGGATCCGCCAGGCCATCACCCGCTCCATCGCCGACCAGTCCCGCACCATCCGCCTCCCCGTCCACCTGGTCGAGGAGCTCGGCCGGATCCGCCGCGTCCAGCGGGAGTTCAACCGCGAGAACGGCCGGGACCCGGAGCACGCCGAGATCGCCGCCGAGCTGGACTCGACGGAGAAGCGCGTGGGCGACGTACTGGACTGGGCGCGCGACCCGGTCAGCCTCAACATGTCCGTGGACGACGACGGTGACACGCAGTTCGGCGACCTCCTCGAGGACACCTCCGCCGTCTCGCCGGAGCAGTCCGTCCTCTCGCTGCTGCGCAGCGAGGAGCTGGAGGACCTGCTCGGCAAGCTCGACCAGCGCACCGCTTCGATCATCAAGATGCGGTACGGCATCGACGACGGCCGCGAGCGCACCCTGACCGAGGTCGGCAAGCAGCACGGCCTGACCCGCGAGCGGATCCGCCAGATCGAGAAGCACGCCCTGCTCGAACTGAAGCGAATGGCCCGCGACACCGGCTTCGACGCCGTGGCCTAAACGGGCCCGCCCCGAAGCCCCCCAGACGAGCCCCGGCACCACCCCCCCCAGGTGCCGGGGCTCCCTTGCATAGAACCCCCGCCCAGCCACCCGCCTCCTGCCGGGGCATCCGGCCCTACCCAGCCCCCTCCGGGAGCGGCCCGGCCCTACCCAGCCCCCTCCGGGAGCAGCCGGCCTATCCAGCCCTCAGCCCCCTCCGGAGGCACCGGCCTATCCAGCCGGGCCGGGGTATCCGGGGCAAAATCCAGCCTCGCCGGCGTTTGAGGCGCGGGGTCCGGGGGCGGAGCCCCCGACGGGTCCGGGGCGGAGCCCCGGGAGCGGGGTCCGGCGGCCGAGCCCCGGCTACGGCGTGCCCGCCGCCGACGTGAGCCGCGCGGCCAACGCCCCGGCCGCGTCCCGCAACACCGCCGGCCCCCGCACCGTGAACGACAGCCCCGTCAGGGCGAGGCGCGCCACCAGCCACTCCGGAGCGTCCCCGCTGTCGAAGCGGACCCGCGTGCCCGTGCCGCCGACGCCACCGCCACCGTCACCGTCCGCCTCCGCCACGACCGCCTCCCGCAGCCACTGCGGCAGCTCCGCCGGCCCCGCCGCGAAGGTGGCCTCCACGGTGTACGTCTGCCGCCCCCGCAGCCCCCTGCGGACGAACTCCTGCGGGTCCATCGGCAGTTCCCGGGGCGTGAACCGCGCCCCGGTCGCGAAGGCCTCGCCCACCCGGTCCACCCGGAAGGTCCGCCAGTCCTCGCGCTCCAGGTCGTAGGCGACCAGGTACCAGCGGCTCCCCGCGCTCACCAGCCGGTACGGCTCCACCAGCCGCCGCGACCGGGCGCCGTCCCCCGCCTCGTACGCGAACCGCAGCCGCTCCGGCCCCGCCACCGCCGAGGCGATCGTCGTCAGCGTTCCCGGGGCCACGCTCGGCCCGTCGCCCCGGGTCAGCGCGACCGTGGCCGACTGCAGCACGCCCACCCGGTGCCGCAGCCGGGACGGAAGCACCTGTTCCAGCTTGGCCAGGGCCCGTACGGAGGCCTCCTCCACCCCCTCGATGGCATGCCCGGCGCCCGCCCGCAGCCCCACCGCGATCGCCACCGCCTCCTCGTCGTCGAGGAGCAGCGGCGGCATCGCCGCCCCCGCCACCAGCCGGTAGCCGCCCTCCGCCCCCAGCGTGGCCTCGACCGGATAGCCGAGCTCCCGCAGCCGCTCGATGTCGCGCCGGATCGTGCGGGGGCTCACCCGCAGCCGCCCGGCGAGCTCGCTCCCGGGCCATTCGCGCGGGGTCTGGAGGAGGGACAGCAGGGAGAGCAGCCGTGCCGGGGTGTCGGTCATGCATTCCAGGTTGCCAGCGAAATAGGACACCAACTGACCTAGATCTTGTCTAAGTTTCTCTCCATGAGCACCGAGACGTCCAAGACATCGCCCGAAAGAGAGAACGGGCCCGTGCGAGAAGAGCGGAACGAAGCACCCCACGACGTACCCAGCGGCGCATCCGGCGCATCCGGCGCATCCGGCACAGCCGACGCCACCAACGTACCCAGCTCGCCCGCCGACCGCCGCCGCTGGCTGGCGCTCGCCATCGTGATGACCGCGACCTTCATGGACCTGGTCGACGTCACCATCGTCAACATCGCGATACCCAGCATGCGCCAGAACTTCGGCGCGTCCACCAGCGCGATCCAGTGGATCACCGCCGGCTACGCCCTCGCCTTCGCCGCCGGCCTGATCACCGGCGGCCGTCTCGGTGACATCTACGGCCGCAAGCGCGTCTTCCTCGTCGGCATCAGCGGCTTCACGATCGCCTCGCTGCTCTGCGGCATCGCCGAGAACCCCGCGATGCTCGTCGCCTCCCGCATCCTGCAGGGCGGCATGGCCGCCATGATGGTCCCGCAGGTGCTGGCGATCATCCACGTCAGCTTCCCGCCGCACGAGCGCGGCAAGGTCTTCGGCATGTTCGGCGCGGTCGTGGGTCTCGGAGCCGTCTCGGGCCCGATGCTCGGCGCGCTGCTCACCGAGTGGAACCTGTTCGGTCTCGAATGGCGCCCGATCTTCCTGATCAACCTGCCGGTCGGCATCGCGGCCATGATCCTCGGCCGCATGTACATCAGCGAGTCCAAGGCCCCCAAGGCCCTGCGCCTCGACCTGGTGGGCGTCGTCCTCGCGACCCTCGCCCTGGTGATGCTGATCTTCCCGCTCACCCAGGGCCGCGAACACGACTGGCCGCTGTGGGGCTTCCTCTGCATGATCGCGTCGCCGTTCGTCTTCGCCGCGTTCATCGGCTACGAGAAGTACAAGATCAAGAAGGACGGCTCCCCGCTCGTGGAGCTCTCCCTCTTCAAGGTCAAGAGCTTCTCCGGCGGTATCGCCGTCCAGCTCACCTTCGGCATCGCGACCGGCATCTTCTTCCTGGTCTGGACGCTGTACATGCAGATGGGCCTGGGCTGGAGCGCCCTGCGCGCCGGCTGCACCGGCATCCCCTTCTCCCTCGCCGTCTCGGGCGCCGCGGGCATCTCCGTCCAGAAGCTCGTGCCGCGCTTCGGCCGCAAGGTCCTCCAGGCGGGTGCGCTGATCATGGCCGCGGGTCTCCTCCTCTACATCTGGGAGTCCGAGCACTACGGCATGGCGATCACCTCCTGGCAGATGGCCGCCCCGCTGGTCCTCATGGGCATCGGCATGGGCCTGATCGTGGCCCCGCTCAACGACACGACGCTGTCCGAGGTGCCGCGCGAGCACGCGGGCTCCGCCTCCGGCCTGATCAACACCACCGGCCAGATGGGCAACGCGCTCGGCCTCGCCCTGACCTCCGTCGTCTTCTTCGGGCTGATCGACGACGACCTGGTCTTCGGGACGCCGTACGTCGAGGCCTTCCGCGGCGCGCTGTGGTGGGTCGCGGGCGTCCTGATCGTGATCTTCGCGGTGATGTTCATGATGCCGCGCAAGTCGATCCCGATGGAGCAGCGCGAAGGCGGCTCCGAGCACCCGGCCACGGTCGCGGAGAACGCCCGGGAGAACGCCCCGGAGAGCGCCCCGGAGAAGGTCCCGGCCGTCTGAGGCCCTCCGCCCCACTTCACGGACATGCCCGCTTTTGTTGGCGGGCATGTCCGTTTCTCTTTATTCTTCCGCCGCTCGGGCGTACTGTAGGAGTGAACCCACACAGTCGGGCATCGAACGGACGTAAACCCACATGTACGCACCGGAGCGCCAGCAGGAGATCCTCCGCCTCGCCCGCGAGGCGGGCCGGGTCGATGTGCTCTCCCTCGCCGATCGGTTCCAGGTCACGGCCGAGACCGTACGGCGCGACCTGAAGGCCCTCGACCGGGCGGGCCTGGTCCGCCGCGTGCACGGCGGGGCCATACCGGCCGGCCGCCTCGACTTCGAACCGGACCTCACCGAGCGCGAGGCCACCGCCGCCGACGAGAAGGACCGCATCGCGGCCGCCGCCCTCGCCGAACTCCCCGACGGCGGCAGCGTCGTCCTCGACGCGGGCAGTACGGTCGCCCGCCTCGCGGCGGCGATCCCCGTCGACATCGCGCTCACCGTGGTCACCCACGCACTGCCCGTCGCCGCCCGGCTCGCCGACCACACCGGCATCGACCTCCACCTCGTCGGCGGCCGCGTCCGCCACCGCACCCGCGCCGCCGTCGACGCCTGGGCCCTGCGCGCCTACGCCGAGATCCGCGCCGACGTGCTCTTCCTCGCGACCAACGGCTTCACCGCCCAGGGCGGCCTGACCACCCCCGACCTCGCCGAAGCCGCCGTCAAGCGCGCCGCGATGGCCGCCGCCCGCCGCGTCGTCCTCCTCGCCGACTCGGCGAAGGCCGGACAGGAGCACTTCGCGTGTTTCGGTTCCTTCGCGGACGTCGACCTGCTCATCACGGACGCGGGGCTCGACCCCGCCCACAAGGCGGCGATCGAGGCCGCCGGTACGGAAGTTGTGCTCGTATGATCCTCACCGTCACCCCCAACCCCTCCCTCGACCGGACGTACGAGGTCCCCTCGCTGGAGCGCGGTGAGGTGCTGCGCGCCACCGGCGACCGGGTGGACCCGGGCGGCAAGGGCGTCAACGTCTCCCGGGCGGTGGCCGCCGCGGGCGTCCGTACGACGGCGGTCCTCCCGCTGGGCGGGGCCCCGGGCACCCTGCTCGCCGAACTCCTCGTGGCGCAGGGCGTGGACGTCACCGTCGTCACGATCGCCGGCGAGACCCGGGCGAACATCTCGCTCGCCGAACCGGACGGCACCCTCACCAAGATCAACGCGGCCGGTCCGGAGCTCACGCCCACGGAATCCCTCCTCCTCCTGGACACGGTCCGCACCTGCTCCGGCGCCCCCTCCTGGATCGCCTGCTGCGGCAGCCTCCCGCGGGGCCTGCGCCCCGAGTGGTACGCCGACCTCGTGACCGGCGCCCACGCAGCCGGGGCCCGGATCGCCCTGGACACCTCGGGCCCGGCCCTGCTGGCGGCGCTGCCCGCCCGCCCCGACGTGATCAAGCCCAACGCGGAGGAGCTCGCCGAAGCCGTCGGCCGCCCGCTGGCCACCCTTGGCGACGTGGTCAAGGCGGCCGAGGAGCTGCGCTCGCTGGGCGCGGGCGCGGTCCTGGCCTCCCTCGGCGCCGACGGCCAGCTGCTGGTCTCCGAGGAAGGCACCTCCTACTACGGCACCGCGCCGGCCCCGGCGGTCCGCAGCAACGTCGGGGCGGGCGACGCCTCCCTGGCCGGCTTCCTGATCGCGGGAGGCGCCGGCCCCGAAGCCCTCGCCTCGGCCCTGGCCCACGGCGCGGCCGCCGTCCAGCTCCCCGGCAGCGCCATGCCGACCCCCTCGGACCTGCGCCCCGACGCGGTCCGGATCACCCAGGACCTCCCCCTGGACCTCCCCCTGTCCGACCCCGCCACGGCCTGACGCGAGCAAAGGAGCCCGCGATGAGCGAGATGATCACCCCCGAACTGGTCGACCTCGACCTGTCCGCCGACACGAAGGAAGCGGTGGCGCGGGCGCTGGCGGAACGCATGGTGGAGAGCGGCCGGGTCACGGACCTGGACGGATTCCTGGCGGACGTCGCGGCGCGCGAGGCCCAGATGCCGACCGGCCTGGAGGGCGGCATAGGCATCCCGCACTGCCGCAGCCCCCACGTCACGACCCCCACCCTCGCCTTCGGCCGCTCCCCGTCCGGCGTCGACTTCGGCGCCCCGGACGGCCCGGCGGACCTGATCTTCCTGATAGCCGCCCCCGCCGGCGCGGACGACACCCACCTCTCGATCCTGTCTTCCCTGGCCCGCCGCCTGATGAGGCCGGAGTTCGTGGCGTCCCTCCGCGGAGCCGCCACCCCGGCGGAAGCCGCCGCCCTGATAGCGGGCGAGCCCGCCACCGGGACCGCTGCGCGGGCCGATTCCCCCACCCCGCCCCTTCCCGAAACCGGGGCCGGCCCCGGACCCCAGCCGGGCGCCGCCCGGACCCGGTCCTCAAACGCCGGAGGGGCTGAACAGACCGCCTCGCCGGCGCTTGAGGCCCGGGATGCGGAGCGGAGCCCCGGACTTACAGCCCCTCCGGCGTTTGAGGAGCGGGGGTCCGGGGGCGGAGCCCCCGAAAGGGTCTGGGGCGGAGCCCCAGCCGGGTCCGGGGCGGAGCCCCCGGTTTCGGGAAGGGGCGGGGTGGGGGAGGGCGGCCCCGCAGGGCAGTCGTTCCGCGTCGTCGCCGTCACCTCCTGCCCCACCGGCATCGCCCACACCTACATGGCCGCCGAGGCACTCCAACAGGCCGCCGCCGAGGCCGGAATCGACCTCCGCGTCGAAACCCAGGGCTCGGCCGGCTTCACCCGCCTGACCGCAGAGGACATCGCAACCGCCGACGCGGTCGTCTTCGCACACGACGTCCCCGTCCGGGACAGGGCCCGCTTCGCGGGCAAGCCCACCGTCGACGCCGGCGTGAAGGCCGGCATCAACCGCCCCGCCGAACTCCTCGCCGAGGCCCGCGACAAGGCCGCCCGCGGCGAGGTGGCCGGCCACACCCCGACCCCGGTCGAACGGGCGGGGGAGGAGGCCGACGGCTACGGCGCCAAGCTCCGCACCTGGCTCATGTCCGGCGTCAGCTACATGGTCCCGTTCGTCGCCGCCGGCGGCCTGCTCATCGCCCTCGCCTTCGCCATCGGCGGGTACGAGATCAACACCGCCCCCTCCGTCGCCGAGCACTTCGTCTGGACCGAGTCCGTGAGCTGGGCCGCGCTCCTCTTCCAGACCGGCGGTCTCGCCTTCGGCTTCCTCGTCCCCGTCCTCGCCGGATACATCGCCTACGGCATGGCCGACCGCCCCGGTCTCGTACCCGGCTTCGTCGGCGGCGCCGTCGCCCTCACCATCAACGCCGGTTTCCTCGGCGGCCTGATCGCCGGTCTCCTCGCCGGCGGCACCGTCCTCGCCGTCCAGCGGCTGAAGGTACCGACCGCGCTCCGCGGGATCATGCCCGTCGTCGTCCTGCCGCTGATCGGCTCGGCCGTCACCGCGTTCCTGATGTTCCTGGTCGTCGGCAAGCCCGTCGCCTCGCTCCAGCAGGCCCTCACCGACTGGCTGTCCGGCCTCTCCGGCGCCAACGCGGTCATCCTCGGGGTGATCCTCGGCCTGATGATGTGCTTCGACCTCGGCGGTCCGCTCAACAAGGTCGCGTACGCCTTCGCCATCGGCGGCCTCGCCACCCCCAACGAGGGCAGCCTGAAGGTGATGGCCGCCGTGATGGCAGCCGGAATGGTCCCGCCGCTCGCGATGGCGCTGGCCACCACCGTCCGCGGCCGGCTCTTCTCCAAGACCGAACGGGAGAACGGCAAGGCCGCCTGGTTCCTCGGTGCGTCCTTCATCAGCGAGGGCGCCATCCCGTTCGCCGCGGCCGACCCGCTGCGCGTCATCCCCGCCGCCATGGCCGGCGGTGCGGTCACCGGCGCGCTGTCGATGGCCTTCGAGTGCACCCTGCGGGCCCCGCACGGCGGCATCTTCGTGATCCCGCTGATCGGCAACCCGCTGCTCTACCTGATCGCCATCGCCGCCGGTACGGTCACCACCGCCGGCCTGGTCGTCCTCCTCAAGGGCCTGCGCAAGCAGGACGAGCCCCCGGCTCCGGCGGCCGACCCGGCCGATCAGAGCAAGGTCACGGCCGCGGCCTGAAAACGACGGACGCGGGCGCCGGCGCGGCTACGGCGCCGGGCCCGCTGATCCCGTCATCAACAGGTGCGGGGGCAGGCCCGGACCTTCCCGGCCCACCTCACCCCGCCACCGCGACGCCCACGGCTCCCAGGCCCGAGTGCCCCGGTCAAGCCGGCGCCGGCGTCACCGCACCCGCGCCGCCCGGAGCTCCATCGCCCCGCGCGCGGCCGCCTCGCTCTCGTACACCTCGCACATGTGCCGCCCGTCCGGCGTCGCCGTGTGCTCGACCTCCCACAGGCTGACCTCTTCCCCGTCCAGCAGGACGAAGGCGTGCTCGTACAGGCTGAAGCCGGCCTCCCGCCCGCCCGACGCGCAGGGCCGTCCGCCGAAGGACTGCGTGATCTGGTGCGCGCACGCCGACCGCAGCCGCTCCGCGACCGCCTCGCCGGGCCGGTCCGCGTTCTCCGCGCGGCGCAGCACCCGCCGGGCGTGGTCGGCGGACTGCTCCACCGCGTACTCCCGGTGCGGCCGCGTCGAGGCGGAGGCCGCGAACAGCGCGGTCAGCGCCGCCACGTCGTCATCGGCCTCCTCGTCACCCGGCAGGAGCGTCGGGTCCAGGGCCGCCTCCGACGGGGGCTCCCCGAACAGCCGGGCCACGGCGAGGCAGGCCTCCGCCTTGCTCGCGAAGAGCTCGTGCCGGACCGTCCGGTCACCCTCCTGCCGGTACACCAGCTCCCACAGCGACACCGATCCGCCGTCGGCCAGCAGGTAGGTGTGCCGGTGGGTCTCCCGCCAGACTCCCGTTGCCGGACTGTGGTGGGTGGTGTAGAGCGAAGAGCTGTGGGCGAGCGCCGTGCCGAGGCGCTCGACCAGCCTGTCGGGCAGGTCGAAGGAGTTCAGGGCGCGGCCGAGGAGCCGGCCGAGGTGTGCCTCGGTTGTCTCGTACGGATCGCTCACGGTGGGTCTCCAGGCCGTCGCAGCTTGTCACTTCGCGGAAGCTCAACGTAACCCCTGGCTCTGACATCACGTCCGGGGTTCGGTAAAACGTCCGGGAAGCAATGGGGGTTCCCGCCACACCTTCAGGTCAACTTGCGTATGGATGGGCATGGTTAGGGCCCGTCTGTGGCGAAGCGCGGGACTATGGGCCGCATGGCAACGAATACAGTGGACCTCCCCCGCCGGCAGGGACGGCCCCGCACTCGAGACGAGAGCGGACAGGACGCCGCGCCAAGGGGGCTGGCCTGGCTGCTGGTCCTCACCGGGGCGGCGGGGGTGCTGGCCTCCTGGGTGATCACCCTGGACAAGTTCCTCCTGCTGGAGGACCCGGACTTCAAGCCCGCCTGCAGCCTCAACCCCGTGGTCTCCTGCGGCAGCGTGATGAAGAGCGACCAGGCGGCGGCCTTCGGCTTCCCCAATCCCATGCTGGGACTGGTCACCTACGCCGTGGTGGTCTGCGTCGGCGCGGGCCTGCTGGCGGGCGCGCGCTACCGCGGCTGGTTCTGGCTGGGTCTGAACGCCGGAACCCTCTTCGGCGTCGGCTTCTGCTCCTGGCTGATGGTCCAGTCGCTGTACGAGATCAACGCGCTGTGCCTGTGGTGCTGTCTGGCCTGGGTGGCGACGCTGCTGATGTTCTGGGCGGTCACCGCGCACAACGTCCTTACGGGGAACCTGCCTTCGCCCGGCCCGGTCCGGGGCTTCTTCGCCGAGTTCGGCTGGGCCCCGCCCGCCCTGCACACCGGGGTGATCGCCATGCTCGTCCTCACCCGGTGGTGGGACTTCTGGACCGGCTGAGGGAACGGCTCGCGCGAAAGGGCCCCGGCAGCTGGAGGCTGCCGGGGCCCTCGTCGCTTCGCTCCACGGGCCCGGGGGCCCGGGGATCAGCTGCCGACGGAGGCGTTGCCCGAGAGGACCGGGATGTTGCTGAGGATGTGCGAGAGCGGCTCGTCGCCCTTGGCCTGGGTGGAGTTCTCGGTGCACTGCTGGTTCATCGGGTTGGACAGGACGTTGATGTCCTGGACGCCGACGTTGAGCAGCGCGACCAGCGACTGGGCGTTGACCTTGACCGGCAGGCCGACGCAGGGCTTGTTCAGGGTGCCCTGGACCAGGCCGAGCTGCGGGCTCTGGTCACCGTGGGTCTTCTGGTTGCCGTAGATCTGCGAAGCGCCGTTGCCGTTCACGGTGTTGATGCCGTTGTCGTTGCCGATGGCCATGGCCGGGGCCGCGGCGGCAGCGCCCGCGCCGACGGCGACGGCGGAGACAGCGGCGGCGGTCATGAACTTCTTGAACATCTTGATCCTTCTGTCGCACGAGTGCCCGCTAGTGGAGCGCCCTGGTCAACTGCCCTGTCAGGGGGTTGGTTCCGCTGCTTCACTCAAACGGCCCGTGTGGGGTGAGGTTTTCCCCGGCCCGGGTGAGAGACCCCCGGACGCCTGCGCGAAGCCCGTACGAAGCGCGCAGTCGGGCCGTCTCCGGTTGCGCTCCGTGAGAGGTGTTCGCACGGTGGGTGAGGGAGCGGATCGCATCGGTCCGTCATCCGCGCGACCACGAGAAGGAACATCCATGCACCCCACGAAGCCATCCCGCGCCCGCCGCGCCCGCCTCCTTGTCCCGTCGGCCCTCGCCGTCGTCATACTGTCCGGCGCGGCGGCCCCCGCGGGCGCCGTGGAAGGTGACCGCGCAGCCGCCGGGCAGCAGCTCGAGACCCACAAGCGCGCGGCGGCCGGTCCCGTCGACGACCTCATCAACGGCATCCTCGAATCCATCAAGGCGCTCCTGCCGCCGGGCGTCACCCTGCCGGACATCAAGATCCCGGAGATCACGCTCCCCGAGATCAAGCTGCCGGAGATCCCGGGGGTCGTCCTCCCGCAGATCCCCGGCATCGAGCTCCCGGCGCTGCCGCCGCTCATCCCGCCGGCACTGCCGGACCCGGCGGCTCCGGTGGAGATCGTGCCGGAGATCCCCGACGTCCAGATCCCGGAGACCGAGATCCCGGACCTTCCGTAACGTCCGAGGCCGTCCGTGGTTACGACAATTGAGCTGAACAGGTCTGATCGCGGATGGAACCGTGTCGTCTGGGAAGATGGACCGTTTCGCTCGATGTGAGCCCCGGTTCGGGGCAGAACATCGAACAGAAGGTGCACTTCCCATGAACTCTGCCAAGAAGGCCGCCCTGGTCCTGGCCACCGCCGGTCTCGCTGCGGCCGGTGCCGCCGGCTCCGCCGTCGCCGACTCGTCGGCCGAGGGCGCGGCCGTGGGTTCCCCCGGTGTCCTCTCGGGCAACCTGGTCCAGGTCCCGGTCCACGTGCCGGTCAACGTCTGCGGTAACACCGTGAACGTGATCGCGCTCCTGAACCCCGCGTTCGGCAACGTCTGCGTCAACGACTGACGTCGGCTGTAGAGCGACTGTGGGCGCCCCGGCCTCGCCGGTGGCGCCCACAGTCACGTCCGGACGGCTCAGCGGGCGCCGCCGTTGAGCTGGACGCCGCCGAGGAGCGGGGACGCCTGGGTGGCGCCGTTCGCGAGGCCGAGCAGCTCGCCGGGCACGTTGTTGCGGACCTGGTTGACCCGCTGGACGGTGCCGAGGACGTTGTCCACGTGCTCGCCCTGCTCGGCCAGTCCGGCGCCGACGATCTGCGGGAGCTGCTCGGAGACCGGGTTCACGGCCTCCGTCACCGTGGTCGCCCCGCTCGTGAGGCTCATCGGCACCGCGGCAGGGGCATCGGCGGCGAAGGCGGGGGCGGAGGCGCCGAGGGCGGCTACGGAGCCGGCGACGACAGCGGCGACCTTCGTGAGCTTCATTATCGAAATCCTCTTCTTTTCGTGGGGCCGAGGCGTCAGCGGCGACCGTCGCGCCGCTTTCGCCATGGGTAACGATTCCCCGCCGATGGGGAAACGCGAAGCGCGGGTACATGACAGCGGCCGGAGAATCCGACAAGGGATTCTCCGGCCGATATTTCTTCCGATTACCGGTATTGCCGTCAGGCGATACGCGACCGCCGGTACAGAATGGCGCCGCCGAGGATCAGCGCGGAGGCGAGGGCCGCCGCGGCCGCGGGCTGGCCCGCGCCGGTCTCGGCCAGCACGGGCGCGGTCGCCTGCGCGGGAGCGGGGGCGGGCTCCGGGGCGGGGAGCGGCGCCGGCTCCGCCGCCGGGGGCAGGTGGACGGGAGTGTCACCACCGGGGGCGGCCGGGGGCTGGTCGCCCGGCCGGACGGCCTCCGGTGCCGGGTGCTCCACGGGCTGGCTCCCGTGCGGCGGCCGGGGCGCGGGCTCCTCCTCCACGACGGGGGCGGGCGCGGGAGCCGGGGCGGGAAGCGGTACGGGCGCCTCCTCGACCGGGACGGGAAGCGGCGCCGGTGCCTCGTCGACCGGGGCCGGGTGCTCCGCGACCGGTTCGGGCATGGGGTGGGGCCGCTCGGGCGCCGGGGGTGCGTGGTGGGCCGGCGGGGGCGGAGCGGACTCGGGGTGGTCGTCGCACTCCTCCTCGCCCTCCTCCCGGCCGGGGCCGCCGTAACCGCCCTCGTGGCGCGGCTCCTCCTGGCGCGGCTTCGCGTGCCGCGGCCCCTCGTGGCGGGGCTGCTCGTGGCGGGCCTGCTCGGCGCGCGGCGACTCGTGGCGCTGCTCCGGCACCGCGTGCCGCGGTCCCTGGCGCTCCTCGAGGTAGCGCTCGAAGACCTCGGCGTTCTCGGGGCTGAGGTAGCGCCCGTAGTCGTGGCCGTCGTGGGTGTGCGAACCGGTCGTGGTGGCGCAGGTGTTCCCCATCGAGGGGTTGAGCGCCGCACCCCCGTCCACGCTGTTGCCGCACACATTCGGCGCGAAGGTGACCGGTACCGAGACGCTGTTGCCGGCCAGCACACCCGGAGAGTGCGAGGCCTCGGCCGTCGCTCCGGGGTGCGCGTAGGCCGCACCGGTCGCGATGGACAGCAGACTCGACGCTGCCGCCGCCGTGAGCATCCCCTTGCCCAGTACCTGTCGGCTCAGTACCTGTCGCATGGGTCCTTCCCTGTCTACCGGCGCTGGTGCCGGTGCTTAATCGAAGGTGGCCTCGGAGTGCACCGCCGTGCACTCCGAGGCCACCCCGAGGAGGTCTGCCCGTGGTGGGCCGGACCGCTTCGTCAGCGGTTGACGCAGACGTTGCCGAACGTGGGGTTCAGCAGACCGATCACGCTGACGTTGTTGCCGCAGACGTTGACCGGGATGTTGATCGGCACCTGGGCGGTGTTGCCGGACAGGACGCCGCGGGAGCCCGCGGTCTTGCCCGTGGCGTCGGCGTCGGCCAGGGCGGGGGAGGCGGCGCCGGCTGCCATCAGAACCCCGGCGGCCAGCACCACCGCCCTCTCGTGCTTCATTTGCCTTTGATCCTTCCCGCAGAGGTGTATCCGCTGCAGCAATATCAACGAGTGGCGGCGGCAAAAGAAACCGCACGTTTTCGGCGGTGTTCCGGAATTTACCCCGATGGTCCGGGGAATTCGGGAAGCCGGTGAATGCGTCCCCTCATTCACGCATTCACGCGGCGAGGCCGCCGCGACCCGAAGGTGCGACGGCCTCGCGGGGCGTTCCTCGGTCAGCTGCCGGAGGAGACGTTGCCGGAGAGGACCGGGATGTTGTCCAGGATGTGCGAGAGCGGCTCGTCGCCCTTGGCCTGGGTGGAGTTCTCGGTGCACTGCTGGTTCATCGGGTTGGACAGGATCGGGATGTCCTGGACGCCGACGTTGACCAGGGCCAGCACGGACTGCACGTTGGCCTTGGCGGGCAGGGCGATGCAGGGCTTGTTGAAGGAGCCCTGGATCAGCGCCATCTGCGGGCTCATGTTGCCGTAGGTGGCCTGGTTGCCGTAGATCTGCGAAGCGCCGTTGCCGTTCACGGTGTTGATGCCGTTGTCGTTCCCGATGGCCATCGCCTGCGGCGCCATGGCGGCACCCATGCCCACGACCGAGGCCGCAACCGCTGCCGTGGCCATCATCTTCTTGATCATTGTCGTCCCTTTTTTGCAGGATTGCCCGGTGCTGGAGCATCCGGGACAACGGCCCGGCGACCGCTGGGGTTGCGTGACTTCACCCGTATGCCGCCGTTTCGGAGCTCGCGGTTGACGCTCAGGCGTTCCCGTCTTTTCGGTTCGAACAATGGTGCAATCGATAACGACCCGCCCGCTTCAGGGGTGCGTGGTATCGCCCAAAAGGCCGTACGAGCGAGTCCGACGTGATTTCCAGCGCGATTTCTGACAAAGTTCACTCCTGTTTTGTTCCGTTGGTCGAAAATGGAGACGGGGTCATGGGTTCCTCCCGCAGAATCCTCGGCACACTCGGTCTGCTGTCCTGCCTCACCCTTTCCGCATACGTCCCCACCGTGCAGGCCTCTCCCGCTCCGCAAGCCCCCGTTCCCCGCGAGATGCCCCGGATTCCGTTCACCCAGCGTTATCAGGCCGTGCAGCACGGCGGGCTGGTACGCGCCTCCAACTCCGGCATCAGCTGCCGCCGGGAGGAGTCCCCACAGGCCGAGCCGTGCGCCGAGGTCAAGCGGGGCGCGGCGGGGGTCAACGGCGACTTCGAGATGTTCTACAGCGACGTCGACAAGGACCCCGACACCTACAACTCCACCCGCGCCGAGCTCAAGGTCCCGCAGGGCGCGAGGGTCTCGTACGCCCGTCTCTACTGGGGCGGGAACCTGCGGGTGGGTGAGCAGAAGCCGCCGCAGGACAACGGCCGGGTGCTGGTCGCCGAGCCGGGCGGCGCGTACAAGGAAGTGCTGGCCGACACGGTGATGGGGCACCGCACGGACGCGGGCAGCGATGCCTACCAGGCCTCGGCCGACGTGACCCCGCTGGTGCGCAAGGGCGGCGCCGGGATGTGGACGGTGGCGCAGATCAACATCGCGATGGGCCACTCCGAGGTGGGGGCCTGGGGTGGCTGGACACTGGTCGTCGCGTACGAGCACCCGCAGGAGCCGGTGCGCCGGGTCTCGCTGTGGGACGGGTTCGAGTTGCTCGCCGCCCGCCCGGGAACCGGTGACGGGCTGGTCGGGGTGGACGGTCTGGACGTGCCGGCGGGGGCCTCCGGGCGGGTCGGGGTGGTCGCGTACGACGGGGACCGGGGCACCCTGGAGGACTCACTCACCGTGACGGCCGACAGTGGCCGCCGGGTGAGTCTCAGCGATCCAGAAAATCCTTTCAATGATGTGATGAATTCCACGATCACGGAATTCGGACAGCAAACGTTCATGCGACAGCCTGATTATGTGAACAATCTCGGCTATGACGCGGACGTGTTCGACCTGAGTCCCGCCCTGTCCGATGGTGCCCGAAGTCTGAGTTTCAGGTTCACGGGCGAAAGTCAGGGCCATTTCCTCGGTGTGCTCTTCGTTCAGACAGACGCACGCCGCTGAACGTAGGAGACCACTCCACGTGCCCACACAGCCATGGGCGGCACAGCCCACGACCGTCCTCCATCTGACCCAGCCCGTAGACGGCGGGGTCGCACGGGTCGTCACCGATCTCGTGCGCGCCCAGAGCGCCGCGGGCCTGCGCGCCGTCGTCGGCTGCCCGCCCGGCGGAACGCTCGCCGACGCCGCCCGGGACGCCGGCGCCGAGGTGCTCACCTGGCGCGCCGGGCGGGCCCCCGGACCCGGCCTGCCCGCCGAAGTGCTCGGCGCCCGGCGGCTGCTGCGCCGCGTCCGGCCCGACCTCCTGCACGCCCACAGCGCCAAGGCCGGGCTGGCCGGGAGGCTCGCCGCCCGCGGCGCCGTCCCCACCGTCTTCCAGCCGCACGCCTGGTCGTTCGACGCCGTCAGCGGGGCCACCGGCGCACTCGCGCTGCGGTGGGAGAGGTACGGGGCCCGGTGGGCCGACCGGGTGCTCTGCGTCAGCCAGGCCGAGCGCCGGGCGGGCGAGGCCGAGGGGATCACCGCCCGATGGTCGGTCATCCGCAACGGCGTGGACCTCGACCACTTCCGGCCCGGCGACCCGGACCCCGACCAGGACAAGGCCCGGGCCCGCGCCGGGCTGCCGCTGCCCGCCGCCTTCCGGGGCGACGGGCCGCTCGCCGTCTGCGTCGGCCGGCTCTGCCCGCAGAAGGGACAGGACATCCTGCTGCGGGCCTGGCCGGAGCTGCTCGCCACCGTCCCCGGAGCCCGCCTCGCCCTCGTCGGCGACGGCCCCGACACCGAACGCCTGCGCCGCACCGCCCCCTCGGGAGTGCTCTTCGCGGGCGCCGCCCCGGACATCCGACCGTGGCTTCGGGCCGCCGATCTCGTTGTACTGCCGTCGCGGTGGGAAGGCATGGCGCTCGCCCCGCTCGAAGCCATGGCCTGCGGCCGCCCGGTCCTGGTCTCCGACGTCAGCGGTGCCCGGGAGAGCCTGCCGCCCGGCCAGGGACGGCTCTGCATGGTGCCGCCGGAAGACCCGACGGCGCTCGCCAAGGCCCTGGGACGGCTGCTAACCGAACCGCGGCTGCTCGCCGAACTCGGAGAGCAGGCCCGGCAGCACGCCCGGACCGACTTCGACGTGCGGCGGACCACGGACGCGGTCACCGGCCTGTACCACGAACTGCTGGGCAGGCCCCGGCCCTTGAACCAGGAGCGCATCAGCCGATGACGATGGACAGCGCACCCGCCCGGCACACCGGGCAGGGCGGCACGGGGCCCGCCGGCAGTGCCGGCATCACTGCCGTACGCCGTGCCGCGACCGCCATCCACCCGCCGCGCGGGCCCAGGGCCGGCCAGGCCCGGCCCGCCGTACGCCCCTGGCGGGTCCGCCGCCGGGACGGGGTACTCCCGCTGCTCACCGCCGACGCGCTGGCCGCCGTACTCACCGTGACGGCGCTGTCCGCGACCACCCTGCCCGCAGCGGCCCTGCCGGTCGCCGCGGCCGCGCCGCTCGCCGTCCTGCTCGCCGGGCTGCACGCGCAGGCCGGGCTCTACCGGCCGCGGCTCGCCCCCTCCGCGCTCCTCGAACTGCCCACGCTGGCCGGACGGTCCGCCGTCCTGTGGTGCGGCGCGGCCACGGTCGTCGCCGCGGTGGCGCCCGCCCGGGCCCTGGGCTGGAGCGCGCTGTTCACGGCCGTGTGCCTGCAGGCCGTACTGGCGTGCGCGGGACGCGGGTCCGTCAACCAGTTCCGCCGCCGCACCCGCGTCCGACGGCCCGCCTCCGCCCTCGTGGTCGGACCCGGCGGCGGAGCGGCCGCTGTGGCCGCGGCCCTGCACGGGCGCCCCGAGTACGGGCTGCGCCCCGTCGGGCTCGCCGACACCGGGACGGCCCCCGAGGGCGACACCGGCACGCTGCCGGTGCTCGCCACCCACGAGGACATCCGGCGCGCGGTCATCCAGAACTCCGTGCGGCACGCCGTGTTCACCCGCCCGCCCGAGGCCGACGAGCGCACCGCCTCCCTGGTCCGCCTCTTCCACGACCACGGCTGCCGGCTCTGGCTCGCCGACCCGGCCGGTACCGCCAAGGTCACCGGGATGCGGGTGGCGCACCCCGCCGACCAGCTGTGGGGGTACGCCGTCCAGCCCCTGCTGCCCCGCCCCGCGCGGCCGCTGGAGCGCTGGGTCAAGCGGGGCCTCGACGCCGGCCTCGCGCTGGTCGCGCTGGTGGCCGCCGCGCCCGTGATGGCCGCCTGCGCGCTCGCCGTACGGACGTGCGACGGACCGGGGGTGATCTTCCGGCAGGAGCGGGTCGGCCTGTACGGGCGCCCGTTCACCCTGCTGAAGTTCCGTACGCTGCGCGCCGACGAGCACGAGTCCGCCACCCGCTGGACGGTTGCGGGCGACCGGCGGATGAGCCCGGTCGGCTCCTTCCTGCGCAAGTCCTCGCTGGACGAGCTGCCGCAGCTGTGGAACGTCGTACGCGGGGACATGAGCCTGGTCGGGCCGCGCCCCGAACGGCCGTTCTTCGTGGCCAAGTTCTCCACCGTCCACCCCGGCTACGAGGCCCGGCACCGGATGCCCGTCGGCATCACCGGCCTGGCCCAGATCAACGGCCTGCGCGGGGACACCTCCATCGAGGACCGGGCCCGGTTCGACAACCACTACATCGACACCTGGTCGCTGTGGCAGGACCTGTGGATCCTGGCCCGCACCGCGGCCTCCTTCTTCCGCTTCCGGCTGGGGGGCAGCTGATGAGCCTCGCGGTATCCCTGAACGGTGTCCGGCCCGACGTGCCGGAGCTGCTGCGGCGGCACTGGCCGCTGCTGCCGCTCGCCGCGACGGTGCTCTTCCTGCTGGCCCCGCTCCCGGCGGGGGACGCGACGGCCTCCGGGAAGGTCGGCCCGGCCGACGCGGCCTCGCTGCTCCTGGTCTTCGTCTGCGCCGTGCAGGCGCTGCGCGGGCGGGTGCGGGGGCTGACCCCGCTGGGCGTGCTCGTGCTCGGGATGCCCGCGGTCGGGCTCGCGGTCGCGACGGTGACCGCCGGGGACCCGTACGCGGCCCTGCCGGGCTTCGTGCGCTACCTCCAGGTCTTCGTACTGGTCCCGGCGGCGGTGGTGCTGCTGGTGCGCGACGCCGGGGAGTTCCGGATCGCCGCCGGGTGCTTCGTGGTCCTGGCGCTGGTGCAGGGCGCGGTGGGGGTCGTGCAGTACGCGACCCACACCGGCGCCTCGTACCAGGGCGAGGACATCCGGGCCGTGGGGACCTTCGGTCCCGGTGACGTCATGGGCATGGCCACGGTGGTGGCGTACGGGCTGGTCGTGGCGACCGCCGTCGCGCTCGCGCCGGGGCTGCCGCGGCGGGCCCGGCGGATCGCCGGGGGCTGCGCGCTGGCCCTGGTGCTGCCGCTGGTGCTCTCCTTCAGCCGGGGCGCCTGGATCGCCACGCTGGGCGCGGCGGTGCTGGTGATGCTGCTGGCCGGGATCCGGCGGGCGCTGAAGGTGCTGCTCGCGCTGGGCGCCGCCGGGGTGGTCCTGGTGGGCGGGCTCGGGGTCGGCTCGGAGATGGTCGCGGAGCGGCTCACCTCCATCACACAGGTCTCCAGTGCCCCCGACCAGTCGGTGACCGACCGCTACACGATGTGGGCCGCCGCGGAGTCGATGTGGCGGGAGCGGCCGGCGGTGGGGGTGGGGCTGAAGGGGTTCCCCGCCCACCGGGACGGGCACGCCTCGCTGGGCCTCTCCTCCGGCAGCGACACCGCCGGCGCGGGCCAGGGGTACATCCGCCAGCCGCTGCTCTCCCCGCACAACATGTACCTGCTCATCCTGAGCGAGCAGGGGCTGGTCGGGCTGGTCGCCCTGGCGGGCGGCTGGGCGGCGCTGCTCGTGGCGGGGGCCCGGCGGCTCGCCTGCGGCGCTGCCCGGCGGATCCGGGACTGCGGGCTGATCGCGACCGGGCTGTTCGTGTGGCAGCTGACCGACTTCCTGTACGCGGACATCGGCGGCCCGTCCACCGTCCTGACCGGGGTGATCATCGGCCTTGCCGCCTGGTGGGCCCTCCCCTGCCGGGAGGGCGGGGTTCCGGGAGGCCCGGCGTGGCCTGCCTCCCTGCGGGGGTCCGCCGGCTCCGGTGCGGGCGTACGGGGCCCGGCCCCTGAGGGTTCGAGCGGCCGGTGACCGACACGACGCCTTGGCGGTCCGCCTCCGGCCCTCCGGCCGGGGCGGGCCCCGCCCGTGTCCCGGGCGCCGACCCCGCCGCGACGCCGGACCCCGCGCACGTCCCGCCCCGGATCCCGACCCGCGCCCGGACCACCCCCGCCGACCCCGGCGCCGCCCCGGACCCCGCCGACCCCGGATTCACGCCGGCCCCGGCATCGGAGCCGCTCCGGGGCTCCGCCCGTGCCCCGGGCGGTCCCGTACCGGACGCGGGGGCGGCGGCCGGGGCGGGGGCGGCGGCGCGGGATCCCGGGTTCATTGCCGGGGCGGTTTCCGGGACCGCCGGGCGGGGACGGGCGCGGGAGGCGGCGTACGCCACCGGTGGCCCGCCGCGCGGGGCCCGTGCGGGTCGGGCCGGGGCGGGTCGGGCCGGCGCGGGCCCTGCCGCACCAGCGGCCCCGGGCGGCAGCGGCGGTCCGCCGCGCGGCTCCGCCGACGAGGCGCGCCCCGGTTCGGGTCGTGCCCCGGCGAGGCGGGCGGGCGGAGCGCGGCCCGTCGGACCAGCGGCCCCGGGCGGAGCCCGGCCCGCCGCGCCCGCTGCCCCCGGTGGGAACGGGCCGCCGCTCGGGCGGTTCCTGGCCAAGGCCGCTGCCGTGACCGCCGGGCTGACCGCCGCCGGGGCCGTGTTCGGGCTGGTGCGGGACCAGACCATCGCGCACCTCTTCGGGGCCGGGCACGACAGCGACGCGTTCCTGATCGCCTGGACCGTGCCCGAGATGGCCTCGACGCTGCTCATCGAGGACGCCATGGCCCTGCTGATGGTGCCCGCCTTCAGCCACGCCCTGGCCCGGCGGTCGGCCAGCCGGGCCGGGCTCACCCGGATGGAGGCCCGCGCGCAGGACCCCGTACGGCTGCTCGTCGGGGCGACGCTGCCGCGGCTCCTCGTGTTCCTGGCCGCGGTGGCCTCCGTGCTCATCGTGGCCGCGCCGCTCGTCGTCGCCGTGCTCGCACCCGGACTGCCCGATCCGGAACTCGCGGTCGAGTGCACCCGGCTGACGGCGCTGACCGTCATCTCCTTCGGCATCGCCGGATACTTCAGCGCGGCGCTGAGGGCCCACCGGTCCTTCGTACCGCCCGCCGCGATCTACGTCTCGTACAACGTCGGCATCATCGGCACCATGGTCGCGCTGCACGCCCTGTGGGGGGTGCGGGCCGCCGCCGCCGGGGTCGCCGCCGGCGGACTGCTGATGGTCCTCGTCCAACTGCCCGCCTTCATCCGGAACGTGGGCTTCGGCCCGCCCCGGGCCAAGGGCGCCCCCCGCAGCCAGCGCGACCGCGACCGCCCCACCCTCATCGCCTTCGCGGTCATCGCGCCCGTGATCTTCTTCGCCGTGTTCCGGCAGTCGCAGGTGCTCGTCGAGCGGTTCCTGGCCGCGTCCCTCCCGCCCGGGGCGATCTCGCACCTCAACTACGCGCAGAAGGTCGCGCAGATGCCGATGGTGCTCTCCCTGATGATCTGCACCGTCACCTTCCCCGTCGTCGCCCAGGCGATGGCCGGCGGGGAGCGGGAGAAGGCCCGGCGGCGCGTCGAGCAGGATCTGGCCCTGGCCTGCCTCGCCGTACTGATGGGCACCGCGCTCGTCATCGGCTACGCGCCGCAGATCATCCAGGTCCTCTTCGAACGCGGCGCCTTCACCCACCAGGACACCCTCGCCACCGCCTCCGTCATGCGGGTCTACGGATTCGGACTGCTCGGCCACTGCCTCGTCGGGGCACTGTCCCGGCCCTTCTTCTCGACCGCCCGGCCCACCTGGTTCCCGGCGCTCGCGATGGGCGCCGGACTGCTCGTCAACATCGTGGCCGGAGCCTTCGCCGTCGGCTGGTGGGGCACCTACGGCATCGCCGCCGCCAACGCGGCCGGCATCTCCACCACCGCCGTCCTGCTGCTCACCGGCCTCGGCTCCCGGATCGTCCCCATCCAGGGCGGCCGGGTCGCCGTCAGCATCGGGCGGCTCGCGGTGTCCGCGGCGGCCGCCTGCGCCACGGGCTGGATCGCCGGGCCCATGATCCCCGACCCGATGCTCAGCGCCGCCCTCGGCTGCCTGCTGGTCCCGGCCATGTTCGGAGCCACCGGCACCGCCATACGCGCCCTCGAAGTCATCGCCCTGCCCGGTCAGATCGCCCAGTTCACCTCCCAGTTGACGCAGAGGTTCCGCAATGTCCGCTGACACCGACACGGCGCCCGCCGCCGTGGTGGTCCCCGCCCGCCGGACCGCATCGCCGTGGGTCCTGATGTACCACTCGGTCGCCGAGTTCACCGACCCCGCGGAGGACCCGTACGGGATCACCGTCACCCCCCGCGCCCTGGAGGCCCAGCTGCTGTGGCTGCGCTCCCGCGGTCTGCGGGGGGTGTCGGTCGGCGAACTGCTCCGGGCCCGTGCCACCGGACGCGCGGCCGGGCTCGTCGGGCTGACCTTCGACGACGGCTACACCGACTTCCTGACCCACGCGCTGCCGCTGCTGCGCCGCCACGACTGCACCGCCACCCTCTTCGTCCTGCCCGGGCGGCTCGGCGTGGACAACGTGTGGGACCCGCTCGGGCCGCGCAAGTCCCTGCTCACCGCCGAGGGCATCCGCGAGGTCGCCGAGGCCGGACAGGAGATCGGCTCGCACGGGCTGCTCCACCAGGACCTCACCGCGGCCGGCGACGACGTGCTCCAGCAGGAGCTGCGGGGCAGCCGCGACCTGCTGCGCGAGCTGACCGGAACCCTGCCCGAGGGGTTCTGCTACCCGTACGGACACCTCGACGCCCGGGTCGTCGCCGCCACCCGGGCCGCCGGATACGGGTACGCCTGTGCCATCGACCCCGGCCGGCTCGCGGGCCCGCACGCCCTGCCCCGTACGCACATCAGCCAGGCCGACGCGGGCGCGCGGCTGCGCGTCAAGCAGGTGCGCCACCAGGTCCGCGAGCTGCGGCGGGTGGTCCTCCCGTGAAGGCCCTGCACATCATCACCGGGCTCGGGGTCGGGGGCGCCGAGCAGCAGCTGCGGCTGCTGCTGCGGCACATGCCGATGCGCTGCGACGTCCTGACGCTGACCAACCCCGGGCCGGTCGCCGAGGGGCTGCGCTCCGACGGGGTGCGGGTCGTGCACCTGGGGATGCGGGGCAACCGGGACCTGGGGGCGCTGCCGAGGATGGTGAAGTTCATCCGGCGCGGCCGGTACGACCTCGTGCACACCCACCTGTACCGGGCCTGCGTGTACGGGCGCCTCGCGGCCCGGATCGCCGGCGCCGGGGCGACCGTGGCCACCGAGCACTCCCTCGGCGAGGGCGAGATCGAGGGCCGGCCGCTGTCGGGCGGGGTGCGCGCCCTGTACCTGGCCAGCGAGCGCCTGGGAGCCGCGACCGTGGCCGTCTCGGACACCGTGGCCGCCCGGCTGGAGGGGTGGGGGGTGCCGGCCGCGCGGGTGCACGTCGTACCGAACGGGATCGAGTCGGTCCGCTTCCGCTTCGACGAGGGCGTACGCCGTTCCACCCGGGCCCGGACCGGGCTGCCGGAGCGGGCCTTCGTGGTCGGCGGGGTGGGCCGGCTGGTGCCGGGCAAGCGGTTCGACGCCCTGGTGCGGGCCGTGGCCGCGCTGCCGGGAGCGCACCTGCTGCTCGCCGGGGACGGGCCCGAGCGCGCGGCGCTGCGGCTGCTCGCCGCGGAGCTGGGCGCGCAGAGCCGGATCCACCTGCTGGGGGAGCGGGACCCGCTGGGCGACAGCGCGGACGGCCGCACCCCGGGGATCCCGGCGCTGCTGGCCGCCATGGACGTCTTCGTCTCGCCGTCGCGGGAGGAGGCTTTCGGCCTGGCCGTGGTCGAGGCGCTGGCCGCCGGGCTGCCGGTGCTGCACGTCACCTGCCCGGCCATCGACGACCTGCCCGCCGCGCAGGCCCCGGGTGCCCGGCGCATCGGCACCGGCACGGACGAGCTGATCGCGGCCCTGCGCGGCCACATGGAGGCGGGGGCCCGCCGACTGCCGCCGCCGCCGGTGGTCCGCCGCTACGACATCGCCCGCAGTGCGCGGCAACTGCTGGACGTCTACGACCTCGCGCTGTCGGCCGCACCGGGCTCGGCCGGGCCGCGTCCGGGTGCCGCGCCGCTGCCGGGGGCGCAGCCCCTGGAACCCGGCGCCTCGAACACCGGCGGGGCCGAGAGCGCCCGGCGGTAACGAAGCCGGCTGATCCCTACCGAACCCTCTGACCTCCACCCAGGAAGTGACCACGCTCATGGCCGACAGCGCCGACCAGCAGAAGACCGAGAAGCAGACCGAGAAGCCAACCGAGCAGAAGACCGAGAAGAAGACCGAGCAGAAGCCGGAGAAGAAGGCCGACCACCGGTCCGGGAAGAAGAGGCGGCTCCGGCGGCGGCTGATGCCGCCTCCCGCGTGGTGGCCGTTGCCCGCGTGTGCCCTGCTGGGGCTGGCCGCGGGCGGGGCGTACGGGGTGCTCAAGGCGCCCGAGTACGCCGCCACCAGCTACGTCGTCGCCGTGCCCGACGACACCACCGAGCCCGCCACCGCCCTCGGCTTCGCCCAGGCCTACGCCCGGATCGCCACCAGCAGCTCCACGCTCGCCTACGCCCAGCCCCGCGCGGGCATCTCGGCCCGCCAGCTGCGGACCCAGGTGCGGGCCGAGACCTCGCCCGAGTCGCCGATGATCGCGATCACCGGCACCTCCAAGAGCCCCGGCGAGGCCGCCGACATCGCCAACGCCGTCGCCGACGCCCTGTCCCTGAGCAGCAATCAGGCCGCCAAGAACACCGGCGTGCAGCTGCTGCTGTTCAACCAGGCCGTGGCCCCCACCGACGCCGCCTCCCCGTCCGCCGCCATCAGCGGCGCCGTCGGGATGTGCGCCGGCGGGCTGCTCGGCGGGCTGTGGCTGCTGGCCCGGCCGGCCCGGCGCAGGGACCAGGAGCAGGCGCAGGAGCGGGTGGAACCGAGGGCGCGGGCGGCACAGGAGCAGCCGGTCGTCGAGGAGTACCCCTCGCTCCCCGCACAGGGTGAGCACGCCGAGACCAAGGAGAAGGAGTCCGTGCGATGAGCTCGGGCCCCGCCGCGGCTCTGTCGGTGACGCTGTGCCGCGACCCGCGGCAGTTCGCCGCGCTGGAGCAGTCGTGGAACCGGCTCGTCCGCGCCTGTCCCACCGCGACCCCCTTTCAGAGCCACGCCTGGCTGCACTCCTGGTGGCTGTCGTACGGGAAGGACGGCCGGCTCCGGATCGTCCTCGTGCGGCGCGGCGAGGAGCTGGTCGGCGCGGCCGCGCTGATGCTCGTACACCGGCCGCTGCCGCTGCTGGTGCCGCTCGGCGGTCCCATCACCGACTACTTCGACGTGCTCGTGTCCGCCGAGCACACCGACCAGGTGGTCCCGGCGCTGGCCCGCGGGCTGCACCGGGCCGCCCGGGGCGCGGTCGTCGACCTGCGCGAGGTCCGCCCCGGGGCCGCGGCCGAGGCGCTGTGCAAGTACTGGCCCGGCGTCGGGGCCCGGCTCACCGACTCCACCTGCATGGAGCTGCCCGCGCTGCCGTTCGACGAACTGGTCAAGCGGATGCCGGCCTCCGGTGCCCAGCGGGTCCGGGCCAAGCTCCGCAAGACCGACGCGGCCGGGATCGAGGAGCACGAGGTCGACGAGCAGGAAGTACCGCGTGCCGTACGGACCCTGCTGCGGCTCCACGAGAAGCAGTGGCGCGGCCGCGGGGTGACCCCCGAGCACCTCAGGCCCCGGTTCGCCGAGCACCTGACCCGGGCCACCCGGCGGATGGTGCGGGCGGGGGAGGGGCGGCTGACGGAGTTCCGGCTGGACGGCAAGGTGGTGGCGGCCAACGTCACGCTGCTTTCGGCCGGGCTGAGCGGCGGCTACCTGTACGGCGCCGATCCGGACCTGCGCGCGCGCAAGGTCGACGTGGCGACGCTGCTGCTGCGCCACGAGGCCGGGCGGGCGCTCGCCGAGGGCCGCCCGGTGGTGAGCTTCCTGCGCGGCAACGAGCCGTACAAGAACCACTGGCGGCCCGAGACCGTGGTCAACCAGCGGTTCCTGCTGGCGACCAGCGCGCTCGCGCCCCTGCTGCGGCTGCACGAGTCGCAGGTGACGGGGCGCGGGCGGGCGGTGGACGCGCTGCGGGAGGCGCTGCCGGCCGCCAGGGACTGGCGGGCGCGGCTCAACGAACTGCGGGTGCGATGACCCGTCTAGAACGGCCAGAAGCCGGAGCCCTCGCCCAGGTCGACCTTGACGCAGACCGACTGCTTGCCGACCAGCTTGGAGAGCCATTCGCCGAAGTTGAGCGGGACGCACCACTCCTTGGAGTTGAGCGGCGGCTTCGCCGGTTCCGGCAGCGGCTGCGGCTGGGAGGGGACGGGCTCCGGCGAGGGCACCGGGGTGGGGACCGGCGGGGTCGGGGTCGGGGTTCCGGAGGGCGCGGGGGTCTCCGGCGCCGGGACGGC
Organism: Streptomyces sp. cmx-11-4; assembly: GCA_049998195.1. Taxonomy (GTDB): domain Bacteria; phylum Actinomycetota; class Actinomycetes; order Streptomycetales; family Streptomycetaceae; genus Streptomyces. Next base: position 188,369 of record JAEBET010000009.1, read on the forward strand.
GGGCGAGGGCACGGGCGTCGGCTCGGGCACCTCGGGGGTCGGGACCAGTGGGCTCGGGGTCACCGGGAGCGGGACCACGGGCGTGGGGACGAGCGGGCTCGGGGTCACCGGGAGCGGGACCTCGGGCGTGGGGACGAGCGGGCTCGGGGTCACCGGGGTCGGGACCACGGGCGAGGGGACGAGCGGGCTCGGGGTCACCGGAGTCGGGACCACGGGCGAGGGCCGGGGCACCTCGGGCGACGGGGCCTGCGAGGGTGTGGGCGTCGGGACCTGCGGGGTCGGGACCTGCGGGGTCGGGACCTGCGGGGTCGGGAGTTCCGGCGTCGGGATGGCTGGTGTGGGGATGGCCGGCGAAGGCACGACGGGCGTCGGGACCACCGGGGTCGGGACCACGGGCGTGGGCACCACCGGGGTCGGGACCACCGGGGTCGGGACGACCGGGCCGGGACGCTCCGGCAGCCTCAGTGCCTCGCGGAAGACCTCCGTGGACTCCGGGTTCTGCTTGCACTGCCACACGCCGTGCGGGCAGTAGTCGGTGATGGTGTGGTAGAGCGGCTTGTGCTGCTCGATCCACCTCAGCATGCGCCGCACGTACTCCGGATTGTCCCCGCGCCGGAACAGGCCCCACTCCGGGTACGAGATCGCCTTGCCGTGTGCCTCCGCGAAGTCGACGTGCTTCTGGAGTCCGTACGGCTGGGTGATCTGCTCGTCGAAGGTCCGGCCGGGGCCCTGGTCGTACGAGTCCATTCCGATGATGTCGACCACGTCGTCGCCGGGGTAGCACTTGGTCCAGCCGATCGCGTCCTTGCCCCGGTTCGGCGCGAAGTCGAACTTGAACGCCTGTCCGGGCACGGACCGCATCGTGGTGACGATGCGCTTCCAGTACACCTTCCAGTTCTCCGGGTCCGGCGCGCACCGGTGGGTGTAGGTGATGCCGTTCATCTCCCAGCCGAGCACGATCACCGTGTCCGGCACGCCCAGCGCCACCAGCCGCTCGGCGAGCCGCTGGAAGTGCCGGTCGAACTGGCCCTGCGCGCCCGCCCTGATCAGCCGGGCCACCTGGCGGTCGGGCACCCGGCCCTCGTTGCGTTCCTGCATGGGGACGTTGAGGACGAACAGCCGGTCGTCCTCGGCCCGGCGCCACCGCGCCCAGTCCTCCAGGAAGCCGACGTTGCCCTCGATGCCCGCCCACCGGTCGCCGGGCAGGTAGGTGTGCCCGACCCGGATGTCCTTGCCGCCCAGCCAGTTCGACAGGTACGGGATCCGCGCCACGCCGGGCGGCCCGTAGTCGAGATAGGCGCCCATGGCGACGTCCGAGTCCGGGTACCGGTCCTCATCGGGCTCCGCGAGCGCGGCCCCGGTGGCGAGCAGTCCGGCCGTGACCGTACCGATGCAGGTGCTCACCAGTCGGCGGCGTGGTCTGGGCATGGCGTCTCCCGAGCTTTCCTGAATCGGTGTGCTTACCAAAGACGTTAGGCATCAGATCTGACGAATGGCCTGTTCGGTGCCGCTGCCGTAGGCCATTCGCAGGTGCACACCCTCCCCGCTTGGTCCGACTAGGTGAAAGACACCGCAGCCATGCACGCGTATCTCAACCATGTGCCCGCCGTTCTGCTCAGACTCGACCGCAATCCGTTCCACCACGGAACCCTCGGCGCCGTCAGATCCCTTGGCCGCAAGGGCGTGGAGGTCCATGCCGTCGTCGAGGCCGGGGGAGGTCCCATGGGGCGTTCGCGTTATGTGCGCGCCGTGCATCCCGGGCCGGCCGGCGGGCTGGACCCGGAGGCGCCCGAGACGTTGCTCGAGTGCCTGACCGGGGCGTCGGAGCGGATCGGCCGGCCGGCGGTGCTGATCGCCATGGACGATCTGAGCGCGATCACGGTGTCCCGGATCGCGCCTATGCTGACGGACCGTTTCCGGATCCCCCATCAGCCCGACAACCTGCCCGCCCGGGTGGCCGACAAGGCCGAGCTGGCGCGGCTCTGCGCGCGCTGGGACGTGCCGCATCCGGAGACGGTCGTCCCGGCGAACGGCGGCGACGCGGCGGAGGCCGCCCGGCGGCTCGGTCTGCCGGTGGTCGCCAAGTGGAGCCGGCCCTGGCTGCTGCCGGCCGGGGCCGACGGGCTGCGCAGCACCACGCTGGTGCACACCGCCGCCGAGGCGCGGCGGCTGTACGAGCGCTCCGCCGAGGCCGGGAGCCGGCTGCTGCTCCAGCGGTTCCTGCCGGCCGGGCCCGACACCGACTGGTTCTTCCACGGGGCCTTCGCCCGGGGCGGGCGTCCGCTGCTGGCCGGCTCGGGCCGCAAGGAGCTGTCGTGGCCGGTGCGGACGGGGCTGACGGCGGTGGGCCGCTGGTTGCCGGATCCCGCCGTGGAGGAGGCGGGGCTGCGGCTCGCCGAACGCCTGGGCTACCAGGGGATCCTGGACCTGGACTTCCGCCGGGACGAGCGGGGCACCTTCCGGCTGGTGGACTTCAACCCCCGCCCGGGCGCGCAGTTCCGGCTGTTCACGGACACCGCCGGGCTGGACGTCGTACAGGCGATGTACCTGGATCTGACGGGTCAGCGGGTTCCGGAGCCCGTGGGCGGACCGGGCCGGGTGTTCGTCGCCGAGAACTACGCGCTGCTAGCGGCGGTGCGCGGCGGTTCCCTGCCGCGCCTTCGCGCGACGGGCCCGGCGGTGGGCGCCGCGGATCCGGCCCCGTCGGCCGTCGCCGGCCGGCGGACCGGTCCGGGCCGGGTCCCGGCGGGCGGGGGGCGGTCCGCGGCGGGCAGGGACCGGGGCCGGGTGGAGGCGGCCTGGTTCGCCGGCGACGACCTGATGCCGTTCGTGGCCATGCTCGCCGCCTTCCTGGGGCGCGGGTTCGGCAAGGGGGCGCGCGCCTTGCGGGGTGTGCCCGCCCAGAGCCGGCGCACCGCTCTCGCGGCGGTCCGGGCGCCCCGCCAGCGGGGGCGGGACCAGCCGGGGCCGTCTCCGCTCTCCCGGCCGGCGCCGCCGGAGGCACCGGCGGCGCCGGACGAGCTATTGACCCGTTGAGTACGACAGTGGAAGGAAGGCCGTGACGCGGATGGACGATCTCGTGGTGGTCGGCGCGGGCCCGTACGGGCTGTCGATCGCCGCGCACGCGGCGGGCGCGGGGCTCGACGTACGGCTCCTGGGGCGGCCGATGGCCTCCTGGCGCGACCACATGCCCGACGGCATGTACCTGAAGTCGGAGCCCTGGTCCTCCAATCTGTCCGCGCCCGACGGGCGGCACACCCTGGCCGAGTACTGCGCCACCCGCGGACTGGTCGCGGAACACGGCACTCCGCTGCCGATCGGCACGTTCAGCGGTTACGGGATGTGGTTCGCCCGCCATGCCGGGCCCGAGGTGGAGGAGGTGACCGTCACGGAGGTGACCCCGCAGGGCGGCGGCTTCCGCGTGCGCACCGCCGAGGGACCGCCGCTGTTCACCCGTACGGTCGCCCTCGCCGTCGGGGTGATGCCGTTCGCCCATCATCCGCAGACGCTGCGCGAACTGCCGCCGGGGCACTATTCGCACAGCAGCGGACACCGGGACCTGACCCGTTTCGCCGGTCTGGAGGTCGCCGTGCTCGGGGCCGGACAGGCGGCCCTGGAGACCGCCGCCCTGCTGGCCGAGCAGGGCGCCCGGCCGTGCCTGGTCGCCCGGCGCGCCCGGCTGAACTGGAACGCGGTGCCGCAGCCCCTGAGCCGCCCCGCGCTGCGCGCCCTGCGCGATCCGCACAGCGGGCTCGGCACCGGCTGGCGCAGCTGGGCGTGGTCGGAGCTGCCCTGGGCGGTGCGGCGGCTGCCCGCCGCCAGCCGGGAGCGGATCGCGGCGACCGCGCTGGGCCCGGCCGGCGCCTGGTGGCTGCGGGACCGCTTCGAGCGGCAGGTGCCCGTGCTGCTCGGGCACCGCCTGCACCGGGCGGTCGCGGTGGGCGAGCGGACCCGGCTCGGCCTGACCACCAGGTCCGGCGGGTCCGTGGTCCTGGACACCGAGCACGTCATCGCGGCCACCGGGTTCACCCCGGACCTGGCCCGGCTGGACCTGCTCGACGCCGGGCTGCGGGCCGGTCTGGAGACCGTGGGGGGCAGCGGTACGCCGGAACTGAGCCCGGGCTTCGAGTCCTCGTGGCCCGGACTGTTCTTCGCGGGGCTGCTGACGGCTCCCTCATTCGGCCCTTCCATGCGATTCGTGCACGGTGCGGGCTTCACGGCGGGGAGACTGGTGAGAGGAGTCCGCAAACGGCTCGAGGCACGGGGCCCGCTGCCGGGCTCCGCCGGTGAGGCCCGGTGTCACCGGGCCTCGGCCGGGCATCCAAAGACGTATCTGCGGTGATATCCGCAGGGGAGACCCGCGGTGAGAGGGGTCCGCGATGAGCGCGGAGCGAGCACAGGGCCGTGGCTGGGTACGGATTCCCGGCAGTCGCGCCGAACAGCCCGCCACGACGCGGGCCACCGGGTACGACCGCGGCCCGTGGCCGACGGCGTCCCACACGGTCCAGCCCCCGATCTACCTCTCCCTCGTGAAGCGCTGGCGGGAGGCCGGGCGCACCCTTCCGGGGCATCCTGACGAGGAGTGGGAGCGGCTGATCTCCCAGCCGTGCTGGCCCGGCCGTTAGGTGGTGTGTGTCTCGTGGCAGCGGCGGAGCGCGACCGTCCCGAGCAGGACCGGCGGTCTCCCCAGACCGGGCCGGGGGAGCGGCTCGCGCTGAACGGCATGGGAAGCTTCGAGTGGGACCTGGACGCCGGATCGCTGGCCCTGGACGAGGCCGGGATGGACGTCTTCGACCTGGAGCCGGAGCGGTTCGACGGCACCCCGGAGGGCCTCGGGCTGCGGATCCCGCCGGAGGACGGCGCCCGGCTGGCCGAGACCGTGGCCGGAGTCCTGGAGGGCGGCGGGGAGTCGTACGGGGCCTACTTCACGGTGCAGCGGCGCGACGGCCGCGACCAGTGGACGCACACCCAGGGCCGGGTGCTGCGGGACGGGGACGGGCGGCCGCGGCGGATCGTGGGGATCGTCCGGGACGCGACGGCGGAGCTGGCCCAGGCCACCATGCTGCGCAGACTGGAGACGGCCCGGGCCCAGCAGACGACCATCGTCCAGCGGACCACGGAGGCCCTCTCGCGGGCGGTGACGGTCGACGACGTCACGGCCGCGCTGACCGGGGCGGGCGCGCTGGAGCGGCTCGGCGCCGACGGGCTGGCCCTGGGGCTGGTCGAGGGCGGCACCATGAAGATCATCGCGCTGAGCGGGGAGTCGCTGGAGATCCTCAGCGAGCGGCGGTTCACCCGGCTGGACGGTTCGCTGCCGCTCTCGCAGGCCGTGCTCAGCAGGCAGGCACGATTCGCCACCTCGCTCAGCGCGCTCGGTGAGGAGTTCCCGCTGCTCAGCGAGTACCTGAGCCGGATCCGGTTCGACGCGGCCGCCTACCTGCCGCTGATCGCGCAGGCCCAGGCCATCGGCGGGCTGGTCCTCTTCTACCGGCGGCGCACCGAGTTCAGCCCCGAGGAGCGCAACCTGTGCCTCGGCCTCGCGGGCATCGTGGCCCAGTCCCTCCAGCGGGCGCTCCTCTTCGACCAGGAGCGGGAGTTCGCCACGGGACTCCAGGCCGCCATGCTGCCGCGGCGGATCCCGGAGATCACCGGTGGGGAGATCGCCGTCCGCTACCACGCGGCCTGGAGCGGGCGCGAGGTCGGCGGGGACTGGTACGACGTGATCGCCCTGCCCCGCGACCGGGTCGGCATCGTGGTGGGCGACGTACAGGGCCACGACACGCACGCGGCGGCCATCATGGGCCAGCTGCGGATCGCGCTGCGGGCGTACGCGGGCGAGGGGCATCCGCCGTCCACCGTGCTGGCGCGGGCCTCGCGGTTCCTCGCCGAACTGGACACCGAGCGCTTCGCGACGTGCATGTACGCCCAAGTGGACCTGGAGACGGGCGGCGTACGGGCCGTGCGCGCGGGCCACATCGGCCCGCTGATCCGGCACACGGACGGCAGGACGGGCTGGCCGAACGTGCGCGGCGGCCTGCCGCTCGGGCTGGCCTCGGCCTTCGAGCGGGAGGAGTTCCCCGAGACCCGGCTCGACCTGGTCCCCGGGGAGACGCTCGTGCTGTGCACGGACGGCCTGGTGGAGGAACCGGGCACCGACATCAGCCAGGGGATGGAGGCCCTCGCCTATGCGGTCAGCAGCGGCCCGCAGGAGGCCGGTGCCCTCGCCGACCACCTCTCGGACCGGCTCTGGGAGCGCTGGGGCTCCGGGGACGACGTGGCCCTGCTGGTGCTGCGCCGGGCACCCGACCCGGGCACCCACCGGGCCCCGCGCATCCACCAGTACATCCACCAGGCCGACCCGGAAGGGCTCTCGGAGGCCCGCTACGCCCTGCGCCAGGCGCTGCGCGACTGGGGCATGCCGGACCTCGCCGACGACGTGGAACTGGCCGCCGGGGAACTGCTGGTCAACGCCCTGCTGCACACCGACGGCGGAGCGGTGCTGACGATGGAGGTGCTGCCCGAGCCGGTCCGGCGGATCCGGCTGTGGGTCAAGGACCGCTCCAGCGTGTGGCCGCGCCGGCGCACCCCGGGCGAGGCGGCCACCACGGGGCGCGGGCTGCTGCTGGTGGACGCGCTGGCCACGCACTGGGGAGTGGAGTCCCGCGGCGACGGCAAGGCGGTGTGGTGCGAGTTCGACGCCGCGGGCAGCCCCCGAAGCGCGGGGTGACCGGATGGTCGCCCCGGGTGGCGGGACGCCCGGGGCGGGGCGATGATGCGCCGTATGGAACGGATCGTGCTGTGCGCAGGCTGAGCAGGGGCGCCGCGACGGGCGTCCTGGCCCTGCTCCTGCTGGCCGCCGGAGTACCGACGGTCGTGGACTGGACGACGGGGCGGCCGCACGCGGACCCCGAGTGCCAGTCGGTGGCGTTCATGTCGATGACGGACGTCGCGCCCGAGTGCCGGTAGCGGCGGCTACCGGCCGGGCACGCCTCGCGCCGGAGCAGCGGTGTCAGTGGTCGGCGACCAGGGTGATCTCCTGGCGGTCCTCCGCGACCGTGTCGATGGAGCGCGGCATCATGCCCGAGAAGTGGATCTCGTTGAGCTGGGCCTCGGCGCGCGCCGGGCCCGGGTGGACGGCCGGGGTGAACTTGAGCGAGCCGGTGGCCTCCCACGCGTGCTCCTGTCCGTCGCACTTCGCCTCGCCCCCGCCGAAGGCGAGCCGCGTGCCGTCCTGGACCACGGCCGCCGCGATCTGGAGCTTCGCCCCCACGGGTGACGGGTTCGTGCAGTGGTACGTGCCGGAAAGGGTGACCGTACCGTCCTCGGAGATATGACCGTACGGCTGTACGGAAATTCCCTGGTCGAAAGAAGTGGCGTCGGCGGGGGCGGTGAATACCGCCGTCGCGGCCAGCGCTGACAGTGCTGCAAGGGCCATGCGGGCTCCGTGAATACCCATGTTTCCTCCGGGTGGATGCGGGCGGCGGGATTCCGCCGGAACGAATTGTGCTGGCAGTCGAGGGCAACGCGCCGTACACGCCCGCCGGGCGTACTCGTGTCGGTGTGTGCAATTCCCCGCTCGGGCGCGTGAGACTGACCGAAATACGTCCCCGAAGGGATCCCGCATGCGTGCGTCCGCCGCCCCCGGCTCCGCCTCCACCCCCGCCTCCGCCCCCGTCCGCTTCCGCCCCGCCTCCCGCCTCGCGCGGTTCGCCGCCGTTCTCCTCCCGTTGCTGGTGTGCGGTGCCGCGGCCTGCCAGAGCGCGCCCGAGGGGGCCGCCCTGGCCCCCGCCGCGGTGCCCGCCGTCGTGGTGGACGACGTCGTGGTGGACGACGTCGTGGTGGACGACGTCGTGGTGGACGACGGGGCGCCGGGCGCCGAGGGGGCGGCCGCGCGGACCGGGGTGAAGGATGCCCGCGTGGGTGAAGCCGTACGGGTGCACGGCCGGCAGGTCGGCCGGCACCTGGAGGCGGTGCTGAGCGCGTACGTGGATCCCGCGGTCAGCGTGGACAAGAACTTCGCCCCGCCGGCGGGCAAGCGCTGGGTGGCCGCCTCGATGTCGTTCGTCAACGTGGGCGGGGCCTCGTACGGGGCGCTCGGACGCATGTGGGCGCACGACGGCGCGGGACAGCGCCACCCGGTGGTGCCCACCGGTGAACTGACCACCGGCAAACCCCTCGTCTTCGATTCCCTCGCGGTCGGTGAGCGGGCCGAGGGATGGGTCGTGTTCGAAGTCCCGGAAAACGCGCGCATTGAGCGGCTCCAGTACCAGGACGCGAACATCCAGGCGAATTCCGGAGGGGGTTTCTGGGCCGTCTAGCCCGCCCGGGTGAAAGGCCGTGAAAGGGTCGGGCGGCAGACCACTAGGGTGCGGCGCATGACTTCTACTCAAGCCGAAATCGACCGGTCCCAGCTCGGCACCCTTTCGGTGCTCGCCTGGATCGGCGACCCCTCCGAGGCGCACGACATCCCGTACCTCCTCGCCTACACCCTCGGGGACGGCCCGGGCGGCCGGGAGGCCGGCGAGGCGGCGGCCCGCGGGCTGCTGGAGGAGATCGGCCTGCCCATCGGCGACGTCGTCATGGACGGTACCCGCAACCCGGCCGCCTTCCCCGTGCAGATCCTGCTGGAGGGCAACCAGATCGCGCTCACCCTGCCGGGGATGAACGCGCAGTGCACCGCCCCCGACGAGTGGGTCGCCGCGGCGAACGAGAGCGGGCAGGCGTACTTCCTGTTCGCCACCCGCGCCTGGCCCGAGGCGGTCCCCGGCCGGCCGGTCGACGCGCCGACCCTCCAGGCGTTCGCGGGCGACGAGGCGGTGCTCACCGGTAGCGCGCACTGCGTCCTGACCGTGCGGCGCCTGCAGAAGTAGCCGCGCACCGGGCCGCGCCGCCACCAGGTACTCCGGCCGCCGGGCTCCCAGCCTGCCCGGTGGCCGGTTCCGGCTTCCGACCCCGGCTCCGGCTCCGACTCCCGTCCCTGGCCTTCGGCCTCAGGGGCGTTCGAAGGCGAACTTGAGCGAGCGGACCCGGTTGTCGAAGTTCGACCCGGCCAGATCCGGCAGGCCCACCGCGCGCAGCCCGACCGGCCGGGTGAGCAGTTCGCGGAAGAGCGCCTTCATCTCCACCCGGGCCAGGTGCGCGCCCAGGCAGAAGTGCGGCCCGCCGCCGCCGAATCCCAGGTGCGGATTGGGCGAGCGGGTGATGTCGAAGGCGTCGGGGTCCGGGAAGACCGCCTCGTCGCGATTGGCGGAGGCGTAGTACAGGACCACCTTGTCGCCCGGGCGGAAGTCGTGGCCGCCCATGGTGTGTTCGGCGGCCACGGTCCGGCGGAACTGGATGATCGGCGTCGAGTGGCGGATCATCTCGTCGACCGCGCCGTCCGCGTACTCCTCGAAGTCCGAGAGCAGCAGGTCGCGCTGGCCGGGGTTGTCGGTCAGCAGGGTCAGCCCGTGCGTGATCGCGTTGCGGGTGGTCTCCACCCCGGCGACCATCAGGAGCGAGAAGAAGGCGCCGAGCTGGCGGGCGCCGAGGGCCTGGCCGTCGACGTTCGCGCACACCAGCGCCGAGATCAGGTCGTCGGTGGGGTTCTTGCGCCGCTCGCGCCCGATGCCGGCCACCATCCGCTGCATCCGGGCGAGCGCGCGCAGGCCGCGCCCGGGCATCCGCAGCCGGGCGGCGAGAGCGCGCTCCACGCCGATGTTCTCGGAGGCGTGGTTGACGCGGTCGGCGATCTCGGGGCGGTAGTGCTCCGGGATGCCCATCATGTTGCAGATGACCTCCAGGGGCAGGCGGGAGGCCACCGCCGAGACGAACTCGTCGGGCTCCTCGGCCAGTACGTCGTCCACGATGCGGGTGGCCACCGCGTGGATGTCCGCCTCGGCGGCGGCCAGCAGGCGGGGAGTGAAGGCCCGTTGCACGATCTTGCGGAGCTGGGCGTGGTCGGGGCCGTCCAGATTGACCATGGAGTCACCGAACAGGGCGCGGACCCAGCGGGCGGGCTCGGGGGTGGTCACGCCGGGCGCACTGGCGAAGACCTTGGGGAGGCGGCTGGCCTCCTGCACGTGGGCGTGGCGGACGAGGGCCCAGTGCCCGTGCCCCGGCCCTTCGGGCACGAAGACGGGCGCTTCCCGGGCCCGCAGGCGGGCGAAGGCCGCGAGGCGGTGGGCGGGGGGCTGCTGCCAGAACCCGGGCTCGACCAGTTCCCTGCCGGGGGCTTGGCCGGGGCGTTGTGCGGGGAGTGTCATGGCCTGCCAACGCCGTCGGGACCTGAGGAGTGACGGCCGGCCGCAGCCCGTTGTCAGGGGCGCCGTCCCCGAACCCCCGCGCCTCAAACGCCGGCGGGGCCGGATACGGCACGCGTGGCCAGGGTGAGGCCGATGGCGACCGTCGCGGCCGCGACCAGGCCCGCGTACAGGACCGCGTGCGTTCCCGTCCACGTACAGGCCAGGACGGCGACGGCCGACACCGGCAAGGTGAGCTGCTGCGCGAGGCCCCGCTTGAAGTGGCGGGAGTGCAGGAGCCACACCATCATCAGGAAGACCGCCGTCGGCACGGTGACGGCGGCATTGGCGGCGAGCTGCGAGACGTGCGCCTCGCCCACCGCGTGCTCCACCGCGACCTCGATGCCCGCCCCGATCGCCGCACCGGAGGCGAAGATCAGCAGGTGGCCGTAACCCCACGGGATGGCCTCCCGGTTGGAGGTCAGGTGCTCGTGCATCGGCACCGCGAAGTAGATCCACCAGGCCGCGAAGACGATCAGCAGCCCACCGCCGGCGATCGGCAGCAGCTGGTCCAGCGCCTCGTGCTCGTCGAGGGCCGACTTCACCGCCACCGTGCTCGCGGCGATCGTCTCGCCCAGCACGATGATGGTGAACAGGCCGTACCGCTCCACGATGTGGTGCGCGTGCCACGGCGTCTGGTGGCCGCGCTCGGCGATCACCGGGACCAGCAGCTCCATAGCGGCCACGACCAGGAACAGCCACCGCTTCCAGCCGTCCGGGGCGAACAGCAGCGCCACCCATGCGGCCTGGCAGATCACCAGTCCCGCCGCGTACTTCAGCGCCGCCGTGCGCGCGGCCCCGCTCTCGCCGGCGGCTGCCCGCAGCCACTGCGCGGTGAGCGCCACCCGCATGATCAGGTAGCCGATGACGGCCACCGTCCAGTCGTTCTCGTCGAAGGCCCGGCTCACGCCCGCCGCGTAGACGAGTACGCCCGCGATCTGGACGAGCGTCGCGATCCGGTACGGCACGTCGTCGACGTCGTAGGCGGAGGCGAACCACGTGAAGTTCATCCACGCCCACCACACGCCGAAGAAGACGAAGAAGTAGCCGATCACCCCGGTACCGGGATGGCCCTCCGCCAGCGCGTGCACCAGCCGGGCACCGGCCTGGGCGATCGCGACGACGAAGCAGAGGTCGAAGAACAGCTCCAGCGGGGTGGCCGCCCAATGGTGCTCGTCGCGGCTGCGCGCGGTCATGGGGGTGTACGCCATACCGGCCAGCAGACCAGATGCGCGAGGTTTCAGCAGGCCAGACGCGCTGCCCTCACCGTCCGGGTGCCCCGGGCGGTCGCGTACCGCTCCACCGCCAGCCGGGCCAGGCGCGGATGGTCGGCCGGCGGCTGCGACACGAGCGCGGCGAGCCGGGCCGCGCAGTCGTCGGCTCCCGCTGGCTGACGCATCGGCGAACGCACTGTGGGTGACGGGACCTTGTCCCGTCACCCACAGTGCGTTCTCCTCTGCCGCGAGGCGCCCGCGGACACGGAACCTGGATAGGCAAGGACACCCCTCGACCTTTTGAGGACACACCATGAGTTCCGCCACGAAGGACGCGGTACGGCCGCAGCTCGCCGATCCGGCGCAGTACCGCCCCGGCCGCACCATCACCGCATGGACGCCGGAGGATCCCTCCTTCTGGCAGTCCACGGGGAAGAGGGTCGCGACCCGCAACCTGTGGATCGCGGTGCCGGCCCTGCTGGTGGCCTTCGTGGTCTGGCAGGTGTGGAGCATCACGGCGACCAACCTGAAGGACGTCGGCTTCGGCTTCTCGCAGTCACAGCTGTTCTGGCTGACGGCGGTCCCCGGCATCACCGGCGGTACCGCGCGCATCCTTTACACCTTCATCGGCCCGATGATCGGGCAGCGCCGCTTCACGGCGGTCTCCACGGTCGTGCTGATCGTGCCGCTGCTGTGGCTGGGCTTCGCGGTGCAGAACCCGGACACCCCGTACGGCACGATGATCGCGATCGCCGCTCTGTGCGGCATCGGCGGCGCGAACTTCTCCTCCTCCCTGGCCAACATCGGCTTCTTCTACCCGAAGCGGGAGAAGGGCAACGCGACGGGCATCAACGGGGGACTGGGCAACCTGGGCGTGTCCGTGGTCCAGCTGCTGACCCCGATCCTGATCACCTCGTCGGTCCTGGCGATCGGCGCGGGCCAGAAGAAGGCGAACGGCTCGGAGATCTACCTCCAGAACGCGGCCTTCGTGTGGGTGCCGGTGCTGATCGTGCTGGCGGCGGTGGCCTGGTTCGGCCAGAACGACCTGAAGGTGGCCTCCACCCCCTTCAGCCAGCAGAAGATCATCTTCAAGCGCAAGCACAACTGGCTGATGACCTGGCTCTACGTCGGCACCTTCGGCTCCTTCATCGGCTTCGCGGCGGCGCTGCCGCTGCTGATCAAGACCACCTTCCCCGCGTACTCGGTGGCCGCCTACGCTTGGATGGGCCCGGCGCTGGGCGCGCTGGCCCGCTGGGCGGGCGGCTGGATCGCCGACAAGCTGGGCGGCGCCCGGGTGACGATCCTGTCCTTCGTGGGCATGGCGGTGTCCATCATCGGCGTGATCACCTTCCTGCCAGCCGGCTCCGATTCCGGGTCCTTCCACGGTTTCTTCTTCTGCTTCCTGTCGGCCTTCTTCTTCTCGGGCATCGGCAACGGCTCGACGTTCCGGCAGATCCCGGTGATCTTCCGGAGTCAGCACCTGAAGGGGCTGACGGAGGGCACGCCGGAGTACGCGGCCGCGCTGAAGCAGGCCGAGATCGAGTCGGGCGCGGTGACCGGGTTCACGGCCGCGATCGCCGCCTACGGCTTCTTCTTCATCCCGGCGATGTTCGCCAACTTCGCGGTGACGAGCGCGATGTGGGGCTTCGTGGGCTTCTACGCCTCCTGCGTGGTCGTGGCCTGGTGGTTCTACGCCCGCCCCGGCGCCGAAGCACCGAGCTAGGGGGTGTCTTGCGGGACTTTGCCCCTCCCGCGGCTCCGTCCCTGACCCCCACGGGTTCGGGGCGGAGCCCCGACGCCTTCACCCTCGGCGCCGGCACTGCGCACGTCATTTCACAAGCACGCGATGGACCTTCGGCCCACGTTGAATGCCAGGTCAGGTGCGGTTCGGCAGCCCGGCGGACGGAGAGGGCGGGACCTTCGGGCGTCAGCTCGGGACCAACGCGGCACCAAATGATCGATCAAACGGCGTGCAATGGACACAAGCAATGAGGCGACGGAAGAAGGTGCGGGCGATGACTGCCACCCCTGCGGAGACCACGAAGATCGGCGAGGCCTGGGAGGGCTTCAAGGGCGGCCTGTGGCGTGACGCCGTCGACGTCCGCGACTTCATCCAGCAGAACTACACGCCGTACGAGGGCGACGAAGCCTTCCTCGCCGGCCCCACCGAGCGCACCACGGCCGTGTGGAAGGCGATCACGGACAAGTTCCCGGAGGAGCGCGAGAAGGGCGTCTACGACATCGCCCACGACATCCCGTCCTCGATCACCGCCCACGCGCCCGGCTACATCGACCGCGACAAGGACCTGATCGTCGGCCTGCAGACCGACGCCCCGCTCAAGCGCGCGATCATGCCGTACGGCGGCTGGCGCATGGTCGCCGGCGCCCTGGAGACCTACGGCTACCCGGTCTCCGAGGAGCTGGAGAAGGTCTTCACCGAGTACCGCAAGACCCACAACGCCGGTGTGTTCGACGCCTACACCCCCGAGATCCGCGCGGCCCGCAAGGCCGGCGTCGTGACCGGTCTGCCGGACGCCTACGGCCGCGGCCGCATCATCGGCGACTACCGCCGCGTGGCCCTGTACGGCGTGGACCGCCTCATCGCCGTCAAGAAGGAGGAGAAGGAGGAGCTGAACTGCCTCCCCGCGGGCAACCGTCCGCTGGAGGAGACGATCCGCCTGCGCGAGGAGCTCGCCGAACAGATCCGCGCCCTCGCCGAGCTCAAGGCGATGGCCGCCTCCTACGGCTGCGACATCTCCCGCCCGGCCACCACCGGCCGCGAGGCCATCCAGTGGCTGTACTTCGCCTACCTGGCCGCCGTGAAGGAGCAGAACGGCGCGGCCATGTCGCTGGGCCGCACCTCCACCTTCATCGACGTCTACCTCCAGCGCGACATCGAGGCCGGCCTCCTCACGGAGGAGCGGGCCCAGGAGCTGGTCGACGACTTCATCATCAAGCTCCGCATCGTCCGCTTCCTGCGCACGCCCGAGTACGACGAGCTGTTCTCCGGCGACCCGACCTGGGTCACCGAGTCGATCGCCGGCATGGGCGAGGACGGCCGGCCGCTGGTCACCAAGACCTCATTCCGCTACCTCCAGACCCTCTACAACCTCGGTCCGGCCCCCGAGCCGAACATGACCGTCTTGTGGTCGCCGCAGCTGCCGCAGGGTTTCAAGCAGTTCTGTGCGCGCGTCTCGATCGACACCTCCTCGGTGCAGTACGAGTCCGACGAGCTGATGCGTCCGCGCTTCGGCGACGACACCGCCATCGCGTGCTGCGTGTCGGCGATGCCGGTCGGCAAGCAGATGCAGTTCTTCGGCGCCCGCGTGAACCTCGCCAAGACCCTGCTCTACGCGATCAACGGCGGCCGGGACGAGAAGTCCGGCGCCCAGGTCGGCCCCGAGACCGGCGCCCTCACCTCCGAGGTGCTGGACTACGACCAGGTCATGGCCAAGTTCGACGAGCAGATGGAATGGCTCGCCCAGACCTACGTCCACGCCCTGAACGTCATCCACTACATGCACGACCGGTACGCCTACGAGCGCATCGAGATGGCGCTGCACGACCGCGACGTGCGCCGCACCATGGCCTGCGGCATCGCCGGCCTGTCGGTCGCCGCCGACTCGCTGTCCGCCATCAAGCACGCCGAGGTCACCGCGGTGCGCGACGAGACGGGCCTGGCCACCGACTACCGTGTGGAAGGCGACTACCCGGCGTACGGCAACAACGACGACCGCGTCGACGACATCGCCGTGTGGCTCGTGGAGGAGTTCATGAAGAAGGTCCGCAAGCACGAGACGTACCGGGGCGCCGAGCACACCCAGTCCGTGCTGACGATCACCTCGAACGTCGTCTACGGCAAGAAGACCGGCAACACCCCGGACGGACGCCGCGCGGGCGAGCCTTTCTCGCCGGGCGCCAACCCGATGAACGGCCGCGACACCCACGGCTACGTCACCTCGGCGCTGTCGGTCGCGAAGCTCCCGTACGAGGACGCCGAGGACGGCATTTCGCTGACCAACACCGTCACCCCCGACGGGCTCGGCCGCACCCCCGAGGAGCGGATCAAGAACCTGGCGGGCGTGCTCGACGGCTACATGGCCGTCGACGGCTTCCACATGAACGTGAACGTGCTGAGCCGCGACACGCTCATGGACGCCATGGAGCACCCGGAGAACCACCCGCAGCTGACCATCCGGGTCAGCGGCTACGCGGTGAACTTCGTCCGCCTCACGCGGGACCAGCAGCTCGACGTGCTGAACCGCACCTTCCACGGCTCGCTCTAAGCGCCCACCGCGCGCATCCCACCGGCACCGGACCAGTCTGGAGCACCTGCCATGACCGTCCTCCTCGGCGCGAACACCGCCCACGCCGCCGCCCACGCCGCCGCCACTCCCGCCGCCGCCACCTCCGCGGCCGCCGCGACCCAGCGGCCGAGCGAGGGCTCGGTGCACTCCTGGGACCTGTCGACCGGGGTCGACGGTCCGGGCACCCGCTTCGTGACCTTCCTCTCCGGCTGCCCGCTGACCTGCCTGTACTGCCACAACCCCGACACGTGGAAGGTGCGCAACGGCAAGAGGACCTCGGCCGACGCCGTGATCGCCGAAGCCGCCAAGTACCGCACGTTCATCGCCGCGTCCGGCGGCGGGGCCACCGTCTCGGGGGGCGAGCCGCTGCTCCAGCCCGTCTTCGCTGGCGAGCTGCTGCACCGGATGAAGCACGAACTGGGGCTGCACACCGCCCTGGACACCTCGGGCTTCCTCGGCGTACGGGCCACCGACGCACTGCTGCGCGACGCGGACCTGGTCCTGCTCGACATCAAGTCCTGGGACCGGGAGACGTACCGGAAGGTCACGGGGCGCCCGCTGCGGCCCACCCTGGACTTCGCGCAGCGCCTCGCGGACCTCGGCAAGGAGGTGCACCTGCGCTTCGTCCTGGTTCCGGGGCTCACGGACGCGCGGGAGAACATCGAGGGGGTCGCCGAATTCGCCGGCGGCCTCGGCAACGTCTCGCGGGTGGACGTCCTGCCCTTCCACAAGCTGGGGGAGGGCAAGTGGCAGGCGCTGGACATGAAGTTCACCCTCCATGACACGCCCTCGCCCGACGCGGAGCAGGTGGCCGAGGCCAAGGCGATCTTCGCGGCCCGGGGACTGACCGCCGTCTGACCCGTTCGGCTTAACCTTGGTCGACTCATAACGGGCTTAATCGGTACAGACCGCCTAGCGTGGTGCTGTGTCCGAGCCCACAGAAGTACGCGCCACTGCCCCGCCGCCGCCGGAGGCACCCGAGACCCCGCCACCGGCCGGCAGATCCGTCACCGCGCGGGCCACCCTGGCCGGCACCGTCGTCTCGCTCCTGCTCATCGCCGCGATCGTGCTGGGCAGCCGGCTGCTGCGCGACTTCGACTCGGCGCTGCTTCCGTACGCGGTCGCGACCGTCTTCCTGGCCTTCGGCGTGGCCTACCGGTACACGGTCTGGGTCTCCGCGCCCGGCGCCCGCCGCCTCTTCAAGAAGGGCTTCGGCAGCTTCTTCTCGGCCGCCAACTTCCGCAAGGCGCCCACCGCCCTGCCGAAGATGATCGCCACCTACCTCGGCTTCCAGAAGTTCCTCGGCGCCCGCTCACGCGCCCGCTGGGCCGCCCACCAGCTCATCTTCTGGGGCTGCATCCTGGCCGCGCTCATCACCTTCCCGCTCACCTGGGGCTGGTTCACCTTCACCTCGGACAGCGGCTCCGGCCCCGGATACGAGATGCGGATCTGGGGCTTGAAGGTGCTCGGCTTCGATTCGCTGAACATCCTGGGCTGGCTGATGTTCCACGGCCTGGACGTCGCGGCGGTCCTGGTCATCCCCGGCGCCTCGTACTTCCTGTGGCGCCGGATGAAGGACCGCGGGGCCATCACCGGCCAGCGCTTCGCCTACGACCTGCTGCCGCTGATCTGCCTGATCGTGATCTCCGTGACCGGGCTGCTGCTGACCTTCTCGTCGATCTTCCTGCACGGCGGCGGCTACGAATTCCTCGCCATCCTGCACATGGTGTCGGTGGTGTTCACCCTCATCTACATCCCGTTCGGGAAGTTCTTCCACATCGTCCAGCGGCCGGCCGCCGTCGGCATGCAGCTGTTCAAGTACACGGCCCGCCAGGACGAGCAGGTCTTCGCCTGCAAGCGCTGCGGCGAGCCCATCGACACCACCCCGTACGTGGAGAACCTGCGCGGCACCATGCAGGACCTGAAGCTCGACTTCAACGCCTTCGTCGAATACTGCCCGCGCTGCAAGCGGGTGCTGCGCGGCAACGCCTACCTGACCCACGTCAAGAAGGGCTTCAAGTGACCGCGACCGACCCCGCCCCGGCCGGGTCCCGGCCCGTGCCCGTTTCCCTCGACCCCTCCATCGCGCCGCCCGGCACCCGCAACTTCCGCGACGCGGGCGGCATCCCCGCCGACCAGTGGCACGCCGACCAGAACGGCGAGACCCTCGTCCCCACCCACTGCTGCTTCTGCGGCGTGCAGTGCGGGATGTACCTGCGCGTGGACAAGGGCGGCAAGGTCTTCGGCGTGGAGCCGCGCAACCACGACATCAACCGGATGCGGCTGTGCCCCAAGGGCATCAACGCCTACCAGCAGGTCAACCACCCCGACCGGCTCACGAGTCCGCTGCTGCGCCGATCCCGCGACGAGGAGTTCAAGGAGGCTTCCTGGGAGGAGGCCCTCGACTTCACCGTCTCGGAGATCCGACGCATCCAGCAGGACTACGGCAACGACGCCTTCGGCCTCCTCGGCGGCGCCAGCCTGTACTCCGAGAAGACCTACCTGGTCGGCAAGTTCGGCCGGGTCGCCCTCAAGACCCGGCACGTCGACTACAACGGCCGCCTCTGCATGGTCAGCGCCGCGGGCGCCAACAAGCTCGCCTTCGGGATCGACCGGGCCGCCAACCCCTTCTCCGACATCCTCCTCACCGACTGCCTGCTGATCGCCGGGTCGAACGTGGGGGAGTGCTTCCCCGTGATGACCCAGTACGTCTGGGGCGCCCGCGACCGCGGTGCCTCGCTGATCGTGGTCGACCCGCGCGAGACCGCCATCGCCCGCACCGCCGACGTGCACGTCGCCCTCAAGCCCGGCACCGACTCGGCCTTCTTCAACGCCGTCCTGCACGTGATCGTCGCCGAGGGCCTGACCGACGACGCCTACCTCGCCGCCCACACCACCGGCTGGGAAGAGGTCAAGGAGAACGTCGCCGCCTACCCGCCCGCCCGGTCCGCCGCGATCTGCGGGATCCCGGCCGAGCAGATCGTCCAGGTGGCCCGGATGTTCGGCGGCGCCGACAAGGCGATGGCCTTCCACGCACGCGGGATCGAGCACCACTCGCAGGGCGTGGAGAACTGCCTGTCCGTCATCAACCTGTGCGCGGCCACCGCAAACCTGGGCAGGCCCGGAGCCGGCTACGGCACCCTCACCGGCCAGGGCAACGGTCAGGGCGGCCGCGAGCACGGCCAGAAGGCCGACCTGCTGCCCGGCGGCCGCTCCATCATGAACGAGGAGCACCGCCGCCAGATCTGCCGGATCTGGGGCATCGAGGAATCCGAACTCCCGCCCGCCGGCACCTCCATGATGGAGATGGTCTGGCAGATGCAGCGGCGCGAGATCCGCGGTCTGATCGGCATCTGCAACAACCCCTTCGTCTCGCTCCCCAACTACGGGACGGTCAAGGAGGGCTACGACGCCCTGGAGTTCCACGCACAGTTCGACTTCTTCCTCTCCGAGACCGCGGCCAACGCGCACGTGGTCTTCCCGGTCACCGTCTGGGCCGAGGACGAGGGCGTCATGGCCAATACCGAGGCCCGCGTCGTCAAGCACAACAAGGCGCAGGAGCCGCCCGCCGGAGTGCGCACCGACACCTGGGTGATGTGCGAACTCGCCAGACGCCTCGGTGCCGGAGACAAGTTCGACTTCGCGGGCTCCCGCGAGGTGTTCGAGGAGTTGCGCATCGCCTCGGCCGGCACGGTCAACGACTACTACGGCATCACCTACGAACGCCTGGAGGAGACCGGCGGGATCATGTGGCCCTGCCCCTCCACCGAGCACCCTGGCACCCCCCGGCTGTTCGAGGACGGCAAGACCTTCCACCCCGACGGCAAGATCCACATGCAGGTCGTCGAGTGGCACGCGCCGATGGACCCCTACACCGAGGAGTTCCCGCTCTCCCTCACCACCGGCCGCACCGTCGCGCACTTCCTCTCCGGCAACCAGACCCGCCGCCTGGGCGCCCTCGTCGAACAGACCCCGCGCCCCTGGGTGGAGGTCCACCCTTCGCACGGCTTCAGGAACGGCGACCCGGTCCGGGTGGTCACCCGCCGCGGCAGCGAGGTCTTCCCGGCCCTGGTCACCGAGGCCATCCGCCCCGACACCGTCTTCATCCCGTACCACTGGCCCGTCCCGACGTCCGCGAACGCCCTGACCATGGACGCCCTCGACCCCCGCTCGAAGATCCCCGAGTACAAGGTCTGCGCCGCCCGGGTCGAGGCCGCCGAACGGATCGACGAGGTCCCCGCGCCGCCCACCGCCCCCGGCCACGAGGCCTATCCGGAGACCCAGGTCTCCCGCACCGACCCCCTGCCCCCCACGTCCCCGCAGGGCCGTGGCACGGCGGAGAGGAGCTGACCCGCCATGATGGGCCGCACGATCTTCATCGATCCGGGTCGCTGCATCGGGTGCCAGGCCTGTGTCTCCGCCTGCCGCGAATGCGACTCCCACCGCGGCAAGTCGATGATCCACCTCGACTACACCGAGCCCGGCATGTCCGTCGCCTCCCTTCCGACCGTCTGCATGCACTGCGAGGACCCCGTCGCCCCCTGCGCCGAGGTCTGCCCCGCCGACGCGATCCTGGTGACCGCCGACGGCGTGGTCCAGCAGGCCGACACCACCCGCTGCATCGGCTGCGCCAACTGCGTCAACGCCTGCCCCTTCGGCGTCCCGAAGATCGACCTCCAGGCGAAGCTGCAGATGAAGTGCAACCTCTGCTACGACCGGACCGCCTACGGACTGGCCCCCATGTGCGCCACCGTCTGCCCCACCGGAGCCCTCTTCTACGGAACCCTCGAGGAGCTCCAGGCCGAGCGCCCCGGAGTCCAGGTCGCCGACTCCTTCGTCTTCGGCGACGTGATGGTCAGCACCGGCGTGGCCATGGTCGTGCCCGCCGACAAGGTCCAGTGGCCGGTCCCCGGCGGCCTGCCCGTGGTCGAGGTGAACGGAGTGGACGTCCGATGAGCGTCACCGAACAGCCGGCTCCCGCCCCCGGCCAGGATCCCGACGGCGACGGCGACGCCGCCGCGGAGCAGCTCCGCGACCGGATCAGCGCCGACTCCCTGACCACCCGCCGCGACTACCTGCGGATCGTCGCCACCGTCTCCGGAGGCCTGGCCGTCGGCGGTGTCGGTGTCGCCGCCGGCATGCTGCACCGGCACGGCGACAGCGAGAAGCTGCCCGAGGCCAAGCTGGTCGCCGAACAGCTGGCGCCCGGTCAGTCCGTCGCCTTCCGCTTCCCCAAAGACGAGGACCGGGCGCTGGCCGTACGGCTGGCCGACGGCACCCTCGTCGGCTACTCCGCCGTCTGCACCCACCTGGCCTGCGCCGTGCTCTGGCGCGAGGACCGGGGGGTCGACGGGGAGCTGTACTGCCCCTGCCACGAGGGCGTCTTCGACGTCCGCACCGGCGAGGTGACCGCGGGCCCGCCACCGCGCCCGCTCCCCATGGTCTTCCTGACCGAGCAGGCCGACGGCAGTGTCTGGGCCATCGCCACCGCCCGGTCGGGAGAGCCGGCCAAGGACGCCCTGTGCCGGCAGTTCGGCGATTCCCGCCCCGAGACGGCCCGCAGGCTGGGCTGCCCCGGAGCGGATCGCGCCGCCTCCGACGAAAGCGGACGGACGTGAGCGACGCACCACTGCCCCCGCGCCCCGACTACCGCCCGGGAAGCGCCCAGCCCCGGCTGAACCGGCCGGTGCGCGAGCGGTATCCGCAGATCCGCTCCACCAGCGGCTACGGGGACCCGCGGATCCGGCACACCGGCCCCGGCCCGGGCGCCGGCACCGAACAGGAGCCGGAGCGGTCCTCGAAGCTCAACGCCCGTCTGGCCCTGGCCCTCACCGTGGTCATCGGACAGCTCTGGGCGCTGACCGTGACCGTCAACGAGTGGATGAAGGGCAACACCGGCACGGCCTGGTGGGGTGCGGGATTCCTGATCCTCTCCTTCCTCGTCGTGATCGCGCTGTGGCTCCTCGACCCGAAGGACCGATGACCATGTCGATACCCACGCCCACCCCGTCCGCGGTGCGCTCGCACCGCGCGGAGACCTACGAGCCCGGCGCCACCATCGGCGACTGGCGGCCCGAGGACGACGGCTTCTGGCAATCCACCGGTCGCAAGGTCGCCCAGCGCAACCTCTCGGTCTCGATCCCCGCGCTGATGCTCGGCTTCGTGGTCTGGCAGGTCTGGTCGGTCACCGTGGTCAAGCTCAACGACGTCGGCTTCGGCTTCTCCCGGTCGCAGCTGTTCTGGCTGACCGCCATCCCCGGCATCACCGGCGGCACCTTCCGGATCCTGTACACCTTCATCGGGCCGATCTTCGGCGAGCGGAAGTTCACCGCCTTCAGCACGATCGTCCTGGTCGTACCGATGCTGTGGCTGGGCTTCGCACTCCAGGACACGGGAACCCCGTACTGGGAGCTGGCGCTGATCGCGGCGGTCTGCGGCATCGGCGGTGCCAACTTCGCCTCCTCGATGGCCAACATCGGCTTCTTCTTCCCGAAGCGGGAGAAGGGCAGCGCCAACGGCCTCAACGGCGGGCTCGGCAATCTCGGCGTGAGCGTGGTCCAGCTGGTCGCCCCGCTGGTGGTGACCGCCGCCGTACTCGGTGCACCGGCCGGCGGTCCCCAGCACGACGCCAAGGAGAACACCGACATCTGGCTGCAGAACGGCGCTTTCCTCTGGGTGCCGCTGCTGGTCATCATGGCGCTGCTCGCCTGGTTCCTTATGAACGACCTCAGGGTGGCCGCCGCTCCCTTCAGCCAGCAGAAGATCATCTTCAAGCGCAAGCACAACTGGCTCATGACCTGGCTCTACGTCGGCACCTTCGGGTCCTTCATCGGCTTCGCCGCGGGCCTGCCCCTGCTGATCAAGAACAACTTCGAGGCACAGGGCTACCAGGCCACCACCTATGCCTGGATCGGCCCCTTCATCGGCGCGCTCATGCGCTGGGCCGGCGGCTGGCTCTCCGACAAGATGGGCGGCGCCAGGGTCACCATGCTGTCCTTCGTCGGCATGGCGGCCTCGCTGGTGGTGGTGATCTTCGCGCTTCCGCACAGCGGCGACCAGGGCAGCTTCTGGGCCTTCTTCATCGGCTTCCTGGCGGCCTTCGCCTTCTCCGGCCTCGGCAACGGCTCGACCTTCCGGCAGATCCCGGTGATCTTCCGGGACCAGCACATGCGGAAAGCCGAGGGCAAGGGACCCGAAGCGCAGGGCGCCGCGCTGAAGCAGTCCGAGATGGAGTCGGGCGCCGTCACCGGCTTCTCCTCCGCCATCGCCGCCTACGGCTTCTTCTTCATCCCCGCGATGTTCGCCGCCATGGCGGTCACGCACGCGCTGTGGCTGTTCATCGGCTTCTACGCCACCTGCCTGGTGGTGTGCTGATGGTTCTACGCCCGCAAGGGCGCCGAGGCCCCCAGCTGAACGGGGCCGCCCCCGGGGGCGGCCGTACTCTGGAGGCATGAGCACCCCCACCGCCCCCGACCCGCAGCACGGGTCCGCCGTGCCGCCGAAGCCCGAGCCGAAGCCCAAGCCCCGGCTCGTCTTCGACGACCCGCTGGACCAGCAGTCCTCGGACGACACCGACCGGGGCTGGGGCGAGCGGCCTGCCGCCGGCGGCAGCGCGGCCGACCTGGCCCGCTTCCTCGACGAGAAGCCCCCGCACCACATCTGAGCCGCGGGGGCGGCCCACGAGGGCCGTCCGCCTAGAACGCGTCGCGCGACCCCGGTGATCCGGTGCTGCCGTCGCCGCCCGCCCCGCGCTGCGCGACCAGGGCGTCCCGGATCTCCTTGAGGACCTCCAGCTCCGTGATCTCCATGGTCTCCTGGACGCCCTCCTTGGCCTTGCGGCGCGCCTCCACCTTCGCGAGGTACTTCGCCATCGGCAGCACCATGAGGAAGTACACGACGGCCGCGGTGATCAGGAAGGTGAGCGCGGCGTTGAGCACCGAGCCCCAGAGGATCTCGACGCCCGTGGGCTGGCCGCTCGGGTCGAGGCCGCAAGGGGCCTTCAGGCACGACTTGTAGGCATCGAGACTCCTGGTCCCGATGGCTCCCACCAGCGGGCTGATGATTCCCTTGACGATGGAGTTCACGATGTTCGTGAACGCCGCGCCGATGACCACGGCGACCGCGAGGTCGACCACGTTGCCGCGCATCAGGAAGGCCTTGAAGCCCGCCAGGACGCTCTCCTTCTTCTTCTCGCTCACCACTGAGCCCTTCTTCATATCTGCCGAACACGGAGTCAACGGTTCCGAAAACTACGGCAGTCCGGGCGCGGTGTGTCCAATCGGCCCCCACCTCGCGGTGACTTGACCGGCCGCGCGTGCGAATCAACACAGCGTCACCGCCAGTCGCGCCGTCGCGCCCGCCCCCACGAGAGCCCGCGCCGTGTCCCGGGGCACGGACAGGACCACCAGCGCCCCGCCGTCCCCGACACCCGGGTCAGGACCGGGCACTTCGGCAACCCGCGCCCCCGCGGCCACCACCCTCGGGGGTCCGGCGCGCTCCGCCGCGACCACGTCGACCCGGTCGCCGGGCCGCAGCAGCCGCACCGTCGCCGCGTCCGCGATGCGCACCGGGGCCGACACCATCCGCACCGGCGCGGGCGGAGCGGCGTCCCGGGAGGTCCGTACCTCCGGGGGCGCGGTCCGCGAGGCCTGCGCCTCCGTCCCGCCCACGGCCAGCGCCGCCGCCGCGACGGCCAGCCCGGCCGCGACGGCCCGCCGCCGGCGCCGCAGGGCCCTGCGCAGCCGGTCGCCGCCCCGCCCGACCCGCAGCGGGGGAAAGGGGGGCACGGGGCGCGCCGGGGGACACGGAGACGAGCACGGGGAAGCGGGAACGGAGGCGGGAACGGAAGCGTGCACGGAGGCGTGCGGGGAAGCGTGCGCGGAAGCGTGCACGGGCGCGGACACAGGAGAGGAAGAAGGAGCGGAAGAGCGCGCGGAAGTGCGGGACATGAGGGCCACCACCAGTCGGTGTGAGTCGCTGTGCCCGGACCCGGCGCCCGGACACAGCCCACGATCCGGCCTCCCGCCCGATCCCGCTCCGGCCTGTGGACGATCCCCAGCTTGTGGACAACGCCGTCACCCGCAGGTGTCAGACCCCGTCCGTGCGGCGGCTACGGCAGCTCGATGCCCAGGTCCCAGCCGTCGTGCGCGTGCGTGCACAGGCAGGCGCGCGCCTCCGTCGCCGGGAGCGCCGCCACCGCGTCGAAGAGGACCTCGCGCAGCCGGCCGACGTTCTCGCCGAACACCCGCAGGACCTCCGTGTGGGACACGCCCTCGCCGGTCTCGGCGCCCGCGTCCAGGTCCGTGACCAGCGCCATCGACGTGTAGCAGAGCCCCAGCTCCCGGGCGAGGACGGCCTCCGGGTGGCCCGTCATGCCGACCACCGACCAGCCCGCCGCCGCGTGCCAGCGCGACTCGGCGCGCGTAGAGAAGCGCGGCCCCTCGATGACCACCATGGTGCCGCCGTCCACCGGCTCCCAGTCCCGCCCCCGGGCCGCCGCCAGGGCGACCGAGCGCCCCACCGGGCAGTACGGGTCCGCGAAGGTGGTGTGCACGACGTTCGGCACGCTGCCGTCGGGCAGCGGCTCCCCGTCGAAGAAGGTCTGCGCGCGGGACTTCGTACGGTCGACCAGCTGGTCGGGAACGAGCAGTGTGCCCGGACCGTACTCGGTCCGCAGGCCGCCGACCGCGCACGGGCCCAGCACCTGGCGGACGCCGACCGAGCGCAGCGCCCACAGGTTCGCCCGGTAGTTGATCTTGTGTGGCGGGACGGTGTGGCTGCGCCCGTGCCGGGGGAGGAAGGCCACCTGCCGGCCGGCCAGCTCACCCACGTACAGGGAGTCGCTCGGAGGTCCGTACGGGGTCTCCACCTGGATCTCGGAGACGTCCTCCAGGAAGGAGTAGAAGCCCGAGCCGCCGATGACACCGATCTCTGCGTTCACCATGCCGCCACCCTAACCGGGCACGGACAAGGCCCCGCTGCCCGGTGGGCGGCGGGGCCTTTCGACGCGTGGACGCGTGGTCAGGCAGCCGAAGTGGAGCTGCTGCCCGAGCTCGACGACGTCGAGGAGGACGAAGCGGCGGGAGCGGCGCCAGCCGTGGACGTCGACGGGGTCGAGGCCGGCTTCGCGGCAGGAGTGCTGCTCGACGAAGCGCCGCGGCTGTCGTTCCGGTAGAAACCGGAGCCCTTGAAGACGATGCCGACCGCGGAGAACACCTTCTTCAGGCGTCCGTCACAGCTCGGGCACACGGTCAGCGCGTCATCGGTGAACTTCTGCACGGCCTCAAGGCCCTCACCGCACTCGGTGCACTGGTACTGGTAGGTCGGCACGAATTTCCTCCTGGCACTCTCACTCAATGAGTGCTAACGACGCTCCATGGTGACGTATTCCGGCCGATCAGTCCACCGTCACCGGCACGCGGTGACCCATCCCACGCTCGTTCACCCGGTTACGGGAGGCCGAAGAGGGGGCCGACGAGCGGGCCGACGAGGTGGCGGGCGCGGTGCCCGACGGGGCTGCCGGCGAGGCGCCGGACGCCGCGGCCGGTGCCGACGAGTTCACGATCCGGCTCGGAGCCGCCGGTGCCAGCTTCGCGCGCAGGGCCAGCAGGGTGACCAGGGCCAGCGCGGTGGCGGCCATCGGAACCAGGAAGCCGTACGCGGACCCGTGCGCGTCCGTCAGGCGGCCGGCCACGGTCACGGCGACGGCCTGGCCGAAGGCGACCGCGCCGGTCAGCCAGGTGAAGGCCTCGGTGCGCGACGCGGCCGGGATCAGCTGCTCGATCATCGTGTAGCCGGTGATGAGCGCCGGGGCGATGCACAGACCGACGACCAGGCCCAGTCCGCCCAGCAGGATCACCGAGTTCGCGGCCCACAGGACCGAGGCGGTGGCGGTGAGGCCGATGTAGCCCAGGATCAGGCGGCGGCGCGGGCCGATCTTCCAGGCGATGGCGCCCATGGCGATGCCGGCGACCATGTTGCCCGCGGCGAAGACGCCGTAGAGCAGGCCGTTGGCGCCCGGGTTGCCGATCTCGTTGGAGAAGGCGGCCAGCGAGACCTGCATGCCGCCGAAGACGGCGCCGATCCCGAGGAAGGCGACGATCAGGACGCGCAGGCCCGGGAAGGACAGGGCGGAGGCGTGCTTCTCGCCGTCGGCCGGGCGGCCGGCCGGCTTGGGCTGGGTGGCGCGCTGCGCGGCGAAGACGAGCCCGCCGACGAGCGTCAGGGTGGCCTCGGTGATCAGGCCCGCCGAGGGGTGGACCTGGGTGCACAGGAAGGTGGCGAGAACCGGGCCGACGACGAAGGTGAACTCGTCGGTGACGGACTCGAACGCGGCCGCGGTCGGCAGCAGCGGGGAACCCTCGAGCTTGGCGGCCCAGCGGGCCCGGACCATCGGACCGGCCTGCGGGACGGAGGCGCCGGCCGGGACGGCGGCCAGCACCAGCGCCCACAGCGGGGCGCCGAGGAGCGCGAGGGCGGCCAGCGCGCCCACGGAGGCGGTGTGCGTCAGCGCGGCCGGCACCAGGACGGCGCTCTGGCCGAGCCGGTCGGTGAACTTGCCCATCAGCGGGGCGAACACGGCCATGGACACGCCGGTCACGGCGGTCACGATGCCGGCGCTGCCGTAGGAGCCGGTGGTGTGCTGGACGAGCAGGAGGATGCTGACGGTGAGCATCCCGAAGGGGAGCCGGGCGGCGAAGCCGGGAAGTACGAAGCCCAGGGCACCGGGAGTGCGCAGGAGCTGCCCGTAGCCGGGTCGGGCGGAGGGGGTGGACGTGGCGGATGTTCCGGTCGTGACCGCGGATGTCACGGCCTTGCCTTTCCGCTGCCTGGTAGAGCGTCCCCGTCTGCGGACGGTGCGTCGCCTTGTGAGCGACCGCACCCGTACATGTGGGAGCCCCGAGAGCTGTCCTCTTGCGCAGAACCGAGTGATACCTGGGCGCCCACTGCGGAGGGAGCCACGGCCGCTTTGCGGTCGCGCCAGCTCTGCATCAGGCAGAGTTGGTTCGATCTGTTGTGCCTTCATCGTACAGGGGAACCCACTACCACGCCCTGTGATTGCGGCGACAAGGCGTGTCTTCACCTGTGATTAACGGGCGCTTCGCCTTTTCAAGCCCCCTGAAAAGAGGGCAAAACAGGTCATACATCACCGAAATCGGCCGAATTAGAACGCCGCTCTAAAGTCGGACTCCATCGGGGCGCGTCACCCGCGCGAGCCCGAAGACCCGTTCCCGCCCGTCCCCAGCCACCCGGCCAGCTTGCCGCCCCGGGCCACCGCGCGCAGCCGCGCCTCGGCCGCGTCCCGTACCGGATCCGTGGCCACCACCAGCAGCTCGTCCCCGCGCCGCAGCACGGTCGACGGCAGCGGTACGAAGCTCTTCCCCTCGCGGACCACCAGGGTGACCGAGGCCCCCGGCGGCAGCCGCAGCTCGCTCACCTCGACACCGTGCATCCGCGAGGCGGGCGGAATCGCGAAGGAGAGCAGGTGCCCGCGCAGCTTCTCCAGCGGCGCCGACTCGATGCCCAGGTCCGAGGCGGTCTCGTCGGTGGCGCCCAGCTCCAGCTTGCGCGCCAGCCAGGGCAGGGTCGGCCCCTGCACCAGGGTGTAGACGACGACCAGCACGAAGACGATGTTGAAGACGCGGTCGCTGCCCTCGATCCCGGACACCATCGGGATGGTCGCCAGGATGATGGGCACGGCTCCGCGCAGACCGGCCCAGGACATCAGGGCCTGCTCGCGCCAGGGGATCCGGAAGGGCAGCAGGCTGACGAAGACCTCCAGCGGCCGCGCCACCATGGTGAGGACCAGCCCGATGATCACGGCGGGCCAGAAGTCGTTCACCAGCTCGTGCGGGGTGACCAGCAGGCCGAGCAGGACGAACATGCCGATCTGGGCGATCCAGCCGAGCCCGTCCGCGAATCCCCGGGTGGCCGGCCAGTGCGGGAGCTTGGCGTTGCCGAGCACCACCGCGGCCAGGTACACGGCGAGGAAGCCGGAGCCGTGCGCCATCGCGCCGGCCGCGTACGCCGTCACGGCGATGGCCATCACGGCGATCGGGTAGAGGCCGGAGGCGGGCAGTGCCACGTGCCGCAGTCCGTACGCGCCCACGAAGCCCACGGTCAGGCCGATCGCGGCGCCGATGGCCAGCTCCAGGGCGATCTTGCCGAGCAGGACGTACCAGTCGTCGATCGGGCCGACGGTGGCGAAGGCCACGACCAGGATGACGACGGGTGCGTCGTTGAAGCCGGACTCCGCCTCGAGGACGCCCGTGATCCGGGAGGGGAGCGGGACCTTGCGCAGAACGGAGAAGACGGCCGCCGCGTCGGTCGAGGAGACGACCGCGCCGATCAATAGAGCCTGGCGCCATTCCAGGCCGACCAGGTAGTGCGCCCCCGCGGCCGTGATGCCGACGCTGACCGCGACGCCCAACAGCGACAGCACGATCGCGGCCGGCAGAGCCGGTTTGATGTCTTTCCACTTGGTGCCCAGACCACCCTCGGCGAGGATCACGACGAGCGCGGCATAACCGATGACCTGCGTCAGCTCGGCGTTGTCGAATACGACGTTGCCGATGCCGTCCTGGCCTATCGCGATGCCTATGCCGAGGTAGATGAGCAGGCTGGGGAGGCCGCTGCGTGAAGAGATGCGTACCGCCGCGACGGCGACGAGCAGCACGAGCGAGCAGACCAGCAGAAGCTCATTGAGCGTGTGGATAGTCAGCGGGCGACCCTTCCTCAAAGCACGCGGATGATCCGGTGGATCGTTCCTCCAGCGGCAGGCTCGGTAAGTAGTTCGTTACCTTACCTAATCTTTGACGTTCCCTTTACGTGTTAGCCACATTGTGAAACGCCTGTTCGTCCCTGTCCTTGTCAGCTCCACCCCTGACGGATCAACGAGCACGGTGCTGCGCCTATGGTTGCTCCCAGCACTCCCAGGACCACCCTGCCCCTCTAAGGACAGCGATGCCCGCCAACGAAACCGCTCCTTCCGTCAAGAAGAAGGGACGACGTGTCCGTCTGATCGTGCTCGTGCTGGTCCTGGCTCTCTTCGCGGGCCTCGGCTACGGGGCGTACTGGGGCGTCGACAGCGTGCGCGCCTCGTTCCCCCAGACCACCGGCTCCCTCAAGGTGCCCGGCCTCACCGGGACCGTCGACGTCAAGCGCGATGCGCACGGCATTCCCCAGCTCTACGCCGACAACGACGACGACCTCTTCCGCGCGCAGGGCTTCGTCCACGCGCAGGACCGGTTCTGGGAGATGGACGTACGCCGTCACATGACCTCCGGGCGGCTCTCGGAGATGTTCGGCGCCGGCCAGGTCGAGACCGATGCCTTCCTGCGCACGCTGGGCTGGCGCCAGGTCGCGCAGGCCGAGTACGACAAGAAGCTCTCGGACGACACCAAGAAGAACCTCCAGTCCTACGCCGACGGGGTCAACGCGTACCTGAAGGGGAAGTCCGGCAAGGACCTCTCCGTCGAGCACGCCGCCCTCAAGCTCAACGGCGACTACCAGCCCGAGCAGTGGTCGCCGGTGGACTCGGTGGCCTGGCTCAAGGCGATGGCCTGGGACCTGCGCGGCAACATGCAGGACGAGATCGACCGCGCGCTGATGGCGAGCAAGCTCACGCAGGCGCAGATCGACGAGCTCTACCCGCCCTACCCCTTCGACCGGAACAAGCCGGTCGTCGACGGCGGCAAGATCGAGGGCGGCAAGTACGTCCCCCAGGCCTCCGGCGCCTCCGCCTCCACGGGCTCCGGCTCGGGCAGCGCCGCCGCCATGGGCTCCCAGGCCTCCACCGGTACCGGAACCGGTAACGGCAGCGGCAGCGGACTCGCCGACAACGCCACCGCCCAGGGCGCGACCGTCGGCCTGCGCACCCAGCTGACCTCCCTGGCCAAGACCCTGGACGAGATCCCCGCGATCCTCGGCCCCAACGGCAGCGGCATCGGATCGAACTCCTGGGTGATCTCCGGCAAGTACACGACCACCGGCAAGCCGCTGCTCGCGAACGACCCGCACCTGTCCCCGCAGCTGCCCTCGGTCTGGTACCAGATGGGCCTGCACTGCCGCACGGCCTCGGCCCAGTGCCAGTACGACGTGTCCGGCTACACCTTCTCCGGGATGCCCGGCGTGGTCATAGGACACAACGCCGACATCGCGTGGGGCATGACGAACCTCGGGGCGGACGTCACCGACCTCTACCTGGAGCAGGTCAAGCCCGAGGGCTACGTCTACGACAACAGGGTGATCCCCTTCACCACCCGCGACGAGGTGATCAAGGTCGCGGGCGGCGCCGGCAAGAAGATGACCGTCCGCATCACCAACAACGGCCCGCTCGTCTCCGACCGCAGCGACGAGCTCGGCACGGTCGGCTCCCGCGCCCCGGTCGCCAGCTCCGCGCCCGACCGCGGCAACGGCTACGCCGTCGCGCTGCGCTGGACGGCCCTGGAGCCGGGCAAGTCGATGGACGCGGTCTTCAAGCTGAACAAGGCCAAGGACTTCAACGAGTTCCGCAAGGCCGCCGCCGACTTCGAGGCGCCCTCCCAGAACCTGATCTACGCCGACGGCAAGGGCCAGTCCGGCAACATCGGCTACCAGGCCCCGGGCCGGATCCCGGTCCGCGGCGCCGGCGACGGCCGGATGCCCGCGCCGGGCTGGGACTCCAAGTACGCCTGGAAGACCGGCAAGGACGGCAACGTCGAGTACATCCCGCAGAACGAGCTGCCCTTCGAGTCCAACCCCTCGCGCGGCTACATCGTCACCGCCAACCAGGCGGTCGTGGAGAGCGGCACCGGCGCCGGCAAGTACCCGTACCTGCTCACCACCGACTGGGGCTACGGCGCCCGCAGCCAGCGGATCAACGACCTCATCGAGGCGAAGATCAAGGACAGCGGCAAGATCTCGACCGACGACATGCGCGCCATGCAGATGGACAACAGCAGCGAGATCGCCGCGCTGCTGACCCCGATGCTGGCCAAGATCGAGGTCTCCGACCCGGACGTGCGCTCCGCGCAGAAGCTCCTGGAGGGCTGGAACTACACCCAGGAGAACGACTCGGCCGCGGCCGCCTACTTCAACGCGGTCTGGCGCAACATCCTCAAGCTGGCCTTCGGCGACAAGATGCCCAAGGAGCTGCGGATCGAGGGCAGCTGCATGAACGTCCGCGCCGACAGCGGCCCGGCCGACGAGCTCTCCGAGGTGGTCCGCGAATGCGGCACCCGCGGGCCCGACTCGGCGCAGCCGGACGGCGGCGACCGCTGGTTCGAGGTGGTCCGCCGCCTGGCCAAGGACGAGAAGTCGCCGTGGTGGAGCGCCCCCAAGAAGGGCTACGCCCAGCCGGCGACCACCACCCGCGACGAGCTGTTCGCGCGGGCCATGGAGGACGCCCGCTGGGAGCTGACCGCCAAGCTCGGCAAGGACCAGTCCACCTGGAGCTGGGGCCGGCTGCACCAGCTCACGCTGAAGAACCAGACGATCGGCACCGAGGGCCCCGGCTTCCTGCAATGGCTCCTCAACCGCGGCCCGTGGAACCTGGGCGGCGGCGAGGCCACCGTCAACGCCACCGGCTGGAACGCCTCCAGCGGCTACGGGGTCACCTGGGTCCCGTCGATGCGGATGGTCGTCAACCTCAACGACCTCGACAAGTCCCGCTGGATCAACCTGACGGGCGCCTCGGGGCACGCGTACAACTCGCACTACACGGACCAGACGACGATGTGGGCCAAGGGCGAACTGCTGGACTGGCCCTTCGGCAAGGACGCCGTGGACAAGGCCACGGTCGACACCCTGACCCTCAAGCCCTAGCACCTCCCATCAGAAGAAGTGGAGCACCCCGGAAGGGGTGGCCACCGCCCGCACGGGGTGGTCGTGCGGTTCCTCCGGGACCCGCGCGACCACCTCGTCGTCGTAGAGGAGCACCACCAGCGCCGGATGCGCCCCGGCGCGCTCCAGCCGCTCCAGGACCCGGTCGTACGAGCCCCCGCCGCGGCCCAGCCGCATCCCGCGGCCGTCCACCGCGAGCCCGGGCAGCAGCACGGCGTCGGCCGCGGTCACCGCGTCCGGCCCGAGCGCCGGGCCGGTCGGCTCCAGCAGCCGCATCTTCCCCGGGTGCGCGGCCTCGGCGAGGCCGCACGGGCCCTCGTACGCCGCCCAGTCGAGGTCGTTGTCGGGCAGCAGCAGGGGCAGCAACACCCGCTTGCCGACCGCGCGCAGGGCGTCGAGCAGGGCTCGGGTGCCGGGTTCCGTGCCGACGGAGACGTACGCCGCCACCGTTTGCGCACCGGCCAGTTCGGGTAGCTCGAGGGCCGTGACGGCGAGCGCGTCGGCCGCCGTGCGGCGGGCGTCGGGGGACAAGGCGCGGCGGGCGGCCAGGAGTTCCCGGCGCAGTCGAGCCTTACTGGAAGCGGGATGCGGATTCTGTGTCACAGCGGATTCAAATATCCTCGGGAAATCGGCACATAAGCGGACCTACCTACTGCGATCTGGCCTGGCGTTCGGCAGGACCCACTATCGTTCGGGGCATGACTATGTTGCACCCCGTGATCAAGAAGGCCGTGATTCCGGCTGCGGGCCTCGGTACTCGCTTCCTTCCGGCGACCAAGGCGACCCCGAAGGAAATGCTCCCCGTTGTGGACAAGCCGGCCATCCAGTACGTGGTCGAGGAAGCCGTGGCGGCCGGGCTCGACGACGTCCTCATGATCACGGGGCGTAACAAGCGCGCTCTCGAAGACCACTTCGACCGCAACTACGAGCTGGAGTCGGCCCTCATCGCCAAGGGCGACGACGACCGGCTGAAGAAGGTCCAGGAATCCAGCGACCTGGCCACCATGCACTACGTACGCCAGGGCGACCCCCGGGGCCTGGGCCACGCCGTGCTGTGCGCCGAGCCGCACGTCGGCCGCGAGCCCTTCGCCGTCCTGCTCGGTGACGACCTCATCGACCCGCGCGACCCGCTGCTGCGCCAGATGGCCGAGATCCACGGACGCACCGGCGGCACCGTCATCGCGCTCATGGAGGTCGACCCGGCCAGCGTGCACCTCTACGGCTGCGCCGCCGTCGAGGCCACCGACGAGGACGACGTGGTCCGGATCACCGGCCTCGTCGAGAAGCCCGACCCCGCGGACGCCCCCAGCAACTACGCGGTGATCGGACGGTACGTCCTCAACCCCGCGATCTTCGACATACTGCGGGAGACCGAGCCGGGCCGCGGTGGGGAGATCCAGCTCACCGACGGCCTGCAGAAGCTGGCCGCCGACGAGACCATCGGCGGTCCGGTGCACGGCGTGGTCTTCCGGGGCCGCCGCTACGACACCGGAGACCGCGGCGACTACCTGCGGGCCATCGTCCGCCTCGCGTGCGAGCGCGAGGACCTGGGCCCGGAGTTCCGCACCTGGCTTCACCGTTACGTCACGGAGGAGATGTAGCACCTTGAGCAGTTCCGCACCGCAGGACACCGGCCACCGACTGTGGTCCGTGGACGAGCACCTCGCGGACGTCCTCGCCACCGTCCGGCCGCTGGAGCCCATCGAGCTCCAGCTGCTGGACGCCCAGGGCTGTGTCCTGGTCGAAGACGTCACCGTGCCCGTCGCCCTCCCGCCCTTCGACAACAGCTCCATGGACGGCTACGCCGTCCGTACGGCGGACGTCCAGGGCGCGAGCGAGGAGTTCCCCGCGGTGCTGACGGTCATCGGGGACGTCGCGGCGGGCAGCGGCGAGCTGCCCACCGTGGGCCCCGGCGAGGCCGCCCGCATCATGACCGGCGCCCCGCTGCCGCCCGGCGCGGAGGCCGTCGTACCGGTCGAGTGGACCGACGGCGGCACGGGCGGGGGAGCGGCCCGCGGGATGACCCCGGCCAGCGCGGCCCCCGAGGGCGCGGGCGGCGAGGTACGGGTGCACCGGCCGGCCGAGGCCCGGGCGCACGTCCGCTCGCGCGGCAGCGACGTCCAGGCCGGCGACCTGGCCCTGGCGGCCGGGACCGTCCTCGGGCCGCCTCAGATCGCCCTGCTGGCCGCCATCGGGCGGGGCACCGTACGGGTACGGCCGCGCCCGCGCGTGGTCGTCCTGTCCACCGGCAGCGAGCTGGTCCAGCCCGGCGAGGCGCTGGCCTCCGGGACGATCTACGACTCCAACAGCTTCGCGCTGGCCGCGGCCGCGCGGGACGCCGGGGCCATCGCCTACCGGGTCGGCGCCGTCGCGGACGACGCCGACACCCTGCGCGCCACCATCGAGGACCAGCTGATCCGGGCCGACCTGCTGGTCACCACGGGCGGGGTCAGCGTCGGCGCGTACGACGTGGTCAAGGAGGCGCTGACCTCGGTGGCCGGCGGCGAGGACGACGTCAGCGGCGCCAGCATCGA
Source organism: Streptomyces sp. cmx-11-4 (assembly GCA_049998195.1). GTDB lineage: Bacteria > Actinomycetota > Actinomycetes > Streptomycetales > Streptomycetaceae > Streptomyces. Next base: position 223,525 of record JAEBET010000009.1, read on the forward strand.
CTTCCGGAAGCTCGCCATGCAGCCCGGCAAGCCGCAGGGCTTCGGCACCATCGGCCCGGACCACACCCCGCTGCTGGCGCTGCCCGGCAACCCGGTGTCCTCGTACGTCTCCTTCGAGCTGTTCGTGCGCCCCGCGATCCGCGCGCTCATGGGCCTGCCGGACTCCGAGGTGGGCCGGCCGTCCGTACGGGCGGTGCTCAAGGCGGACAAGGCGCTCGGCTCCCCGGCCGGCCGCCGGCAGTTCCTGCGCGGCAAGTACGACGCGCAGAGCGGGACGGTCAGCCCGGTCGGCGGAACGGGCTCGCACCTGATCGCCGCGCTGGCCCACGCCGACTCGCTGATGGTCGTACCGGAGGACGTCACCTCGGTGGAGCCCGGGAGCGAGCTGGAAGTGGTCCTGCTCGGCTGATGCCCTGCCGGTGCGGGTAGCGTGTGTCGCACCACACAGGCCCCCCGGGGCCCAGAGCGGAGCGGCGCAGCGATGAGTACCGAGAGCAGGCTCACCCACATCGACGAGGCCGGCGCGGCCCGGATGGTCGACGTCTCGGAGAAGGGCGTCACCACCCGGACGGCCCGCGCCAGCGGGCGGGTACTCGTCTCCCCCCGGGTGATCGAGCTGCTGCGCGGCGAGGGCGTCCCCAAAGGCGATGCCCTCGCCACCGCGCGGATCGCCGGGATCATGGGGGCGAAGAAGACCCCCGACCTGATCCCGCTCTGCCACCCGCTGGCCGTGTCGGGCGTGAAGGTCGACCTGTCGGTCGCCGACGACGCCGTGGAGATCCTCGCCACCGTGAAGACGACCGACCGTACGGGCGTCGAGATGGAGGCCCTGACGGCGGTCGCGGTCGCCGGGCTCACCGTGATCGACATGGTGAAGGCCGTGGACAAGGGCGCGGTCATCACGGACGTGCGGGTGGAGGAGAAGACCGGCGGCAAGTCCGGCGACTGGGCGCGCTCGTGAACGCCCCGCGCGGTGGCGAGGTGCACAGCCACAGCCACAGCCACAGCCACCAGTCGGCGCCGCCGGCCGGCGTGGCCCCCGTACCCGCTTCCACGGGCAGGGCCCTGGTGGTCACGGCCTCGAACCGGGCCTCGCGGGGTGTGTACGCCGACAAGGGCGGCCCGCTGCTGGCCGAGGCGCTGGAGAAGCTCGGCTTCTCGGTGGAAGGCCCCCGGGTCGTCCCCGACGGCGATCCCGTCGAGCAGGCGCTGCGCGAGGGCGTGGCCGCCGGATACGACGTCATCCTGACCACCGGCGGGACCGGCATCTCGCCGACCGACCGCACCCCGGACGCCACCGCGCGGGTGCTGGACTACGAGATTCCGGGCATCCCGCAGGCCATCCGCGCCGAAGGGCTCGCGAAGGTGCCGACCGCGGCGCTGTCCCGGGGCCTCGCGGGCGTGGCCGGACACACCCTGATCGTCAATCTGCCCGGTTCGACGGGCGGAGTGCGCGACGGCCTTGCGGTCCTGTCCCACATCCTGCCGCACGCCGTGGACCAGATCCGCGGCGGCGACCATCCGAGGCCGGCGGATCCCTCCGGGAGCACGAGCTGAACGGCCCTTCCTGGCCGGTCGTCCTGACGGACGGCGATGTCACGCTCCGGCCGATAAAGCTGCGGGACCAGAAGGCGTGGCGCGAGGTCAACCGGCGCAATCGCGAGTGGCTGCGGCCCTGGGAGGCCACGATCCCGCCGCCCGCGCCGTGGGGGCCGGTGATCCAGCGGCCGACGTACCGCCAGATGGTCCGCCACCTGCGGGCGGAGGCGAACGCGGGCCGCATGCTGCCGTTCGTCATCGAGTACCAGGGGCGCCTCGTCGGCCAGCTGACGGTTGCCGGGATCACCTGGGGCTCGATGTGCGCGGGCCACATCGGCTACTGGGTGGACCGCGAGGTCGCGGGCCGCGGGGTGATGCCGACGGCGGTCGCGCTCGCGGTGGACCACTGCTTCCGGACATTCGGCCTGCACCGGATCGAGGTGTGCATCCGCCCCGAGAACGGGCCGAGCCGCCGGGTGGTGGAGAAGCTGGGCCTGCGCGAGGAGGGGCTGCGGCCGCGCTATCTGCACATCGACGGCGCCTGGCGCGACCACCTCGTCTACGCGGTCACGGCGGAGGAGGTGCCGCAGGGGCTGCTGCGGCGCTGGCACCGGGCACGCCACGCGCAGTCCCCGCCGAAATGAAGAAACGAATATCCGTTCGAATTAAGACCTTCACGGAACCGATTCGCCCATAACCTGATCCGAAGAGTCACAAAAAAAGTCCGTGATATCAGCGAGATCGCACGACACACCGGCCCAATTGGCCGATCCCCTCGCCCGTACCCCTCTACGGTGTGAGGTGTGAGCAGCAGCGGCCTCATCTACGCAGTCATTGTCGGGGCCTGGGCCGCCTACTTGGTGCCCATGTGGCTCCGGAGGCAGGACGAGCTGAACGAAGCCCGTCCGACGGAACGCTTCTCCACTGCCATTCGGCTGCTTTCCGGCCGGGCGGGAATGGAGCGCCGTTACGCCAAGGGGCTGCGTGAGCGCGGTGACGAGCAGGCGGAGCCCCAGCCCCGCGCGGACCCGGACGCCGCGACGGAAACGGTGAATTCCGTGGACGTCGGCGCCCGGGCCGTCGTCGTGCCCCCGACCAGGGCGGAGCCGAGACCGGCCGCCGCCGAGCGGGAGCAGCGCGCGGAGCGGGCCCGGCGCGAACAGCGCCTCCAGGTCCTCGCGCGCCGTCGGCGCACCACCGCGCTCCTCTTCCTCGTCTTCACCCTCGGCGCGGTCGTCGCGGCGGTCGGCGGGCTGCGCTTGCTGTGGGCCCCGGCCGTGCCCGCCCTCCTGCTGAGCGCGTACATCGTGCACCTGCGGGTCCAGGAGCGCCGGCGCTACGAGTTCACCATGGACCGGCGGCGCGCCGAGGCCGCCGCCCGGCAGCTGCGGGAGAGCCGCCAGCGCCGCTCCCACCCCGAAGACACCGCCGACGCGGGCGCCGACCCGGACCCCGCGCCACCGGTCTCCCCGCAGGAGGCCGGACGGCGCGCCCTGGTCGAGCAGACCGACCACGCCGAGTGGGTGGACCAGCAGCGCGAGCGCGAACGCGGCCCCGCCCGCGGTGACAGCTGGGAGCCCGTCCCGGTCCCGCTGCCCACGTACGTGACGGCCCCGGTCGCCCCGCGCGCCACCGGCCCGGCGGCCCCGGACGCCTGGAGCGCGACCCGCTCCAGCACGGCCGAGCCGACGGAGCCCCGCCTGCGCGCCCAGCCCGCGGTCCCGGCCCCGAAGACGGAGGCGAAGCCCCCGAGCACCCCGCGCCCGCGCGGCCGCGACCGGGGCCGCACCCCGCTGTTCGACCAGTACGAGGGCGAAGACCGCCCGCGAGCCGCGAACGAGTGAGCGGTGACCTGCGCGGACCCTCCCGGATACGCGTTTTGGAGCACCCGCGCGGGGATGCTAATGTTTCACACGTCGCAAGGGCCTGTGGCGCAGTCTGGTAGCGCACCTCGTTCGCATCGAGGGGGTCTGGGGTTCAAATCCCCACAGGTCCACAGACGATGAAGATCCCGTCCGATCGCAAGATCGGGCGGGATCTTCTGCTTTCCCGGTGCGTACGTACTCACGCGTAAACCCCCTGCGAACCTCCAGCCCCAGACGGCTAAACTCCGGCTGCCCGCAACTCCCGTGATGGTCACCGGGGTCGGGCCGCTTGAACTGGGGGGTTCATGACCTTGCTGCCCATTGGCAGAAGAGCGGGCAGGAGACGGGGGAGAGGCCGCGGGGCCGTTGCCGCCGGCGCGCTGCTCCTCGCCGTACTGACCGCGGCCACCGGCCAGACCGGATCCGCGTTCGCGGCGGCCGCGCCGCCCGAGGCCACGGCCTCGCCGCAGACCGAGCCCACCGCGCCCGCCAAGGCCGGGCCCAAGGCCCCGCCGAAGGCGGACCCGAAGGCCGACCGCGAGGCCGCCGTGCGGGCGCTCGGGAAGCTCGACGCCGCGCAGGCCTGCCCGGCCGGCCTCGCGCCGCACACGATCGTCGACTGCACCGTCGAGCCGTACCAGACGGCCTCCTTCACGCTCGCGCTGCCGCAGCAGAAGGACGTGGTGCTGTACCAGGTCATCCACACGGGCTGGGCCAACCACAGGCTGATCGCACCGAACGGTGCCGCCGTCACCTGCGAGAACGTCCTCGGGTCCGGCTCCGCGGGCGGCGCCATGCGCTGCCCGACGGGCACGGCGGGCACGTACAAGCTGGAGATCGCGGACCAGAGCGGCTCGCAGAACACCGTCTCGGCGGCGTACGTCCCGGTGCTCACCTCCACCGCCTGCAAGCCGGTCGGCGCCGCCGACCGCAAGCTCGGCGCCCCGACCGTGTTCCACGGTGCGCCGGCCGCCGGCTCCGCGGGCGACTGCTACACGCTGGACCTGGCCGCGAACGACGTGCTGCGCACCCACGCCTCCACCTACCGGGTACAGCAGTCCGTCCACGACGCCACCGGCAAGGAGATCTGCACCACGCGGGGGAACGAGGGCGACACCCTCGACTGCAAGCTCACGGGCACCGCACCGTTCCGGATGTCGGTGCTGCAGGGCTCGGGCGCCGCCCAGGAGTACGACGTCACCGCGGCCCGGCTCTCCAAGCCGGAGGGCTGCCCGGTCCTCGAGCCGCAGGCGTTCGGCACTTCCCCGGACCTGAGCCCGACCGCGCGCTGCCGCACCCTGCGGGTGTCGCAGGCCGGCGGGTACGCCTTCGAACCGGTCTCCGCCGGCTCCGTCCCGTACGGCGCGCTGTTCGCGTCCGACGGCACCCCGGTCACCGGCTGCCTCCAGGGCGCCTGCGACCTGGCCCCCGGTGACCACACCTGGGCGGTCGACCCCCGGAGCACCGAGACCGGTGCCTTCGGCATGGCCTTCCTCTCCGCCAAGGAGAGCCGCGGCTGCACCGCGACCCACGACAACGGGCTGGTGGCGGGTCCGGCCGCAGGCACCTTCGGCGGGCCCGGACAGAAGCTCTGCCTGACCCTGCCGACCGCCACCGGCAAGGGCCTCTACCTGCTCAACCGGCCGCCGGCCGAGGGCACGTACGCCGATGCCGTGGTCTACGACGCGGCCGGCGCCCAGCAGTGCGACAACGACGGCCGGACCTACAGCGTCTGCAAGCTGACCGGCACCGCGCCGTTCCGCGCCGTGCTGAGCGGCACGCCGTCCCAGGCGTACGGGCTGGTCATCCACCGGACCGAGGAGGCCGCGGGCTGCGCCGCATGGCAGCAGACCGGCTTCGACGGCACCTGGGGCGCCGAGGTCTCGCTTACCGCGACCCACCCGATCCGGTGCCTCAGCGTTCCGGCGGACCGGCACTCCACCGCGGAGATGCTCGACTACGCCAACCTCGCCAACACCGTGAACGCCTCGGTCCGGCTGACCGACCCCGCGGGCACCGAGGTCTGCTCCACGGCCGGTTCGACCACCACGGTCTGCAACCTGGCCGCCGGTGTCCCGTACACCGCGATGCTGATCCGCTCCGGCTGGCAGGAGGACACGTACAAGCTGGTCCGCCGTGACGTCTCGCCGACCGCGAAGTGCACCGCCCCGGCCACGACCAACGTCGGTGGCCAGTCCACCCCGTTCGACCTGGCCTCGGCGCTCGACGCCCGCTGCGTACGGGTCACCGGCGCCGCCACGGACAAGTTCTGGCTGAGCTCGCGGACCCTCGGGGACGCACGCTACGAGCCCTCCACCCTGATGACGGTGCTCGACGCCAACGGCAAGCAACTCTGCCGCCAGGCGGGCATCTCCTGCCGGGTCACCGGCTCGACCTCGTACGTCGCGGTCGTGCTCGCCTCCGGCTACAAGGACAAGCCCATCCACACGAACGTGGACGTCTGGAAGGTGGCCACATCGGCCGGCTGGGCGCCGGAGTGCGCCGCCAACCGGATCTCGGTCGACGGCTTCCCCGTGCGGAGCGGAACCCTCTCGGAGTCCGCCACCGCGTACTGCGCCGTGATCGACATGAAGCCCGGCCAGGCCTTCAACGTCGTCGGCACCAGCAGCACCGACAACATCGGCGGGCCCGGGCTGAACCTGCTCAGCGCTCCCGAGTGGGACGCGTCCTACAGCAAGTTCAGCTGCACGCAGTCCTACGGCAGGTTCGGCGGTCGCTGCGCTTCGTCCAGCGACGCTCCGGCGGGCCAGGCCGCCCTGATGCTGACTCCCGGCAAGGCGGCCACCCCGCTCGACTGGAGCATGCAGGGCGTCTGCGACACCGGCTGCACCCGCCCGCCGAGCCCGAACCCGACCGGGATCAGCCCCGCTACCAGCCCGGCCGGGACGCAGACCCAGGCCGTCGTACGCGGCACCGGACTGAACCTCGGCACCAAGATGAAGCTGGCCGTCGGCGGCTCCGACAAGAAGTTCATGCAGCCCGTCTCGGTGAACGCCGACGGCACCGCCCTGACCGTCCTGGTCGACACCAACGGCCTGGAGCCGGGGCACTACGACGTGGTCCTCGACGGCATCGGGTACACCAGCGGGGTGCCCTCGCCGGGCTACCTCCCGAAGGCGTACACGGTCACGGCCGCCTCGACCGCGGGGAAGGGCCGGTTCGTGCCGATCACGCCGTCGCGGTTCCTGGACACGCGGGACGGTGTCGGGGCGACCAAGGCCCGGGTCGGTCCGGGTGGTGTGGTCACCCTCCAGGTGGCCGGTGTGAAGGGCGTTCCGGCGAGCGGGGTGACGGCGGTCGTCATGAACGTGACCGCCGTCAACCCCACCGAGGCCGGGCACGTGATGGTCTATCCGAACGGGCAGCCGAAGCCCTCGGTGTCGAACCTCAACTTCTCGGCCGGACAGATCGTGCCCAACCTGGTGACCGTGCCGGTCGTGAACGGGAAGGTGGACCTGCGCAACAACGCCGGTCACGTCGACCTGATCGCCGACGTCACCGGCTACTTCACCGAGACGGGCACGGGCTCGGCGCTGACGCCGATCACCCCGTCGCGGTTCCTCGACACGCGTGACGGTGTCGGGGCGCCCAGGGCGCGGGTCGGTCCGGGCGGCGTCGTCACGCTGCAGGTGGCCGGCGTGAAGGGCGTTCCGGCGAGCGGGGTGACGGCGGTCGTCATGAACGTGACCGCCGTGAATCCGACCGAGGCCGGGCACGTGACCGTCTACCCGAACGGGCAGGCCGCACCCGGGGTGTCCAACCTCAACTTCACCGCCGGGCAGATCGTGCCCAACCTGGTGACCGTGCCGGTGGTGAACGGGAAGGTGGACCTGCGCAACAACTCGGGTTCCGTCGACCTGATCGCCGATGTCACCGGCTACTACTCGGCCACCGGGTCGACGTTCTCGGCCGGTTCGCCGGTGCGACTGCTCGACACCCGGGACGGGACCGGCGCCCGCGCCGGGGCCGTGGGCCAGGGCGGCTCCGTCAGCCTGAAGGTGGCCGGGGTCGAGGGCGTGCCGCTGACCGGCGTGACCGCGGTGGTCCTCAACGTCACCGTCACCAACCCGACCCAGGACAGCCACCTCATCGTCTACCCGCACGGTGTCGAGCGCCCCGGCGTCTCGAACCTCAACTACCGGGCGGGACAGACCGTCTCCAACCTGGTGGTGGTTCCCGTGGTGGACGGTCAGGTGACGTTCTTCAACAACGCCGGCAGCGTCGACGTCATCGCCGACCTGAACGGCTGGTTCACCGCCTGAGCCGACCGCGCGAACACCGAGGGGCCCGTCCGATCTCACGATCGGGCGGGCCCCTCGGCCTTGTGCGGGGTCCCCGTGACCGAAGTCTCGTTCTGCGCGCGGCAGTCGAGTCGGTTGAATGGGCCCATGACGATCACGAGTGAGCCGGACGGCGCGACAGCCCGGGCATGGGCCGCGCTCGGTGGGGCACCGGAGCTCGCCGGGCGGGTGCGGTACCGCGGGGCGCCGGGGCTGGGGCAGGGGCCCCTGCCGGTACGGGAGCTGGCGCGGGCCACGGTCGGGGCGTGCGCGCTGGCCGCGGCGGAGCTGGCCGCCGTACGGGCCGGGGGCGGGGCCGGCGACGCGGAGCCGCCCGTGGTGGACGAGGGCGCGGTGGCCACGGCCTTCGTCAGCGAGCGGCAGCTGAGGGTGCGGGGGCGGGCGCCGGTGAGCTTCGCGCCGCTGTCCGGCTTCTGGCGGGCGGCGGACGGCTGGCTGCGCACCCACGCCAACTATCCGCACCACGAGGCCGCGCTGGTGCGGGCACTGCGGCTGCCGTCCGCGACGCCGGAGGCGCTGCGGACCGCGGTGGGGGGCCGGACGGCCGTCGAGGTGCAGGAACGCGTGTACGGGGAGGGCGGGCTCGCGGTCGCCGTGGCGCGGGAGTACGGGGACCCGCGGCCGCTGGTCGAGGCCGTACGGGAGTCCGGGGCGCCGGGCCGGACGATCGGGCCGGCCCCCGCGGGGCTGCCCGCGGCCGGGGTGCGGGTGCTGGACCTGACCCGGGTGATCGCGGGGCCGGTCGCGACGCGCACGCTCGGACTGCTGGGCGCGGACGTGCTCCGCGTCGACGCGCCGGGGCTGCCGGAGGCGGCCGACACCTACGCGGACACCGGCTTCGGCAAGCGGTCGGCGCTGCTGGACCTCGCGGCCGCGGCGGACCGGGCGGCGTTCGAGGGGCTGCTGGCCGAGGCGGACGTGGTGGTGACCGGATACCGGCCGGGCGCGCTGGAGCGGCACGGGCTCGGAGCGGCGCAGCTGCTGGAGCGGCGGCCGGGGCTGGTGGTGGCCCAGCTGTGCGCGTGGGGCTGGGACGGGCCGTGGGCCGGGCGGCGGGGGTTCGACTCGCTGGTGCAGGCGGGGTACGGGATCGCCGCGCGGTACGCCGGTCCGGACGGCCCGCCGGGAGTGCTGCCGGCGCAGGCGCTGGATCACGGCACGGGGTACCTGGTGGCGGCCGGTGTCCTGCGGGCGCTGGCGGAGGGGGGCGGGCGGGCGCTGCGGTTCTCCCTGGCGGGAACGGCGTCGTGGCTGGTCCGGGAGGTCCCGGCGGCCGGGCCCGGCGCTCCGGGGTACGCGGCGGAGCCGTGGCTGCGCGCATCGGACTCGGGGTACGGGCCGCTGCGGCACGCCGCCAGTCCCTTCGGGGAGTGGCGCTCGGGCCCGTCCCGCTGGGGCACGGACCGGGCCGCCTGGCTCCCGCGGTAGGGCTGGCCTTCGACGGAGGGAGTCCGTCAGGAAGGAGACCGCAGCGGCTTCGTCATGCAGCGGCTGGAGTCGTAGAAGCGGTAGTGGCCGAACTTCGCGGACATGGTGTAGCCCGAGGACAGGTAGAGGGCGATCGCCTCCGGCTGCTGGTCGCCCGTCTCCAGGACCATCCGGGTGCGGCCCGCCGCACGGGCGTCGTCCTCCAGGACGGCCAGGATCCGGCGGGCCAGGCCCAGTCCGCGGGCTTCCGGTATGACGTACATGCGCTTCAGCTCGGCGTCGCCGTCCGCGTAGCCCTCGTCGTTCTCGTCCTGGCTGCGCCACCCGCCGCTGGCGACCGGCGCGCCGTGGGCGTCGTACGCCAGCAGGTAGAGGCCCTGCGGCGGGAGGAACATGGCCGGGTCGAGGAAGGTGGCGTCGCCCTCACCGTCGTCGTAGCGGGCCTGGTACTCCAGCTGGACCTGGTCACTGAGCTTGACCGCGTCCGGGTGGTCGTACGGCACTGGCTGGAGCTGGATCCCATGAGACATCCGAACATCGTACGGAACGCTGCCGCTAGGGTGCAGGGATGCTCATCGTGACCTCCGTGAATGTGAATGGGATCCGCGCCGCCGCCAAGAAGGGCTTCGGGGCGTGGCTCGAGGGATCCGACGCCGACGTGGTCTGCCTTCAGGAGGTACGGGCCGAGGAGGGGCAGATTCCGGACGAGGTGCGCAGTCCCGAGGGCTGGCACACCGTGTTCGCGCCGGCCGCCGCCAAGGGGCGGGCCGGGGTCGCGCTCTACACGCGGCGCGCGCCCGAGCGGGTGCGGGTGGGGTTCGGGAGTGACGAGTTCGACGCCGCCGGGCGGTACCTCGAGGTCGACCTTCCCGGTGTGACCGTCGCCAGCCTCTACCTGCCCTCCGGTGAGGCCGGGACCGAGAAGCAGGAGGAGAAGTACCGCTTCATGGCGGAGTTCCACACCTACCTCCGGGCGCTGAAGACGCGGGCCGCCGCGGACGGCCGCGAGGTCGTGGTCTGCGGGGACTGGAACATCTGCCACCGGGAAGCGGACCTCAAGAACTGGAAGACGAACCGGAAGAACGCCGGCTTCCTGCCCGAGGAGCGCGAGTGGCTCGGGAAGGTGTACGACGAGGCCGGGTACGTGGACGTGGTGCGCGAGCTGCATCCGGACACCGAGGGCCCGTACTCCTGGTGGTCCTACCGCGGGCGGGCCTTCGACAACGACGCCGGCTGGCGGATCGACCTCCAGGTCGCCACTCCGGGCCTGGCGGCGAGGGCCGTGAAGGCGTTCGTGGAGCGGGCCGAGACGCACCCGGAGCGGTGGTCCGACCACGCGCCGGTGACGGTCGTCTACGAGCTCGGTGTGTGACCGGGCGCGGACCCGGTCCCCGATGCCAGCAGGCGGTCCATCGCCATCGTGAGCTCGGCCTCGACCACGCTCTTCGCCAGGGGGCGCAGGCGCGGGAGGGCGTCCTCGGGGAGGTGGGCCGAGATCAGCTCGGTGAACAGGGCGGCCATCGCGTCCGCGTGCTCGCGGACGCGGCGGCCCGTCTCCAGGACGGCCGCCAGAGGTACGCCCTCGCGCACCAGGGCCGAGGAGACGTCCAGCAGGCGGCGGCTGACGTGCACGATCTCGTCGCCGTCGGTGGCGAGGTAGCCGAGGTCCAGCGAGGCCGCCAGGTTCTCCGGGGTGACCTCGCCCTCGAAGTAGTCGGCCAGCGCCTCGGGGGTCAGCCGGACCGGGGTCTCCTCGGACCAGCCGATGCCGAGCAGCTCGCCGAGCTGGCTGACGTCGCGCCCGTTCTCGAAGGCGGCGGTCAGCTCCGCGATGCCGCCGAGGGTGTGGCCGCGCTCGAGCAGGGCGGCGATGGTGCGCAGCCGGGCCAGGTGGTGGTCGTCGTACCAGGCGATGCGGCCCTCGCGGCGCGGCGGCGGGAGCAGCTTGCGCTCGCGGTAGAAGCGCAGGGTGCGGACGGGTATGCCGGCCGCTTCGGCCAGTTCCTCCGTACGGTATTCGCGCACTGTCGTCCCTGCTTCCCTGTCCACCACGCCCGAAGCCTATGGCGTACTGGCGGTAACTTTCCGGGCGCGACCCCTACCCATGAGTACGGGGCTGCTCTACCCTCCCGATTGTGCCAGTGATTGCTGGCAGTGTTGCGGATGGGGAAGGCGGCGGGCATGGGCGGCATGGGCGGCGGCGACATCACGAAACGCGAGCACGTACGCGTGGCGGTGATCGGGTCCGGATTCGGCGGGCTCGGCGCGGCCGTGCGGCTGCGGCGCGAGGGGATCACGGACTTCGTGGTGCTGGAGCGCGCCGACTCGGTCGGCGGCACCTGGCGCGACAACAGCTATCCGGGGTGCGCGTGCGACGTCCCCTCGCACCTGTACTCCTTCTCCTTCGCGCCCAACCCGGACTGGCCCCGGACCTTCTCCGGGCAGCCTGCCATCCGCGCGTACCTGGAGCACGTCGCCGACACCTTCGGGCTGCGCCGGCACATCCGGCTCGGCCACGAGGTCCTGCTGATGCGCTGGGACGCGGACGAACTGCGCTGGGAGATCGAGACCTCGGCCGGGACGCTCACCGCCGACGTCGTCGTCTCGGCGACCGGGCCGCTGTCCGACCCCAAGATGCCGGAGGTCCCGGGGCTCGCCGAGTTCCCCGGCAAGGTCTTCCACTCCGCGCGCTGGGACCACGACTACGACCTCACCGGCAAGCGCGTCGCCGTGATCGGCACGGGCGCCTCCGCCATCCAGATCGTGCCCGCCATCGCGCCCCACGTGGAGCGGCTGACCCTCTTCCAGCGGACCCCGCCGTGGGTGATGCCGCGCACCGACCGGGCCATCACCGCCGTGGAGCGCTGGCTGCACCGCCAGCTCCCCTTCACCCGGGCGGCGCGCCGCGGGCTGCTGTGGGGCATCCGGGAACTGCAGGTCAGCGCCTTCACCAAGCGGCCGAACCAGCTCGGGCTCATCGAATCGCTCGCCAAGGCCAACATGGCGCGCACGATCAAGGACCCGGCGCTGCGCGCCAAGCTGACGCCCTCCTACCGGATCGGCTGCAAGCGCATCCTGCTGTCCAGCGAGTACTACCCGGCGCTCGCGCGGCCCCATGTGGACCTGGTCGCCTCCGGGCTCAAGGAGATCCGCGGCTCGGTCCTGGTCGCCGCCGACGGGACGGAGACCGAAGTCGACGCGATCGTCTTCGGCACCGGATTCCACGTCACGGACATGCCGATCGCCGACCGGGTGGTGGGCGCGGAGGGCAAGACCCTCGCGGACGAGTGGAAGGACGGGATGCAGTCGCTGCGCGGGGCCACCGCGGCCGGCTTCCCCAACTGGATGACGATCATCGGGCCGAACACCGGGCTCGGGAACAGCTCGATGATCCTGATGATCGAGTCGCAGCTCAACTACATGGCCGACTACCTGCGTCAGCTGGCCCTCCTCGATGGAAGCGGCCTGGGAGGGAGGGTCGCGCTGGCCGCGCGGCCGTCGGCGGTGAACACGTGGAACCGGCAGGTCCAGGCCCGGATGGAGCGGACGGTGTGGAACACCGGAGGCTGCACCAGCTGGTACCTCGACGCCCAGGGGCGCAATACCACCGTCTGGCCCGGCACCACGGGCGAGTTCCGCCGGGAGACGCGGAGCGTCGATCTGGCGGAGTACGAGGTCGTACGGGTCCGCGAGCGCGAGCGGGTCCCGGCCGGGGCGGCGGCTCCCGGCGCGGCGCCGCTGCCGGGGGCTCGGCCGCCGGAACCCCGCGCCTCAAACGCCGGCGGGGCCGGGTCGGGCTCCGGTGGCGGCTCGAACGCCGGTGAGGCCGAAGGGGCGGGTGCCGCATGAGCCGGCTGACGCACGTCACCGCCGGGCGCTACGCGCCGCCCGCCGCGCGGCGCGAGCTCGTCGCCGAATCCGCCGACGGGGCCCGGCTGCACGTCGAGGTCCACGGGGACGAGGGCGCGCCGGCCGTGGTGCTGGCGCACGGCTGGACCTGCTCCACCGCGTTCTGGGCCGCGCAGATCCGGGAACTGGCGGGCGACCACCGGGTCATCGCCTACGACCAGCGCGGCCACGGCCGCAGCCCCGCCGCCCGGACCCACAGCACCACCGCCCTCGCCGACGACCTGGTGGCCGTGCTGGGAGCCGCCCTCGCCCCCGGCGAACGGGCGGTCGTCGCCGGGCACTCCATGGGCGGCATGACGATCATGGCGGCCGCCGCCCGGCCGGAGTTCGCCGAGCACGCCGCCGCCGCGCTGCTGTGCAGCACCGGCAGCGGCCGGCTGGCCGCGGAGGCGCGGGTGCTGCCGCTGCGCCCCGGGCGGGCGCGGACCCGTCTCACCGGCGCGGTCCTCGGCGCGCGCGCCCCGCTCGGCCCGGTCACACCCGTCGCCAGGAAGATCCTCAAGTACGCGACCATGGGCCCCGGTTCCGCGCCGGACAAGGTCGAGGCGTGCGCCCGTATCGTGCACGCCTGCCCCACCCGGGTCCGGCACGCCTGGTCCGAGGTGCTCGCCGGGCTGGACCTGGATGCCGACGTGGCCCGGCTCACCGTGCCCACCGCCGTCATCGGCGGCACGCACGACCGGCTCACGCCCGTCGTGCACGCACGGAAACTGGCGGCCGCGCTGCCGCACTGCGTGGGCCTCACCGAGCTCACCGGCATGGGGCACATGACGCCGATCGAGGCGCCGGAGGCCGTCACCGCCGCCGTGCGCGAGCTGACCTCGCTGTACCTCGACCAGAAGGAGAAGTCGCTGTGAGCGCTCGCAGGAGTCTGGAAGGCCAGGTCGCCGTCGTCACCGGCGGCGCCCGAGGGGTCGGCGAGCTGCTCGCCCGCAAACTCTCCGCGCGCGGCGCGAAGATCGCGCTCGTCGGCCTGGAGCCGGCAGCCCTCAAGGAGGTCTCCGAGCGGCTGCACACCGACAGCGACCACTGGCACGCCGACGTCACCGACCACGAGGCCATGGCCCGGGTCGCGCAGGAGGTCAAGCAGCGGTTCGGCAAGGTGGACATCGTGGTGGCCAACGCGGGCGTCGCCGCCGGAGGGCCGTTCGCCGACTCCGACCCCGTCGCCTGGCGCCGGGTGATCGAGGTCAACCTCATCGGCGGGGCCGTCACCGCGCGGGCCTTCCTGCCGGTCCTGACGGAGAGCCGCGGCTACTTCCTCCAGATCGCCTCGCTCGCCGCGATCACCCCGGCGCCGATGATGACCGCCTACTGCGCGTCCAAGTCCGGCGTCGAGGCCTTCGCCCACTGCCTGCGCGCCGAAGTCGGCTACAAGGGCGTCAAGGTGGGCGTCGGCTACCTCTCGTGGACCGACACCGACATGGTGCGCGGGGCCGACCGGGACGAGGTCATGCGGGAGCTGCGCCAGCGCCTGCCGTGGCCCTCGAACCGCACGTACCCGCTGGGGCCGGCCGTCGACCGGATCGTCGCGGGCATCGAGCGGCGCTCGGCGCACGTGTACGCCCAGTGGTGGCTGCGCGGCATGCAGGGGGTGCGCGGCTACCTGCCGGGGATCATCGGTGCCGTGGGCCAGCGTGAGATGAAGCGGTTCGAGCCGCGCCTGGCCGGTGTCTCCAAGGGACTCGTCGGAGCCGGCGGGGCGGCGGACGAGCGGGAGCGCACGCAGAGTAACTGATCGAAATGCGTCCTTTGTCCACCCGTGCCAGTCTGGTCGAGGCCCCACCACCAACACCCCTCATGGAGTGAAGAAGCATGGGTATCAAGGACCAGTTCAGCGAAAAGGCGCAGGAGCTCAAGGGCAAGGCCTCGCAGGCCGCGAAGGGCGTGCAGGGCGAGGCGTCCGAGCGCTCCCAGCAGCTCAGGGAGAAGAAGCAGCCCCAGGCTCAGCCCCAGGCCCGGCCTCAGGCCCAGCCCCAGGCCCAGCCGCAGGCCAAGCGGCCGCCGGCCGACCGGGCCCGCGACGAGTTCGACGAGAACTGGGACGCCTGATCCCATGCGGAAGGGGCGCGACCGTCCGGTCGCGCCCCTTCCGCATGCCCCGTGTGCGTGCGGCATGCCCGGCGTGCGGGCTCCGCGCCCTTCCCCGCGCTACGGCCTCGGCGGCAGCTTCGGGCGCCGCAGGTCCGGTACGTCCGTGTAGCCGGGCGGCACCGCGGCCGGGTCCTGCTCCAGCAGTTCCAGCGCCAGGTGCACGGCGTCGTCCAGCTGCGCGTGCCGTCCCTCCGCCCAGTCGAGCGGGGTGCGCAGGATCGCGAGGTCCGGCTCGACCCCGTGGTTCTCCACCGACCAGCCGTACTCCGGGAACCAGGCGGCGTTCATCGGCACCGTGATCACCGTGCCGTCGCCGAGGGTGTGCCGGCCGGTCATGCCGACCACCCCGCCCCAGGTGCGCTGGCCCACGACCGGGCCCAGCCCGAGCAGTTTGATGGCCGCGGTGATCATGTCCCCGTCCGAGGAGGTCGCCTCGTCGGCGAGCGCCACGATCGGACCGCGGGGCGCGTTGGAGGCGTACGAGACCGGCTGGGCGCCCCGGGTGAGGTCCCAGCCGAGGATGGAGCGGGTCAGCTTCTCCACCACCAGCTCGCTGATGTGCCCGCCCGCGTTGCCGCGTACGTCCACGATCAGCGCGGGCCGGGACATCTCCATCCGCAGGTCGCGGTTGAACTGGGCCCAGCCCGAGCCGCCCATGTCGGGGATGTGCAGGTAGCCGCACCGGCCGCCGCTGAGCTCGCGGACCACCGCGCGCCGCTTGGACACCCAGTCCTGGTAGCGCAGCGGCCGTTCGTCGACCAGGGGGACGACCGCCACCCGGCGGGCGCGGCCCTCGCCCTCCGCGGGCTGGAAGGTGAGCTCCACGGTGGTGCCGCCGGCCGCCGACAGCAGCGGGTAGGGGCCGGTCACCGGGTCCACCGGGCGTCCGTCCACATGGGTGAGCACGGCGCCCTCGCGGATGCCGGTGCCGGCCAGCGGGGAGCGGGCCTTGGAGTCGGAGGACTCGCCGGGCAGGATCCGGCTGACCACCCAGGTCCCGTCGCGGGGCACGAGGTTGGCGCCGAGCAGCCCGATCGCCCGCTGGTAGTGCGGGGGACCCTCGTTGCGGCGCGCGGCGGCGACGTACGCGTGCGAGGTGCCGAGTTCGCCGAGGACCTCGCGCAGCAGGTCGGCGAACTCGTCGGGGGAGGCGACCCGTTCGACCAGGGGGCGGTACTGGCGCAGCACCCCGTCCCAGTCGATGCCGCACATCTTCGGCTCCCAGAAGTACGCGCGGATGATCCGCCCGGCCTCCTCGAAGGCCTGGCGCCATTCGGCCGCCGGGTCCACCTCGTGCAGGATGCGCCGCAGGTCCAGGTAGACGGTGGAGTCGCTGTCGCCGGACTCGGTGGCCGGGACCGCCCGCAGGTCCCCGTCGTCGTTGATCACGAGCCGGGTGCCGTCGCCGCTGACCGCGAACCAGTCCAGCCCCGAGGCCAGTTCGGTCTTGCGGGCCTTGGTGAGGTCGAAGTGCTCCAGCGTGGGTTTGCCGCTGATGTCGGCCGGGTTGGCGAAGGTCTCGCCGAGCGCGCCCGAGATCGGCCAGCGCAGCCACACCAGTCCGCCGCCGTGCACCGGGTACAGGGCCGAGTACTTGGACGCGGTCACCGGGAAGGGCGTGACCCTGCTCTCCAGGCCCTCCACCTCCACGGTCACCGCGCCGTCGCCGGTGTCCGGCTCCCCTTCGCCGGGGTCGAGGCCGCCCGCCGCGGGGCGTCCCTCGGCGGACAGGGCGAAGGGCGAGGGGGTCGCCGAGGAGAGCGGCACCAGGTAGGGGCGGCAGCCCAGTGGGAAGGACAGGTCGCCGGTGTGCACGTCGTACACCGGGTCGAACCCGCGCCACGAGAGGAAGGCCAGGTAGCGGCCGTCCCGGGTGAAGACCGGGTTCTCGTCCTCGAAGCGGCCGTTGGTGACGTCCACGACGGTCCGCCCGCCCGGTCCGGAGATCCGGGCCATCTTGATCTGCCGCAGCGACCGTCCGATGCCCGGGTGCGACCAGGTCAGCCAGGCCCCGTCGGGCGAGAACGCCAGGTCGGTGACCGGCCCGTTGATGGACCGGACCAGCTCGGTGGCCTCCCCGTTGGATTCCTCGGTGGCGTCGATCAGCAGCAGCCGCCCGTCGTTGGAGGCGATGGCGAGCCGCTCCCCGTCCGGGTCCGACAGGAGTTCGGTCACGCGCCCCAGCTCGCCCGAGGCCAGCCGGCGCGGCTCCCGCTCCCCGGAGGCCCGCGGCAGGTAGGCGATCTCGACGGCGTCCTCGCCCTCGGCGTCGGTCACGTACGCGACCTGCCCGCCGCTGCCGAGCATCTCGGGCAGCCGTACCCGTACGCCCGGGGTGTCGGCGATGGTCCGGGCCGGGCCGTCGCGGTGGGTCAGCCAGTACAGGCTGCCGCGCACGACGACCGCGCTGGCCCGGCCGGTGGCGTCCACGGACAGCGAGTCGACGTGGCTGGCGGCCGGGACCTGGTACGAACGGCGGCCCGCGCGCGGGCCGCCGAGCCGGACGTCGAGCCTGCGCGGGAGGGCGTCGGGAGCCAGTGATTCCACCAGCCAGACCTCCCCGGCGCACTGGTAGACGATCCGGGTGCCGTCGCTGGAGGCGTGCCGGGCGTAGAACTCCTCGTGGTCGGTGTGCCGGCGCAGGTCCGTGCCGTCGGGCAGGCAGGAGTAGAGGTTGCCGATGCCCTCGTGGTCGGAGAGGAACGCGATGCGGCCGCCGACGAACATCGGGGAGTCGAGGTGGCCCTCGATGTCCTCCAGCAGCTGTTTGCCGTGCAGCCACAGCCGGCCGGTGGCGCCGCCGCGGTAGCGCTTCCAGGCGGCGGGCTCGTGCGGCGGCTTGCCGGTCAGGAGCAGGGTGCGGTGCTCGCCGTCGATGTCGGCGACCTGGATGTCGGAGCAGGGTCCCCAGGGGAGGCGTCCGCCGGGGCTGCCGTCGGTGGGCAGCTTGTGGGCCCAGGCGAAGTAGGAGAACGGCTGGCCGTGCGAGGAGACCGCCAGGACGTTGCCGTCCGGGTCCCAGCCGCAGACCCGGGTGTCGGTGGAGCCCCAGTAGCTGAGCCGGCGGGCCGGGCCGCCGTCGACGGGGGCGAGGTGGATTTCGGGGTCGAGGCTGCGCCAGGTGGTGAAGGCGATGTGCCGGCCGTCGGGGGAGAAGCGGGGATGGCTGACCCGGGTCCGGTCGACGGTGATCCGCCAGGCGCGGCCGACCGGAGCTCCAGAGGGAGCCAAGGGCGCCACCCAAAGATCGTCCTCGGTGGCGAAGCACAGGAGGTCGTCGTGCAGGTGCGGGAAGCGGAGGTACGCGACGTCGTGACTCACCCCCCAATGCTTTCCGCGCGAGGGGGGCCCGGCAACTCGTACACGTGATCCATGCCACTCCCCGAAGCGAAACGGAACGGTTTCGTTTCGTTGGGCCCCGGGGTATCGTCTAAGGCGTACGGAACACATTCGTTTCGATAAGAGGCGCGTTCGGACGGGAGGCACGGAGATGACCGAGGCGATGGCGGCCCGGCGCAGCCGGATCACCCCCGAGCGGGAAGCCGAACTCCACGGCGCGGTCCTGGACCTGCTCCGCGAAGTGGGCTACGAGGCGCTGACCATGGACGCGGTCGCCGCCCGCACCAAGTCCAGCAAGGCCACCCTCTACCGCCAGTGGGGGAGCAAGCCCGAGCTGGTCGCCAAGGCCCTGCGATGTACGCAGCCCGTCTCGCTGCGGGAGATCGACACGGGCAGCCTGCGCACGGACTTCGCGCGCATGGTCGCATGCTCCGACGACGCGCAGATGGCCAAGGACACCGCGCTGATGCGGGGTCTGGCCCATGCCGTCCACGAGAGCCCGGAGCTGCACAAGGCCCTGCGGGACCTGCTGGTCGACCCGGAGATCAACGGCCTCCAGGCGATGCTCCAGCGCGCGGTGGACCGGGGCGAGATCCGCCCGGACTGCCCGGCACTGGACTTCGTACCGCACATGCTCATCGGAGCGTTCATCGCGCTCCCGCTGATCGAGGACCGCCCGGTGGACCGGAACTTCCTCGGCCACTTCATCGACGCCGTGGTCTTCCCCGCCCTCGGCGTCTGAACTCCCCTCCTCCCCGTCCCCGCTGTACCTCGTGCTGTTCCTGACACGCCGCTCTCGTCGTCGGGCCGGCTCTCCATGCCCTGATCCGCACCGGATCCATCCCACGACCCGAACGGGAGAACCACCGACGTGGCCACCTTCCTCTACCGCCTCGGCCGGGGCGCCTTCCGGCGCCGCGGCCTTGTCGCCCTCATATGGGTTGCGCTGCTGTTCGCCGCCGTTTTCGGCGCGGCGTCGGCGTCCGCACCCACCTCAGGCTCCTTCTCGATACCCGGCACGGAGGCCCAGAAGGCCTTCGACGTGCTGGACGAGAAGTTCCCCGGGATGGCCGCCGACGGCGCCACCGCCCGGATCGTCATCAAGGCCCCGGCCGGCGCCAAGGTCACCGACCCCGAGCCCAAGGCCCAGGTCGAGAAGATCGTCGAAGACCTGAAGTCCGGTCCGGGCAAGGACCAGATCTCCTCGGTCGCCGACCCGTACCAGAACCAGGCCGTGAGCCAGGACGGCTCCACCGCCTACATCAGCACCAAGTACAAGGTCAGCGGCATGGAGCTGACCGACGCGACCCGCGACGCGCTGAAGGAGTCCGGCAAGGACGCCCAGGCGCAGGGCCTCACCGTCGAGATCGGCGGCGACGCGCTGATGGCGGCCCCCGAGACCGGCTCCGGCGAGATCATCGGCATCCTGGTCGCCGCGATCGTCCTGGTCATCACCTTCGGCTCGCTGATCGCGGCCGGGCTGCCGCTGCTGACGGCGATCATCGGCGTGGGCATCGGCGTCTCCTCCATCACCGCGCTCGCCAACGTGCTGGACCTCGGCAACACCACCGCCACCCTCGCCACGATGATCGGCCTCGCGGTCGGCATCGACTACGCCCTCTTCATCGTCTCCCGCTACCGGGCGGAGCTCGCCGAGGGCCGCGAGCGCGACGAGGCCGCCGGCCGGGCCGCCGGAACCGCCGGCTCCGCCGTCGTCTTCGCCGGTCTGACCGTGGTCATCGCCCTGGTGGGCCTGGCCGTCGTCAACATCCCGATGCTCACCAAGATGGGCTTCGCGGCCGCCGGAACCGTGGTCATCGCGGTGCTGGTCGCCCTCACCCTGGTCCCGGCCATCCTGGGCTTCGCGGGCAGGAAGGTCCTGCCGGCGGGCGAGAAGAGCAAGCTGTTCGGCAAGGGCAAGTCTGCCGGCGGCGAGAAGAAGGCCAACGGCGGCACCCGCTGGGCCCGCTTCGTCCTGCGCCGGCCGGTCATGGTCCTGCTGGCCGGTGTGATCGGCCTCGGCGTCATCGCCATCCCGGCGAGCAAGCTGGAGATGGGCCTGCCGGACGACGGCGCCCAGCCGGTCTCCACCACCCAGCGCCAGGCGTACGACCTGCTGTCGGACGGCTTCGGCCCCGGGTTCAACGGCCCGCTGATGGTGGTCGTGGACGGGGACAAGGCGCTCGCCGACTCCACCGTCGAGCGGATCAAGGGCCTGGAGGGCGTGGCCGCGGTCGCCCCGCCGATGCCCAACGAGGCCGGCGACGCCTCGATGATCACCGTCGTCCCGAAGGACCGCCCGTCCTCCACGCAGACCGAGGACCTGGTCCACGAGATCCGCGACGGCAGCGGGGACGACGTCATGGTCACCGGCGCCACCGCGATGAACATCGACTTCTCGCAGAAGATGAACGACGCGCTGCTGCCCTACCTGGCGCTCGTGGTCGGCCTCGCCTTCCTGCTGCTGATGCTGGTGTTCCGCTCGATCCTGGTCCCGCTCAAGGCGGCCCTCGGCTTCCTCCTCTCGGTCGTCGCCGCCCTCGGCGCGGTCGTCGCGGTCTTCCAGTGGGGCTGGCTCGGCTCGCTCTTCGGGGTGGAGCAGACCGGCCCGATCATGTCGATGATGCCGATCTTCATGGTGGGCGTGGTCTTCGGTCTGGCCATGGACTACGAGGTCTTCCTCGTCACCCGGATGCGGGAGGCGTACGTCCACGGCGAGCGCCCGGGCCAGGCCGTCGTGACCGGCTTCCAGTACAGCGCCCGGGTGGTCGTGGCCGCCGCCGTCATCATGATCGCGGTGTTCGCGGGCTTCATCGGAGCCAGTGAGCAGATGGTCAAGATGATCGGCTTCGGTCTGGCCGTCGCCGTCTTCTTCGACGCCTTCGTGGTCCGCATGGCCATCGTCCCGGCGGTGCTCGCGCTGCTCGGGCACAAGGCCTGGTGGCTGCCGCGCTGGCTGGACCGGCTGCTGCCCAACGTCGACGTGGAGGGCGAGAGCCTGCGCAAGCACCTCTCCGACTCCTCGGACGGCCCGGACAAGGACCGCGAGCTGGTCAACGCCTGACCCCGTCCCGCACGGCCGACACCCCGGCCCCGTACCGCCTGATCGCCGGGCGGTACGGGGCCGGGGCGCGTTGCGCCGGACGGGACGCGTTGCGCCTACCGGGTGGCGGGGGCGTACGTGCGGCGCAGGAAGCGGCGCAGGGCGGCGATGTCGAACTGGACCACGGCGACGCCCTCGGGGGAGTGGAACTCCACCACCGCCTGTACGCGGCCGCAGGGCCAGACGCGTACGTCCCCGGTCCCGGTCGGGGCCTGGAGGCCCGCCTCGAGGAGCGCGCGGGGGAAGACCCACTCGTTGTCGGTGCCCTCGGGGGACAGGTCCGCGGGGAAGACGATTCGTACGGCCAGCGGTTCGGACGCGGCGAAGCGCAGGGCCACCGGAACCTTCCGGTAGAGCGGGTCGTCGCTGATCACGCGAGCGGTGACCCGCTCCTCGACGGCGGTGGCCGTCGGGGTCGCGGTCGCGGTGGCGGTCGCGGTCGCAGAGGCGCTCGCGGCGGGATTCTCGGCGGTGGCTGGCACGACAAGACTCCTCTATTCGGAACATATGCGTCCGTTTGTCCTCCAGCCTCGCACATTCCCACGAATCCGCGCGGGCCTCTTTGTGATGTGGACGCTCTTGCCAACGGTTTGCAACTGAGCACTATTCTTGAACGGTTGAAGACTGTGCGAGAAGCGGAGCTACTCCATGCATGTACCCGACGGATTCATCAACGCACCCGTCTCGGTGGCCGCCGGAGTGGCGGCCGTCGCCGCTGTCGCCGTCAGCCTCCGCGGCGCCCGCCGCGAGCTCGACGAACGGACCGCGCCGCTGGCCGGCCTCGTCGCCGCCTTCATCTTCGCCGTACAGATGCTGAACTTCCCCGTCGCCGCCGGTACCAGCGGGCACCTGCTGGGCGGTGCGCTCGCCGCGATACTCGTCGGCCCCTACACGGGCGTGCTCTGCGTGTCCGTCGTCCTGCTCATGCAGGGCATCCTCTTCGCCGACGGCGGCCTGACCGCCCTCGGTGTCAACATCACCGTCATGGGCGTCGTCACCGTCGTCCTCTCCTACGCCGTCTTCCGCGGGCTGCTCAAGGTGCTGCCCGGCACCCGGCGCTCGGTGACCGTCGCCGCGTTCGCCGGAGCCCTGCTCTCGGTGCCCGCCGCCGCTGCCGCCTTCACCGCGCTCTACGCCATCGGAGGCACCACCGACGTCTCCCTCGGCAAGGTGTTCACCGCGATGGTCGGCGTGCACGTGCTCATCGGCATCGGCGAGGCCGCCATCACCGCGGCCACCGTGGGCGCCGTGATCGCCGTACGGCCGGACCTGGTGCACGGGGCGCAGGGACTGGCCGCCCCGCTGAAGCTGCGCGTCGACGGCGAACTGGTCGACGCCCCGGCCGCCGCCCCCACCATGGGCGCGGCTCCGGCCCCGGGCGCGGCCCGCTCCACCAGGAAGGTGTGGGCCACCGGCCTGGTCACCGCCCTGGTCCTCGCCGGGTTCGTCTCCTTCTACGCCTCCGCCAGCCCCGACGGCCTGGAGAAGGTGGCCGCCGACCAGGGCATCGACGCCACGGTCGAGGACCACGCGGCCGCCGGCTCCCCGCTCGCCGACTACTCCGTCAAGGACGTCACCGACGCCCGCCTGTCCGGCGGCCTCGCGGGCGCCCTCGGCGTCGGCGCGACCGTCGCCGTCGGCACCGGTGTCTTCTGGGTGGTCCGCCGCCGCCGTACGGACGAACAGCGGGCCTCGGCCCAGGTCTCGGCGGGCTGACATGGGTGCGGGCCACGCCCACCGGCTCTACCGCCCCGGGCACTCCCCGGTGCACGCGCTGCCGCCGCACTGCAAGCTCGCGGCGACCTTCGCGTTCGTGGTGGTCGTGGTCTCCACCCCGCGTGAGGCGGTGTGGGCCTTCGGGGCCTACGCCGTCCTGCTCGCGGCCGTCGCGGCCGTCGCCCGGGTACCGGCCGGGTTCCTGCTGCGGCGGCTGCTGATCGAGATCCCGTTCGTGGCGTTCGCGGTGCTGATGCCCTTCGTGGCCGAGGGCGAGCGGGTCGACGTCCTCGGCGTCTCGCTCAGCGTCTCCGGACTCTGGGGCGCCTGGAACGTGCTCGCCAAGGGCACCCTCGGCGTGGCCGCGTCCGTCATCCTCGCCTCGACGACCGAGCTGCGGGCGCTGCTGCTGGGCCTCCAGCGGCTCAGGCTGCCGCCGCTGCTGGTCCAGATCGCCTCGTTCATGATCCGGTACGGGGACGTGATCACCGGCGAGCTGCGGCGGATGTCCATCGCACGGCGCTCGCGCGGGTTCGAGGCGCGCGGCATCCGGCACTGGGGCGTGCTCGCCAAGACGGCGGGCGCGCTGTTCATCCGCTCCTACGAGCGCGGCGAGCGGGTCTACCTCGCGATGGTCAGCCGGGGCTACGCCGGTTCGATGCCGCTGATCGACGAGGCGGTCGCCACCCGCACGCAGTGGGCGTACGCGGCCGCGCTCCCGGTGACGGCCCTCGCCGTCTGTCTGATGGGATGGACCCTGTGACTGCTCCCGGCTCCGCCCCGTCCCCCGCCCCGTCCCCCGCCCCGTCCCCCGCCCCCGTCCCTGCTCCCTCCCTCGAGGTGACCGGCCTCGCCTACGCCTACCCCGACGGGCACCAGGCCCTCTTCGGGGTCGACCTGACCGTCGGGCACGGCGAGCGGGTGGCCCTCCTCGGGCCGAACGGCGCCGGCAAGACCACCCTCGTGCTGCACCTCAACGGCATCCTGGCCGGCGGGGTCGGCTCCGTGCGCGTGGCCGGGATGCCGGTGGAGAAGCGCAACCTCGCCGAGGTCCGGCGCCGCGTCGGCATCGTCTTCCAGGACCCCGACGACCAGCTCTTCATGCCGAGCGTCCGGGAGGACGTGGCCTTCGGCCCGGCCGCGGCCGGAATGCGCGGCGCCGAGCTGGAGGAACGGGTCCGGGACGCGCTGGAGCAGGTCGGGATGGGGGGCTTCGCCGACCGGCCCCCGCACCACCTGTCCTTCGGGCAGCGCCGCCGGGTCGCGGTGGCGACGGTACTGGCCATGCGGCCCGAGATCCTCGTCCTCGACGAGCCCTCCTCCAACCTGGACCCGGCCTCGCGCCGCGAGCTCGCGGACATCCTGCGCTCGCTCGACGTGACGGTGCTGATGGTGACCCACGACCTGCCGTACGCGCTGGAGCTGTGCCCGCGCTCGGTCATCCTCAGCGAGGGCGTGATCGCCGCAGACGGCCGGACCCAGGACCTGCTGTGCGACGAGGCGCTCATGCGGGCCCACCGCCTGGAACTGCCCTTCGGCTTCGACCCGCGTTCCGTATCGGTGGCATAAGCACCGGTCTCGGGTTGTTGCACTGCGCGTGGACATCCAGGGTGTGGTGACGGAGGGCTTCGAGCCCGTCAGGGACGCGTTCGTACGTAATTTCGAGGTGCTCGGGGACCGGGGCGCGGCGGTCGCCGTGTACCGGGACGGCCGCAAGGTCGTGGACCTGTGGGGCGGCACCAAGGACGCGAACGGCACCGAGCCGTGGACCGAGCACACCGCGCAGATCGTCCGCTCCGCGACCAAGGGGGTGGCCGCGGCCGTCCCCCTGCTGCTGCACCAGCGCGGGCTGCTGGACCTGGACGCGCCCGTGGGCTCGTACTGGCCGGAGTTCAAGGCGGGCGGCAAGGACCGGATCCCGGTCCGCGATCTGCTCGCGCACCGGGCCGGGCTTCCGGCGCTGGAGCGCGGGCTGACCGCGGCCGAGGCCGCGGATGGGGTCTCCGGGCCGCGGGCGGTCGCGGCGCAGCAGCCCGCCTGGGAGCCCGGCACCGGGCACGGCTACCACGCGCAGACCTTCAGCTGGCTGCTGTCCGAGCTGGTGCTGCGGGCGACGGGCCGCACCGTCGGGGGCATCCTGGCCGAGGAGATCGCCGAGCCGCTGGGTCTGGAGTTCTGGATAGGCCTGCCGGAGACGGAGACCCACCGGGTGGGGCGGGTGGCGCCGGTCGACCCGCCTGCCGGCGCGGGCATGCTCAAGACCCGGCCGAGGAGGAACGTTTCGGAGGCCTATGCCGACCCCGAATCCCTGACCCGCCGCGCCTTTGCGGCCATCGACCCGCTGCCGGACGAGAACGACCCCGCCTACCGGGCGGCCGAGCTGCCGGCCTCGAACGGCATCGGCACGGCCCGCGCCCTGGCCCGCTTCTACGCGGCCACCATCGGCGTGGTGGAGGACGGCGCGCGGATCTTCACCCCGGCCACCACCGCCCTCGCCGGCAAGGAGCTCTCGGCGGGCCCGGACCGCGTCCTGGTGGTCAACACCCGCTTCGGCCCCGGCTACATGCTGCACGGCCCGGCCTCGCCGCTGCTCTCCCCGGCCTCCTTCGGCCACCCGGGCCGCGGCGGCTCCCTGGCCTTCGCGGACCCGGAGGCGGGCATCGGCTTCGGCTACGTCACCAACGCCCACGCCAAGTCGGTCACGGCCGACCCCCGCGCCCAGGCCCTCGTACGGGCCCTCCGCACGGCCCTCGCCGCCTGACGCGCCGCTCGCGCGGTCAGCCGGTGGCTTCCCGTACGTCGGCGAGGGTGGCCCCGGCGTGCTCGATGAGCTCCCGGGGGCCCATCGGGAACACGGTGTTCGGGGTGCCGGCGGCGGCCCAGACCACGTCGTGGGTCAGCAGGCACCGGTCGGCCAGTACCCGGGTGCGGGTGCGGTGCCCGAAGGGCGGGACCCCGCCGATGGCGTAACCCGTGCTCTCGCGCACCAGGGCGGCGTCGGCCCGGGTGACCTTCGCGGCGCCGAGCTCCCGGCGCACCGCCTCCACGTCGACCCGCGAGGCCCCGTCCATCAGGACCAGCACCGGGACCCCGTCCGCGGCGAAGATCAGCGATTTGACGATCTGGCTGAGCTCACAGCCGATCGCGGCGGCCGCGTCGACCGCGGTACGGGTCCCTTCGGGAAAGGTCCGGACGGTGAGCTCGAGCCCCAGCCCGGCCAGGGCCTCGGCGAACAAGGGGTGCGTAGAGGTCGTCATACCCGGACGCTAGCGCCGCCCGGCTCGCCGACGCGAGGCGGTTTCGGCCCACCGCGCAGCTGGCCCCCCCCCGGCGCCCCCGGCCTCAGCGTGCGTTCAGTACCGACGCGACGATCGGGCCCGCCGAGTCGCCGCCGTGGCCGCCGGCTTCGACCATGGCTGCCGCGGCCAGGTCGCCGCTGAAGCCGGTGAACCAGCTGTCGGGGCTGCCCGCGCCGTCGACCTCCGCGGAGCCGGTCTTCGCGCCCTTGTCCGAGCCGCCGACCGAGGCCATCGCCTCGCGGCCCGTGCCGCTGGTCGCCGTCAGCTTCATCATCGAGACCAGCTGCTGCTGCACCGAGGGCTTCATGCGCCGTTGCGCCGTCGCGATCGTGCGGCCGTCGAGCTCCGGGGAGACCAGCAGCGGCTGGCGGAACACGCCCGTGCGGGCGGTCGCCGTGATGGAGGCGACGTTCAGCGGGTTCATGGTGATCTGGCCCTGCCCGATGTACTCGGCGGCCGCCGCCGCGCCCGTCGCCGGCGGGACCTTGCCGTCGGTGGACTTGATGCCCGTCTTCCAGTCCAGCCCGATGCCGAAGACCTCCGTGGCCTCCTTCGGCAGCGCGGAATCGTCGTCGACCGGCTTGATCTGCTTGATGAAGGCGGTGTTGCACGACCGGGCGAAGGAGGTCGCGAAGCTGGTGCCGGCCGGCAGCTCGAAGTTCTTCAGGTTGTGGAACGGGCGGCCGCCCCAGGACACCTCCTTCGGGCACTCCGCCGGCTTGTCGGCCGCGACCAGGCCGCGGTCCAGCAGCATCGCCCCCGTCACGATCTTCATCGTGGAGCCGGGCGCCCGGTTGCCCGCCATCGCCGCGTTGTAGCCGTCCTTGCGGTGGTTGGCGACCGCCAGGATGTGCCCGGTGCTCGGCTTGATCGCGACGACCGAGGCCTCGGGGAACTTGGCGACCGCCTGCTCGGCCGCCGCCTGGACCTTCGCGTCCAGGTACGTCTTGAGGACGCTCGGCTCTCCCTCGACCAGGGTCAGCAGGGTCCGCTTCGGCGCGTTCTGGTCCACCGGCTCGATCCAGACCTCGGCGCCCGACGCGCCGCCCGCCTTGGCCCCGTACGTCTCGCGCAGCTCGGCGAGGACCGGACGCAGCGAGGGGTACTTCTCCGCGGTCAGCTCCTCGCCGTTGCGGTCGACGGCCTTGACCGGCGGGTTCGCCGGCGTGCCCGCGCGCAGCTTCTCGTCCTTCTGGAGCTGCGGGTGGATCACCGAGGGCTGCCAGTCGACCAGCGGCTTTCCGCTGGTCAGGCCGCGCACCACGGTCAGCTGGGAGTCGTACGCGAGGGGCTTGGTCGTGCCCTCGTACGTGATCTCCGCCTCGACCTTGAACGGCACGGTGGTGCCGTTCGGCGTGCCCGGGGTGATCACCGCCTTGGACACGTACGCCTTGGCCTTGTAGTCGCCCACGGCGGTCTGCGCGGCCTGCGCGTTGTTGGTCAGATCGGCGGCCGCCCGCTCGTCACCGGCGGCCCACGCGGCCAGGAAGGCCTTCGCGGTCGCCGCGGTCTCCTTCTCGGTGACGGGGCCGCTGCCCTTCTCCGACCGGACGCCGGTGTCGCGCTTGGCGGATCCCCTGCCGTCGTCGCCCGCGTCCCCGACCAGGGCGTACACCCCGTAGCCGGTGCCGCCGGCCAACGCGAGGAACACCCCGCCGATGACGGCGCCCTTCGCTGCCCCGTTCACTTTTCGTTCCTCCCCCGGAACCATCGTTCTCTGAACGCGTTCAAAGAACCTGTGGGGGAGACCCTACGCTGCGTTGCCGTTCGTGTTCGCTCTTGTTACCGGACCGGAACATCGATGGCCGAAAAGGAGCGGATATAGTCGGCGGCCCGGTATAGATCGTCCGATGAACCTCGTTCACCCGGTGGAAGCGGCCCGCGTCGACGGAGCCGCACCGGAACTGGTCTGGTACACGTCCTACGGCTCGAACATGCACAGCGACCGGCTGGCCTGCTACCTCGCCGGAGGCACCCCTGCCGGCGCCGCGCGCAGCTACCCCGGATGCCGCGACCGCCGCGCGCCGGCGCGCTCGGTGCCGGTCGAGCTGCCGGGGCGCCTGTACTTCGCCACGAAGTCCCCCGTGTGGACGGGCGGCAGGGCCTTCTACGACCCGGCCGCGGCGGGCCGCACCCGGGCGCGCGCCCACCTGGTGACGGCGCAGCAGTTCTCCGACATCGCCGCCCAGGAGATGTACCGGGAGCCCGGGCTCGACTTCGACCTCACCGAGGTCCTGCGCTCGGGACGGGACGAGTGGGGTCCGGGCCGCTACGAGACGCTGATCTGCGCCGGCGCCCTGGAGGGCATTCCCGTACTGACCTTCACCGCCCCCTGGGTCATGCACGAAGTGGACTGGGTGAGACCGTCCGCCGCGTACGTGAGCTACCTGGCGGCGGGGCTGCTGGAGTCCGGGGCCTGGACCGGCCGTTCCATCGCCGGCTACCTCGCACAGTGCCCCGGCGCGGCAGGCCACTGGAGCACGGACCAGATCCTGGGTCTCCTGACGCCCGCATGAGATCCGCATCAGGTCGACGCGGCGACGTACCGGCCGACTGCGGCCAGTCGACACCCCAACGACCCCGGCACATTCACACACCGGGGTCGCCCTTCCGGGCCGCCACACGTGAGAGTGCGATGACCCACTTGTCATGCTATGCCCGCAGCGCGCCAGCGGCATCATGGGCCTTTCGCGGCATCGGCACTCGGCGGTGACAGCATCTCCACGGCCCGACATATTGCGCAGAAACGTGCACCGGTACGCGATCTATCTACAGTAAGAAATATTGTCGGTGTGAATTCCTTTCGGAAGTGAAGCCGGTATGTTTTGCGAAGCTCGATTCGGTTCTTCAGTCGGTGCGCATAACCGTGCGCGACACGGTGGAAATGCGGAGCCCGCTGCGCCCCTGACCGTGATCTGCTGGCCATTGCAAGGTCTTTTGAGCGGAGGTGCACGGCCTGTGGGTGCCAATCTCAATCCCACCGTCAGCAGGCGTCGGCTGGGATCGGAGCTCCGTCGGCTCCGGGAGATCAGGGGCATGACGACACCGCAGGTGGCCGAGTGCCTGCTGATCTCACAGCCCAAAATCAGTCTCATGGAGAACGGCCGCCGCCTTATCAAGCCGCGCGACCCTGGTGGTCCCCGGCCTGCTGCAGTCCCCTGCCTACGCCCGGGCGGTCATTGCAGGAACGATCCCTCACGCCACACCCGAACAGGCCTCCACGCGTTACCAGGTGCGGCTGCGGCGCCAGCGCCGGCTGGGCGCCCGGGGCAACCCGCTGCGCTTATGGGCCGTACTGGAAGAATCGGCACTGCGGCGCGTCGTAGGCAGCCGCGAGGTCATGCGCGAGCAGCTGGAGCATCTGACCCACCTCGGAGCCCAGCCCCACATCACCGTGCAGGCTCTCCCCCACGACGCGGGGGCGCGCCCTGGTGTCTCGGGCCAGTTCGCGCTGCTCGAGTTCGCCGACGCCGCTGACGCGAGCGTGGTGTATTTGGAAAGGTTCACCAGCGATCTCTATCTGGAGAAACGATCCGACGTCAGGATCTACAGCGATATGTATGCCCACCTGCAGGCCCAGGCGCTGAGCCCGGACCATACCCGGCGTTTCATCAGCGAAGTCATCGAGGCGTACATCGGCACGGAATTGCGGCCGGGAGTCCGCACACCGTCCACGCCGAACCCGTGAGCTCCGTGCGGTACGCGTCCTGACACCGAGATCCGAGCCCCTGGACGAGGTGTCCAGGGGCTCGGCTCCGGTCCTGTCGAGACCGATCGGTCAGAGGCGTGAGGCTGTCACGCCTGCCCTGTGCGGGCTAGTCCTGTCGAGTCGCTGTACCTCGGCGGGTTCTCTTCATCGCGAAGAGGGCCGAGCCTCCGACGAATGCCAGCGCGGCCGCGGCGGCGGCCATGATGCCGGTCCCGCTGCTCGTACCGGTAGCGGCGATGTCGGACGCCGCCCCCTTCGGCTGCTGGCCTGTGGCGGCGCTCACGGGGGCGAAGTTGACGCTCTTGGCCGTGTGGCCGGGGGGCGCGTGGCCCAGAGCATCGTCGAGGCCGCCCGGCAGGAAGTCGGCCCACGGGGGCTTGCCCTCGTCGTGGTTGTCGTGACCGTCGCCGGGCCTGCCCTGATCGTGGTCGTCGCGACCGTGGCCGTGCTCGCCCTCGTCGTCCTCGTGGTGGCCGGGGTGGCCGTGGGCGTGATCGCCGGAGTCACCCTTTTCGCCCTTGTCGCCGCGAGGCCCCTTGGGTCCGGCGGGTCCGGCGGGTCCGGCGGGTCCGGCAGGGCCGGCGGGTCCAGCAGGTCCGGCAGGTCCGGCAGGTCCGGCAGGGCCGACGGGTCCGGCCGAACCGGTGGGCCCGGGCGCACCCGTCGGGCCGGGCGCACCCGTCGGGCCGGGGCTGCCGGTCGGGCCGGGGCTGCCGGTCGGGCCGGGCTCACCCGTCGGGCCAGGCGCACCCGTCGGGCCAGGCGCACCCGTCGGGCCGGGTGAGCCGGTCGGGCCGGGGCTACCCGTCGGGCCGGGGCTGCCGGTCGGGCCGGGCTCACCCGTCGGGCCAGGCGGACCCGTCGGGCCGGGGCTGCCCGTCGGGCCAGGCGGACCGGTCGGCCCCGGGGGTCCAACGGCGCAATCCGGCCTCGTGATGGTGTTGTTGTCCATCGTGACCGCGCCATTACGCGCCAGGGCGCGGCCCTCGATCACAGCGCTGTTGTTCAGCGTGATGGATTCCAGGGCCAGGATGGTGCCCTTGAACTGGGTGGTCGTGTCGAGGGTGGCGGAGCTGCCCACCTGCCAGAACACGTTGCAGGGACTTGCTCCGTTGATGAAGGCCACAACGCTCGCCGGAGCCGTGGTCAGGGTCGAGGGGATCCGGAAGATGAAGACGGAGTTGGGGTCGTTCTGGCCGTCGAGAGTGACCGTTCCGGTGAGTTGCACGAACGACGGGGCCGTGTAGACACCGGGCGCCAGTGTCAGTCCGCCGATCTCGGCCGAAGCTAGAACGTTCCCGGGCCCCCGGCCTGCCGCGTCGTCGTAGGCGACGACGAGGTCGGACTTCGCCTGACCGGCGGCCGCGTTGGGGAAGATGCGCTGCACCCCGTTGACGATGCCGGGCGGGAAGCCGGTCACCGATGTGCCGGGATAGAGCCCCAGGTCGCCGTTGATGACGGTGGCGTTCGTGTTGGTGATCGTCGAACCGGCCAGGACCCCGTAACTGGTGGCGGTCCCCAGCCCCACGGGGGCTTCTGCGGCGTGGGCGAGGGTCGGGACCAGGGTGGCCGCCGCCAGGAACGTTGCGGGGAGCAGGGCAAAGGCTCCCCGTCTGAACAGCGTGTGTTGGGGGCTTGTGTCGGGTGGAGCCGACCGGATGACATCCAATGCCATTGCAGGGCCTTTCTTGTTGCTGGTCAGGGCCGTCGGCCCACTGCCCGCGACGCCGACACGCAGGCTCACCCCGAGCAGGGGCGCGGATCTGCTCCGCGCCCGAGGTGATGAGGGGGCGTCACGGGGGTATTCCCGCATATTGCGCAGCAATAGACAGCAAATCGGAAAAAGCGGCTGCATGAGTGACGAGGTGTCAGGAAACTGGATACATCGTGCGAACACGACAGCCCCGGCGCCCAGGGGCCGCCGGGGCCGAGGCCGTCGTTTCGGGTCGCTAGACCCAGGTGTCCAGCCACATGCGGCCCCGCCAGGAGTCCATCGGGAGGGTCTGGCCCGTGTAGATGGGCCAGAAGTAGATGAAGTTCCACACGATCAGCAGGACCAGGACCCCCGCCCCGATCGCGCCCAGCGTCCGCCGCCGTTCGCTCGATCCGGCCGGGCCCAGCAAGGCGCCGATCATCATCGCCACCGCCAGGCACAGGTACGGGACGAACACCACCGCGTAGAAGAAGAAGATGGTCCGCTCCTGGTAGTTGAACCAGGGCAGCAGACCCGCGCCCAGCGCGCACGCGATCGCGCCCGCCCGCCAGTCGCGGCGGAAGAACCACCGCCACAGCACGTACAGCAGCGCGAAGCAGCCCGCCCACCACAGCAGCGGAGTGCCCAGCGCCAGCACCTCGCGGGCGCACTTGCCGGCCTCCGTCGCCGGGCACCCGTCGGTTCCGGGCTCCGGGGACTCGTAGAAATAGGAGACGGGCCGGCCCAGGACCAGCCAGCTCCACGGGTTCGATTCGTACGTGTGCCCCGAGGTCAGGCCGACGTGGAAGGCGTACACCTCGGTCTCGTAGTGCCACAGGCTGCGCAGCCACTCCGGCAGGAACGACAGCGCGCTGCCCTGGTCGTGCTTGGCGGCCCAGTCGCGCAGGTAGCCGCCCTTGCCGTTGTCCGGGCTGAAGATCCAGCCCGACCACGAGGCCACGTACGTCACCACCGCGACCGGGACCGTGGACAGGAACGCGGGCAGCGCGTCGCGGCGCAGCATTGCCGCGTACGGGGCGCCCGCGCCCGCCGTGCGCCGCGCGCCGGCGTCCCACAGGACGGTGAGGATGCCGAAGAAGGCCAGGACGACGAAGCCGTTCCACTTCGTTCCGGCGGCGAGGCCGAGACAGACCCCCGCCAGGATCCGGTACGGGCGCCAGCCGAGCCCGAGCCTCTCGGCGATCTTCACATCCGGACGGGTCCGGCCCTCGTCGTCCACCGGGAGCGCGTCCGCGAGCCGGGCCCGCGTCCTGTCCCGGTCGATCAGCAGCGCCCCGAAGGCGGCGAGCACGAAGAACATCAGCACGAGGTCGAGCAGCGCGGTGCGGCTCATCACCAGGTGCAGGCCGTCCACCGCGAGCAGCGCCCCCGCCAGGCAGCCGAGGAAGGCCGACCGGAACAGCCGCCGCCCGATCCGGCACAGCATCAGCACGGAGAGGGTGCCGAGGACGGCGGTCATGAACCGCCAGCCGAAGGGGGTGAAGCCGAACATCCACTCGCCGAGCCCGATGATCCACTTGCCGACGGGCGGGTGCACGACGTAGCCCGGATCCAGCGGGAGGGGGACCGAGCCGGGGTCGGCGAGGATCGACTTGTCGATGTCCTTGGGCCAGCTCGCCTCATAACCCTGCTTGATCGTGGCCCAGGCGTCCTTGGCGTAGTACGTCTCGTCGAATATCACCGCCTTCGGGCTGCCCAGGTGCACGAACCGCAGCACACCGGCGACGAGCGCCACCAGCAGCGGCCCCGCCCACGACAAGATCCGCTGCCAGGTGCCCCACACCCGCGGCGGCAGCCCGAAGGTCATCCACAGCTGGGGGGACGGCTGGGCGTACGGGGGCACCAGGCGGGTGCGCACGTCGCCCTGCCCCGCACCGGCGCCGCCGCGCGGCACGTAGCCGAAGGCGCGCAGGCGGCGCAGCCAGGTGGGCGGCTCATCTTCGCGTCCCGCCGGCGGGGCGGGCGGGGCCCCCGCGGGGCTGGGCGGCGGCGTCGCGGTCTTGGTCACCGGGTCATCGTAGGGAACGGATCTGTGGGAACCCCAGCACCGGGGGCGTCCGGGCGCGGGGCCGGGCGGGGCTGAGAGGATGGGCGGGTGACGACTGACCAGCCCCGCGGTACCGAGCCCACCTCTCCGGCCGGAGTCCTCGTACTCGCCGGCACCCCCATCGGCGACCTCACGGACGCCCCGCCGCGGCTCGCG
The DNA here is from genome assembly GCA_049998195.1 of Streptomyces sp. cmx-11-4. GTDB lineage: Bacteria > Actinomycetota > Actinomycetes > Streptomycetales > Streptomycetaceae > Streptomyces. The sequence goes on from JAEBET010000009.1 coordinate 257,765, forward strand.
GCCGAGCTGGAGCGGGCCGACGTGATCGCCGCCGAGGACACCCGGCGGCTGCGCCGGCTGACCCAGGGCCTCGGCGTGCACACCACCGGGCGCGTCCTGTCGTACTTCGAGGGCAACGAGTCCGCGCGCACCCCGGAGCTGGTCGAGGCCCTGGCCGGCGGGGCCCGCGTACTGCTGGTGACCGACGCGGGGATGCCTTCGGTGTCCGACCCCGGCTACCGGCTGGTGGCCGCCGCCGTCGAGAAGGACATCAAGGTCACCGCCGTTCCCGGGCCGTCAGCGGTGCTCACCGCGCTGGCCATGTCCGGGCTGCCGGTGGACCGGTTCTGCTTCGAGGGGTTCCTGCCGCGCAAGGCGGGCGAGCGCCTCGGCCGGCTCCGCGAGGTGGAGGCCGAGCGGCGCACGCTCGTCTACTTCGAGGCCCCGCACCGGCTCGACGACACCCTGGCCGCCATGGCCGAGGTCTTCGGCGCCGAGCGCCGCGCCGCCGTGTGCCGCGAGCTGACCAAGACGTACGAGGAGGTCAAGCGCGGCGGGCTCGGCGAGCTGGCCTCCTGGGCCGCCGAGGGCGTCCGCGGGGAGATCACCCTCGTCGTGGAGGGCGCCCCGGCGGCGGCCCCCGGCGATGTGGACGACGAGGAGCTGGTGCGCAGGGTGCGGGTGCGGGAGGAGGCGGGGGAGCGGCGCAAGGAGGCCATCGCGGCGGTCGCCGCCGAGGCCGGGGTACCCAAGCGAGGGGTGTTCGACGCGGTCGTCGCGGCAAAGAACGCGGCACAAAAGGTGCCGTCAGCCGGTAAAGAGCTAACCTGAAAGGCAAAGCTCAGACCGCGCACCGGGCGCTTTGGGCATGAGTCGCCCAAAGACCGTCCAACTCTCGACAGGGCCTGATGCGCTCCCGCCCGAAGAGGCGTCCACTGGCAAGGGCACCAGTGGACGAAGAGGAGCTGGCATGAGTGAGATCGCTGAGACCCCGGTACCTGTGACAGCGCCCGGCGCACCCGTCGGCCCTCCCGTGCAGACCGTGCACGAGGCGTACTCCTTCGCGTGCATGCGGTGCGGGTACGGCTGGGAGCAGGCCTACGACATAGAGCACCACGTGGACGGCAGGGGCGAGCCGTTCATCATGTACAAGGTCGACGGCGAGCGGGTGCCCTCCCCGCTGTCCAACCCGACCTGCCACAACTGCGGCGGCCACGTGGTCCGGATCATGCGCGCGGGACAGGTCTCCTCGGTGCTCGGCATGCTCGACCAGCTCTACCACCACCGCGTCGCCCCCGGGATCGCCGGGCCCGTCCCGGCGGGCGCGGACGTCCCCCGGGCCCCCAAGCCGCACAAGGCGACCCGTACGCACGACGCCCCCGGACCCGTCGCCATCGACGAATCCGAGAAGCACCCGGGCCCCCTCTCCCGCCTGCTGGGGATCTTCCGCCGGTCATAAGATCGGCCCCATGAGCACTTCGTCGGCCCCGTCCTCCCGAGCCTCCAAAGACGCACCGCCACCGCTGCCCGAACCCCTCCGGGTGGCGGTGGCGGACTCGCACACCCACCTGGACATGCAGTCCGGCACCGTCGAGGAGGGCCTCGCGAAGGCCGCCTCGGTGGGTGTGACCACGGTCGTCCAGGTCGGCTGCGACGTGAAGGGCTCCCGCTGGGCCGCCGAGACGGCCGCCGCGCATGAGAACGTCCACGCGGCCGTCGCCCTGCACCCGAACGAGGCCCCCCGGATCGTGCACGGGGACCCCGACGGCTGGTCGCGGCAAGGTGCCCGGACCGGCGGCGGCGAGGCCGCGCTCGACGGGGCGCTGGCCGAGATCGAGGCCCTGGCCGCGCTGGACCACGTCAAGGCGGTCGGCGAGACCGGACTGGACTACTTCCGTACCGGGCCGGAGGGCATGGCCGCGCAGGAGCGTTCCTTCCGCGCCCACATCGAGATCGCCAAGCGCCGGGGCAAGGCCCTCGTGATCCACGACCGCGACGCCCACGCGGACGTGCTGCGCGTGCTGCGGGAGGAGGGCGCACCCGAGCGCACCGTCTTCCACTGCTACTCGGGGGACGCCGACATGGCGCGGGAGTGCGCCGCAGCCGGGTACTACATGTCCTTCGCCGGAACGGTCACCTTCAAGAACGCCGGCCCGCTGCGCGAGGCGCTGGCCGTGGCCCCGCTGGAGCTGGTGCTCGTCGAGACCGACGCCCCGTACCTGACCCCGGCGCCGTACCGCGGACGGCCCAACGCCCCGTACCTCATTCCGCTGACCGTACGGGCGATGGCGGCGGTCCGCGGCATCGACGAGGACGCGATGGCCACCGCGCTGGCCGCCAACACGGCGTGCGCCTTCGCCTACTGACCACCCGCCGGGCGACACGCTGTGTGACCGTCCGGCTTTGGTGCGTGACGACTCCTCCGCTAAGGTGCCGTGCCCGAACCAGCGGGTGCCGGAACAGCAGTGGAGCGAGCGTCGTGAGCGATACGCAGGGCAGTCACCGCCGTGGCGGTCCCGTTCCGGGGGCGTACGGGGATCCGGGCGGCCCGGATCCGGGGGTCGATCCGGGGGTCCCGGGCCCGCGCCGGGCGGGGCGCCGCCGGGCACGCCAGGGCGGGCAGCCCGCCGGATGGGCCGACCCCGAGGCGCCGACGGTGCCCGCCGTGGCCGCCACGCTGCCGATGACCCCCGTGCCCTGGCTCGCGGCCGATGCCGCCGATGCCGTCGGGGCGGTCGGGGCGGTCGGGGCCGGGTCGGGACGCCGCCGGGCACCCGCCCCGGCCCCGGTCGCCCTGCTGCCGGCGCCCGCGGCCGCACCGGGGTCCTTGCCCGGGCCGGGGTCCGTGCCCGGGCCGGGATCCGTCCCCCGGCCCGGCACCGGCAGGCGCCGCCGCACCGCCCCCGCCGAGCCCCCGCCCGGCACCTGGCGGCGGATGGTGCCGCAGGCCCTGGTCGTCGCCTTCCTCGCCGGTGGCACCACCGCCTTCGTCGCCGCAGACAAGGCGGTACGGCTCACCGTCGACGGCGTCCCGCGCACCCTGCACACCTTCGCCGACGACGTCGACGAACTGCTGGCCTCCGAAGGCCTCGCCGTCGGACCCCACGACCTCGTGGCCCCCGGCCCCGGCGAACCCCTCGACGACGGCGAACAGGTCGTCGTCCGCTACGGCCGCCCCCTGCGCCTCACCCTCGACGGCCGGCAGCGCCAGGTGTGGACCACCGCCCGCACCGTCGAAGGCGCGCTGCGCCAGTTCGGCATCCGCGCCGAGGGCGCCTACCTCTCCACACCGCGCACCGCGCCCGTGCCGCGCGCCGGACTGGCCCTCAGCGTCCGCACCGAACGCAGCGTCACCTTCATGGCAGACGGCCGCGAACGCACCATCCGCACCAACGCCGCCTCCGTCCAGGAGGCCCTCGACCAGGCGGGCATCGCCCTGAACGGCCAGGACACCACCTCCGTGCCGCCCACCGCCTTCCCGCGCGACGGCCAGACCATCACCGTGCTGCGCATCACCGGCACCCGCGAGGTCCGCGAGGAGCGCATCCCGTACGAGACGAAGCGGGTCGAGGACGGCACCCTCTTCGCCGGCACCGAGGTCGTCGAACGGGCCGGCCGGCCCGGAGCCCGCCGGGTCACCTACAGCCTGCGCACCGTCAACGGGGTCCGCCAAAAGCCCCGCCGCATCGCGGACGAGACCGTCCGCGAGCCCGTCACCCAACTCGTCAAGGTCGGCACGAAGCCGCTGCCGACCTCCGTCTCCGGCGCCGACGGCCTCAACTGGGCGGCCCTCGCCCGGTGCGAATCGGGTGGCCGCCCCTCGGCCACCGACCCCTCGGGGACGTACGGCGGCCTCTACCAGTTCGACGTACGGACCTGGCAGGGCCTCGGCGGCAGCGGCCGCCCCCAGGACGCTCCGGCCTCGGAGCAGACGTACCGGGCGAAGAAGCTCTACGTGCAGCGGGGGGCGAGTCCGTGGCCGCACTGCGGCCGTAGGCTTAGCGGGTGAGCACCGCAGAGCAGCAGCCCAACGAGACCCCTTCTGACGCCCTCCTCGGGCCGGCCGACATCCGGGAGCTGGCCGCCGCACTCGGTGTGCGTCCGACCAAGCAGAAGGGTCAGAACTTCGTCATCGACGCCAACACGGTGCGCCGGATCGTGCGCACCGCCGAGGTGCGGCCGGACGACGTGGTCGTCGAGGTCGGCCCCGGCCTGGGCTCGCTGACGCTCGCGCTGCTGGAGGCCGCCGACCGGGTCACGGCCGTCGAGATCGACGACATCCTGGCGGCGGCGCTGCCCGCCACCATCGAGGCGCGGATGCCCGGGCGCAAGGACCGCTTCGCGCTGGTCCACTCCGACGCGATGCTGGTGACCGAGCTGCCCGGCCCGGCGCCGACCGCGCTCGTGGCGAACCTGCCGTACAACGTCGCCGTGCCCGTCCTGCTGACCATGCTCGACCGGTTCCCGACCATCGAGCGGACCCTGGTGATGGTGCAGGCGGAGGTCGCCGACCGGCTCGCCGCCGAACCCGGCAACAAGGTCTACGGGGTGCCCTCGGTCAAGGCCAACTGGTACGCGCACGTCAAGCGCGCCGGGGCCATCGGCCGCAAGGTCTTCTGGCCGGCGCCGAACGTGGACTCCGGGCTCGTCTCGCTGGTGCGGCGGGCGGAGCCGATCAAGACGACCGCCTCGAAGGCGGAGGTCTTCGCGGTCGTGGACGCGGCCTTCGCGCAGCGCCGCAAGACGCTGCGCGCGGCGCTGGCCGGCTGGGCCGGGTCCGCGGCCGGAGCCGAGGCGGCGCTGGTCGCCGCCGGGGTCTCGCCGCAGGCGCGCGGGGAGTCGCTGACGGTGGAGCAGTTCGCCGCGATCGCCGAGCACAAGCCCGAGCCGCAGAGGCCCGCGCTGTGAGCGTGACCGTACGAGTCCCCGCAAAGGTCAACGTCCAGCTGGCGGTGGGCGCGGCCCGCCCCGACGGCTTCCACGACCTCGCGAACGTCTTCCTCGCCGTCTCGTTGTTCGACGAGGTCACGGCGACCGCGGCCGACGAGCTGACCGTGACCTGCGCGGGCCCGGACGCCGACCAGGTGCCCCGGGACCGCACGAACCTCGCGGCGCGCGCCGCCGAGGTCCTGGCGGCGCGGGCCGGCATCGCCCCCGCGGTCCACCTGCACATCGCGAAGAACATCCCGGTCGCGGGCGGCATGGCGGGCGGCAGCGCGGACGGGGCGGCGGCCCTGCTGGCCTGCGACACCCTGTGGGGCCTGGGCACGCCGCGCGCCGAACTGCTCGACATCTGCGCGGAGCTGGGCAGCGACGTGCCGTTCAGCCTGGTCGGCGGGGCGGCGCTCGGGACGGGCCGGGGGGAGCTGCTGACCCCGATGGACGCGGGGGCGTTCCACTGGGTGTTCGCGGTGGCCGACGGGGGGCTGTCGACGCCCGCCGTGTTCCGTGAGTTCGACCGCCTCACGGCCGGGACGAGGATCCCGGAGCCCGAGGCCTCGCCGGCCCTGCTGGCGGCCCTGGCCTCGGGGGATCCGGACGCGCTGGCCCCTGCCCTGGCCAACGGCCTCCAGGCGGCGGCGCTGTCGCTGCGGCCCGCGCTGGCGGCGACCCTGGCGGCCGGCACCGAGGCCGGTGCGCTGGCCGCGCTGGTCTCCGGCTCCGGCCCGACGACGGCCTTCCTCGTCCGGGACGAGGAGGCCGCCGCGAAGGTGGCTGCCGCCCTCGAAGCCTCGGGAACGTGCCGCGCCACCCGCGTGGCCTCGTCCCCGGCCCCGGGCGCCACGATCCTGCCGTCCTGACCGCGCTCCGCCGCAGCCGGGGCCCAGCCCCGGACCCCCGCGCCTCAAAGGCCGGCGGGGCTGAATTCGGCTCCTGCCGCCCACTAGGCGCCACCCGGTCGCGCCGAGCACCATCCAGCCCCGCCGGCGTTTGAGGCGCGGGTCCGGGCGGAGCCCGGCGGGGTCTGGGGCGGAGCTCCAGCAGTGGATCCGCACCCGGTACCTAGACGGGCCTGAGTATCCGCACCCTGTCGGGAGACACCTCGCGGGGGCGAACGTAAGGCCCATGACAGCCAGCGCACGCGACACGGCCGCAGCCACCCCCGCCACGCGGGACCGGTACGTCGACCTGTTGAGGGTCGCATCGCTCGGGACCGTCGTGCTCGGACACTGGCTGATGGCCGCCGTCAGCGGCGACGGCATGGGGAACCTGCTCGCGCTCGTGCCCCGGCTCCAGGTGCTCACCTGGGTGCTCCAGGTCATGCCCGTGTTCTTCTTCGTCGGCGGGTTCTCGCACGCGCTCTCCTACCGCTCGCTCGCCCGCCGGAGCGACCGGCCCGTGTACGCCGCCTTCCTGCGGGCGCGGCTGCGGCGGCTGCTGCGGCCCACCCTCGTCTTCGTGCTCGTCTGGGCCGCCGCCGCGCTCGCCGTGCAGCTCGCCGGGCGGGGCGGCGGCGGGTTGGGCGCGGCCGCGCTGCGGCTGGTCACGCAGCCGCTCTGGTTCATCGGGATCTACCTCGCGATGGTCGCCTTCACCCCGCCGCTGCTCAAGCTGCACGAGCGATGGGGCTGGGCCGCCTTCGCGGGGCTCGCCGCCTCGGCCGCCGCCGTCGACGTGCTGCGCTTCGCCTTCGGGGTCCCGTACGTGGAGTTCCTCAACTTCGCCTTCGTCTGGCTCGCCGTCCACCAGCTCGGCTTCCTGCGCGCCGACGGCCGCATCCGCCGGCCCGCCGTCCTGGCCGCCGCCGGCCTCGCCGGGGCGGTCCTGCTCGTCGCGTACGGCCCGTACCCCCAGTCCATGGTCGGGATGCCGGGCGAGAAGGTGTCCAACATGGCCCCGCCGACCCTCGCGCTGCTCGCGCACGGCATGTGGCTCGTCGGCGCCGTGCAGCTGCTCGCCCGGCCCGCCGGAGCCTGGCTCGCCCGCCCCCGCGTCTGGCGGGGCGTGGTCGCCGCCAACGGGATCGCGATGACCGCCTTCCTCTGGCACCTCACCGCCATGCTCGGCGTGTACGGGGCCCAGCTCGCCCTGGGCATCGCCCTCCCCGGGCCCGCGACCGCCGCCTGGTGGGCGCAGGTTCCCGTACGGATCCTGCTCGCCGCCGCGCTGACCGGCGTGCTCGTCGCCCTCTTCCGCCGCTTCGAGGCCCCCGGCCCCGCCGCCCCGGTCCCCGGCCCCGCCGCCGCCCCGGCCCCCGGCAGCGGTCCCCGCGCCGCCCTCGGCACCACCCTGTGCCTGCTCGGCATCCTCGGCCTGTCGATGACCGGTCTCGGAGGCCTGCTCGAGGGACACAGCGCCACCCTGATCGCCCTGCCGGTCACCGCACCGGCCGCGATCGGCATGGCCCTGGGCGGCTGGCTCCTCGTGGAACGGTCCGCCCCGGCCCGGAGGGTTAGGCTGAGGGGCTGATCCACACCCTTTCTCTGGAGCGCGTCTGATGGCCGTCAATCTGGTCAATGTCGAGGCAGTCAGCAAGGTGTACGGCACACGTACCCTGCTCGACGGCATCTCCCTCGGCGTGTCCGAGGGAGACCGGATCGGTGTCGTCGGCCGCAACGGCGACGGGAAGACCACCCTCATCCGGATGCTCGCGAAGCTGGAGGAGCCCGACAGCGGCCGGGTCACCCAGTCCGGGGGCCTGCGCATGGGCGTGCTCACCCAGCACGACTCCCTCGACCCCGCGGCCACCATCCGCCACGAGATCATCCGGGACATGGCCGACCACGAGTGGGCCGGCAACTCCAAGATCCGCGACGTCCTGACCGGCCTGTTCGGCGGCCTCGACCTGCCCGGCTTCGGGCAGGGCCTCGACACCGTCATCGGCCCGCTCTCCGGCGGCGAGCGCCGCCGCATCGCGCTCGCCCAGCTGCTCATCGCCGACCAGGACCTCCTCGTCCTCGACGAGCCCACCAACCACCTCGACGTCGAGGGCATCTCCTGGCTGGCCCGGCACCTCCAGGAGCGCCGTTCCGCCCTGGTCTGCGTCACCCACGACCGCTGGTTCCTGGACCAGGTCTGCACCCGTATGTGGGACGTGCAGCGCGGTGAGGTGCGCGAGTACGAGGGCGGCTACAGCGACTACGTCTTCGCCCGCGCCGAGCGCGAGCGCATCGCCGCCACCGAGGAGCAGAAGCGGCAGAACCTGATGCGCAAGGAGCTGGCCTGGCTGCGCCGCGGCGCGCCCGCCCGGACCTCCAAGCCCCGCTACCGCATCGAGGCCGCCAACGAGCTGATCGCCGACGTGCCGCCGCCGCGCGACCGGTCCGAGCTGATGCGCTTCGCCAACGCCCGCCTCGGCAAGACCGTGTTCGAGCTGGAGGACGTGACCGTCCAGGCCGGTCCGAAGACCCTCCTCAAGCACCTGACCTGGCACTTGGGCCCCGGCGACCGCATCGGCCTCGTCGGCGTCAACGGCGCCGGCAAGACCTCCCTGCTGCGCGCCCTCGCCGAGGCCGCCCGCACCCAGGGCGAGGCCCAGCCCGCCGCGGGCAAGGTCTCGGTCGGCAAGACCGTCAAGCTGGCCTACCTCTCCCAGGAGGTCGGCGAACTCGACCCGTCCCTGCGCGTCCTGGAGGCCGTCCAGCGCGTCCGCGACCGCGTCGACCTCGGCCAGGGCCGCGAGATGACCGCGGGCCAGCTGTGCGAGCAGTTCGGCTTCACCAAGGAGAAGCAGTGGACGCCGGTCGGCGACCTCTCCGGCGGTGAGCGGCGCCGGCTGCAGATCCTGCGCCTGCTGATGGACGAGCCCAACGTCCTGTTCCTCGACGAGCCCACCAACGACCTCGACATCGAGACCCTGACCCAGCTCGAGGACCTCCTCGACGGCTGGCCCGGCTCGATGATCGTGATCTCCCACGACCGGTTCTTCATCGAGCGCACCACCGACACCGTGATGGCGCTGCTCGGCGACGCGAGCCTGCGGATGCTGCCGCGCGGCCTGGACGAGTACCTGGAACGGCGTCAGCGGATGATCGAGGCGGCCGCCCCGGCGCCCGCACCGGCCGCCGCGGCCGCCGCGAAGCCCAGCTCCTCCGGGGACTCCCGCGCCGCGAAGAAGGAGCTCCAGAAGATCGAGCGGCAGCTGAACAAGCTCTCCGACCGCGAGAGCAATCTGCACGCGCAGATCGCCGAGAACTCCACCGACTACGACAAGGTGGCCAAGCTCGACGCCGAGCTGCGGGAACTGCTCTCGGAGCGCGACGACTTGGAGATGCGCTGGCTGGAGCTGGCCGAGGAGGCGTAGTTCCCCAGGTTCCGGCCGGAGGGACCCCACAGCCGCCCGCGCGGCAACTGGCCGGATAACGACGTCATCACGGGCCGGTCCGCCCTTGGGAACAGGGGGCGGACCGGCCCGGCGTAAGGCCTGCGTGAGTGATAGAAAGGTCATCTTCCCCGACCCCTGACTCCGAAGGTACGCGCTGATGACCGAGCCGCCCCAGCCGCCGAACCAGCCGCCGACACCTTCCGGTTACGGACACCTGCCCGGGCCGCCGCAGTCGGGTTACGGCCAGCCGCCGCAGGGCGCGAACCCGTACGCCCAGCAGCCGCCGCCGACCGTCCCGCAGCCGCAGGCCGCCCCCGGTTACGGCTACCCGCCGCCGCCCCCGGGCGCGCCCGTGATGCCGGTGGGCGCTCCCGGTACGCCGCCCCCGCCGAAGAAGAAGGCGACCGTCCTGATCGCCGCGGCGGTCGCGGGCGTCCTCGTCGTGGGCGCCGGCACGTACTTCGCCTTCTTCCGGGGCGACGACAAGGACCCGAAGCCGCCCGTCGCGCAGGAGTCCGCCTCGCCCGACGCGAAGCCCTCCGGCTCCCCTTCCGTCGACAAGGGGGACGGCAGCGGCAACGGCGGCTCCGAGGCCGACCTCAACTCCGGCCGCAAGCAGGGCGAGGACAAGGTCCTCTGGCTCAAGACCGCCAAGATCGAGGGCCCCGGCGCCGGAGTGAAGACCGACGGCCAGTGGGTCGTGGGCGACACCGTCGTCAAGACCGTCGACAAGGCCGTCACCGCCTACGCGGTCGCCGACGGCAAGCAGAAGTGGACGCTCTCCCTTCCCGCCGGGGTCTGCGCCGTCACGCGCCAGACCACCGCCGACGGCAAGACCGTCGTCATGTACCGGGACGGCGAGTCGAACAGCGCCAACTGCAACCAGATGCGGCTGATCGACCTCAAGGCGGGCAAGGAGGGCTGGTCGAAGGAGGTGCCCAAGGAGGGCGCGTTCGACCTCTTCGTCGATCCCAGCCTGGCCATCACCGGGGACACCGTCACCGTCAGCCGCCTCACCCGGGCCACCGCCTTCAAGGTCAGCACCGGCGACAAGCTCTTCGCCAGCCCGGCCGAGGGCTGCATGCCCGGCGCCTACCCCGCCGGCAGCGGCAAGATGCTCGGGATCGCCACCTGCCACGACGCCGACAGCACCGTCGAGGTCCGGGACGTCGACCCGGTCACGGGCAAGAGCACCTGGTCCTACCGGCTCCCCAAGGACTGGAAGGTCAACCGGGTCTTCTCGCTCGACCCGATCGTGCTCGACCTCGGCAACAGGAACTCCAAGGAGCGCTCCATCGTGGTCCTCGGCCCCGACGGCAAGCAGCGCGCCACCGTCACGGGCGAAGGCAGCTTCTCGACCCAGTGCGGGATGAACCACGACGACTCCCTGCAGAGCTGCGCCACCGCCGTCGTCGACGCGGGCACCCTCTACATGCCCACGACCCCGGACCTGGGCACCGCCAACGAGATCGTCGCCTTCGACCTGGGCACGGGCAAGGCCAAGTGGCGTGTTCCCGCCGGGGACAAGCGCACCATCGTGCCGCTCAAGGCAGCGAACGGCCAGCTGATCGCCTACCGCAAGGCGGAGGACGACAAGGGCGGCGAGGTCCTCACGATCCCGGCAGGCGGCGGCACGCCCACCGCGGTGCTGCGCCACCCGTCCGGCCCGGCCGCGGAGGTGGAGGGCACCTTCTTCGCCCCGGTGGTCGACTACGCGGACGGGCGCTTCTTCATCTCCACCATCCGTCTGCTCGCCCAGGGCAAGGACGAGAAGTTCCTGATGGTCTTCGGCAAGTGAACGCGTCCACCGAGCCGCCCAGCGAGAGGCAGTAGCAACCCATGAGTACCCCGCCGCCCCCCAGCCAGCCGCCGTCCGGCGGCTTCGGAGCGCCGCAGGACCCCCCGCCCCCGCAGCCGCCCGTGCCTCCCGCACCGCCGCAGCAGCCGCCGACGCAGCCCGCCTACGGGTACCCGCAGCAGCCCGATCCGGGCTACGGCTACCCGCAGCAGCCCGGTACGCCCCCGCCCTTCGGGCCGCCCACCACGCCCATGTACGCCGCCCAGCCCCCGGCCGGCGGCGCGGGCGGCGGCGGCAACGACGTGCGCAACCAGCTGATGATCGTCGGTGCGGCCCTGCTGGCCATCGTCCTCATCGTCGGCGGCGGCTTCTGGTACGTCTCCGGTGACGGCGAGGGCAAGAACGACGTCGCGGACGGCGGCCCGGCCAAGCCGGGCGACGACAAGTCCCAGCCGGGCGCGGGCGGCACCGAGAAGGTGCCCGCCAACCCCAAGTCGAAGGTGCTGCTCAACCAGCCGAGCCCGACGCCGGAGGAGATGGTCCAGGTCCCGGGCTCCTGGCTGACCGACTCCACCTACGTGAAGTCCGACGTGCACAAGATCGTCGGCTACAACCTCGTCGACGGCGGCAAGAAGTGGGAGGTGCCGCTCCCGGGTGAACTCTGCGGTGCCACCCCGCACGTCACCGACAAGAAGTCGGCCGTGCTCTTCAGGCCCGCGAAGCCCACGCCGGAGGCCAAGTACCCGCCGTGCACCGAGGTCGCGGTCATCGACCTGGAGGCCGGCAAGCTCCTGTGGACCGGCAACGCCAAGAGCGCGACCAGCGGCGACAAGCCCGTGTCCTACTACGAGGTCACCCTCAGCGGGCAGACGGTCGCCGCGGGCGGCGCCTCGGGCGGCGCCGCCTGGAACCTCGCCGACGGCAAGTCGCTGTGGCTGCCCAAGACGGACGGCGAAGGCTGCCGCGACGCCGGCTACGCGGGCGGTGAGGCCCTCGCCGTCATCCGCAAGTGCGGCCAGAGCTCCACCCCGACCCTGTACGCGCAGGTCCTCGACCCGACGACCGGCGCGCCGCAGTCCTCGTACAAGCTCTCCGCCGGCATCGACTACGCCAGCATCGTCTCCACCAAGCCCCTGATCGTCGCCGCCGACGTCGGCAAGACCGCCAAGAACGCAACCGGCGTCAGCGACCTCTTCGTCGTCGACGGGGCGGGCCAGCTGAAGGCGCGCATCTCGCTGTCCTCCGGCAACTTCGGCGGTGAGTGCAACACCGAGGTCGAGCGCTGCTTCGGCTTCGTCGTCGGCAACGGCAAGCTCTACCTGCCCTCGTACGAGCACCAGGGCAAGGACCCCTACGGCAAGACCAACGAGCTGCTCTCCTTCGACCTGGAGACCGGCAAGCAGACCAACGAGGCCGCCGCCGCGGGCGAGCGGTACAAGCTGTTCCCGCTGCGCATGGACGGGTCGAACATCATCGCCTACAAGGAGCCCCCGTACGACAAGGGCGGCCAGATCGTCAGCATCGACGGCGCGACGATGAAGGAAACCGTCCTGATGGAGAACCCGTCGGACAAGACGACCCAGCGCATCGAGACGGCCTACTCGCCCGACCACCACGAGTACCGCTACCACAACGGCAAGCTGTTCCTCGCCCGTACGTCGGTGAAGAAGCCGTACTCCTCCACGTCGGACCCGGAGTACATCTTCTCCTCCTTCACCGCGAGCTGACCGGCCCGCGCCCGGCAAGCCCCCGGAAGGTCCGCCTTCCGGGGGCTTCTGCGCGGTTACCCCCGCGCACCGTCGAACAAGCGTGTAGCTTGCCGGGTCACAAGGGTCGGGGGTGGGTCACGCAATGGGCGTACGGGTCGTGGTGGTCGACGAGCACCGGCTGCTGGCCGAGGCGCTCGCCTCGGCCCTGAAACTGCGCGGTCACCGCGTGCTCGCCGCCGCCGCACCGGCCGCGGGAGCCGCCGAACTGGTCATCAGCCGCGCCCCGGAGGTCTGCCTCCTCGGCACCGCGGTCCCCGCCGAGCCCGGGGTGTTCGAACCCGTCGTCAGGATCAAGCGGGAACGCCCGCAGATCGCCGTCGTCGTGCTCGGACCGGTGCCCAGCCCGCGCGGGATCGCGGCCGCCTTCGCCGCGGGCGCCTCGGGGTACGTACGCCACGACGAGCGGATCGAAGGCGTGGAGCGGGCGCTGGCCAAGGCCCGGGCCGGCGAGGTGGCGATCGCCCCGCAGCTGCTGCAGGGCGCGTTCGCGGAGCTGCTCAACCCCGCGGCCCAGCCCGACGACGAGGGCAGCCGGCTGCTGCGGCTGCTCACGCCGCGCGAGGTGGAGGTGCTGGTCCGGGTCGCGGAGGGCGAGGACACCCGGCTGATCGCCGCGGGCATGGCCATCGCGCCGAGCACCGCTCGTACGCACGTCCAGCGGGTGCTGATGAAGCTGGGCGTGGGCTCGCGGCTGGAGGCGGCCGCGCTGGCCGCGCGTACCGGTCTGCTCGACCGGGCGGCGCCGTCGGGGGCCGGGCAGACGGTAGTTTGACGGCACGACCCAGCACGCGCGCGCACCCGCGTGTGCTCCCCCGCGAGAGGCAGTAGGCGAGTGAGCAAGACGGCGATGCACAAATACCTGGTGACCGGCGGCGCCGGATACGTCGGCAGCGTGGTCGCGGCCCATCTGCTGGAGGCGGGCCACGAGGTCACCGTCCTCGACGACCTCAGCACCGGCTTCCGCGAGGGGGTGCCGGCGGGCGCCGCCTTCATCGAGGGCCGGATCCAGGACGCGGCCCGGTACCTGGACTCCTCCTACGACGCGGTGCTGCACTTCGCGGCCTCCTCGCAGGTCGGCGAATCCGTGGTGAACCCGGGCAAGTACTGGGAGAACAACGTCGGCGGCACCCTCGCCCTGCTGGCCGCGATGCGCGAGGCGGGCGTGCGCAAGCTGGTGTTCTCCTCCACCGCCGCCACCTACGGGGAGCCGGGGGAGGGCCTGCTCACCGAGGCCTCGGTGACCGCGCCGACCAACCCGTACGGGGCCTCCAAGCTGGCCGTGGACCACATGATCGCGGGGGAGTGCGTGGCGCACGGCCTGGCCGCGGTGTCCCTGCGCTACTTCAACGTGGCGGGGGCGTACGGAGAGTTCGGCGAGCGGCACAGCCCCGAGACCCACCTGATCCCGCTGGTCCTCCAGGTCGCGCTCGGCGAACGCGAGTCGATCTCGGTGTTCGGCGAGGACTACCCGACCCCCGACGGCACCTGCGTGCGCGACTACATCCACGTCGCGGACCTGGCGCAGGCCCACCTGGCCGCGCTGGAGGCGGCCGCCGCCGGGGAGCACCTGATCTGCAACCTGGGCAACGGCAGCGGGTTCTCGGTCCGCGAGGTCGTCGAGACGGTCCGCAAGGTGACCGGCCACGAGATCCCCGAAGTCCTCGCCCCGCGCCGGGCGGGCGACCCGGCGGCGCTGGTCGCCTCGGCCAGGACGGCCCACGAGCGGCTGGGCTGGACCCCGAGCCGCTCGGACCTCACCGGCATCATCACGGACGCGTGGAACTTCGCGCGGACGCACACCTCCTGAACCCTGCGCACCTCCTGAACTCTCCTGAACACGCTCTTCCCGTGCGCCCCCCCGCACCTTGCCGGTGCGGGGGGCGTGCGCATGTCCGCGGTGCGCTGTGCGCGGGCGCTGTGCGCGGGCGCCCGGCGTGCACACGCCGGGTGAAATGCACACCGTGCAACTGCCCGTGGCACACGCCGGTCCGGAAGCCGCCATCCGGACCTTCGGTGCAGGCGAAATCAAGCCACCGCAAAGGCCGTTCGGGACGGCCACGCCGGAAAATCCCCGGGAAAACTTCTGCTATTCGGCCAACCGCGAACCGCACCGCGCCCTACGCTGATGCGTGACGCCGGTGGGGGCCGGTGTTGATTCAGGGGTCGAGACAAGTCGGGTACGGCGTCCGGTCCGGGGTAGTGCAGAGATGTCTCGGCGGCGGCCGCGGCGCCTGCGGATCACCCGGTCCGGGCGCCATACCCGCCGTCGTCCGTTCCCCGACCCTTGGGGGTTTTGTGGTTCGTATCCGGGTTCTCGTGGTCGACGATCACCGCATCTTCGCCGAATCGCTCGCCGCCGCGCTCGCGGCCGAGCCGGACGTGGAGGTGTCCGCGGCCGGCAGCGGCCCCGCCGCTCTGCGCTGCCTCGAACGGGCGGTGACAGAGGGCCGCCGCTTCGACGTCCTGCTGGTCGACGCCGATCTCGGCGCCGTCGCCGGGAGCGTGCCCGGCCAGCGGGAGCCGGGCTCCGGCTCCGGGCCGCCACCACCGGCCTCGGACGGGATCGCCCTGGTGGCGGGCGTGCGGGTGTCCCACCCCGGGGTGCGCTCCGTCGTCCTCGCCGAGCGGGACGACCCCCGGCGGGCGGCCCTCGCCCTGCAGGCAGGGGCTTCCGGCTGGGTGGCGAAGGACTGCTCGCTGTCGCGGCTGCTGGCCGTGATCCGGGGGGTCCTTCGGGAGGAGACGCACCTTCCGCCCGCGCTGCTGACCGGAGTGCTCCGCGAACTGACCGCCGCGCGCAAGCACCGTTCGGACAGTGAACGGCTCGTCGAGTCGCTCACCCCGCGCGAGCACGAGGTGCTGCGCTGCATGGTGGCGGGGCTGGGCCGCAAGGACGTGGCGGCGCGGCTGTTCCTGTCCCCGCACACCGTCCGCACGCACATGCAGAACGTGCTGGGCAAGCTCGGGGTGCACTCCACGCTCGCGGCGGTGGCGCTGGCCCGGCGGGCCGGCGTACGGCCTGCCGACCTAGCCGGGGATGTTGTCGAACGGAGCGGTCAACTGGCGTAGCAGCGCGGCGAGATCGCCGCGCTGGACGCGCGAGAGCTGGGCCAGGATCGCCCGCTCCTGGGCCAGCAGACCGGCGAGGGCCTGGTCGGCGCGGTCGCGGCCCTCGGGGGTCAGTCGCACGAGGACCCCCCGGCGGTCGCTGGGGTCGGGCAGCCGCTCGACGAGGCCCTTCTTGGCGAGCCGGTCGATCCGGTTGGTCATGGTCCCGGAGGTGACCAGGGTTTGGGTCAGCAACTGGCCGGGCGAGAGCTGGTAGGGCGCGCCGGCGCGGCGCAGGGAGGTGAGGACGTCGAACTCCCACGGCTCCAGGCCGTGCTCGGAGAAGGCGAGCCGGCGGGCGCGGTCGAGGTGCCGGGCGAGCCGGCTGACGCGGCTGAGCACCTCGAGCGGTTCCACGTCGAGGTCAGGGCGCTCCCGCCGCCATGCCGCTACAAGTCGGTCGACCTCGTCCTCCATGCCGATCAGTGTAAGGGGTCTGTCGATGTGAAGTCTCTTCATGCCATGCATCTCGATATCAAGTATCTTGATGACGAGATATAAATGCGGCGCCCATGGGGCATGGAGGGGGCCGGAACTGATTCCGCTTCCGACCGCCCCGCCAGCAGGGAGGCTCGAACATGTATTCCGATACCGCACAGGCCGCGATCCCCACGGCCACCGCACCCTCTGCACCCACCTGGGATCCCCAGCAGTACCTCCGGCACGCCGGCCATCGCACACGCCCCTTCCTGGACCTGCTGACCCGTATACCCGAACTCCCCACCCGTCCCGCCCGTATCGCCGACCTCGGCTGCGGCCCCGGAAACGTCACCACTCTGCTCGCCGGCCGCTGGCCCGAGGCCCGCATCACCGGCTTCGACCTCTCGCCCGAGATGCTCCACCGCGCCACCGAGGAGTACGCCGGCCCCACCGCGGGCGGCGGCAGCCTCGAGTTCCGCCACGGGGACCTCGCCACTTGGCTGCCCGAAGAGCCCTACGACCTGATCGTCTCGAACGCCGCCCTCCAGTGGGTCCCCAGCCATCCCGGCTCCTTCGCCGCCTGGATCAACGGCCTGCGCCCTGGCGGCACCTTCGCCTTCCAGATCCCCACCAACTTCACCGCCCCCAGCCACGCCCTGCTCGCCGAACTCTGCGACGCCCCGCGCTGGCGGGCCCGGCTCGCCGGACACGGCGCCCGGTACATCCACTTGCTCGAACCCTCCGAATACCTCGCCCGGTTCACCGAACTCGGCTGCGCCGTGGACGTCTGGGCCACCACCTACCACCAGCTGCTCCACGGACCCGACCCGGTGCTCGACTGGGTCAAGGGCACCGCCCTGCGGCCCGTCCTCACCGCCCTGGGCGACGACCGGGACGCCGTGGACGCCTTCCTCACCGAATACCGCGACCGACTGCGCGAGGCCTACCCGCCCGGCCCGCGCGGCACCGTCTTCCCCTTCCGCCGGATCTTCGCCGTCGCCCGCAAGGAGGCCTGACCGTGCTGACCGCAGTCGACCACGTCCAACTCGCCGCGCCGCCGGACTCGGAGGACCGGCTCCGCGCGTACTACACCGGGGTCCTCGGCATGACCGAGCTCTCCAAACCGCCCGTCCTCGCCGCCCGTGGGGGCTGCTGGTTCGCCGCCGGACCAGTACAGCTGCACCTCGGCGTGGAAGAGGACTTCAGGCCCGCGCTGAAGGCCCACCCCGGACTACGGGTGACCGGCATCGAGGCGTACGCGAGGAGACTGGAGGAACGCGGCGCCAAGGTCGTCTGGGACGAGAACCTCCCGGGCCACCGCCGCTTCTACTCCGAGGACCCCGTCGGCAACCGGCTCGAATTCCTCGAACCCCGTCCTTCGGCCTGACACCCCCGCCCCGGCACCACGCGACGGCGCCCCGCCACCGGATCTGCGGTGGCGGGGCGCCGTCGTGTGGTGCCGGGCGGGCTCAGCTCTTGCGGCGGCCCACCAGGTGCGGCTTCGACTCCAGGCCGTCCAGCCCGTGCCAGGCCAGGTTCACCAGGTGCGCGGCGACCTCCGCCTTCTTCGGGCGGCGGACGTCCAGCCACCACTGGCCGGTCAGCGCCACCATCCCGACCAGCGCCTGCGCGTACAGCGGGGCCAGCTTCGGGTCGAAGCCACGCGCCTTGAACTCCAGCCCCAGGATGTCCTCGACCTGCGTGGCGATGTCACTGATCAGCGAGGCGAAGGTGCCGGTGGACTGGGCGACCGGGGAATCCCGTACGAGGATCCGGAAACCGTCCGTGTACGACTCGATGTAGTCCAGCAGCGCGAACGCCGCCTGCTCCAGCAGCTCCCGCGGGTGCCCGGCGGTCAGCGCGCCCGTCACCCCGTCCAGCAGCTGGCGCATCTCCCGGTCCACGACGACCGCGTACAGGCCCTCCTTGCCGCCGAAGTGCTCGTACACCACCGGCTTGGACACCCCGGCCTTCGCCGCGATCTCCTCAACCGAAGTGCCCTCGAAGCCCTTCTCCGCGAACAGGGTCCGGCCGATGTCCAGCAGTTGCTGGCGCCGCTCCGCGCCCGTCATCCGAACCCGGCGGCCACGCCTGGGCTTGTCGCTGCTGGAATTACCGCCGTCGATCGCCACGCCTCCCATCATGCCGCGTTCGGCTCGGTTTCCCTGCGCCGGGCTTCGATGCGGTCCGCCGAGGGCCAGCGCACGTCCGTGGCCCAGCCCAGCTGCTCGAACCACCGGATCAGCCGCGCACTGGAGTCGACCTGGCCGCGCAGCACCCCGTGCCGGGCCGAGGTCGGGTCCGCGTGGTGCAGGTTGTGCCAGGACTCTCCGCAGGACAGCACCGCCAGCCACCAGACGTTGCCCGAGCGGTCACGCGACTTGAACGGGCGCTTGCCCACCGCGTGACAGATCGAGTTGATCGACCACGTGACGTGGTGCAGCAGCGCGACGCGCACCAGCGAGCCCCAGAAGAACGCCGTGAACGCGCCCCACCAGGACATCGTGACCAGACCGCCCACCAGCGGCGGGATCGCCAGCGACAGCATCGTCCAGAAGACGAAGTCGCGCGAGATCCGCCGGATGGCCGGGTCCTTGATCAGGTCGGGGGCGTACTTCTGCTGGTCGGTCTGCTCCTCGTCGAAGAGCCAGCCGATGTGGGCCCACCACAGGCCCTTCATCAGGGCCGGCACCGTCTCGCCGAACCGCCACGGCGAATGCGGGTCGCCCTCGTGGTCCGAGTACTTGTGGTGCTTGCGGTGGTCCGCCACCCAGCGCACCAGCGGGCCCTCCACCGCCATCGAGCCCATCACGGCGAGGGCGATCCGCAGCGGCCGCTTCGCCTTGAAGGAACCGTGCGTGAAGTAGCGGTGGAAACCGATGGTGATCCCGTGGCAGGCCAGGAAGTACATGAAGACCATCAGGCCGAGGTCGAGCCAGCTCACCCCCCAGCCCCAGACCAGCGGCACCGCGGCCAGCAGCGCGAGGAAGGGAACGGTGATGAACAGCAGAAGGGCGATCTGCTCGATGGACCGCTTGTTCTCGCCGCCCAGTGTCGCGGACGGCGCAGAGGTGTCGGAGGACGCGGCAGCGTCCTTGATCAGATCGGGACTGGTGGTCATGGGGGTCCCCTGGGGGGTGAGAGATGTCGGCAAGGCTCCCTGGCTACGGACCTACGGACCCGTAACCTACGGCATCGTAAGTATGGCAAAACCGGGTCCCGCGGCAACAGGAGCGCGGCCGGGGGCTGTGGCGCAGGCGCCCGAGCCGTTCACGAGCCGCCTGATGAGACATTTGCCCAGGCACGCGCATCGGACACCTATCCTGTTGTCGTCGGACAGCGCGGTCCGCACGGGCAGCCCGAGCTGCGCATCAGGACCGGCATCGCCGTGCGCGGTCGGGAGCCCACCGCCCAGTAGCGCTCGAACACTGCAAGGAGCCGCACCTGTGAGCAGTGCTGACCAGGCCCCCCTGGCCACCCAGCCGGCCGCCCCCGTCACCCCGGCCGCCACCGCCAACGCAGAGTTGCGCGCGGACATCCGCCGGCTCGGTGACCTCCTCGGCGAGACCCTCGTACGCCAGGAAGGCCAGGACCTCCTCGACCTCGTCGAACAAGTGCGCGCACTGACGCGCACCGACGGCGAAGCCGCCGCCGCCCTGCTCGGCGACACCGACCTGGAGACCGCCGCCAAGCTGGTGCGCGCCTTCTCCACCTACTTCCACCTCGCCAACGTCACCGAGCAGGTGCACCGCGGCAAGGAGCTGCGCGCCCACCGCGCCGCCGAGGGCGGGCTCCTGGCCCGCACCGCCGACATGCTGAAGGACGCGGACCCCGAGCACCTGCGGCAGACGGTCAAGAACCTCAACGTCCGCCCCGTCTTCACCGCGCACCCCACCGAGGCGGCCCGCCGCAGCGTCCTCAACAAGCTGCGCCGCATCGCCGCCCTGCTGGAGGAGCCCGTCACCGGCGCCGGCGACCGCCGCCGCCACGACCTGCGGCTCGCCGAGAACATCGACCTCGTCTGGCAGACCGACGAGCTGCGCGTGGTCCGCCCCGAGCCCGCCGACGAGGCCCGCAACGCCATCTACTACCTCGACGAGCTGCACGCCGGCGCGGTGGGCGACGTACTCGAGGACCTCGCCGCCGAACTCCAGCGCGTCGGGGTCGAGCTTCCCGCCGGGACCCGCCCGCTCACCTTCGGCACCTGGATCGGCGGCGACCGCGACGGCAACCCCAACGTCACCCCCGACGTGACCCGGGACGTGCTGATCCTCCAGCACGAGCACGGCATCACCGACGCCCTCGAGCTCATCGACTTCCTGCGCGGGCTGCTGTCGAACTCCATCCGCTACACCGGCGCCACCGAGGAGCTCCTCGCCTCCCTCCAGGCCGACCTGGAACGCCTCCCCGAGATCAGCCCGCGCTACAAGCGGCTGAACGCCGAGGAGCCGTACCGCCTCAAGGCCACCTGCGTCCGGCAGAAGCTCGTCAACACCCGCGAGCGCCTCGCCAAGGGCACCCCCCACGAGGAAGGCCGCGACTACCTCGGCACCGCCGAGCTGCTCACCGACCTCACCCTCATCCAGACCTCCCTGCGCGAACACCGCGGCGCCCTCTTCGCCGACGGCCGCATGGACCGCACCATCCGCACCCTGGCCGCCTTCGGCCTCCAGCTCGCCACCATGGACGTACGCGAGCACGCGGACGCCCACCACCACGCGCTGGGCCAGCTCTTCGACCGGCTCGGCGAGGAGTCCTGGCGCTACGCCGACATGCCCCGCGACTACCGCGGCAAGCTGCTCGCCAAGGAGCTGCGCTCGCGCCGTCCGCTGGCCCCCACCCCGGCTCCGCTCGACGCCGCCGGCCAGAAGACCCTCGGCGTGTTCCTCGCCATCAAGGACGCCTTCGAGAAGTTCGGCCCCGAGGTCATCGAGTCGTACATCATCTCGATGTGCCAGGGCGCCGACGACGTGTTCGCCGCCGCCGTCCTCGCCCGCGAGGCCGGACTCGTCGACCTGCACAGCGGCTGGGCCAAGATCGGCATCGTCCCGCTGCTGGAGACCACCGACGAGCTGCGCGCCGCCGACGTCATCCTCGACGAGATGCTCGCCGACCCGTCCTACCGGCGCCTGGTCTCGCTGCGCGGCGACGTCCAGGAGGTCATGCTCGGCTACTCCGACTCCTCCAAGTTCGGCGGCATCACCACCTCCCAGTGGGAGATCCACCGCGCCCAGCGCCGACTGCGCGACGTCGCCCACCGCTACGGGGTCCGGCTGCGCCTCTTCCACGGCCGCGGCGGCACCGTCGGCCGCGGCGGCGGCCCCTCGCACGACGCGATCCTCGCCCAGCCCTGGGGCACCCTGGAGGGCGAGATCAAGGTCACCGAGCAGGGCGAGGTCATCTCCGACAAGTACCTCGTGCCGTCGCTGGCCCGGGAGAACCTCGAACTGACCGTCGCGGCCACCCTGCAGGCTTCCGCCCTGCACACCGCGCCCCGCCAGTCCGACGAGTCCCTCGCCCGCTGGGACGCGGCCATGGACACCGTCTCGGACGCCGCCCACGGCGCGTACCGGGCGCTCGTCGAGGACCCGGACCTGCCGGCGTACTTCTTCGCCGCCACCCCGGTCGACCAGCTCGCCGACCTGCACCTGGGCTCCCGCCCCTCGCGCCGCCCCGACTCCGGCGCCGGCCTCGACGGCCTGCGCGCCATCCCGTGGGTCTTCGGCTGGACCCAGTCCCGCCAGATCGTCCCCGGCTGGTACGGGGTCGGTTCGGGCCTCAAGGCCCTGCGCGAGGCCGGCCAGGGAGACGTACTCGCCGAGATGGGCAAGCGCTGGCACTTCTTCCGCAACTTCCTGTCCAACGTCGAGATGACGCTGGCCAAGACGGACCTGCGGATCGCCCGCCACTACGTCGACACCCTCGTACCGGACCACCTGAAGCACGTCTTCGCGCGCATCGAGGCCGAGCACGAGCTGACGGTGCGCGAGGTCCTGCGCATCACCGGCGGCGAGAAGCTCCTGGACTCCCACCCGGTGCTCCAGCAGACCTTCGCCGTCCGCGACGCCTACCTGGACCCGATCTCCTACCTCCAGGTCTCCCTGCTGGCCCGCCAGCGCGCCGCGGCCGCCCGCGGCGAGGAGGCGGACCCGCTGCTCGCCCGCGCCCTGCTGCTCACCGTCAACGGTGTGGCCGCGGGCCTGCGCAACACCGGCTGACAGCCCGGCGTACGAACGAAGGGGCCCCCGCACCATCGTGGTGCGGGGGCCCTGTCGTTACGGAGCTACGGGGCTCAGCCCGCGGCGCCGGCCTTGCGGCGGCGGACCACCAGCACGCCGCCGGCGGCGATCAGCGCGGCCGCCATCGTGGCGATCAGGCCGATAGGCGCGTCGGAACCGGTCTTCGCCAGGTCGCCCCCGCCGGTGGAACCGCCGGTCGTGGCGGCCGAACCGGACGGAGCCGGGGAGGAGGCCGAGCCGGACGGCGACACGCTCGACGAAGCCGAGGCGGACGTGCTGGCCGAAGCCGACGTCGAGGCCGAGGCCGAGGCCGACGTCGAGGCCGACGCGGACGCGGAGACCGAGGTGGACGGCGAGGCGGTGGCCGTCTTCGTCGGGGTCGGCGTCGCGGTCGCCGGGCAGGTGTGCGACAGGTTGAACCACTCCAGCTTCCCGCCCTTCACCTCGGCGACGGCGGAGGTGAGCTTGGCGCCGGGCGCGGAGGCCACGTAGGCGTGGTTGTCGTTCGGCGGGCCGAAGGTCGTGATCACCTGCTGGCCGCCCGGCTCGAACGTCACCGTCAGCTTCACGAAGGAGATCTCGTTCGGGCTGCCCGGCGCGATGAAGTGCCAGCCGTCCTGGGACGCCGGGATGTCGGCGCACTTGGGCTCAGGCTTGCCGAAGGAGTCCGCCGTGATCGGAACGGGCTGGTGCAGCGGAATGGTGTACGCGTCGGTCGCGAAGGCGGGGGCCGTACCGGCGGCGAGGACGAGCGAGGAAGCGGCGACGGCGAAGGCCGCCCGGCGGATCCTGGAAAGGGGCATGGAGTACCTCTGACGCTGATGAGGAGGAAGAGCCGTGGGGGGCGGCGCTCAGCTTCGTGACCTGGAGGCACTCCGGTCAAGAGGTACTCGTCAGTATTCGTACGGGGTTGGGTGTGTGGGCACGGGTTTGTCCGATGTAACGATCCCTGCACGGCGGCGCCCTGACGGGGCGCCGCCCCGGCCCGTCAGGAGTTGTACGTCGACTGGGCGCGCTCCAGGCCCTCCTGGATCAGGCACTCCACCGAGTCGGCGGCCCGGTCCACGAACCAGTCCAGCTCCTTGCGTTCGGTGGAGGAGAAGTCCTTCAGCACGAAGTCCGCGACCTGCATCCGGCCCGGCGGCCGGCCGATGCCGCAGCGCACCCGGTGGTAGTCCGGACCCATCGACTTCGTCATCGACTTCAGCCCGTTGTGGCCGTTGTCCCCGCCGCCCAGCTTCAGCCGCAGCGTCGGGTAGTCGATGTCCAGCTCGTCGTGGATCGCCACGATCCGCTCCAGCGGAACCTTGTAGAAGTCGCGCAGCGCCGTCACCGGGCCGCCGGACAGGTTCATGAACGTCATCGGCTTGGCCAGCACCACCCGGCGGTTGGCCGGTCCGGGCGGGCCGATGCGGCCCTCGACCACCTGCGCCCGGGCCTTGTGCGCCTTGAACTTCCCGCGGATCCGGTCCGCCAGGAGGTCGGCCACCATGAACCCGATGTTGTGGCGGTTGCCGGCGTACTCCGGTCCCGGGTTGCCGAGACCGACGATCAGCCAGGGCGCCGCATCGTCCGACATCAAAAGCTCCTTAAACGAGACGACCGCCGTCCCGCTCCAGTGGAGCCGGACGGCGGTCGGTCAGCAACTGCTGAGGGGTGAGGGCGAGGCTCAGGCCTCGGTGCCCTCGGCGGCGTCGGCAGCCGGCTCCTCGGCCTGCGGGGCGACGACCTGGAGGACGGCGATGTCGCCGTCGACGGCCAGGGTGGTGCCCTTCGGGAGGACCAGGTCCTTGGCGTGGATGGTGGCGCCGGCCGCGAGGCCCGCGATGGAGACGGTGACCTCGGTCGGGATGTGGGTGGCCTCGGCCTCGACGGAGATGGTGTTCTGGAGGGTCTCCAGCATGTTGCCGCCGACGGCCAGCTCGCCCTCGGTGACGATCGCGACGTCGACGGTGACCTTCTCGCCCTTCTTGACGATCAGGAAGTCGACGTGCGAGATCGAGCGCTTCAGCGGGTGCTTCTGCACGGCCTTCGGGATGACCAGCTCGGCGCCGGCGTCGCCGAGGTCCAGGGAGATGAGGACGTTCGGGGTACGCAGCGCCAGCTGGAGGGCGTGGGCGTCGACGTTGACGTGCTTCGGGTCGGTGCCGTGGCCGTAGATGACGGCGGGGGTCAGGGCGTCACGACGGGCCTGACGGGCAGAGCCCTTGCCGAACGCGGTGCGGACCTGAGCGGAAAGCTTGACCTCGGACATGCTCACTCCTCGTGGGGTGACGGAAAAGGACGACAGTCACCCGGCCGGAACGGCCTGCTACGAAGAGCGCGTCGATAACGGAGTGCCCGCACATGACAGTGCGGCCTCCCTCGCCGAGCAACTTCATGAGTCTACCCGGCGGGGAGGCCGCCCACAAAAACGATCACAGCGGAAGGATCCGCCGCGGCCCGGGTCGCCCGGGCTCTTCCTACTGCTGCTCTTCGAACAGGCTGGTGACCGAGCCGTCCTCGAAGACCTCGCGCACGGCGCGCGCGATCATCGGGGCGATCGACAGCACCGTGATCTTGTCGAGCTCCAGGTCGGACGGGTCCGGCAGGGTGTTCGTGAACACGAACTCGCTGACCTTGGAGTTCTTCAGGCGGTCGGCGGCCGGGCCCGACAGGATGCCGTGCGTGGCCGTCACGATGACGTCCTCGGCACCGTGCGCGAACAGCGCGTCGGCCGCGGCGCAGATGGTGCCGCCCGTGTCGATCATGTCGTCGACCAGGACGCAGACGCGGCCCTTGACCTCACCGACGACCTCGTGGACGGTCACCTGGTTGGCGACGTCCTTGTCACGGCGCTTGTGCACGATGGCCAGCGGCGCGTCCAGGCGGTCGCACCAGCGGTCGGCCACGCGCACGCGGCCGGCGTCCGGGGAGACGATCGTCAGCTTGGTGCGGTCCACCTTGGCGCCCACGTAGTCCGCGAGGACGTTCAGGGCCGAGAGGTGGTCCACCGGGCCGTCGAAGAAGCCCTGGATCTGGTCGGTGTGCAGGTCCACCGTGAGGATGCGGTCGGCGCCCGCGGTCTTCAGCAGGTCGGCGACCAGACGGGCCGAGATCGGCTCGCGGCCCTTGTGCTTCTTGTCCTGGCGGGCGTACCCGTAGGACGGGACGATCACGGTGATGGAGCGTGCCGACGCGCGCTTGAGCGCGTCGATCATGATCAGCTGCTCCATGATCCACTTGTTGATCGGAGCCGTGTGGCTCTGGATCAGGAAGCAGTCCGCGCCACGAGCCGACTCCTGGAAGCGGACGTAGATCTCACCGTTCGCGAAGTCGAAAGCCTTGGTCGGCACGAGGCCGACTCCCAGCTGGTGCGCGACCTCCTCGGCCAGCTCGGGGTGGGCGCGGCCGGAGAAGAGCATCAGCTTCTTCTCGCCGGTCGTCTTGATCCCGGTCACAGCACTGTCTCCTCAGACGTGTTGAAAGCTGCTCGCCCCCGTGCGCGTCCGTCCCGCACACGGTCAGCCAGCCGAATTGCGTGCACCTATCACGGTACGCCGTCACGGGCGTACTCGTTTCCGGTCAGTTCACCTCAACGGGCGTCGGAGTCCACCTGGACCGCCGACTGGGCCGCCGTCGCGGCAGCGCTTCCCGGACGCTTGCGGGCCACCCAGCCCTCGATATTCCGCTGCTGGCCGCGGGCCACGGCCAGCGCACCGGGCGGCACGTCCTTCGTGATCACGGACCCGGCGGCCGTGTAGGCGCCGTCCCCGATGGTGACGGGCGCCACAAACATGTTGTCCGAGCCCGTCTTGCAATGCGAGCCGACGGTCGTGTGGTGCTTGTGCTCACCGTCGTAGTTCACGAAGACGCTCGCGGCGCCGATGTTGCTGTACTCGCCGATCGTCGCGTCGCCCACGTACGACAGGTGCGGCACCTTGGTGCCCTCGCCGATCGTCGCGTTCTTCATCTCGACGTACGTGCCGGCCTTGGCCTTCGCGCCGAGGACCGTGCCGGGGCGCAGGTACGCGAACGGGCCCACGGACGCCTCGTCGCCGATCACCGCGCTGTCGGCCACCGTGTTGTCCACGCGGGCCCCTTGGCCCACCCGGGTGTCCTTGAGCCGGGTGTTCGGGCCGACCTCGGCCCCCTCGGCGATGTGGGTGGCGCCGAGGAGCTGCGTCCCCGGGTGGATCAGGGCGTCCTGCCCGAAGGTGACGGTGACGTCCACGAAGGTGTGGGCGGGGTCGACGACCGTGACGCCCGCGAGCATGGCCTGCTCCAGCAGCCGCGCGTTCAGCAGGGCGCGGGCCTCGGCGAGCTGCACGCGGTTGTTGATGCCGAGGATCTGGCGGTGGTCGGCGCCGACGGCCGCGCCGACCCGGTGCCCCGCTTCGCGCAGGATCCCCAGCACGTCGGTGAGGTACTCCTCGCCCTGGCTGTTGTCGGTGCGCACCTTGCCGAGGGCGTCGGCGAGCAGGGCGCCGTCGAAGGCGAAGACGCCGGAGTTGATCTCGCGGATGGCGCGCTGGGAGGCGGTGGCGTCCTTGTGCTCGACGATGGCCGTGACGGCGCCGCCGGCGTCGCGCACGATCCGCCCGTAGCCGGTGGAGTCCGGCACCTCGGCGGTGAGCACGGTGACGGCGTTGCCGTCGGCCCCGTGGGTCGCCGCGAGCCGGCGCAGGGTCTCGCCGGTCAGCAGGGGCGTGTCGCCGCAGACGACGATCACGGTGCCGTCGACGACCCCGCCGAGCTCTTCGAGGGCCATCCGGACGGCGTGCCCGGTGCCGTTCTGCTCGTACTGGACGGCCGTGCGCACATCGGCGTCGATCCCGGTCAGGTGGGCGGTGACCTGCTCGCGGGCGTGCCCGACGACCACGACGAGGTGGGCGGGGTCCAGCTCGCGGGAGGCGGCGACGACGTGACCGACGAGCGAGCGCCCGCAGATCTCGTGCAGAACCTTGGGAGTGGCCGACTTCATGCGGGTGCCTTCACCCGCTGCGAGTACGACGACGGCTGCCGGGCGGTTGGCGCTCACGGGGATGCCCTTCGGCTTCGGGGGTGGACCCGTGAAGGATACCGGGGTGTTAAGGAGCCGAAACGAGGCCGGGTCCCGACCGATGGTCAGGACCCGAACGTGCGATAAGCTCCCCCGCCAGGACTCGAACCCGGACATAAGGCACCAAAAGCCTCAGTGCTGCCAATTACACCACAGGGGATAGCGGGTTGTACTTAATCGGACATTTTGT
The DNA here is from genome assembly GCA_049998195.1 of Streptomyces sp. cmx-11-4. GTDB lineage: Bacteria > Actinomycetota > Actinomycetes > Streptomycetales > Streptomycetaceae > Streptomyces. The sequence goes on from JAEBET010000009.1 coordinate 285,574, forward strand.
AGTGCCGATCAAGGTGGCCGTCCCTACTATGCCGTACCACCTGCCCTCACCGCGACGGTACTCGTCCCCCCGGCGCCGCGGCGCCGGGTAATTCGCCGGGGGCGCCGCGGGGCCCCTGCGTACGCTGGGCGGCATGACCAGTACGGGGGATGTGGAAGGCCGCGCTGGGCCGCCGTTGTGGTGGGCGCGGCGGCGGGATGCCGTGGTGGACGTGGGGCTCGGCGGGGTGTCCGCCGTCGAGTGCGCGTGGGAGGGCGTGACCTTCGCCCGGGAGGCGGGGGTGCCGACCGCGGTCGGCGTGCTGTTCGGGTTCCTGATGGGGGCCACGCTGGTGCTGCGGCGCCGGTGGCCGGTCGCCGTGGTGCTGGTGGGGATCGCCGTGGCGCCCGCCGCGATGGGGTTCCTGCTCGGGGTGGTGGGCCTGTACACGCTGGCCTCCTCCGAGGTGCCCCGGCGGATCATCGCCACGCTGGCCTCGATGACCCTGGCCGCCACCTTCGTGGTGATGTACCTGCGGACCAGGAGCGACGTCGAGGCCGACCACCTGCTCGTGGTCGCGCTGTCCGGGTTCGTGGCGGTGGCGCTGACCGTGCCGCCGGTGCTGTTCGGGCTGTACATCGGGGCCCGGCGACGGCTGATGGAGAGCCTCCAGGAGCGGGCGGACTCGCTGGAGCGGGAGCTGTCGCTGCTCGCGGACCGGGCCGAGGAGCGGGCCGAATGGGCCCGTAAGGAGGAACGCACCCGGATCGCGCGGGAGATGCACGACGTCGTGGCGCACCGGGTGTCGCTGATGGTGGTACACGCGGCCGCGCTGGAGGCGATCGCGGCCAAGGACCCGGCCCGGGCCGCGAAGAACGCGGCGCTGGTGGGGGACATGGGCCGGCAGGCGCTGACCGAGCTGCGGGAGATGCTCGGGGTGCTGCGGGCCGCCGAGAAGCCGGTGCGGCAGGCGCCGCGGGCGCCGCAGGCGCGGCCGGTGTCCGTGGCGCTGGCGGGCAGCTTCGACGACGGGCCTTCGCTCGACGCGCTGGAGGTGCTGGTCGGGCAGTCGCGGGCGGCCGGGATGACCGTGGAGATGGTGGTGCACGGCGAGGGGGCGGCTTACGCGGCGGAGGTGGAGCAGACGGCGTACCGGGTGGTGCAGGAGGCGCTCACCAACTGCCACAAGCACGCTCCCGGCGCGCGGGTGACCGTACGCCTCGCGCACCGGGACCGGGAGGTGGCCATGCAGGTGGAGAACGGGCCCTGCGACGGGAAGGCCGCCGAGCCCGGCCTGCCGAGCGGGGGCAACGGGCTGCTCGGGATGCGGGAGCGGGTGCTGGGGCTGGGCGGTGTGTTCGTGTCCGGGCCGACCGACGAGGGCGGCTTCAAGGTGTCGGCGGTGCTTCCCGCCGGTTAGCGGGGCGGTGGGACGGGGGCCCGGTCGGCCGGTGGCCCCCTGCCCGGCCTGTCGCCCTGTCGCCCTGTCAGCCGGTGGTCAGGCGGTGGTCAGGCGGGTCGGCTGGAGGCCGGTCAGGAGGAGGGTCAGGGCCTCGTCGATGCCCGCGCCGAGGTACCAGTCGCCGGTGTGGTCGATGCCGTAGACCCGGCCTTCCCGGTCGAGGGCTAGGTGGGAGCCCCCGTCGGCCTCGACCCCGAGCGGGCAGAGCTGCGTCGACAGGGCGCGGCCCAGGTCGGCGAAGGTGCGGGCCAGGTGCAGGCCGGTCAGCGGGTCGAGCCGGACCGTGACGGGCGCTATCTGCCGGCCCGGTCCGGGGGCGCCGACCGTGAGGCCGCCGAACTCGGCCCAGGCCTCGACGGCCGCGGGGAAGACGGTGTGCTGGTGCCCGGCGGGGGTGGTGTGGTCGCGGAGCGCGTCGGCCCAGAATTCGGCCTGCTTGATGTCCCAGCGGCCGGGTTCCCAGCCGGCGGTGCGCAGGGCGGAGTCCACGGCGACGGGGAAGCGGGTCGCCGAGGAGCGGTCGTAGGAGGCTGAGGCGGTGGTCATGGCTACTCGGAGGGGGTGAGGTCGACGGGGCGTACGCCGAAGTGGGCGAGGAGTGCGTCGCAGGAGCGGCACGGGGGCGCGTAGCTGCCGTGCAGGGGGTCGCCGTCCTCGCGGATGCGGCGGGCGGTGATCTTCGCGTGCTTGAGGGAGCGGCGGGCTTCGCTCGGGGAGAGGGGCTTGCGGGAGGCGCGCCGGGAGCGGGCGCCTTCGACGGCGGCCAGGTGGCGGGAGAGCAAGATCGCCTCCGGACAGCGGCCGGTGAAACGTTCGCGCTGGCCGCTCGTGAGGGTGTCGAGGAAATCCTGCACGAGGGGGTGGAGCACGGGCGGCTGGTCGGCCTTGCCGGCCGTGCCGGTGAGGGTCTCGCCGCGTACCGAGAGGGCGGCGGCGACGGTGGGCAGGATGCCGTCGCGGCGGAAGCGCAGGACGGGCACGGCGGGGCGGCCGTCGGTGCTGCTCCAGCGCAGGCGGGGGTCGCCTCCGGGGCCGCCCGCTTCCGAAGCGGTTCCTGACGGACCGGAGGTTTCCGGGCCTCCCGGGCCTCCCGGAATGCCCGGGGTGCCCGGGGTGCCCGAGGCTTCCGGGGTGGAGTCGCCCGGGTTCGTGCGTGTCGCCGTGTTCTGCATGGTCGTGCTTTCCCTCCCGTGGCGGCGGTGGTGGCCGCTGTCGCGCACGCCCCCGTGCTGCGGGGACAGCCTGCCAAATGTCACCTGTCATGCGGAAGCGGGGTCGAATATTCGTATCAATTCGGATGTTCCCGGCCCCCGGCCGGGCGTGCGGGTCGCGCGCGGGTAAGGCCCTTGCCCCAGCGCATAGGCTGTGGTGAACCAGCCAGATCCAGCAGGGGGCTACCGCCATGACGACAGGTCGGCTCGGGCAGCAGGCCGCGCCACCCAACGCCGCTTACTCGGGGCAGGTCGTGCATTTCCCGGACCCGGTCCGGGCCGCTCGGCATCCCCACGGAGTGCGGGTGGACGGCAACGGGCATCCGGACTTCTCCGCGTACGCGCGCGCGGCGGTGGAGATCGCCGAGCCGCCGGAGGGCTTCGGCGTGGACGAGCTGAGGCTGACGGACTACGTCTCCGCGAACGCGGCGATGCGGGCCTCCGGGCACGAGCTGTGGGACACGGTCGGCCCCGTGGCGACCCCGCACGGCTGGACCTGGCACCACGTCGCGGGTTCGCGCCGCATGGAGCTGGTCCCGGTCGAGGTGAAGGCGCTGCTGCGGCACCACGCGGGGCTGGCGACGGCGCCGGTGGACCACGCGAAGCGCGGGACGCGGCCGTTGCAGGAGGTGCGCCCGGCGCACATGGGGCTGCCGAAGTCCGTGGTGTCGGTCTCCGAGGAACAGGTGCAGGGGGTCGAGGAGGACCTCGGCTACCGGCTGCCGGAGGCGTACCGCTCGTTCCTGAAGGCCGCGGGCGGCTGCGCGCCCGTCGGCGCGGGGCTGGACGTGGACCTCGGTCTGCTGGTGGACCAGCCGTTCTTCACGGTGCGTGAGGAGGCGGCGGTCAACGACCTCGTCTACGTCAACAAGTGTCTGCGGGACCACCTGACGAAGGACTACCTGTGCGTGGCCTTCGTGCAGGGCGGGCTGCTCGCCCTGAAGGTGAAGGGCGAGGGCATCGGTTCGGTGTGGTTCTCCCCGTACGACGATGCCCGCGACCAGGACGGCTGGTCCGTGCAGGAGCGCGTGGAGCGGCTGTTGCTGCCGTGCGGCGGTGATTTCGACGCCTTTCTGGAGCGGTTGGCGGGTAACCCGCCGGAACTGGAGACGGTGGCCGGTCTGATGGTGGACGGCGGATTCGCACGCTCGGTTCCCGTGGCGGGGCCCGGTCCCCGTGCCGGTTCGGATGAGGGGTGATGGCGCGGTGGTGACGTTCGCGCAGGCGCAGGAGCGCGCCGAGGAATGGATCAACGGCGACGTGCCCGCGTACCAGCACCGCGAGGTGCGGGTACGGGAGTTCGGACTCGGGTTCGTGGTGTGGGCCGAGGACCGCGCGGCCGGTCCCGTCTCCGGTGGCGGCCGGCAGCGGCTGGTCATCGCGCGGGACAGCGGGGAGGTGACGCTGTGGCCGGGGCTGCCGGTGGGTGAGGTGATCCGCCGGTACGAGGAGGAGTACGGGGCCGCGGCTGCCTCGACGGCTTCGGAGGCTTCGGTTCCGCCGCCGCGGATCGACTCCGAGCAGACGTCGTTCATGCTGAGTCCGCCGGAGTGGCTGCAGGAGGCGGCGGACCGGGCGGGGATCCCCCCGGCCGTGACTCCGGCAGCCCCGGCGCCGGCTCCGGTTGTCCCGGATCCGGTGGACGTCCCCGCTTCCGTGGAGGCGGCCGATCCCGCGCCCGATCCGGTGCCCGCTGCCGCTTCGGCGTCCGTGGACGCGGTGCCGCTGCGCCGCGGCGGCGAGATCCCCTACGAGCCGACCGCCAACGACGGGGTGCCGGCCGGGTCCACGCCGTGGGCCGGGACCGATGTGAACTCCGGTGCGGACGACGCGTCCGTACCGCTGCCCGCGACCGTGTTCGCGCCGCCGCTGTCCGGGTCGGACCTGGAGGAGGCGCCGCCGTCCGCGGTGGCTCCGGAGGCGAAGACCACGCTGATGCCCGGCGGCAGCCGGCTGCCGAGGACCGCGGTCGTACCGGCGCTGGCGCCGGAGGCGAGCTCCATCGCCGACGCGCCGACGAGCAAGGCCCAGGTCTCCCGGCCGGCCGAGCCCGCGCCCGGCGCGAGCCGACCGTCCACCCCGCAGGGCCCGCCCACGCCTCCCGGTCCGCCTGGTGCTCCGGGTGCTCCGGGTTCGCTCGGGCGTGGGCTGGATCATGCGGCGACGATGCTGGCCGGTCCCGCCGTGACGGGTCAGCCGCCCGCGCCTCCCGGTCCGCCCGGGACCCCGGGCGCCGGCGTGCCCCAGCCGCCCGGTCCGCCCGGTCCGCCCGGTGCTCCGGGTTCGCTCGGGCGTGGGCTGGACCATGCGGCGACGATGCTGGCCGGTCCCGCCGTGACGGGTCAGCCGCCCGCGCCTCCCGGTCCGCCCGGGACCCCGGGCGCCGGCGTGCCCCAGCCGCCCGGTCCGCCCGGCGTTCCCGGCGGCGGGCTCGACCATGCCGCGACGATGCTGGCCGGTCCGGCCGTGACGGGCCGGCCGGCGCCCCCCGGCCCGCCGCCGGGCGTACCGGCCGCGCCCGTGCCGCAGCCTCCGGCGCCCACCGGCGTGCCCACGGTCGGCCCCGGCTACCAGGCCGTGCTCCGCTACCGCGCCCCCGACGGCTCCGAGCAGCAGCTCATCCGCCGTTCCGCGCCCGGTACCCCGCACCCCGAGTGGCAGATCCTGTACGAGCTGCGCGCCATGAACGTGCCGCCGCAGCAGGTGCTGGAGCTGCACACCGAGCTGGAGTCCTGCGAGCTGCCCGGCGGTTACTGCGCCCGGATGATCCGGGAGACGTGGCCGCAGGTGCGGATCACCAGCGTGGCCCCGTACGGCAAGGACCACGCGGGCCGTCAGCAGGGCATGCGCCACCTGCTCACCCACCAGGGAGAGCTGCACCAGGTGGCGGACGGCCCGGCGCGCCCCGCGCCGGTACGGGCGCCCCTGCCGCAGGTCCCGCTCCAGCCGGCGATCCCGCTGGACGCGATCGGGCAGGAGCTGGCGGGCGCGTTCGGCCCGCAGGGCGTGTTCCGCTTCGACCAGCGGGCCGTGTCCCGTCAGGGCGTGCCGGAGATCGTGGCGCAGACGCTGATGTGGTCGGGCCTGCCCGTCGACTTCGGGCCGTTCTTCTGGGCGCAGGCGGTACCGGGCCAGCCGGTGCCGACGCTGGCCGAGCTGGCCGCGCAGCGGCAGGTGCAGCCGGCGTCGGACGCGGGTTCGTACCTCGTCATCGGCAGCGACTTCGGCAAGGCGCTGTGCGTGCAGTACGGCACGGCGAACATCGTGGCGGTGCCGGTGGAGGGCGGTCCGGGCGGTGCTCCGGTGCCCCCGCAGTTCGTGAACTCGAGCCTGCCGCAGTTTGCCCGGTCGCTGGCGATGCTGGCTCACATGTGGCGGCTGAGGCAGCACCTGACGCCGGAACAGGCGGGCCGCTGGACCGTCGATTTCCAGGCGAATCTGGCCGGGCTCGACAGCGCGGCGCTGGCCTCGCCGGAGAGCTGGTGGTCGGTGCTGCTGGAGCAGATGTGGGACGGACTGCTCTGATCGGATGATCAGTTGAATGGCCGGGCCGAGACCCCCGAACGGGGTCTCGGCCCGGCCATTCCGGCTTCTGGGAGCAAATGACGCATCCTTGACAGGTATCCCCGCGAGAGAGGCGCTTCCCGGATGAGTGCACCCATTGCGACTGTGCGCGGCCGTGGTTACCGGACGGATGAGGTCGACCGGTATCTCGCCCGGCTGTCCGGCAGCCGTGACGAGGCCTGGGAGCGGGTGGCACGGCTGACCGTCCTGGCGAAGCAGATGGAGGGCGAGGCGGCGCGGCTGCGCGAGGCCGTGTCCGCGCTGGCTCCTCAGACGTACGACGACTTGAGCGAGCGTGCCCGCCGGATCCTGCTGCTGGCGCAGGAGGAGGCGGAGGTCCTGCGGGGCGACGCCCGGGTGGACGCGGCCGAGGCGCTGGGCGCGGCCGAGGCGCACGCGGAGCGGGTGGCGGAGCTGGCGCGCCAGGACGCGGCGGCGGTGCGCGAGCAGACCGAGGTCCGGGCTCGCCAGGGGTTGCTGCGGGCGCAGCGGGAGGCGGACGACGCGCGGGCGCAGGCGCGGGACGAAGCGCAGGCTTGGCGGGCGGAGGCGCAGGCCCGGCTGGCGGAGACGCGGCGGCTGGCGGAGGCGCAGCTGGCGGAGCGCGAGCAGGAGCAGCGGGAGCGGTGGGAAGCGGCCGAGCGGGAGCTGACGGGGCGGGAGGCGGAGCTGGAGGCGCGCCACGCCGAGCTGGAACGCTACGCCGAGTCCCGCCTGGGGGAGGCCCGCCGCGGCTTCGCGGAGGCGGAGGAGGCGGCGCGGCACGGCCAGGAGGACGCGGAGGCGCTGGCCGCCGAGCTGCTCGCGGAGGCGCGGGTGGCGGAGGAGCGGGTGGGGCGGGAGACGGAGCGGGTCCTGCGGGAGCACGCGGAGGCGGAGGAGGAGATGCGGGCCCACATGAACCACGTCCGCACGAGCCTGGCGGCGTTGACGGGGCGCGCCCCGGCGGAGGGCTGACCCGGCTGCACCGGCGCCGGGGCTCCGCCCCGCGCCTCAAGCGCCGGCGGGGCTGGGAGAACGGGGCTGCCCCGGACCCCGCCTCAAACGCCGGCGAGGCTGAGAGTGCCGGACCCCGCGCCGCACGCGCCGGCGGGGCTGGGAGTCCCGGACCTGGTGCCTCACATGTCGGCGGGGCCGGGTCTGAAGACGGGTCAGCCCTCGTAGCAGTACGGGTCGCTGCGCAGGCCGCGGGTCGTGACGACCACCGTGAACGGGGGCGTGGCCGAGGCCGGGAGCGGGGCGGTCAGGGCGCCGGTCAGCGGGTCGCGTACCGCCGGGACGGTGGAGCCGTTCACGGTGAGGCCGGACGTGGCGAAGCCCGGCGCGGTGGGGCCGGGCGTGGTGTGGCCAGGTGTGGGGGAGCCGGGCGTGGTGGGGCCGGGCGGGGTGGAGCCGGGCGGGGTGAAGCCGCCGCCCTCGACCGTGAGGCGGCCCTCGGCGACCCTGACGTCCGTGATCACCGGGTTCGGGCGGACGGCCATCTTGTTGACCAGGTACGCCCCGGCCGGGGCTCCCGTCAGCGCCCAGATCTCGGAGGGCAGGCTGGGGAGTCCGGCGCCCACGTCCGAGAGGAAGAACAGGACGACGTAGAGCATCGTGACCGCGCTGAGGACGACGTACTGGAGGTCGACCAGGTCCGTGCGCCCGCTGTCGTTCGCGATGAGCTCCCGCAGCGGCCGCCGCCCCGACACCGTGGACTTCGCGGCCGGTTTGGCCATGGTGCCGTTCACGACGCGCATGCCGACCACCGTCTTCGCCGCGATCATGGCCACGTACGGCCCGCCGAGCAGCGGCAGGTACACGGTCGTCAGCGAGGACAGCGGGCCGTGCTCGCCCTGGAACCAGCCGGCGCCCCCGCCCGCGGTGAGTCCGTAGCCGAGGGTGGCGAGCAGCAGCCAGACCAGGACCACCGTCCAGGCCAGGGCCAGCGCCGTGGAGGTGGAGAGCCGGCCGTCACGGCCGGTGACGAAGGCCGGGTTGCGGCGCAGCCGCAGGATGAGCGGCCCGGCCAGCGCGGCCAGCAACAGCAGTGCGAGTAATACGGAAGCCATGTTTCGTCCCCCCGGAAACGGTCCTGGCTCCGACTTAACCCGTTGACCCCGGGCATGACAAGTCACGGCCCGGACGGGGCCGTTACTCCTCGACGTGCTCCGGCAGCACCGGGAACCTGCGCGGCGCCACCAGCAGCAGCACCAGCACGGAGACCACGGCCGCGCCGGTCGCGCAGAGGAAGATGTGGTCCACGGCGGCGGCCACGGCCCCGCGCAGGTAGTCGGCGGCCGCCTCGGAGACCAGGCCCGGCTGCTCCAGGGCCTTCGTCACGTCGTCCAGGGCGGTCGGCAGTCCGGGTACGGGCGCGTCCGTCAGGCGGGCGGCGATGGTGGCGTTGGCGACGGCAGCCAGCAGGGCCGCGCCCACGCTCTGGCCGACCTGGCGGTAGAACAGCACCGAGGCGGTCGCGGTCCCCCGCTCCGCCCAGCCCACCGTGGACTGGACCCCGACGACCAGGGGGAGCTGGAAGAGGCCGAGGGCGCCGCCCAGCAGCAGCATGATCAGCGCGGCCTGCCACGGCTGGGCGGGATAAGGGAGCAGGCTGAAGGAGAACAGGATCATCGCGGCCATGCCCATGCCGAGGGCCGCGGTCCGCCGGAATCCGATCCGCCGGTAGACGTGCTGGCTGAGGGCGGCGGTGATGGGCCAACTCAGGGTCATCACGGACATGACCAGTCCGGCGCCGACGGGCCCGAGGCCGAGCACGGACTGGGCGTACATCGGCATGAACACCATCGGGGCGACCATCAGCAGGCCGAGCGCCCCCATGGCGAGGTTGACGGCGGCGATGGTGCGCCGGCGCCAGACCCAGCCCGGCAGAATCGGTTCCGCGGTCCGGCGCTCCACCCGTACCACGACCGCGGCCAGCACCGCGCTCGCGCCGAGCAGCCCCAGCGAGGGCGCGGACAGCCAGGGCCAGGCGACCCCGCCCTGCACGAGCGCGAAGAGCAGCAGTCCGCCGCAGGCGAAGATCGACAGGGCCCCCGCCCAGTCGACCGGGCCGCGGCGCCCGGGCGACCGTACGGGCTCCTTCAGGTGACGGGTGATCATCCACAGGGCGAGGGCGCCCAGCGGCAGGTTGATCAGGAAGATCCAGCGCCAGTGGGCGTACGAGGCGAGCAGCCCGCCGAGCGCCGGGCCCGCCACGGCCGAGGTGGCCCACACGGTGGACATCCGGGCCTGGATCCTCGGCCGGTCCTTGAGCGGGTAGAGATCGGCGGCCAGGGTCTGGACCGTGCCCTGGAGGGCGCCGCCGCCCAGGCCCTGGACGATCCGGAACGCGATGAGGGCGGCCATGTTCCAGGCGAGCGCGCACAGCAGCGAGCCGACGACGAACAGGCCGATGCCGAAGAGCAGCACGGGCTTGCGGCCGAAGGTGTCGGACAGCTTCCCGTAGACGGGCAGGGTCACGGTGACGGCGAGCAGGTAGCCGGAGAAGAGCCAGGAGAACACCGCGAATCCGCCGATGTCGCCCACGATCTGGGGGACGGCGGTGGCGACGATGGTGGTGTCGAGCGCGACGAGGGCCGTGCCGAGCATCAGCGAGGCGACGGCGGCGGCGTGCGGCCGCGCCGGCTTCGTCGCCGACCCGGTGCCGGACGCGGGGCCCGTGCCGGACGCGGGGCCCGTGCCGGCCGGGGCGCCGCCGGGTATGCCGTCCGGTCTTCCCTCCACGCTCTCCGCAGCCCCCACCGAGATTCCTTCCCCCTGCACGTACTCGCGGGGAACACCTTCTCACCGCTGCGGTATCCGGCGGTATCCCCCATGGCAGCTCCGCCGAAGGGCGGAGAACCCCTAGGGGAGTCTCCGCACAACGGCCCAGGGGCTGTTCGTCCCGGCGGAGGAGGAGGAAGTCTCCGGCGCGTCTTTAACTGGTTCACATGGGCCGGAAGCCCCGGGGGTGGGGTTATCCCCCGGGTGGATACGGCGATGGGCACCAGCGCGCCGGAGCCCGGTCCGCAACAGACTTTGGGCGCGGCGACGCACGCACACCGCACGGCGGATCAACCAGCAGTCCAGCAGCAGCCGAGCAGCAGCCGAGCAGCACTTCGGGCAGCACTTCGAGCAGTACACCGAGAAGGAGAAAGACCGTGACAACGGCTATGACCGAAACCAGGCACGGGGGTACTGGAGGGCATGCTGCCGTCGCGGCCCGGGCGCGGAAGGTCGTCAAGGCCTACGGCTCCGGCGAGACGCGGGTCGTCGCCCTGGACGACGTGGACGTGGATATCCACCGCGGCCAGTTCACCGCGATCATGGGTCCCTCGGGCTCCGGCAAGTCCACGCTGATGCACTGCCTCGCCGGTCTCGACACCGTGACCAGCGGGCAGATCCACCTCGACGACACCGAGATCACCGGGCTGAAGGACAAGAAGCTCACGCAGCTGCGCCGCGACCGGATCGGCTTCATCTTCCAGGCGTTCAACCTGCTGCCCACGCTGAACGCCCTGGAGAACATCACGCTCCCCATGGACATCGCGGGCCGCAAGCCCGACGCGGAGTGGCTGAACCGGGTCGTGGAGACCGTCGGCCTCTCCGGCCGCCTGAAGCACCGGCCCACCGAACTGTCCGGCGGCCAGCAGCAGCGCGTGGCGGTCGCCCGCGCCCTCGCCGCCCGTCCGCAGATCATCTTCGGGGACGAGCCCACCGGGAACCTGGACTCCCGGGCCGGCGCCGAGGTCCTCGGCTTCCTGCGCCGCTCGGTGGACGAACTCGGCCAGACCATCGTGATGGTCACCCACGACCCGGTCGCCGCCTCCTACGCGGACCGCGTCATCTTCCTCGCCGACGGCCGGATCGTCGACGAGATGTACGGGCCCACCGCCGAGCAGGTCCTCGACCGCATGAAGGACTTCGACGCGCGCGGGCGGACCTCATGAGCAACACCGTCCTGAAGACCTCCCGGCGCAACTTCGTCGCGCACAAGGGGCGGATGGCGCTCTCCGCCGTCGCGGTCATGCTCTCCGTCGCCTTCGTCTGCGGCACCCTGGTGTTCACCGACACCATGAACACCACCTTCGACAAGCTGTTCGCCGTCACCAGTTCCGACGTGACCGTCAGCCCGAAGGCCGCCAAGGGCGGCGAGGAGATCCCGGACCGCGGCAAGCCGGAGATGCTGGACGGCAGCACCGTCGAGCAGGTCGGGAAGGCCGAGGGCGTGGCGGGCGCCGAGGGCGCGGTCCTGTCGATGTCCGTCACGGTCGTCAACTCCAAGAACGAGAACATGGGCTCGACCACCGGTGCCCCGACCATCGCGGGCAACTGGAACGACAACGAGCTCAGGTCCATGAAGATCACCTCGGGTCACGCCCCGCGCGGCCCCACCGAGGTGATGGTCGACGCCGACACCGCGCAGAAGCACCACCTGGGGCTCGGTGACGAACTGCGCACCATCGCCGTCACCGGCGACTTCCGCGCCAAGATCAGCGGTATCGCCACCTTCACCGTGACCAACCCGGGCGCGGCGATCGTCTACTTCGACACCCCCACGGCGCAGCAGCACCTGCTCGGCGCCCCGGGTGCCTTCACGCACATCAACGTCACCGCCAAGGACGGGGTGAGCGACGAGCAGCTCAAGCAGAACGTCGCTTCGGCCGTCGGCGCGGACACGTACAAGCTCCAGACCTCCAAGGAAGCCGCGGACGCCAACCGCAAGGACGTCGGCTCCTTCCTGAACGTCATGAAGTACGTGATGCTCGGCTTCGCCGGGATCGCCTTCCTCGTCGGCATCTTCCTGATCTTCAACACCTTCTCCATGCTGGTCGCCCAGCGCACCCGTGAGATCGGCCTGATGCGCGCCATCGGCGCCGACAGCGGACAGGTGCTGAAGTCCGTCGTCCTCGAGGCCTTCCTGCTCGGAGTCGTCGGCTCGGTCCTGGGTGTCGGCGCGGGCGTCGGGCTGGCCGTCGGACTCATGGAGCTCATGGGCCAGATGGGCATGCACCTGTCCACCGACGACCTCACCGTCGCCTGGACCACCCCGGTCGTCGGCGTCTTCCTCGGCGTGGTCGTCACCGTCATCGCCGCCTTCGTGCCGGCCCGCCGGGCCGGCAAGGTCTCCCCGATGGCCGCCCTGCGCGAGTCGGGCACCCCCGGCGACAAGAAGGCCGGCGTCGTCCGCGCCGTCCTCGGCCTGGTGCTCACCGGCATCGGCGGCGCGGGCCTCTACCTCGCCTCCGCCGCCGACGAGGCCGGACCCGGGTCGCTCTGGCTGGGCCTGGGCGTCGTCTTCACCCTCATCGGATTCATCGTGATCGGCCCGCTGCTCGCCGCGGGCGTGGTGCGGGTGCTCTCCGGCGTGGTGCTGCGCCCCTTCGGCTCCGTGGGCCGGCTCGCCGAGCGCAACGCGCTGCGCAACCCGCGCCGCACCGGAGCCACCGCCGCCGCGCTGATGATCGGCCTGGCACTGGTCGCCTGCCTGTCCGTGGTCGGCTCCTCGATGGTGGCCTCCGCCACCGACGAGCTCGACAAGTCGGTCGGCGCGGACTACATCGTCAACTCCGAAACGGGCCAGCCCGTCATGCCGCAGGCCGAGCAGGCGCTGCGCGCCACCGCCGGTCTCGACCACGTGACCGCCTACCGCGAGGTGGAGGCCAAGGTCACCGCGCCCGACGGCGCCACCGAAGAGGTGGGCCTCGGCGCCACCGACCCCACGTACGCCCAGGACATCCGGCGCAAGATGATCGCCGGGGAGCACGCGGCGGCGTACGGCAAGGACTCCATGTCGGTGGGCTCGCAGTACGCGGCCAAGCACGGCATCAGGCTCGGTGACGAGCTGAGCGTGGCCTTCACCGGCGGCAAGACCGTCCAGCTGAAGGTCGCGGCGATCACCAGCGACGAGGGCAACCTCGACAAGACCATGAAGTACATCAGCACCGCGGTCGCCGAGGCGAACGTCCCGGCCGACCGGATGCCGCGCCCCTTCATGCTGCTGGCCAGCGCGAAGGACGGGCAGCAGGACACCGCGTACACGGCGGTCAAGGCGGCCCTGGCGGAGTACCCGCAGTACAAGGTGCGAAACCAAGCCGACTACAAGCAGTCCCTCAAGGACCAGGTCGGCCAGCTCCTGAACATGGTCTACGGGCTGCTCGCCCTCGCCATCATCGTGGCGGTCCTGGGCGTCGTGAACACCCTGGCGCTGTCGGTGGTCGAGCGGACCCGCGAGATCGGCCTGATGCGCGCCATCGGCCTCTCCCGCCGCCAGCTGCGCCGCATGATCCGCCTGGAGTCGGTGGTCATCGCCCTCTTCGGCGCCCTGCTCGGCCTCGGGCTGGGCATGGGCTGGGGGGCCACCGCGCAGCAGCTCCTCGCCCTCCAGGGCCTGAAGGTGCTGGAGATCCCATGGCCGACGATCCTCGGGGTGTTCGCCGCCTCGGCCTTCGTGGGCCTGTTCGCCGCGCTGGTCCCGGCCTTCCGGGCGGGGCGGATGAACGTTCTGAACGCGATCGCGAGCGAGTAGCGGGGCCCGCGGTCGTCAACGGGGGTACGCCGGTCCGGGACCTTGAGGGTTCCGGACCGGCGTCGTCCGCTGCCGTTTCCCCGTGTCACTCGCGGCGCATCAGGACGACGCCCTCCGCTTCGCCCACCAGGGTGAACCGGGTGCCGGGATGCAGCTGGCGGGCGTAGCCGGTCGGGTCCTCGCCGGCCCACTTGGAAGAGTTGTCGAGGGTGATCCAGTCCGGGACCACGCCCTTGCTGCCGCCGATCCAGAGCACCCGGCAGCGGGAGGTCAGCCGGGTCAGCGGGCCGGTGTCGGCCTCGACCGTCGCCCCGTCGGGGATCCGGCCGAGGAGCTCCTCGACGGCGGTGACGCGGGCCGGCTTCTCGTACGTACGGGCCTGCGCGAGCTTCTCGGTCGGCAGGCTGGTCGCGCTCAGGGCGAGGCCCGCGGCGAGGACGGCGGTCGGCAGCTGGAGGGCGTACGAGCGCAGCCAGGGCCGCTGGCCGCGCCGGACGGTGTCGATGGCGTCGACCAGGGCGAGGGTGACGACGGGCATGAGCACGGCGCTGTAGTGCCAGTCGGTGGACCAGTAGTGGTCGTCCCCGGACAGGAACCGCCAGCCGAGGGTGGGGGCGGCGACCAGCAGCAGCGGCGAGCGCAGGGCGAGCAGCCCGGAGGTGGGGATCAGCACCCAGGCCAGGGTTTCCAGCTTGGTGCCGAGCCCGGCGAAGGGGCCCGCGCCGTCGATCTTGTCCCAGTAGCCGTAGCCCGCCGTGGCGAAGGCCGGTATGAACACGGTGAACACGAGGACGGCGAAGACCGTGGCCCCGGCGGCGACCCCGAGGGCCGTCCAGGCGGCCCGCCGGTCGGTGGGCATGGCCCGCCAGGCGACGACCACGGCCAGCGCGGTGAGCGTGAAGCCCAGGTCCTCCTTGACGAAGAGCAGGGGCAGGCCCCACAGCAGGGCGGCCCGCCAGCGCCGGTCGAGCAGCGCCTCCAGAGAGAAGGCGAGCAGGGGCACGGCGAAGGCGATCTCGTGGAAGTCGAACTCCACGGCGCGCTGGATGCCCCAGGACAGCCCGTACGCGATCCCGACGGCGAGCCCGCGGGGCCGGCCGAGCAGCCGTCCGGCCGCCCGGGTGACGGGGACCGCGGAGAGCGCGAAGAGCGCGGCCTGGGCGACCAGCAGGGTGAGGGGGCCGGGGAAGACCCGGTAGACGGGGGCGATGAGCGCGATGATCGGGGAGAAGTGGTCCCCGAGGATGTTGGCCCCGGGTCCCTTCAGGTCCGCGACGGGTACCCGGAGGTGCGCGTAGGCGCGGATGGCCTGCTCGAAGATCCCCAGGTCCCAGGAGGCCCATTCCATCCGCCGGAACCGCCCGACGGACAGCACGAGGTACACGAGGAACAGCCCGCCGGCCACGGCGTACGGCCCCGCCCAGCGGCCCCTGCCCCGCGCGGGCCGCGCCGCCCCCGGAGCGGCCTCGGGCCGGGCTATCGCATCGCTCGTCACGGCCTCGTGCTCCCTCGGCGAGCTCAGACGGTCAGTACGTCGACATCGTAAAGGGGGATGTACTTGTCCCGGGTGACGAGCGTGAGCCCTTCGGACTGGGCCTGGGCGATCAGCATGCGGTCGAAGGGGTCCCCGTGGTGACAGGTCCTTGACCTCGTCGGTATTCAGGTGGGCCCGGCCGACGCCGGCTCCATCACTCCCCCGGGTGACCCGAATCGCCCGCGCGTGGCGGCGGGGACCGTCGTAGGGTGGAACCCCCGGCCCGTGCGACGTGTCGGGTCCTTCGCGTTGCCCCTTCACGACCCTCACCGGACGGAAAGCCTCTACATGAGCCTGCACGGACTGCTCGACGCCGTCACCCGGGATCCCGCCCTTGCCGAGGCGGTCACCGCGGCCGGGGACGGCAACCGCATGCATGTGGACCTGGTCGGACCGGCCGCCGCACGGCCCTTCGCGATCGCCGCGCTGGCCCGGCAGACCGAGCGGACCATCCTCGCCGTCACGGCCACCGGGCGCGAGGCCGAGGACCTGGCCGCCGCGCTGCGCTCGCTGCTGCCCTCGGCCGACGAGGTGGTGGACTACCCGTCCTGGGAGACGCTCCCGCACGAACGGCTCAGCCCGCGCAGCGACACCGTCGGCCGACGGATCGCCGTCCTGCGCCGCCTCGCGCACCCGAGCAAGGACGACCCGGCCGCCGGTCCCGTCTCCGTGGTCGTCGCGCCGATCCGCTCGGTGCTCCAGCCGCAGGTGAAGGGGCTCGGGGACCTGGTGCCCGTGGCCCTGCGGCAGGGCCATAGCGTCGACCTCGGCGAGGTGACCCAGGCGCTGGCGGCCGCCGCGTACACGCGCGTGGAGCTCGTCGAGAAGCGCGGCGAGTTCGCCGTGCGCGGCGGCATCCTCGACGTGTTCCCGCCCACCGAGGAACACCCCCTGCGCATCGAGTTCTGGGGCGACGAGGTCGAGGAGATCCGTTACTTCAAGGTCGCCGACCAGCGGTCCCTGGAGATCGCCGAGCACGGACTGTGGGCGCCGCCCTGCCGCGAGCTGCTGCTCACCGACGAGGTGCGCCGGCGGGCCGCGGCCCTCGCCGAGGCCCACCCCGAGCTCGGCGAGCTGCTGAACAAGATCGCCGAGGGGATCGCCGTCGAGGGCATGGAGTCGCTGGCCCCGGTCCTGGTCGACGACATGGAACTGCTCATCGACGTGCTGCCCGCCGGGGCGATGGCCGTCGTCTGCGACCCCGAGCGGGTCCGGACCCGGGCCGCCGACCTGGTCGCGACCAGCCAGGAGTTCCTGATGGCCTCCTGGGCGGCGACCGCGGGCGGCGGCGTGGCCCCCATCGACGTCGGCGCCGCCTCCCTGCGCGGCATCGCCGACGTACGCGACCACGCCCGCGAGCTCGGCATGATGTGGTGGTCCGTCTCCCCCTTCGCCGCCGACGAGGCGGACCTGACCGGCGGGGACACCCTGAAGCTCGGCATGCACGCCCCGGAGGCCTACCGCGGCGACACCGCCCGCGCGCTCGCCGACACCAAGGGCTGGATCGCCGACGGCTGGCACACCGTCTACCTCACCGAGGGCCACGGCCCGGCCGCCCGCACCGTTGAGGTGCTCGGCGGCGAGGGCATCCCGGCCCGGCTGGAGGCCGAGCTCGCCGCCCTGGAGCCGTCGATCGTCCACGTCGCCTGCGGCCGGATCGACACCGGCTTCGTCGACCCGGCACTGAAGATCGCGGTCCTGACCGAGACCGACCTCACCGGGCAGCGCACCGCCAGCAAGGACCTCGGCCGGATGCCGACCCGCCGGCGCAAGACGATCGACCCGCTGACCCTGGAGGCCGGCGACTACATCGTCCACGAGCAGCACGGCGTCGGCCGCTACATCGAGATGGTGCAGCGCACCGTCCAGGGCGCGACCCGCGAGTACCTGCTCGTCGAGTACGCCCCCGCCAAGCGCGGCCAGCCCGGCGACCGCCTCTACATCCCCACCGACCAGCTGGAGCAGGTCACCAAGTACGTCGGCGGCGAGGCCCCGACCCTGCACCGGCTCGGCGGCGCCGACTGGACCAAGACCAAGGCGCGGGCCAAGAAGGCGGTCAAGGAGATCGCGGGCGACCTCATCAAGCTCTACAGCGCGCGCATGGCGGCGCCCGGCCACGTCTTCGGCCCCGACACCCCCTGGCAGCGCGAGCTGGAGGACGCCTTCCCCTACGTGGAGACGCCCGACCAGCTCACCACCATCGCCGAGGTCAAGGAGGACATGGAGAAGTCGGTCCCGATGGACCGGCTGGTCTGCGGCGACGTCGGCTACGGCAAGACCGAGATCGCCGTGCGGGCGGCCTTCAAGGCGGTCCAGGACGGCAAGCAGGTCGCCGTCCTCGTCCCCACGACCCTGCTCGTGCAGCAGCACTTCGGCACGTTCTCCGAGCGCTACAGCCAGTTCCCGGTGATCGTGAAGGCGCTGTCCCGCTTCCAGAGCGACAGCGAGTCCAAGGCCACCCTGGAAGGCCTGCGCGAGGGCTCGGTGGACGTGGTCATCGGCACCCACCGGCTGTTCTCGCAGGAGACGAAGTTCAAGGACCTGGGCCTGGTCATCGTCGACGAGGAGCAGCGGTTCGGCGTCGAGCACAAGGAGCAGCTGAAGAAGCTGCGCGCCAACGTCGACGTGCTCACCATGTCCGCGACGCCGATCCCGCGCACCCTGGAGATGGCGGTGACCGGCATCCGCGAGATGTCGACGATCACCACCCCGCCGGAGGAGCGGCACCCGGTGCTCACCTTCGTCGGCCCGTACGAGGAGAAGCAGATCGGCGCGGCCATCCGCCGCGAACTGCTGCGCGAGGGCCAGTGCTTCTACATCCACAACCGGGTCGAGTCCATCGACCGGGCCGCCGCCAGGCTCCGCGAGATCGTGCCCGAGGCGCGGATCGCGACCGCGCACGGGCAGATGTCCGAACAGGCCCTGGAGCAGGTCGTGGTGGACTTCTGGGAGAAGAAGTTCGACGTGCTCGTCTCGACGACGATCGTCGAGTCCGGCATCGACATCTCCAACGCGAACACCCTGATCGTGGAGCGCGGCGACAACTTCGGCCTCTCGCAGCTGCACCAGCTGCGCGGCCGCGTGGGTCGCAGCCGCGAGCGCGGGTACGCGTACTTCCTCTACCCGCCGGAGAAGCCGCTGACCGAGACCGCCCACGAGCGGCTCGCGACGATCGCCCAGCACACCGAGATGGGCGCGGGCATGTACGTGGCCATGAAGGACCTGGAGATCCGCGGCGCGGGCAACCTGCTCGGCGGCGAGCAGTCCGGTCACATCGCGGGCGTCGGCTTCGACCTGTACATCCGCATGGTCGGCGAGGCCGTGGCCGATTACCGGGCCGCCGTCGAGGGCGGGGTGGAGGAGGAGCCGCCGCTCGAGGTCAAGATCGAGCTGCCCGTCGACGCGCACGTCCCGCACGACTACGCGCCCGGCGAGCGGCTGCGCCTCCAGGCGTACCGGTCCATCGCCTCGGCCAACTCCGAGGCGGACGTCAAAGCCGTACGGGAGGAGCTCACCGACCGCTACGGCAAGCTGCCCGAGCCGGTGGAGAACCTGCTGCTGGTGGCCGGACTGCGGATGCTCGCCCGCGCCTGCGGGGTCGGCGACATCACCCTGCAGGGCGCCAACATCCGCTTCGGGCCGGTGGAGTTGCGCGAGTCGCAGGAGCTGCGCCTGAAGCGGCTCTACCCGGGGGCGGTGCTCAAGCCCGCCACCTCGCAGGTCCTCATCCCGCGCCCGAAGACCGGCCGGGTCGGCGGGAAGCCGCTGGTCGGGCGGGAACTGCTGGCCTGGACCGGCGAGTTCCTGACCACCATCCTCGGATCCTGACGGGCGGCAGGCGTGGAGGCCGGCAGCCCTTCCGGGCGTCCGGCCTCCCGGCCTCCGCGGCGGGCTACTTCGGCGGGTCGTCATCCCGTTTGTGACGGTGCGCCCGTTTGGGGTGATTTGATCGCCGGGGTCCGGAACTCGCTGCTCAGACCGCCTCGCAGGCGATCGCGCGGCGACCGTACAACGGTTGGGCACATCCCCTCACCGTGGCCGGAATCGCTGTATACGCTCATACCCGAAACCCTTTCCGCACGGCCCGTCAGGAGCACCGATGCACGCCCCCGGCATCCCGCCGCAGCACGGCCACCAGCCCAGTTCCGGGGGCGTGGTGGCTTTGCGCGTGGTCTTCGCGCTGCTGCCGATCCTGAGCTGTGGCTTTCTGGCCTGGGGCTCGATGCTGCGGCTCGCGATCGTGACCCGCGCCGCCCGTGACTGGACGCTGCTCGCGGTGAGCGGCGCGCTCTGCGTCGGCTCGGTCGTCCTGATCGGCCTGGACCCGACCCCGGACACCAGCGGCTGGCAGGGCAACACCGGGGCCGGCGGCATCATCCTCACCGGCTTCGCGACCTGCGTGTACTTCCTCGTGGCCGACATCCGCCACCACGAACGGCAGCGCGCCGCGGGCCCGCAGGCGCACTGGTACCCGGCGCAGCCCGCCCCGTACGCCCGCCCGCACCAGACCACCACGCCCTCCTACGGCTACCCGGCCACCCAGACGACCACCCCGTCGGTGCCGCTGCCCCCGCAGGTCCCGCCGCAGCCCCCGCAGCCCACCCCGCCCCCGCGCATCGGGCAGGTCCGCGCCGAACTCGACGAGCTGAGCGAACTGCTGCGCAAGCAGACCCCGCCGCCCGGCGGCCCGTACCAGGACCCGAACCGGACCGCGATCCAGGACCCGAATCAGTGACCGACCGGCTCATCGGAGACCGCTACCAGCTGTCGTCCATCCTCGGCCAGGGCGGCATGGGCCAGGTCTGGACGGCGTACGACCGGCGCCTGGACCGGCGGGTCGCCGTCAAACTGCTGCGCCCCGACAAGGTCGCCGGCCCCGGCACCGTCGCCGAGGAACTGCGCCGCCGCTTCGTGCGCGAGTGCCGGGTCACCGCCCAGGTCGACCACCCCGGCCTGGTCACCGTCCACGACGCGGGCAGCGACGGCGACGAGCTGTTCCTCGTCATGGGGTACGTGGAGGGCTCCGACCTCGCCGACCACCTCGCCGCGCACGATCCGTACCCCTGGCCGTGGGCGGTCTCGGTCGTCGCGCAGCTGTGCTCGGTGCTCGCCGCGGTGCACGCGGTGCCGATCGTGCACCGCGACCTGAAGCCCCGCAACGTGATGGTCCGCCCGGACGGCACCGTCCTGGTCCTCGACCTCGGCGTGGCCTCGGTGATGGACACCGACACCACCCGCCTCACCAGCACCGGCACCCCGATCGGCAGCCCCGCGTACATGGCGCCCGAGCAGGCCATGAGCGGCGCGGTGGGCCCCTACACCGACCTCTACGCGCTGGGCGTGCTGCTGTACGAACTCCTCAGCGGTAACGTCCCCTTCGCGGGATCCACCGCCCTGGGCGTGCTCCACCGCCACCTGTACGAGCCCCCGGCCCCGGTCCGCCCCAAGCGCCCGGAGATCCCGCCGGAGCTGGAGGCGCTCATGCTGCGCCTGCTCGCCAAGGACCCGCAGGACCGCCCGGCCTCCGCGCAGGCGGTCTACGCGGCCCTCGCGCCGCTGCTGCCCGCCGGCGGGAGCCGCGCCCCCTCCGGCGCGCTCGACCCCACCCGCCCCTTCCTGCGCCCGCAGGCCCCCTGGCCCGACCGGTCCACCGCCATCCCCCCGCAGCCGACCTCCCCGCCCACCCCGGTGCCCGCCCGCCCCGACATCCCCGGCGCCGTGGACGAGGCGCGCAAACTGCTGGACCAGGGCCGGCTGACCCAGGCCGGCGACATCCTCGGCGGCATCCTCCCGGCCGCGGCCGCCCAGCACGGCGAGCACTCGCCGGTGGTCCGCTCCCTGCGCAAGCAGTACGCCGCCACGCTGATGGACGACGGCCAGTACCGCCGCGCCCTGCCCGAACTGCGCCGCCTCGCCGACGAGTTCCCGGCCGGCGACCCCCAGGCACTGCGCTTCCGCTACGACGCGGCGCAGTGCCTGGAGCAGCTCGGCGAACCGGCCGCGGCCCTGGCCGAGTACCGCTCGCTGCTCCCGCTGTTCGAGAACCACTACGCCAACCCGGACCCCGGACTCCCCCTGGAGGTCCGCCGCCGGATAGCCCACCTGCTGCTCTCCCTCGGCGACCGGTCCGCGGCCCGCGACACCCTGGCCCGCCTGCTGTTCGACGCGGACCGGCTGCACGGCCCCAACCACCCGTTCCCGGGCGAGATCCGCCGCACCCTGCACTGGCTCGGTCAGGTCCGCTGACGCCGCCCGCGCGCGAGCGTGAGGCCGAGTACGACCGCCAGGGCGAGCGCGCCGACAGCTGCCCCCGGCAGCAGGCCCGGCGGGCGGAAGGCGCAGTCCACCACGGTGGTCCTGCCGTCCAGGGGGACCGCCACCAGGCCCAGGTGGGCCGCGGCGGGCCGGTCGTTGCAGGTCCAGCCCGCGATCGCGGGAACCGAGAGGACCGCCGTGCCGGTGCTGCCCGGCGGCAGCACGGCCCGCACCCGCGCGGAGCCGACGGTGACCGAGGCGGCGGCCGTGGCGCGCAGCCGGGCCACGGCCGTGTCCAGGCGGCCGCGGTCCAGGCAGGACAGCGCCCACCGGGCGGGCGCGGCCTGGTCGAAGACCAGCGCCGAGGAGTCGCCCCGGGACAGGCCCATCGGCTGGACGGCCGCCCGGTTGCGCGGGGCGTTGCCGTTCAGCCGGAAGGCCGGGCCGTCGGCGAGGCGGGCCGTCGCGTTGTACTCCGGCGCCCACAGGTAGGCCTCCGTGCCCGCGCGGCAGAGTCCGGGCGCGAGCGGGTCCTCGTACACCCGTGCGCCCAGCAGCAGTTCCTGGTTGGCGAAGGGCGAATCGCCGTACCCGCCGGGTGCGCCCGGCGGACGGGTCGTCACCAGCGGCGGGACCTCGGCGCGGCGGACCGTGCCGTCCGGCTGGAGGCGCGCGCCGACCGCGAAGACCGCGTCCGTCACCGGGCTGTCGATGCTCTGGACGTTGCGCCCGCGCGAGGTCCAGCCGGCCCCGAGGGCGACCATGGTGCGCGTGAACACCTCCGGGGTGTGGCTGCTGTAGTACGAGCCGCCCTCCCCGCCCAGCAGCATCGGGTCGTTGCCCGTCAGGGCCGGCCGGCTCGGGTCGGTGCGGTACGCGGGCCAGCCCCCGGCGCCGGCCAGGGCCCCGGCGCGGGCGGTGTGCGCACGGCCCCAGGACGGATAGTCGTCGAGGCCGCCCAGCTTGCCCTTGTGGCCGTACGCGGTCGTGGCGGCCCCCTGCCCGACCAGTACGGCCGCCAGCAGTACGGCCGCCGGGAGCGCCAGGCGGCGGTGGCGCAGCGCCCACCAGGCCGCGGCCGCCAGGGCCAGCCCGCCGCAGAACAGCACGTACCCCCAGGTCGTCACCAGCGTGCTCCCGCCGGCCCCCAGGGCGGCGGCCGCCAGCAGGCCCGCCCCCGCCGCCAGCGCACGCCGCCCCGGAAGTCCGGCGGACAGCCCCGCCCAGGCGGCGATCACGGCGATCCCGGCCAGCACGAAGGTCTGCCGGTAGGGGCTGCCGTTCGGGGTCGCGAACAGGTGCCAGGCCAGGTGCGTGGGAGCCCATTGGAGGGAGAGCGCCACGGCCGCGGTCAGTCCGGCCCACCCCAGGCGGGTGCGCGCGGGCACCGTCCGGTGGAAGGGCAGCGCGGCCACCAGCAGCAGGGTCCCGGTGCCCACGAAGACGGCGGGGGAGGAGAAGGAGTACGTCGCCGGGAGCAGCCGTGCGAAGAGGTCCGCCCAGGACACCGGCCGGAACTCCTTGACCCAGCCCGGATAGGCCTGCCCGGAGCTGAGGAAGAGCGGAGCCAGCACCGGCGCCGCGAGCGCGATCCCCAGCACGGTCGTCCCGGCCGCCCGGCCGATCACGGCGAGCCGGGTCCTCGTACCCTCCCGGGACAGCACCACCCGGACCAGCAGCACCAGCGCCGCGCCGAGGGTCGCCATGTACGCGGTGTAGAAGTTGGCCGTCCAGCACACGGCCACGATCAGCGCGGCGGCCGCGAGCCGCCGCCCGCGCAGCGCCCATTCACCGGTCAGGCACAGCAGCGGGAAGGCGATCAGACCGTCGAGCCACATCGGGTTGTAGGAGGCCTCGATCACCGACCAGCCGCACAGTGCGTACGAGGCCCCGAGCAGCCCCGCCGCCCACCAGGCCCCCCGGCGCTGCGTGCGCAGCAGCCAGGTCATGGCCGCCGCCGCGGCCGCGGTCTTGAGCACGGTGACCACGTACACCGCGAGGTCTATGTCCGCCCGCGGGAACAGCCCGACCAGCACCGCGAAGGGGCTGGCCAGATAGGTGCCCAGGTCCGGCAGGAAGCTCGTGCCGTATCCGGACTGCCAGTTGAACAGCAGTCCGCCCTCCGCACGGCCGTGCAGGAGGTCCCACAGGCGCGCGTGGAAGGGGACGAACTGGTTGCCGAGGTCGTTGATGCTGCGGTGGCGCGGTCCGTACGGGAAGACGCGGGCGACGGCGTCCCCGGCACACACGGCCACCGCCGTGAGCAGGGCGGCGAGCGCGGAGCCGGCCAGGCTCAGGCGTCGCGGCGAGCGGTGCGGTGTCGACATGGTGCGCCGACCTTGGCACCACCGGCGGACGGCGGGATGGCCGAGGGGTGACCGCGACACGAACAGCGGCGCACCCCAACACCCTGGGAATCGTTGGTCGAATCAGTGGCTCGGGATCACCCTGACTGCATACCATCGATCATCGCAAGGCCCTTGTGCACCGACGCACAATCTCCCGGCCCTGGAGGCTCCTTTGCACCGTCGCACTGCGCTCTCCGTCTCCACCGCCCTGCTGCTGGCGGCCCCCCTGCTGTCCGCCTGCTCGGGGCAGGCGCGTCCCGGCACCGCGGCCGTCGTCGGCGGCGAACGGATCACCACCTCCGCCCTCCAAGCCCAGGTGAACGAGGTGCGCGCCGCCCAGAACGGCACCGGGCAGGCCGCCGCCGAGCTCATCGCGAGCACCCCCAACCTGGAGCGCCAGAAGCTCGACGCGATGCTCCAGAGCCGCATCATCGACAAGATGGCCAAGACCGCCGGGATCTCCGCCTCCGCCAAGGAGATCGAGGACGAGCGCAAGGCGTACGTCGAGGAGAACAAGGGGGTCGAGCAGTTCGAGGCGCTGCTGCTGCAGAAGGGCGCCATGGCCCCCGGCCAGGTAGACCGCTTCCTCCGGGACCGGGTCCTGCTGACCAAGCTGACCGCCAAGTTCGGCAACGGGAAGCTGGAGGCACCCGCCCGGACCGCCGCGGAGGCCCTGCACATCGAGGTCAACCCGCGCTACGGCTCCTTCGACGTCCAGCAGATCAAGCTCGGCGCCGGGGAGACCCCCTGGATCACCCAGCGGACCCGCCCCGAGCAGGCACCCGCCGGAGCCTGACGCCCGCCCGCGGAGGTAGGTTCGCAGGGTGACCGACCACGACCCCTCCGATTTCAGCGCGGCCGAGCCCACCGGCCGCATCGTCCTGCTGACCACCAGCCACCGGGTCGCCCCCGGCGTGCTGTCCTGGCCCGCGTGGCAGACCCTGCGCGCCGCGGACCGGGTGCTGTGCGCCGACCCCGGCCACCCGCAGCTCCCGTACCTGCGGGAGGCGGGCGTCGAGGTCGTGCACGGGAGCCCGGACGCGCAGGAGCTGGTCGGGGCCTGCGCCGGGGGCGGCACGGTCGTGGTGCTACTGAGCGGCGAGGGCGACCAGCGGCTCACCGACGGGCTGGCCCGCCTCGCGGGCTCCGGCCGGGTCGCCATGCCCGACCTGGAACTGCTGCCCGGCTCGTACGACCTGCCGGGCGCCCGCCTGCTCGACCTGGTCCAGGTGATGGACCGGGTCCGGCGCGAGTGCCCGTGGACCTCCCGGCAGACCCACCGGGGCCTGGCCAAGTACGCGATCGAGGAGGCGTACGAACTGGTCGAGGCCATCGAGGACGGGACCCGGGAGGAGCTGCGCGAGGAGCTCGGGGACGTCCTGCTCCAGGTGGTGTTCCACGCCCGCATCGCGGAGGAGGGCGCCGCGGATGCCGAGGGCGCCGACGAGGGCGGCGAGGGCGGCGGCGAGGCGTTCTCCATCGACGACGTGGCCGGGACCCTCGTGGAGAAGCTGATCCACCGGCACCCGCACGTCTTCGGCGACGAGAAGGCCGAGACCCCGCAGGACGTCAGCGCGCACTGGCAGCGCACCAAGGCGGTGGAGAAGAGCCGGGAGTCCGTCACGGACGGGATTCCGCTGGGCCAGCCGGGGCTCGCGCTCGCGGCCAAGCTCGCCGGACGGGCCCGTACGGGCGGTGTGGCCGTGGAGCTGCCCCGCGGCGAGGGCATCGGGTACGAGCTGCTGGCGCTGGCGGCCCGCGCCGAGGCGGCGGGGACCGACCCCGAGACCGCGCTGCGTGCGGCGGCCCGCGTCTACCGGGACGCGATCCGGGCCGCCGAGGGCGTCGGCGAGTAGGCCCCAGCGGTACTGGACCTGGCCCCTGGGAAAACGGATCCTGCCCGCTCAGCATCGCCCCGACGAGGCTCTCGGCCGGTCCAGGGGAGGTCCGACCACGAAAATTCATCTCGCCGGAGACGGCGGCTGCCGGCCCCTGGCGGTGCTGATCACGCCAGGGCAGTGGGGCGACGCACCTCAGTTGATCCCGGTCCTCGAGCGCGTCCGCGCACCACGGCCGGGCGGCGGTCACCCGCGCACCCGGCCTGATCACCTCAGCGGCGATCCTCCACGGCACCGTGACCGTCGCAGCATTCGCCTCTGGCTGTGCTCATGACCCGCCGAACAGCCCTTAGGCGCGTGCGGTCAGCTCAGCCGGGCATCGGCATACACGGTCATCGCCTCGACGGCCTGCCGGGACTGCTCCCACGCCTGCGGCCACCGCTCCCGTACCTCGGCCTCGGCCTCGGAGGGGGCTGGAACCCCTCGAACCAATGCCGCAGCGTCCGCGATGTCACCTTGGACATCCGCGCCACCTCCGCGATCGACCAGGCCATGGCCGGTGCCTCCCTCGCCGGGCCGGTCTCTTCGGCCACACACATGACCGTAGAAGTTGCCGCAACGGAAAGCGCAAGCCCAAAGCCCTGTTGGACAGGCACCAGGGCCTGACCCGTCGGACAGGCCCTAGTCCCCCGGCGAGCGGCCCGAGGGGTTGTGCCAGTGCGGTGAGGGGCGGTTCAGGAACCATTCCCCGAAGCCCAGCGGGCGGCCGTTCGGGCCGTGGCCCCGTCCGGCCGCGGGGACGGAGTCGTGGAACACGCGGCCGGGGCGGGCGCCCAGTTCCTCCAGGAGGAGGGCGGTCTCCTCGATGAACAGCGGCGGTCCGCTGAGGTAGACGTCCTGGTCGGGCCACAGCCCCCGGTTGCCGAGTGCGGTGGCCAGCCGGTCGGTGGCCTGGTTGCGGTGCTGCCCTGGGGCGGGCGTGATGTAGGTGACGCCGAGCCAGGGGCAGGCGGCCGCGTACCCGTCGATGAGCGGGCGGTCGTAGAGGTACGAGGCGTCCCGCGCGACCACGAAGAGCCGTACGTCCTGATCGGGAGGGTGCTCCGCGAGGTCCTCCAGCACGGCCCGGATCGGCGCCCAGCCGGTTCCGGCGGCGATGAGGCTGGCCGGACGGTCCGCGCGGCGGAAGGTCAGCCGCCCGCCCGCGGCGCCGAGCCGCAGCGTCTCGCCCGGCTGCACGTCGCGGACCAGGGCGGTGCTGAGCCGCCCCCGCTCGATCCGGCTGACGTGCAGGTCCAGGGTGCCGTCGGCGCGGGGGGCGTTGCCGATGGAGTAGGTGCGCCAGGTCGTCGGGACCCGTTCGCTGCTCACGCTCGTGTACTGGCCGGGGAGATAGGGGAAGGCGGTGTGCGGCTTCAGGGTCAGCACGCCGATGTCCTCCCCGTACTGGAGGTGGCGCACGACCTCCGCGTTCCACCACGGCGGCTCCTGGTCCTCGGCCGCGGCGGCGCCGGCCAGCATCGCGTCGGCGATCACCTGGTACGCCTCGGCCCAGGCCTTCTCCACCCGCGGGGTCCAGGCCTCGCCGGAGGTTTCGGCGAGGGCGGCGAGCAGGCTGGTGCCCACGGCCGCGTAGTGCTGGGGCCCGGCCCGGAACTTGCGGTGGTCGCGGCCCAGGTCGCGGAGATAGGGGACGAGGCTGTCGTTCTCCAGGTGGGCGATCACGTGGGTGAGCGCGGCGAAGAGCCGGTCCCGCTGCCGTTCCATGTCCTCGAAGGAGGCAGGGAAGAGCTCACGGATCGCGGGGTTGTGCCAGAAGAGGTGGGAGTAGAAGAACTTGACCGCGTGCTCGGCCCGTCTCTCCACCACCGCGAAGCTGCTTTTCAAGATCCTCACATCCACAAAACCGAAAGTAGGAATGTCGGGGAAGGTGAGGTCAAGTGATGGCAGATCTACGGACAGCCGCGGCGAAGCGCCCATATGGGATGGGGGCCGGGAGCCGGGATACGGTCATCGGGTGCACGAGCAGATCCCCGCAGCCTCCGCAGACACCCCCTCGGCCTCCCCTTCCCGTCAGGGCCCGACCCTGTTCGACTGGGAGTTCGCGACCGACCCCTATCCGGCCTACGCCTGGCTGCGCGAGCACTCCCCGGTGCACCGCACCAAGCTCCCCAGCGGGGTCGAGGCCTGGCTGGTCACCCGGTACGCCGACGCCCGCCAGGCCCTCGCCGACCAGCGGCTCAGCAAGAATCCGGCGCACCACGCGGAGCCCGCGCACGCCAAGGGCAAGACCGGGATCCCGGGGGAGCGCAAGGCGGAGCTGATGACGCACCTGCTCAACATCGACCCGCCGGACCACACCCGGCTGCGGCGGCTGGTGTCGAAGGCGTTCACCCCGCGCAGGGTCGCCGAGTTCACCCCGCGGGTGCAGGAGCTGACCGACCGCCTCATCGACGGGTTCGCGGAGCGGGGGGAGGCGGACCTCATCCACGAGTTCGCCTTCCCGCTCCCCATCTACGCCATCTGCGAGATGCTCGGCGTACCGCGCGAGGACCAGGACGACTTCCGCGACTGGGCGGGGATGATGCTGCGACATACGAAAGCGGGCCAGGGCGGCGGTCCGCGCGGCGGAGTCGCCCGTTCCGTGAAGCAGATGCGGACCTATCTCGGTGAACTCATCCACCGCAAGCGGGACGATCTGGGCAATGACCTCATTTCCGATCTGATCCGGGCGAGCGACCACGGCGACCACCTGACGGAGGCCGAGGCCACCGCCATGGCTTTCATCCTGCTTTTCGCCGGTTTCGAAACCACCGTCAACCTCATCGGCAACGGCGTCCACTCCCTCTTCATGAACCCGGGCGAGCGCGAGCGCCTCCAGGCCTCCCTCGCGGCCGGCGAGAGCGGCCTGCTGGAGACCGGCGTCGAGGAACTGCTGCGCTACGACGGCCCCGTGGAGCTGGCCACCTGGCGGTTCGCCACCGAGCCGCTGACCCTCGGCGGGCAGCCGGTCGCCGCGGGGGATCCGGTCCTGGTCGTCCTCGCGGCCGCGGACCGCGACCCCGCCCGGTTCGCCGAGCCGGACACCCTCGACCTCTCCCGGACGGACAACCAGCACCTCGGATACGGGCACGGCATCCACTACTGCCTGGGCGCTCCGCTCGCGCGACTTGAAGGACAGACCGCGCTTGCGACTTTGCTCACGCGTCTGCCAGATCTGGAACTGGCTGTTCCGCCCGAAGACCTGCGCTGGCGCGGCGGGCTGATCATGCGTGGCCTGCGCACCCTTCCCGTGCGCTTCACACCCCGAAACATCTGAAGGGCGACTGACCGGAAGTCAGGAGCCGACCGGAGTTGTGACAACCGTTCGAAGGCCGCTAGGTTCTGCCGTTACCCAGTCGTTATGCGAAAGGTGCAGCTCATGCGTTCCGGGAACGGCCGCCACAGACGCCCCCGCCAGGTGCCCGCGATAGTCGTCACTGCCGGAGTCACAGGCTCCGCGCTGGCACTACCGCTGCTCGCCGCCACCAGCGCCAGTGCGGCCGACACGTCCACGTGGGACAAGGTCGCCGAATGCGAGAGCGGCGGCGCCTGGAGCGCGAACTTCGGCAGCGGCCAGTACGGCGGCCTGCAGTTCACCCAGGAGCAGTGGAGCAACGCCGGCGGGCTCGACTTCGCCGAGCGGGCCGACCTGGCGAGCCGTTCCCAGCAGATCGCCGTGGCCGAGCGGGTGCTGGCCTCCCAGGGCCCGCAGGCGTGGCCGCTGTGCGCGGCTTCGGCAGGGCTGGACGGACAGGGCCCCGCCGCCGAGGTCGACCCCGGCCTGCCCGGCGGCTCGCAGACCGGCACCGCGCCGTCCCGCCCGGACAGCAGTGTGCCCACCACCGGGACCGGCAAGCCCTCCACGGACTTCGGCGCTCCGACGCAGCCCGCGCCGAGCCCGTCCGGCAGCCCGTCGTTCGCGCTCCCCGACGGCCCGCTCGCGCCCTCCCTCGGACTGCCCGTCATGCCCTCGCCGGACGACCCCGAGACGACGCCGGCCCCGGTCGAGCCGACCGAGCCGACGGCCCCCGTGACCCCGGA
Organism: Streptomyces sp. cmx-11-4; assembly: GCA_049998195.1. GTDB lineage: Bacteria > Actinomycetota > Actinomycetes > Streptomycetales > Streptomycetaceae > Streptomyces. The sequence goes on from JAEBET010000009.1 coordinate 315,358, forward strand.
CGCGCCCACTGCGCCCCCGACCACCCCGGGCCTGCCCCCGATCACCCCGGGGGCCCCCGTGACCCCGGCCGACCCGACGGCGCCGGCGGCTCCAGGAACCCCCGACGCCTCGGCCGACCCCACCGCACCGCCCGCAACGGCCCCCGAGGGCAGCGGCAAGCACCGCGGCACGCCGGCCGTCGAGGTTCGAGCCACGCCTGACGCCGCGTCGGAGCCCAGCTACACCGTCCAGGCGGGCGACAGCCTGACGGCCATCGCGGACGCCAAGGGACTCAAGGGCGGCTGGAACGCGCTCTACGCGGCCAACGAGCAGGTCATCGGTGAGAACGCCGATCTGATCAAGCCCGGCCAGAACCTGGATCTAACTGCCGAATAAGGGCACTTCGGGCGGCCGGAAAGAGTTGCTTGTCCCTTTTCTGTAAGTGAGACATGTGTCTCTTCCGGTCAACTGGCGTGTCCCACCCGGGGGCTTCCGCAAACCCCGCCCTCACCTGCGCAAACACCCGTACGAGGAGCGCAAGTAGGGCCTGTTTCTCCCCGATGGCGCTCGTTGAACATCGGGGAGGGACCTGTCTACCTTCTGAATCGCTCGCCACCGCGAGCTCCTTCGACCGCATCGCCGAATCCTGCCGGCGGACGGGGGGAACAGTCGTCGCGTCAAGCGCCGAAGGCAGGAGCGGGGGAACCAAGGTAGGCGCCGGGAGCGGCCGTTGAGAGACGGTCACGCCACCGGCTAGGGGTTAAGACGTGCGCTAGGTCGCACGGCCGGGCAACTCACTCGCCCGAACCCGACAGCTCACCTCGTAGGCGTCGGTGAGGAGAATCTCCATGCTGCTTTCCGGCAAGGGCAAGCACCGCCGCGGTTCCAAGGCCGTCCGCATCGTCACGCTCGCCGGTGTCGCCGGTGTGGCCGTCGCCGCCCCCCTGATGGCCGCGGGCACCGCCAGCGCCGCCACCGCGTCCGAGTGGGACAAGGTCGCGCAGTGCGAGTCCGGCGGCAACTGGGCCATCAACACGGGCAACGGTTACTACGGCGGCCTGCAGTTCTCGTCCTCCACCTGGGCCGGCTACGGCGGCAAGGCGTACGCCGCGCAGGCCAACCAGGCCTCCAAGGCCCAGCAGATAGCCGTCGCGGAGAAGGTCCTCAAGGGCCAGGGCAAGGGCGCCTGGCCGCACTGCGGCAAGGGTCTGTCGAACTCCTCCTACACCGGCGGCGGCTCGACCGAGGCCGCCCCCAAGCAGGAGAAGAAGACCGAGCCCAAGAAGACCCAGCCGAAGAAGACCGAGCCGAAGAAGACCGAGCCGAAGCGCTCCGAGGCTCCGACCACCCGTTCCGAGCGCTCCGAGGCCCCGGCCCCGAAGACCGGCAACGGCTCGTACGAGGTCAAGTCCGGTGACACCCTGGGCACCATCGCCGAGGCCAACGGCGTGCAGGGCGGCTGGGAGAAGCTGTTCGAGCTGAACAAGGACATCGTCTCGGACGCCGACCTGATCTTCCCGGGTCAGAAGCTGAAGCTCAGCTGAACACCGCGGCAATAGCCGCGGCGTCCCAGAGCGACACGCACCCTCACACACCGCCCGGCGCGTCTCCCCCCACGCGCCGGGCGGTGGCGTGTGCGCCGACAGGACCGCGGCGGCCGCGCCGAGCAAGGGTTCTATGTCCCAGAAGAGGGGTATTCGGACCCTTTTTCGTCCCAGGACCCGGGCGGTCGGCCGGTCGAGTGCCCGGAGCCGGTTAGGCTCTAGGCGGCAAGGCCATCCCACGGCTGATGCCACCGCACACCCAGCGTCACATCCCAGAAGGAGATGCTCGTGCCGTCCATCGACGTCGTCGTAGCCCGGGAAATCCTGGACTCCCGAGGCAACCCCACGGTCGAGGTCGAGGTGGGCCTCGACGATGGCAGCACCGGCCGTGCTGCAGTTCCGTCCGGCGCCTCCACCGGTGCATTCGAGGCCATCGAGCTCCGTGACGGTGACCCCAACCGTTACTTCGGCAAGGGTGTCGAGAAGGCCGTCCTCGCCGTCATCGAGCAGATCGGCCCGGAGCTCGTCGGCTACGACGCCACCGAGCAGCGCCTGATCGACCAGGCCATGTTCGACCTGGACGCCACCGACAACAAGGGCTCGCTCGGCGCCAACGCCATCCTCGGCGTGTCCCTCGCCGTCGCGCACGCCGCGTCCGAGGCCTCGGACCTCCCGCTCTTCCGCTACCTCGGCGGCCCGAACGCGCACCTGCTGCCCGTTCCGATGATGAACATCCTCAACGGTGGGTCGCACGCCGACTCCAACGTGGACATCCAGGAGTTCATGATCGCCCCGATCGGCGCGGAGTCCTTCTCCGAGGCGCTGCGCTGGGGCGCGGAGGTCTACCACACCCTCAAGAAGGTCCTGCACACCAAGGGCCTGTCCACCGGTCTCGGTGACGAGGGCGGCTTCGCCCCGAACCTGGAGTCCAACCGCGCCGCGCTCGACCTCATCGTCGAGGCCATCAAGCAGGCCGGCTACGTCCCGGGCAAGGACATCGCGCTCGCGCTCGACGTCGCCGCGTCCGAGTTCTACAAGGACGGCAAGTACGAGTTCGAGGGCCAGTCCCGCTCGGCCGCCGAGATGACCGAGTACTACGAGGAGCTCGTCTCCGCGTACCCGATGGTCTCCATCGAGGACCCGCTGTACGAAGACGACTGGGCCGGCTGGAAGACCCTCACCGACAAGCTGGGCTCCAAGGTCCAGATCGTCGGCGACGACCTCTTCGTCACCAACCCGGAGCGCCTGGCCCGCGGTATCGAGGAGGGCTCCGCGAACGCCCTGCTCGTCAAGGTGAACCAGATCGGTTCGCTGACCGAGACCCTCGACGCCGTCGAGATGGCCCAGCGCAACGGCTTCAAGTGCATGATGTCGCACCGTTCCGGTGAGACCGAGGACGTCACCATCGCCGACCTCGCCGTCGCCGTGAACTGCGGTCAGATCAAGACCGGCGCCCCGGCCCGCTCGGACCGCGTCGCCAAGTACAACCAGCTGCTGCGCATCGAGGAGATCCTCGACGACGCCGCGGTGTACGCGGGCCGCAGCGCGTTCCCGCGCTTCAAGGGCTAATCACGCCCTCGCCTCCGTACGTCCCCGCACTCGGTCCCGTACCGTGTGCGGGGACGTAGTGCGTAGTGCGTACACAGGGGAGGCGGATCAATGGCCGGGAACCGGGATCGGTTCTCCACCTTCTCCACCGCGACCAGGCTCAAGCAGCTCGGCGAGCGGACCGCCGCGCATGTCTACCGGTCGCAGTCGCGCCGCCAGGTCCGCCGCAGCCGGCTCACCGGCCGCGCCGCGCTCCTGGTGCTCGTCCTCTGTACCCTGGTCGTCGCCCTCGCGTATCCGATGCGCCAGTACGTGTCCCAGCGTTCGGAGATCGCGGACCAGCAGCGGGCCGCCGCCGCCGCGCGGGAGCGCCTGGAGCGGCTCCGCGACGAAAAGGCCCGCTGGCAGGACGACGCCTACGCGGAGCAGCAGGCGCGCAAGCACCTGCACTTCCTGCGCCCGGGGGAGATCGGCTACATCATGACCGACCCGGGGGCCCAGGCGGCCGCCGAGCGGCACCGGACCGGCCAGGCCGGCTCCGACCGCCCTTGGTACTCCAACGTCTGGGACGGCGTGGACAAGGCCGACCGCCCCGGCGACTGAGCCCTTCCGCACCCGTACCGCTTCCGCCCCGTACCGCCCCGCACCGTATCCGTACCGCAGTACCCATCCACGAGAACGAAGAGACTTCCTCCAGGCATGCAGACGCCCCCGCCCCAGACCGACCGGACCGAGCCGACCGACGCGGACATCGAGGCCTTCGAGCAGCAGCTCGGCCGCCCGCCGCGCGGGCTGCGCGCCATCGCCCACCGCTGCCCCTGCGGCCAGCCGGACGTGGTCGAGACCGCGCCGCGGCTCCCCGACGGCACCCCCTTCCCGACGCTGTACTACCTGACGTGCCCGCGCGCGGCCTCCGCGATCGGCACGCTGGAGGCCAACGGCGTGATGAAGGAGATGCAGGCCCGGCTCGCCGAGGACCCCGAACTCGCCGCCGCCTACCAGGCCGCGCACGAGGACTACATCCGGCGCCGCGACGCCATCGAGGTGCTCCAGGGCTTCCCCAGCGCCGGCGGGATGCCGGACCGGGTCAAGTGCCTGCACGTGCTGGTCGGCCACTCGCTGGCCGCGGGCCCGGGCGTGAACCCGTTCGGCGACGAAGCGCTCGCGATGCTGCCGCAGTGGTGGGCCAAGGGCGCCTGCGTCACCCCGTGCGGTGAGAAGACGGACGACGAGGAGCCGCAGGCGTGACCCGGGTCGCGGCCGTCGACTGCGGCACGAACTCCATCCGTCTCCTGGTCGCCGACTGCGACCCCGCCACCGGTGAGCTGGTCGAGCTGGACCGGCGGATGACCGTCGTCCGCCTCGGCCAGGGCGTGGACAAGACCGGCCGGCTCGCGCCGGAGGCGCTGGAGCGCACCTTCGCCGCCTGCCGCGAGTACGCGGCGGTCATCAAGGAGCTCGGCGCGCAGAAGATCCGCTTCGTGGCGACCTCGGCCTCCCGTGACGCGGAGAACCGCGCCGACTTCGTCCAGGGCGTCCTGGACATCCTGGGCGTCGAGCCCGAGGTGATCTCCGGGGACCAGGAGGCGGAGTTCTCCTTCACCGGCGCCACCAAGGAGCTCGTCGCCCACGACCACCTGGAGCGGCCGTTCCTGGTGGTGGACATCGGCGGCGGCTCGACCGAGTTCGTGGTCGGCGAGGAGCACGTGCGGGCGGCCCGGTCGGTGGACGTGGGCTGCGTCCGGATGACCGAGCGCCACCTGGTGGTGGACGGGGTCGTCAGCGACCCGCCGACCGCGGCGCAGGTGGCCGCCATACGGGCCGACATCGAGGCGGCGCTGGACCTGGCGGCCGAGACGGTGCCGCTGGCGGAGGCCCGCACCCTGGTGGGACTGGCCGGCTCGGTGACCACGGTCGCCGGGATCGCCCTCGGCCTGCCGGAGTACGTCTCCTCGGCGATCCACCACTCCCGGATCGGCTACGACCAGGTCCGCGAGATCAGCGAGCGCATGCTGACCTCGACCCACGCCGAGCGCGCGGCGATCCCCGTGATGCACCCGGGCCGGGTGGACGTGATCGGCGCCGGCGCCCTGGTCCTCCTGGCGATCATGGAGCGCACCGGCGCCTCGGAGGTCGTCGTCTCGGAGCACGACATCCTCGACGGGATCGCCTGGTCCGCTGCCTGAACGGCGGGCGGGTCAGGGGCTGTAGAGGCCTCGGGAGGGTCCCGGAGGGGGCTCGACGGGGCCTTCGGTCCCGTGATCCACACGAACTTCGTGAAGTTCTTCACAAGGAAAAGAGGCCTGCAGGGCCAACGGAAGGGCCTTTCGGGCCCCTCCCGAGGCCCTCGGGCCTTTTTTCGTGGCCGTTCGTGCGATCGGCGGACGCGACGGGTTTCGCATCGGAGGTATGGACGAAGCCCGGTGGTCCAGTCCGGTTGAAGGCCTGGAGGCCAGTTCAGGACGGGTGAACAACGACTCCCGTTACACCGTGGTTCCCGTTGCGCGCCATGACCTCCGTCACGTGGGCGGCGGAGTGTAGCAGAGGCCTTCGGTCACCTTGTGAAGGGGCTCACGAGCGACACCCCATCGGGTGCTGGATACTCGTTCACATGAGCACCACGGAGCGTCCCAGGATCCTCGTTGTAGGAGGTGGGTACGTAGGCCTGTACGCAGCCAAGCGCATCATGAAGAAGATGCGTTACGGCGAGGCGACCGTCACGGTCGTCGACCCGCGCTCGTACATGACCTACCAGCCCTTCCTCCCCGAAGTGGCCGCAGGCAGCATCTCGCCTCGGCACGTCGTCGTCCCGCTGCGACGCGTGCTGCCCAAGGCAGAGGTTCTCACCGGCCGGGTCACCAGCATCGACCAGGACCGCAAGGTCGCCGTCGTCACGCCGCTGGTCGGCGAGGCGTACGAGCTGCCCTTCGACTACCTGGTGATCGCGCTCGGCGCCGTCTCCCGCACCTTCCCGATCCCCGGCCTCGCCGAACAGGGCATCGGTATGAAGGGCGTCGAAGAGGGCATCGGCCTGCGCAACCACGTCCTCGAGCAGCTCGACAAGGCCGAGTCCACGACGGACGAGAACGTCCGCCGCAAGGCCCTCACCTTCGTCTTCGTCGGCGGCGGCTTCGCCGGTGCGGAGACCATAGGCGAGGTCGAGGACATGGCCCGCGACGCCGCGAAGTACTACTCCACGATCAAGCGCGAGGACATGCGCTTCATCCTGGTCGACGCGGCCGACAAGATCCTTCCCGAGGTCGGGCCCAAGCTCGGCACCTGGGGCAAGGAGCACCTCGAGTCCCGCGGCATCGAGATCTACCTCAACACCTCCATGGACTCCTGCGTGGACGGCCACGTGGTGCTGAAGAACGGCCTCGAGGTCGACTCCAACACCATCGTCTGGACCGCCGGCGTCAAGCCGAACCCGGTGCTGGCCCGCTACGGCCTGCCGCTGGGCCCGCGCGGCCACGTGGACGCCCAGCCGACCCTCCAGGTCACGGGCACGGACTACATCTGGACCGCCGGCGACAACGCCCAGGTGCCGGACGTCGCCGCCCGCAAGGCCGGCGTCGAGAACGCCTGGTGCCCGCCGAACGCCCAGCACGCGCTGCGCCAGGCCAAGGTCCTCGGCGACAACGTCATCTCGGGCATGCGGGGCTTCCCGCAGGCCGAGTACTCGCACTCCAACAAGGGTGCGGTGGCGGGCCTCGGCCTCCACAAGGGCGTCGCGATGATCGTCATGGGCAAGACGAAGATCAAGCTCAAGGGCCGGCTCGCCTGGTACATGCACCGTGGCTACCACGGCATGGCCATGCCGACCTGGAACCGCAAGATCCGCGTCTTCGCCGACTGGACCCTCGCCATGTTCCTCAAGCGCGAGGTCGTCTCCCTCGGTGCGCTGGAGACCCCGCGCGAGGAGTTCTACGAGGCCGCCAAGCCGGCTCCGGCTCCGACCTCCGCAGCGGCTCCGGCCCAGAAGGCCAAGGCCTCCTGACCCGGGCCTGACCGGAACACCCCCAGCACGTCCCCGAAGGGGCCGCCCGCCATCCGTGGTGCGGGCGGCCCCTTCGGCATGTCCGGGGCCCGGAATGGGTAGGCCGCCCAGTCGGAGCTTTCTGGAGGTGCCTACGATGACCGACGCCGCGCCGCGGCTGGCCGCACTCGCCGAGACCCTGCTGGGCACCCCGCTGCCCGTTCGCATACGGGCCTGGGACGGCAGCGAGGCCGGTTCGCCCACCGGCCCCACCCTCGTGCTGGCCAACCGCCGGGCCCTGCGCCGCATGCTGTGGAAGCCGGGCGAGCTGGGCCTCGCGCGCGCCTGGGTCGCCGGGGACCTGACCGTCGAGGGCGACCTCTTCGAACTGCTGGACCGGGTGGCCGGCCTGCTCTGGGAGCGGCAGCCCGCCGCCGAGCCCACGACCCCCGCCAAGCACGCCCGGCTCGCCCGTGCCGCCGGCACCTTCGAGCTGCTGCGCGACCCGGCCGCGCGGGCCGCCGTACGCGACCTCGCCGCGCTGGCCCGGCCGTGGCCCGCGCCCGCCCCGCCGCCCGAGGAGGGCCCCCGCCGCAGCGGCGCCGTCCACACCAAGGTCCGCGACCGCGCGGCCATCAGCCACCACTACGACGTCGGCAACGCGTTCTACGGCCACGTGCTCGGCCCGTCCATGGTGTACTCCTGCGCCTACTGGAGGCCCGGGGCGACCCTGGAGGAGGCCCAGCGCGACAAGCTCGACCTGGTCTGCCGCAAGCTCGCCCTGACGCCCGGAGCCCGGCTCCTGGACGTCGGCTGCGGCTGGGGCTCCATGGCCCTGCACGCCGCCCGGGAGTACGGGGTCCAGGCCACCGGGATCACGCTCTCGCGCGAGCAGGCCGCCTACGCCCGCAAGCGGGTCGCCGAGGAGGGCCTGGCCGACCGGATCGAGATCCGCGTCCAGGACTACCGGGACGTCAAGGACGGGCCCTACGACGCGATTTCGTCCATCGGCATGGCCGAACACGTCGGCTCCGACCGCTACCGCGAGTACGCCCGCACCCTGCACGCCCTGCTGCGCCCCGGCGGGCGCCTGCTGAACCACCAGATCGCCCGGCCCCCGGAACCCGACGAAGGGGCGTACCGGATCGACGAGTTCATCGACGCGTACGTCTTCCCCGACGGGGAGCTCTCGCCGCTCGGCAGCACCGTCGGCGAGCTGGAGCGGGCCGGCTTCGAGGTCCGCGACGTGGAGGCGCTGCGCGAGCACTACGCGCTGACCCTGCGGGCCTGGGTGGCCCGCCTGCAGGCCCGCTGGGACGAGGCCGTGCGCCTCACCTCGCCCGGCAGGGCGCGGGTGTGGCTGCTGTACATGGCGGCCTCCGCGCTCGGCTTCGAGCACGGCCGGCTCGGAGTCAACCAGGTCCTCGCGGTGCGCCCCGCTGCGGGCGGCGACTCCGGGCTGCCGCTGCGGCTGCGCACCTGGGGCGCGTGAGGGCCCGTAGGGGCGGGCGGGAACGACGGCCGGAGCGGACACGGGAGCGGACAGCGGGAGCAGACAGCGGGAAGGGCCCCGGGGCGTGTGCCCCGAGGCCCTTGCGTCACTCCTGAACCGCCGGTCCGCTACTCCGTCTTGATGGCGGTGAGCATGTTCAGCCGGGCGGCGCTGCGGGCCGGCCACATGGCGGCCAGCACACCGACCACGGCGGCCAGCAGGAGGAAGATGCCGATCCGGTCGTACGGAAGGACCAGCTCGTAGTTGGGCATGGAGTTCGCCAGCGTGGTGCCGACGGCCCAGGCGAGGAAGACGCCGATGGCGACGCCCAGGACCGCGCCGAAGAGCGAGATCACCACGGCCTCCAGGCGGATCATGTTCTTGACCCGGCTGCGGTCGAGACCGATCGCCCGCAGCATGCCGATCTCCTGGGTCCGCTCGAAGACGGACATCGCCAGGGTGTTGACCACGCCGAGCACCGAGATGATCAGCGCCATGCCGAGCAGGCCGTACATGACGTTCAGCATCGTGTTGATCATGCCGCCCATCTCGTTGCGCATGTCCTGCTGGGTGGCGACGGTGATGGCCGGGTTCTTGCCCAGAGCGTCGACGACCTTCTGCTGGCCGGCCGCGGAGGCCCCGCCCTCGACGTTGACGTACACCTCGCGGACGTACTGCTCCTCGCTGTGCTCGCTGAGGATCTTGTTGTCGAGGACGTACGGGGAGAGCAGGCCGTCCATGTCCTTGTAGAGGGCGCCGACCTTCAGGCTGCCCTGCTGGCCGTCGTCGTACCGGACCTGGAGGGTGGAGCCGACGGTCAGGTTCTGCTTCTGCGCGGTCTTCTCGGCGACGGCGAGCTCGCCCTTGCCGAGGCTGTCCAGCGAACCGGCCGTGACCTCGATGTTCAGCATCTGGCCGATGGTGGCGGGGGTGACGCCGGAGGCCGACCGGAAGTCTTCGCCGACCATGAAGTAGCCCGCGGCCTGCGGGGAGACCGCCTTGATCCCGGGCGCCTTGGCCAGGGTCTCGGCGACCGACTTGTCCAGGCTGCCCATGTCGCTCGCCATGGAGACCCGGTAGTCCGCCTTCAGCTTCTCGGTGCTCATGCGGTCGACGACCTGGCCCACGGTGATGCCGAGCACCGACAGGGTGGTGACCAGGGTCAGGCCGATCGCCAGGGAGGCGGCGGTGACGGCGGTGCGGCGCGGGTTGCGGACGGCGTTCTGGGCGGCCAGCTTGCCGGGGACCCCGAACACCTTCTGCAGCAGCGGGCGGACGGCCGCGATGACCGGCCTGGAGAGCAGCGGCAGCAGCACGATCATGCCGATGAGCATGAAGAACGCGCCCGCGCCGATGACCATGCGGCCGTCGTCCTTGCCCATGGACACGCCGAGCAGGACCAGGCCGACGGCGAGGGCTCCGATGACGGAGCCGATGACGTTGCGCAGCACCAGGGACTTCGCGCTGGCCGGCAGGTGGGCGCTGCCCATGGCGGCGACCGGGGCGATCCGGCCGGTGCGCCAGGCGGGCAGTACCGCGGCGACCACGGTGACCAGGATGCCGATGACCAGGGCCGCGATCACGGTGGTCGGTGCGATCACGAGGCCGCCGCCCGGAAGCTTGGCGCCGAAGGACCCGATCAGGGAGCGGATGCCGACGGCCAGGCCGATGCCGCTGATCAGGCCGATGGCAGCGGACACGATGCCGACGACCAGGGCCTCGGAGAGGACCGAGCGCATGACCTGGCCGCGGTTCGCGCCGACGGCGCGGAGCAGGGCCAGCTCCTTGGTGCGCTGGGTGACCAGCATGGTGAAGGTGTTGTAGATGAGGAAGACGCCGACGAAGAGCGCGATGCCGGCGAAGACGAGCAGCATGGTGCCCATCTGGCCGAGGCCCTCCTCGATGTCCTTGGCCTGTTCCTTGGCGAGCGCCGCACCGGTCTGCGCCTTGGTGTTCTTGCCGTCGAGCAGCGGCTTGATCTCGGCGAGCAGCTGGTCGGCGGAGGCGCCGCCCTTGGCGCCGACCGACAGCTCCTCGAAGTAGCCGGGCTTGAGGTAGAGCTCCTGGGCGACCGCGGTGTCGAAGAGCACCAGGCTGCCGCCGGCCTGGACGGCGCCGTCCTGCGTGGTGAAGACACCGGCGAGGGAGTACTCCTTGACCGGGCCGTTGGTGGCGACGCGGACCTTGTCGCCCACCTTGTAGCTGCCCGCGTCGGCGGTCGCCTTGTCGAGCGCGACCTCGTCGGCCTTGGCCGGGCCGGCGCCCTGGACGAAGGAGTAGCGCGGGTCCTTGCCGTCCTTGAGGGGGGTGTGGTTGGAGCCCTTGTTGGACCAGCCGGAGCCGATCAGCTTGCCCTTCTCGTCGCCCACGCCGGCGAAGCCGGAGACACGGCCGGAGACGGATTCGACGCCCCCGAGGGCTTTGACCTTCTCGAGGGTGGCCTGGCTGATGCCCGGTTCGCCCTCCTTCTGGCCGTTCTCGTCGCGGCCCTGGCCGTACGAGGTGACCGAGACGGCCACGCCGTCGTAGCTCTTGGCGGACTGGCTGGAGAGGGACTTCTCGAGGGTGTCGGTGAAGACGAGGGTGCCGGAGACGAAGGCGACGCCGAGGGTGACGGCGAGCACCGTCATCAGCAGCCTGGCCTTGTGCGCGAGCACGTTGCGCAGGGCGGTACGGAACATGGGGGTCTCAGTCCTGGGGCTGGAAGTCTGGTGGAGGGCTTCGGGGAGACCCCGGGTCAGCTGGTGCGGCCCTTGGCGTCGAAGGCCTTCATGCGGTCCAGCACGCCGTCCGCGGTGGGGCTGATCACCTCGTCGACGATCCGGCCGTCGGCGAGGAAGATGACGCGGTCCGCGTAGGAGGCGGCGACCGGGTCGTGGGTGACCATCACGACGGTCTGGCCGAGCTCGCGGACGGAGTTGCGCAGGAAGCCCAGGACCTCGGCGCCGGAGCGGGAGTCGAGGTTTCCGGTGGGCTCGTCGCCGAAGATGATCTCGGGGCGGGAGGCCAGGGCGCGGGCGACGGCCACGCGCTGCTGCTGGCCGCCGGAGAGCTGGGTGGGGCGGTGGGAGAGGCGATCGGAGAGGCCGACCATGCTGATCACCGCGTCCAGCCACTGCTTGTCGGGCTTGCGGCCGGCGATGTCCATGGGGAGCGTGATGTTCTCCAGGGCCGTCAGGGTCGGCAGCAGGTTGAAGGCCTGGAAGATGAAGCCGATCTTGTCCCGGCGGAGCTGGGTGAGCTGCTTGTCCTTGAGGGAGCCCAGCTCGGTCTCGCCGATGCGCACGGAGCCGGCGGAGAAGGTGTCCAGGCCGGCGACGCAGTGCATCAGCGTGGACTTGCCGGAGCCCGAGGGGCCCATGATCGCGGTGAACTGGCCCTGAGCGAAGTCGACGGAGACGTTGTCGAGGGCGACCACCTGGGTCTCGCCCTGGCCGTACACCTTCGAGAGGCCGGTGGCGCGGGCGGCCACGGCCTGGGTGGTGTGCGGGGCGTAGTGCGTGGTGGTCACGGAAGCGACTCCTGTCGGGGCGGGGGCTACGGACCGGCGTCGGTCCGCACGTCTGCGGGACGCTTCCATCGTCGCCGTGCCCACCCCCGCTCGGGATCAGCCGAGGTGCCCGTTCCCAGGCCCACTGGAGTCTGACCGCGGGGTCGTCCGTCTCCTCCTCTGGTATGACAGGGCCCTGACGACCGGGCGGAGGCGCGGGGTGGCGGAGCGGGTGGCGCGCGGGGTGGCGCGGGCCCGCGGCGGGCCATCGAAATCCCGTCATTCCCAGCCCGGGGGTGATCGTCGCCCAGAAGGGGCCGACCGCGCGTTCTGGGGCCTGACGACCCCTCAAGCGCCAATAAAATCAGACAACATCGGATAGACGGCCCGTTGGCGGCGAGGGCGTTCCGGATAGGCTCGGCGCAGCGTTCAAGGCTTTTTCCACGGGGGCCGCCACGCCCTGCCCGGATGGTGGAATGCAGACACGGCGAGCTTAAACCTCGCTGGCCTTCGGGCCGTGCCGGTTCAAGTCCGGCTCCGGGCACTCCGTAGGTCGCGAGGGTCGGTCCCTTTATCCTCTGCGCTTTGCCGTGCCTTCTCCTAAGATCCTCCTCCAGCAGTAGGGTGCTTTCTTTGCGAGCGCATTACTCTTGATGCAAGGCCGCGCTCGGTGGCCACGGAGGAGTGAGATGAGGAGCAGTAACCCGGTCTTCTCGCGACGGGGGTTCAGCCGCGACAACGGTGGCTACGCGGGGTTTGACGCGCAGCACCAGCAGGCCGGGACCGCGACCAACCCGTATGCGACCAACCCGTATGCGACCGACCCGGCCACGGGCATGCCGCAGGCACCGGTGCGCGCCAACGCGATGACCATGGACGACGTCGTGAGCCGCACGGGCATGACGCTCGGTGTGCTCATCCTGACGGCGACCCTGTCCTGGATCCTGCTGCCGGTCGACCCGGCCAACCTGGGCAAGTCGTACGCCATCGGCATCGGCGCGGCCCTCGTCGCGTTCGTCCTGGCCATGGTCCAGTCCTTCAAGCGCAAGCCCGTCCCGGCTCTGATCCTGGGATACGCGGCGCTCGAGGGTGTCTTCCTCGGCGTCATCAGCGCGGCCACCAGCACCTACATGAGCCCGGGTGTCGTCATCCAGGCCGTGATGGGCACGATGTGCGTCTTCGCCGCCGTGCTCCTCGCCTACAAGATGGGCTGGATCCGGGTCAACCGGCGCTTCACCGGCTTCGTGATGGCCGCCGCCATGGGCTTCATCCTGCTCATGGTCGCGAACTCGCTGTTCGCCCTCTTCGGCGGCGGTGACGGCCTCGGCTTCCGCAGCGGCGGCCTCGGCCTGCTGTTCGGCGCCATCGGCGTCATCCTCGGCGCGTGCTTCCTCGCCCTCGACTTCAAGCAGGTCGAGGACGGACTGGCGTACGGCGCCCCGCGCGAGGAGGCCTGGCTGGCCGCCTTCGGTCTGACGCTGACCCTGGTGTGGATCTACCTCGAGATGCTCCGCATCTTCCAGATCCTCTCGGGCGACGACTAGCAGGACCGGCAGCCGCCCCAGGCTGCCGCCCACAGCAGGGGGAAGGCCCCGCGAGCAGCTGCTCGCGGGGCCTTCCCGCGTTCGGGGGGACAGGGATCGTGGGGGCTCAGCCGAAGCGGCGTGCGGCTCTGCGCAGGTCGTACTCGTGGATGATCGCCTTGGCCTGCCCGTAGGACAGCTCGTGCGCGCCGCGCAGCCAGCTGACCTTCTCCTCGAACCGGACGAGGGAGGGGCCTTCGTCGACGGTACGGAGCCAGTCGGAGAGCTCACGACCGGTGGCCTGGGGGATTCTGTCGATCATGTTCCGGTGTGTCTGCTCGGAGAACTCTACGGACATGGGCGCCTCCGGAAGGTTTGCCGTGCTGTTCTCTTCACGCCACCGTGCCGGAGAGTTCGCCCGTTGGCAATGGTGCCGGGACGGCGCGTAAGGTCGGCCGGGTGCTTGATACTTCGCCCCTGACCGCCGTCGTGGAACGTTTCGCCGACCGGCTGCGGGCCGCGCCGCAGAGCCGCCTCCAGCAAGGAGCCGCGGCCGCGGCGCTGGAACTGGCCCGGGAGCTCGCCACGCGGGCGCGGAACCTGGAGGGCCTCCCGCCGCGGGAGATGCCGGACGCGGGGATCTTCGTCGTCGGGGACCAGGTGGCCGTGGCCGGGCGGGACCTCGCCGAGGCGCTGCGCTCCGTACGGGAGCCGGACAGCGCGAAGGCCCCGTCCGCGATGCTGGACGAGGCCGTGCGACGGGTGGAGCAGGCGGAAGTCAGAGCGATGCGATGACGCGGTCCGCGAGGATGTAGACGTTGCTGTCCGGGTCCTCGGCGTCACCGCAGGAGAAGGTCAGCGCGTAGGCGCCGGAGATGCCCGAGCCGCCCAGCAGCACCGGCGCGGTGCCCGAACGCAGGGCCTCGGCGAGCCGCTCCGCGGTCTCCCGGTGCCCCGGGGTCATGCAGAGCGTGGTGCCGTCCGTGAAGACGTACACGTCCAGGGTGCCCAGCGGGCCGGGGCGGACGTCCGCGAGGGCCGTACGGGCCTCCGCGAGCTCCTCGAGGCGGCTGACGGTGCGCTCGTGGTCCGCGCCGGGGTGCATCTGGACCGGCACGAAGTCGGGGTGCGAGGGGTGGCGCCGGCGGGCGGCGGCCAGCTCGGCCGAATCCTCCGGGTAGTCCTCGGCCGCGTCCTCGCCCAGCACCGGCTCCAGACCCACCAGGTCGGCCTGCCGGGGCAGGAAGACCGGGCTGTCCTCGCCCAGGCCGGGCAGGCCGCCCAGCAGGGCGCCGGGCTCCCCGGCGAGGCGCGGGGAGGCGTCGGCGGCGTCACGGGCCTCCTGGGCGGCCCAGAAGGCACGCGCCTCGGCCAGCTCCCGCTCGCGCTCCTCGGCGAGGGCCTCGGCCACGGCGGCTCGTATCTCGGCGGCGGGGGACTGCACGGCGCTGCGGGCGTGCGGCACGGTCGCACCGCGCGGGTGGACCGGCACGGCCAGCTCGCTGCGCAGGGCCGTGACCTGCTTGCGCAGACCGTGGACGGCGTGCAGCGCAGCAGCGCCCACGGCCGTGGCAGCGGCTGTGGTCAGCAGCAGGGCAAGAGACATGGCGCTCACTGACTAACTCCTGATTGATTCGATCCCCCGACTTCCTACATCAGCTTGACCTCACCTGGGAATGGCATGCAGTGCATTACGTCATGAATTGGACAGGCCTTTCGTCCCGAAGCACCCCTCTGCATATCGTCTGACCTGCACAAATGCAGATCCCCCAGGAGATAGGTCACATCCTGGGGGAGATTCGGTCACAGGTCGGCCGCGACGGGGTTAGATACGCCGTCAGTACGCCGCAAGGGATCAAGAAGGATCCCTTGTGGCGCCTGGAGGCTGAACTAGCTGAGCCGCTCGATGACCATGGCCATGCCCTGGCCGCCGCCCACGCACATGGTTTCGAGGCCGAACTGCTTGTCGTGGAACTGCAGGCTGTTGATCAGCGTGCCGGTGATGCGGGCACCGGTCATCCCGAACGGGTGACCGACGGCGATGGCCCCGCCGTTGACGTTCAGCTTGTCCAGCGGGATCTCCAGGTCCCGGTAGGACGGGATGACCTGCGCCGCGAAGGCCTCGTTGATCTCGAACAGGTCGATGTCGCCGACCGTCAGGCCGGCCCGCTTCAGGGCCTGCTTCGACGCCTCGACCGGGCCCAGGCCCATGATCTCGGGGGAGAGGCCGGTGACGCCGGTGGAGACGATCCGCGCCAGCGGGGTCAGGCCCAGCTCGCGCGCCTTGGTGTCGCTCATGATGACCAGCGCCGCGGCGCCGTCGTTGAGCGGGCAGCAGTTGGCGGCCGTGACCAGGCCGTCGGGGCGGAAGACGGGCTTGAGGCCCGAGACGCCCTCCAGGGTCACGCCGGCGCGCGGGCCGTCGTCGGTGGAGACGACCGTGCCGTCCGGGGTGGTGACCGGGGTGATCTCCCGCTCCCAGAAGCCGTTCTTGATGGCGGCCTCGGCCAGGTTCTGCGAGCGGACGCCGAACTCGTCCATGTCCTGGCGGGTCACGCCCTTCAGGCGGGCCAGGTTCTCGGCGGTCTGTCCCATCGCGATGTACGCGTCGGGGATCAGGCCGTCCTCGCGCGGGTCGTGCCAGGACGCGCCCGCGCTCTGCGCGACGGTGGCCGTACGGGTCTCCGCGTCCGCGAAGAGCGGGTTGTGGGTGTCCGGCAGGCCGTCGGAGGAGCCCTTCACGGACCGGGACACCATCTCGACGCCCGCGGAGATGAAGACGTCGCCCTCGCCCGCCTTGATGGCGTGCAGGGCCATCCGCGAGGTCTGCAGCGAGGAGGAGCAGTAACGGGTGATCGTGCAGCCCGGCAGGTGGTCCATGCCCATCTGCACGGCCACGATGCGGCCAAGGTTGTGGCCCTGCTCCCCGCCGGGGAGGCCGCAGCCGAGCATCAGGTCGTCGATGTCCCGCGGGTCCAGCTCGGGGACCTTGGCGAGCGCGGCCTGGATGATCGTGGCGGTCAGGTCGTCCGGGCGGATGTCCTTGAGGGACCCCTTGAAGGCGCGCCCGATGGGAGAGCGGGCGGTGGAAACGATGACGGCTTCGGGCATCGGGGCTCCAAGGGGGTGCGTCGTTGCGGGACCGGATGCGAAGTTACCGCCCCGTACGGTGGAATTCACCGGGCGGGGCGTGTGATACCGGTCGCTCCCGCGGGGCCGGCGCTCCGCGGCGGGTGCCCGTACGCGAACGGATGCGCCACCGCTGCTGTGGCCCTGCCCCGGACCCCGCTCCTCAAACGCGGGAGCCGGGTGGCCCCGGCGTGCTGCCCCGGCGTGCCCGCCCGCCCCGCCGGCCCGGCCCGCGCGGCGGTCAGGCCGGGCCGGAGACGCCCGTGGCGGAGGCCGCGGCCTCCGCCGGGAGGTCCTCGCCCGGGACCCGCCGCCGGCGCCGGTGCTTGAGCAGGGCCCAGGGACCGCGGGCCGCCGTGACCTCCGTGCCCGCCTGGTCGGCCGCGGCCGACGCCGCCTTGGCCACCAGCAGCATGTCCTCGTCCCGGGACACGTCCAGCCGGTCGGACTCCGGCCACACCCCGAGCGCCGCGCACAGCGTCGGCAGCACGGCCATGGCAGCGGTCGCGTACCCCTCCGCCGACGGGTGGTAGGAGTCCGGGCCGAACATCTCGCGCGGGTTCGCGGCGAACTCGGGGCCCAGTAGATCTCCCATCGAGACCGTACGGGCGCCCAGCGCGACCACTCCTATGGTCTGGGCGGCGGCCAGCTGGCGCGAGACCCGCCGGGCCACCCAGCGCAGCGGCTGGTACACCGGCTCGATCGTCCCCAGGTCCGGGCAGGTGCCCACGACGACCTCGGCCCCCGCGAGCCGCAGCCGGCGCACGGCCGAGGTCAGACAGCGCACCGACTGGGTCGGCGGCATCCGCCGCGTCACGTCGTTCGCGCCGATCATGATCACGCACACGTCCGGGGCCGGCGCGCCCTCACCGGCGGGTCCGTCGAGCAGCAGGCTCACCTGGCGGTCCAGGTCGTCCGACATGGCCCCCGAGACGGCCACGTTGCGCAGCTCCACGGGCCGCTCCGCCACCGCCGCCAGTCCCGAGGCCAGCAGGGCCGCCGGGGTCTGCCGGGCCCGCCGCACGCCGAGCCCCGCGGCCGTGGAGTCGCCCAGCATGCCCAGGCGCAGCGGTCCCGGGCCCTGCTGCGGGCCGCCGAACTCGCTCCCGTACAGCCCGTCCGCGCGCGGCGGATCCGGCAGCCCGGTCCCCACCGTCCGCTTGGCGAACTGCATCTCCGCCAGCACCAGCCCCACCGCGGCGACCCCCACCAGCCCGAGCCCGCCCCCGCCGTACGCTGCCCCCGCCGCGATCCGGCGGGCCGTTCTCGCCCTGGACACCCTTCAGGTCACCTCGCTTCCCTGCCTGCTCCTGTTGACCTTCCTGCCCCGTACGGACGGTCGGCCAATCCCTTTCCGCATACTCTGGCCATGCCTCCCGGAGAACCCGTGGAGTCCCCTCCTTGGAGAACATGGTGCAATTCCACGACTCGATGATCAGCCTCGTCGGCAACACCCCGCTGGTGAAGCTCAACCGTGTGACCGAAGGCCTCCAGGCCACCGTCCTTGCGAAGGTCGAGTACTTCAATCCCGGCGGCTCCGTGAAGGACCGGATCGCCGTACGGATGATCGAGGCCGCCGAGCAGAGCGGCGCGCTCAAGCCCGGTGGCACCATCGTTGAGCCGACCAGCGGCAACACGGGTGTAGGACTCGCCATCGTGGCCCAGCAAAAGGGCTACAAGTGCATCTTCGTCTGCCCTGACAAGGTCTCCCTGGACAAGATCAACGTCCTGCGCGCTTACGGCGCCGAGGTCGTGGTCTGCCCGACCGCCGTCGACCCCGAGCACCCGGACTCGTACTACAACGTGTCCGACCGGCTCGTGCGCGAGACGCCGGGCGCCTGGAAGCCCGACCAGTACAGCAACCCGAACAACCCCCGTTCGCACTACGAGACCACCGGTCCCGAGCTGTGGGAGCAGACGGACGGGAAGATCACGCACTTCGTCGCGGGCGTCGGCACGGGCGGCACGATCTCCGGTACCGGCAACTACCTCAAGGAGGTCAGCGGCGGGAAGGTCAAGGTCATCGGCGCCGACCCCGAGGGCTCGGTGTACTCCGGCGGCTCGGGCCGTCCGTACCTGGTCGAGGGCGTCGGCGAGGACTTCTGGCCGACCGCCTACGACCCCAATGTGACGGACGAGATCATCGCGGTGTCCGACAAGGACTCCTTCCAGATGACCCGCCGCCTGGCGAAGGAAGAGGGCCTGCTGGTCGGCGGCTCCTGCGGCATGGCGGTCGTCGCCGCGCTGAAGGCGGCCGAGGGCCTGGGCCCGGACGACGTGGTCGTCGTCCTGCTCCCGGACAGCGGCCGCG
Organism: Streptomyces sp. cmx-11-4; assembly: GCA_049998195.1. Classification (GTDB taxonomy): domain Bacteria; phylum Actinomycetota; class Actinomycetes; order Streptomycetales; family Streptomycetaceae; genus Streptomyces. The sequence goes on from JAEBET010000009.1 coordinate 334,351, forward strand.
GCTACATGAGCAAGATCTTCAGCGACGAGTGGATGGCGGGACACGGCTTCCTCGAGGAGGCCGGGCCCTCCGCGCGCATCGGCGACGTGCTGAACGACAAGGAGGGCGGCATCCCCTCCCTCGTCCACATGCATCCCGAGGAGACGGTCGGCGAGGCCATCGAGGTCCTGCGCGAGTACGGCGTCTCGCAGATGCCGATCGTCAAGCCGGGCGCGGGTCACCCGGACGTGATGGCCGCCGAGGTCATCGGCTCCGTGGTCGAGAAGGAGCTGCTCGCCGCGCTGTTCGCGCAGCGGGCGTCCCTGAACGACCCGCTGGAGAAGCACATGAGCGCCCCGCTGCCACAGGTGGGCTCCGGCGAGCCGGTGTCCGAACTGATGGCGGTGCTCGGCGAGGCGGACGCGGCGATCGTGCTGGTCGAGGGCAAGCCGACCGGGGTCGTCAGCCGCCAGGACCTGCTGGCGTTCCTGGCCAAGGCCGCGAAGTAGCTCCCCCGGCCACCGCTGGGAGGTACTTCCCAGCGGCTCGCTCGGCGGGGGGCGTGGGGCTCGGCGCCCCCCGCGCCCCCCGGCGGGTGGAGGTCGCACAAACGGTACGGACCCGACACGTGGCGGCAGCACCGGCTTAACACGGCTCCGGCACAGTGGTGGTTGTCGGCAGGAGCGCGAACGCTCCGGCCGCACCACCGAACGGCGTTGCGCACCTCCGGAGCGGCTCCCGGACCGCGTGGACGCCGCGGACGCGGACGGCCCTGACCCGGCCCGTGTCCGTCGCGGGGACCGCCGTCGTCCCGCCCCCGGTAACCCGGGGTGCGGCGGTCCCCGCGCCAACCTCTCCCACGCCCCGGCTCTCAGGCTCCGCCAGGGGCAATTTCAGCCCCGCGGCGTTTTTCGAGGCGCGGAGGCCCGGGGCAGCGGCCCCCCGCGACGGCGCCGCACCCGCTCCGGCTCCCGGGCCCGGCCCTGCGCATCTCCGGCCCCGCCGGCGGCGTCGGGCCTGCTCCTACTCCGCCGGGCCGCCGCGTCGCCGGAAGCGCTTCGTGGCGTGGATGAAGTTCACGCCCAGGATGCCGCCCCAGGCAACCAGCAGGCCCGCCAGATGCGCCTGCGCAGCAGCGATCGCCGACAACGGGATCGCCAGCACCAGCGTGATGATCGCGAAGCCGAAGCGCTCGCCGAAGTTCCCCTCCTCCGGATCCACGCGGGGCCCCCCGCCGCCCCCGCGGGCCGCGGACAGGCGTTCCTCGGCCAGTCGGCGCCGCACCTGCGTGTCGACCTTCTCGACGAACGAGTCCACCAGCGCGGCCTCGTACTCCGGACCCAGCTCCCGCCGGGCGTCCAGCGTGGCGTCGAGTTCCTTCTTCAGCTCTCGGGCGTGGGCGTCCATGCCCCCACCGTAGGAAGCGCCGCAGTGCCCCCGCACTGGGGCTAGCCCCCGTATCCGCATCGCGGGCGCGGCTTGCCGAGCTGCATAACCACATGCAGAGTGCTCGGTGACTGAATATCTCACCGGGACGGAGGGGACGGGAATGAGCGACAGCCCGGCCGCGCGGCTGCAGAAGCTGTTCGAGGGGCACCGGCTGACGCCGACCCAGCGGCGTATCGCGCACTGCATGGTGCGCGGCGCGGCGGAGGTGCCCTTCCTGTCGAGCGTGGAACTCGCCGAGCTGGCCGGGGTGAGCCAGCCCTCGGTGACCCGGTTCGCGGTGGCGCTGGGCTTCGACGGCTATCCCGCCCTGCGCCGCCACCTGCGCGAGGTGGCCCCTGCCGAGCGGCGGCCGGACGTCACGCACGAGGACGCGTACAACGAGTACCAGCAGGCGGTGCAGGGCGAGATCGAGAACCTGCGGCAGCTCGCGGCGATGCTCGCCGACCCCGCGCCGGTCCAGGAGGCGGGACGGCTGCTGGCCGCCTCCACGCCGCTGCCGGTGCTCGGGCTGCGGGCGGCGTCCTCGCAAGCACGCGGGTTCGCGTACTTCGCAGCCAAGGTGCACCCGGACGTACGGCTCCTCGACGAGGGCGGCTCGATGCTGGAGGACCGGATCGACGCGGCCGTCGGGGCGGGGGCCTCGGCGCTGCTCTGCTTCGCGCTGCCCCGGCATCCCCGGGAGGTCGTGGAGGTGCTGGAGCGCTCCCGGCGGGCCGGGCTGACCGTGGTGACGGTCGCGGACTCGGCCTTCGCCCCGGTGGCCCGCCACTCGGACCTGCTGATCCCGGCACCGGTCGGGACCGGGCTGGCCTTCGACACGGCGTGCGCGCCGATGCTGCTGGGCCGGGTGCTGCTGGAGGCGATGGCGGACGCGCTGCCGGACGCCCAGTCCCGGCTGGAAGCCTTCGACGCCGGAGCGGCGGCCCGCGGCCTGTTCGTGGAGTAACACCTGCGGCGGGGCTGCCCCCGGGCCCCCCAGGCAGTCGGCCTCAGCCCATTTCAGCCCCTCCGGCGTACGAGGAGCGGGGTCTGGGGCGGAGCCCCGGGAAACGGCGAAAGGGCGGGGAGGGGAGCGGCTCCGCGCAGCGGCGGGCTAGAGCAGGGCGTCCCGGAAGCCGCCGCCGGCCTCGGCGACGATCTCCGCGAGGCCCTGCGCCGGGCGGGCCAGGGCGAAGTCGACCCCGCCCGCCGGACTCACGGCGAAGCCGTGCACCGCCGGGCGCGGCAGGCTGTTGTAGCCGTAGTGGGCGGTGAAGAAGTACGCGCCCGTGTCCGCTACGCCGATCAGGTCGCCCGGCGACAGCAGCGGCAGCTCCCGCGCCGTGGCGAGCAGGTCCCCCGCGAAGCACGCCGGGCCCGCGATGTCCTGGGCCACCGGCTCGCCGTCCTTCGGGGCGCCCTTCGCGTCGTACGGCAGGATCCGCAGCGGCCACGCCGCCGGGGCGTACACCGTGCGGGTCGCCAGCTGGACCCCCGCGTGGGTGAGGGCGATCGGCCGGGACCCGGTGGTCTTGGTGTACTCGACGCGGGCCACGACCAGCCCGTGCTTGGCCAGCAGCGACCGGCCGAACTCCGTGACCAGGCCGTAGGAGCCGTCGAAGAGGTCGGGCACCGCCTCGCGCAGGGCGCGGACGTAGTCCGCGTACGCCGGGGTGTGCTCGTCCGAGGCGAAGTTCACCGGCAGGCCGCCGCCGATGTCGAGGGTGTCGACCTGGCGGCGCCCGGCCGCCGCGTTGATCTCCTCGGCCAGCGCGTGCAGTTCCCGCACCCCTTCGGCGATCAGCGTCAGCGGGACGCCCTGCGAGCCCGAGTGGATGTGCAGCCGGGTCAGCCACGGCCGGTCCAGGTACGCCCGTACCAGCCACGCGCGGGCACCCGGGTCGCGCAGCGCGATCCCGAACTTCGAGGTCGCGGTGGCCGTGGACAGGGCGTCGATGGTGCCCGCGCCGGTCTGCGGGTTGATCCGTACGCCGACCGGGGACGCGGAGGGCGCTGCGGCGAGGAGTGCGTCGAGCCGCTCCAGCTCCTGGCGGTTGTCGGCGTTGACGGCGATGCCGAGGGCCAGCGCCTCGCGCAGTTCGGCCGCCGTCTTGGCGGGGGAGTCCAGGACGGTCCGGTCCGCCCCCACCCCGGCCGCCCGGGCCAGCGCCAGCTCGCCGGGGCCGGCCACCTCGCAGCCGAGACCGGCGTCGGCCAGCAGCCGCAGCACCGGGACGAGCGGGGCGGCCTTGACCGCGAAGGCGTGCAGGACGGGGGTGCCGGGGGCCAGCTCGGCCGCGAAGGCGGCGGTCAGGGCCGCGGCGGAGGCCCGGATCCCGGCCGTGTCCAGCAGGCAGACCAGGGGCTCCGCATCCAGCAGCCCCTGCTCGACGGCGGCCCGTACGGCCAGATCGCGGCGCGCGGCGGCGCCTCCCGTGTCCATGTCGGCAGCCATGTCAGCCATCCCATCATCCGAAGGAGCGGTCCGCAGCTGTTGACTGAATCTATTCAGGAGGCCAGGATGTGAATGGATTGACCAACATCGGAGGAGGCACCGCCATGTCAGGACCCCGCCCCGTACGTGCCGCGCGAGGCACCGAGCTCAGCACCCTGGGATGGCAGCAGGAGGCCGCGCTGCGGATGCTCCAGAACAACCTCGACCCCGAGGTCGCCGAGCACCCCGACAAGCTGGTCGTCTACGGCGGCACCGGCAAGGCCGCCCGTGACTGGCGCTCGTACGACGCGATGGTCCGCACCCTCCAGACCCTCAAGCAGGACGAGACGATGCTCGTCCAGTCCGGCCGCCCGGTCGGCGTGATGCAGACCCACGAGTGGGCGCCGCGCGTGCTGCTCGCCAACTCCAACCTCGTCGGCGACTGGGCCAACTGGGAGGAGTTCCGGCGTCTGGAGCAGCTGGGCCTGACCATGTACGGCCAGATGACGGCCGGCTCGTGGATCTACATCGGCACCCAGGGCATCCTCCAGGGCACCTACGAGACCTTCGCGGCCGTCGCGGCCAAGAAGTTCAACGGGACCCTCGCCGGCACCATCACCCTGACCGCCGGCCTCGGCGGCATGGGCGGCGCCCAGCCGCTGGCCGTGACGATGAACGACGGCGTCGCGATCTGCATCGACGTCGACCCGCGCGCGATCGAGCGCCGCATCGAGCACCGCTACCTGGACGTGAGGGCCGACAGCCTCGCCCACGCGCTCCAGCTGGCCGTCGAGGCGCGCGACGCCCGCAAGCCGCTCTCCATCGGCCTGCTCGGCAACGCCGCCGACCTGCTCCCGCAGATGCTGGCCGAGGGCGCCCCGATCGACATCGTCACCGACCAGACCAGCGCCCACGACCCGCTGGCCTACCTGCCGACCGGCGTCGACCTCGACGACATGGCCTCCTACGCGGCCAAGGACCCGGCCGGCTTCACCACCCGGGCCCGCGAGTCGATGGCCCGCCACGTCGAGGCCATGGTCGGCTTCATGGACGCGGGCGCCGAGGTCTTCGACTACGGCAACTCCATCCGCGGCGAGGCCCAGCTGGCCGGCTACGACCGCGCCTTCGCCTTCCCCGGCTTCGTCCCCGCCTACATCCGGCCCCTGTTCTGCGAGGGCAAGGGCCCCTTCCGCTGGGCCGCCCTGTCCGGCGAGGCCTCCGACATCCACAAGACCGACAAGGCGATCCTCGACCTCTTCCCGGAGAACGAGTCCCTGCACCGCTGGATCAAGATGGCGGGCGAGCGCGTCCACTTCCAGGGCCTGCCCGCGCGCATCTGCTGGCTCGGCTACGGCGAGCGCGACAAGGCCGGCGAGCGCTTCAACGACATGGTCGCGAGCGGCGAACTGGCCGCCCCGCTGGTCATCGGCCGCGACCACCTGGACTGCGGCTCGGTGGCCTCCCCGTACCGCGAGACCGAGGCCATGCTCGACGGCTCCGACGCCATCGCCGACTGGCCGCTGCTCAACGCGATGGTCAACGTCGCCTCCGGCGCCTCCTGGGTCTCCCTGCACCACGGCGGCGGCGTCGGAATGGGCCGCTCCATCCACGCGGGCCAGGTCACCGTCGCCGACGGCACCCCGCTCGCGGGCGAGAAGATCCGCCGCGTCCTCACCAACGACCCGGGCATGGGCGTCATCCGCCACGTCGACGCCGGCTACGACATCGCCGAGTCGGTCGCCGACGAGCGCGGCGTGCGCGTCCCGATGCGCGAGGGCGACGACGCGTGACCTTCCACGAGATGTGGGCCGAGCTCGCACCCGTCGGCAGGAACGCCGACACCGGCGGCTACCGCCGCTACGCCTGGACCGGCGCCGACGCCGACTGCCGGACCTGGTTCCAGGAGCAGGCCGAGGCGCGCGGGCTGACGTACGAGACCGACCGAAACGGCAACCAGTGGGCCTGGCTCGGCGACCCCCTCGCGGGCGACGCCGTGGTCACCGGCTCGCACCTGGACTCCGTCCCCGACGGCGGGGCCTTCGACGGTCCCCTCGGGGTGGTGTCCTCCTTCGCGGCCCTGGACGAACTCCGCAGGAGGGGCGCGGAGTTCGCCAGGCCACTTGCCCTCACCAACTTCGGTGACGAGGAAGGGGCCCGCTTCGGCCTCGCCTGCGTCGGCTCCCGGCTCGCCGCCGGGCAGCTGACCAAGGAGAAGGCGTACGAGCTCCGGGACGCCGAGGGGATCTCCCTGCCGCAGGCCATGGAGGCCGCCGGGTACGACCCGGAGGGCATCGGCGCCGACCCCGAACGGCTCGCCCGCATCGGCGCGTTCGTCGAACTGCACGTGGAGCAGGGCCGCGCCCTGGACCTGTCCGGGGACCGCGTCGGCATCGCCTCCGCGATCTGGCCGCACGGCCGCTGGCGGTTCGACTTCCGCGGCGAGGCCAACCACGCGGGCACCACCCGCCTGGTGGACCGTCGCGACCCGATGCTCACGTACGCGGCGACCGTGCTGGCCGCCCGCACGGAGGCGGCCCTGGCCGGGGCCGTCGCCACCTTCGGGAAGATCGCCGTCGAGCCCAACGGGGTCAACGCGATCCCCTCCCTCGTGCGCGGCTGGCTCGACTCGCGCGCCGCCGACCAGGCCACCCTCGACACGGTCGTCACCGCCATCGAGAAGGCCGCCCGCGAACGCGCCGACCAGGACGGCATCGACCTCGGCATCGTCCGGGAGTCCTTCACCCCGGTCGTCGAGTTCGAGCACGCCCTGCGCGACGAGATGAACCGGATCCTGGGCGGGGCCGTCCCCGTCCTCGGCACCGGGGCGGGACACGACGCCGGAATCCTCTCCGCGGCCGTCCCGACCGCGATGCTGTTCGTACGCAACCCCACCGGCGTCTCCCACTCCCCGAAGGAGTTCGCCGCCGAGGACGACTGCGTGGCCGGGGTCCTCGCCCTCGCCGACGTACTGGAAGGTCTCGCATGCAGTTGAAGGGGCACGCGGTGACAGCGGAGAAGACGTACTGGCTGGAACACGCCTGGCTCGGCACCCACGTCGAGCCGGGCGTGGCCCTGGCCGTGTCGGCCGACGGCCGGATCGGGGCCTTGCGCACCGGCGCGGACGCCCCGCCGCCCGGCGCGGAGATCCTGCGCGGCCTGACCCTCCCGGGCCTGGCCAACGCGCACTCCCACGCCTTCCACCGGGCCCTGCGCGGCACGGTCCAGGTGGGCTCCGGCACCTTCTGGACCTGGCGCGACTTCATGTACAAGGTCGCCCAGAACCTCACCCCCGACAGCTACTTCGAGCTCGCCCGGGCCGTGTACGCCGAGATGGCGCTGGCGGGCATCACGAACGTCGGCGAGTTCCACTACGTCCACCACGCCCCGGGCGGCGCCCCCTACGCCGACCCGAACGCGATGGGCGAGGCCCTGATCGAGGCCGCCGCCGCGGCCGGCATCCGGATCACCCTCCTCGACACCGCCTACCTCTCGGCGGGCTTCGGCGCGGCCCCCGACCCGCACCAGCTGCGCTTCTCCGACGGCACCGCCGACGCGTGGGCGGAGCGCGTGAGCGCGCTGAAGCCCCGCGACCACGCCCTGATCGGCGCGGCGATCCACTCGGTGCGCGCCGTCCCGGCCGCGCAGCTGGCGACCGTCGCCGCCTGGGCGCAGGAGCGCCGGGCCCCGCTGCACGTCCACCTCTCGGAGCAGACCGCCGAGAACGACGCCTGCCTGGCCGCGCACGGCCGGACCCCGACGCAGCTCCTCGCCGACCACGGCGTGCTCGGCCCGCGCACCACGGGCGTGCACAACACGCACCTGACCGACGCGGACATCGCCCTCCTCGGCGGCACCACCACCGGCACGTGCATGTGCCCCACCACGGAACGCGACCTCGCAGACGGCATCGGCCCGGCGACCCGCCTCCAGCACGCGGGCAGCCCGCTGTCCCTCGGCAGCGACAGCCACGCGGTCATCGACCTGCTGGAGGAGGCGCGGGCGATGGAGCTGAACGAGCGCCTGCGCAGCCGCACCCGGGGCCACTGGACGGCGAACGCGCTGCTCACGGCCGCGACTGCCGACGGGCACGCCGCGCTGGGCCGGCTCGACGCCGGGCGCCTGGAGGCGGGCGCGCTCGCCGACTTCACGACCATCGCCCTGGACTCGGTGAGAACGGCCGGACCCTTGCCGCGGCTCGGCGCCGAGACGGCGGTGTTCGCGGCTTCGGCCGCCGACGTCCGCCACACGGTGGTGGGCGGCCGCCACGTGGTCCGCGACGGCGCCCACACCCTCGTCCCGGACGTCCCGTCCGCCCTCGCCTCCGCCATCGCCGCCCTTCGCGCCTGACCGCAGCGCCTGCGGCGGGCCCTTTCCCCACCCCGTCCCTTCCCGAACTGGGGCTCCGCCCCAGACCCCGCTCCTCACACGCCGGAGGGGCTGAATTTTCCAGCCCGTCCGGCGTTTGAGGACCGGGTCCGGGCAGAGCCCGGTTGCCCGGTTTCGGGAAGGGGCGGGGTGGGGGGATAAGCAAGCCCTGAGAGGAACCATGACCACCACCGCCATCACGAACATCGGCAGCCTCGTCACCAACGACCCCGCCCTCGGTGAAGGCCCCCTCGGCCTCCTCCAGGACGCGGCCGTCGTCATCGAGGACGACAAGATCGCCTGGGTCGGCCCCACGGCCAAGTCCCCGGCGGCGGACGAGGCGTACGACGCCGCCGGCCGCGCCGTCATCCCCGGTTTCGTCGACTCCCACTCCCACCTCGTCTTCGCCGGCGACCGCACCGCCGAGTTCAACGCCCGGATGTCCGGCCGCAGCTACTCCGCCGGAGGCATCCGCACCACCGTCGCCGCCACCCGGGCCGCCACCGACGCCGAGCTCGAGGCCAACCTGGTGCGCCACCTCGAGGAGGCCCGCCGCCAGGGCACCACCACCTTCGAGACCAAGTCCGGCTACGGACTCACCACCGCCGACGAGGCCCGCGCCCTGCGCATCGCCGCCGCGCACACCGAGGAGGTCACCTACCTCGGGGCGCACATCGTGTCCCCCGACTACGCCGAGGACCCGGCCGCCTACGTCGACCTCGTCACCGGCGAGATGCTGGCCGCCTGCGCGCCGTACGCCCGCTGGGTGGACGTCTTCTGCGAGAAGGGCGCCTTCGACGGGGACCAGGCCCGCGCCGTCCTCACCGCCGGCGCGGCCGCCGGGCTGATCCCGCGCGTCCACGCCAACCAGCTCTCGTACGGGCCCGGTGTCCAGCTCGCCGTCGAGCTCGAGGCCGCCTCCGCCGACCACTGCACCCACCTGACCGACGCCGACGTCGACGCCATCGCCCAGGCGGCCGGCACCACGGTCGCCACCCTGCTGCCGGGCGCCGAGTTCTCCACCCGCGCCCAGTGGCCCGACGCCCGCCGCCTGATCGACGCCGGCGCCACCGTCGCCCTGTCCACGGACTGCAACCCCGGCTCCTCGTACACCAGTTCCATGCCGTTCTGCATCGCGCTCGCCGTCCGCGACATGCGGATGACCCCTGACGAGGCCCTCTGGTCGGCCACCGCCGGCGGAGCCCGCGCGCTGCGCCGCACCGACATCGGCGCCGTCACCCCCGGCGCCCGCGCCGATCTGGCCCTGCTCGACGCGCCCAGCCACGTCCACCTCGCCTACCGCCCGGGTGTCCCGCTCGTTTCCGGCGTGTGGCAGCGGGGAGTCCGCGTGCACTGACGAACGGTCAATTCCGGCCTGCCCTTTGTCTTCCCTCCGCAAGGCCCCGGGCGTACCTTGAGCCACCAATCTGATGTGTCGTCAGTAACTTGTGGTCCCGAGGTCCGAGGGGAAGACGAAGGTGTCCAACCGGAAACGCTCCACCGCGCTCGCGCTGGCCTCCGCGCTGGCCGGATCGGCGGTACTGCTGGCCGCCCCCGCGGCCCAGGCCGCGGTCGTCGACGTGGCCTACGACTGCAAGACTCCGATCGGTGACAAGTCGGCGGTCTCGCCCATCGACATCAAGGCCGTCAAGGAGGGCGACGGCTACAAGCTGACGATGTCCTTCCAGAAGGGCGTCTCGTCCAGCCCCATCGAGCTGGGCAAGGGCGCGATGAGCCCCAGCGCGGTCATCGTCGTCGGCGGAGCGGAGAAGGCGTCCGTCCCGGTGTCCGGCCCGCCCAACCCCGAGGCCGCGCCCGCCAACACCCCCATCAAGATCACCGATCTCTCGGGCACGTACACCCCCAAGAAGAGCGGCAAGGTCACCTTCACCGCCGGCGTGCTCACCATCAAGGCCATGGGCACCACGACCACCTGCACCCCCGGCAACAGCCCGGGCCCGTCCCTGGAACTGGACGTCACCGCCGCCGGCGGCGGCGCCCCCGCCGGGGACGAGGACGGGGACGGCACCCTCCCGCAGACCGGCCCCACCGACTCCGCCCTCGCCCTCGGCACCCTCGGCGGCACCGTGCTGCTCTCCGGCGCGGTGGGCGTGCTCTGGCTGACCCGGCGCGGCCGGCGGGCCCGGTCCTGAACGGAGCACCCCCGGCCATGCCCGTGCTCCACACGCTCCGACGGCTCGGGGTGCCGCTCCTCGCGGCCACCGCGCTGTACGCGGCCGCCGCGACGCCCGCGGCGGCCGAAGAGCCCGGCTGGACCGCCGAGCCCCTCGCCGGAACGGCCGCCGCCGCCCGGCCCGGCGGCGACCGCCCCTTCTTCTACCTCGCCGGGATCCCCGGCACCGTCCTCGAGGACCGCCTGGCCCTGACCAACACCACCGACCAGGAGCGCACGGTCACCCTGCGCGGGGCCGACGCCTACAACACCGCCGACGGCGCCTTCGCGGTCCGCCCGGCCGGACCCGCGGCCGAAGGCCGCTCGGAAGGGCCCGGGACCGGCGCCGGATCCTGGATCAGCTTCGGTGCCGGAGCCACCGTGAAGATCCCGCCCCGCACCCGCGCGGTCGTCCCCTTCACGCTCACCGTGCCGCCCGCCTCCCCGCCCGGCGACCACCCCGCCGCCGTGGTCGCCACCGAAGGCGGCCACGAGGTCGGCGTACGGGTCCACCTGCGGGTCAGCGGCCCCGCCCTGGCGGCCCTCACGGTCGAGGACGTCGCCGTACGGGGCAGGGGATCGGCCGCTGTCGTCTCCTACGCCCTGGTCAACCGCGGCAACGTGGCGCTCGCCCCCGAACTGGGCCTCGAGGCCGAGGGCCTCTTCGGCGAGGTGCCCGGACGCACCGGCCGCGCCCTGCCCGTGGAACTGCTCCCCGGCCAGCGGGTGGAGCTGACCGAACCGTGGCCCGGAGCCCCGGTCCTGGACCGGGTGAGCGTCACCCTCACCGTCACCGCCCCCGGCGGCGCCCGTGCGGTGGCCGCCGGATCGCGCTGGCTCGTGCCCTGGAACCTCGTCGGCTGGACGGGAGCCGGCCTGCTCGCCCTCGGCGGGACCACGGCGGCCGCGCTGTACCTCGTACGCGCCCGCCGGCCCCGCCCGGACCCGTCGCACGACGCGCCGCCCGCGGCCGGACCTGTCCCTGCACCGGAACACGAACTGACGGGAGCTTCCCGGTGAGAAGACTCGGAGCCCTGCTCGCCGCCGGGCTGGCCGTGTGCGCGCTGGCACTGTTCCCGGCGCCCCCGGCCGCAGCCGACGAGGGCAAAGCCGCCGTGGCGCTCTCGCTCCAGGAGGCCGCCAAAGGCACCGAGATCACCGTCACCGGCACCGGCTGGCGGGCCAAGACCCTGGTGATGCTGCTGGTCTGCGGGCAGAACATGATCGGCGGCACCAACAGCTGCGCCAATGCCGACGGCGTGGCCGTGTCCGTCGCCGACGACGGGCGCTTCGCCGCGCAGCTGCCCGTGGTGGCACCGCCCAAGCCCTGCCCCTGCGTCGTCAACGTCACCTCCGTCAACGGGGACCAGTCCACCGTCGCCGCCGCACTGAAGATCACCGACCATCCGGTGGCCGAACTGCCCGCCGCATCCGGCACGGCCCGCCTCGCGATGCTCACCGGGGTCCGCCTGGAGGGCGACGACGGGGTGCTGACCTGGTTCGGCGCCCCGCCCAGCCGCACGTTCAAGGTCACCGTCGGCAACCTCGGCTCCGCCCCCGTCAAGGACCCGGTCTTCCAGCTCGGCACCGCCCACGGGGTGTTCGCGCCGCTGTGGGAGGAGGTCCGCTGGAAGGGCACGATCGCTCCCGGCGGCAAGGCGGAGATCGCCCTGGACGTGGCCCTCACCGCGGGCGCCCACGGCGACTACACCGTCTCCCTCAAGTACGGCGAGACCGTCGTGGCCACCCAGCCCTGGGGCGTGGACCGGCCGTACGGGGTCCTGCTCTTCTGGGGCCTGCTCCTGCTGGTCATCCCCGCCGCCGTGTTCCGCGTCGGCATGGCCGTCGTCGACCGGGTCCGGCCGCGCACCGCGCCTCCCGGCCGCCACCGCGGCGCCCGCATCCCGGAGGCGGCGGCCGCCGTGACGGCCCGCCTGCCCCGGATCCCCGCGGTACGGGGACCCGCGCGCGCGGCCGCCGGGCCGCCCGCGGCTTCCTCGACGACCCCCGAGACCCCCACGGCGGTCCTGCCGTGGTTCACCCCGGACAGCGCGCCGGAGACAGCACCGCAGACGTCCGCACCGTCTGAGAACCGTTCGACGACGAAGGGACATTCGTGAAGACCCAACGGAGGGTGAGCGCGGCCGTGGTCGCGCTGCTGCTCGGCGGCGCGGGTATCGCCATATCGGCTTCTCCCGCGGTGGCCGCCGAGGCCACGTTCAAGGTCAAGTGCGTTCCGCCGGCCGGCGGAGGCGACCCGGTGGAGGGCGAGACCACCGCCAAGATCACGGCTCCGGCCACCGCCAAGGTCGGTGACGAGGTCGAGGTGGTCTGGGAGACCGTCAAGCCCGCATCGAACAACACGGACCTGATGGACATCCCGAAGGACTCCGTACAGCCCACCGGCTGGATCGCGGTGGGCGGCGGGATGGGCGAGCTGAAGGTCGTCGGGGAGAAGAAGAACCCGCCGATCCCGAAGAAGGCCCCCATGGTCATGTCGCCCATGAAGGCCAAGCTGAAGCTCACCAAGGCCGGCAAGATCACCCTGACCCCCGGCCAGTACGAGGTAGCCGTCACGTTCTCCTTCGGCACCTTCGTCACCAAGTGCGCGCCGACCGGCGAGGTGAAGGGCGGGGCGACCATCGACGTGGCGGCCGGCTCCAGCGGCGGCACCACCAGCGGCGGCACCACTAACGGAGGCACCACCAGCGGCGGCACCACCAGCGGCGGCACCACCAACGGAGGCACCACCAACGGCGGCACCACCAACGGAGGCACCACCAGCGGCGGAGGCGGCGGCCAGACCGACTTCCCGGGCAAGGCCGTCGAGGTCGCCTTCGACTGCGGCCCGGTCGTCCCCGGGGGCATCAAGACCCCGGTCACGATCAACGCGAAGAAGAACGGCGGCAGCTACGACCTGACCGTCAAGACGGCGAAGGGCGCGATGGCCGCGCCCATGGCCCTGCCCGCGGGGGCCCTCAAGCCCTCCATGAACGTCAAACTCGGCGGTGCGGACAGCGGAACGGTCAAGGTCACCGGTCCGGCCAACGCGGAGCCGATCCCGGACAAGGCCCCGGTCAGCCTCAACGACATGACCGGCACCTACAAGCCGGGCAAGACCGGCAAGGTGACGCTGAGCCCGGACCAGCTGACCATCGACGTCACGATGGCCCCGGGCTCCACGCCGATCAACGTGCCCTGCAAGGCGACCAGCAGCGGCGTCTCGCTGGAGCTGGACACCACCGCCCAGGCGGGCGGCTCCGGCTCGCCCTCCACCACGGGCGCCACCACCAGCGGGCCGGGTGGGCTCGCCGACACCGGCGCCGAGGACGAGGGCGGCATCAAGGCCCTGGCCCTGGTCGCCGGCACGGTCATCCTGCTCGGCGGCGCGGTGTTCACCTTCACCCCGTGGCGCCGCCTGCGCGGCACGCGGTAGGCGCGGGCGCACCCGCCCGGGCGAACGCGAACGGCCCGGCACACCTTCCGGTGTGCCGGGCCGCTCGCGTGGCGAAGGGGGTGCGTCAGTGCACGGAGCCCATCAGCGACTGGACCTTCTTGCGGTACGAGTAGACCGCGAAGCCCGCGAGCACCGCGGCGGCGGCCTCGAAGCCGATCACCCAAGTGCCGTTCAGGTCCACACCGGCGATGGAGAGCAGGCTCGTCGTGCAGTCACCGGCGGTGACCGCGAGGAACCAGACACCCATCATCTGGGACGCGTACTTCTGCGGCGCCATCTTCGTGGTGACCGAGAGGCCGACCGGGGAGAGGCACAGCTCACCGATGGTCTGGATCATGTAGATCGAGACGAGCCACATGGGGGAGACCATGGTGCCGTCGCCCGCCATGTTCATCGGGACGATGAAGACGAAGAAGGAGGCGCCGACCAGGACCAGGCCCATCGCGAACTTCACGATGGTGTTCGGTTCCTGGTTCTTGCGGGCCAGCCACAGCCACAGCCAGGCGAAGACCGGGGCCAGGGCCATCACGAACAGCGGGTTCAGCGACTGGTACCAGGTGGCCGAGAAGCCGAGGCCGAAGATGGTGTCGGCGGTCTTGGAGTCCGCGAACAGCGACAGCGTGGAGCCGCCCTGGTCGTAGATCATCCAGAAGACGGCCGCGGCGATGAAGAACCAGATGTAGGCCGTCATCCGCGACTGCTCGGGGTTCGACAGGTCCTTGTCGCGCTTGATCCGCGTCAGCACGGCGATCGGGATGATCAGACCGGCCAGGGTCAGCGGGATCAGGGCCCAGTTCAGCGTGTAGTAACCCAGCCAGACCACGGCGCCGTAGAAGACGGCGATGCCCACGACCGCGACCAGGACCTTGGTGATGACGGCGCTGCGCTCCTCGGGAGTCAGCGGGTTCGGGACCTCGCTGCTCTTCGGGCTCAGGTTCTTGGTGCCGATCAGGAACTGGGCGAGGCCCAGACCCATGCCGACGGCGGCGAGGGCGAAGCCCAGGTGCCAGTTGTGCTCCTTGCCGACCGTTCCGACGATGAACGGGGCGACGAAGGCACCGAGGTTGATGCCGATGTAGAAGATCGTGAAGCCACCGTCGCGGCGCGGGTCCTCCGGGCCGTCGTAGAGGTGGCCGACCATCGTGGAGATGTTGGCCTTCAGCAGACCGGAACCGGTCGCGACCAGGATCAGACCGACGAAGAACATCGCCTGGCCCGGAAGGGCCAGCGACAGGTGACCACCCATGATCACGAAGCCGGCGATCGCGACCGTCTTGCGGGCACCCCAGACGCGGTCACCGAACCATCCGCCCGGCATGGCCATCAGGTAGACCATGGAGACGTACACGGAGTAGATGGCCGTGGTCGTGGCCGCGGTCATCGCAAGGCCGCCGCCCTGGCTGCCCGTGGCGGCGTCGGCGCCGCCCGAGACCAGGTAGTACACGAGAAGTGCGCGCATGCCGTAGTAGGAGAAGCGCTCCCACATCTCGGTCATGAACAGCGTGGCCAGGCCACGGGGGTGGCCGAAGAAGGTCGGCTCCGCGGACGGATCCGCCGAGTCCTTCGTCAGGCTGGAAGCCATGGTCGATCCTTGCTTGCTCGGGACGCGTGGCTTCGTGAGCCCATCAGCGCCCGGTGGGGGGTGGCCGGCACCGGCAGCGGAGGTCCCGCCCCACGCCCGGGGGTCTCGTCCCCGTGGGGTGCGGGGGCGAAGAGACATCCGTAACCGGGATCCACGCCCGGCCGCGCATCATCGCGCGACGGGCCCGGCCCACAGGTCATTCACTGTCATCAAGCCCGGACAGGTCAGTCCGTCAAGACTGCCCGGTCCGGTCAGGACAGAAATAGAGACCTTCGGCGCCGGTTTTCGGCACAAAGGTCCCTGAGGTAGTGCATCAGACGTCTCGACACCATACGACACGACAGGGCCGCATAAGGAAGGACTTGAGATATGGATCACAGGCCCCCAGGGAACCGTTCGACCATATTCGAAGGTGATGGGTAGCTCATAAGCCCAGATAGCCAGGGGTGTTCCCGCGGCCCCCTCTATCCAGTCGCCGCGGACTACCATCACCCACATGACGCGTGTACTGCTCGCCGAGGACGACGCATCCATCTCGGAACCCCTGGCCCGCGCCCTGCGCCGGGAGGGGTACGAGGTCGAGGTCCGGGAAGACGGCCCCACGGCCCTGGACGCCGGACTGCAGGGCGGCGTGGACCTCGTGGTCCTGGACCTCGGACTGCCGGGCATGGACGGCCTGGAAGTGGCCCGTCGCCTCCGCGCCGAGGGCCACGGCTTCCCGATCCTGGTCCTGACCGCCCGCGCGGACGAGGTCGACACGGTCGTCGGCCTCGACGCCGGCGCCGACGACTACGTGACCAAGCCGTTCCGCCTCGCCGAGCTGCTGGCCCGGGTACGGGCCCTGCTCCGGCGCGGCGCCGCCGAGACCGCCCAGCCGCCCGCCACCCACGGCGTGCGCATCGACGTCGAATCGCACCGCGCCTGGATGGGCGAGGAGGAGCTCCAGCTCACGGCCAAGGAGTTCGACCTGCTGCGCGTCCTGGTCCGCGACGCCGGCCGGGTCGTCACCCGCGACCAGCTCATGCGCGAGGTCTGGGACACCACCTGGTGGTCCTCCACCAAGACCCTCGACATGCACATCTCCTGGCTGCGCAAGAAGCTGGGCGACGACGCCGCCAACCCCCGCTACATCGCCACCGTCCGGGGCGTCGGCTTCCGCTTCGAGAAGAGCTGAGCAGCTCCCACGCCATGCGCCGCCGCCTGATCAACTCCACGCTCGCCGTCGTACTCGTCGTGATCGCCGTCTTCGGCGTCTCCCTGGTGATCGTCGAGACCCGGACCATCACCAGCAGTGCCCAGGACCGCATCGAGTACGAGGCCCAGCGCCTGGTCGGCATCGTCGAGGCGAACGTCCTGGAGCAGGAGAAGGTCGAGCCGCAGGCCCTGTCCGACCAGCTGGACGTCGGCCACCACGCCACGATCACCATCCCCGGGCAGGCCACGGTGGAGGTCGGCCACCGGATCGACGAGGACGTCATCCGCGGCACCGCGCGCGGCGAGCAGGGCGAGCTCGTCGTCGTCGAGGAGGCCCGCTCCACCGTGACCAGGGAGGTCGTGCGGACCCTCGCGGTGGTCGGCGCCGTCGCGCTGCTGGCCGTCGTGGCGGCCGTACTGCTCGCCGTACGGCAGGCGAACCGGCTGGCCTCCCCGCTCACCGACCTCGCCGAGACCGCCGAGCGCCTGGGATCCGGAGACCCGCGGCCCCGGCACAAGCGGTACGGGGTGCCCGAGCTGGACCGGGTCGCGGACGTACTGGATTCCAGCGCCGAGCGGATCGGGCGGATGCTGACCGCCGAGCGGCGCCTGGCCGCTGACGCCTCCCACCAGCTGCGCACGCCGCTGACCGCGCTGTCGATGCGGCTGGAGGAGATCACGGTCACCGAGGACCTGGAGACCGTACGGGAGGAGGCGACCATCGCCCTCGCCCAGGTGGAGCGGCTCACGGACGTGGTCCAGCGGCTGCTCACGAACTCGCGGGACCCGCGCACCGGCTCCGCGGTCCCCTTCGACCTCGACGAAGTCGTCAAACAGCAGGTGGAGGAGTGGCGGCCCGCCTACCGCAGCGCCGGCCGCGCCATCGTGCGCTCCGGCAAGCAGGGCGTGCGGGCCGTCGGCACCCCGGGCGCGGTCGCCCAGGTCCTGGCCACCCTGGTGGAGAACGCGCTGATGCACGGCGGCGGCACCGTCGCCCTGCGCACCCGGGTGATCGGTAACCAGGCGGTGCTGGAAGTCACGGACGAGGGGCCGGGGGTCCCCCCGGACCTCGGCAACCGGATCTTCGAGCGGGCCATCAGCGGCCGCAACTCCACAGGCATCGGCCTGGCCGTCGCCCGGGACCTCGCCGAGGCGGACGGCGGGCGCCTCGAGCTGCTCCAGGCGCAGCCGCCGGTCTTCGCACTGTTCCTGAGCCGGACGGCCCCGGGACGCTCGGAGCCGCAGAAGACGGTCCGCTAGGGCAGAAGACGGTCCGCTAGGGCTGGGCCGTGTTCAGCCCGCCGCGGGTTCGGGTTCCGGCTCGGGCTGCGGTTCGGGCCTGCGCTCCGGCTTGGGCAGCGGAGCCGGCTCGGGTATCGGCTCGGCCTCGGCGGCCGGCGGCAGGGCCTTGAAGACCCAGGTCCGGTACGACCAGAAGCGGAAGACGGTCGCGGTGCCGATGCCGATGAACTTGAAGACGTTGGTGGCGACCGGTCCGTCCCAGCCGAAGCCGTACGTCGCCGTGTACAGCACACCGTTCTCGATGACCAGGCCGACCGCGCTGAAGGCGGCGAACAGGGCCAGCTCGCGGGTCCGGCCGCTCTTGGCGCGGTCCCGGTAGGCGAAGTAGCGGAAGCCGAGGTAGTTCGTGGCGATGGCGACCACGGTGGCTATCACGCTCGCGCGCACCACCTGGAGGTCGGTCGTGTGGCGGATCAGGTTGAAGACACCCAGGTTGACCAGCACACCCAGACCGCCGACCGCCCCGAACTTGGCGACCTCCCGCACGAGACCGCGTACGCGTTCGAGAACAGATCCGTTCCCCGGCGTGCTCATCTGAATGGTCAGTCCCTGTCGGTCACCGCCCCGCACGGGGGCGTCCGCTGTTCTCCGTCAACCCCCTCATGTTAAGTGTCGCCCCCACGGTCCGTCTGTGCCTTCGGACACCGTGCGACGCACGGCACACCGGCGGGTCCGCGCCAGGGGCCCGTCCGGATGGCGGAATACCGCCGGATACCCTGGAGGAGTGACGTTCCCGGTAGTCGGCATGGTCGGCGGCGGACAGCTCGCCCGCATGACCCACGAGGCGGGCATCCCCCTCGGCATCAAATTCAAGATCCTCAGTGACACCCCACAGGACTCGGCGGCCCAGGTCGTGAGCGATGTCGTCATCGGCGACTATCGCGATCTGGAGACGTTGCGCGCCTTCGCGCGCGGCTGCGACGTGATCACCTTCGATCACGAGCACGTGCCCACCGAGCACCTCAGGGCCCTGGAAGCGGACGGCATCCCCGTCCGCCCGGGGCCCGACGCGTTGGTGCACGCCCAGGACAAGGGGGTGATGCGCGCCAAGCTCGACGAGATCGGCGCGCCGAGCCCCCGCCACCGGATCGTGAGCGATCCGGCGGACGTGGCGGCCTTCGCGGACGAGGTGGGCGGCTTCCCGGTCATCCTCAAGACGGTGCGCGGCGGGTACGACGGCAAGGGCGTGTGGTTCGTCCGCACGCCGCAGGACGCGCAGGCGCCCTTCAGGGCGGGCGTCCCGGTCCTCGCGGAGGAGAAGGTCGAGTTCGTCCGCGAGCTCGCGGCGAACATCGTCCGCTCCCCGCACGGCCAGGCCGTGGCCTACCCCGTCGTGGAGTCCCGCCAGGTGGACGGGGTCTGCGACACGGTGATCGCCCCCGCCCCGAACCTCTCGGAGGCGCTGGCGGGCGAGGCCCAGGCACTGGCCCTGCGCATCGCCAAGGAGCTCGGCGTGACCGGCCACCTGGCCGTGGAGCTGTTCGAGACCCCCGACGGCCGCATCCTCGTCAACGAACTGGCCATGCGCCCGCACAACAGCGGCCACTGGACCCAGGACGGGGCCGTCACCTCGCAGTTCGCCAACCACGTACGCGCGGTCCTGGACCTCCCGCTGGGCGACCCGCGCCCGCGCGCCACGTGGACGGTCATGGCGAACGTGCTGGGCGGGGACTACCCCGACATGTACGCGGCGTACCTGCACTGCATGGCCCACGACCCGCAGCTGAAGATCCACATGTACGGCAAGGACGTGAAACACGGCCGCAAGGTCGGCCACGTCAACACCTACGGCGACGACCTGGACGATGTGCTGGAGCGCGCACGCCACGCTGCCGACTACCTCAGAGGAACGGTCACCCAATGAGCACCTCCGCCGCAGGCCCCGTCATCGGCATCGTCATGGGGTCCGACTCGGACTGGCCGGTCATGGAGGCCGCCGCCCAGGCCCTGGACGAGTTCGAGATCCCCTACGAGGTCGACGTCGTCTCCGCGCACCGGATGCCGCGCGAGATGGTGGCGTACGGGGAGCAGGCCGCCGACCGCGGTCTCAAGGCGATCATCGCGGGCGCCGGCGGAGCCGCCCACCTGCCCGGCATGCTCGCCTCGGTCACCCCGCTGCCGGTCATCGGCGTCCCGGTCCCGCTGAAGTACCTCGACGGCATGGACTCGCTGCTGTCGATCGTCCAGATGCCCGCCGGGGTTCCCGTCGCCACCGTCTCGGTCGCCGGAGCGCGCAACGCCGGGCTGCTGGCCGTACGGATGCTGGCCGCGCACGACGCCGACCTGCTGGGCCGGATGCGCGAGTTCCAGCAGGAGCTGGGCGACCAGGCCAAGGAGAAGGGCAAGCGGCTGCGGACGAAGGTCGCGGGCGCGGAGTCCTTCGGATTCGGCAAGTGAGCGCGGCGCAGCGCCTGGACGAGGCGCGCGAGCTGCTGGCCGAGCACCCCGTCGTGGACGGTCACAACGACCTGCCCTGGGCGCTGCGCAAGCAGGTCCGCTACGACCTGGACCAGCGGGACATCGCCGGCGACCAGTCGGCGTACCTGCACACCGACATCCCGCGCCTGCGGGCCGGCGGGGTCGGCGCGCAGTTCTGGTCCGTGTACGTGAGCACCGAGCTGACCGGCGACGAGGCGGTCAGCGCCACGCTGGAACAGGTGGACGCGGTCGACCAGCTGATCAGTCGTTACCCCGCCGACCTGGTGCGGGCGCTGTCCGCGGACGACATGGAGGCGGCCCGCGCCGACGGCCGGATCGCCTCGCTGATGGGCGCCGAGGGCGGCCACTCCATCAACAACTCGCTCGCCACCCTGCGCGCCCTGCACCAGCTGGGCGTGCGGTACATGACGCTCACGCACAACGACACCATCGACTGGGCGGATTCGGCGACCGACGAGCCCCGGCACGGCGGCCTGACGGACTTCGGCCGCGAGGTCGTCCTCGAGATGAACCGCGTCGGCATGCTGGTGGACCTTTCGCACGTGGCCGCGACGACGATGCGCGACGCGCTGGACGTCACGGCCGCGCCGGTGGTCTTCTCGCACTCCTCGGCGCGCGCGGTGTGCGACCACCCGCGCAACATCCCCGACGACGTGCTGGAGCGGCTCCCGGCCAACGGCGGGGTGGCGATGGCCACCTTCGTCCCGAAGTTCATCCTCCCCGCCGCCGTCGAGTGGACGCTGGCCGCGGACGAGAACCTGCGGGCACACGGCCTGCACCACCTGGACACCACGCCCGAGGCGATGGCCCTGCACCGGGCCTTCGAGGCGCGGCGCCCGCGCCCGGTGGCCACGGCCGCGACCGTCGCCGACCACCTGGACCACATGCGCGAGGTGGCCGGGATCGACCACATCGGCATCGGCGGGGACTACGACGGCACGGCCTTCACCCCCTCCGGGCTGGACGACGTGGCGGGCTACCCGAACCTGATCGCGGAGCTGCTCACGCGCGGCTGGTCGAAGGCCGACCTGGCGAAGCTGACCTGGTCCAACGCGGTACGGGCGCTGCGCGACGCGGAGGCGGTGGCGCGGGACCTGTCGGCGTCCCGGGGGCCGTCCAACGCGGTGATCCGCTAGCCCCGGCGGGTGGGGCGACGGGAGTGACCTGGCGGTTACACCCGAATGCCACACCTGCCGGGCGACCCGGGCGTCCGGCGTGTCACGGTGGCACCAGCTCTCCCTGCTGCCGCCGAGACCGGAGCGAACGCCATGGCCGACCTGCAGGATGAACCCCACTCCGTGGGCATCGGGGCGGAAGACCTTCCCGCCCCCACAGCGGTGACCAGTGCCCTGGAACGGGCCGCCGCGCTGCTGTCCGAGCATCCCGTCGCGGACGGGTGCAACACGCTCGTCTGGACCCTGTGCCAGACCCCGTACCACGACATCGACACGCCCGACGCCGGTGTCGACACCGACATCCCGCGGCTGCGCGCCGGGGGAGTGGGCGCCCAGTTCTGGTCGCTGCTCACCCCGGGCGAGGCCGCCGACGACCAGGCGGTCTCCGACACCCTGGAACAGATCGACGTGGCGCTGGCCCTGGTGCGCCGCTACCCCGACAGCCTGTGCCTCGCGCTCACCGCCGACGACATGGCGGACGCCCGCAACCGAGGACGCATCGCCTGCTTCCTCGGGCCGGTGCCCGGCCGTACGCTGACCGACTCGCTGAGCGCCCTGCACGCGTTCCACGCGCTGGGCGTACGGATCTTGGCGCCGGCGGGAGCGCCCTGGGCCCGGCATGACCTGGCGGCCTTCGGCCACGAGGTGGTCCAGGAGGCGAACAGGCTGGGCATCGTGCTGGACCTGACCGGGTGCTCGTCGTTGACGGCCCGCCGGATCGCGGCGGCCTCGAAAGCCCCGGTGATCATCTCGAACACGGCGGTCGCGGCCCTGAACCCGCATCCGGGGAACGTGACCGACGAGGTCCTGCTGGCCCTGCGGGAGGCGAACGGCCTGGCGATGATCACCTTCGACACCGCCCGGACCGGTGACTCCCTGCACGCGGTGGCGGACCACATCGACCACGTCCGGGCCGTCGCCGGCCCGCACTGCGTCGGCCTGGGCGCCG
Organism: Streptomyces sp. cmx-11-4; assembly: GCA_049998195.1. Lineage (GTDB taxonomy): Bacteria > Actinomycetota > Actinomycetes > Streptomycetales > Streptomycetaceae > Streptomyces. The sequence continues at coordinate 356,828 of JAEBET010000009.1, forward strand.
CCTTCGGCGCCGAACCGGGCGACCCCCGCCCCACGGGCCTGACGGACCCCTCGGGCTATCCACACCTGATCGCGGAGCTCCTGGACCGAGGCTGGCCGGAAGCCGATCTGGCCCTCCTGACCTGGGGCAACGCCCAGCGGGTCCTCCGCGACGCGGAATTCACCTCCCGAGCAGCCCAACACCGCCGCGCCGCCCCCACGCCTTTCTGACGCACCCCTCGGCCCTGGCGGGCTTATGCAACCTCGCCGGCGATTGAGGCGCGGGGGCCCGGGCGCAGAGCCCCGGCAGCGGCGCCGCACCCGTCCACGGTCAGGCTCGGGGGCGGCCCATGGCCCGGTAGGTCCAGCCGGCCCCGCGCCACAGCCCGGGATCGAGCGCGTTGCGCCCGTCAAGGATCAGCCGGTCGGTGACGACGCGGCCCAGCTCCGCCGGGTCCAGCTCGCGGAACTCGCGCCACTCGGTGAGGTGGAGGACGACCTCCGCGCCCCGGGCCGCCTCCACCGCGGAGTCCGCGTACCCCAGCGTCGGGAAGACGCGCCGCGCGTTGTCCATGCCCTTGGGGTCGTAGACGGTGACCTGTCCGCCCTGGAGGTGGATCTGCCCGGCCACGTTCAGCGCGGGCGAGTCCCGGACGTCGTCGGAGTCCGGCTTGAAGGTGGCTCCGAGCACCGCGACCCGCTTGCCGAGGAACGACCCGCCGACGGCGTCCCGCGCCAGCTCCACCATGTGCCCGCGCCGCCGCATGTTGATCGAGTCGACCTCCCGCAGGAAGGTCAGCGCCTGGTCGGCCCCCAGCTCGCCGGCCCGCGCCATGAAGGCGCGGATGTCCTTCGGCAGGCAGCCGCCGCCGAAGCCGATCCCGGCCCGCAGGAACTTCGCCCCGATCCGGTCGTCGTAGCCGATGGCCTCCGCCAGCTTGACCACGTCGCCGCCCGCGGCCTCGCACACCTCCGCCATCGCGTTGATGAAGGAGATCTTGGTCGCCAGGAAGGAGTTCGCGGCGGTCTTCACCAGCTCGGCGGTCGGGAAGTCGGTGACCACCAGCGGAGTCCCCTCCGACATCGGCGTCTCGTACACCTCCCGCAGCAGCTTCTCGCCCCGCTCGCCCTGCACGCCGATCACGATCCGGTCGGGGTGCAGGGTGTCCCGCACGGCGAAGCCCTCCCGCAGGAACTCCGGGTTCCATGCCAGTTCCACGTCCGCACCCGCGGGCGCCAGCTCCTCGAGCTTCGCGGCCAGCCGCTGCGCCGAGCCCACCGGCACGGTGGACTTGCCGACCACCAGCACGGGCCGCGTCAGGTGCGGGGCCAGCGAGTCCATCGCGGAGTCGACGTAGGACATGTCACACGCGTACTCGCCGTGCTTCTGCGGAGTGTTCACACACACGAAGTGCACGTCGCCGAACGCGCCGACCTCTTCCCAGGAGGTCGTGAACCGCAGCCGCCCCGTCGACCCCGGCAGCCCGGCCACGTGCGAGGACAGCAGCTCCTCCAGCCCGGGCTCGTACATCGGCACCCGGCCCGACGCCAGCATCTCGATCTTCTCGGGCACCACGTCCAGCCCCAGCACCTCGAACCCCAGCTCCGCCATCGCCGCGGCGTGCGTGGCGCCGAGGTAACCGGTGCCGATCACAGTGATCCTGAGGGGGGCCATGGGTGCTCCGTACAGTTGCTGGGGTGCGGCGGGCCGTTTGCGGCCACTGAGCATAGTCGGGCCGGTCACGGGGGACGTTTTCCGGTAGGTGACCCCTCTGTCACGCAACTCACGTGGGCCGTCCATACCGCCATTCGTGCACCGGCCACTAAGCTTCGGTTACTTAACGGTAGTTAGCATCACGCATCACCCTGGGGAGTGAGAGATCTTGGCGGGTTCTGCCGACTTCGACCTGTACCGCCCGGCCGAGGAGCACGACATGCTCCGCGAGTCGGTCCGCTCGCTCGCCGAGGCGAAGATCCTGCCGTTCGCCGCCGCGGTGGACGAGGAGTCCCGCTTCCCGCAGGAGGCCCTCGACGCCCTGGTCGCCAGCGACCTGCACGCCGTCCACGTGCCCGAGACCTACGGCGGCGCGGGCGCCGACGCCCTCGCCACGGTGATCGTGATCGAGGAAGTGGCCCGCGTCTGCGCCTCCTCCTCGCTCATCCCCGCCGTCAACAAGCTCGGCTCGCTCCCGGTGATCCTTTCGGGTTCCGAAGAGCTCAAGGCCAAGTACCTCGGCCCGCTCGCCAAGGGCGACGCGATGTTCTCGTACGCGCTCTCCGAGCCGGACGCGGGCTCCGACGCCGCCGGCATGAAGACCCGCGCGGTCCGTGACGGCGACTTCTGGGTCCTGAACGGCGTCAAGCGCTGGATCACCAACGCGGGCGTATCCGAGTACTACACGGTCATGGCCGTCACCGACCCCGAGAAGCGCTCCAAGGGCATCAGCGCGTTCGTCGTCGAGAAGTCGGACGAGGGCGTCTCCTTCGGCGCCCCGGAGAAGAAGCTCGGCATCAAGGGCTCCCCGACGCGCGAGGTCTACCTCGACAACGTCCGCATCCCGGCCGACCGCATGATCGGCGCCGAGGGCACCGGATTCGCCACCGCGATGAAGACCCTCGACCACACCCGCATCACGATCGCCGCCCAGGCGCTCGGCATCGCGCAGGGCGCCCTGGACTACGCCAAGGGCTACGTCCAGGAGCGCAAGCAGTTCGGCAAGCCGATCGGCGACTTCCAGGGCGTGCAGTTCATGCTCGCGGACATGGCCATGAAGATCGAGGCCGCCCGCCAGCTGACCTACGCGGCCGCCGCGAAGTCCGAGCGCGTCGACGCCGACCTGACTTTCTTCGGCGCCGCGGCCAAGTGCTTCGCCTCCGACGTGGCCATGGAGGTCACCACGGACGCCGTCCAGCTCCTCGGCGGCTACGGCTACACCCGGGACTACCCGGTGGAGCGCATGATGCGCGACGCCAAGATCACGCAGATCTACGAGGGCACGAACCAGGTGCAGCGCATCGTCATGGCCCGCAACCTGCCGTAACGAGCCTGACCCGCACCCACGCGGACGACCCCCGGCGGCTTGCCGGGGGTCGTCCGCGTCGCGGGGGCCGGGCAGCTGACGCGGGTGCCGCCCGGGGCCGTGGCCCAGGTGCGGCCAGGGCATTTGGGGACACGCCGGGCACTACGGCCGTGCGGGTGGCCGCCCGCGTGCCTTCCGGCACCTCCGGCCCTTCGATGCCACTCGGATGGGCTAAATTTGGGCCTTCGCACGCAGGAATCGGTTGGGGAGAACGCACATGACGGAAGCGATCCTGCTGGTCGGCGGACAGGGGACGCGCCTGCGTCCCGTGACGGTGAACACGCCGAAGCCGATGGTCCCGACCGCAGGCGTGCCCTTCCTCGCCCACCAGATCGCCCGCGCCGCCGCCGCCGGTGTCACGCACATCGTGATGGCCACCTGCTACCTCGCCGAGGTCTTCGAGCCCTACTTCGGCGACGGGTCCGAGTTCGGCGTCCACCTGGAGTACGTCGTCGAGGACGAACCGCTGGGCACCGGCGGCGCCATCCGCAACGCCGCCCGGCTGCTCACCGGAGGCCCGGACTCCGCCGTCCTCGTCTTCAACGGGGACATCCTCACGGGCCTGGACATCGCCGGACTCGTCGAATCCCACACAGCGGCCGACGCCGACGTCTCCCTGCACCTGGTCCGTGTCGAGGACCCGCGCGCCTTCGGCCTGGTCCCCACCGACTCCGAGGGGCGGGTGCTGGCCTTCACCGAGAAGCCGCAGACCCCCGAGGAGATCATCACCGACCAGATCAACGCCGGCTGCTACGTCTTCCGCCGGAGCGTGATCGACTCCATCCCGGCGGGCCGCCCGGTCTCCGTCGAGCGCGAGACCTTCCCCGGCCTGCTGGCATCCGGCGCCACGCTGCACGGCGTCACCGAGAACACCTACTGGATGGACCTGGGCAAGCCCGAGGCCATCGTCCAGGCCTCCGCCGACCTGGTCCGCGGTGTGGTCTCCTCCCCGGCCGTTCCCGGCCGGCGCGGCGAGTCCCTCGTCCTGCCGGGCGCCCAGGTGGCGGCCGGGGCCAAGCTGTCCGGCGGCACGGTCGTGGGCGCCGGGGCCCGGATCGAGGCGGGAGCGGTCGTCCAGGGCTCCATCGTCCTGGAGGGCGCCGTCATCGGCGCCGACGCGCAGGTGAGCGCCGCGCTGATCGGCGCGCGCGCCTCGGTGGGCGAGCGGACCGTGCTCGACGGCGCCGTCATCGGCGACGACGCCCTCGTGGGGGCCGACAACGAGCTCCGCGCCGGCGCCCGGGTGTGGTGCGGGGCGCAGCTGCCCGCCGCCGCGATCCGCTTCTCCCCGGACGCCTGACCCCCGCAGGGACCCGCCCCCGCAGGGGCCCACGGGCCGTCGCAGAGGTCACTGTCCCCGGACGGTGACCTTCTCGTCGTTCTGGATCTGCTTCACCAGCTGCTGCACCTTCGCCTTGTCCCAGACGAGGTTGCCGCCGCGCTGCCCGGAGATCGGCATGTTCATCGACACGCCGTCGCCGCCGTTGACGCCCTTCATGGCGAAGAACATCTGGCCCATGTCGTAAAGGCCCATGTCCTTGTCCACGATCAGCGTGTCCAGGCCCGCGCCCAGCAGCGGGTAGAGGTCGAACGGGTTGAGGACGGTGGACGGGGTCGCCGCCTGGCCGGCCAGCGCCGACAGGAACTTCTGCTGGTTCTTCGTCCGCTGCAGGTCCGAATCGGCGAAGGCGTAGCGGGTCCGTACGAAGGCCAGCGACTGCTCGCCGTTCAGGGTCTGCTTGCCCGCCTTGAAGTCGGCGCCCGACTTCTCGTCCTTGAAGCCCTCCTCGATGTCCAGCTCCACCCCGCCCAGCGCGTCCACGATGTTCGCGAAGCCGGCGAAGCCGATCTCCGCGTAGTGGTCGATCCGCAGGCCGGTGTTGTGCTCCACCGTCCGCACCAGCAGCTCGGGGCCGTCCTCCGCGTACGCCGCGTTGAGCTTGACCCGGCGGCCCTGCGCGGGGAACTTCTTGCCCGACTGGGAGCCGACGAAGGACGGGATCTCCACGTCCGAGTCGCGCGGCAGCGAGATCATGGTGTTCCCGCTGGAGCACTTCGCCAGGATCATCATCGAGTCGGTCCGCTTGCCCTCGGCCGAGCCCGTGTGGAGCTTCTTCTTCTCCTCGTCGGACATCCCCTCGCGGCTGTCGGAGCCCACGATCAGGTACGTCGTGCAGTCGCCCTCCTTCGGGCGCTCGATGACCTTGGACAGGTCCACCTCGCGGCGCACCTTGGAGTCCGCCCAGAAGTACGTGGAGACCGTGGTCACCACCAGCACGGAGATCAGCACGATCGAGCCGACCTTGATCCGCTTGCGCCAGTCCGGGGCCGCTCCGGGCGTCCGCCCGGGACGGCCGGGCCCCGAGGGCGGCTGCGAAGGCCCGCCGGGGCCTCCGGGGCCCGCGGGCGCCCCGTAGACCTGGCCGGTGTTGTAGCCGCTGTCGTAGCCGCCGTACGTGTCGTGGCTCCGCCCCTGCTGCGGAGGCACCGCGGGCGCGGGCGGCGGTCCGGGCCGCCGGGCGGGCGGCGGCACTGCCGGGCGCGGGGGCTGCTGCCGCTGGACGTGCCGCATCCGCCGCGCGCCCTCGGGCTGTGCTCCCGCGCTGCCGCGTCCGTACCCGTCCTCGCGACCTTCAGGCCAGTCATTCATGCGCCCAAGGATGCCTGGCCGGGCGTGTCGCCCGACAGCCCGGGGTGACTTCCGTACCGGTCCTGTTGCAGAGCTGATGCCTCCACAACGCATCTAAGGTGTCCGTATGACAGAGATACCGGGCGAGCTGCCCGGGAAGCCGACCGCGGCCTCCCGTACGACCCTCAGCCACATCATGACGGCCAACGACACCAACCTCCTCGGCACGGTGCACGGCGGCGTGATCATGAAGCTGGTGGACGACGCGGCCGGGGCCGTGGCCGGGCGCCACTCCGGTGGCCCCGCGGTCACCGCCTCCATGGACGAGATGGCCTTCCTCGCCCCCGTACGGGTCGGTGACCTCGTGCACGTGAAGGCCCAGTGCAACTGGACGGGCCGCTCCTCCATGGAGATCGGCGTACGGGTCCTCGCGGAGCGGTGGAACGAGTCCACCCCCGCCACTCAGGTCGGCAGCGCCTACCTCGTCTTCGCGGCGGTGGACGCCGAGGGCAAGCCCCGCCGGGTCCCGCCCGTGCTCCCGGAGACCGAGCGCGACGAGCGGCGCTACCAGGAGGCCCAGATCCGCCGCACGCACCGGCTCGCCCGCCGCCAGGCGATCATGGCCCTGCGCGAGGAGCGGGCGGCCCAGGGCTTCGACGACTGACCACGGCCGCCACGACGGCACACGGCCGCCACGACGGCCCACGGCCGGTCGGCGGTCCGCGGAGGCCCGCCGGCGGCTCACTGCGCCGCGCAGGTCACCTCGTCGCCCGTCAGCACCCCGGAGGTGCCCTGGTACGGGTCCTCCGCCCGCACCGGCACCACCTTGCGGTAGTCCGAGCCCGCGATCACCACCACGGTCCGGCCCTGGCGCGCCACCGCCCGCAGCTCGCTGCCGGGCAGCGCGGCCGCCACCGAGCGGGCGGAGCGGTCCCAGCGCGGGTCGTACGTGATCACCGTGCGCCGGACGTCGCGGCCGGCGCCGTTGCCCGGGGCCCCGGTGGTGTCGAAGCCGGTGGCGCGCAGGGCCGCGTCCACCCGGCCGCCCAGCCCGTCGATCCGGGTCCCGTTCTCCACCTGCACCCGGACCTGCTTCGGGGGCACGTCCACCAGTGCGGCCGCGGCCCGGCTGCCGGAGTTCCCGGGCCGGGCGGGGGCCAGCGGGCGGTCCTGCCGCAGCGCCTCGAACAGCTTGGCGGCCTTCGGCTCGTCCCACTTCACGGTGGAGCCGATGCTCTTGACCCGGAAGGAGGGGTCGCCGACGGGCACGGAGGCGAACTCCGAGGAGGAGGGGGTGAAGTCCCGCATCGCCTGCCCGAGCGCGAGCATCTGCTCCGAGCCGAAGCCCGTGTCGGCCCGGACCGAGCCCAGGAGCGTGGAGCTGACCTGCTTGAACTTCACCGGGTTGAGCAGCACCCCGCCGCTGGTCGCCTGCTTGATCAGTGCGGCGAGGAACCGCTGCTGGCGCTGCATCCGGCCGAGGTCGGAGGCCCCGTCGATGTGGCGCGAGCGCACGTACTGCAGGGCCTGTCCGCCGGTCAGGCGGTGGGTGCCGGGCAGCAGGTCGAGGCCGGTGTTCGGGTCGCGCATGGTCTTCGCGGTGCAGATGTCCACGCCGCCGATGGCGTCGACCGTCTTCATGAAGCTGGTGAAATCGACCTCCAGGTAGTGGTCGATCTTCACCCGGGTCATGTTCTCGACCGTCCGCACGGTCAGGTTCGGGCCGCCCTCCGCGTACGCGGCGTTCAGCTTCACGGGGTGCGCCTTGTGTGCCTTTCCGGTGACGAGGTCGTGGTGCGCGGGCACCTCCGCGTAGCTGTCGCGGGGCAGGCTGATCACGCTCGCCCGCTCCCGGTCCGCCGACAGGTGGACCAGCATGATGGTGTCGGTGCAGTGGCAGGGCGCCCCGCCCAGGCGGTACTCGCGCTTCTCCTCCGGAGTGATCTTCTCCCGGCCGTCGGTGCCGACCAGCAGGAAGTTCAGGCCGTGCCCGGCCTGCGGGCGGTTCTTCATGTCCTTGAAGGGGTCCACCCGCTCGATCCCGGTGTCCAGCCCGGTCATCACGGCATGTCCGACGGCCCCGCAGCCCAGCACCACCACCGACAGCCCGGTCGCGATCCGCACCCCCCACCGGGGTCGGTCGCCCCGGCGCCGGGCCGGACCGCCGCCCGCACCGCCGCGCCGTACGCGCTGCGGCTGGGGCGGCCTGGCGGGACGGGTGGGACGGTGCGGCTGGGGCACGGTGGACACCTCCGCGGGAACAGCAGGGGAAACGATCGGCCTGGATCTGATTCGTCAGAACAGTAGGCCCATACGATCAGCCTCTGTCCGTACCGCTCACTCGGCGCGCACCCGGTTCCCCCGTACGCGGTAACGTGACACCGATACCCGACCTTGAAGGACCACATGCCCGCCCAGCAGCCCGCAGTCTCGGTGATCATGCCGGTGCTCAACGAGGAGCACTACCTCCGCGACTCCGTCCGCCACATCCTGGAACAGGAGTACGCGGGCGAGATGGAGGTGGTGATCGCGCTGGGGCCGTCCACGGACCGCACCGACGAGATCGCCGCAGAGCTCGTCGCCGAGGATCCCCGAGTCCACACCGTTCCGAACCCCACGGGCCGGACCCCGGCCGCACTCAACGCCGCCATCAAGGCCTCGCGCCACCCGATCGTGGTACGCGTCGACGGCCACGGCATGCTCTCGCCGAACTACATCGCCACCGCAGTGCGCCTCCTGGAGGAGACCGGTGCGCAGAACGTCGGCGGACTCATGCACGCCGAGGGCGAGAACGCCTGGGAAGAGGCCGTCGCCGCCGCGATGACCTCGAGGATCGGCGTCGGCAACGCGCCGTTCCACACCGGCGGCCAGGCGGGACCGGCCGAGACGGTGTACCTCGGTGTCTTCCGCCGCGAGGCGCTGGAGCAGCAGGGCGGTTACAACGAGGAGTTCATCCGCGCCCAGGACTGGGAGCTGAACTTCCGCATCCGCGAGGCCGGCGGCCTGATCTGGTTCTCCCCGGAGCTGAAGGTCCAGTACCGGCCGCGGCGTTCGGTGCGGGCCCTGGCCAAGCAGTACAAGGACTACGGGCGGTGGCGGCACGTGGTGGCCCGCTACCACTCCGGGTCCATCAACCTGCGCTACCTGGCCCCGCCGACCCTGGTCTGCGCGATCGCGGCGGGCGTGGTCGTGGGTGCGGCCGTCACCCCGCTCGGCTTCGCCGTACCGGCCGGCTACCTCGTGGCGATCACCGTGGGCTCCGTCCCGGCGGGCAAGGGCCGCTCCCTCAAGGCCCGGGCGCAGATCCCCCTGGCCCTGGCCACCATGCACCTGTGCTGGGGCTACGGCTTCCTGACGAGCCCGCGCTCGCTCGCGAACAAGCTCATCGCGACCCGCCGCCCGGCCGTGCACCGGGACCCGTCGCAGGTCTGAGACGTACGAAGGGGCCCGGTGCGGCGGCTGTGAACCGAACAGCCGCCGCACCGGGCCCCTTGTGCGTACGCGCTACCAGGTGAAGCCTTCCTGGATCGCCATGCAGGCCTTGTCGTTGTCGCCGTTGAGGGCGTGGGCGGAGGTCGGGGCCACGGTCGGCGCGGGCGGCGGCGAGGTCGGCGCGTCGCCGGTCCGCCAGTCCTTGCCGACGAACAGCACGATCCCGGGGACCTCGGCGGACTTCTCCACCGCGGTGGCGGGCAGGCCGAGCGCGGTGGCCACGGCGGCGGCGTCGGCCGCCTGGGCGTCGGTGGCGAAGCGGACGACCGTGGTGTCCTCGGCCCCCGTCTGGGTATCGGCGGTGGCCTTGGTGAAGCCCTTGCCCTTCAGCAGCGCGGCGATGTCGTTCGCCCGGAGCTTGACCCTGGTCTCGGCGCCGTCCTTGCCGCCGGTGGCGTTGCGGACGGAGACCGCGACCTTCGCGGGCGACGAGGCCGGGGCGGTGGCCGGGGCCGTGGTCGGCTGGGCCGGCGCCGAGGGGGTCGCGGAGGCGCCCGGCGAGGGGGAGGCCCCCGCCTCCGGGGTCCCCGAGCCCTTCCCGTCCAGCGCGATGTCCTCACGGACCATGCGGAACAGCGCCTCGGCCTCGCCCGGCATCGGCTCGACCCGCCCGTCCATGCCGGGCTTCGTGCTGTAGACCCACGGCATGGTGGTCATGGTGATCCGCCCCGGCGAGACCTTCTTGAGCTCCATGCTGAGGTCGTACAGCTTGTCGATCTTGTTCAGGCCGGTGTCCACGACCATGGCGTCGATCGCGGCCTGCGCCAGGCTGTTCATCTTCACCGGGTTGGTGAGCTTGGCGTTCTTGCGGAACTCGCGGGCCATCGAGTTCATGTACTGGTGCTGGGCGTGGGTGCGGCCGATGTCGGTGCCGTCCTCGAACCCGTAGCGGGTGCGCAGCCACTGCAGGGCCGTCTCGCCCTGGATGATGCTCTCGCCCTTCGGCAGCCTCAGGCCGGAGCCCTTGCCGTCGCGCGTGCGGGAGTGGACGTTCTGCTCGACGCAGACCGGGACGCCGCCGATGGCGTCCGCCATCGAGACCACGCCCTTGAAGTCGATCATCATGAAGTGATCGATGGGGATCTTGGTCAGCTCGGTCCAGGCGGCGACCGTGCAGCCCGGTCCGCCGCGCTGGAGCGACTCGTTCGTCTGTACGAGCCCCTTGCTGGCGGGGTGCACCTTGCCGTTCGGCTCGGTGCACTTGGGCATCATCAGTATCGTGTCGCGCGGCATCGACACCACGGACATGTTGGTGCGGTCCGCGGACAGGTGCAGGAGCATCTGCACGTCCGCGAGCTCCGGGCCGCCGAAGGTGTTCGTGCCCCCGCCGAGGGCCTGGTTCGCCGCGTCGTTGCGCGCGTCCGAGCCGATGAGCAGGATGTTCAGCGGGGTCTGCCCGAAGGAATTGGGCTTGGAGCCGCCCAGTTTGGTCTCGCCGAGGTTCAGCGCGTCCGTCTTGATGCTGCCGTTCAGGTGGCGGTAGTAGAGGTAACCGCCCGCCGCCGTCGCGAGTATGAGCAGGGACAGGACGGAGGACACCCAGCGCAGCACGCGCCTGCGGCCCCGCCTGGTGGACCGGTCGGCCGCCCGCCGGGCGGCCCGGGAGCCGCCCCGCGGTGGGGGTATCGCGCCGGGAGCGTCCGCACCGCCGTCGGATATGTCCCCGGCGGCCTGGGCGGTCGTCCCCTCCCCTCGCACGCTGCTGTGCCTCACATGTCCCCCCTCAAGATCCTGCTTTGGTCGATACATTGCCGGTATGACCGGCAATGCCCCGTTATTTGGCGCAGACGGCCTTGTCGGCCTGAGCCTGCTGGACGTCCTTGGGCAGCTCCTGCGGAACCGGAGCCCCCAGCGGGACGCCCGGCTGCTGGAAGTCGGGGCCCAGCGTCAGCTTCATCGGCGTCTTGGCCGCGGCGTCCGCCGTCCCCATCTTCAGAGCGGTGACCGGCAGTCCCAGGGCGTCGGCCAGCGCCCGCGCCTGGTCGGCCTGGTTGGGCGCGTACTCCAGCTGCGTGGCACCGACCTTCGCGGGTGCGTTGCCCTGGTTGCTGGCCTTGGACATGCCCTTGGTGTTCTGGAGCCAGTTCAGCGTGGTGGAGGCGGAGCCCTTGGGCCCGCCGCCGTTGTACACGCTGACCCGTACGTCCGCCGCGGGTGCGCGGTTGCCCTGGAGCAGCGCGTCCTGCTTGGCCTTCGCGTCCGCGTCGGCCGCCTCCTGCGCGGCCTGCTCCTTCTTCTCGACCTCCGTGAGCGAGACGTCCCCCCGGATCATCTGCAGCAGCGGATCGGCCAGCGTCTTGTCCACCACGACGGTGGCCTTGACCTTCTCGGCCGGGTTGTCGAGCACCGGCATGGTCGTGAAGGTGATGTTCTTGAGGTCGATGTCCTTCAACTCACCCGCGAGATCGGTGAGTTTGTCGATGGACCCCAGCCCCTGGTCCACGGTAAGCGACTTGGTGGCCGCCTCCGCGAGCGAGAAGAACTTCTTCGGACTGGACAGCGTTTCCTTCGACTTCATCTCGCGCATCATCGAGCCGAGGAACTGCTGCTGGGTCTTGATCCGGTCCAGGTCGCTCTCGTTGCCGAAGGCGTGCCGGGTCCGTACGAAGGCCAGCGCGTCCTCGCCCGCCAGCCGGTGCTCGCCCGCGGGCAGCTTCAGCTTGGAGTCCTCGTCGTCGACGGCCTTCTCCAGGCAGACGGGCACCCCGCCGACGGCCGTGCTCAGGGTCTTCACCGCGTTGAAGTCGACCATCATGAAGTTGTCGATCTCTATCCCGGTGAGCTCCTTGACGGTGCGCATCGTGCAGCCCGCGTCGCGGCCCTCCTGCCCCAGGCTGTTGTTGAAGCGGGTGCCCTTCGTGCCCTTGATCTCCTTCGTGGAGCCGTCGGGCTGCTTCGTCGGACAGGCCGGGATGTCGGCGATCAGGTCGCGGGGGATGGACAGCGCGGTGGCGTTGGAGCGGTCCTTGGCGACGTGGAAGAGGATCGTGGTGTCGGCGTGGCCGACGCTGTCCTTGTCCCCGTAGCCCTCGTTGCCGGAGCCGCTGCGCTTGTCGGTGCCGATGACCAGGATGTTGATGGCCTGGTCCTTCTTGAAGCCGCCGGTGCCCGCGCCCGCGATGTCGGTGACGCTGAGGTTGCCGTTCAGGTGGTCGTAGTAGAAGTACGCCGCCGCGGCGCCGCCGACCAGCAGGAACGCCAGCGTCCCGCTGGTGACGAGCAGCGCCTTCTTGCGGCGCCCACCACCCCCGCCGCCCTTGCGGGAGCGTCCGCCGCGCCGTCCGCCGGGCGGGGCGTCGCCGCGCCGCGGCCTCGGCACGGCCGGGGACGGTGCGGTGGGCTTGCCGGGTGCGGAGGGCGCTCTGCGCGGGGCGGCCACACCGGTCCCCTTCTGGTGCGCTGCGGAGTCACCCAGTCGCAGTTCGTAGTTGCCGGTGCGGGGATTGAGCACCCACTGGTCTGCCGGGTCGATCTCGTCGGCCCGCCCACGGCTTTGCGCATCCACGGTTGCTCGAATCCTCCGTCGGGTGCCTCGCGACGCGCCTCCCCCGGGCGCACGGTCAACGATCCGGCTGCTGGTGCCCGGCCTCTGGTCCGGCGGGGCACCGGATCGCTCACCTTATCCGCCAGCTTCGGCTGCAAACCATGCTGGTGACAAATTCCACTCCCCTTATAACGGGGCGAACCTCACAACCCGTTCGGTTCGGTCACCGGCTTTTGGGATTGCTTTACCGGCAGTCGGCCATACCCGCCGTGGTCCCGGTAAAGGTGGGGACGGGTACGGGGGTCGCGGTGGTTCCCTCGTCGGCCCGGCCCGTCCCGTCCCGCGGTGCTCCGGACTCCGTGGCGTCCGCCGGCTCGTTCCGCTTGGCGCCCTCCGGCTGGGACTCGGGTTCGGGCTTCGGCGGGGCGACCGTCACCGGCTGGTCGGTCCGCAGCTGCTGGAACAGCCGGGCAGCGTCCGGCTGCACCAGTTCGTCCCGGTTCGGATCGGCCCAGTACGGTTTGCGCGGAACCGTCAGGAACTTAACCTGATCGGTCGGTATGTGCCGTACGCCCCGTACGAGTTCGTACAGGCCGCGCAGCGAGGCCAGACCCGGGTCCGTGGTCACCGACGAGGTCGCCGCGTCCAGCAGCGGATACAGCCGGGCCGGGTTCAGCAGCACCCCGTTGCTCTGCACCTTCTTGACGAGCGAGCCGAGGAACTGCTGCTGGCGCTCCATCCGTTCCGTGTCGCTGCCGTTGCCCAGGCTGTAGCGGGCGCGGACGAAGCCCAGCGCCTGCTCGCCCTGCAGGGTCTGGCGCCCCGCGGGCAGCCGCAGCTTCGCCTCGGAGTCGTCGACCCGATGCTTGAGGCAGACCTCCACCCCGCCGATGGCGTTGACCATCTTCTTGAAGCCGCCGAAGTCGATCACCATGTGGTGGTCGATCCGGATGCCCGTGAGCCGCTCGACCGTACGGATCGTGCAGCCGGCCCCGCCCCACTGGAACGCCCAGTTGAACTGCGCGCGCCGTTCGCGGGTGCGGCTCCCGTCCGCCATCAGGCACTCGGGGATGTCCGCCATCAGGTCCCGGGGTATCGACACCGCCGTCGCGCTCCGCCGGTCCGCCGGCAGGTGCAGCAGGATCGTGGTGTCCGAGCGCTCGGTGCCGCGGTCCTGCCCGTAGCGGGCGTTGTCCTTGCCCGAGCGGGAGTCCGAACCGATCAGCAGGATGTTCTGGGCGCCGTTCCCGAAGTGGCCCGGGCGGTCGCGCTCGTAGCGCAGCAGCTCGGCCGCCGCGGAGGTGTCCTCGGTGATGTTCCCGTCGAGCTTGTTGTAGAGCCACCAGCCGCCGGCCGAGCCCGTCAGGACCAGGAAGGCCGCCCCGAGACCGGTCCAGCGCAGCAGTCGGCGCCGACGGCTGCGCGGAGGCTTCGAGCCGCCCGCGGCCGTCCCGGTCCCGCCCGGTATGCCTGCGCTGTCCGTCACTGGCGTCCGTCCCCTCGCGGCTTCGGCCCGACAACAGCCGTACGGGTGGGCACGGCCACTGACGATCCTGCCTCCGGGCGGCCGGGGCAGCCCGGGGGCAGGGGCATGTCTAGGGCCATCTGGGTGACAAATCGCCCATTCCTGCCCTTGGCCAGTCGGAGTGACGGAGCTCGGGCCGCGCTCAGACGGTGTGGGTGACCCGCTCGCTCTCGACCCGCTGCGCCAGCGCGTCCCGCGACAGCCGGTCCAGGTTCCGGCACAGCACCACGGAGCCGCCCGACGCCAGTGCGGCGTACAGCCCGGCCGAGAGCCCGTCCCAGGTGTCGTAGCCGAGCCCGGTCAGCACCCGCGAGCCCGCGCCGAGGCCGAGCTTCGCCGCGTCCTCGCGGGCACGCGCCGTGAGCTCCGCGTACGAGAGCTCCTCGCCGCCGACGGCCAGCCCGGGCCCCTGCGGATCCACCGGTACGAACGGCGCGAAGCGGTCCCCCTGCCCCGGCACCTCGACCGCGTAGTCCGCGAACCCGGCCGGCGGCTGCGGGAACCGCCCGCCCAGCGGCCGCAGCGCCAGCGCCACCCGCTCACCGGAACAGGCCCGGGCCTCGTCCAGCGAGTCCGGCCCGCTGACGACGAGATCCGCGTCGGCCGGATCCCCGCCGACCTCGGCGACGACCCCGACCGAGGCACAGGCGAGCAGCCAGACGGCGCTCTGCCAGTGCGCGGGGAGCATCAGCGCGAGCCGGTCCCCTGGCTCGGCACCCAGGTCGCCCTGCAGCAGATTGGCGGTCTTGGCCACCCAATTGGCGAAGGTGGCGACGGACAATTCCACGCGCTCGCCCGTGGCGTCGTCGTAGAAGGTGACGAGCGGGCGGCCCGGATCGGCGGCGAGCGCGGATCGCAGCAGGTCGGCAGGGGTGCGGTCAGTGGCGTTCACCCGGCACAGGGTACGCGGGGCCGTCCCCCGTACGGCGGCCCGCTGCTCCGCCGTACGGGGGAGGGGTGCGCGAGGCCGGGCCGGACGGGCCGTCAGTTCTCGGATGGCGCCCGCCGGTGCGGGTCCTCACCATCCTTTTCATGCGTGGATTCCTTGCTTCCTCGATCGGCGTCGCGACCGCCGCCGTACTGGCCCTGCCCGTCGCTTTCCCCTCCGCGGCCCTGGCGGAGTCCGCCCCCGTGGCTCCCGCCGGTTCCACTCAATCGCTCCCGCTCGTCCCTCTGGGACCCGCGGCCACCCGGGCGCCCGGCGTCCCCGGAATGAGCGCCTCGCCGGGTGCCCTCCCCGAGACGCAGGGCCTGAGCGCCCGCGAGGTCACGACGTTCTCGCTGGTCGGCGTGGTCTGGGACGACGTCACCGCCCAGCTGCACGGCAAGGTCCAGGTCCGCACCCGCTCCGCGAAGACCGCGACCTGGTCCGACTGGCAGGACGTCGAGACCCACAACAGCGAGCACGCGGCCGACCCCGACGCGGTGGAACGCGGCTCCGGCCGGGTCCGCGGCGCCACCGCCCCGCTGTGGGTCGGCGAGTCCGACGGCGTGGAGGTCCGCGTCCAGGCGGAGCCCGGCGCCTCCTCCAGCCGCGCCGCCTCCCGGCTGCCCACGGGCATGCGGATCGAACTCGTCGACCCGGGCGCGGAAACCCCCGCCACCGGGTCGGACGGCAAGAACAGCGGCCCCGAAGGCGACGACAAGGGCGATGTGGTGGCGCCCGGCATGACGATGGAGATGGCGGAAGCCTCCGCCGCGAACCTCCCGCACGCCGATCTGGGCGCGAACGAGATCACCGAACTCGACAAGGCCGACTCCACCGCCGACGCGATCTTCGCGAGCGACGGCGAGCTGAGCGCGGCGGCGGCCCCGTACATCGGCCCGCGCCCGCGGATCGTCACCCGCAAGGGGTGGGGCGCAGACGAGTCCCTGCGCGAGCCGGGCTTCGTCTACACGAGCACGGTCAAGGCGGCGTTCGTCCACCACAGCGCCTCCGGCAACAACTACGCCTGCAAGGACGCCCCGGCGGTCCTGCGCAGCCTGTACCGCTACCACGTGGTCAGCAGCGGCTGGCGGGACGTCGGCTACAACTTCGCCGTCGACAAGTGCGGCACGGTCTACGAGGGCCGCGCGGGCGGGGTCTCCAAGGCGGTGCTCGGCGCGCACACCATGGGCTTCAACACGAACAGCATGGGCGTCGCGGTGCTGGGCACGTACACCTCCACGAACCCGCCGGCGGCGGCGGTCGACGCGGTCGCCCGCCTCACGGCCTGGAAACTCGGCCTCTTCAACCGGGACCCGCGCGCGAAGACGACCCTGACCTCGGGCGGCGGCAACCGCTACCCCAAGGGCAGGAACGTCACGATGAACGTCATCTCGGGCCACCGGGACGGCTTCGCCACCGCCTGCCCGGGCACGAAGCTCTACGGCAAACTCCCGACCACCCGCACCTCGTCGGCCAAGCTCCAGGGCCGCCCGTAGCCTCCGGCGGTACGGGATCGGCGCCGGGCGCCCCCCGAACCCGGGGCGGGGTGCGGAGCCCCGGATCTTTGAGCCGCACCTGACGGGCGGCGTCAGGCCAAACCCAGCCCCGCCGGCGTTTGAGGCGCGGGGTGCGGGGCGGAGCCCCGGGGCTGGGCCGCGCCCCCCGGAAGGCCTACGCTCGAGGCATGGCCGCCCGCTTCGATCCCCTCAACCGCACCACCGTGCGCGGCGGCCGCACCCCCGTGCCCGACGGCGGAGGCCACCCGGCCGGGGCGGGGGCCAAGGCCCGGCGCTGGGCCCCCGACGGCCCCGTCGACCTCGGCATCACCCTCGGCCCCCTCAGACGCGGCCCCGCCGACCCCACCTTCCGCACCACCCCCGACGGCTCGGTCTGGCGCGCCAGCCAGACCCCGCAGGGCGCCGCGACCCTCCGGGTCTCCCGGACCGGAGCCGAGATCGCCGCCGAGGCCTGGGGCCCCGGCGCCGACTGGCTCCTCGAGCAGCTGCCCGCACTCCTCGGCTCCGGCGACGACCCCGCCGCCTTCGTCCCCCGCCACCGCCTCGTGCACGCCAGCCACCGCCGCCGCCCCGGCCTGCGCCTCACCCGCACGGGGCTGGTCCTGGAGTCCCTGCTCCCGGTCATCCTGGAACAGAAGGTCACCAGCGACGAGGCGTACCGCTCCTGGCGCCGCCTCGTACGCCAGTACGGCGAGCCCGCGCCCGGCCCGCACGGCCTCGGCCTGTACGTCATGCCCACCGCCCGCACCTGGGCCATGATCCCGTCCTGGGACTGGCACAAGGCCGGGGTCGACGCCAAACGCTCCGACACCATCGTCCGGGCCGCCCGCGTCGCATCCCGCCTCGAAGAGGCCGCCGCCATGGAGTCCGCTCCGGCCGCCGCCCGGCTGGAGGCCGTCCCCGGCATCGGTCCCTGGACCTCCGCCGAGACCCTCCAGCGCAGCAACGGCGACCCCGACGCCGTGACCACCGGCGACCTCCACCTCCCGGGCATCATCGGCTACGCCCTCGCCGGGAACCGCGACGCCGACGACGCCGCCATGCTGGAGCTCCTGGCCCCGTACGCCGGTCAGCGCCACCGCGCCGCCCGCCTCATCCTCCTCGCGGGCCGCACCCCGCCCCGCCGCGTACCGCGCATGCCGCGCAGCGACATCGGCCGACTCTGACCGCCGGGCCGCCCGGCCGCAGGACCGCCCAAGCACCGGACCGCCCGACCGCCCGACCGCCCAGGCCCGGCTACCGGACCTGGATGAAGCCCTCCGCGGACCGCGCGGCCCGCTCCCGGGGCGGCTCGGCCGGGTGCCCCACCGCCACCGCCCCCATCGGATCCCAGTCGCCGGGCAGCCCCAGCACCTCGCGCACCACGTCCCGGCAGAACATCGTCGAGGACACCCATGCCGAGCCCAGCCGCTCCCCGGCCAGTGCGACCAGGAAGTTCTGCACGCCAGCGCCCATCGCGACCACGAACATCTCGCGCTCCGCGGTGTCCCGCCGCGCGTCCCCGTAGTCGTGCGCGCCGTCCGTCACCAGACAGGGCACCACCAGGTACGGGGCGGCCCGCAGCACGTCCCCCCGCCGTACCCGCTTCGCGATGGACTCCTCCGATTTCCCGTCGGCCCGCAGGTCCGCGACCCACGCGTCCCGCATCGCGTCCAGCAGCTCCAGCCGGGACGCCGCCGACTCCAGCAGTACGAACCGCCACGGCGTCGTGTGGTGCGGAGCCGGGGCCGTCACGGCCGCCGCCACCGCCCGCCGCACCGCGCCCGGGTCCACGGGCTCGGCGGAGAAGGCCCGTACGGTACGGCGCTGCGCCACGGCCTCACGTACCGCCTCCGAGGTGCCCAGCCGGAACATGTCGTCGGCCGGGGTGCGCACCAGGTCCCGCGCCGACGAGCCCTCGCCGAGCAGGTGCGCGAGGCCGCGCACGACGGCCACCGGCAGCCCGGCCGCCTTGCCCTTGACCAGGTCGCCCGCCGCCGCCAGCTCGTCCGCGGTGGCCACCACCGTCGCGCTCAGCGGATTGCCGTGCGAGTCCGTGCCCCCGCGCAGGTCGTCCAGGACCCGCACCCCGGCCGAGCCGATCGCCACGTCGGTGAGCCCGGTGCGCCACGGCCGCCCGAAGGTGTCCGTCACGACCACGCCCACGTCCACGGAGAGGATGTCGCGCACCCCGTCGCGAATCGCGGCGGCCGAGGCGTCGGGGTCCTCGGGCAGCAGCAGGACCGTGCCGGGCGCGGTGTTGGAGGCGTCCACGCCGGCGGCCGCCATCACCAGCCCCTGCCGGTTCTGGACGATCCGCAGGGGACCCCGGCGCGCGACGACCCGTACGGTCTCCGCGTCTATGGCGGCCTCGCGCGAGTCCGCCTCGACGACGCGGCCCTCGGCCTTGGAGACGATCTTCGAGGTGACCAGCAGGACGTCCCCGTCCCGCAGGTCGGGCGCGGCAACCGTGATCAGCTTCGCCAGGTCGTCACCCTGCCTGACCTCGGGGATCCCGTCGACGGCCCGTACCTCGTACGAAGGACTGTGCCGGTGAGGAGCGCGCGGGCCGGTCACCGGGAGGCCTCGGCCAGTTCCAGCGCGGCCCGGGCCATCTCGGCGGTGGCGGCCAGGTCGGTCATCATCAGCGGCACCGCGCGGCAGGTGATCCCGGCGGCCTCGACCTCGGCGACGGCGTCCGCGTCGGCGGTGTCCACCAGCCAGCCGTCGAGCAGCTCGGTGCCGTAGTGCCGGGCGACGGCGGCGGCCGTGGACTCGACGCCCACCGCGGCCAGCACCTTGTCGGCCATCCCGCGCACGGGCGCGCCCCCGACGATGGGGGAGAGGCCGACGACCGGCGCCCGGGCGGCGGCCACGGCGTCGCGGATGCCGGGCACGGCGAGGATCGTTCCGACCGACACCACCGGGTTCGACGGCGGGAAGACGATCACGTCGGCGGCGGCGATGGCCTCCAGCACGCCGGGCGCGGGCTTGGCCTGCTCGGCCCCGACGGGGACGATCGCTTCCGCGTCCACCGCGGCGCGCAGCCGGACCCAGTACTCCTGGAAGTGGATGACCCGGCGCTCTCCCGTGCCGGCCTCGGTGATCGCGACGTGGGTCTCGACCCGGTCGTCGGACATGGGCAGCAGCCGCACCCCGGGCTGCCAGCGGTCGCACAGGGCCTCGGTGACGGCGCTCAGCGGGTAGCCCGCGGCGAGCATCTGGGTACGGACGATGTGGGTGGCGAAGTCGCGGTCGCCGAGGCCGAACCAGGCCGGTCCGACCCCGTACGCGGCGAGCTCCTCCTTGACGGTGAAGGACTCGTCGGTGCGGCCCCAGCCCTGGTCCTCGTTGATGCCACCGCCGAGGGTGTACATCACCGTGTCCAGATCGGGGCACACCTTGAGCCCGAACAGGTGAATGTCGTCACCGGTGTTGCCGATGACCGTGATGTCCGCGTCGGGCACTGCCGACTTGAGTCCGCGGAGGAACCGGGCGCCGCCTATACCGCCGGCCAGAACAACAATGCGCATGCAGACAGTCTGTCAGCCGCAGGTTGTCGTCGAGAGGTGGCGGTCGGGCGGCGGGCGGGACTCTCAGGCCGGGCGCCCGGGCGCCCGGGTCACGCGGGTACGGACTTCGGCGTGGCCGGCGAGCAGCCGTGCATCGGCATCTGGGTCAGGCCGGGGAAGTAGACGTGCAGGCTGACCGCGCCGTCGAGGGAGTCGTTGACGACCTCGTGCGCGTAGCCGGGGGCGAAGACCCGCTGGGCGCCGGCGCCGAGGGTGAGCCGCCCGCGCGGGCCGCGCTCGGTGAGCTCGCCTTCGAGGACGGTCAGGACGCCGGAGGAGGGGCCGTGGTCGTGCGGGCCGCTGCCCTGGCCGGGCACCCAGCTGAGCAGCCAGACCTCGTAACCGGGGCCGGTGCGCAGCCGGTGGTACCAGCGGGTGGTGGCGTCGTACTGGACGAGGTGCTCCCAGGAGGCGCGGTCCTCGGCGATGGAGCGGGCGAGGCCGACGAACTCGGCGACGGTGGCCGGGTGTTCCCGGGCGGGCTGCAGGAGGTGCTGGACGGCGAGGATGTCGCCGGCGATCTGGAGGTCGCTCTCGACGGTGATCGGGGTGCTGTTCATCGTGGGAAGTCCTCGACGGATGTCAGTGGTGCGGGCGGTTGCTGGCGGGTCGGGCCGGAGCTCAGCGGAGCCGAAGCTCCGGAGGCATCAACAGCTGCAACAGCAACAGCGAACCTGGGCAGCGCACAGGAACCCACGAATGGGGGTCCGGGTGGCGGCTGCGGGCGCTGACATGCGAACAAGGAGAACGGGTCAGAGGTCGGACTGTCAACCCAATGTCCGGTTTGGGGGAAAAGTTTCACCTCATCCGGTTACTGTGCGCGGAGAAAGGTTTGTGCAGTCCAGGTCAGGGGATGTGCCGCGATGTCGAGCCCAAACCTCACGCCGCATCTCGTGACCGGACTGTGATCTCCGCCGCTTCTTTGGCTGAATCGCAACCCCACCGCGGGGGGAGGCGTGAATCGCGGGTAGAAGCGCGCAGTGCGGGGCGCCTGTGGCATGTGTCACGATTTTTGGCGATATGAACACTTTCTGCTTAGGCTTGGTTCCGCAGAGTGAATAAGGGGCCCAATAGCAGATCTCGGCTTGACTGCGCCGGAGCAACGCACTTGTAATTTCACTCGTGTCGTTACGTAGCGATCAGTAACGGCATCACCACGGGGACGCACAGACAGAGCGAGGGGCGCACATGACCGAGCTGTTTCAGGAACTGCTGGTCGAGGAGGCGGACGAGGAGCTCGGATGGCAGGAGCGCGCTCTGTGCGCCCAGACCGACCCCGAATCCTTCTTTCCGGAGAAGGGCGGCTCCACCCGCGAGGCCAAGAAGGTCTGCCTCGCCTGCGAAGTCCGCTCCGAATGCCTTGAGTACGCCCTCGCCAACGACGAGCGATTCGGCATCTGGGGCGGTCTGTCCGAGCGCGAGCGCCGCAGGCTGAAAAAGGCCGCGGTCTGATACGCCCCGGGCCCTCCCGCCGGGTATCCACCGCACGTCGCACGACCTGTCGAACTGCACGGCCAACAGGGCAAATCACGGCAAACAGCACCACGCGCAGCACGGCGAAGAGCATCGCGAACAGCACGGCAAACGGTCCGCCTCCTGCACCTTCCCCGCAGGAGGCGGACCGCTGCTTTGCCAGCCGTTAGGGTGGGGCGCTGTCCAGCAGCCTCCGAGGGCACACCACCCCCGGACCCTCCCCCGTGACCCGGTCCCGGGGGACCCCCAGGCCGGAGGGCCAGTAGCGCGATGTCCCTGCACAGCCAGTCGGCGGCCTCCCACCAGGCCCCCGCCACACCCGAGTTCCCCCGGCACGTCGTCACCGCGGTCCTCGTCGCCCACGACGGCGCCCGCTGGCTGCCCCGGACCCTCGCAGGCCTCCTCGGCCAGGAACGTCCCGCGCAGAACCACATGGCCGCCGACACCGGCAGCGCCGACGAGTCCGCGCGGCTCCTCACCGAAGCCTTCGGCGACGACCGCGTCCTGCACCTCGCCCGCCGCACCGGATTCGGCACCGCCGTCGACGAAGCCGCACGCACCGCCGGCACCCTGACCCCCGAGGACCTCCCGTACCTCAAGCGCCCCAGCGGCTGGGACCCCGTCAGCCGCACCTGGCGCGACGACACGTACGACCTCCCCGAGCTCCCGTACGGCGAACCCGTCCAGTGGCTCTGGCTCCTCCACGACGACAGCGCGCCCGAACCCGACGCGCTCACCGAACTGCTCCGCGTCGCCGACGAGAACCCCGACGCCGCCGTCATCGGCCCCAAACTGCGCGGCTGGTACGACAGGAAGCAGCTCCTCGAAGCCGGCGTCACCATCGCCCGCAGCGGCCGACGCTGGACCGGACTCGACCGCCGCGAACAGGACCAGGGCCAGCACGACCAGATCCGCCCCGTCCTGTCCGTCTCCACCGCCGGCATGCTCGTCCGCCGCGACGTCTACGACGCCCTCGGCGGCTTCGACAAGCGGCTGCCCCTCATGCGCGACGACGTCGACCTCTGCTGGCGCGCCCAGAGCGCCGGCCACACCGTCCTCGTCGCCCCCGACGCCGTCATGCGCCACGCCGAGGCCTCCGCCCGCGAGCGCCGCACCGTCGACTGCGCCGGCCGTACGAGCTCCAGCCCGCACCGCGTCGACAAGGCCGGCGCCGTCTACACGATGCTCGCCAACAGCTCCGGCCGCGCCCTGCCCTACGTCCTGCTGCGCGTCCTGCTCGGCACCGTGCTGCGCACCCTCGCCTACCTCGTCGGCAAGGCCCCCGGCCAGGCCGTCGACGAGATCACCGGCCTCCTGGCCACCCTGCTCCGCCCCGGCCGGATCCTCGCCGCCCGCAAGGCCCGCCGCCGCCCCGCCGTGCCCGCGACCGAGCTGCGCCCGCTCTTCCCGCCGCCCGGCGCCTCCCTGCGGGCCAACGCCGAACAGCTCGCCGGATACTTCGGCGACGTCCGGACCGCCGACCCCGCCCCCGCCGGCCGGCACGGCGGCGGCAGCATCCTCACCGCGCCCGGCGAGGAGGGCGACTACCCGGTGGCCGAGGAGCGGTTCGCGCGCCTCAAGCGGATCGCCCGCAACCCCGCCCCCGTCCTCTTCGGCCTCCTCCTGCTCGTCTCCCTGGTCGCCTGCCGCTCCCTGATCGGCGGCGGCTCCCTGATGGGCGGAGCCCTCCTCCCCGCCCCCGGCAGCGGCCCCGACCTCTGGCGCGCCTACACCGACGGCTGGCAGGCCGTCTCCACCGGCTCCACCGCCGACGCACCGCCGTACCTGGCCGTCCTCGGCGCCTTCGCCACGCTCCTCTTCGGCTCCACCCACGCCGCCCTGACCCTGCTGCTCGTCGGCTCCGTCCCGCTCGCCGGACTCACCGCGTACTTCGCCTCCCGGCCGCTCGTCGCATCCCGGCTGCTGCGCGCCTGGGCCGCCATCGCCTACGCGTTCCTGCCCGCCGTCACCGGAGCCCTCGCCGGGGGCCGCCTCGGCACCGCCGTCCTCGCCGTCCTGCTGCCCCTGATCGCCCGCTCCGCCGTCGCCGCCTGCGGCCTCGCCGACAGCGACCGCGGCAGCTGGCGCGCCGTGTGGACGTACACCCTGCTGCTGACCGTGGCCACCGCCTTCACCCCCGTCGTCTGGCCGCTCGCCGCCGTCCTCGGGGCCGCCGCGCTCGCCGTGCACCGCGCGCAGTGGAAGACGTACGGACCGCGGTTCCTCGCCACCCTCGCCGTCCCGCTCCTCGTGCTCGCCCCCTGGTCGCTGGGCCTGCTCACGCACCCCGGCCGCTTCCTGCGCGAGGCCGGACTGCCCTACGCGACCGGCTCCGCCTCCGCGCTGGACCTGCTCGGCATCAGCCCCGGCGGCCCCGGCGCCGCCGGCGGGCCGCTGCTCCTCGGCATCGTCCTGGCCGCGCTCGGCGCCCTGCTCCGCGCCGACCGGCAGTTCGCCGTCCGCACCGCCTGGGCCACCGCCCTCGCCGCGCTGCTCCTCGCCGTCCTCCTCAACCGCGGCGGGTGGGCCGGACCGGCCACCCTCGTCTACGGCCTCGCCCTGCTGGCGGCCGCCGCACTCGGCGCCGACGGCGCCAAGGAGCGCGTCGCCGCCAGCAGCTTCGGCTGGCGCCAGCCGCTGGCCGCGCTGATCGCCCTCGCCGCCGCCGCCGGACCGCTGCTCGCCGCGGCCGCCTGGCTCGTCGCCGGCGCCGACGGCCCGCTCCAGCGCCGCGACCCGGTCCAGGTGCCCGCCTTCGTCGCCGACGCGGGCGGGGACGACAACCAGACCCGCACCCTGATCCTCGACCTGGACCCGCCCGCCACCGTCTCCTACAGCCTCGTCCGCGGCTCCGGCGGCCGCCTCGGCGACGCCGAGGTCGCCGCACGCACCGGCAGCGACCCCCGCCTCGACAAGGTCGTCTCCAACCTGGTCGCCGGCTCCGGAGCGGACCAGTCCAGCCAGCTCAGCGGCTACGCCATCCGCTTCGTCATGTTCCGCCCCGGCGGCCCCGAAGAGATCCGCCGCGTCCTCGACGCCACCCCCGGCCTCAGCCGCCGCCACCAGCAGGACGGCACGGCGCTGTGGGGCGTCGAACCCTGGCTGCCGCGCGCCGTCATCGTCTCCGGCAAGCAGGGCGAGGCCCCGATCCCCGTTGCCGCGGGCCCCGTCGAGGCCCACGGCAAGATCCCGGACGGTGAAGCGGGCCGCGTGCTGCGCCTCGCCGACCGCGCCGACTCCGGCTGGCAGGCCGCCCTCGACGGCAAGCCCCTCAAGCCGAAGACCCTCGACGGCTGGGCACAGGGCTTCGAACTGCCCGCCGCCGGCGGCCGCCTCGACCTCGTCCACGAGGACTCCCTCCTGCGGACCGGCTGGCACTGGGCCCAAGGGCTCCTCGCCCTGGTGCTGCTCGTGATGGCCCTGCCCGGCCGCCGCGAGCGCCTCGACGACGACCTCCCCGAGGACGAGGCCGCCATCCCGGCCCAGCCCGGCCCGGGCGAGCCCGGCGAGGGCCGCCGCGCCCGGCGGCTGCGCGCGGAGGCCGAGCAGGCCCCCGCTCCGGTGGAGGCCGCGGTGGCCGCCGATCCGTACGCGGAGATCCCGGCGCAGCCGGTGTACGGGGAGGAGACGTACGCCTACCAGGCCTACCCGGACCAGAGCGGCTACGCCTACGAGCCGCAGCCGCAGCAGCCCCCGCAGCAGCCCTACGCGCAGCCCGGGGAGTACGAGCAGTACCCGTACCCGCAGCAGCAGGCACAGGAGCAGTACCCCTACCCGTACGAGCCATATGAGCCGTACGACCCCCACAACAACGGCCACGACGGCCACAACGGCCACGACAGCCGCGCCCAGTACGACCCGCGTCCGGACGGGAGCCCCCAGCAGTGAAGCAGCGCGCACCCCTCACGCTGGCGGCCGTGGCCGCGGCGCTGGCCGCCCTCACGGGCGTCGCCGCCCTCACCGCCCCCGCCGCCGGGGGCCCGGCGGCCGACGGCAAGGCCCCGGCCGCCGCCCGGATGCCGGTGGAACGGTCCCTGCTGGTCTGCCCGGCTCCCAGCTCCTCGGACATCGCGGACACCACCTACACCGCGTTCACCCCCGGCGCGGCCGCGCCCGCCGAGGGCAAGGGCTCGGCCCGGCTGCTCGGTGCCACCAAGGACGCCAAGCCCGTGCTGGAGCCCAAGGAGGTGGGCAAGCCCTTCGGCGCCACCGCCTCCGGCGCCGACGCCCCTGCCCTCAACGGCAGCGCCGACGGGGTCCTCGCCCCCGGCTGGACCGCGCAGCTGACCACCAAGGTCTCGGTCGGCCGGGCCCGGGGCGTCCTCGGCGCCTCCTGCACCGCTCCGGGCACCGACTTCTGGTTCCCCGCCGTCAGCACCGCCAAGGGCCGCGAGGACTACCTCCACCTCACCAACCCCGACGACGCCGCGGCCGTCGTGGACATCAGACTCTTCGGCCCGGACGGGCCGGCCAAGCCCGACGCGGGCACCAGCGAGAACATCCGGATCGACCCCAAGTCCAGCAAGTCGGTCCTGCTCTCCTCCCTGGTCCCGGGCAGCCAGCTCGCGGACGCCACCGCCCACGTGACCACCCGCGCGGGCCGGGTCGGCGCCTCGGTCCAGGTCGCCGAGGAGGGCGTCGGCGCCGACTGGCTGCCGGCCGCCGCGGACCCGGCGGGCTCCCTGGTCCTGCCGGGCATCCCGGCCGACGCGGTCTCCGTACGGCTGGTGGCCTTCGTACCCGGCGACGAGGACGCGGACCTCAAGGTCCGGCTGGCCGGTCCGAACGGTTCCATCAGCCCGGCGGGCAACGAACAGCTGCACGTCAAGGCGGGTATGACCGCGAGCGTCGACCTCAAGGACGTGACCCGCGGCGAGCCCGGCTCACTGCTGCTCGCCCCGGCGGACCCCAAGAAGGCCGCCCCGGTCGTCGCGGCGCTACGGGTGGTGCGCGGCAGCGGAGCCAAGCAGGAGCTGGGCTTCGTCCAGGCCACCGGGCCGGTGGGCACCCGGGCGACCGTGGCCGACAACCGGCCGGAGGAGAACGCGACCGTCCTGTCGCTGACCGTGCCGGGAGACCAGGACGCGAAGGTCAAGGTGACGGCCTCGCCGGGCACCGGCGGCGGGGAGGCGGCCGCCCAGGAGGTGACCGTCAAGGCGGGCACCACGCAGGTGGTCGCCGTGGCCCCGGCGGGCGGCAAGGGCTCCTACGCCCTCACCGTCGAGACCCTCTCGGGCGGCCCGGTCCACGCGGCCCGCACCCTGAACCTCCCGCACGAGGGCACCGCGATGTTCACCGTCCAGACCCTGTCCGACGACCACTCCACGGTCGCGGTCCCCAAGGCCGCCGAGGACCTCTCGGTCCTGACGAGGTAGCGCGTTCGAGGTGCGGCGCCGGCTGCGGAGCCCCGCGACGGCGCCGCACGACGGCGCCGCACGACGGCGCTGCACGCCGACGCCGCCTTCGGCGCCCGTTCTCCGCTCCGGTCAGTCCTGCCCGTACCGCGGATCCACGGTCTCCGGCGACAGCCCCAGCAGCTCCGCCACCTGCTCCACCACGATCTCGTGGACCAGCAGCGCCTTCTCGTCGCGCGTCTTGGTACGGATCTCCACCGGCCTCCGGAAGACCACGATCCGGGCCGGCCGGCCCTCGCGGGACTCCGAGACCCCGCCCAGCGGCACCGCCTCGTCGTTCCATCCGGCGTCCGGTCCTCCCGGCGGTCCCGGCACGTCACCGACCAGGAACTCCACCTCGGCCAGCTGCGGCCAGCGCCGCTCAAGCCGCTCCACGGAGTCCCGTACGAGGTCCCCGAACAGCTCCGACCTGCTCGCCGACAGCGGCACCTGCGGGGGCGCCACCGGCCCCCGCATCCCGCGTCCGTGCCGGTCCCGCCGACGCGGGCGCGGCTCGGCGGGGGCCCCGACCGGGGGATGGGCGGGACGGGGAGGCAGCGGGCTGTCGGTCACCCCCGCAGGGTAGCTCTCGGCACGACACGGGGGAGGGAGCGGCGGGAGAGTCGTCGCGGCCCGGTCAAGAGTGCGGTACCGTCCAACGTCGTGAGCCTTGTACGTCGTTGTTCGCGCACCGCGTGCGGCCGCCCTGCCGTCGCGACACTGACGTACGTCTACGCCGATTCGACCGCAGTTCTCGGCCCGCTCGCCACCTACGCCGAGCCCCACTGCTACGACCTGTGCGCCGAGCACTCCGAGCGCCTGACCGCCCCGCGCGGCTGGGACGTCGTCCGCCTGTCCGACGGCTCCGGGCCGTCGCGGCCCAGCGGCGACGACCTCGAAGCCCTCGCCAACGCCGTCCGCGAAGCGGCCCGCCCGCCCGAGCGCGCGGCGGAGGCCGGAGGGTCGGCCTCGCGGGGTCCGGCCGGCGGCGAGACCCGTCGAGGACACCTGCGCGTTCTGAGATCGCCCGATTCCTGACGCCCTGTTCATCTGAAGAGCGGGTGCTGGTTCAAGGTAGGTTTGCCGGACCGCACAGAACCTTCAGGAGGGCAGGCAGTGGCCGCAGATCTTTCGAACATCGTCAAGGCGTATGACGTGCGTGGTGTCGTGCCGGACGAGTGGGACGAGTCGTTGGCGGAGCTGTTCGGTGCCGCGTTCGTCGAGGTGACGGGTGCTTCGGCGATTGTGGTCGGTC
>JAEBET010000010.1:0-382904 GCA_049998195.1 Streptomyces sp. cmx-11-4
CCGGCTCGTATGTGACCTGGGTCCTGTGGGGCGGGTCACCGCCGAGGGGCCTGAATGTCACCTTCCGTGCCCGTTTCGCACCTTTTGTCGGTGTGGTCCGGGCCACTTTCCACCCCCGAATCGAAGGAAATGGGCGCCCGGAGGCCGTCTTCCCATAGGGCACGGCCGGTCCTGCTGATCCGCTGCAACCGGAAGGCAGCCCCGCGTTGCAGGGGGTGCCACGTGGGTCGACCGGCCAGACCACCGAGGTCGAGGTCGGCACGCGTCAACATCATGATCCGCTGCTCATCCTCCCGACCGGCGCAATCCCAAGGGCCGGCAACGGCGCGGCCGTGCCCGTCCGGCACCCCGTGGAATCAGGCGCTGAAAGGCCCTCCCGCAGGGGTTGTCGGAGGTCCCGGGACGGGATCCCGCCTGTCGGCGACTCCACGTGTGCGCGAAGTGGATCTCCTTCGGTGCCAGCATGCCTGGCGAAAAGGGGGCAGCGCGGTGGAAACCGCACAGCG
This sequence comes from Streptomyces sp. cmx-11-4, assembly GCA_049998195.1. Taxonomy (GTDB): domain Bacteria; phylum Actinomycetota; class Actinomycetes; order Streptomycetales; family Streptomycetaceae; genus Streptomyces. Next base: position 507 of record JAEBET010000010.1, read on the forward strand.
ATGAGAGGGAGGACCGTGACGCTTCAGGCGGTCGATGAAGCAGTACAGCCCATTCCGGGTCAGGCCAGGCCGCCCGTTGACACGCTCGGCGCAGCTACCGCCGCCGGGCCCGCGACGGCCGGACCCGACGTGGAGCTCCTGGTCGCCGCGTCCGTGCTGCTGGCGGACGCGGCCCTCACCGCGAAGCGGGCCGGTGGGGAACTGACCGGAGCGTTGAGCAGTTGGCGGTTCGGGCTGGCCGCCCTGCGCCGTCCTGGATGGGCGCTCGGCACGGCGGTGTCGTGCGCGAAGGCGCTGACCAGCCCGTCGGGGCTCGGGTTCGGGCCGAACGGCGGACTCGTCGGAGAACTGGCCCGGATGGCGGGGAACATGACCTACCGCCGCCCGGCCGCGGTGACAATGGCGGTGGACGCCTTCGCGCTGAGGATCGAGGCAGCGGCGGTCGAGCACCCGAACCTCGACTCGGCACTGGCGAGACGGCTCACCGGCGCCATGGTGCAGGGAGACCGGTGGGAGGCGCTGAAGGCGCTGCACGCACTGGTCGAGCGGATGGGTGTGACCCGGGCCCTGACGACCGTCAGCCCCGTGATCATGGAGCTGCTGGCGTTGCTGGGGCTGCTCGACGAGAATCCGGTCAACGACAGCTTCTCCTGGGTGACGCTCGCCGGCGGAGTGCCGGACACGGATCCCTTCTTCGGGTTGCCGAGTTCGGTGCTCCGCTACCTCAACCCCGGCCCCGGACGGGCCGAGCGGATCGAGCCGGACGCCATCCTGGCCAAGGTCATGAGGACGTCCCGCAACGACATCGTCAGCTACATCAACGACATCGGAGCGCTCGGCAACCACGGGCTGGTGCTGCTGCGGCGCGTCGAGTGCGCCGACGGCCACGTCAGGTACGTACTGCTGCTGCCCGGTACGAGCTTCGGCCTGCCGAGCAACAGCACCCCGCAGGACCTCATCGGCGCCTTCGACGGGTGCCTGCGCTCCGACACGACCTACACACGCGCCGCCCGGAAGCTGCTGCGACGGGCGGGGTTGCCGGCCGGGGCGGAGCTGATGTTCGTCGGACACAGCCTGGGCGGGCTGACGGCGATGAACCTGGCGATGGACGTGGAGCTGGCATCCACCTACCGGATCACGCACGTGGTCACGCTGGGCTCCCCCATCGACAACAAGCGCCCGGCCGACCACACCACCCAGGTGATCAGCCTGGTCAACAAGCACGACGTGATCCCCATGCTCGACGGGCGCGGTCCCGCCTCTCCCCACGACATCCCCGCCGGCTGGGTCGAAATGACCTGGCTGGACGAGTCCTACGACTACCCCCTCTCGCACGCGCCGCAGGCGTACTCCGACACCCTCCGCGGGGACATGGCGCACCACCGCGACCGGGTGAACGAACTGATCAAGGTCTACGACGGTGAAGTCGTCGGCAACCAGCCGTACATGCTCCGCGACAAGTAACCACGAGGGAGACCTACCCATGACCGAAGCCGACGGCACGACCGCGACGGTGTCACGGCCCGAGACGGCCTGGCCCCTGGAAAACATCCTGTTCAGCGCCGCGCTGGTGGCCCGGCGCATGCCGTGGGCAGACCTGCCCGCGCGCGCACTCGGTCTGGACGCGCTGACCCGCGAGGGGCTGACACGCCGGCTGATGGCGCACCTGCAAGGCGGCCGGGACGGTCGCCCGGTGCGGCTGCGCACGCCTTTCGGTACCTTCCTCGTACCGCTGACCCGGGCGGACGCCGAGAGCCTGCTGACCCGTGCCGACGGCGCGGGGGCGCTGGGAACCGCGTCCGGTCTCGCCGCCGACGGGCGCCGGTACACACTGTCGCCGCACGCGGCACCGGCGGGCGCGTGGGACGTGCTGACGCAGGACGAACGCGACGGGCTGAGCGCCCAGGTGTCCGGGCAGCTGGTTCAGGTGCTCGGTGCCCGGCGGGAGGACCTCACCCTGGACCGGGACCACTGGCACGACGGAATGCTGCGGCTGAGCCGGCACGTCGTACTGGGGGCGTGCGCCGCCGAGGACACCCTGCTGAGCGAGATGGTCATGTCGGCGGGAGCCACGGGCGGCCGTACGTACGAGGCGTCGCGGGCGCAGGCCGTGCGACGGCGCCTTGAACCGTACTTGGTGGACCCCGAGCCCGGTTCCCTCGCGGATCGGCTGACGGCTCGGGTTCAGGGCGCCCCGGAGACGTACCTGGCCGTCGCGCACGCGCTGGCCTTGGTGTCGACGGCCACCAGTGCGTCGGCGCTCCAAGCCCTGGCCCTGCTCGGCGCGGGAACGGGAACGGGTACGGCTACGGGTGCGGTTCTCACGGCGGCCGTGACGTCGGCCGTGGAAGCCGTGGAAGCCGAGGACGCCCCGGACGCCGTGGAGCTGGCCCTGGACCGGTATCCGCCGCTGTCCGCCGTGGTGTACCCGGTACGGACGCCGCTCGAGGTCAACGGCGCGGCCATCGGAGCCGGCGACGAAATCCTTTACCTCCCGCCGTTGTTGGGGGATCGCGCCGAGGGCGAGCGCACGGACCCGTCCCGGCCGCTGTGCGCGAACCCGTCCGGCTGCGCCGTCGCACGGTTCGCCGCGCTCGTCTGCCGCGCAGTCGTCCGCGGGATCACGGCCGAGGTGCGCCCCGTGATGCTCGCTCCGCGGTTCACCGTGGACCGGCTGCCGGACACCCTCGATCCCCGGACCGTGGTCGTGGCCCTCGCCGCAGCCCACGGCCCCGGCGTCATGCCGGCCGGGCACGGCACGCCGCCGGCAGCGGCGGCCGGTTCGGCGGTGGACGCGCCGCTGTCCGGGTACGGCGTGCGGGGGCACGTCGGCGCGGACCGGCTGGAAGGGCACGCCGAGAGCCTCGCCGCCTGCGCGGCCGACACCGGCTGGAACGGGAGCGAGGCCGGCGAACGGTTCCGCATGATCCTCCTGGCGCACGCCGACCGGTGCTCGAGGGCGGCAGCCGACGTACGGAGTGCCGCGAGGCGGTTGTCGGGCTGAGCTGCGTACGCGGGCACCGCTCTGCCCTGGTCTCGAACGAAAGAATTCACGCGGTTGTATCCCGATCAGCCGTGATCAACGGACCGCGGGGCCGTTGAACCGGCGAAAACCGTGTCGCCGACACCTGGTCGACTGACGTGCGATGTGACAGTGAGGTCCGATCGTGAAGGACAGCGTGGCCGAGATGATCAAAGCGACAGGGGCGGAATTCAGCTCCGTCAAACGGTTGCTCGGCGAAGCCGGCGGTGTGGCGTGGGACCGCCTCCTCGACTGGCTCGTCGACGACTACTTCCGGGTGGTCGCGCTCGGCCTGGAGAACATCCCCACCGAGGGCCCGGCCGTGATCGCCGTCAATCACTCCGGCGCCTGGGGCCTCGACGCGTTCGTACTGGACAAGGTCCTGGGCAGGGCCTTGGACCGGCGGGTCCGCTTCCTCGCGGCTCCGTTCGTCTTCCGCACCCCCATTCTGGGGCGGCACGCGCGCCGCAACGGCGCGCTCCCCATCGGTCCGACGGCCGGCGTCGACCACCTCAACGCGGGGCGGCTCGTCGGGGTGTACCCGGAGGGCATGGCCGGCTTGGAGAAACCGTTCACCGAGCGGTACCGCCTGCGGTCCTTCAGCCCCGGCTTCGCGGTCGCCGCGATCCGTTCAGGTGCTCCGGTGGTACCCGTCGGGATCGTCGGCGCGGAAGAGGCCTGCCCCAAGCTCGGCGAGGTGCCGACCCTCGCCCGGCTTCTCGGTATGCCGTACTTCCCGGTCACCACGCCGTTCCCGCTGCCGTCCAACTGGACGATCACCATCGGGGAACCTATCCCGGCGCCGGCCAGGCCGGACGGCCTGGCCGCCCGCCGGGACGCCGCCCGGGGGCTCAGCGAGACCACGCGCACCGCCGTCCAGGAACTGATCGACCGTGAACTGGCGGAACGGGAGAACCTGTTCGACTGACTCCCGGTGGCCGTCCCGCCGCCCGCCCGATCACCGCACGGCCCGCTGGTCGCGGTGGACGGAGGCCGTGGACAGGAACTCCCGGAACACCTGCGCGGAGCGCGGGTTCTCGGCGCACTGCCACACGCCGTGCGGGCAGTAGTCGGTGATGCTGTGGTAGAGCGGCCTGTGCTCGGCGATCCATGCCAGCATGTCCCGCATGTACTCGGGGTTGTCGCCGTTCCGGAACAGCCCCCACTCGGGGTACGAGATCCGCTTGCCGTGCGCCTTCGCGAAGTCGACCTGCTGCTGGAGCCCGTAGGGCTGGGTGACCTGCTCGTCGAAGGAGTGGCCGGGCGGCTGGTCGTAGGAGTCCATGCCGATGACGTCGACCACGTCGTCGCCGGGGTAGCACTTGGTCCAGGCGATCGCGTCACCGCCGCGGTTGGGGGCGTAGTCGAAGCGGAACCGCTGGCCCTTCACCGTGCGCATGGCGGTCACGATGCGCCGCCAGTACCTCTTCCAGTTCTCGGGGTCGGGTCGGCACCGGTGGGTGTAGTTGAAGCCGTTCATCTCCCAGCCGAGCACGATCACCGTGTCCGGTACCCCGAGGGCGACCAGTCGCTTGGCCAGCCGCTGGAAGTGGTGGTCGTACTGGCCCCGCGCGCCGGAGCGGATCAGCTCGGCGACCCGGGCGTCTGGGACGCCGGCCTCGTTGCGTTCCTGCATGGGCACGTTCAGGACGAACAGCCGATCGGCTCCCGCCTTGCGCCAGCGTGCCCAGCTGCGCAGGGAATCGGGCGCCCCCTCGATGTTGGCCCAGGTGTCGCCCGGCAGGTAGGTGTGTCCTGCGCGCAGCTCGGTACCCCCGAGCCAGTGCGAGAGTTCCTCCATCCTGTCGACGCCGGGCGAGCCGTAGTGGAGATAGGCGCCCACTGCGACCTCGGTCCGGGCGTCACCGCCGGCGGCCTGTCGCGGCGGCGGGGCAAGGGCTCCCCCGGTGACGAGCAGGCCGACAGCGACCGTGCTCATGCAGGCACCCGATATCCAGCGACCTCGTTGGGACATGCCGTCTCCACAAGCCTCGCGAACGAATGTGTCTGACAGCGACGTTAGGCATCTCATCCGACTCTTGGCCTGCCCGGTGTCCCGATGCTGGGCCATTCGCGGCAGCGGGACGCCTTCGCTTGGCCCGGCCGGGTGGTACGCCCGCGACCACAGCCAGGGCCGATTCGGTGCGCACGTGCTTCCATGAAGGCGCGGGGAAGGCGTGGGGAGCATCCCGCAGCACCTCCTGGCCAAGGGGTTCAGCCTGCCCACCGTCTGCCGGAGTCCTGGCCGCCGCGGTCTGCGCGGCAGGGGCGGTGAGGGCATGTCCGTCCCCGGGCCGCGAGGTCGCTTCCCTACTGGCCGGCCAGGCGTTGCCTGACCAGGAATTCGGCGTGGTCGGACAGCTCGGCACGCCGGCTCTGTACGCTCGCGATCTCCGCTTCCCGCCGCAGCGCCAGCTCGGTGCGCAGCACCGTGGGCCTGGGGACCGGCACCCGCTGGCCGGGCTTCTCCGTGAACGGCCTCAGTTCCTCGGCCACCGCCTGGGCGCCGCCCGATGCCCCGCGGCGCAGGGCGAGGAACACCCGAGCCAGCCAGTCCGCGGGGATCTGCACCATGAAATCAGTCATGCTCCTGCAACGACGGGACACTCGCCTCGTATCGCTGGACAGCTCATCCGGCCCAGCAGCGGTCGGCGGAGGAAGCAGACATCATGGCGGAGCAGACGTGTCATGTCGCGGCACAGTTCTTCGACGACGAGCAGTACGAGGCCTCGTGCGTGCTGCCGGCAGGGCACCCGGGCACGGTGCACCAGGATCCCGTGATCGGCAGCTGGGACGAGGCCGAGATCTACGGCGCCCCTCCCGCGTAGCGTCGGCTTCCTGTCAGCCGACGCCCGTCGCAGCGGTCCACCCCGGATCGCGCCCGCTCAGCCCGACGGCCCGGTCCAGCAGCGGGGCGTCGTCCGGTACGGGCACGACTGCGCCGAAGATCTCTGCGCGGCCCTCGTCCTCGACGCTCGCCAGCAGGAACGCGTGCGAGGCGCTCAGCGCGGCCTGATCGGGTGCGTACTCCTGTCCGGTGGCCCGGGCCAGGTCCCAGCCGTGGATGACCAGTTCGTCGACGGCCACCGCACCCGCGATGTCGCCGGGCAGGTCCACGCCGCCCGCTCGGGTCATGCCGGTCCAGGCGGCCGGATCCTTCCAGGCCTCGGCCAGTTCGCCGAGGACCCGGGGCAGTTCCTCGCGCCAGCCGGCGGGCAGGGAGGGCGCGGCCTCGCCGGGGTCCGTGTCCGTGGTGGAGCCCAGGTCCTTGCGGGCGGCGTCACGGAAAGCGACGGCTAGGCCTGTGAGGTGCCCCAGCAGGTGGCTGACCGCGTACTCGGGGCAGGGCGTCGGGTCGGCGAGCCGGGCATCCGGGACGCCCGCCGCGAGGCGGGCCACGATCCGGGTTTGTGGTCCGAGGTCGATGGTGGTCGTATCGGTCATCTGCCGCTCCTCCGGGACGATGGGCCTGAAGGGTAGACCGGTGGCGGAGCCTGTCCTCATCGCAACACGGGCCAAGGTTCGTCCAAGCGGCTGATCGGGCACCACCCCGGCGGACTTGGGTATCCGCGGGGTGAACGACCGCCGGGACGTACCCACTACGTCCGCCCGCAGCCTCGAACGGAAGGCGCACCACCCATGACCCAGGACACCGCACCGATGAACGATCCGCACGAGCCGACCCCCGAGGAGCGGCGCGCCCGTGACTTGGTACGCCGACGGGCCGAGGGTATGACGCATCACCAGACGGCCGAGGCCCTGGAGGCCGCCGAGGCCACGGGCGGCCTGGAGGCGGCGGACGCGGGCACGCGCGCGGAGGTGGCGGAGTGGCGGCGCATCACCGACCTGCTCTTCGACCACGGCGGCCCCTACACGCCGGAGACCGATGCCTACGTACAGGGGCAGCTGACCGCCCGCAGGAACCGGCAGTCCTGTCGCTAGTGCTGTGGCCGGGCCCTCGCCCTGAACCGGCAACGGCGGGGTCCGCTCCCCCGACAGGCGGGGCCGTCACCGGTCGGTGACGGCCCCGCCTGTCGGGCACTCCCTGCCGCGCCCTCCCGGGCCGGCAGACGCCTAGAGGCTCGTGCGTACCGCTCCAGCCGTACGCTCAGCCGCCGCGGGCGTCCCGGGCGTTTCGGGCGTCCCGGCCTCGGGCTTCTCGGACCCCTTGGGCCGGTTGTCGGCTGCCGGCCGGCCGAGGAACCAGGTCAGCAGCGGGCCTGCCATGGCGGTCGTGACCACGGCCATGACGACCATGAGCGAGTAGAGGCCCTGGGAGAGGAAGCCCAGTTGCAGACCCACGTTGAGGACGATGAGCTCGGTCAGGCCGCGGGTGTTCATCAGCGCGGCGAGCGCGGCCGACTGCTTCACCGGCATCCGGTTCAGCCGGGCGGCGACGTACGCGCCGGTGAACTTGCCTCCGACGGCGACCAGGAGGATCAGCGCCAGGGCGCCCAGCCCGCCCATGTCCAGCCCCGAGAGGTCGACCTTGAGGCCGGCGACGAGGAAGAACACCGGCAGCAGCAGCGTGCCGTTCATCTCCCCGAGGCGGTCGTGCACCTCGGAGCGGAGCCGCTCGGTACCGGTGCGCGGGAGGACCACACCGAAGAGGAACGCGCCGAAGATGTAGTGCAGACCCACCCACTCGGTGACGGCGGCGGACAGCAGCAGCCCGGCGACGACGCACGCGAACACGGTCGGGGTGAGCCGCAGTTCGGGCCGGCGGTCCGCGTAGCGCCGCAGCATGGGCCGCAGGACGAAGAGCATGCCCAGCAGGTACGGGACGGCGAGCAGGATGCGCCACTCGTCCGAGCCGGCCGAGCCGCTCATGGCGACCACGCCGGCGAGCACGGTCCACGCGAGGACGTCGTCGATGGAGGCGCAGGCCAGAGCCACCACGCCCAGCGGGGTGCGGGTCATCTTCCGGTCGGTGAGGATACGGGCCAGCACCGGGAACGCAGTGATCGACATGGCGATGCCCATGAACAGCATGAACGCGGTCTGGTCGCCGGTGCCGTACTCGTCCATCAGGTAGAGGGCCAGCACCATGCCGAAGCCGAACGGCACCAGGATGGAGCTGAACGAGACCGAGGTGGCAAGGCTGCCGCTGCCGCGTATCAGCTTGGCGTCCCATTCCAGGCCGACGATGAACATGAAGACGGCGACGCCGACCGCGGCCAGCGCGCCCAGCAAGGGCCGGATGGATCCGGGGAAGAGGGCGTCGGATATCGCCCCGTTGAACAGGGTCGGTCCCAACGCGATGCCGGCGAGGACCTCACCGATCACCGCAGGCTGGCCGAGTCGCCGGGCCAGCGCACCGAGTACGCGTGCCAGGATCACGATCACAGCGAGGCCGAGGAGGAGTGACGTGGTCTGATGCATGGTCATACGGTCGGTCTCCGTAAGTCAGGGTCTGTCCCCCCGGCGACCGCCGGGGCGGTCACCGGACTCCGGTCGATGTACCTCAGAGTGGCAGCAGTTCGCGGGACTGCTCGAGACTTTGCCCCCTCGCGAAGGAGCGGTGGTGCAGTCCCACCGGAGGATGATTCGAGAGCCGGGTGGGGAACGGGTCGGACCGGGCTCTGACGCCGGGGAATCCGCGCTCCCGGCACCTCTTGACCTCTACTCAGAACTTATGGAGGAAGAGGGCGTTTGACGGAGGGCAGCCGGGTTAGACGCGTGGATACCGGAAGCTGCCACCCGCGGGTCGGAGGCTTCCGGAGCGGGCCTCAGCCGCATGGCGAACCTCCCCCGGCGTCGTGCGGCCGGCCCGCCCGCACGACGGGCTGCCGCCCGGCTCCGTACGGAACCCGGCCGGTCCCGGGTTCCCGGCCCCTCCCGGCCGGGAACCCGGGCCGCGCCCGGTGAACCCCCGACGACGGCGCTCGTACCGCCGTCCCCGGGCAACGGGCCGACGGCAGCAGCCCGGCACTCGCACGCCGCACGCCGCACGCCGCACGCCGAACCCCCGCACGGACACGGTTCAGCGGGTACGTCGGGGGCCACCGCGGTGCGGGCGGGGGCGGGCAACAACTTCGGGAGCGGCCTCGGGTGAAGAGAAGCCGCCGGCCACGGCCACTCGCGTCGGCACCGGTGAGGCCGGAACGGGCGGAACGGCAGCCGAGGCCGCGGAAGCTCGAGCAGCCGTCGGGCCGCCCTGGGCACGGCCGAGGACGGCGGTGTGGGAGATCAGGGGTGCGCAGCCCTGGCAGATCTCGGCGAGGGTCCAGACCTGGCCGACGGCCGGGTTGTGGATGAGGACGAGCAGCGGGGCACCGGTACAGGAGGCCCTGGTGTCCTCGTGGAAGCCGCATTCGGCGGCCCGGCAGGCACACGCGGCGTGGGGACGCACGGTTGCGAGCCGGGCGTGCGCGCGTGCGTGCTCGGCGGCGAACCGTCGCATGGCCGCCGTGTCCTTGGATCGGGGCGGCATGCGGCACGCCTCGGTGCTGCAGCTGACGGAGACGGTGTGGTCGCCGTGGCCGGTCAGACGGACGGTCCAGGTCCGGCCGGGAACACGGGATCCGGGGATCATGGTCAAGGCAAAGTCGTCCGTTCACATATGCGGTGGTTTGCCCGCTGTTTGGCGAGCCTCAGGCAGGAGACGGTGAGTTCACGCGAGGTCGGCCCCGACCCCGGCCCCGGCAAGGGCACCGGCAGGTGCGGCGGCCCGGTCATGAGGAGAAGCGCACCTCAGACGAGGGAGCAGTTGGCGAACACGCCCTGCTGTCTTTGTCGCACGCCGTTCAGCAGGTGTCAACAACGCGCCGTACCCGTCGTCCCCGGCTGTCGTGCCCACGCGTTGACCCGGGCCGATCGGGATCAGGAGACGGCCCGGAGCCGGGAGGCCGCGGCTTCCGCTTCACGGACGACGCGGCCGGGATCCACATCGACGAGGCGTCCGCCCGCCTTGAGCGGCCGGCCGTTCACGAGGACCGCATGGACGTTCTCCGGCCGACCGTTGAGCACGATGTGGTTGATCCAGTCGAACCGGGGAGCGAAGTTGAGCGCGGCGGGGTCATGTTGCTGAGCGGGCAGTGCCAGACCCTCGCGTCGTGCGAGGCGACAGTGGTCAGCTCGTCGTCGGTCAGGTGGATCGCGTGGTTCATCAGGAGGCGCGGGCCCAGCGCGCCGATGTCCGCCAGGACTCCGATCGGGTCGTCCGCCCGCTGCCCGCCGCGTTCGAAAACGTGGCTGTTGAGCATGACACCGAGCTCTGGGGCGATGGCAACGTGGCCCGGCCCGGCGGTGTTCACCCTCGCGGCTGCGTGCGGCCCGGAAACGGCATCGGGCTGCCCGGCCCCCGCCGTCCCCCATCGGCAGCGCCCCGCCGTCGGCCGGTCCACGCGTGGCCGAGGACCCTCGCGGAGCCGTCGGGCACCGGACAGATAGGGTCGTTGCGGACGTCCCCGGCCGACACCCGCCCCGGGCCACCCCTGCCTCGGGACCACCCTCGCCCCGGCGCCCTTCTGTCCTGCCCGGCCCGCCGGCCGCCCGTCCCGGAAATTTCGCACATGAGTACCGACGCGGCGCTGCGCCCGCAGCCCACGCCCGCCCCGACCGACGCCACCCCACCGGACCTCACCGCGCCGCGCCGTCGCCCGAAGGGATCCCTCCAGGCCCCGGCCAGGCCCACCCCGGCAGCGGCCCTGCACAGCTTCGGCGCGGCGACCGCCGTCCTGCTGGCCCTCGTCGCGATCGGCGCGATGATCCACGAACCGGTGCTGATACCCCCGCTGGCCGCCAGCGCCGCGCTGGTCCACAGCGCCCCGACCCTGCCGCTCGCCCAGCCGCGCAGCGTCGTCATCGGCCACCTGGTGGGCAGTGCCGTCGGCTACGCCGTGCTCGCGGCGGCCGGGAGCAGCGCCTGGGCCGCGGCCGTGGCGGCCGGTGTCACGCTCGCTCTGAACATGGCCGCCCGCACCCCGCATTCGCCGGCCGTCGCCACCGCCGTGATCATCGTGCTCCAGACCCCTGTGCCCGGCCGTTTCATCCCGCTGCTTCTCGGTTCGACGGTCCTGCTGGTACTCACCGGATACGCCGCTTCCCGGGTGCGCCGCAAAGCTCCGAGGTACCCCGCCTATTGGTGGTGAGCCGGCGGAGCGCGGCGTGGTCGCGGAGCGGGGGCGGGCGCGCGCCCCCAGGCCCCGCAGGCCCCGCAGGCCCCGCAGGCTCATGCGTGTCGCGCGAGCTTGCCCGCGGACACGAGCAGGATCACGGCCAGCACGGGGATGAGCACCAGGTCCGAGAACACCCCCAGGAGCAGCCCGCCCAGCACTGCGCCGGCGATCGAGCCCGCGGCCATGATCATGGTGAAGCGGAGGTTCGCGCCGAGGACCGCGAAGCTGCCGTCGCGGCTGTAGCGGGCGAAGGCCACCAGCATGGTCGGCAGCGACACCATCAGGGAGAGGCTTCCCGCGGTCTTGATGTCCACCGCGAACAGCAGCACGATCGTCGGGATCAGCAGCTCGCCCCCGGCCACACCCATGATCGCCGCGACCACCCCGATGCCGAACCCGGCCACGACTCCGCACGGCACCCTGGCCCACAGCGGCAGGGCGAGCGTCCCGAGGGTGGTGGTGTGCGTGACCAGCAGGGCTACGGCCATGAGCACCATCAGGGCGGCCAGGACCTTGTAGAGGGTGGAGCTGCGCATGCGCACCGCCCAGGACGCCCCGGCCCAGGCACCCAGCAGGCTCCCGGCGAGCAGGTTGACCGCAACCGGCCAGTGCGCGCCCACCTCCGAGGCCGGAACCGCTGCCAGGCGGGCGGGCAGGGCCACCAGGACCACGACCAGGCTCATCGCCTTGTTCAGGATGACCGCTGAGAGCGCCGCGAACCCGAACAGGCTGATCAGCAGCGGCAGGCGGAACTCCGCACCGCCCAGTCCGATCATCCCGCCCAGAACACCGATGGCCGCTCCCGCACCGAACACCAGGGGCGTCGAGTGCGACGCACGTACGGAAGCGAGGTCCTTGTCGGTGGCCATGGCCTGCATACTCGCTGGTCACGGACCCACCCGCTAGGGCAGGTCCCCGCTTTCGGGGGAAGGTACCGGGTACGTGCTCACGCTTCATCCGGTCCTCTGAGTCACCCCGCACGGGCGCGGCACCGTCGAACTGCCACCGCGGCCCTGGGCTCCGCTACGCGATCGGCACTCCTGTTGGCAGGAACCACAGACCGGCGATGCTTCCGTCCTTGTGGAAGGTCACGCGGAACTCCCCGGGTCGGTGCTCCATGCTCAGGGGGACGTTGACCACGGTGAGCCCGCCGAATGCGACCTCCTTGGGATCCCCGTGGGACTTATAGCGTCCGAACGCGTCCTGGTAGGCGTCCCAGGCCCTGGCGAGGGCGTCGGGAGGCAGCTGGTTGCGCAGCGTCGTATCGAAGTGGGCTGTGGCCGCGGTGAAGTCGCCGCTCACGATGTCGTCGAGGGTCTGCGTGGCGATCCCGCCGTAAGGGGTCTGAGCCGGGGTTGCCACGACAGCTCGACCCCCCGCCGCTGAGGGTGCGGCCGACGCGAAACCGTTGACCGGCAACAGCGCGCAGGCTGCCAGCGTGGCGGTGGCCACCCCCTGGAGCAGTCTCCGCTTGATGCTGAGCGATGCGTCCCTGTCGGGCATCAGGACCACGGCCCTCTCCGGCTCGGCGCCCCCGGACACGTCCATCGTGCTCGCCCGGCTCCCCCCTCGCACGCGGGACAGCGTCGCTGGGCCGCCGCCGGGTCAGGCCTTCGCGCTGCGGCGCGCGGCCGGTCGGGGGCCGAGGGTCGAGTCGTCGAAGGTCCGCGCGCCGGGAAGCCGGTAGCGGGCTGCGGTCAGGGCGGCGTGCACGTCCGAGGTGCCCGTCGCGACGCACAGTGTGGCTGCCACGTCCTCGAGCCGGCCGTGGGCTTCGGGGGCCCCGCTTTCGGCGCTCAGGACCGACAGGGCCCAGTAGCGTTCGACGAGGCCGGAGAGGACAGCCGGGTGAGCCATGAGCATGAGCGGTTCCTTTCGCCATTGCGGTCGCACGTGACGACCGGGTGCCCCTGATCCGCGCGCGTACACCTCTCGCCGGTCAGAAGACGTTGATCCGGCCTCATGGGCGGGCGAGATGCGGCGATTCGGGTGCGCGCACCATGACTTTGACGCCGGCCCCGAGCGCGAGGCCCGAACGGGTGTGCGGGGGTCAGAGTTCCGCGCGCGTGGCGGACTGCGCGGCCCGTACCGCGACGTTGGCCGCGTCCTCAAGGAGCGGCGCGGCCGACCGGTCGCCGCCGGTCAACGTCCAGCCGCACAGTGCTGCCCAGGTCAGAGATGCCGTGGCCGCCATGGCGCGCTCGGAGCGGCGGGCCAGGAAGGTGCCGAAGAGCAGCGCGTCCGCCGCGTCGACCGCGACCCGGCACAGGACGGCCGTACGCAGCGCCGCGCCCTCGGGGACCGTCACCATCGCAGCGCCGATGACCGCGTCCCGGACTCCGAGGGCACGGATCAGCAGAGCCGAGGAGCCCTGCTCGGACAGGCCGCAGGGGCGTGCGAGCAGCCCGGGGCGCCAGGCGACCGCCACCCCGGATGCGAGGGTGACCGCGCCCATCGCCCTGGCCTCTGCGGTACGCATGCAGATCACTCCTTTTCGGTGGGCCGCGGCCACGAAGCAGGGCTGCGGGCGCAGCGGGCTGGTTCAGCCCGTAGTCAGTGGTCTTCGTCGCCCGACGGACGCGATCCGCCCGGGTCCGGCCGGGCCTGTTCCTCGCGGCCGATGCCCGGGCGCGAGCGCTTGGCCGCGTGGCCTCCGGCATCCGTGTCGTCTCCGTCTGAACCCCGGACGACGGCCTCGTCCGCCTGCTGCCGGGCCTCACGGTCTCCGCTCTCCCCGACTGCCTCGGACGGGGTGGTACGCGGGTGACGCCGGGACTTCTCGTGCGCCGTCATATCGGCCTCCTCCGGTGGTGCGTGGTGCTGGTCTCCAGCGACTACCCCACCGCATCGCTCTCAGACGATTCGTCCACCATCGTTCTTCCCCCCGGGAACCCGCGGGCCCGCAGGGCTTACGGGGCCCGCGGGGGCCGCGGGGGCCGCCTCCGGCCGTCAGTTCTCGGCGGTGTCGCGGGTCCGCGCCCACAGGGGCAGCACGAACCAGCACAGCAGGTACCAGGCCAGCACGCCGCCCACGAGCCACGGCACGACGGCGTTGTGGGTGGCGACCCGCAGCACGAGGAAGAGAGCCGCGGTGCAGGTGGCCAGCAGCAGAACGAGGCCTGTGAAGGTCAGTCGGGAGGCCCAGGCGACCGCCTCCGGTTTGATGCGGTGGCCCGTGACGATGCGGTGGAAGGCGACCGGCCCGATGAGCGCGCCCGTCGCCAGCGAGCCCAGCACCACGGTCACGATGTAGATCGTCTTGTCGGTCTGCTCGAGCCCGCGGAAGGCGGGGGTGAAGGCGACCGTGAGCAGGAATCCGAAGAGGATCTGGACGCCGGTCTGGGCGACGCGGATCTCCTGGATGAGCTCCTGCCACTGCCGGTCCGCGCGTTCCGTCACGGTCTCGTCCCGCCCGTCCGCGTCGGTACCCGGCACGGCGTCTTGCTGCACGCGCGCGTTCACCGCTGGCCCCGCGCTCGCCGCGCCCGCCGGGTTCGCCGGACGAGCAGGGCGGCGGCCGTCAGTACACCCGCGGCCCCGATCCACGCGGTGCGGCGGGTGCGTCCCCTGGCCGCGGCCTGACCGGCCTGACCGCGCGCGGAGACGAGGCCGGCACGGACGGGAGCGGGCGTCTTGTCCTCCACCAGCCGCCCGACGTGCGCGGCCGTGTCGCGTATCCGGCCGGCGAACCGACCGACCTGCTCCTTGACGGCGACGGCCCTTTCATGGGTCCCCGCGGCGTCGGCCTTGGAGGCCAGCGCTCCAACCATCCGGCCGAGCTCCTCGCCGGCGTGGGCGACCTGTCGACGGAGCTCCGTCGATGGGGGGAGGGATGTGCTGCCGTGTGACTCCGTCATCGTCATCATCGTCGGAGTGCCCTTTCCTTCGCGTCCTTCGGGTCCTTCGTCCTTCGCGTTCGTACGGGCAGGGCCGCATTCGCCCTGCCCGCAACGCCCGTGATGCCGCCCGGCGTTGACCGCCTGACGGTGTATCGCGCGGGTACCCGGCAACGAGCCGATCACACGTGCGAGGCCGAAACACCTGTGCCGACGCCGACGCGCCCGGTCAGTCCTCCCGGCTCGGAAGGATCTCCCTGACCTTGGCGATGGCGAAGCCCCATCCTTGGCTCACGGTCGGCTTGCCGGGCACGGCCACCTCGTCGGGGTTGGTCAGGACGTCCAGCAGGACCGGGCCCGGAGTCTCCAACGCCCTGCGCACACTGGCGTGCAGATCGGCCGGGTCGGTGACGCGCATGCCGGTGATGCCGAGTGCGGTGGCGACGGCGGCGAAGTCGGGGTTGTCGAGTTCCGTGCCGAACTCGGGCAGGCCGGCCTGTTCCTGTTCGAGCTTGACCATGCCCAGCCGACGGTTGTCGAAGACGACGAGTTTCACCGGCAGCTGGTACGTCTTGATCGTCATGAGGTCGCCCAGCAGCATGCTCAGCCCGCCGTCGCCGCAGAAGGCGACGATCTGGCGGTCGGGCGCCCAGAGCTGTGCTCCGAGGGCCTGGGGCATGGCGTTGGCCATCGAGCCGAGGTTGTACGAGCCGATCAGGCGCCGGCTGCCGCGCATCGTGACGAAGCGGGAGAGCCAGACCGTCGCCATACCGGTGTCGGAGGTGAACACGGCGTCCTCGGCCGCGTACTGATCCACCGCCGCGGCCAGGGCTTCGGGGCGGATCTCGTGGTCCCTGTTGTCCAGGACCGCCCGCAGCTTGCCGGTCCAGCGGCGTTCGTGAGCCGGGTCGGCCAGGCGCTGCTGTCCTTCCTGCCACTGCGCGAACCGTTCCCGCGCGTCCTCCAGGTGCGTGCGGTCGGGCGTCTGCTTCAGGAGGGGCAGCAGGGCCCGCAGCGTTGCCCCCACGTCCCCGGCCAGGCCCACGTCCACGGGCACCCTGCGGCCCAGGTGCTCCTCGCGGGTGTCGATCTGGACGACCTTGCAGCCCTTCGGGTACCAGTCGCGGTAGGGGAAGTCGGTGCCCAGCATGAGGAGTGCGTCGCCGTGGTCGAGCGCGTGGGAGGCCGCGGGGTTGCCGATCAGACCGGTCTGGCCCACCTGGAAGGCGTTGCCGTCCTCGAACCCCTCCTTCGCCTTGAGGGTGAGCACCATGGGCGCGGCGAGGCGCTCCGCGGTACGGAGCACCTCGGCGCGGGCGTCACGGGCTCCGCGGCCGACGAGCAGGGTGACGCGGGAGGCGGTGTTGAGGAGTTCGGCGGCCTCGGCGAGGGCCGGATCGTCCGGGCGCGTGACGGCGCGGTCGAGGGCGAACCGCGTGGGACGGTCCTCGCTCAGCTCCTGGTCACCCAGGTCTCCGGGCACGGTCAGGACCGCCACTCCGCCCTGGCTGACAGCAGCGCGTACGGCGGACTCCAGCATCCGCGGCATCTGCTCCGGGGAGGTGACGGTGGCGCGGTAGACGGCCACGTCACGGAAGAGCAGGTCGTTGTCGACTTCCTGGAAGTAGTCGCTGCCGATCTCGGCGAGGGGCACCTGTCCGCAGATGGCCAGGACGGGGGCACGGCTCTTGGCGGCGTCGTAGAGCCCGTTGAGGAGGTGTACGGAGCCCGGTCCCACCGTGCCCATGCACACCCCGAGGGTGCCGGAGAGCTGGGACTGCGCTCCGGCGGCGAAGGCCGCCGCCTCCTCGTGCCGGCAGCCGACCCAGTCCACGCCGTCCGTGGTGCGGATCGCGTCGGTCAGTGGGTTCAAGGCGTCTCCGACGACTCCGAAGACGTGCTGGACGCCCAGTTCCTTGAGTGCGTCGACGATGACGTGGGCGACGGTACGTGCCACAGGAAATGCCCCTTCGGTCCGGTGCGGCCCCGCGGTGCGGGTGCCGGGTTTCAGTGCGTGAAGCGGTCCGGGTCGGCCGCCTGCCAGTCGGATGCCCAGTCGGCGGGCGCCGATGCGAGCAGCTGTCCCGGGGTGAGCCAGGTGTGGAGTTCGGCGTAGGAGCGGACGGTGTGCGGGTCGACCCGGTGGAGCAGCATGTGGGGGCCGAGCCCGCGCGGATCGTCGACCCCCATCGAGGCCATGATCTGGAGGGCGCTCTTGACCGTTGCCTCCTGGTAGCGGCGTACGCGCTGCGACTTGTCGGTGACGTCGATGGCGCGGGCGCGCCGCTCGTCCTGGGTGGCGACGCCGACGGGGCAGGTGTTGGTGTGGCAGCGCTGCGCCTGGATGCAGCCGATCGCGAACATCATGGCGCGGCCGGCGTTGGTGTAGTCGGCTCCCTGGAGCAGGCGCTTGACGAGGTCGCTTCCGGTGGCGACCTTGCCGCTGGCCCCGATGCGGACGCGGTCGCGCAGCCCGCAGCCCACGAGGGCGTTGTGCACGGCCATCAGTCCTTCGCCGAGGGGCAGGCCGACGTTGTCCACGAACTCCAGCGGCGCCGCGCCCGTGCCGCCCTCCGCGCCGTCGACGACGATGAAGTCCGGGGTGCTGCCCTCTTCCAGCATGGCCTTGCACACGGCCAGGAACTCGCGGCGCGATCCGACGCACAGCTTGAACCCGACGGGCTTGCCGTCGGCGAGCTCGCGCATCCGGGCCAGGAAGCGCACCAGCTCGCGCGGTGTGGAGTACACGCGGTGGAAGGGCGGCGAGTTGACGGTCCGGCCCTGCGGGACTCCGCGGACCTTGGCGATCTCCGCGTTCACCTTGGCGCCCGGAAGGACGCCCCCCATGCCGGGCTTGGCTCCCTGGCTGATCTTCAGCAACACGCACTTGACCTGCTCGTGCGCGGCCTTCTCGGCGAACTTCCGCTCGTCGAAGCCGCCTTCGTCGGTCCGGCAGCCGAAGTAACCGGTGCCGATCTCCCAGACCAGGTCTCCGCCCGGGCGCCGGTGGTACTCCGACAGGCCGCCCTCGCCGGTGTCATGGGCGAAACCGCCCAGCCGCGCGCCGGTGTTGAGGGCGAGTATGGCCTTGGCCGACAGCGAGCCGAAGCTCATCGCCGAGACGTTGAGCAGGGCCATGTCGTAGGGCCGGGTGCAGTCGGGTCCGCCGATGCGGACCTTCGGCGGGGCGGTGCTCACCGGCCGGGGGGCCATGGACGGGACGAGGTATTCGCTGCCGGACCGGTAGAGGTCGAGTTCGGTGCCGAAGGGTTCCTCCGCGTCGGTGCCCTTGGCGCGTTCGTAGACGATGCTGCGGGTGTCGCGGTCGAAGGGGCGGCCGTCGAAGTTCCGCTCGATGAAGTACTGCTGGAGCTCGGGCCGCAGCGCCTCCATCGCGAAGCGGAGGTGTCCGAACAGCGGGTAGTTCCGCAGCACGGAGTGCCGTCGTTGCACGAGGTCGTGGACGGCCACCAGCGTGAGGAGGAGCAGGGGTGCGGCCGCCGCCGACCACCAGGGCGAGACCAGGGCGGTGGCGACGGCGGCGCCCGCCGCGAGCGAGCCGAGGACGGCTACCACAAGTAGTTTCTGCACATCGCGCTTGTGTCCCGACCGGGCCCGCTCACGCGCGACGTCACAGGTCGAGGTCGAGGAGGGCGTTCTCGACGAGCTCGGTGGGCGCCGGATGGATCCAGTACGGGGACCGGGCGAGGGTGGACGCGTCGATGCCCATGGTCATCGCCAGGACGAGGGGCTGGATGAGGGCGGGGGCCTGCGGGCCCATGAGGTGGGCGCCGAGCAGGCGGCCGGTGCCCCGTTCGGCCAGTACCTTGCAGAAGCCGGTGGTGTCCTCCATCGCCCAGCCGTAGGCGACGTCCGCGTACCGCGCCTCGCCCACCAGAAAGTCCAGCCCCCGGTCGCGGCACTCCTGCTCGGTGGCGCCGACCGAGGCGATCTGGGGGCGGGTGAAGACGGCCGCCGGCACCCGCTCGTGGTCTGCCTCGATCAGGTCGTCCGGGTGGCGCAGGTTGTGGGCGACGACCTGCGCCTCGCGGTTGGCGACGTGCTTGAGCGGCACCGGTGTGCACACGTCCCCGAGCGCGAAGACGCCTTCCGCGGTGGTGCGTTGGTGAGCGTCGACCACGATGCGGCCGTCGTCACGGGTGGCGACACCGGCGGCCTCGAGGTTCAGCCTGTCACTGTTGGGCACGCGGCCCGCGGCCACCAGCAGCATGTCCGCCTCGACCGTCGAACCGTCGTCGAGGCTCAGCCGCAGCGCGCCCGGACGGCCGCCGACCGCGGTGACCTCCCGGCCCAGTCTGAGGTCGTAGCGGGAGCGGGCCAGCTCGGTGAACCGTTCGGCGACCGTCTCGTCCTGGGGGCCGAGCAGGCGCTCCTCCTTCTCGACGATGACGACGGAGCTGCCGGCCGCGGCGAACACCTCCGCGAGTTCCGCCGCGATGTACCCGCCGCCGAGGACGGCCAGGCGGCGGGGCGGTGCGTCGATCCGCATGACCGTGTCGGACGTCTCGTACGGCAGCGCGGAGTCGACGACGGGCGGGGGCACCGAGGGGCGGCCGCCGACGGCGATGACGATCTGCCGGGCTCTGATGTCGACGGCACCGTCCGGGCCGTCGATCCGCAGTTCCCGGGGTCCCGTGAAGCGCGCCGTCCCCTCGTACACGGTGACGAAGTCCGCCTCCCGGCGATCGCGGCGGCCCTCCTCGCGCTCGGCGTCCAGACGCCCGAACACCCGGTCCCGCATCGCCCGCCAGCGTACGGCCACCAGTTCCGCGTCGACGTCGTACGTGCCGGCCTCGCTGACGGTCCGGGCCACGTGCGCGGTGTAGACGAGCATCTTGCTCGGGATGCAGCCCGCGTTCAGACAGGTTCCGCCGAACCACCTCTCCTCGACGAGGGCCACGTCGAGACCGGCGAACGAATCGTCGATGACGGCATTGCCGGATCCCGCACCGATGACGACAAGATCGTGCTCACGCATGCCGTCAGGCTACGTCGGCGACCAGCGGGCGGCCCGGGGGCGGGGCCGCGGACGCCGGCGTCGTCACCGGGTCGAGCGGTGTCGCGAGGTACGGGCTCGTTTCCGCCCGGTCAGTCGGCGAGGGCGAGGCGGACGCCGAAGCCGGCGATGACCGTGCCGCTGACCCGGTCGAGGATCCGGCGCGCCGAGGGGCGCTGAAGGCTGACACGGAGCGCCCGGGCGCAGGCGATCAGTACACCCGACCAGAGCAAGCCGAGCAGGATGTGTACGCCGGCCAGCAGGGTGCCGGTCACCAGGTGCGCGGCGCCGACCGGAATGAACTGCGGCAGGACAGCCATGTAGAAGGCGCCCACCTTGGGGTTGAGCAGGTTCGTCAGAGCGCCCTGGCGCCAGCCGCTCGCGAAGCCGTCGTCGGCATCCGGCTCGTGCGCGGGGGCATCCTGATCGAGATCCGCCCGTCCCCGTCGGCGCAGGGTCGACACCAGGATGCGGATTCCCATCCACACGAGATACGCGGCGCCCGCCCAGCGCAGTGTCTCGTAGGCGAGGTGCGAGGCGGTCAGGACGGCGGTGATCCCGACCGAGCTGAGCACACCCCAGGCGAGGGTGCCGGTCTGGATACCGAGTACGACGCTCCAGGCGCGCGTGCGGCGGCCAAGCGCGGCGGTGCGCAGGACGAGGGCGGTGTCGAGGCCGGGTGTGAGGGTGAGGAGCCCCACGATCAGCGCGAAGGACCCCAGAGCCGAGGCAGTGATCATGCCGGAACTGTAGCGCCGAAGACCTCGACTTCCCATATGCTGCCCGAAATCGGGCAGGAGTTGGGGGATCGGGTGCAAGTCGTGCTCTCGGGTGGGCGGACCCCGGGGACAGGAACCCCTCGACCGCCGTCCACCCCAGCGCGCCGCCGCGGCCATGCCTCGCGGCCCCGGACCTCCACAGGGGTCCGGGGCCGCGAGGCATGGGGCGGGTCAGAGCCGTCAGAACCGGCCGAAGGTGCCGCCGACGCCGTAGTAGGAGCCCAGCTCCGCACGGTACGCCGGGTCGTCGAGGTGCTTCTCCCGGTGGAACTCAGGGGCGTCCTTGATCTGCTCCTTGGTCCGGTCGACGTAGACCCGCTGCTCCTCCGGGTCGATGCTGACGACCGTACTCGCGGGCAGCAGGACTTCCTTTCCGAAGATCCACACGCCCGTGTCGACGACCAGGTAGGCGTCGGTGACTTCGTCCGAGTGCTTGTCGACCTTGCCGATGCTGCCGTCCGTGGCCTCGACCTTGTAGCCGGTGAGGTCGGTGCCGGCCAGACGTCCCGCTGTCGGCCTGTAACTCCACACGTGCTCAGTCACGCGAAAACAACTCCTCCGGTGAATCAGAGATTTCGGTGCCGTACGTGACGGTCAATGCGTTCCGTCTCGGGCTCGCTTGCCCCGCATTCGCAGCATGAATCGGTACCGGATCCGCACGAAAAAGAATTCCGGTCAGGCCGGCCAGGTCCCGGTGAGGCGTCGCACGCCGGTCGCCCCGGCGCGGTCGACCGCGGCCTTGACGGCCGCGAAGACCGCACCCTGGATCGCGGCGGCGATGAGGATCTCGCGCCAGGAACGGTGCTCGTCCATGGCATCGGGTGCGTCGTTCTCGTGCCCCATGATCTTCCACGCCTGTCTGACGAGCATGCTTGCGGCAAGACCGCTCGCGGCGCCCAGGGCGAGCCCCACCGGCCGGTAGGCGAGTTTCGCGGTATTCATGTCGACCTCTTCCTGTGTGTCACCCCTGCTTCTGCCCGGTGACACGGCCGGTATGACATCGAATACTCGGATTCACCACGACGCCCGTCGTCAGGCGGGGAACCGGCCACAGGAGCGGGTGATTTGCCCTAGGCTGGTCCGCCTGCCGATCTGTCCGTGGGGGGAATCGATGGCGGCCGACGAGCTGACTGCGGACGGGTCCACGCCCGGCGCCCTGCCGGCGACGCAGGAGCGGGAGTCCATGACCTGCTCCGGGTCGGTCCCCGGCCTTCAGGCCCGCTGAGAACACCCGCGCACCGGGCGATCCCGCACCGCCGCCGTCGAAGGAGACCCACATGCTGGAGATAGCAGATCTGGCCATGACCGGAGCCACGGCCGTGGTGGCGGCGATGGCCACCACCGCCTGGGACAGCACGCGGGACTCCGTCGTCCGGCTGTTCCGTCGCGGCGACACCGCCGAGCAGGAGACGGTTCAGGTCCAGCTGGCCTCGCACGACGAGCTCGTACGGCGGACCGAGGACACCGAGCGCGCCCGCCGGGCCCTGCTCCCGCTGTGGGAGCTGCAACTGGAGACGTTCCTTGACCGGCACCCCGATGCCGCCGACGACCTCCGTGCCCTGATCGCCCGGGCCCAGGACGCACTGCGTCAGGCCCAGCAGCCCTCGGTCGTACAGAACATCACCGCCTCCGCCCCGGGAGCCACCGCCGCGGGCGTGACGCACGGCAACGTCTACCTGACCACCACCCACTACGGAAACCCGCCGCAATCCACCGCCCCGGACACCGCCACCGCCGGCGCCGCCGAAGGGGCGCCGGAGGGTGGCTCGTGAGCGGGGCAGACGACTCACGGCCGCAGTTCGTGCAGAACGTCGTCGCGGTCAACGGCTTCGCGTACGGCGCGATGGGAGCCGACATCCATGTGCACGGCGGCAGTGGGCTCCCCTTGTACCTGCTCGGCAACTGGCAGGACGGACCGGACACCGACCCCCAGTGGTTGCGGGAGCTGCCCAGCCGGATGCTCAACGCCCGCCGCGCCGTCGTGCCCTTCACCGGCCGTCAGGACGAACTTGCCGACCTCCGGCAGTGGCGTGACGGCAGTGGACGACGGCTGGAGACGCGGTGGCTGTACGGGCCGGGCGGCCAGGGCAAGACCCGGTTGGCCGCCCAGCTCGCCGCCGAGTCGGCCGAGGCCGGCTGGAAGGTCGTCGCCGCCTTCCACGGCCCCGACGCCGACCCGATCGAATCCGGCAGCCAGGACCTCAGGCTCGCCGGGGCAGCCGGTGTACTGATGATCGTCGACTACGCCGACCGGTGGCTCACCACGAACCTGACCTGGCTGCTGAAGAACGCACTGCTGCACCAGACCGGTGTGATGACCCGGATCCTGATGCTGGGACGCACCCTCGACGCGCTGCCCCCGCTCCGCGCCACTCTGGACACCTACCAGGCTGGTGTCTCCAGCCGGCCCCTCTCCCCCCTGCCTCCCGGAGGGGACGCGCGGGACTCGATGTTCACGAGCGCCCGCGACGGCTTCGCCACCGCCTACGAGCTGGACGACGCCGCCGGGATCCAGGCATCCGTACCGTTGGGCGAAGCCGAGTTCGGCCTGACCCTCGCCGTCCACATGGCCGCGCTCGTCGCCGTCGATGCCCACGCCAACGGCGCGGACCCGCCCGCGGACCGGGCCGGCCTGACCCTGTACCTCCTGGACCGGGAGCAACTGCACTGGGCACGGCTGTACAGCGACGGCACCCATGCCGCACAGGACGGGACCGGCTTTCGCACCCCGCCCCGAACGATGAACCGGGCCGTGTTCACCGCGATCCTCACCGGCACCCTCCCCCACACCGCCGGTACGGCGGTCCTGGACCGACTTCAGGTGTCCGATCCCGCGGGCGTGCTGAGGGACCACGCCTCCTGCTACCCCCCTTCGCCGTCCACCGGCCAGGTCCTGGAGCCCCTCTACCCGGACCGCCTCGCCGAAGACTTCCTCGCGCTGACCTTCCCCGGCCACCGATCCGCCTATCCGGACCAGCCCTGGGCGATTGCCACCGCCTCCGCGTTGCTCGCCCGCAGCGACCGCGAGCTGGCGCCGGCGCCCTGGACTCCGCGCGCGATCGTCTTCCTGGCATCAGCCGCACAGCACTGGGGACATCTCGGCCCGCGCTACCTCCATCCTCTGCTCCTGGAAGACCCCCAGCTGGCGATCGACGCCGGAAGCAGCGCCCTGACCGTCCTCGCCGATCTTCCGGACGCCATCTCGGTACTCGAGGCCGTCGAGGCACGCTTCCCGGCGGGCAGGCACACCGACCTCGACCCCGGCATGGCGGCCCTCACCGCCCGCCTGACCGAGCACCGCCTCGGCCTCACCGACGACCCCGCCGAGCACGCAGTTCTGTACGGGAACCTCGGGATGCGCCAGTGGCATGCAGGCCTTCACCGCCGAGCGCTCGAGAGCAACGAGCGGGCAGTGGCATGCTGCCGGGGCCTGGCCGAGGCGGATCCCGCGCGCTACCTGCCCGCCCTTTCGGGCGCGTTGACCGACCGCGGCGTCTTCCAGTCGGAGCTGGGGCAGGAGGCCGAGGCTCTGGCGGCCACCGAGGAGGCCATCAGCCTGGCTCGCCGACATGACGCCGAGTACCCCGGGGCCGACTACCCCGACGTCCCCCGCGCCGACCTGCCCGGCGCCATGGGCAACCTCGGCAGTCGCCTGTTGGCGGTGGGACGCATCGAAGACGCCTTGCAGGCGAGCCTGCGAGCGGCGGAGCTGTACGGCAGGCTCTCCGAAGCGGACCCCGACACCTACCGACCGGACTTCGCCCGTGCGCTGGTCAACGCCGGGATCCTGCTGTTCCAGACGGGGGATCGGGCCGACGCGGTGAACACGGGTCTGGCGGCGGCGGAAATCTACCGTGAGCTGGCTGCCGAAGATCCGCATGCGTACGAACCGGCATTCGCGACCTCGCTGGTGACCGTGGCCAATCACCTGTGGGGAACGGGGCGCGGAGAGGCGGCAACCGGCGCCGCCGCCCTGGCCGTGGACATCCGCCGCCGACTGGCCGAGACGAACCCGGACGCCCATCGGCCCTCCCTCGCCCGCGCGCTGACCGCCTTCGGCGTCTACCTGTGGAAGACGAACCATCCTGCGGAGGCTCTGGAGGCCACCGAGGAAGCCGTGCGCCTGTGGCACGAACTGGCCGCGGCCCACCCCGCCGTACACGAGCGCCATCTCGCCACCGCCCTGTCCAACCTCGGAAACCGGCTCGCCGCGGTCGACCGGCCGGAGCAGGCACTGGCCGCCACGGAAGAGGCCGTACGGATCCACAGTGGCCTGGCCGCCACCGGCCACCCCCTTCACCAGGACGATCTGGGCATGGCGCTGAACAACCTCGGCAACCGCCTGGCACGGCTCGATCGTCCGGAGGGGGCTGCCGGTGCCTCCCGTCTGGCCGTGGACATCTACCGCCGCCTGGCCGCAGAACACCCGTCGACGTACGAGCACAGCCTGGCCCGCGCCCTCGTCAACCTCGGCGTCCGGCTGGGCCAACTAGGCCGCGTCCAGGAGGCACTGGCCACAACGGAGGAAGGAATCCGGATCCAGCGGGCCCTGGCATCAAAGGACCCCGCGGCCTTCGCCGGTGACCTGGAGCAGTACGTGGCCACCCGCGACGCTCTGCGGTCGGGGTTCGCCCGCTGACAGCGGACAGCTGCCCACGGCTCCCACGGGATCAGCTCCCTTCGGGGGCCGGGGCGAGGGTGGCGTCGGTACGGTCTTGTCTTGGTCCTTCTCGGTGGCGACGGCGCCTGCGGAGAGCAGCGTCGCAGCGGCGAGGCTGCCCCAGAGGGCGGCCGGGCCGTGGGGAGCGAGAGTGGTGATGGCCGCCGGGGAGACGGCGAGGCCGAAGCCCGTGGAGAGCTCGAAGCGGGCGAGGGTGCGTCCGAGGATGTGGGCCGGGGCGAGGGCGGTGACGAGCGCGGTGGCGCTGCCGGCATAGATGATCTCGCCGAGGGTGCAGACCACGGACACCGCGGCGACGGCCGGGGCACCCCAGCCGGGTCCCAGTGAGGTGGCCGCGAGGAAGCCGAGGTAGGACACGGTGAGCACCACGCCGGCGAGAGCCAGCACGGTCCGGCGGGAGAAGCGGGACATCAGGAGGGTGACCGGAACCTGCAGGGTGACCACCAGCACCGTGTTGGCCACGAAGATGGCTGCCGACCACACCGGGGATGCGTGCAGCTGTGTCAACAGGACCAGAGGGAGCGCGATTTCGGGGACGTTGAGGCAGAAGACGTAGATCACGTTGGCGGCCAGCAGCGCGCGCATCCGGGGAGCGGGCCCGGCGTCCGTGCCGTCGGCCGGGGCAGCGGCCGGATGTGCGTGAACGCGGACCGACCATGCCAGGGCCGCCGCGGTGAGATAGGCGAGGCCGGTGACGGCTGCCAGCGCCTGCAACGCGCTGGTGCCGCCCGCCAGGCATACGGTGGCGAGGAGCGCGCCCACGCCCAGGCCGGCGTTGCGCAGGGCGCGGCCGCCGGCGAGGGCGGCGTCGCGTTCCCGGCCGTGGGCGACGGTGGCCACGAGAGCCGCGTGGGCGGCCGGCCATGCCTGGTTGCCGATGCCGAGGAAGAGCGCAGCCGTCGCGAACAGCCAGACGTGCCCCGCCGGGGTGGCCAGCAGCAGCGCCACGCCCACCACCCGCACCAGCATCGAGGCTGCCACGACCGTGCTGCGTGCCCCCCGGTCCAGCCATCGGCCCACCGCGGGCATGCACACCAGACCCACGACGACGCCGACCGTCATGGCGATGCCGGTGGCCGGCGCGGACAGCCCCAGCACCGTCACGCCGTAGATCAGCAGAAAGGGCCGCAGCAGGCCGGTGCCGAGCGCGTCCACGGCCAGGGCGACGGCGTAGCGGGGGCCTCCGGAGGCGCGGACGAGGGCACGGGGATGGATCTTGGTAGTGGTTGCCATGGCGTCAACGCTGCGTTCGGTCCCCGGAACGGCTGCGTCGGTTGACGGTGTCCGTCAATCGACGCCGTCGCCGGCCGTCCGGTCAGTGATGATGAGGGGGTGACGTTGAGGATCGACATCAGCGGCCCGCGGTCCGAGCAACTGCGGTTCGCCGCCTCCCCGCTGGCCGAGCTGACGGCGATGCTGCACGTGCTGGCCGAACCCGGGCACCATCCGCAGCTCGCCGGCTGGGCCGGGGAGGTCTGGGCCGGGCTGGCGCCGGAGCTGGCCGAGCGGTTGCGGGAGGCGGAGTTCCTCTGGCGCTCCTCGCAAGCCGACTTCCTGCTCCCCGCCCGGCCCCGGCCGACGCTCGCCGAGGAGTTGGACGACGTGGACCGGATCGACGACGAAACGTACGTGACCGCCGCGCTCGTCACCACCTGCGGCAGCAGCCGGGTCCACTTCGCCGCGCCGTCTCCGCTCACCGACGCGACGGCGCGCGAGCGGGCCCTGGACCTGGCTCAGGCCCGCGGCGCGCAGCAGGAGGCCTTCGCGGAGCGGCTGCTCACGGACCCGGCCGCCGTGCGGGAGCGGGTGCGCCACACCCTCGAACAGTGCGCCGAGGCCTTCTTCGACGCCGCCTGGAGGGGCGTCGCCGTGCAGCTCGCCACCGATCTGCGGCTGAAGAACGACTTGCTGAAGCGCCAGGGCATCGGGGCGGCACTCGCGTCGGTCTCCGGCGCGGTCACCCTGGCACCGGGCGGCGACTGCATCATCGTGGACAAGCTCCAGGACAAGGCGACCGCCGCCCGCGGCTCCGGGGTCACCTTCATCCCCAGTGTCTTCGGCCGCCCGCACCTGGTGGCGGTCCACGCGCCCGGGTGGCAGCCGGTGGTGCAGTACCCCGTGGCCGAGCCGAGTCCGTCGCAGCCGGTATCGCTGGAAACCGTCACCCTACGGCTGGAGGCACTCGCCCATCCGGTACGGCTCCGGTTGCTGCGCACCTTGGCCCGTGGCCCGCACACCACCGGTGAACTGGCCCACGCCTGGGAACTCTCGCCCCCGGAGGTGTCCCGCCACCTGGCCGTCCTTCGCCGCGCGGGCCTGCTCACCGGTCGACGGCACGGCCGTTACATCCGTTACACCCTGAATCTTCCCGATCTGACGGCGCTGGGCTCCGACCTGCTGGCGGCCGTACTGCGCTGAGTGGCTCCGGTCTGCCAGAACGCGGACGACCGACGCCGGGCCCCGGGTTTCCGACCAGGGCCCCTTTGACCCCGGGCATCGCAGCGGCACCGGCCGCCGCCCTGGGCGGGTATCAGGCCTGTCTGCGCACCATCTCGGTGATCCAGACCGGCGCGAACGGAGACGTGCAGCCCGGGGACGTCGGGTAGCCCTTGAGCACCTCCAGGCGCTCACCGATGTCCAGTGCACGGGCGCGGTGTTCGGCGTGCTCGATCCCGATCCGAGCCAGGCAGTGGTTCATCGCCCACTGCAGGCGGTCCGGGGCGTCCTTCATCTCCGCCTCGATGACGTCGAGCAGTCCCGCGAGGTCGAGGACCTCGGGCTTCTTCGCCACGCGTTCGGTGGTCAGCGCCCAGCCGGCACTCGCGACCACCGGATCCGGATCGGCGGACCAGGCCACGCGCAGCTCCTCGGAGTGCGGGTTCTTCTTCACCACGTAGTTCACGAGCCAGTCGTGCACCTTGGGTGTGCGCGCCTCGCGCAACATCGTGTCCAGCTCGTCACGCCCGAACGCCTTCGGCCGGCAGATCAGCAGCGCGAGCAGTCTCGCCGCGGTGTCATCCGTCTCCCAGAGCCGGCACGCGAGTTCCTGCTGCGTCTTCAGCCGCTTCGCGATCGCGCGCAGCTTGCCCAGGTTCACACCGTGATCGTCACCGTGCTTCTCGTTCACCGCGCGTGCCTTCGGGTCCTCGAGCCCGGCCAGCTCGGCCATCACCTCGTCGACCGTCGCCCCGGTCAGCGTTGTCTCGGCCGCCTCAGCCTCCTCAGCCTCCTGCCCGCCACCTGCGGGGTTCACCCTACGGCGGAAGCCGGACTCCGGTCGTACACGCCGGTTCGATGGCGGGGCCGGATATGTGACCCGCTGGTGTGCTGGACGCTTTGATCTCGCTGGTCGACGTTCGGCTGTGCGCCGCGAGAACGAGGGGAGAGTGCGCTGATCATGGGGGCGAGGCGGTCGCTGGGGCGGCAGTTCGGATGGCTCTGGGCGGCGTACACGGTCAGCTCCCTCGGCACGTGGCTCGCGTTCGATGCGTTCCCGTTGATCGCGATCCTCGTTCTCGACGCCGGGACGACCGAGGTGTCGGTGCTGGCGGCCGCGGGCCTGGCGGTCGCCGCGGTGGTGGCGGTGCCGCTCGGCCCCTGGGTGGAGTTCCGCCGCAAGCGGCAGGTGATGGTCTCGATGGACCTGGTCCGGTTCGCGGCGTTGATGAGCATCCCTGCGGCGTTCGCGCTCGGCTGGCTCGGCTTCGCCCAGCTCCTGGTCGTGGCGGTCGTCGTCGGTGCAGCCGACATCGCCTTCACGGCGGCCGGCGGCGCATGTCTGAAGGCGCTCGTGAGGCCGGAGGACCTGCTCGTCGCGAACGGCCGGTTCGAGTCCACGACCTGGACCGCCACCGTGCTCGGACCACCGCTCGGCGGGGCCGCGATCGGGCTGTTCGGCCCGGTGATGACCGTGCTGGCCAACGCGGTGAGCTACCTGCTGTCGGCGGTGGGGATCCGAGCGATCGGCGGGCGGGAGCCGCGCCCCGCACTGACCGAAGCACCACCACGCCTGCGAGCCGGCGACCTGCTCGACGGGTGGCGGTACATCCTGACCGACTCCGCGCTGCGGCCGCTGTTCGTCAACACGATCCTGGTCAACGGCCTGGTCATGGCGACCTCGCCGCTGCTCGCCGTCCTCATGCTCGGCCGCCTCGGGTTCGCACCTTGGCAGTACGGTCTCGCCTTCGCCGTACCCTGCCTTGGTGGCCTGATCGGCTCACGCCTGGCCTCCCGGCTCGTCGCCCGCTTCGGGCGGCACAGGGTCATGCTCACCGCCGGGGCGCTGCGGGCCTGCTGGCTGCTCGGACTGGCCTTCATCGGGCCCGGCACCGCCGGGCTCGTCCTCGTCATGGCCGTCGAATTCGGGATGATCACGTGCATGGGCGTGTTCAACCCCGTGTTCGCCACCTACCGGCTCGAACGGACCCCGGCGGACCGGGTCGCCCGGACCCTGTGCGCGTGGTCGGTGTCCAGCAAGGCCGGCATCGCCGCCCTGACCGCTCTGTGGGGCCTGCTGGCGGGGGTCACCAGCCTCCGCACCGCGATCGCGGTCGCGGGTCTCGTCCTCATGACGACCCCGTTCTTGCTCCCCCGTCACGACGACCCGCCCCGGCACGGGCGGGACCCGGCCCCGGGGCGCGGTCAGGCGCGGTACGACGACGTCTGACGGACCGGAGCTCACGTGTCCTCGGCCGGTGGTCCGTCAAGATCAGTGGGGTGGGAGACTGGCCGACCGTGCGGAGAACCGAGAGGACGGACACCATCGTGCGACGACGACACAGGCGCGCGGCCCTGGCGCCCCTGGTCTTGGCGGCAATGATGGCGGCGACGGCGACGGCCTGCGCCCCTCTGCTGCGAGACCTCGGCCCACTGCCGCCGCGCTTTACGGGTCCGCCGTTGTCCGCGGACGCGGTGGTGTCGGAGATGACTTCGGTCCTGGCGGCCGAGGGCATCACCGTGGAGAGGGAACCCTCGCACGTGCTGGGCCGGTGCACCGAACGGCTCTCGGGACGGCACGAGCCGCAGACGGTGGACGCCGCACTGAAGGCGGCCTTCGCGCGGGCCCGTTCCGAGCACGGCTGGCAGACCGGTCCCGACATGGGCAGCGAGACGCTCACCCTCACGAAGAGCAACTGGACGGTCACGGTCGGCTTCCATGGCGAGCCCGCACAGGGCATTCAAGCGCCGATCGTCATGTCGCTGATGTGCCTCGACGGCGGCGGCACCTCCTCTGCCCCCGCGGCACCTTCCGGACCGGCGTTCACACCCGTACCGGCGTCGTCCTGAGGTCGGCCCCGCCGGCGCCTTGGGAACAGGGCGCGATTCGGCCGTGACATCACGCCCCACCGGTCGTTGAGCCTGACGGTCAGCGAAGTGACACCACCAGGCCCCGGGGACCCGCTCCCCGGGGCCTGGTGCGCGTCGGGGCGGGGTGTCGAATATTTGCGTGCCGTTCCGTCGGTGGAGATGCAGACTCGCACCATGGTGGACATGCAAGCGTTCCGCAACGAGGTCAGTCTCCGGGCGGCCGGCGGGCCCGGCGGGCCGGCGAGTGATCTGGCGGTGCGGCTGGGGGTGCGCACGGCGGTCCTGCTGGAAGGGGCGAGCGATCTCGCTGCCGTTGAGGCACTGGCCGTACGGCGTGGACGGGACCTGGCCGCCGAGGGGGTGTGCGTGGTGTCCATGGGCGGGGCGATGAGCGTCGGCCGCTACGCCGGCCTCCTCGGGCCGACCGGCCTGGGCCTGCGGCTCGCAGGACTGTGCGACGAACGGGAGCGGCCCTTCTTCGACCGCGGCCTGCAGCGGGCAGGAGCGCAGCGCGAGGACATCTTCGTGTGCGTGGCGGACCTGGAGGAGGAACTCATCCGCGCGCTGGGCACGGCGGTGGTCGAGGAGATCATCCAGGCCGAGGGCGACCTCCGTGCCTGGCAGACCTTCCTGCGCCAGCCCGCACAGCACGGTCGCCCCACGCATCAGCAGTTGCGGCGCTTCCTCGGCACGAAGAAGGGCCGCAAGATCCGCTATGGCCGCCTGCTCGTCGAGGCCCTCGACCACGAACAGGTACCGGCTCCCCTCGACGACCTCCTCGCGAGCCTGTGACCGGCGCCCAAGAGCGCGGCCCCGCCGCTTCGGAAAACCCCTGCCGGGGTCAGCGGCCGCCGCGGTGGTCGTAGACGGTGAGGGACAGGTCCTTCATCGCGGCCTGGGCGCGCTCGGCGTCCAGGCCCTGGTCGAGGGCCTCCAGCGCGGCCGCCGCCGACACCCGTACCGCGAGGGGCAGGCCGTCGTAGGCGGAGACCCGGTAGGCGACGGTGCGACGCGCGTCCCGCTCCTCCTCGCTCACGCCGTCCTGGGTCAGGGGGAAGACCGCGGCCTGGTAGGTCGCGATGCTCACGAGAACCGCGTCGGCGATCCCTTCCGCGTACCCGTCGGCCCGTGCGACGTCGCGCTGAGGCTGGAAGAAGGCCACCACCTGGCGGCGGGAGAGGAACGAGCCGATCCCGGCACCCAGGCCGGCCGCGCCACCGGCGGCCAAGGCCGTCATCCTGCCGCCCAGCAGAAGACCGAAGCAGATCCCACCGACCGCCCCGCACATCACCAGCACGAAGGTGATCATCAGGTGTATGCGGGCGGGGATCGAGGACGTCATGCCAAGCAGTATGCACAGGACCGCGGGCACTCCTCGATGTCATCTGCGCCAAGGGCTGCGGATGTGAGGAAACCGTCAGGAGTACGGACGCAGGGCGTGGGCGCTGCGGTTTCTCGGAGTGCCGGGTTCAGGCGCTTCCCGCATCATCAGTGCTGTGTACGACACAGGCACGGACACGGGATCGATCGCGCTGTCGATCGTGGTTCCCATCTTCAACGAGGAGGAGGCCCTGCCTGTTCTGGCGGCGCGGCTCCGGCCGATCCTGGACGGGGGCGGCGAACCGTACGAGGTCGTCGCCGTCGATGACGGCTCGACCGACAGGACTCCGCGCCTTCTGGAGGATCTGCGTACGGCCTGGCCCCAGCTCCGCATCGTCACCCTCCGTCGAAACAGCGGCCACCAGGCCGCCCTCACCGCCGGATTGCACCGTTCCCTCGGCGCCTACGTGATCAGCATCGACGCAGACCTCCAGGACCCGCCGGAACTCATCCCCGACATGCTCGCCCTGGCCCGGGCAGATGGTCTGGACATCGTCTACGGCGTCCGTACCGACCGGTCCACCGACAGCGGATTCAAACGCCGCACAGCCGCGGCCTACTACTGGCTCATGCGCCGCCTGGCCGGCTCCCACGTCCCCGCTCAGGCCGGCGACTTCCGCCTGCTGTCCCGGGCTGTCGTGGAAACCCTCAAGACGCTCCCCGACCAGCAGCAGATCTACCGTCTGCTCATCCCGTGGCTCGGGTTCCCCAGCGGTCAGATCACCTACCAGCGCGCAGAACGGGTGGCCGGCACCACCAAATACCCTGTGCACAAAATGATCCTCTTGGCTCTGGACAGCGTCACCAGCTTCTCGGCAGTCCCCCTGCGCCTGGCCACGGCGATCGGCGCCTTCAGCCTCGTCCTCTGCCTCGCCTTTCTGACCTGGGCTCTCACGGTCTATGCCATGGGAAGCACCCTGCCCGGCTGGACCTCTTTGATCATCACCGTGCTGTTCTTCGGCGCCGTTCAGCTCTTCTGCCTGGGAATGCTCGGAGAGTACGTGGCCCGTATCTACACCGCCGTCCAGGCTCGGCCCACCTATTGCGTCGCCAGCGATACAGAGGATGAGCGCCAGCAGTAGTCAGTCAGTCAGTCAGTAGTCATACCAGCACCCCGGCGAAGAACATCGCCCCCAAGAAGAAGTACTGGATCGAGCACAGCACCAACAACGGTACCTGAACCCATCGGGACATCCGCCTGACCAGGATGAGCCCGACAAACATCTGCGCATGGTTGCGGTACCACGACATTTCCGCGCCGGCGAAGAACGGCGCGAAGAAGATCGCCATCGTCAAGACCAGGGCGGCCCACTCCTCGACGTCGAGCCGCCGGTTCCGCATGAGTCGAACCGCGGCCGTCGCCAGGATCAGCAGGATGAAGGCGATGTTCAGCCAGAGCTGGGGCCTGTGCGCGGCGAGACTGTGCTCCACCAGCCAGGGCAGCCGCCCCTCGGGCGTGTACCAGTGCCTGAACGGAAAATCGTAGGCATTCCTCATCTCGCCGAAGGGTTCGTGCAGATCACCTTGCCGGTAACTGGACTCCTGGATGACCTCATAGGCGTCCCAGCGCCCCGTCGCCTGCCACATGAGCCATCTGGCCCAGAGCACCCCGCAGCCCGCGAGCGCTGCCGACGACCCGGCCTTCATGAACCGAATCGGCCAGGCATCCCTTTGCCATGCGAAGAGCGCGCTCGACAGCAGCATGCCGACAGCGACAGCGCCGACCGGATGGCAGGCGACTGCCAC
The DNA here is from genome assembly GCA_049998195.1 of Streptomyces sp. cmx-11-4. Classification (GTDB taxonomy): domain Bacteria; phylum Actinomycetota; class Actinomycetes; order Streptomycetales; family Streptomycetaceae; genus Streptomyces. The sequence continues at coordinate 34,395 of JAEBET010000010.1, forward strand.
GAAACCAGCGGCAGCGGCAAGGGCCCAGGAACCGCGTTTCACGCCGACGATGCAGACGAGCAGCGCCAGTGTCCCCATGGCGATCGGGAACATCGCATTGAAATACATACCGCCTGGGAATACCGTACCCACGGCAAGGGTGAGGCCCGTGGCCCAGGTGAGCCGAGCACCCAGCACCCACCACAGCACGGCGAACATGCCGAGCAGGGACAATTCGGTGACGAGAACGGCTGATATCTCATAGGAGAGTCCGGTGGCGGAAGTCGCACGGACCGACATGGGGTAACCAGGAAACCAGGCAACGTTTCCGCACATCACATCGCGGAAATACGGGTAGCGATCCCGGCACCAAAACATTTCGTAGCCGGACTTGGCAATGGACAGATAGTGTCCGGAATCCCAGCGGTGACGACTGTCCGTGGACCAATAGGCCACTTCGGATCCATCGCCGGCCACGGACGCTTTCGCGACCAGCCAGCTGACGAGGTTCGCGATCAGCCATGCGGCGACCGGCGGCAGCAGACCATGGCGCCAATCCCGGCGCATCTGCCGGAGGGGTTCCGCCCGTGCCGGGTCAGGCATCGGACACCGTGCCGATCACCGGCCGATCACCGGCAGGAATCACCGATCCGGCCTCGCTGTCCCTACGGGAGCACACGGACATGGGATCCGATCATCTCCAGCTCCGCGATCGTCTCGTCGGTGAGCCCCGATGACCGCGGGCGCCCCTCGACGACCACCGGTACGGCGCCGTGCTTCACGATCAGTCTGGCGAACGCCGCACGGAGCTGCATCCGGAGGTGCCCATCCGGCTCAGCCGATACCCCGGCCGTGGCGGAACCGGCCGAGCGCGTCGGTCAGGTCCACGACGGGGTCCGGGTACTCGATCGCGGCGCGGTCCACGTCGGCGAGCTTCCACGGCTGGTGGACGTACGGGACGGGCAGGCCGGCGAGTTCCGGGACCCAGCGGTGTACGTAGGCGCCGTCCGGGTCGAAACGGCGGGCCTGGATCAGCGGGTTGAGGACCCGGTTGGGGCGGGTGTCCGTGCCGGTGCCGGCGGCCCACTGCCAGTTGAGCTGGTTGTTGGCGATGTCTCCGTCGACGAGCAGGTCGAGGAAGTGCCGAGCTCCGATGCGCCAGTCCACGTACAGCGTCTTGGTCAGGAAACTCGCGGTCAGCAGCCTGGCCCGGTTGTGCATCCAGCCCTCTTGGCGCAGCTGGCGCATGGCCGCGTCGATGACCGGGTAGCCCGTGCGGCCGTCGCGCCACGCCTGGATCTCCTCCCCCGCGTCCCGCTCGGTGCGCCAATGGTCGTGGCGGGGCCGGTAGTCCGCGGTGGCGGCGTCGGGGCGCGCGGCGAGCACCTGGTAGTGGAAGTCCCGCCAGCAGATCTGGCGTACGAAGGCCGCCGCGCCGAGGCCACCCGCCTGCCGGGCACGCCGGACGATCTCGGTGGCCGAGACGGTGCCGAAGTGCAGGTGCGGGGAGAGCCGTGAGGTCCCCTCGCCGGCCAGGTCGTCATGGGTCTCCGCATACTGCCGGATGCCACCGCCCAGCCAGCGGGTGAGCAGCTCCCGGCCCTCGGATTCACCGCCGCGTGCCAGCAGATCGGACACGCCCTGGACGGCGGCGCGCGCGGGCAGGGCTCCCGAAGCGATCCCCTCGGGAACGGGCACATGGCGCGGCGGGGCCGAGAGCGCGCGGAGCGGCAGCCCCGCCCAGCGCCGGAAGTACGGGGTGAAGACGGCGAAGTGGTCGGAGCCGGCCGGGGTCACCTCCCCGGGGGCGACGGCTGTGACGACGCCGTCGTGCACGTACAGCCGCCGGCCCTCCCGCTCCAGGGCGTCGCGCAGCCGTGCCTCGCGGGCACGGGCGTACGCGCTCGCACCCCCGGCCATGTGGACCTCGTCGGCATCGGCTTCGTGAGCCACCGCTCCGACCGCCGCCACGGGGTCTCCGGAGCGCAGGATCAGCTGGCCGCCGCGGGCGCGGAGCCCGGCGTCGAGGTCGGCGAGGCAGTCGGCGAGGAAGGCCTGCCGGTTGGGGGCGTCGAAACCTGCCGCCTCGATGCGGCTGTCGCGGACGAACAGCGGCACCACCTCGTCGGCGGACGAGAGGGCGGCGCGCAGGGGTGGGTGGTCGTGTACGCGCAGGTCGGAGGTGTAGAGGACGATGGCGACGGTCATGGGAGCGCGCTCCGTATCGGTGGGGCGGATGCCGGCTGTGAAGGTCTTCGCCGGTGAGGGCGTTTCCGGATGCGCTAGCCGTCGCGTGAGGAGGAACCGGACGAGGAAGCGGAGGAAGCGGAGGAAGAGGTGGAGGGAGCGGCGTCCATGCGTTCGGCGGCGCGGGTGATGTTGCGGGCCATGCCGCCGAAGACCACGGCGTGGAAGGGGGCCACGCTCCACCAGTAGAGGTGACCGAGCAGCCCGCGGGGGTGGAAGAGCGCGCGTTGGCGGTAGGTCGCGCCGCCCGTCCCGCCGGTCCCGGGGTGCGGATCGGCGTACATCTCCAGCCAGGCCAGTCCCGGCAGCCGCATCTCCGCGCGCAGCCGCAGAAGCCGGCCCGGCTCGATCTCCTCGACCCGCCAGAAGTCCAGCGAGTCCCCCACCCGCAGCCGGGACGCGTCGCGCCGGCCGCGCCGGATGCCGGCTCCGCCGACGAGCCGGTCGAGCCATCCGCGGACCGCCCACGCGAGCGGGAAGGAGTACCAGCCGTTGTCGCCCCCGACTCCCTCGATGATCTGCCACAGTGCCTGCGGGGAGGCCTCCGTGGCCAGGGTCCGGTGGTCGGTGTAGAGGCTGCCGCCCGCCCAGTCCGGGTCGGTGGGCAGCGGATCGCTCGGTGCGCCCGGCAGGGAGGCGTTGGACCAGCGGGTGGCCACCCTGGCCTCGCGCACCCGTTGGAGGGCCAGGGCGAGCGCCCGGTCGAACGGGATGGGTGCGCCGACGGCGTCGGGTACGTACCGGGCCACGTCGTGCTCGTCGCAGACCACCTCGTGGCGCAGCGATTCGGCGAGCGGCCGGGCCAGGCCGCGCGGGACCGGGGTGACCAGGCCGATCCAGTGGCTGGACAGGCGTGGGGTGAGCATGGGCACCCGCAGGATCAGCCGGTGGGGCAGGCCCGCCACGGCGGCGTAGCGCCGCATCATCTCCTCGTACGTCAGGACGTCCGGTCCGCCGATGTCGAAGGCCCGGTTCACGTCGGCGGGCATGGTCGCGCTGCCCACGAGGTAGCGCAGGACGTCGCGGACCGCGATCGGCTGGACCCGGCTGCCCACCCAGCTCGGCGTGACCATGACCGGGAGCCGCTCGGTCAGGTAGCGCAGCATCTCGAACGACGCGGAGCCGGAGCCGATGACGACGGCCGCGCGCAGCACGGTCGCCGGGACCTCGCCCTCCAGGAAGATCCTGCCGACTTCGGCGCGGGAACGCAGGTGCGGGGAGAGGCGGCGGGCCGGCACTCCGGTCGGCACCAGCCCGCCCAGGTACACGATGCGCCGTACGCCCGCCACGCGGGCCTGCTCGGCGAACGTACGGGCCGCCGCGCGGTCCCGCTCCTCGAAGCCGGGTCCGGAGTTCAGCGAGTGCACGAGGTAGTAGGCGACGTCGATTCCGCGCAGGGCGTCGCCGGTCGACGCGGCGTCGGTGACGTCTCCCCGGACGACCTCGACCCGTTCGGCCCAGGCGTGGTCGCGCAACCGCTCGGGGGTTCTGGCCAGGCACCGGACCTTGTGGCCCGCGTCCAGCAGCTCCGGCACCAGGCGGCCCCCGATGTAGCCGCCGGCCCCGGTGACCAGGCAGCGCAGCGGGCTTGGCCGCTGCCCGGGCTCCTTCGCGCGGCGGGGTTCGTCACTGCGTGCGGGCATGGGGGAGCCTCCACTCCGAGCGGCATCGTCCGATGAACCGTTCTGTAAGCCTTCCCCGCGGGAGGCCTGATCGGATGCACCATCCGCGGGACCGGGCGAACCGTGCCGTGCTAAGCCGCGCCGTGCCGCGCTGAGCCCACGTACCGGATATCAGTGCAAAAACGATGCAAGTTGCGGGTCGCCACCTCCCGGAGCCACGCTCGTCGGGCTGCAACCTTTCGCCCGTTCTCGGCACGAGGAGCCGACGTCATGGTTCTCACCATCACCGCGACACCCGGTCCGCCCGACGAGGTGTGCGAGCTCGTCGACCTGTCCAGGCGGTTCAAGGAGGGCGACGAGGAGTCCTTCGCCGCCGCCTACCGGCGCTGGGGCGGCATGGTGCACACCATGGCCTGGCGCACCACGGGCGACCGGCACACCGCGGAGGACATCACCCAGCAGGTGTTCTTCGACGCCTGGCGGGGCCGCCACCGCTACGACCCGCAGCGCGGCGATCTGGCGGCATGGCTCGCGGGCATCACACGTCACAAGGCCATGGACGCCCTGACCGCACGCACCCGGACCACCACGTCCCTGCGCACCGCTCTCCCGGAGTCCGATGGCCGGCCGGACCCGGCACGCGGTGGCAGTCCCGAGGCGGCACTGGACCGGGTACTCGTCCTGGATGCCCTGGCCGCGCTGCCCGTTGCCCAACGCGAGGTCCTGTGCCTGGCCTTCTACGGCGGCCTGACGCACGTACGGATCTCCGAGTGGACCGGCATCCCGCTGGGCACGGTCAAGAGCCACGTGCGCAGGGGGCTGCGGTCCTTGCGCCGGAGCCTGGGCGGCCCCCGGGGGTACCAGGAGTGATGCGTCAGCCTTCCTTCAGGGCGGGCCACGTGCCCACGATCCCGCGGATCACTTCCAAGCCCGAGCCGAGTCCGGTGAGCAGCCGGGATCCCGCATCGCGCACGCCCGCCCACCCCGGTCCGGCCAGCAGGAGCTTCGGGTGCGACCGAGCACCTTTGACTCCCCATTCCACGCCGGCGACGGCGTCGACGACACGGCCGAGGTCCACGCCGGGCGGCTTGGCCTGCGCCCACAGCACGACGACCGAGGGGCCGACTCTCCGCACCGCATCGCGCAGCGCGTCCACCGGCAGTGCGGGGCCGAACATCCGCCGGGGCAGTCCGACCTCCCCCAGGGCCGCGTCCAAGGCCTCCAGGGGCAGGCTGTGCTGTTCCCCCGGCACGCAAGCGAGCAACACGGGCGGTACATCCGTGGTTTCACCGGCCTGCCGCCCGCGCCGCAGCGCCGTGGAGACGTGCCACGACAGAAGGTGCTCGACCTCCACGTAGCGTTCCCCCGAGGAAGCCCACTTGCGCCCCACGGCGTGCAGTGTCGGAGCGATGATCTCCTCCCAGGTGACGACGCACCCGTAGGTGTCGAGCGCTCGTTCGAGGAGTTCGCCGACGGCTGCCGCGTCCAGCCTCACCGCCGCACGGGCCAGTCCGCGGCACTCATGGCGTACGGCTCCCAGGGGCAGCGCGCCACGTCCCCCGGGCGTGCGGAGACCGGTGCCGAGGGGAACCTGCTCCGCCCCGTCCGGCTCGTCCCCCAGGGCCTCGGACGCACGGCTCATCGCCGCCCGGGCCGCTTCCGCGGGGGGAACGCCCCGCGCGGTGAGCAGACACATCAGCTCGACTCGGGAGACGTCCGTCGGCGACCACCGTCGATGTCTGCCGTGCTCCCTGTCCGCCGGCCCGATCCCGTACCTGCGCTCCCAGGAGCGCAGGGTCGTCGCGGACACCCCGAGCCGCCTCGCCACGGCTCCGGTGCTCAGGCCCACCCCGCCCGTAGCGCTCCCGCGGCCTCCCGGGGCGTGCTGGTGGAGGCTCATCCCGTCAGCGTAGTGGGGCGGCATGCCGCTTTCGGTGCAATGGCGGTGCCGGGAGGTGGGGCCGCACGCTGTGGCCCGGTTCGTGTCACCGTCGCGGTGGCCTGGCAGGTCGAGGGCGCTGGGCGTGGACTGACGACAACGCCCACCGGGAAGCGCGAGTCCAGTGACCGCGTCGGCAGGATGGTGGTGCGGGCCCCCCACCCCCGTGGGGGGGCTCCGCTCTCCATGTCCACACGACCGACCCCGGGCAACCTGACCGGCGACGCGAAGGAAGCGCCGCCCGGATGGTGTTGAACGCGCTACTGCCGGCCGCGCCGTGTGGGAACGAGCACCACGCTACGGCCGGGAGATCAAGTGGCCCAGGACAGCACGCGCCAGCCAGGGGACCGTACGTGCCACGGGGGGACCCTCCGCGCCGAGGTGGGGACACCGGACGCCAGGATCCGGCGCTGATCTGGCCCTTCACGCTCGTCTATGCTCAGCCCCCGTGGTCTCGCATGAACATCAGGGAACGACTTCCTCCGCCCTCACCCGTCTGAGCGTCAACGCCGCACGTCTGTTTGACGTACCGCCGAACGGATACGCGCACCTGCCGGGCCTGGCGCCCGAGCACCTCCATGACGACCTGTGCCGAACCCCGGCGGCCACGGGCATCCGCATCGCGGAACTGACGACCGCGCACACTCCCTGGACCGAGCTCTCCCTGGTGCTGGCCCAGCAGTCGAGCATCGGCAGCCTCGGAGTCTGGGACTACCTGATCACCTCTGCGCCCACCCCCCACGCGGGGATCCGGGACGCCGCCGCGTACATCGCCATCGTCGCCGACACCTCCACGGACACCCTCCGGATCACCGACGACGGCAGGCACGTCACCATCAGCCACCTCAACCAGGCAGATCTGACCTACGACGCGGCCTGCGCCATCCGCGGCTACGCACTCGGCCTCTACCAGCGGCGTCTGAGCGAGGCCGCGCGACGCCGCCTCATACCCGTCCGTGTCACCCTGGCCGCCCAAGCACCCCGCCGGCACGACGCCCTGACCGAGCTGTACGGCACGCGCGCCATCGAGTTCGAAGCCCCGGACACCTCGATCACCTTCCTCGCCTCCGACCTGAACACCCCGACACCACACGCCCAGCCAGGCCTGTCGACCGTGTTGCGCAGGCACGCCGAGCAGATCCTCGCCACCGCGATCCCGCTGCACGACTGGCTGGACCTGTTCCGCACCGCCCTGACTTCCGCCCCCCACGGGGCCGCGCCGACGCTGCCCGCCGTGGCGCGGCGCATGGCCGTCAGCACGCGAACGCTCCAGCGCCGCCTCGACGAACACGGCACCACCTGGAACAAGGAGGTCGAGACCCTGCGCCGGGCCCGGATCACACGGCTGCTCCACGACACCGACCTCAGCATCGACGCGATCGCCGCGCGAAGCGGATACGCCGACGCCCGCGCCCTGCGCCGCGCGGTCCAGCGCTGGTACGGCACCACGCCCGCCGCCCTGCGCCGCTCCGGCCGGGCGATCGACAGGCGGGTGTCAGTGGCCGGTGCCAGGCTGGGGTCGTAGCCGATCCGTGAAAGGGCAATCGCCATGATCAGCACTGACTTCGCCCCCGGTTCACCCTGCTGGCTCGACCTCGGCGCTCCAGACGTCCGTGCGGCCGCCGCCTTCTACGGCGCCGTGCTCGGGTGGGAGTACGAGTCCATGGGCGAGGGGGAGGACATGGAAGGCGGCATGTTCCGCAAGGACGGCAAGATCGTCGCCGGACTCGGCAAGCTCACCGAGGAGGGCGCGCGCTCGGCGTGGATGATCTACTTCAACGTCCCCGACGCGACCGCCACGACCCGGGCCGTCGAGAGCGCCGGCGGCACGGTGCGGGTACCGCCGAGGGACCTCGACGAGTGGGGCCGGATGGCCCAGTACACCGACCCGCTGGGGGGCCAGTTCGCCGTGTGGCAGCCCGGAACGAACAAGGGCGTGGACCTCGTGGACGAGCCGGGCTCACTGTCCTGGACGGAGCTGTATACGAGCGACGCCTCCGCCGCCAAGGAGTTCTACGGCGGTGTCTTCGGCTGGCAGTTCGGTGAGATGCAGCTTCCGGGCGGCGCGGGCACCTACTCCCTGATCACCCCGGCCGGCCTTCCCGAGGAGCGCATGCACGGCGGCCTCATGCAACTCACCAAGGAGCAGCTCGCCTTGACGAACGGACAGGCGTACTGGCACCCGGTCTTCCACGTCACCGACTGCGACGCAGCGGTCACCAGGGTCACCGAGAACGGGGGCAGCGTACAGATGGGCCCGGAGGACGCCGAAGGGGTGGGCCGGCTGGCCGTCTGCCTCGACCCGTCGAACGCCGACTTCGTGGTGCTGACCCCGGCCTCGAGCTAGTGCTGTTCCGGTCACACCAGTGCTGCACGCCGGGGCGAGGCGTCGTCGTCCGCCGCGTCAGGCGCCGGCGCGGGGCGCGTAAATGCGAGGAGGGCCTGGCCCTGGTGATCGCGGGCATCGAGGCGCGCTACCGGGCCCGGTGACCGGCCCCGACCACTCGACGCGTGGTGACCGCTGTTCCGCGAGGCCTCCGCCCGAGGGAGGACGAAGGTCAGACGAGGTAGATCACACCGCCGGTGACGCGGATGTTCTTCGGCGTCAGGGGTGCCGAAGCGGGCCCACGGGCCACCGTGCCGTCGGCAACGCGGAACGTGCTGCCGTGACACGGACAGTGGGCCGCGCCACCCGAGACGCTCGACAGCGTGCAGCCCTGGTGCGTACAGGCCGCGCTGAACGCCCTGAAGGTCCCTTCGACGGGCTGGGTGACCACGACACCCTTGTCCTCGAAGATCTTTCCGCCCCCGACGGGGATCTCCGCGGCCTGCGCCAACCGTGCCCCCCGCTCACCGGATCGCTCCGCGCGACCGTCACCGCCCGTGGCGGCTTCGGCGTCCCGGCCACCGGCGCATGCGAACGCCGCCACCGCGGCTCCGGCCGCCGCGGCACTCTGCAGGACATCCCGTCGTGCCGCTTCCATCTGCGACTCCCCCGCTGCGGGCGCTCGGGGTGAGCACCGGAATCCCTATCCTTAGCAGCTCGGACGAAGCCGTACGAAACCACATCACTCGTACAGGGCAACCGGGCGGCTTCTCCGGCACCCGGGTCAGTCGAATGAGCCCCTGCGAAGGCTCTTGACCACAGCGCCGTTAGCGGGCGCACATCGGGGGTATGGGAGGTTTCGTACCGGATTCGTGTCGTCTACCCCTGACGACCTTGCGGAATGGAGATGCTGTGTCCGTCGTGAAGAACGCCCTCCCGGAAGCCGACCTGAAGGTCGTCGGTGACGCTCTGCAGGGCGCCCTGGTGGATCTGGTGGACCTGGCCCTGGTCGCCAAGCAGGTGCACTGGAACGTGGTGGGTCCCCGCTTCCGGTCCGTACACCTCCAGCTCGACGAGGTCGTCACCTCCGCCCGTACCCACTCCGACGTGGTGGCCGAGCGCGCATCCGCCCTCGGGGTGACCCCCGACGGCCGAGCGGCAACGGTGGCGTCGTCCCGCGCGATCACCGGCGTACCGGAGGGGTGGGTGAAGGACGCGGACGCGGTCCGCATCCTCGGGGACGCCCTCGGCGTCGTGATCGGCCGCATGCGCGAACGCATCCGGGCCACCGATGAGCCCGACCCCGTGACTCAGGACATCCTGATCGGCCTGACCGGGGACCTCGAGAAGCACCACTGGATGTTCAAGGCCGAGAGCGCCTGACCTGCCGAGCGTGGGGGCGGGCCGTCCGGGCGGGCGAAGTGTCCAGGCCCGAAGGACCAGGACGATCACCGCGCGCAGCCCGAGGCCCGCCTCGCTCCCCGTTGCGTAGGGTCGGGGACATGACGAGTAACGACGCGACCTCGCGGGACACCGCCCCGCAGTTGGACCTGGACGCCTACCTCGCCCGCATCGGCTGGACCGGGGAGCGGCGCGCGGACGCCTCGGCCCTGCGGTCTCTGCACCGTGCGCACATGTACGGCATTGCGTTCGAGAACCTGGAGCCGCTCGGCGGCTCGGCCCCCTCCCTCGCGCTGGCGGACCTGGAAGCGAAGCTGGTCCGCGGGGGCCGGGGCGGGTACTGCTACGAGCACAACACCCTCCTCGCCGCTGTGCTGGAGGCCTTCGGTTTCGGCGTCACGCGTCTGGCGGCGCGGGTCGTGCTGGGTGCCGACGGCGCGGTCCGGCCGCGTACGCACATGCTGCTGCTGGTCGACGTACCGGGCGAGCCGGGCCCGTACGTGGCGGACGTCGGCTTCGGCGCGGGCGGCGCACTGCTCGAACCGATCCCGCTGGTCGCGGACACCGAGTTCCGGGACGCGACCCGGCGGCACCGCCTGGTCCACCGGCCGCACCGGGGGCCGCTGGAGCTGTGGGTGCTCCAGGCGTACGAGGACGAGGCGTGGACGGATCAGTACGCGTTCACCCTGGAGCCGTACGAGGCCCCGGACTTCGAGGTCATCAACTGGCACATCGCGACCAACCCGCGCTCCCCGTTCTCCCACCTCCTCTACATCCAGCGGACGACGCCGCAGGCCCATCTCGCGCTCAGCGGCCGCCACCTCGTCGAGACCCGCCCGGACGGCTCCCGCAAGGAGCGGGAACTGTCGGGTCACGACGAGATCGTGCGCGTACTGGCGGCCGAGTTCGGCATCGCGGTACCGGACGGCCTGGAGCTGGACGCACCGTCCGTCTGACCGTGTCGCGCGTGGCGGCCGTTCAGGTGGTCAACCGCGGCAGCGCCGGGCTCCTCATCCCGCGCCTCGCGCGGACCTGATCCGCGATCCGGGCCGGATGTGTCGGACCGCTTCGGTACGGTCGGCACATGAGAGCTACGGCAACTTTCAAAGTCAACTCGTTCGTCCCGGCTGAGCTGAAGCCCGAACCCGCCGTGTCCACCGGCACGCCGGTAGGTGTGGCGACGATGGAGAAACTCCTCCAGGGAGAGGTGGTGGGGCGCGCGGCGACCCTGTTCACTGCCGCGTTCGACGAGTCGACGGGCGTCGGCACCTATGTGGCCATGGAGTCGTTCGAAGGCTCGGTGCAAGGGCGGAAGGGTTCCTTCAACTTCGTGCACTCGGCGTCGACGTCCGGCAGCGACCGCACCGCGGAGTTCTTCACCATCGTGCCGTCGAGCGGCACCGGCGAACTGACGGGGATCTCCGGCGCCGGAGGACTGGCCGTCGACGCCGACGGTACGCATCGCATCTGGTTCGACTACGAGATCGGCTGATCGGCGGCTCCGAACAGGAAGCACCGGCCCGCACCCCCGGCCCGCGGCGGCATGCCTGTCGCCGCCGCGGGCCGGCTTCGCCCGGCGGGGGAAGGCGTCCCTCGGGGCGCGGGCTCGGCATCGGGCGGTCACCCGCCGGTTGCCCGGGGTACGTTCCGAGTCCTCCCGTTCGTGGCGGTCAGGGCTTTACGATGCGCATGCGAGGCGCCTGGAGCGCACCGCAAGGCGTCAGAGAGAGGCGCAATGGCCGCACGACCGAACGACCGCACACCCGGACCGCGCGCCATGTCCGAGGACGCGCCGGACCCTACCGGGCGCGGGTTGCCGGGCGGGGTGGAGCTCTACCACCTCAGGCCGGACGGCGGCATCGTGCTGGCCGACCGGGAGGGGTCCCGGGAGCTCGGGCCGGAGCGGGAGTTCCTGCGGTTCATCGACGACGGGCAGTTCGCGCACTACCTCGTGGGCGATGCCGGCACCTCGCCGGAGCGGCCCTCCAACGCCACCGTGAAGCTCGGGGTGGTGGGCCCGCGCAGTGCCTTCACCCCGCACGCGCACGGCGGCGAGCACTTCGTCCTCAGTCTCGGCCACGCCGCCTGCGGACTCTACGACGCGGACCGCGACCGTGTCACCGAAGTCCTGCTCCCACCCGGCATGTTGATCCGCATTCCGGAGATGATGCCGCACTCCTTCGCGAACCGGGGTGACGCCCCGCTGACCATCCTCGCCGCCAACACGGGGTACGGGATCGACCACGAGGACTACGCGATCACCGCGGCGGCAGCCGAACAGCGGGCCGCCGCGGGTGCCGTGCGGCCCGGCCCGGCGGGGCTCGCCGCCGCGTCGGCCGCCCACGCCACCGCCCTGGCGACCGCAACCGACTACCGGGCCCTCGCCGCCGCGCTGCGCGACATCGAGCGCGCCCAGCGGGTCCACGGCATCGCCGCCACCACCGTCCGCGAGCGGCTGGCGGCACGGCTGCGCCGGGTGGCGACCGCACTGGAGGTCCGCCGGTGATCTGCCCGCACTGCGAACGCAACCTGCGCCGCAAGGAGCGCACCGGCAACATCTGCGGCCACTGCAAGCGCCGCTACGCGCTGGACCCCAAGACCAACTCCCTGCGCCTCAGCGACCTCCGGGTGCGCCGGATCACCGACGGGCTGACGGACAACGGCCGGATCCGGGTCACCCCGGGCCAGTTGTGGTACGCGCTGACGCGCAAGCGGCTCACGGAAAGCACGTTCGCGCCCGGGTGCGCGGGCGGGGCGCTCTTCGGCGGCGTGCTCCTCGGCCTCTGGGGCATCTTCGGCGGGATGCCGTACATGCTGTACGCCGCCGGAGCCCTGCTGGCCACCGCGCTCGGCGTGCTGATGGCCCGACAGATGGGCGCGGGCCTCGGCATCCCGCCCATGAGCCGCGGAGAGTTCCGTTCCGAAGCGCTCGCCGCATGGCTGCGGGTGTACGGGAACCTGCCGTCGGGCGTGGTAGACGACGGCGGCCACCCCTGGCCCCGGCGGCCGGCCACCGCGCCGCCGCCGACCGCCGTGCTCGTCTGCCCCGATCCCTCCATCGCCGCTTTCCTCGCCGCCGGCGGCCTGCCCGAACGCCACGGCATCGCCCTCGTCCAGGGCCCCGAGCAGGTCACGGCCCTGCTCCCCGCCCTGCCGCCGCGCGGCCCGGTCCTGGTGCTCCACGACGCGGACGCGCGCGGTGAACTGCTCCTGCGGCAGCTCCGCGACACCGTCCCCGGCCGCCGGGTGGTGGACGCCGGAGTGTCGGTGCGTACGGTACGGGGCCTGCCGAAAGCCGTTCCGTACCGCGACCCCGCCCGGAAGCCCGCGGCGCAGGAGATGCGCCGGCTGACCGCCCTCGGCGAGTTCACCCCGGAGGAGCTGAAGTGGCTGGCGCAGGGGTGGCGGTTCCCGCTCGTCGGCCTTCCCCCGGCCCGACTTCTCGCCGTGCTCGACGGGCTCGCCGAGCAGATCGGCCGCAGCGTCGACGCCGAACGGCGCGACGCCGCGGAGGTCGGCTTCATGACCTGGCCCGGGGCTGCCGGAGGCGGCCCGGATCCGGCGGGTGGGCGGTGATCTGCCCGAACTGCTCGACCGCGCTGAAGGGCAGGGAGCGCACGGGCCAGGTGTGCTCGTGCTGTCACCGCCGCTTCGCCCTCGACCCCGAGGTGCACGGCCGCGGCATGCACGACCTGCGGATACGCCGCTGCGTGGATTCCCTCACCGACCACGGCCGGCTCGTAGTGACCGTCACCCAGCTCTGGTACCGCTGCCTCACGTCCAGCCGAGCCTGGCCGGCGCGTGAGGCGCGCGGGGTCCGGCCCTGGATCCGTCGGCTCGTGGCGCTGCCGGTCAGCGCCGGGTTCCTCGTGTGCTGGGCCCTCACCAGCGGAACCCCCGCCCTGCTGGCCGCAGCCGGCGCCGTCGCCGTCCTCCTCGCGGCGCCGGGGCTCCTCCCGTACGACGCGGCCCGGCCCGCGGGCTCGTACTTCAGCCCCACCGAGCAGCGCTTCCGGCAGCTGATGACCGGCGAGTGGTCGAAGGTGTACGGGGAGCTGCCGCCGGGTGTGGTGAACGACGGGGGGCGCAGGCCCGGACACCGAGCGCCGCAGCCGCGCCGGCCCAGGGCCGTGCTCCTGTGCACCGACCACGCCGTCGCAGTGTTCCTCGAGGCCAACGACATGCCGGAGCGGCTGCGGGCGGTGCTGGTGGAGGCGGACCCGGGCTCCGCCCACGACGCCCTCGTGGACCTTCCGAGCCGGCTGCCGGTCGTGGTGCTGCACGACGCGAGCGCGCTGGGCGCCCTGCTGGCACCGCTGCTGCGCATCGCCCATCCGGACAGCGCCGTGGTGGACGCCGGGCTGCCGGTGGCCGCGGTCCGGCGCCGCAGGGGCGCCGTCCACCGCGTCACGCCCGTCCCGGCCGGCGCCCACGCCCGGGCCGTGGACGCCGGGGAACTGCGGGCCGTGGCGGGCCTGTCCGAGGAGGACGCCGCCTGGCTGGCCCAGGGGTTCTGGAGCCCGATCGCGGCCGTGCCCCCGCCGCTGCTGGCCGCCGTCGTCGCGGAGGCGGTGGAACGGGCCGCGGCCGCGTGGCCGCCGGACTCCGCCCCGGCGTACGGCTTCCTGACCTGGCCGGACGCCCCCGGAACGAAAGGCACTCCGACCGCATGAGCACGAGTACGAGTACGAGTACGAGCCGGACCGGCTCCCCGTCCCTCCGCACCGGAACCCTCACTTTCGGCGACCGGCTCCTCGACCTGGCGATCGGCGTGGCAGCGGCCCGCGCGGCCGACCCCGGCGGACTCCGGTTCACGGAGCGTCAGCTGTACTACGAGACCTGCCGCCTCCTCAGCCCGGCCGCGCCGCTCCTGCGCCGCGTCCCCGGCGTTCCGCGGCCGGTGCTGCGCCTGCCCTCGTTCACCCGCGCGCTGGACGGGCGCGGCCGGGAGACCGTGCCGGGTCTGCTGCCGGCCGTGGCTCCCCCGGCGGACGCCGAGGCACCCACGGCGGACCCTGCCCGGTCCCGGCCGCCCGAACCGGACCTGTACGACTACGGGCTCCCCCGCCTGCTGCTCTGCCAGGACCGCTCGATCTCCGCGATGCTGCTCGCCAACCACGTCCACCTGGAGGCTGCCTGCCCCGTCCTCGCGGCACCCGACGCGCTGCCGCTGGCCCCGCTCCTGCTCGCGGCCCTGCAACGGGCGGAGGGCGCCACGGTGCACGTCCTGCACGACGCGAGCCCCGAGGGTGTGACGCTCCCGGCCCGGGTACGAGCCTCACTCGGCCCCGTCCCCGGGGTACGGGTCAGCTCGCTGGGGCTCGTACCGCGGCACGCCGCCGCCCTGCGGCTGCCTTCGGGACGCGGCCCGGCACCCGCACCGGCGGCAGGCGCCGACTGGCCGGAAGCGCTGCGGCCGCGCGAGGCCGCCTGGCTGGCGCGCGGCCGGTTCGCCGAGGTGGCAGCCGTACCGCCGGCCAGGCTCGTACGGACGGTGCTGCGCCTGACCCGGGGTCCACGGCCGCCCCGCGACTCCATGTGGGGCGAGCTGAGCGGGCTGCGCGCCGCCGGCTTCATGACCTGGCCCGCCGCGTGAACGGCCCCCGTGACCCCTTCCACAGACCCGAGGTACGCACACGATGATCCGGCCCCAAGAGATCGGCTACGCGGACGAGCTCCTCGCCGACGGCACGGTCCACCGCAGGTACGAAGGCGGCCTCGAGGAGTGGCGCAGCCGTACCCCCGGCCGCCCCCACCTGGTGTCCTGGCACGACAACCGGGGTGCCTCGGGGACCGACGAGCTGCTCGGCAACCGCGTCGTCAAACGCACGCTCGCCGACGGCACCGCCACCTACGCCCGGGACATCGGGTACGGCCGCACGGTCTGGGCGCGCGGCGAGCGGGTCACCGTCAACCGGAGTTCCTTCGGCGGCCGGGTGGGGCCGCTGCTCACCGGCCTGGGGGTGGCGGCCCTCGCCATCACGGCCGCCCATCTGCCGCCGCTGAGCATGACCCCGGCGGAGGAAGAGGCCCTGCGCCGCCAACAGGAGCAGAGCCAGGCTTCGTCAGGCTCCGGCGGGGACGGCGGGGGCGGGGACTCCGGCGGAGACGGGGATGCCGGCGACGACAACTGGGAAGCGGGCTGGGACGACGAGGACGCCTGGAGCGACGACGACTTCGGCTGAGCCGGAGCGCGGAAGACCCGGCACGGAGCAGTACGCGAGCACGAGGAAGGGAAGCCGTCCGTGGCACGATTCTGCGCCTGCCTGGCCGATACCACCGGGCAGGCCCACGCCCATCTCGAGGCGATGGGCGCCGCCGGGCCGGGCCGGGTACCCGTGGACGTACCGGGGGCCGGGCTGAGCCTCATCCGCGGCGAACCCGGCCGCGCCACCGGCCCGTTCACGGCCCACGGGCGCACCGCGGTCGGCGAGGTCACCCTCCACAACCGCCCGGTGCTGCTCGCCGGGCTCGCGGCGGCCGGGGCCGGTGCCGGCCCGCCGGCCTCCGACTGCTCGGACGGCGAACTCCTGCTGCACTGCTGGGCGCTGCTCGGCGCGCCCGGAGTGGCGCTCGCCGAGGGGATGTTCGTACTGGCCGTGCTCGACGGTCCCGATCTGGTGCTGATCCGCGACCACGTCGGCGCCCGCACCCTCTTCTACGCGCGGGCCGCAGGCGCCTGGGCCGCCTCGACCTCGCTCCGGGCGCTGCGCCGCTGGCCGGCGCTCGGCACGTCCATGAACCTGTCGGCGGTGCGCTCCTTCCTCACCTTCGCGTACCTGCCGGGCGAGGAGACCCTGCTGACCGGGGTGCGCGAGGTGCTGCCCGGGCGCGTGCTGCGGCTGGCCCGCGACGGCGGGGCCACCGAAACCGTCCATTGGGAGCCCCGGGAGCACATCGAGGACCCCGGCCCCGTCGGCCCGACCGGCCATGTCCTGGCCCTGCGCGCCCGGTTGGAGCAGGCCACGGCGGCCCGGCTGCCCGTGGCGGAGCCGGCGGCGGTGCTGCTCTCCGGCGGAATCGACAGCTCCCTCGTCACGGCCCTTGCGGCGAAGCTCCACTCGCACCCCGTCCACACGTACTCGATCAGCTTCGGCGACGACCTGCCGAACGAGCTCGGCTACTCCGGCCTGGTGGCCTCCCACTGCCACACCCGGCACCGGATCCTGAACGTCTCGGGGGCGGCGGTGGCGGCGCGGCTGGCCGAGGCCGCGGCGCTGCTGGACAGCCCGGTCGGAGACCCGCTGACGGTGCCGAACCTGATGCTGGCCGAAGCCGTGGCCGCGGACGGTGCTTCCGTGGTCCTCAACGGTGAGGGCGGTGACCCCGTCTTCGGCGGGCCCAAGAACCTCCTCATGCTGGTGCAGGAGATGCACCGGACGCCGGGCGCGCCCTGGGACGAGGACCGGGCGACCGCGTACCTGCGCTCGTACCGCAAGTGCTGGACGGACCTCCCGGTCCTGCTGACGGCGCCGGCCCTCGACGCGCTGCGGGACGCCCCGCGCCTGGAGCGGCACGTGGAGCCGTACCTGCTGCCGCAGGCCGACGGCGGCAGCCCGTACGCCATGGAACACCTCCTCAACCGGCTGCTCCACTGCAACCTCCGCACCAAGGGGGCGCACCACATCCTGACGAAGGTGGAACGCCTCACCTCCTCCCAGGGCGTGGAGGGCCGCTCCCCGCTCTTCGACCGGTCGGTCATCGATCACGCCTTCGCCACGCCGCCGGGGTACAAGCTCCGCGGGACGGCCGAGAAGTGGATCCTCAAGGAGGCCGTACGGGACCTGCTGCCGGGCACCGTGGTCGACCGGCCCAAGAGCGGGATGCGGGTGCCGGTCCAGCAGTGGCTGACCGGTCCGCTGCGCGACCTCGGCCACGAACTCCTCCTCGGCCGCCGTTCCCGGCAGCGGGGCCTGTTCCGTCCGGACACCATCCGTACGTGGCTGAAGGGCGAGGGCACGCTGCTGCCCCGCCAGGGCGGCAAGCTGTGGCTGGTGCTGACGCTGGAGCTGTGGCTGAGGTCGTACGACGTGTGAGTCGCCTGGTGCCTGGGGTCAAGCCATGGTCGGCCCGAGGTCAGACCGTGGCCTGACCGCTGCGGAACACCTCCTTGACCAGCCTGTCCAGCGCCTTGGGGAACGTCTCCGCCTGCTCGGTCAGCAGCGCGGCCAGCGTGTGGTTGGTGTTGGAGTAGCTGAAGTCCGTCCCCGGCTCGAACCGCGCCGGCTTGGGCAGCGCCAGACGCACCAGCTCCTGTCGCCGCGCTCGTCGTGCACCCGGATCTGCAGCCCGGCGAAGCGGCATCGACGAACGCCTGGATGGCTTTCCGCAGTTCCGGGCGGTCCGGACCGGCGTTGTTCGTGTTGGTCATGAGGGGTGCTCCTTCAGGGGCTGCGGGCGGTGACGCCACCCTTCGGGACGTTGTTTCCATTGACCGAAACGCTACGTTGCTTTTCATAACTCGACAACGCGATCGTTGCGCGCTTCGCTCGTCACCCCAGATAAGAGCCAGCAATTCGTTGCAATAGTCCTCATAACGATGCAACGACCCTGACTCTATCCATTGCAATGAATGGAAAATGAACGCTATGCTGGCGACACCACGGACCATTGAAGGAGACCCCGATGCCGGGAGGCAGGCTCACCCAGCAGGAACGCCAGCAGATCGCACTGGGGCTGGCCGACGACCTCGCCTACGCGGAGATCGCCAGGCGCCTCGACCGCCCCACCTCGACGATCACGCGCGAGGTGACGCGCAACGGCGGCCCCACCTCCTACCGCGCCGACCTGGCCCACCGCGCCACCGAACACCGCGCCCACCGGCGCAGGCGCCCCGCGCCCCGGGACCCCAACACGCCCCCGCAGGCCCACGGACGCGATGCCGAGGCCGTGCGCGAGTACGAGGAGGTGTTCGCCACGGTCTTCATGCAGTCGGGCCTGCCCAAGATGACGGCCCGGGTGCTGGCCGCCCTCTACACCACGGACGCCGGCAGCCTCACCGCCTCCGAACTCGCCGCGCGCCTCCAGATCAGCCCGGCGTCCGTCTCCAAGGCGATCGCGTTCCTCGAAAGCCAGGGCCTCATCCGGCGGGAACGCGACGAACGCCGCCGCGAGCGCTACGTCGTCGACGACGACGTCCTGTACCAGTCGATGATGGCCAGCGCCCGCGCCACCGCCCACCTCGGGGAGATCGCCCGGCAGGGCGTCGGCGTCCTCGGCCCCGGCACCCCGGCCGCCGCGCGCCTGGACAACATCGCCCGCTTCGTCGACTTCGTCTCCGAGAGCATCGCCCGCGCCGCGGACCAGGCGCGCGAGATCCTCCACTCGAAACCCGCACCGGCCTCGGACAGCACGACCACCTGAGCCGCGTTCGGATCGCGGGCGGCTCACCCGGCCCGGCCGAAACCCCCCTCGTCCACGCGGCCGGTGGCGGAGGCGAAGCCCAGCCAGGTGTGGCGGTTGCCCCACCAGCACCAGCCGACCTTCGGGGCCTCGCGCCGCTCGCGGCCGTCCCGCCCGAGGCCGTTGCTGATCCAGATCGCCGGGGTGCGGGGGTCCAGGGTGCCGTTTGCCTTGCGGAGCCGGGAGCCGATGGTCATGAAGCAGCGGTTGCGCTCGAGCACCGCCGGCTGCTGGAGCACCCAGTGGATGCCTTCGTTGAGCAGTAGCGGGGTGCGGTCCGCTTCGGTGAGGGCGGGCAGTGCCTCGTCCGGGCTCCAGTTGGCCATGTGGTCGCCGCGGTCGAGGCCGGTGACGAGGTAGAGGGGGGCGTCGGGCAGTGCGACGGCTGCGGTGCAGGGGGCGAAGCGGTCGACGTCGGGCATGTCGGTGACGACGAAGCCCGGCTTGTCGTGGCGGCGCAGCAGCGGTGCGAGGGCGGAGGCGGGGGCGCGGTCCGGGTGGACGGCGAGCAGGGCGCCGCCGTGCCGGCTGCCGGCGCCCTTGGCGAAGCTGCGCAACTCGTCGGCGGGCAGGCCCGCGAGCTCGTGCACCCCGAGCTCGATCAGGCGTTCCGCCTGGGCGGTGAGCGGTGGGAGAGCGGGCACGGCGGCGGTGGACGAGGTATCGGGCACGGTACTCATCGACTCACGATCTCAAGCGGTAGACCCCCGGTAAACGGGACAGCCCACCGAACGGTTCCCGGCACGACGCCGACCGCCCGCCGGCGGTCACGCGCAGCGGTCGGGTCGACAGTGCTGGTTCCCCCCGAGCGGGAACGGGCCCTCGGGTCAGTCCCTCAGCAGCAGGACCACCACCGCCAGGACGACCGCCAGGACGAGAGCGAGGACGCCGTGGATGAGGCGGTGGTGGCGCAGCACCGGAAGGAGGCTGTCGACGGCGAAGCGGCCCGGGCCGGTGAGGGCCAGCGTGACCGCCGCGGCGGTGATGAGGGACTCGAACTCGACGCCCTCCACTCCGAGCACGGCGCCGACCCACTTGGCGGCGATGGCGTTGATCATGATGCCGACGATGGCAGCGGCGGCCAGCGGGGTGAACAGGCCGAGGATCACGCCCAGGCCGCCCAGCGTCTCGGTCAGGCCCGCGATCACCGCCATGGTCTCGCCCGCCGGGTAGCCGGCCTTGCTGAAGAACATGCCGGTGCTCTTGACGCCGAAGCCGTCGAACCACCGGAACAGCTTCTGGGTTCCGTGGACGATCATGATCGCGCCGAGCACGACGCGCAGCACGGGCAGGCCGACGTCGAAGGGGGTGGTGGCTGTGGTCGCGGTGCGGGGGGCGAGATAGGTCTGGGTCGCGGTCACGTGGCGCCTTCTGTCGGGGGGGCGGGTGAGAGCGAGGGAGCTCTCCGATGGCGTCAGCCACACCCAGGGTGACGAATGTCGAGACGAATTGCGCGGTATGCGGGTGCGCGAGTCGCCCGGACGGGCGGGGACACGTGTTCGACATCGGGCGGGCGGTCCACGTCGTCGGCGGCCCCCTCCCCCGGCCCCGGCGCCGCGATCCGCACGCGTGGCCACACCGTCACGCTGCCGGCCACCCCCGGCCGGTACGTCGTCCAGGGTGGCAACCGCCATACCTGTCCGGCCTGTTGTGGTAACCGCCACCGTGCGTACGGGATGTGGTCCGAAGCTATCGTCCCAGCCATCCGAACCAGTGGTCTGTGTCACGGCAGTGGAGGGTGGATGTATCCAGTTCTCGGAAGGCTCGGTGGGGCTGCCGCGGCCCTGCTGCTCGGCGTCGGCGTGCTCGTCGGCGGGTCGGGTTCCGCGGCCGGCGGGGTCGACGCGGCAGCGGTCCCGCCCGTGGCCGGCGAGCTCACGCCGTACAACGTCGACGGTGTCTACAGCGCCGGCGTGTCGTCCGGCGGGTACATGGCGACCCAGTTGCACGTGGCCTATTCCGGTACGTTCGACGGCTCGGCCGCCTTCGCCTCCGGGCCCCAGTACTGTGCGCAGAACGACCTGGGCAAGGCCCTGAACGCCTGTATGGAGGTCTACCAGGACCTCCAGCTCGCCACCCTGAAGCAGACCACCACGAACTGGTCGGCGCAGGGCGCCATCGACGACGCGGCCGGCCTGCGCGGCGACCCGGTCTACGTCTTCAGCGGTGCCAACGACTCGACCGTCGAACGCCCGGTGTCCACCGCGCTCGACGACTACTACCGGCACTTCGGCGCCGACGTGCTCTACAACAAGAGCACCGCCGCGGGCCACGCCTGGATCAGCCTCCTCGGCCCGAACGCATGCACGGTCACCGCCAACCCGTGGCTCAACAACTGCGGCTTCGACGCCGAGCGCGAGTTCCTGGGCCACCTCCTCGGCTCGGTCACCGCGCCCGCGGCCGCGCCCAGTGGCAGCCTGATCCGGTTCGACCAGAACAGGTACGCGCCCGGCGGCGCCGCGAAGCCGCTCTCCATGGACGAGAACGGCTTCGTCTACGTCCCCAGGAGCTGCGCGAACGGTGCGGCCTGCAAGGTGGTCGTCACCCTCCACGGTTGCAAGCAGGGCTACTCGTACCAGGGCTTCGGCACCCAGTTCATCGACAAGGCGTACCTCAACGAGTACGCCGACACCAACAACCTGATCGTCCTGTACCCGCAGGCCGTCCCGACCACGACCCTCGACAACCCCAACGGCTGCTGGAACTGGTGGGGATACCTCGGCGACTCCGCCTACGCGCGGCACGGCGGCAAGCAGATCGAGACCATCATGGGCATGGTCAAGGCCCTCGGCGGCGCCGGCTCGACGCCGCCGCCCACGGGCAGGCTCACCCTGCCCAGCCTGGATGCCGAGGACGGCTACATCAAGGCCGCCGGTGACGGCGCGGGGCCGGCGGTCGGCACCCTGGAGGACACGTACGGTGCCGCGCTGGGGCGCGGCACCGACGGCAGGATCAACCGGAGCGTCCTGTCCTTCGACACCAGCACCGTCCCCGCCGGGAAGGAGATCACCCGAGCCTGGGTGACCCTGACGAGGAGCAGCGGATCCGGCGACCCCTGGGCCGGCCCCGCCGGCAACCGGCTCCTCGTCGACGTCCACACGGGCTGCCTCGGCGGCTGCACGGTGGAGCCCGGTGACTGGGCCGGGGCCACGACGGCCGCCGGCGCCGCCGACATCGGCCCCTTCACCTCGGGGAGCAAGGCCTCCGGCAACCTGTCCGCCGCGGGCCTGTCCGCGGTCAACCGCTCCGGACGCACCCAGGTCCGCCTCCGGTTCGAACAGAACCCGACGGCTACGGCGTACCTCTTCGTCAACAGGGACACGCAGGCGACCCTGACCGTGGAATACCGGTAGCGGAACGGGCGCATCGGCCGCGGGCCCGCCGGGCCGTGCGCCCCGCGCGGCCGACCGGCCCTTCGGGGCATCCGCGGCCCGGATGCCGCGCGGCGCGGGCGGCCGTGCCGCGGCTTCGGGATATCTGTGGTGGCAGGCGGCGGTCGGAAGTGGCCGTCAGTGTCCGGAAAGGCAGGAGCCCGGTGGCTGTCCAGCCCCTTCCCGAGGGATATCCGCGCGTCACTCCGTACCTCTGTGTCGACGGAGCCGCGGCCGCGATCGACTTCTACGTCGCCGTGCTCGGCGCACGCGAGCTGATGAGGGTGCCCGCACCCGGAGGCAAGATCGGCCATGCCGAGCTGGAGCTCGGCAACTCGGTCATCATGCTCGCGGACGAGCACCCGGACATGGGATTCCGCTCGCCGAAGGCAGTGGGCGGCACGCCCGTCACCCTGCACGTGTACGTCGAGGACGTCGACACGGTCTTCGCCGAGGCCCTCGCCCGCGGCGCCACCGAACTGTCGCCGGTCAAGGACGAGTTCTACGGCGACCGCACCGGCCAGTTCCTCGACCCCTTCGGCCACCGCTGGAACGTCGCCACGCACATCGAGGACGTTCCCGCGGAGGAGATGGAGAAGCGGTCCAAGGAAGCCATGAAGTCGATGGGGTCCGCGCCCGACGGCGGGTGATCCGTGGGCGGGCAGCTGCTGGCCCCGTACGACACCGATCGCCGGGCCGGGGCCGGCTCAGCGGCCGGGGGCTCCCGCGCGCAGGCCGTCCATGACGAGGTCGAGCAGCCAGGTGGCGCGGGGTTGCCAGTCTCCGTGGGGGTCGATCTGCCAGAGGCCGGCGATGGCGAGGATGAAGTCGTCCGCGCTCACTCCGGGACGGATGGCGCCGGCCTGCTCGCCGGCGCGGAGCAGCATGTCGGCCGCGGAGGTGAGCGGCTCGTGTCCCGGCTTCGCCGGGCCCCCCGGTGCGCTGGTGGCCTGGCGGATCGCGTCCGCCAGGCCCGCCTTGGCCATGGCGAACCGGGCGAGGCGGTCCATCCACTCCCGCAGGGCCTGGTCCGGCGGCCGGGTCGCGACCAGGTGGGCCGCGGAGTCCGCGACCTGCTGCATTTCGTGGCGGAAGATCTCGAAGACGAGGGATTCGCGATTCGGGAAGTTGCGGTAGAAGGTGCCCTGACCCACGCCCGCCTTCTTGGCGATGGCGCTCAACGGGGCGTCAGCGGAGCGCGTCAGCTCGGCGAGTGCCACTTCCAGGATGCGCTCACGGTTCCGTTGCGCGTCCGAGCGAACGGGAGCGCTTCTCTTCTCCTGCACTCGTCCTCCTCGCGGGTACGACGACGAACCCGGCCTTGCTGACCGGACAGCTGTCCGGTACGTTCTCGCGTAACGGACAACTGTCCGGTTGATTCCACCTTAGCCGTGGACGCGGCCGACGGGGACCGCCGCCCGAGAGCGCGGCCGCCGTCCCTTCCCCGCATCCTGCCCGCTCCCGAGCCGGCACCGCCACGTACAGCGCCATCTCTTCACCGCCCGCAGGGTCCCGCCTCGGCGTGCCCCGGATCCGCGAAAGAAGGCTGATCATGGTCGCACCGACGTCCAGCGCCATCGTCCTGCACATCAACGGCGAGAAGTACCCGCTATCCGTCGACCACCGCACCACCCTGCTCGACGCCCTGCGTGAGCGACTCGATCTGACCGGCACCAAGAAGGGCTGCGACCAGGGGCAGTGCGGCGCCTGCACCGTCCTGCTCGACGGCCGCCGGACGCTCTCCTGCCTTCAGCTCGCCGTCGCGGCCGAGGGGCGCGAGATCACCACCATCGAAGGCATGGCCGACGGCGAGCGGCTGCACCCCGTACAGCAGGCGTTCCTCGACTTCGACGGATTCCAGTGCGGCTACTGCACACCGGGGCAGATCTGTTCGGCCGTCGCGGTGATCCAGGAGCATGCCGCGGGCTGGCCGAGCGCGGTCACCGGTGACGTACGGCCCGAAGCGGGGCCGCCGCCGCTGACCGCCGAGGAGATCCGGGAACGGATGAGCGGCAACCTGTGCCGGTGCGGCGCGTACGTGTCGATCGTGCAGGCGGTGGCCCAGGCCGCCGCGGCCGAAGCCGAGGCCGCGGCGAGCACGGAGGTGGCGGCATGAGGGAGTTCGGGTACCAGCGCGCCCGCGACGTCGCGGGGGCGGTCGCACTGCTCGAAGCCGACCCGGACGCGCGCGTGCTCGGCGGCGGCACCAACCTCGTCGACCTGATGAAGACCGGCGTCGAACGTCCCGCGCGGCTCGTCGATGTCCGCGAACTACCGCTCCAGCACATTGAATTGACGGCGGACAGCGGTCTGCGCATCGGCGCGACCGTCACCAACAGCGACCTCGCCGCCCATCCCGAGGTCCGCCGCCGCTACCCGGCAGTGGCGCAGGCCGTGCTCGCCGGCGCCTCGGGGCAGCTGCGCAACATGGCCACCGTCGGCGGAAACCTGCTCCAGCGCACCCGCTGCGGCTACTTCGCCGACGTGACCCAGCCCTGCAACAAGCGTTCCCCGGGCAGCGGTTGCCCGGCCCTCGTCGGTGAGCACCACAACGCCGCGATCCTGGGCGCCTCCGGCCGCTGCGTGGCCGTCCACCCGTCGGACATGGGCGTGGCGCTCACCGCCTTCGACGCGGTCGTGTCGTACGAAACCACCGACGGGCCCGGCGAGCTGCCGCTCGCCGACTTCTACCTGCCGGTGGGCGACACTCCGCACCGGGAGACCGCCCTGCCGCCGGGTGCGCTGATCACCGGCGTCACCCTGCCGCCCGCCCCGGTGGCCGCCGCCTCGCGCTACCGCAAGGTGCGCGAGCGCGCCTCGTACGCGTTCGCGATCGGCTCGGTCGCCGCCGCGCTCGAGGTCGAGGCAGGAGTCGTACGAGACGTGCGGGTGGCTCTGGGAGCGGTCGCATCGCGGCCGTGGCGGGCCCGGGAGGCTGAGCGGGTGCTGACGGGCGCACCGGCCGATGCCCGCACCTTCGCGGCCGCCGCGGACGCCGAACTCGCCGCCGCGCAACCGCTGCCCCACAACGGATACAAGGTGGCCCTGATGCGCAACCTCATGGTGGCCGTGCTGACCGAACTCGCCGAGGAGGGCGCCCGATGACCACCGTCACCCCCTTGAAGGGCTCCGTCGGCACCGCGCACACCCGCGTCGAAGGACGCGACAAGGTCACCGGGGCCGCCCGCTACGCGGGAGAGATCCCCTTCGCCGAACTCGCCCACGGCTGGCTGGTGTTGTCCACGGCGGCCCGCGGCCGCATCCGCTCGATGGATACGGACGCGGTCCTGGCCATGCCCGGCGTCCTCACGGTTCTGCACCACGGGAACGCCCCGCGGCTCGAGACCGGCTACCCGGGTCTCATGGGGATGCGGCCCGACCCGTCCATCGCCCTGTTCCAGCACGACCGGGTGCCGCACGCGGGCTGGCCCGTGGCGCTGGTCGTCGCCGAGACCTCCGAGCAGGCCAGGGAGGCGGCGGAGGCGCTCGTGGTGGACTACGACGAGGAGCCGCACGACGTCGACTTCCACGCCGACCGGCCCGGTACGTACGCGGCCGCGGACGAACCGCACGCCGCGGCGGTGACCTCGAAGGGCGACCTCGAGGCCGAACTCGCCCGGTCCGCCGTCGTCGTGGACGCCCGGTACACCACGCCCGAAGAGCACCACAGCCCGCTGGAACCGCACGCCGCGACGGCACGCTGGGAGGCCGGCCGGCTTGAGCTCGTCGACTCCAACCAGGGCGCCGTATGGGTGCAGGGCGAACTCGCCGGCCTCTTCTCGCTCGACCCGGCCTCGGTGCGGGTGCGCTCCGAGCACATCGGCGGCGGCTTCGGTTCCAAGAGCGTACGCGCCCACCAGGTGGCCGCCGTCATGGCCGCGACCGTCCTGCGGCGCCCGGTGCGGGTGGTCCTGACCCGCCGCCAGATGTTCTCCCTCGTCGGCTACCGCAGCCCCACGGCCCAGCGGATCAGGCTCGGCGCCGACGCCGACGGACGGCTGCGCGCGCTGGGCCACGACGCCCTGAACCTCACCTCCACCGTGCACGAGTACCTGGAGCCGAGCGCCATGCCGGGCCGGGTGCTGTACGACGCCGACGCCCACCACACGGCGCACCGGATCGTACGGCTGGACGTGCCGACCCCGACGTTCATGCGCGCGCCGGGCGCGGCTCCGGGGTCGTTCGCGCTGGAATCGGCGCTCGACGAGCTCGCCGCGAAGTGCGGCGTCGATCCGATCGAGCTGCGCGCCCGCAACGAGCCCGAGACGGGTCCGGTGTCCGGGCTGCCCTTCGCCGGCCGCACTCTGGTCGCCTGCTTCCGGGAGGGTGCCCGCCGGTTCGGCTGGGCTGACCGCGATCCGCGCCCCGGCCTGCGCCGCGACGGCCGATGGCTGCTCGGCACCGGCACGGCAACCGCCTCCTACCACGCGGGAACCGCCCCCTCCACGGCGGCGGCGACGGCCGAGGCGGACGGCAGCTTCACCGTCCGGATCTCGGCGTCGGACATCGGAACCGGCGCGCGGACCGCGCTCACCCTGATCGCCGCGGACGCACTGGAGGTGGCCCCGGACCGCGTCCGCGTCCTGATCGGGGACAGCGACTTCGGACCGGCGATGATCGCGGGCGGCTCCATGGGCACCAGCTCATGGGCCTGGGCGATCACCGCGGCGGTGGCCGAGCTGCGCGAGCGGCTCGCCGACAGCGGTGTCATCCCGCCGGAGGGCATCACCGCCCAGGCCGACTCGACGGCTGCCATCGTCGCCCTCCCGCCGAAGGAACGGCACTCCTACGGTGCGCAGTTCGCCGAGGTGGCCGTCGACGTCGGCACCGGCGAGGTCCGCGTCCGCCGGATGCTCGGCATCTTCTCGGCGGGCCGGATCGTCAATCCGCTGACCGCTCGCGGCCAGTTCGTCGGCGGCATGACCTGGGGCATCTCCATGGCCCTGCACGAGGAGGCGATCCGGGACCGGGCCTCGGGCGCCCACGTCGGCGCCGACCTCTCCGGCTACCACGTCGCGGCCCACGCCGATGTTCCGCACATCGAGGCGGACTGGCTGCCGGAGGTACGCGACGAGGACGACCCGATCAACATCAAGGGCATCGGCGAGCTCGGCATCGTGGGCGCGGCGGCGGCGGTCGCCAACGCGGTCTGGCACGCGACCGGCGTACGCCACCGCCACCTGCCGATCCGGCCCGACCGCGTCCTGTCCGCGGGGAGCAGTAGCCACCATGCCTGACCTCGCGGAGGAGTCGGGCCGATGGATCGAGGAGGGGCGGGACTTCGCCGTCGATACCGTCGCCACCGTCGTGGCGACGAGCGGCAGCGCGCCGCGCGGCCCGGGGGCCGCCCTCGCCGTCGAGGACGGGTCGTGTTGCCTCTACCTGCGGCGCACGGTGACCGACGAGCGGACGGTCCTGTGCGTGCTCACCCATGACACCAGGTTCGACGTGCCTACGTCGGCGCGATGGGCTCGCGCCGCATCCACGCGGACCGCGACCAGCGGCTGCGCGAAGCCGGCCTCCGCTGACCGGATCCGGGGAGACCCGTTCACCGGGACGCCGGGCTGCCTTCGAAGCGGTTGCGGGAGGCGTCGATGTCACCGAGGTACCGGTGGGTCCAGTCGCAGAGTCCGTCGATCGTCACCCGCAGGGCCTGGCCCGGCTCGGTGAGGGCGTAGTCGACCCGCGGCGGCACGACCGGATGCACCGTGCGCTCCACCAGGCCGTTGCGCTCCAGCATGCGCAGGTTCTGGGTGAGCATCTTGTGGCTGATGCCCTCGATCTCGTCCCGCAGCGCGCCGAATCGCAGGGTGCCCTCACCGAGAGCCTCGATGATCAGGAGCGCCCACTTGTTGGCGATGTCGGAGAAGATCTCCCGCGCCAGGGAGTCCGCGCGCCTCAGGTCCGCCTCGTCGTGGGAGCCCTTGAACTGCTTGGTCACCATCAGGTTCCCCAGTCACCGAAAAGTGCGTTCTTCCATGTCAGCGACCACTCTCCTACGGTTCCTGAGTAACCACAAGAGAGCGGCTTCGTTCTCGTGCACATGGAGGCAGCATGCCCATCACCTTGGTGAACCCCAGCGGATTGCCGAAGATCGACGCCTACCGGCAGGTGTCCGTCGCGACCGGCTCCAAGCTCGTCCACGTCGCGGGCCAGGTCTCGTGGGATGCCGACGGTGTCACGGTCGGCGCGGGTGACCTCGCCGCGCAGGTCGAGCAGAGTTACCTCAATGTCGCCACCGCCCTGGCCGAGGTCGGTGCCTCCCTCGAGGACGTGGCGAAGCTGACCGTCTACGTCGTCGACTGGACCCCGGACAAGATGCCCCTGCTCATGGAAGGGATCACCCGGGCGTTCACGAAGCTGGGCGTCACCGCGACACCCCCGGCCAGCCTGCTGGGCGTCGCGGCGCTGGACGTGCCCGACCACCTCGTCGAGATCGAGGCAACCGCGGTCATCGGCTGAGACCGGACAGGCATCGGCATGTCGGGATGGGACAGGGGGAAGGGGCAAGCCGACGCGCGCTTCAGGAAGTTCCGTCTTCACCCGGCTCACGAGCGGGCGCGGGGGGTGCCGCGCCGGGGGCGCCGCCGGGACCCGGCGCGGGCCCGATGGCCGCAGGGCCCGCGGGGTCGGGGCCGGGCCCCGGAAGAGGGTCGAGGCCCTTCTCCGCGCGCAGGTACTCCGCCTCCGCCCTCCGGCGGTCGGCCTCCGCCCGCATCACCGCGGCCCGGCCCTCGTACTCGGCTGTGATCTGAGCCGCCTTGCCTTCCGATTCGGCCCGGATCGCCGCCGCGCGGCCCTCGTGTTCGGCCTGCGCCCCCTGCCCCCTCGCGTGGCGCTGGGCACCCTCCGCGCGCAGGACGCGCGACACCGCCAGGCTTACGGCCGTCAGGAACGCCGAGAGCGCGCCGCCGGCCACGAGGATGTCGGGCGCGTCCTGCGGACCCAGACGGCCGCTGGTCTCGTAGGCATCGAGGACGTTGCGCATCCCGTACCACGCCAGGAGCGCGAAGAGGACCAGTTGCACGGTCATCCGGCCAACAGCAGCGGGCCGCTCACTGGTTGTCCGCTCTTCCGTACCCCCACCCTGCCGCCCCGACCTCGCGGAATCGTGGAGGAGCCACTCCGTCCCGAGGACGACGAGCATGATGGCGATCGCCGCCGGGTACACCCACCGCGGATAACTCACCCCCCGTATCGCCTCGTAGAGGATCAGGGAGAAGCCGGCGAGGGCAAAGACGACCGCCGGTGTTCTGAAAGCCTGCTGAAACATTGACCGTTTGGGCGTGGACATGCGTCGAGTATGGCGTCACATCACCTGGCCGGCCGGGTGTCGGCGAGGGTCGAAGCGGTACCGCTGCGCAGCGGTTCCTGGCTGGTCACCGGCGCCCGGCGCGGGGCGTGGGGCAGCGACGTAAGACTTTCGTCATCAGGAAAGGCCTGGTCCCGGTGCCGCGGGTCCCCTTGAATACGGGAAACGGTTCCGTGTGGAGAGGACAGGCAGTGGCAACGACGAAGTGGGGCGGCAGGAGGCTCGCCGGGATCCTGGTCCTCGCGACGCTGGCGCTGGGCGCCGGCCTGTACTGGTTCCAGCCGTGGAAGCTGTGGCAGGACGACACGGTTCGCGAAGCGCTCCCGGCGGCGGCTCCGGTCGGTCCCTCCCCCACCTCGGCGGCACCGAAGACCGTGGCCGAGGGCACCTTCATCAGCCACGAGCACACCACCACGGGCACCGTGAAGCTGATCCGGCTCCCCGACGGCTCCCACACCCTCCGGCTGGAGGACCTCGACACGAGCAACGGCCCCGACCTGCGGGTGTTGATCACCGACGCCCCGGTGAAGGAGGGCACCGCGGGATGGCAGGTGTTCGACGACGGCAAGCACGTCAGCCTCGGCAAGCTCAAGGGCAACAAGGGCGACCAGAACTACGAGATCCCGGCCACGGTGAACCCGGCCGAGTACTCCAGTGTCTCCGTCTGGTGCGACCGCTTCGACGTCTCGTTCGGCGCGGCCACCCTCAAGGCGGTCTGACCCGCCGCCGGCCCTGGTCGAATCCGCGCCCGCCCCGCGCCGAGGGCCTTCCCGCTCTGCCCGGGGCGTGTTGCAGAATCACTGGCCGAAGCCAGTACCTGCAAAAAGGGGAGTTCCGGAAATGCGCGTGTTGTTGTCTACGTACGGGTCGCGCGGCGACGTCGAACCACTGGTGGGACTCGCGGTGCGGTTACGGGAACTCGGCGCGCAGGTACGGGTGTGCGCGCCGCCGGACGAGGAGTTCGCGGAGCTGCTGGCCGGTACCGGCGTGGAGCTGGTGCCCTTCGGGCCGTCGGTGCGGGCGCTCGTGACCGGGGCGGTGGCTCCGCCGGCCGGGGGCGCACCGCAGCGCGCGGCCGAGTTGGTCGCCGCGCACTTCGGCACGATCGCCGCTGCGGCCGAGGGGTGTGACGTGGTGGTGGCGTCCGGCCTCATACCCGCCGGTGTGCGGTCGGTGGCCGAGAAGCTGGGCATCCGCTACGTGTACGCGTGCTTCCATCCCTTCGAACTGCCGTCGCCGCACTACCGGCCGTCGCTGCGGCCCGGCCGGCCGTCCCCACCGGAGGTGACCGACAACCGCGAGCTGTGGGACCTGGACGCCGAACGCGTGAACGCGTTGTACGGAGAGCCGCTCAACTCCCACCGGGCGTCGATCGGTCTGCCGCCGGTGGACAACGTCCGCGAGCACGTCTTCACCGGCCGGCCGTGGCTGGCGGCGGACCCGGTCCTGGGCCCGTGGCAGGCGATGACCGACCTGGACGTCATCCAGACCGGCGCGTGGGTCCTGCCGGACGAACGCCCGCTGCCCACCGAGCTGGTGGCCTTCCTGGACTCCGGCACGGCACCGGTCTACGTGGGCTTCGGCAGCATGCCGATGCGCACCTCGCCGGACATCGCCCGGGTGGCCGTCGAAGCGGTCCGCGCGCAAGGCCGCCGCGTACTCGTCGGGCGCGGCTGGGCCGAGCTGGCCCTGACCGACGGCCAGGACGACTGCTTCGCCGTCGGCGAGGTCAACCAGCAGGCGCTGTTCGGCCGGGTGGCCGCCGTGGTGCACCACGGCGGCGCGGGCACGACGACGACGGCCGCCCGGGCGGGCGCGCCCCAGGTGCTGGTACCCCAGATCGTGGACCAGCCGTACTGGGCCCGCCGGGTGGCCGACCTGGGCATCGGCACGGCACACGACGGTCCGACTCCGACCGTCGAGTCCCTGTCGGCCGCGCTCAGGAATACGCTGACCCCCGAGACCCGCGCACGAGCCGAGGCCGTGGCAGGCTCGATCCGCACCGACGGGACGACGGTGGCCGCGAAGCTGCTGCTCGACGCGGTCCACCGGGAAGGCTCACCCGTGTCCGCGTGAGACATGAGGCGTGCCGGGGGCGGCCGGACTACTTGGGCGGGCGGGTGGTGCCGGGGCGGCAGGTCACCGTCGGGTTGTAGGTCTCGAAGGTGCCCAGGGGGTTCTTCTTCCACAGCCACAGGTGCAGCGCGTAGTGGACCGGCTGGCCCGGGAAGTGACCGCGCTGCGGGCCCTTGAAAGCGGTGCCGAACAAGGTGGGCCGGTCGTCGTCCGTCGCCAGGTTCTGGTCCCGGTCGTAGACCAGCCATTGGACTCCGACGAGGCGCTTGCCGCCGCGCCCGTCATCCTCGTAGAACAGCGCGGCGGGCTTCGCCGGGTCGACGGAGTTGTCGAGCGCGTGGTTGAAGTGCGGGTAGCCGAGCGCCCCCGGGCCCTCCTTGTTGACGACGCAGTACTTGTCCGGCACGTAGCCCGCCTTCACCGCGTTGGCGTGCTGGTGGTACCTGGCGGTCGCCTGGTACGTGACAGCGCGGGCGGCGGCGCCCTTGCCGGCGTCGGCCGCTCCCGCCGCGGGAGCGGCGACGAGTGCCAGGGTCAGCGAGGCGGCGATCGTAAGGACCGGGGTGAGGCTTCGGGCCATGTTCGGACTCCTTGGGACGGGCGGACGTCACCAGCAGCCTGTCCCGCCGTCCCGCAGCCCGCCACACAGTGCGACAGGACGGCTGACCGCCGCCCGGGTGACGGCGGGCCGGACCGTACACACCCCGGCAGGGCGCGAACGGCTCACCCCATCGAGCCAAGGGTGGTTTCGCGCTCGACTCCCACAGGGAACCCGTGTGTCCGCAGAACTCGAGTGGCACGGAGGGTGCGGAACATGACGCAGGACAACGCGACACCGAACGACCACGGTGCGCTGCACGACCTCGTGTCGGCCGTGTCCAGGGGCGCGCCCGAGTACCGGGCGTGCCCCCATCCCGTCTACGCCGCGCTGCGGGAGCAGGCCCCGGTGTGCCGGCTGACGCCTGCGCACGGGGTCGACACGTATCTCATCACCCGCTACGAAGACGCCCGCGACGCGCTGTCGGACCCGCGCTTCAGCAAGGACATGCGCGGGGCGATCGACACCTACCACGCCGTGTACGGCAGCTTCTTCGACGCGCTCGACGACAACGTCCTGAACTCGGACCCGCCCCGGCACACGCGGCTGCGCCGGGTCCTGCGGAGCGGCTTCACCCCCCGGCGGGTGGAGGAGATGCGGCCGAAGGTCACCGCGATCGCCGAGGGCCTCCTCGCCGCGTGCGGCAAGAGCGACGCGGTCGACCTGATGTCGTCGTTCGCGTTCCCGCTGCCCATCGCGGTCCTGTGCGACCTCATGGGGATCCCCGAAGGGGACCGTCCCGAGATCCTTTCCCACTTCGCGGTGGTGTCGCGCGCCAGGTTCGATCCCCGGATGGGGGCGGAGCTGCAGGAAGCCGAGGAGTGGCTCCGGGACCGGCTGGCCCGGCTCATCGCGTACACGCGCGCCCATCCCTCGGATTCGTTCCTCAGCGACCTCATCCGGGCGGAGGAGGGGCTGGACGACGCCGAACTGATCTCGTCGCTGTGGGTCCTCTTCTTCGCCGGCCACAAGACGACCGCGTTCCAGATCGGCAACTCCGTGCTGAACCTGCTGCTCCATCCGGACCAGCTGGAGAAGCTCCGGAAGGATCCGCTCCTGATTCCGCGGGCGGTGGAGGAGATCGTCCGGTTCGAGGGATCCGTGGAGTCGTCGACCTTCCGGTACGCGACGCAGGACGCGGAGGTCCGGGGAACGGTGATCCCCAAGGGCTCCCTCGTCCAGATCGCCATCACCTCGGCCAACCGCGACCCCGAGAAGTTCGACTCGCCCGACGTCCTGGACGTGACGCGCCAGGGACTCCAGAGCACGCACCTGGGCTTCGGCCACGGTACGCACTACTGCCTGGGCGCGCCCCTGGCGCGGCTCGAACTCGAGATCGCCCTCGCCTGCCTGCTGCGGGAGTTCCCGGAGATGGAACTGGCGGACGCCGAGGCGAGCGAGGGGGCCTGGCTCAAGGGGCCGATGCCGGCGTTCCGGGGGCTCCAGGAACTGCGGCTCGTCCTGGAGCCGTCCCGGCCGGCCGGCCGGCGCGGGGTGTCCGTGGATTCCGTTCCCTCCGTGACCTCGGTGACCTCGGTGACCTCTGCGGCCTCCACGAATTCCGCGACTTCCGCCACTTCCGCGACTTCCGGAAACTGACCGACCAACTGACCCAGCCCCCGACGGACGGTGGATTTGGCATGACAGATTCCGCGAGCACTTCCAGGCTAGGCCTCCTCGGATCGCCGACGGACGAGCCGCTGATCTCCGCTGCGGACACCGAGGAGGTCGTCGGCCCCGCGCGGGACTCGTCCGCCCCGGGCACGACGGACGTACACGCGGCGACGTCGAAGATCGACATGCACCACCACTTCTGTGCGCCGGAATGGCGCGAATGGGCCGCGCGGCACGGGCTGGTCAAGCCCGAGAAGCTGCCCCCGTGGTCACGACTCGACACCGAGGCCGCGATCGGCTTCATGGACCGGGCAGGCATCTCCACGGCCGTCCTCAAGCCCATGCTGCCGGCGCGCTACCGCTCGACGGCGCAGCTGCGCGAGGCGATCAACATCACGCTGCAGTCGATGCTCGAGGTGGCGAGTTCACATCCGGGACGGTTCTCGTTCTACGTGCCGCTCTTCCTCGACGACCCCGACGCGTCCTCCTGGGCCGTACGTCGCGGGCTCGGGCAGCTCGGGGCCGTCGGCGTGAACGTGACGGCCAACTACGGAGGCGTCTACCTGGGCGATCCCTCGTACGACCGGGTGTTCCACGAGCTGAACGAGCATGCCGCCGTGGTCGACACCCACCCGCACAACCTGCCGGACGGCGCGCCCGGCGCGGTGACGGTTCCCGGCATCCCGAACTTCATGTGCGACTTCCTGCTGGACACGACGCGGGCCGCGGTGAACATGATCGTCCATCGGACTCTCGACCGTTTCCCGAACATCTCGGTCATCCTGCCCCACGCCGGCGGCTTCGTTCCGTACATCGCGGGGCGTCTGGAGGCGCTCGGACGTTTCTGCGACCCGCCCCTCGAGCCCGCCGCGGTCCGCGACCACTTGCGCCGCTTCTACTACGACACCGCGGGCCCCATGGCCGGCGCCGCGACGCTCCTCGACCACGTGCCCGCCGACCACATCCTCTTCGGCACGGACTGGCCCGCCGCCCCCGCGGACACCGTGATGAAGCTGGCGTTCCCCGCTCTCGACGCGGATCCGGCCTTCACGTCCGACCAGCTGCGGGGGATCTACCACGACAACGCCCTGCGTCTGATTCCGCAGCTGGCGAGCGTCTGACGGGCGGCCGCACGGCCCGAAGATGACTGGACCATGCGGCGCACGGTACGAAGTCCTCTGTGAACGCACAGATTCAGTCCGCGACCGTTCGGATATTCATCGCCCTCGCCCCGCCCGACGACGCGAAGGAGGAGCTGGCGAGGGAGCTCCGCCCTGCCTACGACGCGTACCCGCGCATGCGGTGGAACCGCGTCGAGGACTGGCACATCACCCTGGCGTTCCTCGGCGAGCTCCCGGTCGCGACCGCTGCGCTGCTGCGGCCGCCGCTCGCTGCCCTCGCCGCGGGGCACCGGCCCGTACGCCTGGCGCTGCACGGCGGCGGGCACTTCGACGACCGGGTGCTGTGGAGCGGGATCGACGGGGACCTCGAAGGGCTGCACTCGCTCGCGACCGAGGTACGGGCCGTGGTCAAGGAGTGCGGTGTGCCCTTCGAGGACCGGCCGTTGCGCCCCCATCTGACGCTGGCCCGGTCCCGCCGGAACGAGCCTTCCTGCGCGGTGGAGGCGGCCGAGGCGCTCGATTCCTTCACCGGCCGCCTCTGGCCGGCCGAGCGCCTGCACCTGGTCGGCAGCAACATCGGCCGCGGGCCGGGACCGATCCACTACCGCGACATCGAAGCGTGGAGCTTCGGCGGCGGGAGCTGAACGCGTCCCCGTGTGAGGCGGCACGTCGCAAGGGAAAAGGCCTCGCCGGTGTCCCACACCGGCAAGGCCTTTGATCCCACTCGCGTCAGAGCGCGCTCTTCGAGGCGCTGGCGACGACGCATTCCTTGTACTCGCTGCCGTCGCCCTTGCCGGTGTACGGCGTCGTGGCCTCGGCCTGCTGGGAGGCGCCCGCCTTGACCGTGAGCGCGGCCACCTTGGCCTGGGCGGTGGTCGCGGTCGAGGTGGCGTCCCCGCGGAACTTCATGGTGATGTTGTAGGTGTAGCCAACCGAACCGCTGTTGGTGACGGTGATGCGGGCGACCAGGTTCTTGCGCGCGTCGTCCAGCTTGCAGCTGTCGATCTTGATGTCGCGCTCGGCCTTGTTGCTGCTGGAACCGCCGGTGACGGAGCCGCCGCTCGAACTGCCGCTGGTGCTCGTGCTGGTGCTGTCGCTGTCGTGGTTGCCTCCGGTGCTGCCCCCGCTGGAGCTGCTGGAACCCGAGCCGGAACTGCTGCTGTCGCAGCTGCCACCGTTTGAGCCACGGGCTCCGGTGAGTGCGAACACGGCGATACCGAAGACGGCGACTGCGCGGACATGGCGAAGCTTCACGTT
Source organism: Streptomyces sp. cmx-11-4 (assembly GCA_049998195.1). Taxonomy (GTDB): domain Bacteria; phylum Actinomycetota; class Actinomycetes; order Streptomycetales; family Streptomycetaceae; genus Streptomyces. The sequence goes on from JAEBET010000010.1 coordinate 70,660, forward strand.
CAACCCCGTTGGAAGATCAGTAACTGAGACCGCCCATCTTGACGGGCACACGTCACCCTAACAGCGAACTCACCCTGGCCTGTCCCCGCTTGTACCGTCGCCGACGGTCCGTGTCCGTGCCGTCAGCCCTCGGTGCAGGCATACGGTCAGGCGTGCCGCGATGGTCCCTCCGTTGTCGAGACGGGGGTTGAAGATCGTGACGTCGAGGCCGACGGCACGTTCGTCGGCCAGTGCCGTGGCCAGCACGTTCTCCAACTCCTGCCACGTCAGACCGCCGGGAAGGCGGTAGTCGACGGCGGGCATGATCGCGTCGTCCAGGATGTCGACATCGAGGTGGACCCAGTAGCCGGCACTGTCGTCGTGCGTGAGCCGGCCGACCGCCTCGCGCGCGGCGGTTGCCGCGCCGGCCGCGCGCACACCGTCGAGGTCGATCGCGTGGAGCCGCGGGGGCAGCGGTTGCATCCCGGCCGCGTCGGACTCGGCGGAGTCCCGGAAGCCGAAGGCGACGGCGTCCTCGTCGCGGAGCAGGGGTCCGCGGCCTTCGAGGTCGGTGAGCAGCCGGGGGCCGCGGCCCGTGGCCAGGGCGAGTTCCATGGAGGCCGCCTCGCCGGTCGGCTCCGCCGACGGCTGGTAGAAGTCGGTGTGGCCGTCGAGGAACAGCAGGCCGTAGCGGCCGCGGCGGCGCAGGGCGAGCAGGTTGCCGAGCAGGATGCTGCAGTCGCCGCCGAGGACCAGGGGGAAGCGGCCGTCGTCGAGAACGGCGCCGACGGCGTCGGCGAGCCGGACGGAGTACCGCACGATCCCGACGGGGTTGAGGACCCCGGTCCCGGGGTCCCGCTGGGGGTCGTACTCCGGTGCTTCGAGCCGCCCGGCGCGCACCACCCCGGGGTGGTCCAGCAGACCGGCGTCGAGCAGCGCGACCGGCAGGTCCTGGACGCCGGACGGGCGCAGCCCGAGTACGGACGGTGCTTCGATGACCGCGATCTCGTGCACGACCCGTCCCCTTCGCCGCCCCGAGGACCCCCGCCACAGCCCCATGGTCCCGCACGACGGACACCCGTGCCGAGCCGAGAGCCGCGGCGCGGCCGCGCGGCGGGTCAGCCTGCGTCGAGGACGAGGTCGGCGCGGTGGCGGCCGGCGGCGACGAGGCGGGCGTTGGGTTCGTCCGAGCGGGCCACCCACGTGCGTGCGTACGCCGGGTCCTTGCCGTGGCGCACGTGCCGGTCGACCAGGCGCCGGACGCGCAGGTCCTCGTCCGGGGCGAGGTACCAGGCCTCGTCCAGCAGGGGCCGTACGGACGCCCACTCCCCCGCGTCGTGCAGCAGGTAGTTGCCCTCGGTGATCACCAGCGGTACGGCCGGGATGACGGGGATGCTGCCCGCGATCGGTTCTTCGAGGGAGCGGTCGAAGGCGGGTGCGTACACCGTGCCGGCTTCGGATCCGCGCAGGCGGCGCAGCAGGGAGACGTACCCGGCGGCGTCGAAGGTCTCCGGGGCGCCTTTGCGGTCGGCCAGCCCCACCCGGACCAGCTCGGCCTGGGCGAGGTGGAACCCGTCCATCGGGACCACCACGGCCGTCTGCGGCCCGAGCGCTTCGGCGAGCCGGGCGGCCAGTGTCGACTTTCCGGCCCCCGGCGGCCCGGCGATGCCGAGGATCCGCCGACTGCCCCGGGCGGCCAGCGCGGCCGCCCTCCCCACCAGTTCCGTCGTCGTGTGCACCCGCCCATCCTGCCCGTCCGTCCCGATCGGCACGCCCGGGCCAGGGCCAGGGCCGTCGTCAGGTGTGGGGCAGCGCGCGCTTCAGCTTTGCGTGCAGGTCCTTCGCGAGTCGCGCGTCCGAGGGGGGTTTGTCGGTGTAGAGGCGGCGCAGTTCGGTGGTGAAGGTCTGGGTGAAGGCGCCGTACAGGGGGGTGCGGGGGCGCTGGACGGCATTCTGCAGTGCGGGCAGCAGGATGTCGCGCGCGTACTTCGGGCGGCCGTGCTCATCGCGCGGCATGCGGTCGGTGCTCTCCGCGTTCGGGGTGGCGGGGGCGGAGGGCTTGGCCGCACGGCACGTCAGCCCGTTGTCGTGATACGCGGACAGCCTGGTGGCCGCGAACCCCGCGTCGAGCAGGCAGCGTTCGCTCTCCTGGCTGGTGAGGAACCTGATCAGCTCCTGAGCCGCGGCGCCGCGCTTCGACGCCGTGGTCACGGCCAGGTTCTGGCCGCCGAGCACCGCTCTGCCGGGCAGCGGGGCCACCCCCAGCTGTTCGCCGGTCAGGCTCTGGTGCAGGGTGCGGTAGGCGTACGGCCAGTGGCGCAGGAAGGCGGTCCGGCCGTCGGCGAAGTCGCCGAGGGATTCGGCCTCGCCGGAGCGGCCCGCGTCGCCGAGCGTGTACGGGGCCTGGGTACGGTCGCGCAGCTGCTTGATCCCCGACTCCAGGTCCTGCTCGGAACCGGTGTACCGGCCGGCGCCGTCGGTGAGGGCGAATGTCTCGTCGGCGGAGGCGAACGCCTCGATGCCGTTGACGGTGAGTCCCTCGTACGGTGCGAGCTGGGTGGTCCACCCCTTCTCGTAGCCGTCCGCCGCACTGCGGCCGACGTCCCCCACGGTGCCCATCAGCCGCTGGACCGTGGCCCAGTCGGTGCCCTTGCCGAGTTCGGTGTCCGTGACCCCGGCCTTCTTCAGGTAGTCGCGGCGGTAGAAGAGCAGCCCGACATCGCTGTTGAACGGGATGGCGTACGGCTTCCCCTCCCACCGGGCGGTGGCGGCGACCGAGGGGATGATGTCCGCGTCAAGCAGCTCCTCGGCGAGCGGTTGGACCAGACCCGCGTCGGCGAACTCCGGTACCCAGGTCACGTCGAGGTTGACCACGTCGTACTCCGCGCTGCCGGACTGGAGCGCTCCCAGCAGCTGGCTGCGCTGCTGGTCCGCCGAGCCCGGGAGCTCGACGAGCCGGGCCCGGGAGGCGGAGCCCTTCTCCTCCTGCTGCCGGTTCCACTGCTCGATCAGCTTCTGTCGGATGCCGCCCTTGCCGGTGACGTCACGTCCGCTGGCCACCACGATGTCGCCCTCCACGACGTTTGTGTCGGCCGGCTGGCCCGTGCCTTCGGAGCCGCTGTCGCCGCTCCAGCTGCACCCTCCCAGCGTGAGGGTCGCCATGAGGACGGCCGCGAGGAGCGGGGCCAGGGCTCGTGGGCCCCGACCGGACCTGCCGCGCAGTCTGCTGCCGCGGGTCATCCCTCGTCTCCCGTTCCCGCTCGGGCGACCTCGTCGCGCAGTCCCGCCACCAGATCGGTCCTGGTGTCCAGGCAGCGCCCGCCGCTCGCCTCGGAGAGGACGGCGTCCGGCTTGCCCTTGTCGCAGCCGCCGCTGTCCAGGGATGCCATCACCACCGGAACCTTCTTGTCCCGGGCGTAGGCGCGCAGGCTCTCGAGCCGTCCGCCCTCGGTCAGCCGGTTGTTGTCCTCGTCGTCGGTGATGTAGACGATCAGCTGCGGGCGGTCGTCGTCGGCGCCGCGCCGGGCCATGTCGTCCAGGGCCGCGGTGAGGGCCCGGTACGGATCCGCCTCCACGTCCTTGACCTGGGCGCGCTGGTCGATGGCGCGCTCGGCTTCCTCACGCCGGTACCGGCCGAAGGGCAGCAGCTCCTGGTGCGCGAGCGGGGCGCCGGGCGCGGCAGCGACCGCCCAGACGCCGTACTCGTCCTGGTCCCCCAGGCCGCCGAGCGACTGCTTGACGATGCCGGGTGCACCGCCGGGCCCCGCCCACAGGTCGCCCATCGAGCCGGAGCTGTCGAGCAGGAACAGCACCCGTCCGGGCCCGTTGGCGTCCCTGTACTCCTTCAGGGCCCCGGCCATCACGGCCTGGCGGGCGGGGGCGGCGAGGGCGCCGGGGCTGCCGACGGCGCCGAACGCGCTGAAGGTGAGGTCGGCGGCGAGGGGCCGGTGCTCGCCCGCGGCATGGCGGAAGCCGTCCTTGCCGAACTCGACGAGCCCGCCCCGGACCTCCTCCCCGGCCTTGCCTTCGACGGCCCCCTCACCGGTACCGGTCAGCCAGACGCGGAACCGGTCGACCGCGTCCTGTCGCGCACCCTTGTCCCGGTGGGCCTCCTGCCAGCGCACCCGTACGAACGTGGGGTCCAGGCCCGGCGCGTCGTCGGGGTAGGCGGCCAGCCGCCGGGCGCGCGTCGTGCTGTCGCAGTCGACGCCGGACTTCAGCAGGAACTCCGGTACCAGGGCGGCTGTGCGGTCGTCGACGGAGTCGTCGTCGGGCAGCACGCACAGCAGGTTCCCGCCGGTGGGCGAGGGCGGTCCGGGCTGCGCGACGCGGCCTTCGGCGGCGGCCGCGTTCGTCTCTCCGGCGCCGTACAGGCCGATGGTCGCGACCAGGCCCGAGTCCGTGTGCTCCGGGTCCGGACGCCGTACTTCCGCCTTCGGCTCGCGCGTGCGCAGTGCGTCCATCAGCGTCGTGAGCCCGCCGGTCCGGTCGGCGACCGCTTCCGCCGCGATCTGCTGCGGCACGGCGAGTACGAGGGGCGAGTAGGCGAACGGGGCCGGATCGACGAGGAGTTCCGCGTAGCTGCGCTGGTCCTGGGGCGGCCGGGCGCGGGCGGCGCTCGCCGCGGTCGCGGGAATCCAGATGTCCGGCTGGGGACCGATGTCACGCTGCGGATTGACCGCCTCGGAGACGGGCCGCTGCCAGGGGTCGGACTGGTCGTGGAACGCGGCGACGACATCCGCGGCGCCGGCGCTGTACACGGTGATGCCACTGCGCCGGCAGCCGTCACCGGTCCGGTTCTCGTCCGACACCAGGTACACCTCGGTCGCCTTGCGCACGGTGGACTCGATCTCGGGGTCGGTGAGCAGCCGGAGTTCGAGCGGCGGCTTGCAGGGCTGCCCGCCACCGAGGAGGTCGGCGGCCAGGAAGTACCCGGCGGGGACGAGCCCCGCGAGCACGGTGAGCACCCCGGCGGTGACCGCGACCACGCGGGTTCTGCCGGTCAGGCGCCGAGGGGTGGTCCGGCGCGGATCGTCGGCCGGGCGCGGACGGCGTGTTCGGGGAAGGGGCCACAGCGCCCACCGGGGCCGCGACGGCAGGTCTGGCGCGTCCGGCGCGTGCTCCGGTGTGTGCGGCGTGTGGTCCGGTGCGTGGTGGGGCGCGTGATCTGGCAGGTCCGGCACGGCTGTATCGCCTGCCACCGCCGTCACCACCGTCACTGCCGTCACTGCCGTCACTGCTGCCACCGCTGCCACGGCTCCCGCGGCGAGCAGCACGTCCGTGCCGGAACCGGCCGGACGGCTCTGCGGCTCCCACGGCTCGGCGGGATCGCGCAGCGTCGTGTGATGCACGGACATGTACGCCCGCAGCCGCTCCGCGAGCCCCTTGAAACCCACGGGAGCGCCGTCCCCGTCCACGCGAAGGCCGCGTATCAGCTCGGCGGTGAAGGGTGTCGCAGTGGCGTCATCGCCCGCGTCGATCCGGTTGTTGGCCTGCACGCTCATCAACAGCGAGATCCGGTGCCGCTGCGCGGTGTCGAGCGCGTCCCAGGCCGCCGACGCGTTGCCCGCGTAGCAGCAGTCCAGTACGACGACCACGTGCTCCGCCCTGGTCCGGGTCAGCACGGTCAGGACGCTCTTCCAGGGAACGGCACCCCGGAACACCGACTCCGTACCCGCCACGATCGTCGCCGCGCGCATCAGGAGCCACAGTTCGTCACCGGTGCTGGGCACGGCCCCGTGCCCGGAGAAGTAGAGCAGGAGCAGGCCCTCGGCCTCGTCGACGACGCTGTCCAGGCGGCGGTCGAACTCGTCGACGTTGCGCGGCCGGACGACGCCGACCTCCTGCTCGCCGAACACCCCGCCCTCGCGCAGGGCGGCTGCGAGACCGACGAGGTTGTGCTCGACCGCCTCGAGGTCTCCGGGCACGCCGAAGGGGTGGCGGGGCTGTGTGAACTCGTACGCGGGCACGCCGACGAGCAGCGCCCGGTTCACTCTCCCGCGCGGGTCGAAACGCGCCACCGGACTACCTCGCGTCGCCGTCCGGGACGACCTCGACCTCCGGGGGTTCGCCCCGCTCCACGGAGCGGCGGTTCTCCCGCCAGGCCCGTACCCCGCTCTTGGCCTGCTCGTACACCTCGTCGAAAAGCTTGGGGCCGACGATGCCGACCAGGACCAGCATGATCTCCAGCCCGGCGCCCATCGGGCTGCCGGGGCGCTCTTCGCCCCCGGCACGCTCCCTGATCTCCAGGTCGCCGCTGTTCCTCAGCGCCTCCAGCCTGTGTTCCCGTTCGAGCCACGCCTTCAGGGCTCCGACATCGCTCGCGCTCGCGCCCTGCCCCAGGCGTATGCGGACAACCGTTTTCGCCAAACCCTCCCCCTCGTCCATAACTCAGCATTATCGCACGTGAGTTGGGGGCGTGGGGAGACTTCGGTCCGGCGCAGCTCCACGCCCGCGCGCGCCGCGGCGGCCGTCGGGCCCGTGAACGACAACTTCGGCCTGTGCCGGTCCGACCACGGAGAGATGCTCGACGCGGTACCGGCCGGGCCAGCACGCGGACCTCGTCGAGCGAGCCTGTGGGCCGGCGGCGCGCGGCAGTGCCCGCGCCGCTGGTGCATGGCGCGGGTGTTACGGGGGCAGGCGCCGCAGGGACAGCCCGGCCGACGGGACCGTCGGCACCGGACGGCGACGGAGGAGGACGGCCATGGACGAGCAGGGCGGCGCGGGAGGAATCCCCCGGCACGACGAACAGGCCCAGGCCCGGCAGCGCACACCGCGCGCCGACCGCCACGACGACGAGAAGAAGACGGCGGCAGCCGACACGGATGAAGCGAGTCGTCTCGACCGGCCGCAGCAGCCCGAGAAGCCGGACGGGAAGGGGACGCGCTGGGTGAGCCCGCGGGACGAGTGACCCGGGCGGGCGCGCCACGGACGCGCCGAGCTCATGGCCCGGGCCGCGCGCCCGGCACCGATCGCACCGACCGTACCGATGGCACTGAGGCCCTCCCCTGGCGCTGATGGCCCTCCCCCGTGGCCGAACCGGACCGGTCCGGCCGCGGTACCCCGATCCGGATAGGCGCAGATCATGTCCGCTCTGCTCACCGACAGCAGCTTGTCCCTGCTCGCCCACGGGTACGCGTGGGCCCCGGACCTGCGGCGGGCCCATGAGGGTGCGCCGCTGGTCCGTACCCATCTGTTCGGCCGTCCCGCGGCCCTGCTGCACGGACCCGAGGCCGTCGCCTTCTTCTACGACGAGAGCCACGTCCAGCGTCACGGGGCCCTCCCCGCGCCGCTGGTCGACATCATCTTCGGCAAGGGAGCGGTGCACACCCTGGACGGGCCGCCCCACCGGGTCCGCAAGGAGCTGTTCACCTCGTTGCTCATGTCGCCGAGCGCCGTCGGTGACCTGACGGAGAGCATCGGCAACGGCTGGAACGAGGCCGTGACGGCCTGGGAGGGCCGTCGGGTGGTCGTCTTCGACGAGGTGGCCACCGTACTCACCCAGGCGGTCTGCGACTGGGTGGGTGTGCCGGTCCCCGAGGACGCGGCCCGGGAGATCGCCGAGGACTGCGTGGCCATGGTCGACGGCTTCGCCAGCGCCGGACCCCGGCGCCTGCGGGCCCGCCGGGCCCGGCGCCGCCAGGAGCAGGCCCTCGCGGCCGCCGTCAGCGATCTCCGCGGACCCGGACCGCATCCGGACGGCATCTTCTCGCCGTCCCTCCATGCCTCGGTGGCCGGGAGCCCGCTGGAGGCGGTCGCGTTCCACCGCGGCCAGGACGGCACCCTGCTGGATCCGCACACGGCGGCCGTCGAGCTCCTGAACGTCATCCGTCCCACGGTCGCCATCGCCTGGCTCGCCGTCTTCGCCGCGCACGCCCTCCACCGCCATCCCGCACAGCGTGACCAGTTGCGTTCGGCAGGCCCCGGCTCCGCGCCCGCCCGCGCTTTCGCGCACGAGGTACGCCGCTTCTACCCCTTCGTGCCCTTCATCGGCGCCCTCGCCGTGCGCGACCTCACCTTCGCCGGTGACGAGGTCCCGGCCGGGACCCTCCTGCTCCTCGACGTGTACGGGCACCACCACGACCCGGAGCTGTGGGAACGGCCGTACCACTTCGACCCCGGGCGGTTCCTCGGCCGGGAGCCCGGCCGCGACGACCTCATTCCGCAGGGCGGCGGCGACGCACGCACCGGCCACCGCTGCCCCGGGGAGGACATCACCGTTTCCGTGCTCGCCGCGCTCTCGCCGGCCCTGGCCGGGCTGGACTTCGTCGTACCGCGGCAGGACCTGTCCATTCCGCTGAAGCTGATCCCGACCCGGCCCCGCAGCGGATTCGTCATCGAGGGCGCACACCGGCCGGGGAGCCACCGACCCCTCCGGCTCCAGCCCCATGGGTGAGCGTCCAAGCCCGGGCGTGAACGTCCGGCTCCGGGCACGAGCGCCGGCCTGCCCACCCGTCCCGCGTTCAGGCGGCCAGGGGTGCGGTGTCCATCCCCGCACCTTCGCGCAGGCCCGCCAGGAACTCCTCCACGGCCTCCACCGCCGTGTACCGGGGCTGCCAGGCCAGCTCCGTACGGGCCCGGGAGGTGTCCAGCAGCGGCAGCCGCAGGACGGCGTCGAACAGGTCCGGTGACGCGGGCGCGAGGTGCAGCCGCCAGGCGGTGGCGAGGGCGGCCCGGACCGGGGCGCTCGACAGGGGGAACCGGCGGGCGTGCAGGATGCCCGCCAGGACCTCGGCGTCGAGGGGCGGGTCGGCCGCCAGGTTGAAGGGGCCCCGTACCGGACGGGTCACGGCCGCCAGGTAGGCGGCGGCCGCGTCGTCGGTGTGCAGGGCCTGGAAGGTCAGGCCGGGCAGGTCGGGGACGGCGGGGATCAGAGCGGGCCGGACGAGGCGTCCGGGCAGGAGCCTCCCGGCGAAGATCCGCCGCTGTTCGGAAGCGGAGGTCCGCTTGAAGAGGAACGCGGGGCGCATGCGGACCACCCGGATGTCCGGATGTGCCTGCTCGAAGGCGTCGAGGACGCGTTCGAGGTAGGCCTTCTCGCGGGTGTACGCGGCTTGCGGCCAGCCGTGGGTGGGCCAGGACTCGTCGACCGTGCGGTCCTTGGGGCCGGGTGAGTACGCGCCCACGGAGGAGGCGTGGACCAGGACGGGCACACCGGCCCGTGCCACGGCCTCGAAGACGCGCACGCTTCCGAGGACGTTGGTCAGCCAGGTCTGCGCCGGATGGTGGGTCGGCTGGAATTGCCAGGCGAGGTGGATCACCGCGTCGGCCCCGGTGAACAGCGGCACGAGGTCCGGGCCGTCCGGTCCGATGTCCGCGGCGGCCCAGGCCGTCTTGGCGGGCCTCCACCCCGGCACTCTGCGGGCCAGACCGAGGACGGAGGTGACGGCCGCGCTGTCCGCGCAGGCCTGGACCACGCTGGTGCCGACGTTTCCGGTGGCGCCGGTGACCACGACCCGCAGGCCGCCGTCACCGGGTTCCATGGGGAGGGGGCGAGTCATCGCGTGGGGTCCCTTCCTCGCTGTGGAGGCACTCGTACGACGCGCCTAACCCGCATCGAGCGGGGCAAACCTCGTCCCTCACCCGGAGCCGGCCCACCTCACGGGCCCGTGTACCAGGGGCGGCGTGCGAGGCTGGCCGCATGCAGCCCGAACCACCGCGTCGGATCCTTGTCGTCGATGACGACCCGACGGTCACCGAAGTCGTCACCGGTTATCTGAAGCGCGCCGGCTTCCTCGTCGACACCGTGGCGGACGGACGTGAGGCCTTGGTGTGCGCCGCCGTCGGCCGGCCCGATCTCGTCGTCCTGGACCTGATGCTTCCCGGCATGGACGGCATCGACGTCTGTCGCGCCCTGCGCCGGGAAGAGCCGGCGCCCGCCGTCATCATGCTCACGGCCCGCGGCGAGGAAGAAGACCGCGTGCTGGGTCTGGAAGTCGGCGCCGACGACTACGTCACCAAGCCCTTCAGCCCGCGCGAACTGGTCCTGAGGGTGGAGTCCGTGCTGCGCCGCCGGGCCGCCGCCGCGGTCGAGCCCGGAGCCGGCGCCCTCCTGCGCGCCGCGGACCTGGTCGTCGACCCGGCCGCTCGCCGAGCCGTCAAGGGCGGACGGGAAATCGCGCTCACCCTGCGCGAGTTCGACCTGCTCGTCCACTTCATGCGCAACCCGGGGCAGGCCGTCAGCCGGGAGCAACTCCTGCACGCCGTGTGGGGCTGGGAGTTCGGTGACCTGTCGACCGTGACCGTCCACGCGCGACGGCTCCGGACGAAGATCGAGGACGATCCGGCGAACCCCCGGCTCATCCAGACCGTGTGGGGTGTCGGATACCGCTTCGACGCCTCCGCCGAGAAGGGCTGACCACGATGCAGGAGCAGGACATCGTGCTCATCGCGTTGTACGCCCTGGGCGGCGCGGCGGCGGCCGGTGCGCTCGGGGCCGCGCTGCTGCGTGCGGTACGACACCGCTCGACGGCGGTTTCGCTGGCGGTCGTCGCCGCCGTCTCCGTGACGGCGATGCTCGCCGGAACCCTCGCCGTCGCGTGGGCGATGTTCCTGTCGCGGCACGACGTGACCGTGGTCACGACGGTCGTCGCGATGGCGGCCGTCGTCTCCTTCGCGGTGACCCTCGTACTGGGCCGCTGGGTGGTCGCCCGCAGCGCGGCGCTGACCCTGGCGGCGCGTTCCTTCGGCGAAGGCGGTGCGTTCGCCGCGCCGCAGGAGGCCGGGACCGCGGAGCTGGCAGCACTGAGCAGGGAACTGGCCGCCACCAGCGCCAAGTTGAACGAATCCCGCGAGCGGGAGCGGGCGTTGGAAGCCTCGCGGCGGGAACTCGTCGCATGGATCTCGCACGACCTGCGGACTCCGCTGGCCGGCGTACGGGCGATGGCGGAAGCCCTCGAGGACGGCGTGGCCACGGACCCCGAGCGGTACTTCCGCCAGATCCGCACGGAGGCGGAGCGGCTGAACACCATGGTCGGTGAACTCTTCGAGCTCTCCCGGATCCATGCGGGCACGCTGTCGCTGACGCCGACCCGGATCTCGACGTACGACCTGGTGGGCGACGCGCTCGCCGGCGTCGAGGCACTCGCGCGGCAGCGCGGTGTCCGGCTCGTCGGCGAGCGGGTCGCGCCGGTGCCGATCGAGGTCGACGGTCGGGAGATGACGCGCGTCCTGTCCAACCTGCTCACCAACGCCCTGCACCGGACGCCGGCCGACGGCACGGTCGCCATCGCCGCGGAGTCCGGGGAGGACGACACGGTGGTGCTCTCGGTGACCGACGGCTGCGGCGGCATCCGCGAACAGGACCTCCCCCGGGTCTTCGACACCGGCTGGCGCGGCACCGAGTCCCGCACGCCCCCGGGCGGGGCCGGCCTGGGTCTGGCGATCGTCCGGGGCATCGTCGAGGCCCACGCGGGGCGTGCCGGCGTACGCAACGTGGCCGACGGCTGCTGCTTCGAGGTGACGCTGCCCAGGGCGGGCAGTACCCGGGCGGTGACGGCCGGGGCGGCCGTCAGGGACGCGTGAGCCGGGCTGGGGGCGAAGCTGTTCGCTTCGGGGTGGTGCGGAGCGCACCGCTGACTGGCTCCGCACCGCCTCACCTCACGTCGCCTCACCTCATCGGTCTTGTGAGAGTTCGTACAGCTCGCGGAACCGGCCCCCGTTCAGGGTGACGAGCTGGTCGAAGGGGCCCTGCTCCACGATCCGGCCGCTGTCCAGGACGATGATGCGGTCGGCCAGGCGGCAGTTCTCCATCCGGTGTGTGACGATCACCGTGATCCGTTCGTCCCTCATGCCCCGCAGGCCGGAGAAGATCATGTGCTCCCCGCGGGGATCCATGGCGCTCGTCGGCTCGTCCATGACCAGCAGGCCCGGCTTGCGGTGGAAGGCGCGGCCGCAGGCGATGCGCTGCCACTGGCCGCCGGAGGGTTCGTGGCCGCCCCAGATCGAGCGGGCCAGGAGCGTGTCCAGGCCGTCGGGGAACTCCTCGACGGTCGTCCGCATGCCGACGGCGTCCAGTGCTTCCCACACGGCCGCCTCGCCGCGGTGGTCCGGCTGGCCGAGCGTGATGTTCTCCCGGGCGGAGAACGGCCAGTGTCCGTACGACTGGGTGACGAGGCCCACGTGCGCCCAGGCGGAGCGCTGGTCGGCGTCCGAGGTCGGGACGCCGTCCCAGGAGACGGTGCCGGACGTCGGGGCGGTCAGCGAGGTCAGCAGCCGGATCAGAGTGGACTTCCCGGCGCCGTTCTCCCCGATGACGGCGACCACCTCACCCCTGGCCAGGGTGAGGGAGACCGGGCCGAGGGCGGGAGTGTCCTTGCCGGGGTAGGTGTAGGTGGCCTCCTCGAGCCGGATCTTTTCCGGGGCGCTCTCCATCACTTGCGGGCCGCGCGGGCCGGACTTCTCGGCGGCCTCCTTGACGAAGGCGGTGTAGTCGCCGAGGTAGAGGGCGTGCTGGAACATGGCGGCCCCGTAGACGACGAGCTGTGACAGGGCGGCCGTGGAGGTCCGCATGGCGACGATGGCCGTGCCGGCGGCGGCGATGGCCATGTAGCCGCCGATGACGAGCCCGGCGAGCGCCCCGTACGTCGCGACGACGAAGACCCCGGAGGCCGTGGCGGCGATCAGGTGCACGGTGAGGTAGCGGGGCGCGGAGCTGACCATCTTGGAGTCGATGCGCTCGCAGACCGCCGCGTACCAGTGGTGGGCGTAGGGGCGCATGCTGTTGCCGCGCAGCTCGTCGGCGAGCTTCGGGGTGGTCAGGTGCCAGCGCATCATGTGCTTGATGTTGCGGGCGGCGATCGTCTGGTTGTGGAGTCGGTAGTCGAGGCGGGCCGCGTACACCGAGCCGAGGCCACGCGGGATCACCGACAGCAGGAGCAGCGGCAGGAGCACGGGGTGGACCACGGCGAGAACGGACGCGACCGCGATCATGTCGATCATCCCGCCGGTGAAGCCCAGGGCGTCCTGCAGGAGCATGGCGGAGCGGGCGGAGCCGGTCTCGGCGGCCTCCGAGCGCTCGGTGAAGTCCGGGGCGTCGTAGGCGGCCAGTTCCACATCCATGTGGGCGTCGACCATCGCGAGGTCGGCGAGGGTGGCCATGCCGGGGTTGAGGCGGCGGGCCGCGCTGCCGGAGGCGATGGAGGCGAGCGCGCCGAGGGCGGTCATCGCCGCCGCGACGGCCAGGGGCCAGGCGGCGGACGCGATGCGTTCCTGGACGCCGTCGCCGGCCAGGAGCGGGACCATCGCCTGGGAGACCGCCGCGAGGGCGGCCCCGGTGCAGATCCCGCCGAGGATCTGGGCGGTGACCAGTACGTGGAAGGCGGTGCGGTTGACGGCGAGGGCGAGTCGCGCGGTCTGCTTGAGGGCGGAGGGAACGCGTCGGGCCATCTGCCCGAGCGACAGTGCCTCCATGGTCTCGTTGTGCTGGCCCCAGCTGTACTTGAACTCCGGAGGGGCGGGTGGTGCGGCGGGTTCCTGCTGCTCTGCCTGCTGCTCGGACATGCTCTACATCTCCTTCAACCGGGTTGTCGTGGAGGCCAGTTCCGAGCTTTCGCGCATGGCGAGGAGGCCCGGGTCCGCGGTGTGCGGAGGGGCGGTCGCGGGGTCGCCGGAACTGGAGGGAGTGAGTAGAGCGCAGGCCGGGAGCCGGAGCAGCGGGATCTGGCCGACCTCGCGGCGACGGCCCCCTTGACGTGGCCGCTGATCGTCTCCGGCCGCCGTCGGGTTCCCGGAGCGGCCGGCAGCACAGGTTGGCCGGAACCGGCCGGTGCGGGGGTCGGGTCAACGGAAATCGCTTGCGGCCGGTCCCGCGCGCCGGGGGGCGCCGGCGGCGCCGGGCCGGGTTCTCAGGTCACTTTCGCCAGAACAGGTGGTGCGTCACACCGCTCGGGCTGGGCACGACCTCGAGGTGGAAGCGGTCGAGCAGTTCCTCGGGCGACTCCCACAGTCGCGCTCCGGATCCGATCCGCACCTGGGAGACCGCGACGTGCAGGGTGTCGACGAGGTCGGCGTCGAGGAACTCCCGGATGGTGGTGGCCCCGCCGCCGAGGCGGACGTCCTTGCCCCGCGCCGCCTCCTTCGCCTGTTCGAGGACCGCGGCCGGGTCGGCGTCGACGAAGTGGAACGTGGTGTCGGCGAGCGTGAACGAAGGACGCGTGTGGTGGGTCAGGACGAACACCGGAGTGTGGAACGGGGGCTCGTCACCCCACCAGCCGCGCCAGTCGAGGTCCTGCCAGGGGCCGCGCTGGGGCCCGAACTTGTTGCGGCCCATGATCTCGGCGCCGATGTGGTGTGCGAAGTCCCGCGTGAAGTAGTCGTCGAGGCCGCGGCTGCCCCCGGGCTCGGTGCGGTGGGGCCAGCTCGCCGTGGCACCTGCCCAGGCGAACATGGTCCCGGGATCGGCATCGCCGAACGGTCGCTCGAGGCTCTGGTGCTCACCGGCACCGAATCCGTCACTCGAGACGTTGAAGTTCTGGACTCTCAGCAGCTGGTCCACGCGCTTCCTCCTGCGTCGTCGAAACCGATGAGACGGCGGCGTGCGGCCGGTCCGGCCGCGTGTGCGGCGGCTCAGCCTCCGGTCGCCGAGAAGTGCTGGTAGTCGGGGTTGGACCAGCCGCCGCCCCAGTGCCAGCCCACGTCCTCGAAGGCCCGGGTGATGACGTCGCCGGGGCGGATCATGCCCGGGGCGGGAGGGTCGCGCCGCAGATGCCGTCGGCCGGCGGCCGGATGGGGGGTGCCGTCGCGGTCCACGTACGGGTTCTCCACCGGGTTGACGTCCACGGCGTCCCCGTAGGCGTGCCGCGAGAGGCGGCCGGGGTCGCCGGTGACCTGCCGGCAGTTGAAGGCGGACGTGTTGTCGTCGGCCATCGACCGCTCGTCGTCACCGCCGTAGGCCGCCGTCGGCCGCATGCGACGGATGGGGAACTTCGCCTCGAAGGCCTCGCCGAAGACCTTCAGGAGGGGCTGGACCGCCCGCTCGTGGACGACGAGTTCACCCCGGTGGACCTTGCCGTCGAAGCCCCAGTGGTTCATCCGGATGAGCCGCAGCCGGTCGGGTCCGACCGGGCAGCCCGGCCGGTACGTGGCGCCCAGCGCCGCGGCCGGCACCGCCGCCACCTCGGCCGCCAGCCCGGTATGGGCCTGGACCCTGCCCGCGGGCGGGGGCGGGGACGAGGGGGCGGCCGTACAGCCGAGGGTGGCGGTGCACAGCACGACGACCGCCGCGCCGGCGGTGGAGGCGAGGCGCACGGCGCCGCGGCAAGGGTCCTGCCGGGCCGCTCCGCACGCCCCGCGGGCCGGGTTCAGGCCGCGTCCCGGGGAGTGGGCCGCACCTCGAAGCCGCGCAGTTCCTCCGGCGCCGCCTCCTCGCGGACCTCGACGGCGCGGACGTCGGCCGTCGGCGGCCCCGTACGCGCCCACCGCACCATCGCCGCGACGGCACCCTCGCCCCCGTCGAACAGCGCCTCCACATCGCCGTCGGGCAGGTTCCGTACCCAGCCGGACACGCCCTGTGCGAGCGCCTCACGGCGGCAGGTGTCCCGGAAGAACACCCCTTGCACGGTGCCCGACACGATCACGCGCTTGCGTACCATGCTCCGACCATAAGGCGAGGCTGGGAGTCATGGTGCACGTACTGAGCGGCAGGACCCTGCTGACCCCCACGGACCCCGAGCGCTCGCGCGCCTTCTACGGCGACACGCTCGGGCTGGCCGTCTACCGCGAGTTCGGTACCGGCCCCGAGCGCGGGACGGTCTACTTCCTCGGCGGCGGGTTCCTCGAAGTGTCGGGGCGCGCCGAGGAACCGCCCGCACCCGGGATGCGGCTGTGGCTCCAGGTCGCGGACGTTGCGGCGGCGTACGAGGAACTGCGCGGCCGGGGCGCCGAGGTGCTGCGGCCCCCTCGGCGCGAGCCCTGGGGCCTGATCGAGATGTGGATCGCCGACCCCGACGGTGTGCGGATCGCCGTCGTGGAGGTGCCGGCGGACCACCCGCTGCGCTTTCGCCCCTGACCGTCAGGCGGGCTTGCGCCGTTTGGGTGGCTGCGTGCGGGCAGGAGCGGGCCTGCCGCCCCGCGTCGCGTACGCGGGGCGGGGCGGCAGGCCGCGGCGGCCGGTGCGGAGCGCGGACGACGACGACCGGGGTCAGACTCCGCAGAGGGACATCGTCCGCACGTATCCGCCCCGGTTCTCGTCGTCGGTGCCGAGGAGGGCCTCGGCGGATCCCGGCAGGCACTCCACGGCCTCGGTCTTGTACTGCGGGAACGTTCCGAGCACCGACGCGGGCGCCGCGGGCGTGACCCGTACCCGGCCGGCCTCCGACACGGTCACCCGGCCCGCGTCGCTCACCGCGGAGTCGAACGGGCCGTCGTCACCGGCGTCCGCCGCCGAACTCACGAGGATCCGGCCGGAGCCGGTCACCGCGATGTCGGAGATGTGCCGCGCGCCGTCCTCGGCCGGGTACGCCGCCCGGAAGGCCCGGCGCGTCACCGCGCCGAACAGCGGCTGTCCCCACGGGGCGAAGGTCAGGGGCGCCGCGTACAGGGTGGCGGGGCGGTCGGCGCCGGCTCCCCGGTCTGCCCACAGGGCGGCGAGTTTGCCGTTCTGGGCGACCAGCGCGAAACTCTCGAAGTCGTCGCCCTCGCCGATCGCCGGGAGCGGCGTGTAGTCGACGACGGTCGCCGTGGAGCCGGTGACCTGCAAGCGG
Organism: Streptomyces sp. cmx-11-4; assembly: GCA_049998195.1. GTDB lineage: Bacteria > Actinomycetota > Actinomycetes > Streptomycetales > Streptomycetaceae > Streptomyces. Next base: position 87,339 of record JAEBET010000010.1, read on the forward strand.
TAGACGATGCCTCGGGCGGTGAGCGCCAGGTACTCCCCGGCCACGGCCGGAACGGCTTCGATGGCTTCCAGGTCGACGGGTTCCGGCCCTTGCCAGGTGATCGGGGAGATGGCGTCGGAGCCTTCCCGGTGGGTGATCCGGGACAGCCTCTGCTGCCCGGACCGCTTGTTGTCGTGCACGGCCAGCGTGTGCACCCCCGCTCCGTCTTCGGTGCGGCCTTCGTACGCGAGTCCGCTGACTCCGGTGCGGGCGTCGCCGCCGACCTGCTGCCATGCGCCGTCCGCGCCTGCGGGGGCGGCCGGGGCGAGGCTGAGCATCGTCAGCAGCGCGGTCGCTACGGTGCGCCGGGCCATGCGCTGCAACTTCGGGAGTTCCACTGTGCGTCGCTCGCCTTCCGTGTCCGACAGACGCGAGGTCACGCGCCGGGCGCCAGGTTATTGATCATGGTGAGCGTGGCCCAGCGACGGTTGCTCCATTCGCGGGAGCGCGAAGTCGAACGCGGCGGCGCGCGTGGCGGCGCCCTCAGGCCGTCCGCGCCGGCACATCGCCGTCAGCCGGACGGGGAAGCCGGCTTCCCCGTCGAGCAGGGAGTAGCCGCACGTCGGGCCGTGGACGGGCCGCGGGTGCCGGGTCGGGGGGCTATCCCCGTTCCCAGTAGGCGCAGTTGTGGCGGGTGTCCGGGGAGCCGGGGCTGGGGGTCGGGCACGGGGTCGGGGGATTCGCTGGGGAGGAGGGGCGCTCCCAGCGCTGCGGAGCGGCCGGGGCGGTCGTCCGGTCCTCCAGGTACAGGGTGGCCGCTGCGCCGGCCAGGACGAGAGCCGCCCAACCGGCCACCGTCCACCGCCGGATCGCCCTCGACATCGCCCGCCCCCTGCCCCACTCGCCGTCCGGGTCCCCGTCTGACGCCCCACTCCCCCCTGACCGTGCGTTCGGTGGCGCAGGCCGATGGTGGGGTCTGCCCGGAAGGGCCATGCCCGTGGCGAACCCGCGGCGCACTGCCGGACGGCGCCGCGGGTGGCGGTCCGTCAGTCCTCGACCGTAATCTCGCGCTTGAGGATCTTGCCGGTGGGGCCCTTCGGCAGGCCCGGTACCAGCTGGACGATCCTCGGATACTTGTACGGGGCCACGCGGGCCTTCACGAACTCACGGAGTTCGTCCGCGGTGACCTCGGCGCCCGGCTTCAGCGTGACGACGGCGGCGACCTCCTCGCCGTGCACCTCGTGCGGCACTCCCACGACGGCGGCCTCGGCGACGGCCGGGTGCTCGTAGAAGACCTCTTCGATCTCGCGCGGGTAGACGTTGTACCCGCCGCGGATGACGAGGTCCTTCTTGCGGTCGACGATGAAGTAGAAGCCGTCCTCGTCGCACCGCGCCAGGTCGCCGGTGCGGAACCAGCCGTCGGCGAACGCGGCAGCGTCGGCCTCCGGGCGGTTCCAGTAGCCGGGCATGACGTTCGGGCCCTGTACGGCGATCTCGCCGACCTCACCCTCGGCGACCTCCTTGCCCTCGTCGTCGATCAGGCGTACCCGCACACCGGCAATCGGGGTGCCGATCGATCCGGGCTTGCGGGGGCCGTCGAGCGAACCGAACGTGACCACCGGGGCGGTCTCGGACAGGCCGTACCCCTCGACGACCGGGCATCCGAACGCCGACTCGAACCGGTGCAGCACCTCCACCGGCATCGCCGAGCCGCCGGTCACGCTCAGCCGCAGCCCGCCGCCGCCCGTCAGGCCGGTCGAGCCGGCCGCGTCGGCGGCGGCGAGCAGGCCCAGGAACATGGTGGGCACGCCCTCCATCACCGTGACCCGGTCACGGGAGAGGATCTCGAGCGCCTTCGCGGCGTCGAAGCGCGGCAGCAGGGTGACGCGGGCGCCGGTGAGGACCGCCGCGTTCAGACCGCAGGTCTGGCCGAAGACGTGGAAGAAGGGCAGGCCGCCGAAGACCGTGTCCGAAGCCGACATGTCCAGCACGCGTGCCACGGTGGCGGTGTTGCTGCCCAGATTGCCGTGGGTGAGCCGGGCGCCCTTGGGCCGGCCGGTGGTGCCGGAGGTGTAGAGCAGCACGGCGAGGTCGTCGGTGTCCCGGTCCACGACCTCGGTGCGCGGCTCGGTGGCGGCCAGGGCGGCGCCGAAGTCCTCGGCGGTCACGTCGACGCAGTCGATGCCCAGCTCCGCCGCCGCGGCGCCGGCCTCGGCCCGCGCCGGTCCCCAGGCCAGGATCAGCCGGGCGCCGCAGTCGCCGGCGCTGTAGCGGATCTCGGCGGACTTCAGCAGCGGGTTCATCGGGACGGCGACCGCGCCGGCCCGCAGGACTCCGTAGTAGGCGACCGCGAAGTGCGGGATGTTCGGCAGCAGGATCGCCACGCGGTCGCCGGGCCCCACGCCCTGGGCGGTCAGCCAGCCGGCCACGCGGGCGCTGCGCTCGTCCAGCGACCGGTAGTCGAGTGCCATGCCGTCCAACTGGATCGCCGTGCGGCCGGGGTTCGCCGCGGCGGTACGGGCCAGATTGAGGGCGAGGTTGGTCATGGGTGACCTCTTTCTGCTGGTTCGGTCCACAGGTGGGCGCCGGTCGCCACGGTGCCGGCCCGCCGTCGGCGGCCTTGCCCTGCTCAGCGGCCAGGCTATCGGTCAAGCATCCGGTGCCGGCGGCGCCGGGGAGCGAGGGGGGTACCGGCCGGTCGGGGCAGTCGGGGCAGGTCGGTTGGGTGGCCGTGGCCTGTGTGACCATGGCTCGTCGACACATCCGCGCCTCATGGGGGGACCATGCGCACCCGCAGCACCACTGCCACGACCGGCCTCGTCGCCGTGCTCGCGGCGCTGCTCGTCCTGGCCGGCTGCACCGCACCGGCGGGAAGCCCGCGCGGGGCGGTGAGCTCCGGACCGTCGGTGCCCGCGCCGAGCGGTGGTTCCGGGTTCGAGGGGCCGCGGCCGCAGGATCAGAACCTGCTGGCGTGGACCGGCGACCCCAATGACGCCGGGCACGTCACCGCGCAGACGGCCGCGGGGGTCGGGGGGCGGGTCACCCTGGTGCGGATCGTCCTGCGCGAGGAGATCACCTGGTCGAACATCTGGCTGGGCCTGGCGGGCCTCGACCCGAACGCCCAGCTCGCCAACTGCCACCTCGGCGTGTACGACGCCAAGGGCACCCTGGTCGCGGCGACCCCGGACATCTCGCCCCAGCTGATGACCGAACCCATCGCGAAGCCGTTCCCCCTCGCCAAGCCGTTCACCGCCGCGCCCGGCACCTACTTCATCGCCCTCCTGCTCAACGGCAGCTGGGCCACCAACGCCCTCACCCTGAAGTCCACCGGGGCCGGCATCTCCGTCAACGCCGGTCTGACACCGCCCAATCTGCGGTACAGCACCATCCTGACCGGTCAGACCTCGCTCCCGGCGAGCGTCGACCTCTCCGAGCAGTCGACCAGCACCATCCACACCGGCTGGGCCAGCCAGTGGTACGCGGTCTCCTGAGCTCAGCGGTGTAACTTGCCGGTGGATCGGACGAGTCGAGGCAGGAGGGAGCGAGCCCGTGGCAGACCACGACCTGGCCGGTTTCACCGAGGACACGTTCACCCACGACGGCGCCTCCCGCCGCGTACTGCGCCGGGGGACGGGCCCCGCGGTGATCGTCATGGCGGAGATCCCGGGCATCACCCCCAAGGTCATCGAGTTCGCCGAACGCGTGGCGGAGGCCGGCTGTACGGCGGTACTGCCGGTGCTCTTCGGCATACCCGGCCGTGATGCGCACCCCGCAGCCCGCGGCTGGCCGAGTACCGGACGCTACATGGCCTCGTCCCTGTGGCGGGTCTGCGTGAGCCGGGAGTTCACCCTGCTGGCCACGGGGCGCAGTTCGCGGATCGTGCGGTGGCTGCGCGCGCTGGCCGCCGCGGAGCACGAGCGCTGCGGCGGCCCCGGGGTCGGCGCCGTCGGCATGTGCCTGACGGGAGGATTCGCCCTGGCCATGGCCACGGACGAACGTCTGCTCGCCCCGGTCCTGGCGCAGCCCTCGCTGCCGCTGGCGTGGACCGCGAGCCGGGCCGGCGCCGTCGACATCAGCCCCGGGGACCTCGCCGTCGTCCGCGCGCGCTGCGAGCGCGAGGGGCTCCAGGTCCTGGGGCTGCGGTTCCGGGGGGACCGGCTGGTGCCCGGGGAGCGGTTCGCGCACCTGCGGCGCGAACTCGGCGACGCGTTCGTCGCCGTCGAGCTCGATGACGGCGGGGCGAACCCCGAGGGCGTCTTCGCCCCGCACTCCGTCCTGACCGAGCACCTCGTCGACGCGCCGGGACAGCCCACCCGGCACGCGCTGGACACGGTCCTCGACCTGTTCCGCACGCGGTTGCTCGGCGAAGAGCCCCGGGCCACGGCCTGACGCGAGCCGCCTCCGTGCGCCGTGCCGTACCGTCCTGGTACGGAGCCGGGAGCCGGAGCCGGGAGCTACTTCGGGGCGACGCAGTCGCTCTTGTTCAGGCTGCGGTTGGGGTGCGTCAGGCCCAGGGTGCACTTGGTGGCACCGCTGAGCTTCCACCCTCGCCCTGGGGCGGCGCGGGTGCGGCGGCGGCCGCGGCCGACCGCGTCTCGTGAATCGCTTTCCGCCGGCCCTGTGGTGACAGGGCCGGCGGAAAGCGGACTGATGATGGGACAGTGTCTCAAAAACCCTGGCAGGCACCGGATTTGGGCGCGCGGGCGACTACCCGAACTGGCCGGGCTGGTAGTCGCCGGCGGGCTGCTGGACGATGACGTTCAACCGGTTGAAGGCGTTGATGAGGGCGATCAGGGACACCAGTGCCGAGACGGCGACCCGCCTCCACCTGGTGGCGGTATGGCGGGAGGCCACGGTCTTCACCGAGGCCGAGCGGGCCGCGCTGGAGCTGGCGGAGCAGGGCACCCGCATCGCCGACGCGGCCGGCGGGGTCACCGACGAGGCCTGGGAGAACGCGGCCAAGCACTACGACGAGGAGCAGCTCAGCGGCGAATCCGCGACCACCTGGCCCGCCGCGATGATGTGCTTCAGGAACTTGCCTGCGGTCGGGCTGCCGAAGACGTTCAAACGGGCACTCATGGCGGCCTCCTGTGTGGGTGTCGGTGGATACACCCCTCAGACAGAACAGATCGGCCGGATGTGACAGCGGCGCGGTGTGACCTGCGTCTCCCCCGACCCGTCTTCTCCGGGCCGGCTCACCCGACCCGCCCGCGGCCCCTCTGCGCCGCCGCGCGCTGCTCCCGGTCCACGACCGAGGGATCCGGCGCCGGTCCCGGCCGCCGCGTGCCGGGCGGCCGGGACCGGGGGATCCTGGTTGCATGGCTGGCGTTCCCAGGGTGCGGCTGCCCGCTGCCTACCGGGCGGCGGCCCGGCGGTCGGTGCGGGTCACGGTGGCAGCGAGCGCCGGCTTCTACCTGTTCCTGTACGGCTTCGGCCTGGCCGACGGCGCGACCTACGCGGTGTTCGCCGCCGTGGCCATGGCGGGCCTGTCCCGCATCCCCGGAACCGGCCGACAGCGCGCCGTCGTCGTGCTGCGGCTGATGCCCGTCTGCTGGGTGCTGATCACGATCGGCACCTACCTGGCCGTACGGACCTGGAGCGCGGTCCTCGGCATGCTGCTGGTCGGGTTCGCGCTGGCTTTCGCCGCCGTGGGCGGGCCGCGCCCGGCGGGGGCCGCGCCGGGACTGCAGCTGATGTACATCCTGCCGTCCTTCCCGCCGTACGATCCCGGTTCGCTCGGCGAGCGCCTGGCGGGCGCGACGACCGGCCTCGCGTTCCTGGTCCTCGCGGAGGCGTTCCTGCTGCCCGATCCGCCGACCGTCCCGTACCGGGAGCTGGCCGCGCGGGCCGCCGACAGCGCGCGGCAGTGCGCCGACGAGCTGACCAGGGCGCCCTTCGCACTGTCCGACGCGGCGGCGCGTGCGGCGCTGGCCGCGGGTACCGGCCTGCGGGCCTCGCTGGTCCCGGAGGCCGAGCGGCCGGCCGGTGCGAGCGTACGGGACCGGGCGCTGGCCCAGGCCGGACTGTCCCTCCGCGCCCTGCTGAGCAGGCTGTCGCTGCTGCCCCCGGTCCGCGGCGGGCCGGATCCGAGCCGGTCCGGGCTGGACGTGCTGCGCGCGGTACGGGACGCGGCGGAGGAGACGGCCGGCCGCCTGCGCGGCCGGGCACCCGCCGGGGACGCGCACGCCGAGCTGCTGCGGGCCCGCTCGGCCCTCGCCGCGGGCCCGGCCGCCGACGCCTCCCCCGCGGTGCTGCGCCGGCACGTGGCGGTGCTGGAGGCGGCGGACGCCGCACTGGCCATGTCGACGGCCGCGTGGATCGCGGTACGGGGCCGGTCGGGCGCGGCGCGAGCGGCGCCGGGGAGGTTCTGGTACGCGCGGATGCCCGCACCACAGCTGTGGTGGCGGCGGCTGGAGGGACACGCCGGCGGGCGGTCGGTGTTCTTCCAGAACGCGGTGCGGATCAGTCTGGCGCTGGCGGCGGCCCGGGTGATCGCGGGGGTGGACTCGCTGCCGCACGGGTTCTGGGTGCTGCTGGCGACCTTGACGCTGACGCGTACGACCGTGCGGGAGACCGGGTCGACGGTACGGGTGGCGCTGACCGGGACCCTGATCGGCGCCCTGGTCGTAGCAGTGCTGCTGGCGCTGGTGGGCACGGACATCGCGGTGTACGCGGCGGCGCTGCCGCCGCTGATGCTGGTCGCCTTCACGCTGGGGCCGGTCAAGGGGGTGGGCTGGGCCCAGGCGATGTTCACGCTGGTCGTCGCGCTGGTCTTCGCCCAGCTGGCACCCGCGACCTGGCAGCTGGCCGAGTTCCGGTTGCTGGACGTACTGACCGGCAGCGCCATCGGCGCCGTGTTCGGGCTGCTCGCCTGGCCCCGGGGCGCGCAGGACGAGCTGCGGCGGTCGGTGGCGGTGCTGCTGCGGGGCGCGGCGGAGACCGTCGTGGCCACGACGGCCCAGCTCGCGGCGGGCGGGGTGCGGGAGCCTGCGGCCCGCGCCGCGCCGGGGCACCGGTCGCTGCAGCACGCGCTGATCATGGCGGAGTCGGCGTACGCGCAGTTCCAGAGCGAGCCGAAGGAGCCTGCGGCGCCGTCCGGCGGGCAGGACTGGCAGGCGACGCTGATGGTCGGCCACCACACGCTGTGGGGCGCGGACCGGCTGCTGGTGCCGGCCGAGCGGGTCGACGTACCGCCCCTGGCGCGGGAGCCGGCGAGGGCGGTGACCCGCCTCGGGGACCGGGTGGCCGGACGGATGCTGCTGGTGTCGGCGCGCCTGGACCCGAGCGGCGACACCCCGCGGGAGCCGGTGCCGCTGCGGGATCCGGATTTCGACGGGTTCGCGGCGGAGCCGCCCGGCGCGCCGACGTCGTACTACGCGACCGTGGAGTGGCTGGACTCTTTGATGACGGACCTGGAGCGCATCACCGGACAGTCCGGGGGCGGACGGGCCGTACCGGGCGGGCGGTCCACGGGATGAAGCGTGGTTCCGGTAGGTGGCAGGAGGGTTCGGGCCGCGGGGCGGTCCGCCGACGTGTGCGGCGGAGCGGCCCCCGACCATCAGGTCACCAGCGCACGGGCAGCTCGCGTACGCCCCTGATCAGCATGCCGGGCACCCAGGACAGCTTCGTCTCGTCGGCGTCACCGGTGAGTTCCGGGAAGCGCTCCAGCAGCGAACGCAGCGCGATGCGGCCCTCCATCCGGGCCAGCGGCGCGCCGAGGCAGTAGTGCAGACCGTGCCCGAAGGCGATGTGGCCGCGCGCGTCCCGGCGGATGTCGAAGCGGTTCGGGTCCTCGAAGCGCGCCGGGTCGCGGTCCGCGTCGGCCATGGCGATCAGGACGGCCGAGCCCGCCGGGATCACCACCCCGCCCATCTCCACGTCCTCCAGGGCGAGTCGCTCGGTGCAGGTCTCGACCGGCCCGTCGTAGCGGAGCATCTCCTCGATCGCACCGTCGAGCAGACCGAGGTCCGCGCGCAGGTCGGCGAGCTGGTCCGGGTGGGCGAACAGGGCGCGCATCCCGTTGCCGATCATGTTGACCGTGGTCTCGTGTCCGGCGATGAGCAACAGGACGCTCATGCCGATCAGTTCGTCCGGCGACAGCCGGTCCCCGCCCTCGTCGACGGTGTGGATCATCGCGCTGAGCAGGTCGTCACCGGGAGCGGCGCGCTTGGCCTCGATGAGCTCGGTCAGGTAGCGGGGCATCTGCGCGTACGCCTCGGCCTCGGCCTCGGGGCTGGTGCGGGCGACCATTTCGCTGGACCACCTGCGGAACGCCTCGCGGTCCAGCTCGGGCACGCCGAGCAGCTCGCAGATGACGGTCATCGGGAGCGGGAAGGCGAAGGCGTTCACCAGGTCGCCCCGGCGCTCCTCGTCGGCCTCCATGGCGTCGAGCAGCTCGTCGGTCACCTGCTGGATGCGCGGCGCCAGCGCCTCGATGCGGCGCGGGGTGAACTCCCGGGCCACCAGGCGGCGCAGCCGGGTGTGGTCCGGCGGGTCGGACATCAGCATGTGGGCGAGCGCCGGGTGGTTCTGGTCGGCGTTGATGATCTGGCCCATCTCGCCGGATCCGCGCCAGTCCCTGCTCAGCCGCGGATCGGTGAAGGCCGTGCGGCAGGCGTCGTGTCCGACGACCAGCCACATCTCCTCGTCGTCCGGGGTGCGCACGTGGTGCACGGGTCCCTTTTCACGGAGCGCCGCGTAGACCGGATACGGGTCGCGCGTGAAGTCCGGGCTGAGCTCCAGCAGATCGACAATGGCGGCTCGAAGCACCATTCCATTCCCCCTGAATCGAATGCGTCGCAAAATCATACGCCGGTGTGTGTAAGGGCCAACAGTAGGCACAGTGGCGTACCGGCCGGTGATCGGGCCCCGATGACGGACTGTTGACGGTACGTGCCGTGGCGTTCCGTGCGTCACCCGGCCGACCGAGGCTCCAGCGGGACTCCACCGGGACGCCGTCCGGATCCGGTAGCGCACGTCCGGGGCTGCCGAGGCGCTCGGGCAGCGCGGGTCCCCGATCTGGCTAACCGCCGGCGGCGCGCCGTACGGCTACCGGGCGGGACCGTGCGCGGCTGCCAGGGTGGGCGGGCGACGCAGTACCCGTCCGGCACGCACCCCTGGAGTCCCCATGGTCTCGGTCGACAGCACGCCGCAGCGGGCGGCAGGGGATCCGGGTACCGAGCGCCGCGTGGCCTCGGGGAGCACCGTCCTGCGGCTGCTGTCGACCACCGATCACAAGGTGATCGGCAACATGTACCTGGTCACGGCGTTCGCGTTCTTCCTGTTCGCCGGGGTACTGGCCCTGGTCATGCGGGCCGAGCTCGCCCGGCCCGGTCTGCAGATCGTCTCGGCCGAGCAGTACAACCAGCTGTTCACCGTGCACGGCACGATCATGATGCTGCTCTTCGCGACCCCGACCTTCACCGGCTTCGCCAACGCGGTGATGCCGCTCCAGATCGGCGCACCGGACGTGGCCTTCCCCCGGCTCAACGCCCTCACCTACTGGGTGTACCTCTTCGGCGGGCTGATGGTGGTCAGCGGGTTCCTGACGGCGAACGGCTCTGCCTCGTTCGGCTGGTTCGCCTACGCCCCGCTCAACGGCGCCGTCTACACCCCCGGGGTGGGCGCGGACCTGTGGGTGATGGGTTTGGTCGTCTCGGGGCTGAGCACGATCCTGGGATCGGTCAACTTCATCACCACCATCGTCTGCCTGCGCGCGCCCGGCATGACCCTGTTCAGGATGCCGATCTTCACCTGGAACGTGCTCTTCACCTCGATCCTGGCCCTGCTGGCGTTCCCCGTCCTCACCGCGGCGCTGCTCGCGCTGGAGGCCGACCGGAAGTTCGGGGCCCATGTCTTCGACGCGGCGAACGGCGGGGCGCTGCTGTGGCAGCACCTGTTCTGGTTCTTCGGCCACCCCGAGGTGTACATCGTGGCGCTGCCCTTCTTCGGGATCGTCAGCGAGATCCTGCCGGTGTTCAGCCGGAAGCCCATCTTCGGATACGCCGCCCTGGTCGGTGCGACGATCGCCATCACCGGGCTGTCCGCCACCGTCTGGGCCCACCACATGTTCGCCACCGGCGCGGTCCTGCTGCCCTTCTTCTCCCTGCTGTCCTTCCTCATCGCCGTCCCGACCGGGGTGAAGTTCTTCAACTGGATCGGGACGATGTGGAACGGCTCGCTGTCCTTCGAGACACCGATGCTGTGGTCCATCGGCTTCCTCGTCACCTTCCTCCTCGGCGGCCTGACGGGCGTGCTGATCGCCTCTCCCCCGATGGACTTCCACCTGACCGACAGCTACTTCATCGTGGCGCACCTGCACTACGTGCTCTTCGGCACGATCGTGTTCGCCACCTTCGCCGGGTTCTACTTCTGGTGGCCCAAACTCACCGGCAAGCTGCTCGACGAACGGCTGGGGAAGATGCACTTCTGGCTCCTCTTCGCCGGTTTCCAGCTCACCTTCCTGGTCCACCACTGGCTCGGCGAGGAGGGCATGCCGCGCCGGTACGCCGACTACCTGGCGCAGGACGGGTTCACCCTCCTCAACTCGCTGTCCACGGTGGGGTCCTTCCTCCTGGGCCTGTCCACCCTGCCCTTTCTGTACAACGTGGCCAGGACCGCCCGGCACGGACGACGGGTGGAGGTCGACGACCCCTGGGGCTGGGGGCGTTCGCTCGAATGGGCCACGAGCTGCCCGCCGCCCCGGCACAACTTCGAGGCCCTGCCGCGCATCCGGTCCGACTCGCCGGCGTTCGACCTGCACCACCCGGAGGTGAAGGCGGTATGAAGGCGGAGGCATGGCTGTTCAGCGGGGTCGCGGTCTTCTTCGCGGTGACCGGCGGCATCTATGTGCGGTACGCGGACGATCCGGCCGGGACCGCCGCCCTCGCCGTGTCCTTCCTGATGGCCGCGCTCATCGCCGCCTTCCTGTGGTGGCAGTTCCGCCGCGACGGCTACCGTCCCGAGGACCGCGGGGACGCGCAGGTCCGGGAGGCCGCGGACCGGCGGTTCTCCTTTCCGGCCCGCAGTTACGCACCGGTGGTCTCGGCCGTGGGGACGGCGCTGGTGGGCCTGGGCGTCGTACAGGGGCTGTGGCTGGCCCTCATCGGGTTCGGCGTCCTCGTCCCGGGTGTCTTCGGGTTCGTGTTCCGGCCCGGCGCGGAGCGTGAAGGCTGATCCCCGCAGGTCAGTCGTCGGCGGGGGCGTCCCGCGCGTCCGGGCCCGCGAGGATCGCGTCGACCGTGCGCCGGTCGTCCTCCGACAGGGGCGGCGCCAGCACGTCCTTGTAGTACCAATGACTCACGGCCGTACGCAGCCGCTCCGCGAGGCCGCGGATCCGCCCGCCCCGGCCCGGCGCGGCCGGGCGGACGGATCCGGAGACGGGGTCGGTCGCTGGGCCGGTCACGGAGTCGGTCACGGGGTCGGTGACCGGGCCGGGGACGCGGTACACCAGCAGCGGGTAGCGCCGAGCGGCGCTCAGGGGCCGGTGGACCGGGTGATATCCGCCCTCGACCGCCTGGCGCACCTCGTCGGTCTCCTCCCCGTGCGTCAGGGCGTCGATGTCCTGGCGCTGCAGGGCCAGGCAGATCCGCCGGGTGAGCCAGAAGGCCCCCGCCGGTACGAGGAACAGCGCGCAGCGCAGCGCCCACGTCAGCCCCGGCAGCGGGAGGTCGAAGACGAAGGCGATCAGGTCCTGCGCCCCGGCCAGCAGCAGCACCGTGTAGGCGCAGAGCACCGCCACCGCCAGGGCCGTGCGGACCGGCCGGTGGCGGGGCCGGTCGCACAGGTGCTGCTCGCCGTGTTCACGGCTGATCCAGCGCTCGAAGAAGGGATACGCGTACAGGCCGGTGAACAGGGCGCCGGGCAGCAGGACGCCGGCCACGAGCGGGTTCCACATCAGGGTGTGGCCCCACAGCCTGGTCTCGACGCCGGGCATCAGCCTCAGGGCTCCTTCCAGGAAGCCCACGTACCAGTCCGGCTGGGCTCCGGTGGAGACCTGGTCCGGCAGGTACGGCCCGTAGGCCCAGACCGGGTTGATCTGCGCCAGCGCCGAGAGCGCCGCGAGCACGCCCGCGACCAGGAAGAAGAACCCCGCCGACTTCGCCGCGTACTGGGGGAGGAAGGCCTTGCCGACGGCGTTGCGGCCGGTCCTTCCGGGCCCGGGCCACTGGGTGTGCTTCAGGTGCACGACGAGGAGGAGGTGGAGCGTCACCAGTGCGAGCAGGAGACCCGGGACGAGGAGGATGTGCACGGGGTAGAGCCTGGACACGATGTCCTCGCCCGGATATTCGCCGCCGAAGACGAAGAAGCTCACGTACGTACCGACGACGGGTACGGACAGCATGATGCCCTGGGCCGTGCGCAGGCCGGTTCCCGAGAGCAGGTCGTCGGGGAGCGAATAGCCGGCGAACCCCTCGACCAGGGCGAGCACGAACATCGTGACCCCGACGATCCAGTTGAGTTCCCGCGGTCTGCGGAAGGCTCCGGTGAGGAAGACGCGCAGCAGGTGCACGGCGATCGCGGCGACGAACACGAGCGCCGCCCAGTGGTGCATCTGGCGGATCAGCAGGCCGCCGCGCACCTCGAAGCTGATGCGCAGGGTGGAGGCGTAGGCCTCCGAGACGCGCATGCCGCGCAGCGGGCCGTAGGAGCCGCTGTAGATCACCTCGTTCATCGACGGCTGGAAGAAGAACGCGAGGTAGGTCCCGGTCAGCAGGAGCACGAGGAGGCTGTAGAGGGCGATCTCGCCGAGGAGGAAGGACCAGTGGTCCGGAAAGGCCTTCCGTACCGCTCCCTTGGCCATCTCGGCCAGGGGCAGCCGGGCATCGAGCGCGACGGCGTACCGTGCGGCCGAGCGCCCGGCCCGGCCGGCCGGACGCGCCCTCCTCTGTTGCGCCTGCACCGATGCACGCCTTCCCGCCGGAGGTCGCCGAAGTCCCGGCTCGTGCCGTCGAGCATGGCCCTGCGGCAGTCGGCGCGCAGGAAGGCACGCAGTCCGGCCGCGGAATGCGCCTCCCATGGCGGACCCGCTGTGGCAGGTGGTCGAGCCGCCGCTGCGGCAGGTGGTCGAGCCGCCGCTCCGGCGTGGGCCTGTCGCCGCCGGGTGTGACCTCTGCCGTGACAGACTCTGGCCCGCTCCATCCCGTTACACCCCGCTATGCCCCTATACCGGGTGGCATCCCGACCCCGTCCCCGCGGGAGGCCCCGTGTTCCGCTGCCCCGCTCTCGTACGCGGCACGGTCGCCGCCGTGGCCGCCGCCGGCCTGGTCCTCGGCCTCGCGGCGGGCACCACCCGGGCGGCTCCCGGCGCACCACAGGCCACCCTGGTCTCGCCGGCCACCACCGTCCCGCCGGCCACGACGGTCTCGGCGGCCCCGGGCAGCGCGACGGTCCTGTCCGGGTACGCGATCCAGTCGACGGCCAAGGTCACCGATCCGGCGGCCACCGTGTCCAGTCCCGGCTACCCGGCGTCCGGCTGGTACCCGGCCGGACCGCGCTCCACCGTCCTCGCGGCGCTGCTCGCCGCCGGCGTGTACCCGGATCCCTTCTACTCGACCCAGCAGAAGCTGATCCCGGCCGCGGACTTCACCGTGCCCTGGTGGTACCGCTCCGACTTCACGGTCGCCGACCCGACCGCCCGTACGTACCTGGACTTCAGCGGGGTGATCTCCGCCGCCGACGTCTTCGTCAACGGCCGCCAGGTCGCCACCGCGAGCGCCGTCGCCGGCGCGTACACCCGGCACGAGCTCGACGTCACCGACCTCATCAGGGCGGGCGGCAACACGGTCGCCTTCCGCATCCAGCCCAACAACCCGCGCAAGCGGCTCACCATGGGCTGGCTCGACTGGCTGCAGCCGCCGCCCGACGAGAACATGGGCATCGTCCGTGACGTGACGGTGCGCCGCGGCGGGCCGGTCGCCCTGCGCGACGCGCACGTGGTGACCGCCCTGGCCATGCCGTCGATGTCCACGGCCGACCTGACGGTCAAGGCCCGGGTGCGCAACGACTCACCGGACACCGTCACCACGACGGTGTCCGGCACCGCCGGTCCGGCCGCCGTCAGCCGCACCGTCACGCTGGCGCCCCACGAGACCAGGACCGTCGTCTTCACCCCCGCCGACCACTCCGCGCTGAGGCTGAGTCCACCCCGCGTGTGGTGGCCGGCCTCGATGGGCGGGCAGCCGATGTACGCACTCGACCTGACCGCGACGGTGGGCGCCGCGACCTCCGACACCGCTCACCAGTCGTTCGCCGTCCGTGACGTGCAGGCGCCCCTGAACGCCGACGGCGCCCGCCAGTACCGCATCAACGGCCGCCCGCTGCTGATCAAGGGCGGGGGCTGGTCCCCCGACGAGTTCCTGCGCTGGGACCGCACCTATGCCGAGGACCGCCTCAAGTACGCCCTCGACCTGGGCCTGAACGCCCTGCGCCTGGAAGGGCACATCGAGCCCGACGAGTTCTTCGACCTCACCGACCGGTACGGGGTCCTCACGCTCCCCGGCTGGGAGTGCTGCGACAAATGGGAAGGGGAGGTCAACGGCACCGAGGCCGGGGAGAGATGGGAGACTCCCGACTACGCCGTCGCCAAGGCCTCGATGGCCGCCGAGGCGGCCCGGCTGCGCCACCACCCCAGCGTGATCTCCTTCCTGATCGGCAGCGACTTCGCACCGAACGAGGAGATCGAGGAGATGTACGTCGACGCGCTGGAGGCCGCCGACTGGACGGCCCCGGTGGTCCCCGCGGCCTCCGACGCCTCCGCGCCGATCACCGGACGCTCCGGCATGAAGATGACCGGCCCCTACGACTGGGTGCCGCCCGGCTACTGGTACGGCAAGCGCGAGGGCGGCGCGACCGGCTTCAACTCCGAGACCAGCGCGGGCCCCGACATCCCGACCCTCGACACGCTGCGCCGCATGATGTCCCCGGCCGAGCTGGAGACCCTCTGGAAGAACCCGTCCGCGCCCCAGTACCACCGCTCCCCCTCCCCCACCTTCGCGACCCTCAAGCTGTACAACGCCGCGCTGGCCGGCCGCTACGGTCCGGTGACCGGCCTTGATGACTACGTGCGCAAGGCGCAGCTCGCCCAGTACGAGAACGTGCGCGCCCAGTTCGAGGCGTACGCCCGCAACGCCAAGGACGCCTCGCGGCCGTCGACCGGCGTCATCTACTGGATGTTCAACAGCGGCTGGACCTCGCTCCAGTGGCAGCTCGTGGACCGGTACCTCGACCAGGGCGGGGCCTACTTCGGCGCGAAGAAGGCGAACGAACCGCTGCACGTCCAGTACGGGTACGACAACCGGGCGGTGACCGTGGTCAACCACCGGACCGCGGCCGCCGAGGGGCTGACCGCGCGGGTGACGCTCTTCGGCACCGACGGCACGCAGCGGTACGACCGGACCGTGACCGGGGTGAGCGTCGCCGGCGGCGGCGCGAGCAGCACCGCCCTGACCGTCCCCGCGTCGGTCCCCGGCCTGTCCGGCACCTACCTGGCCCGGCTGCTGCTCACCGACTCCGATGGGCGGGAAGTGAGCCGCAACGTCTACTGGCTGTCCACCACGGCGGACGTGCTCGACTACGCGAACAGCACCTGGTACCACACGCCCACCACCGGCTACGCCGACCTCACGGGGCTGAACTCGATGCCGCAGGCTGCCGTCACCGCCACGGCCTCGACGACGGCGGACAGTGCAGGGGCGTCCACCACGACGGTGACGGTACGCAACACGGGTACCGGGAACACCCCGGCGTTGCTCACCGATGTCCACCTGGTGTCGGCGCGGGGCGCGCCCGTACTGCCCGTCCGGTGGAGCGACAACCAGATCAGCCTCTGGCCCGGCGAGTCGGCGACGCTGACCGCGACCTACCGGACCGGGGACCTGCGAGGATCCGCGCCCCGGCTGCGGATCTCCGGCTGGAACACGCCCACCGTCACGATCCCCACCGCCACGACCCCCGCCGCCTGAGCCACCGCGCCGTCCCGGCGCCTGAGCCGGGCAGCCGGGCCGCCACCAGGGCCGGGCCGCGGCGCAGCCTGCGGAAGTAGGTCGCACGGCTCAAGTGGAGCCGCCACGCGACTTGGTGGTGCGTCCGGTCCCGCCCGAGGTAGTACGCCTGCAGGATGGCGCCCGCCTCGGCATCGGCGCGGTCCTCCGCGTCCGCCAGGTCCCGTACGGCGCTCCTCAGCCATCCGCGCAGCGCGACGTCGAACCCCCCGCGCACCGCCCACGGGTGCATCAGCCGTTCTATGTCCTGCGCCTCCTCCTGACGGGCGGGGCCGATCCGTGAGCCGTCCTCGGCGGGTGGGAACAGGGTGCTGCGCAGCAGCGGGTCACCGCTCAGGAAGAGCCCCTGCTCCACGAGTCCGGCCCGCTCCTCGGGCCCGGCCGTGCGCTCGGCGAGCCGTGCGCCGCGGTACTCGGCCGCCCGGGTGCGCACCTGCGTGTGCGCCTTCGGCCGGCGCCACTGGTACGCCAGCTCGAACAGGCTCCGGTACGGCTCCCGTACCGCCAGGCCCAGCCGCTCGCGCCGTACGACGCTCAGCCCGGCCAGCGTCGAGAACAGTGCGGGCCCGCCCGCGACCAGGTGCTCGTCCCCGGCCCGTACGGTCGCCAGCAGGCGCAGCGCGTAGCGCCAGCGCCGGCCCGGCCGCTCCCGGCCGAGCCGTTCGAGTACCTCGCCGGTCATCCGGTCGGCGGCCGCGCCCGGCACGTCCGGAGCGATCCCCGAGTGCAGTGCCCGGCAGGCCAGTTCGGCCAGCAGCGGTACTCCTTCCCCGTTCCCAGCGCGCCGGTCAGGTGGACCAGGGCGTGCTGCGTCAGGGCGGCCCGCAGGCGGGCGAGATCGTCAGTGGTCTCCACGGTCCCTGGACGATACCCATCGTGATCACGCCGGTCACGGCTGGAACAGGCCGTTCAATGACCGGAGTTGATACTCCGGTGAGACTTCACGGCCGCGGAGCGCGGCTAGTGTCGTCACCACCGCGGCGAACGTCCCCACCGCGCCCAAGTACTTCCTCGGCGCCGGATACGGCCCGCTCACATCGCCACCGACGCGGCCTGGAACAGCGCCTACGCCCAGGCCACGCAGGAGGGCTACCCCGCAGCCAACTGTGCCCGTTCGGCCGGTCCCGTCGCCGCGCCGATCGGCAACGGCGGCTACTACCAGGTCTCCCTGGAGATCTACTGCGTGCCGCCGCCGCCCCCGGGCTCCGGGCAGATCGTCGGCGTCCACTCCGGCAAGTGCCTCGACGCCCTCGGCTGTGCCACCGGGAACGGCGCCCGCGTCGGCATCTGGGACTGCACCCCGCACCACACCAACCAGCAGTGGCGCGGCTCCGCCCTCGGCACCTGACGGTTCCGCGGACCGCCTGCGCGGCCCGCCGGATGCCTCCGCCCGGACTTCCCGGGCGGACGCGTCCGGGCCTGACGTTCAAGACGTGTCAGGCCCGGGGCGTCCGGTCTAGGCGGTCGGGGACAGCAGGCCGCTGCCAAGCCCCGCGGGGCCGTTCCCGGCCTCCCGCCCCGCGTTCTGGGGCGTGGCGGGCTGTGTGCTGCCGATGACGATCAGGGCGATGAGGACGGCCGCGGCTTCGCTCTGCAGGATCCGGGCCGCCTGTTGCAGGCGGCGGGGGTCGGTGGCCGGGATGGACAGGGCCACGCACTCCGCGTTCGGGCCCGCGGTGATCGGTACCGCCGCGCAGACCGTGCCCAGCGCGTACTCCTGGAGGTCCAGCAGGGGGGCGCTGGGCCGACGGCCGTCGAGCTGCTCGAAGAGGGCCTCCGGAGTGCCGAGGGTGTGGGCGGTGAAGCGGGTGAGCCGGTGACGGGAGAGGTGGTCCTTCCGCTGGTCGTCGTCGAGCTGGGTGAGCAGTGCCTTGCCGACGGCGGAGGCGTGGGCGGCGGCTCGGAAGTCCACCCATTCCTCGACGAGGGGTGTGGCGGGCCCGTCGGCGTACTGGGTGATGGAGACCTCTCCGTCGGTGTAGCGGGCCACGTAGACGGCGGCTCCCACCGCGTCCCTCACCCAGGCGAGCGTCTCCTGCAGGTGTGCGCGACCGTCCTCGCCCGGGCCGAGCCGCAGGGCGCTGCCGGCGATGTAGGCATCGGGCCCGACGGGTGTGACCAGTGCCGCGCGGATCAGCTGCTCCGCGGCCCGTGCCAGGGCCAGTTGGGGCAGTTCCGTTTCTCGGGCGATCTGCGTCAGGCTCACGCCGCCCGCGTAGCGGTTGATGACCTCCAGGACGCGCAGGGCGCGGTGGACGGATTCCATCGCGGCCGGCGCGGGGCGTCGTCCGGGCGAGCTGCGGGGGGCGCGGCCCGGCTGGGGCTCTTTGAGTACCTCGAGGGCCCAGGCGTGCGCCGCCTCGTCGGTCAGGTGCAGGGGGTTGAGCCGCGCGTGCTGTGCCACGGCGGCGGCGACCTGCGGGCCGGGGATCGGCACCTCTCCGAGGTCCGGGTCCTCGGACCAGACGTGTGCCGTGACGGCCCGCCGCAGCCGCGGGGGCAGCCGGTACGGGGGACGTACGCAGCGGCCCGCGTCGGTGAGGTCCTGGGTGGTGATGGGCGGGGAGGTCCAGATGATGGAGGCCCGCAGGGCTTCCTCGAGGGTGTCCGGGATCTCCGGCAGGGCCGGCAGGTGCTCGTCCGGCGGCAGGGCCTGGGCCTGCCGCTTCCAGTGGCGGGCGGTCTTCACCTCGGCGCGGGCCAGGTGGTGGAGGTAGAGGCAGCGGGCCGCGGTCCGCGATCCGGCGCCGGCCGCGTACTGGAACCAGAACTGCGCGCCCTCCTCGTCGTCCAGGTGCAGGAGGCAGCCGAACAGCAGGGCCGAGTCCGCTCCGTGGGGCCACGCGTCGGCGCCCAGGGCGAGTTCCGCGAAGGCCCGGCTCTCCGCGAGCACCCAGGCGATCTCGTCCAGGGTCCTGGCCGCCCGCACGTGGCAGGTGGCGTCGAGCACGAGGTCGTCGGTTCCGGCCGAGCGCGGCGCGGGCACAAAACCTCCCTCCGTGCCGATCGCGGCCCGGGCGCGGTCGGCCACGATCCGGCGGGCGATCCGGCGCCGTGCCGCGCCCTCGTCGTAGCCGGCGTACTCCTCGACCAGGACCTCCGCTTCCCGCAGTGCCGCGTCCAGTCCGTCCCACGTCACAGGGTCACGGTCGCGAGTCACATCGCTCACTGGTCCTTCTCCTCTCCAGGGACCCAGTCCACCCCGAGTTTCCGGGACAGGGTTCGGCGCGCGCCTCGGACGTGCGAACGGACGGTCGCGGAGGAAATGCCCATCATCCGGGCGACCGTGTCGTTGTCGTTGCCCAGCAGGAAGGCCAGCAGCACCACGTCGTACTGCCGCTCGGACAGGTCCGCGATCGCCGCGTACAGGCCGAGTTTCGACTCCAGCAGTTCCATCCGCTCCCGGGAGGCGCGGCGCAGCGCCGCGAACCACGCGGTCTCCACCATCGCCACCGACCGGGCCGAGACCGCGAGCCTGCGCTCGACGTGCTCGCGGAGCACCGCCCACGCGAACCCGTGCAGGCTCGCCTCCTTCAGGGCGTGCGGCCACACCTTGAGCAGGAAGGTGAACACGTCGTCGACCACGTACTCGGCGTCCTGCCGGGAACCCAGCTGCAGATGGGCATAGCGCAGGTAGGCGCGATGCTGCTGGGAGTGGAAGGCGGTGTAGTCCACCGGGAGGACCCCGGCCAGCTCGCTGGAGACCGCCTGGTCTCCGGACGGGTCGAACTCGCCCTCACTCATGCACTCTCCCACGGCTGCTCGTCGCCGCCCACCGGGTCGGCAACACCCTGACCACGTCAAAAGCGAAAACACGGACTGCGGTAGCGGCTATCAGCACGAGGGCAACGACCTCGACATTCACGTCTGCGTGAAACCTTTCCCATGGCATGTGGAGCGCGTCTGCCTGCCCCCACCTCCGGCAGCCGTGGAGCACCAAGGGCTCCTCTTCACCACCCCATCGGAAAACAGGCCCGATCGTGCAAGCCGGTCTCCGGGAATCTTCCGGAAATAGCGCATCCGCTCCCCCGCACGCCCCTTGGCGCCCGCGCACGCCCCCCGGCTTTCTTAGCGGGACGTTAGATCTGGGTGGCGGACCTTGTCCGGAGGGGACGGCGGCCGCATGCTCTGGGCACTTCCCCCGCCACCGGGGCACCTCCCCCGTCCCCGTCAGGGACTTCCGTCTGGAGCCGCCATGTCCTCGTCCACCGTCATGCCCACGTCGCCGCCACCGGGGGACGAGAGCAAGAAGCGCCGTCTCGCTCTGATCGGCGGCTCGCTCGGCAACCTCGTCGAGTGGTACGACTGGTTCGTCTACGCCAGCTTCGCGATCTACTTCGCCGACTCCTTCTTCCCCGGCGACAATCCGACCACCCAGCTGATGAACACGGCGGGCATCTTCGCGGTCGGCTTCCTGATGCGGCCCGTCGGCGGCTGGGTCCTCGGCCGCGCCGCCGACCGGCACGGGCGCAAGAGCGCGCTCACCCTGACCGTCACCATGATGTCGGTGGCCGCCCTGCTGATCGCCGTCGCCCCGACCTACGGCCAGGCCGGATACTTCGGCGCCCTGGTGCTGCTGCTCGCGCGGCTGCTCCAGGGACTGAGCATCGGCGGCGAGTACGCGGCCAGCGCCACCTACCTCACCGAGGCGTCGGCCCGCAACCGGCGCGGCCTGGGCTCGTCCTTCCAGTACGTGTCGATGACGTGCGGGCAGCTCCTCGGTCTGGGCATCCTCATCACGCTGCAGCACACGCTCACCACGGACCAGTTGGAGAGCTGGGGCTGGCGGATCCCGTTCCTCCTCGGGGCATTGTTCGCGGTGGTCGTCTTCTGGCTGCGGCGGCGGCTCCAGGAGACCGACGCCTTCAAGGAGGAGGCGTCCGGCGAAGACGCGGACGACGACAGCACCCGCGGCACGCTGAAGGTCCTGTGGCAGCACCGGCGGCAG
This sequence comes from Streptomyces sp. cmx-11-4, assembly GCA_049998195.1. Taxonomy (GTDB): domain Bacteria; phylum Actinomycetota; class Actinomycetes; order Streptomycetales; family Streptomycetaceae; genus Streptomyces. Next base: position 108,267 of record JAEBET010000010.1, read on the forward strand.
GCCGGACTGGTCATGGCGCTCACCCTGGGCGGCACCGTGGCGTACTACACGTACACCACGTACCTCACCAAGTACCTGGTCGGCAGCGCCGGCATGGAGAAGACCACCGCCACCCTGGTCAGCTTCACCGCGCTGACCCTGTTCGCCGTGCTGCAGCCCTTCGCCGGGATGCTGTCCGACCGGATCGGCCGCCGCCCCCTGCTGATCACCTTCGCGGTGGGCTGCACCGTCGGCACGTACCCGATCATGACCGCCCTCGGGTCGGCCTCCTCGTACTGGTCCGCGCTGGGGCTGTCGCTGCTGGCCCTGGTGATCATCACCGGCTACACCTCGATCAACGCGGCCGTCAAGGCCGAGCTGTTCCCGACCCGGGTGCGCGCCCTGGGCGTGGCACTGCCGTACGCGATCGCCAACGCGCTGTTCGGCGGCACGGCGGAGTACGTGGCGCTGTGGTTCAAGAGCAGCGGCCACGAGACCATGTTCTTCTGGTACGTCTCCGGGTGCGCGCTGGTCTCCCTCGTGACGTACGTGCTCATGCCGGACACCCGCGACGCCGCGCTCAGCCGCGCCGAAGCGCAGGCCGACGCCGAGGCCAAGGCCCAGGCCGATGGCGGCCCGGACCGGCCCGCGGCGGCTCCCGTAAGCTTCTGACCCCGGTCACAGCTCGCGAGGTAACTGTCTATGCACGCGCTTCTCGTCGAGGACGACGACCGCATGGCCCAGGCCCTCGGCACCGCCCTCGCCCAGCGCGGGCACAGCGTCCGCAGGGTGGGCCGAGCCATGGACGCCCTGCGGCACGTCCGCGAGGCGGACTTCGTCCTGCTCGATCTGGGGCTGCCCGATCTGGACGGGCTCGAGCTGCTGCGGCGGCTGCGCACCGTCTGCGACGCACCGCTGATCGTGGTGACCGCGCGCTGCGAGGAGCGCGACATCGTGCAGGGGCTGCGGGCGGGCGCCGACGACTACGTGGTCAAGCCGTTCCGGATGGCCGAGCTCATCGCCCGTATCGACACCGTACGGCGCCGGACGGGCGCGCCGTCCGGCCGGCCGGAGGCCGACGGCGGGCGGGTGCGCACCGGAGACGTCGAAGTCGACCCGGCGGGCCGTACGGTGACGGTGGGCGGGGCCGAAGTCCGGTTGACCCGCCGCGAGTTCGACGTACTGGCCTTCCTGGCGGCCCGTCCCGGCGAGGTGCACTCCCGGGAGGAGATCCTGGACCGGATCTGGGGTGACGCCTTCCTCGCCGCCTCACGCTCCCTGGACGTCCACGTGGCGGGCATCCGAGCCAAGACCGGCCGCTCCGGCCTGGTGCGCACGGTCCGCGGGTTCGGCTACCAGCTCGGCTCCCCGGCCGCGCGGGACGAGCGCGAGGGCGAACGCGGGGGCGAGCGGAAGGACGAGCGCGAGGGCGAGCGGGACGCCGAGCGGGACGGCGAGCGGTGAGGCGCCGGCTGCTCGCAGTGCTGATGGTGCTCATGGGGGCGGCGGCGCTGCTGCTCTGCGCCCCGCTGGCCGACGCCTATGCCCGGGGCAGGACCGAGCACCTGCTCCTGCAACGGCGTTCGGAGGCCGTGCGGTTCGCCGATCTCGCCGACCGGATGCGCACCGGCGCCGACCGGCAGGAGCTGTCCGCCGAGATCGGGCGGTACGCCCAGCTGTACGGAGCCGGGGTGGTCGTGGCCGACACGGCGGGGGCCACGGTCGCGCGGGCCGGGGCGGGTCCCGCCTGGGAGGACGCCCGCGATGCGGCGGACGCCCGGCGCCGCGCCCTCACCGGGCGCTCCACGGACCGGCTGCCCACCGTTCGCCCGTGGGGCCCGAAGACGGTGGTTCTCGCCGAACCGGTGGGCCGGGACGAGCGCGTGAGCGGGGCGGTCCTGATGGCCGTGTCCACCGATGCCGCCCGGCTGGACGTCACGGTCCGCTGGTCGGTCATCGCCGCCGGAGCCGTCGCCGCCTTCGCGGCGGCCGCCCTGGTGGCCGCGGGGATCGCGCGCTGGCTGATGCGCCCGGTCCGCGATCTGGACCGGGCGGTGGAGGGACTGGCCGCCGGCAGCCTCCAGGCACGGGCCGTCTCCGACACCGGACCGCCGGAACTGCGCCGCCTGCGGCAGCACTTCAACATCATGGCGGAGGCAGTGGCCGACTCCATCGGCCGCCAGCGCGACTTCGTCGCCGACGCCTCCCACCAGCTGCGCAATCCGCTGGCCACCCTGGTCCTGCAACTGGAGAACGTCGAACCGCACATCGCCCCGGGACCCGGCCGGGCCGAACACATCCGCGCCCTCGACGAGGCGGAGCGCCTGGAGGAGCTGCTCGACGGACTGCTGGCCCTGGCCCGGGTGGAGTCCGGCGGCGCGGAGCCGGCGGACCAGGACGTGTCGCGGGCCGTACGGGAACGGGTGCGGGCCTGGGCTCCTGTGTTCCGCGACGCCGGGCTGGAGTTGACGGCCAACGGCCCGGCGGACGGTCTGCGGGCACGCGCCCTGCCCGACGCGGCGGGCCGGATCCTGGACGCGCTCCTCGACAACGCCGTCAAGTTCGTGCCGCGCGAGGGCCGGGTCGAGGTGACCGCCACGCGCGGCACGGACGGGACGGCCGTCGTGCGGGTCGCCGATGACGGCCCGGGCGTACCGGAGGAGCAACTCCCCCTGCTGCTACGGCGCTTCGCACGCGCCCCCGAGCACCAGAACGTGCCCGGCAGCGGCTTGGGACTGGCCATCGCCGACGAGATCGCCCGCATCAGCGGCGGCCGGCTCGGCGTCAGCGGCAACGCGCCGCACGGCCTGGTCGTCGAGTTCCGGCTCCCGTCCGCCCCGTAGCCGATCAGCCGTAGACGGACCGGTAGTACGTGACCGCGCCCGGGTGGAGCGGCACCGCCCCGGTCGAGATCGCGAACCGGGGCTCCAGGCGCGCGCCCGCCGTCACTTCCCGCAGCAGGTCGCTCCACCGCTCGAACACCACCTGGAGCAGTTCGCGCGTGGCGCCGCGCGGTACGTCGTCGCGGGCCAGGAGGTAGTTGCCGACCCCGAGGGTGTTCACCGGCTCCGCGAGCCCGTACACGCCGGCCGGGAGCGTGACCGTCGTGTAGACCGGGCTGTGGCTCTGGCGCAGCGCGCCCACGTAGCCGTCCAGCGGGAGGAACCGCAACGGCAGTTCGCGCGCCAGGTCGGACAGGGCCGGGGTGGGGACTCCCCCGGACCAGAACAGCGCGTCGACCGCGCCCTCCCGCAGCGCCGCCGCCGACGCGGCGAGTCCCAGCTGGCGCTCGCGGGCGGCTGCGGAGCCGCCGCTCAGCCCGGCCGCCCGCAGTACCCGCCCCGCCACCACCTGCACCCCCGACCCCGTCGCGCCTGCCGCGACCGGGCGTCCGGCGAGGTCCTGCACCGACCGCACCGGTCCGTCCGCCGGGACGAGGAGGTGCGTGTAGTTCACGTAGACCCGGGCCAGCGCCGTCACGGCGGCCGGGCGGGTGAACGACTCGCGCCCCAGCACCGCGTCCTCGGCCGCGTCCGCCATGGCCAGCGCCAGCTCCACGGAACCGTCGTCCAGCTTCCGCAGGTTGTTCACGCTCGCGGAGGTGCCCACCGGGACGATCTCGAGCCCGCTGCCGGTCGCGGCGACGGCCTGGGCCAGGGCCTTGCCGAAGGCGTTGTACGGACCGCCCTCGGGCCCCGTCGCGAGCCGGAGCCGCCGGACCGGACCGGAGCCGCCCGAGCATCCGGCGAGCGCCGCCGCGACCGCGCCGAGTCCGGCGCCCATCACCCGTCGGCGGGTCACCTCTGCACTGGTCACGGCCGCAGCGTAGCGAGGGATCACCCGGTCAGGGGTTCCAGGTCGAGATGGACCCTGCGTTTCGGTCGCGGAGTACTCGCGGTTCTGCCGGTCCGCCGAGACGAAGTCGAGGTCGCCGCCGTCCGAGGAAGGGGTGGAAGAAGCGGTGCAGGCCGGGCTCCTCCAGGTGCGGCCGGTGCCGCCCTTGTACGAGGAGAAGGTGACGATGCGTCCGTCACGGCGGTCGTCACTGTCACGACTCACTGTCATCCGCGTCCCCCCGGGCCGGTGTGCACGTGCTCCATTGGAACGGGCCCTGCTGGTGCCGGGGCCCGGGCCGTCCGGTCGTGCCCCGGCCCGGTGGCGTCAGGGTTCGGTGCGCTCGTCCGGGGCGGGCGGCTGGTCCTGCTGCGCCTGCTCCCCCGGTTGACCCGGCTGCACGCGCTCCCCCCGTTCCCAGGTCAACCGGACCGTGAAGTTCCCCTCCGCCGCCGTCTTGGCGATGACCGCCCCCGCCTCGGCGTTGATCTTCACTCCGAGCTCGACCTCGACCGTGTTCGGCGGGCTGGGCATCGTGGTCATCCGGTCCAGCAGTACGGCGGCGGCCGCCCGCACCTGATCGAAGCTCTCGGCCAGCGAGCGCGCGGCCGTGCCCGCGATCTCGCCGGGCCGGGCGGCCCGTACGATCCCGGAGCTGCCGGGAGGGACCTCCACCACCACCCGTTCGCCCCCGCCTTCGCCCTCGCCTTCCAGCGGCACCCAGATGAGCTGCGTGTTGTCAGCCACGCGTTCGGCTCCTTCCCTCGCACAGGGACCCCCGGTAGGCACCGGGCGGCACGTTCTCGTTGACCGCGGGCGGCAGGGTCTCGTCGCCGAGGATCCGGCACAGCCGTGTCATCCACGCGGCGGCCTCGGCCGGGGACGGCGTCTTGACCGGCTTCGCCCCGGGGGCCGGGAGGCGGCCGAGTGCGTCGCCGTCGTCGCCGGGCCCGGCGACGGCGACCACGCCCATCGTGTCCATGACCACGGAGGGCCTGTCAGCGGGTCCGGTCAGGTCCAGGCCCGACCACCCCTGCCCTTGGCCGAACGTGCGGACGGGGCCGCCGTCCGGTGCGGTCTCGATCGGCGGCCCCCCGCTCTCCAGGTAGTAGACCAGCGGCTTCGCCCCGCCGGAGCCCAGCGCGACCCCCATGACCGGCACCTGCTGCTCGCTGCGCTCCTCGTGCAGGAGCCTGCCGTCGTCAAGTCCGTGCACGGCGATCCGGTGGGACACCACCGGCACGTCGTTCCGGGTCACGCTCTCCGTCTCGACGAGCGCCAGCCGGGTGAGGTCCGGACTCACGTCCATGTACGCCCCCTTCGTCGTGCTGCTCCGCCAGCGCATCAGCTCCCGGCCGACCGGTGCCGCACCGGTCAGATCCCAGGACTTCACCACCGTGGTCGACTCCGCGAGCGACACGCCCTCGTTGGCCACGGTGAGGAGCCGGTCGCCCCCGGCCGTCGGCCACAGCTGCTCGACGGCCTCCGGAAGGCCGGGCATGACCTTCTTGATCCGCCCGTCGGCCGTGTTCCAGAACACCAGTCTGCCGCCCTCCCCGAACAGGCCGGTCTGCCCGAGCAGCACCTTGGACCCCGGGTCGAACACGAGACGCGCGTACTGCGTCGGCAGTTCGAGTCCGGGGATCTGCGGGAGCGGGGGCAACTCGAGGTCCGGGATGTCGGGGCCCGTGTCGATGTCCGTTGGGACCGGGTCTCCGCCCTGGGGAGCTTCCAGGTCCAGGATCCGGCCGGTCGCGACGGTGAGCAGCCGGGCCGCCAGCCGCTGCGGATCCGCCTTCTGCGTGAAGTCCGGGGCGGCCGGCGACTGCGCCAGTGCCACCATCGTGCCGTCCCGGCTGACCCCCGTGACGTCCGCCGTGCGCTGCGTCTCCACGCGCCCCAGACCCGACTCGTCCGCGCGCAGGACCACGAGCTTGCCCTCGGCCGTCCGCGCGGCCACCACCTTCGCTTCACCGTCGACGACGGTCTCGGCAGGGATGCGCATCGATTCGAGTGCGGCGGCGGTGACACCCCGGTACTGGGGCGCGAGGATGTCGGCGAATCCGTACCGGGCGTACATCTCGCCGAGCCGTTCCCGCGTGCGCGGGGTGTCCTGGGTGCGGTAGGCGCGCAGGGCGAGCAGCAGCGCCGTGTACGACATGCCGAAGTCCCCGGGGTTGCCCGCCATTTCGGCGTCGCGGGACTGCTGGACCAGGACGCCGGATGCCTTCGCCGCCGCGTCCTGGCTGATGTCCGCGCGCCAGGCCCAGCTGCCGAGCCCCGCGAGCAGCGCGAGGACGACGCCCACGGCGGTGAGCCCGGCCAGGCGCCGCCGGGCGCCCTTTCCGCTCGCCTCGATGAACTCCTGTTCGGCGGGACGCAGTTCGCCTGTTCGGGCGGCCTGCCAGCGGCGGGCGTCGCGCAGGTCCTGGCCGCGCAGCAGCCGCCGCCCGGGCCGGTCTTCGCCGGACCACTGGGTGATGCGGCGGCGCAGCCCCTCCTGCCACTGACGGAAGTCGCGGTCCTCGGCGACGTACGTGCGCAGCCGGTCCCAATGGGTCAGCAGGGTCTCGTGGGCCAGCTCGACGCTCTCCTCGGGCGGACCGGAGTCCGGCCGGTAGACCTCGCCGGGGACGAGCAGGCGGGTGGTCATCAGCCGCTGGGCCAGCCGCCACTGCTCGGAGCGCAGTTCGGAGCGGGCGAGGGTGCGGCGGGTGGGGGCGATGCCGTCGTCGCCGGGATGGACGAGCTGGACCAGCAGGGCGCGGGCGGCCCGCTGCTCGGTGTCGGTGAGGGACCCGGTCCAGACCTGCTCGGCGTGGGTGACCAGGGCGTCGTGGACCCGTCCGAGGGACTCGTACGCGGTGTGGCCGATGCGTCCGTGCCGCTGGCGTTCCCACAGCTTGGTCAGGGTGAACTCGAGCAGCGGCAGCCGGCCGGGGTCGTTGCCGACGTCGCCGAGGATGCGCTCGACCAGTCCGGGATCGTACGTCACGCCCGTGCCCGTGAGCGGCAGTTCCACCGCGGCCCGCAACTCGCCGTCGGACATCGCGCCCACCGTGAAGAGCCGGTCGCCCGCGAACAGCGGGGCGAGCCCCGGGTGGGCGAGGGCGGGGGTGAGGAAGTCGGCGCGCAGGCTGGTGACGAGCCGCATCCGGGAGCCGGGCCGCAGGCAGTACGCCAACGCCGCGGCCAGGGCGTCCAGTTCGGCGGGGTCGGCGGTGACGCCGGTGCCGGTCAGGGCTTCCTCGAACTGGTCGCCGACCACGAGCAGCCGCTCCTTGCCCTGCCGGGCCAGCAGCCGTTCCACCACCGCGGGGAGCTGCCCGTCCCGTAACAACCCGGCCAGTGCGGGGAGTTCGGTGAGGCGCGCGGTCTCCGTCAGGTCGGGTTCCAGCCGGGGCAGCAGGGCGAGCGCGAGCGCTTCCAGTGGGGCGCGGCCGAGCCGCCCGGGGCGGAAGACGACGATCTCCAGCTCGGACCGCTCGCGCAGCCTGGGCAGCACGCCGGCGTACAGGAGGGAGGACTTGCCGCAGCCGGACGGTCCGACGAGGCTGGTCGCGGGGGCATGGGCGATCAGGCCGGCGATCCGGTCGGCGGGTTCGGCGCGGCCGTGGAAGACGTGGGCGTCCTGCTCCCCGAAGGGCTCCAGGGAGCGGAAGGGGCAGGCGGGCAGGGCTCTGGCGGCCAGCGCCGACCAGCTCTCGCGCAGGCTTCGGACAGGGATCAGGTAGGCGGTGCGTACGTCGGGCCGCGTGTCGGCGGCGACCACCATGCCGACGACGCCGCCCTCGGCGACATCCCAGACCGGTGCCCCGGAGAAGCCCTGCTCGACGCGGTGCTCGCTGGCGGGATCGGTGTCGTACTGGAGCCAGCCGGCGCCGGTCGCACCGCGCAGCCAGCCGACGCTCCAGGCGCCGTCGTCGTAGGTCTGCGGGAAGCCGAAGGCGCGTACCCGGCGGTCGGGTCCCGCGGCGTCCTCGACGAGGCGGGCGACGGGGGCCCCGGCGGGCGGATCGGCGAGGAGTTCGAGGACGGCTACGTCCCCGGAGCCGTCGGGCCGGACCGGGGTCCAGGCGCCGACCCGCGCGGGCACCCGGGTGCCGCGCGCCGCGAGCGGGAAGTCGATCCACAATCGGCCGCCGGGTGATTCCTGGGTGTCCGGCGGCAGACCGAGCGCCGTGGCGACCACGTGCGCGCAGGTGACGACCTCGCGCGGGCCGGCGCGGAAGCCGGCGCCTTCGGGTCTTCCGTCGGCGTTCAGGATCCGTGCCACCGAGGCGTCGCTGGGCGCTGCGCTTCCCGGTTCCATGGTGTCCACCCCCGTGCACCCGGTCCATGAGCCGCCGAGCTTATCCCGGTACCGGCCGATGTCCAGGGGGGATTTTGGACGTGTGCGCACCCGGGGCTATGCGCCCTTCGTCTCCACGCCGTCCTCGTCCCGCGGCGGCCAGGCGGGCGTCGCCTTTCCCGGCGCGAGCCGCTCCACCACCTCGGCGAGGTCCTGGCACGCCTGCTCGATCCTGGCGCGGATGATGTTCTGCTCGGTGACGACCGCCGACAGCAGCAGCGAGGTCAGCGCCGCGGAACCGTTGAGCGCCTGGAGGTTGACCATGGCCTCGACGAGCGTGTGGCGTTCGAAGGGGCCGTCCTGGTCGATCGCCGCCGAGTTCGCCATGGCGGAGATGAGCAGCATGCACGGCGCGCTGCCTTCCAGCTGGAAGCGCAGGGCCGCCCAGACCAGGAGCGGGAAGACGAGGAAGAGCAGCGCCAGGTCGCTCCTGGTCGCCAGGAGGGTGACGGCGAAGGCCGAGGCCAGCAGTGCGGCCGCCTCCGCCCACCGGTAGGCGTCCGAGGGCAGCCGGGCCATGCGCAGGACCAGGAGCAGTGGCGTGATGACGAGCACGCCCATGGCGTCGCCCGCCCACCACGTCCACCACACGATCCAGAATCCGCTCTGGGGCATGCTGCCGGTGAGGAGGAGCAGCCCGGCTCCGACGGTGGCGCTGATCAGCATCGGCCCCAGCCCGCCCAGGAAGACCAGTGCCACGCCGTCCCGGAGCCGGTCCAGGGTGACGCGGAAGCGGACGCGCCGGAGCATCAGGAAGGCGCACACGGGAGCGAGGGTGTTGCCCGCGGCGATCCCGAAGCCGACGAGGTCGATCGAGCCGCTGATCGACTGGATGACCAGGCAGGCGCCGAGTGCGATGCCGGGCCAGACGCGGAGCCCCTGCCAGAGCAGGCAGGCGAGGGCGATGCCCGTGGGCGGCCACAGCGGGGTGACGACCGCGCCCTGGATCACCACCTGCTGGAGCAGCCCGATGCGCCCGCCCGCGTAGTAGGCGGCGGCGACGACCAGGATCCGGAGCACCGTCATGCCCAGACGTCGGAAACCCTCGGTGCGCATCGCTTCATCAGACAACAGCCCGCACCCGCGCTCGGAGCATGACACGCGCTACCGCGCCCTCCGCGTCATCCGGTTCCGCCCCGGACGGCCTCATGGCGGAGCACGAGCACGGCGGCGTCGTCCTGGTGGCCGGTGGAGTCGGCCACCTTCATCACGGCGGCGGCGAGCTCGCCGGGGTCCGCGTCCGCGTTCGCCCGGACCACCTCGGCCACCCGCTCCAGTCCCGCGTCGATAGGGAAGGACGGGCCCTCGACGACCCCGTCGGTGACCAGGACGAGCGAACCCGCCGCCGCGAGCCTGCGGCGGGTGACGGGATACTGCGAGCCCGGCAGCATGCCCAGGGGAAGGCCGCCGTCGTCCCGCACGATGCCGTGCTCGCCGTCGGTCGTGGCCCAGACCCCGGGCACGTGGCCGGCGCGCGCGCTCTGGACCTCCCACGTGACGGGGTCGAAGCGCAGAAAGGTGCAGGTCGCGAAGAGGTCGCAGTCCACGGAGAGCAGCAGGTCATTGGCCCGGCTGAGCACCTCGCCCGGGTCGGCGGCGGACGCGGCGACGGCGCGTACGGCGATGCGGACCTGCCCCATGAAGGCGGCCGCCTCGACGTCGTGGCCCTCCACGTCGCCGATGGAGAAGCCCAGTGCGCCGCCGGGGAGCAGGAAGCCGTCGTACCAGTCGCCGCCTATGCTCAGGCCGTGACGGGCCGGTGCGTACCGGGCCGCGGTGCGCAGGCCCGGCACGCCGGGAAGGGACGCCGGAAGTATCTCCCGCTGCAGTGCCTCGGCCAGCTCCACCCGGGCCTGCTGGAGCTCCGCCCCTTCCCGTGCCTGGGCGGTGAGCCGTCCGAGCCTGGTCAGCAAGTCGTCCGCGGTCGCCGACCGCGTGGACCTATGGGGGCTCATGGACCACTCCTGGACCGCTTCGACGTACGTCCGCTTCCGTTGCTGACACAAATGGCAACATTCATCATATTTCGAGGATCCGCTGATCACATCATGAGCCTGGGCCTGGCCCCAGACCTGGGCCCAGGCCCAGGCCCGTGATCCTTAGGGGTAGCTGCCCAGGTTGGCCACGTTGGTGGACGTGTTCGAGGGGCCGCCCCTGTCGTTGATGACGTGCCGGATGGTGCCGGTGCCGCCGAGCGAGACCGTCACCATGCTCTGGAAGCGCACGTCCGGGCGGTTGGGGGCTTCGAAGGCGCGTTCGGCGGTCACGCTCCGGTCGACGTTGAAGAAGCAGTAGCTGCCGAGCCCGTAGGCCTGGTGGCTGGTCACGTGGTCGGCCACCTTGTACGCCGCGTAGCCCTGCGTGGAGCCGTTCATCCAGGCGACCTGGTTCGGCGGGTCGTAGGGCATCTCGTTCTGGTAGAAGTAGGTCCGCCCGCCGTTGCCGTTCCAGACGGTCTGGTGCTTCTGGTAGTGCTCGACGAACAGTCCGTACATGGTCACGCCGTCGCCGTTGACCACGAGGCCGGTGTCGGCCGTGTTGGCGTTCCAGCCGATGCCGCTGCCGTGGTCGCCGCGCCAGATCCACAGGTGGTCGCCGATGACGTGGTCGCTGTTGACGACGAGGCTGGTCGTCGCCTTGCCCACGGCGGCTCCGCCGACCCGGAAGAAGACGTCGTGCAGGGAGGTGGGGTTGGCGGAGTGGTCGGCGGCGGCGCCGGCCGGGCCGACCTCCATCAGGGCCCTCGAGGTGGTGGTGCCCGCGTCGAAGAGCACGCCCGCGATCTTCACCCCGTCGACGTCGGCGATCGTCATGGCCGTGACGCCGTTGTCGGGAATGAAGGTGGCGAGGCCGAGCCCCAGGACGACGGTGTCGGGACGGGTCACCCGCAGGGTCCGGTCGAGGTGATAGACGCCGGGTGTGACCAGCAGGTTCTTGCCTTGGGCCAGGGCCGCGTCGATCTGCGCGGCACTGGCTCCGGGCTTGACCACGTAGAACTGGTCCATCCCGAGCGAGCTGCCCGCGGTGTTGCCGTTCGCCCAGCTGGTGCCCGAGGAGTCGGTCCGCAGCGACGGCACGAACACCCTGTAGGCGCCCGTCCCGTCCACGTACAGGAAGGGCTTCTCGCGGACGGTCGGCGTCTGGTTCACCGTGGTGTACGGCGGGTTCGGGAAGCTGGCGCCCGGCACCCCCCGGCTGCCGACGAAGACCATGTTCCAGTTGGACCCGGTCCAGCCGCCGAGCTGCGAGTTGCGGGTCAGCCACTGCTGCTGCGTCCCCGACCGCACCTGGCCGTCGATCTTGCTGTCGGCCATGAATCCGCCGCTGGCCCAGCCGCCGTCGTCCAGGGCGAGGTTGCCGCGGACGTGCATGCGGCGGTACGGCGCGGCCTGGGACACCGCCCACCGGTCGGTGCCGCCGGCCGGATTCACCGACAGGTTCTCGGCGCCGCGCCAGAAGTTCTGGGTGGCGTTCTGCGGCGGGAACCAGTCCGCCTCCACGTGCACCGCGCCGTTGATGGTGACCGCGTCGGGCGACTGGCCGAGGCCGAGGACCTGGGTGTAGAAGCCGACGTTGACATCGTTGCCGTAGGTGCCGGGCTTGAACATCACCGCGTAGCGCTCGGTGCCGAACTGGTTGGTCTCCTGCTGCCGGAAGATCGAGTCGAGCCGGCTCTGGATCGTGGACGAGGGCATGGACGGGTCGAAGACGACCACGTTCGGGCCGAGGTCCACGTCACCGGGTGCGGTGTTCACGGGCACCACCTGGAAGCGTTGGGCCGCGGTGCCGTTGCAGGTGTACTGCACCAGCTGGACGCTGTCGGCGGTGGAGGCGGAGGGCACGTCGAGGCACTTGCCGCTGTGGCGGCTGACGAAGCGGTAGGCGCCACCGCCCAAGTCGACCGCCTGCCACTGCTGGTTGGCCCCGCCGCCGTACGTCCACAGGTGCACGCCTGCGTTGTCGGCCGAGGAGGTGTCGCTGACGTCGACGACCTGGCCGGCGTCGTTGCGGTTGCCGATCCGCACGAAGCCGTCGCCGGTCGGAGTAAAACTCCACTGCTGCGCCGAGGTGTTGTTGCAGGTGTACTGCTGGACCGCGGTACCGTTCGCGGTCGCGGCCGCCCGCGCGTCCAGGCACTTGCCGCTGCCGGCGCCCACCACCGTGGACCAGCCCGTGGGCAGGGCGGCTGCCGCCTGCGGCGAGACGCGCGCAGGCGCCTGCGGTGTGGCCGCCAGGGTGGGCTGGACGGCGGTGAGCACCGAGGCGGCCTAGACCGCGGCCACCAGGGCCGCGAGCCAGGGTCCGGTGACGCGGGTCATCGGGTCACCGTCCACTTCTGGTTGGCGCTTCCCGTGCAGGTCCAGATCCGCAGCCGGGTGCCGTTGGCCGAGCTGCTGCCGGTGGCGTCCAGGCACTTGTCCGCCTGCGGGTTGACGATGTCGCGGGCCGCGGGCACGGCCCACTGCTGTGCGGGGGTCCCGTTGCAGTCGTAGAGCTGGACCGGTGTGCCGTCCGCGGTGCCTCCCGAGGCCACGTCCAGGCACTTGCCGAGCGCGCGGATCGTGCCGTCGGAGCCGACGGTCCACTGCTGTGCGGCGGTTCCATTGCAGTCGTAGAGCTGAACGGCGGTGCCGTTCGCGCTGTTGGCACCGGCCACGTCGACGCACTTGCCGCCGAGGCCGGTGATCGGACCGCCGCCCGGCTGGCCGCCGCCGGTGGTGACGCGGACGTGGTCGACCAGGAGTTGCGCGGGGAAGGCCGTGCCTGCGTCGGGGTCTCCGGGCCAGTAGCCGCCGACCGCGAGGTTGAGGATCAGGAAGAAGGGCTTGTCGAAGACCCACTGGCGTCCGCCGAGATCGGCGGGGGTGCGCCGCTGGTACACGGTGCCGTCGACGGACCAGGTGACCGCGTTCGGACTCCATTCGACGGCGAAGGTGTGGAAGGCGTCGGCGAACGCCTGGCCGCCGGGCAGGGTGTACCCGGCGCCGATGCCGCCGGACCCGGAGTACCCGGGGCCGTGCAGGGTCCCGTGGACCGTGGACGGTTCGAAGCCCACGTTCTCCATGACGTCGATCTCACCCGAGGCGGGCCAGCCCACCTGGCCGATGTCATGGCCCAGCATCCAGAAGGCCGGCCACATGCCCTGCCCCCGCGGTATCTTCATCCGGGCCTCGACCCGCCCGTACGTCGTGGTGAACCGGCCGGCCGTGTTCAGCCTGGCCGAGGTGTATTCGCACCTTCCGTACCAGCACTGGTAGTTGGCCGGATTCTCCCGGCGGGCGGTGATGACCAGATGGCCCTGGCCGTCGAGGGCGGCGTTGCGGTTGCCCGCCGTGTAGAACTGCCGCTCGTGGTTGTTGACGTTGTCGCCCGTCTCGATCTGCCACTTCCCGCCGTCGACGGCCGAGCCGGCGGGCCCGTCGAACTCGTCGGAGAACGTGACGGCTTCGGCCGATGCGGCCAGGGCGGCGGCCGGTGCGGGCGCCGGTGCCGGGGCGGCGCCCTGGGCCAGCCCGGTGGACAGGGACGCGAGGGCGAGGAGCGAGACGGCAGAGAGCAGCAGACGCCGGGGCAAGCGCGGGGAGGTCATGGCTCTCCCTTCCGGGAGTGTGGGGGGAAGGCCCGACTGGAAGGTCATGACCATGCCAGGCCCTTAGTTCACTACGTGATTTAAGAAGTGAACAAATCCGCTGTCAAGGGCTTGGCCTGGACCATCTAACTGACGTGTCCAGCATGTGAGTTACCTGAGGCAAGACATGGAACTGGACCGTCACGCTCAGGTACCTTCCATCACGTCGTCGCCACACCCGGGGCACAGGGCCCCACGGGACTCGCGACGGCCAAAGGAACCGACGTCTGTTGACGACAGCCACAGAAGTCTTCACGGTCCGGCCTTTCACCCCGCACTGCCAGGTGATCCACACCGAAGGCGATCACGCGGTGATAGGCATCTCACCAGGCAACAGTTATTTCTCCGCGCAGCGGGTCACCGATCTCGCGCACTGGGGCATGCGCAATTTCCGGCAGGTCGACCTCATCTACACCGACCTGCACGTGGCCGAGATGTACGAGGCCCTCGGCTACCCCGAGGACGAGGCACGGCGCAAGGCGGTCAAGAACCTGCGCGGGGTCCGCGCGAAGGTCAACAACGCCGCGGCCGACGCCGATCCCACGGGCTCCCGCCTGCGTGCACGGCCCATGTCGTCCCTCACCGACATCCCCGCCTACCGCAGGCTCCACACCCACCTGAACACCCTCCTCGACACCGACCCGGAGTTCCGCGAGACCTGCAACGCCCTGGTCGACGTGTTCCTCTCCTCGAAGGTGCTCGGAGGGGAGGCCGCCACGCTCCGCCAGCGCGAGGTCTGCCTGGAGTACGTCTGCGCCGAGGCCCCGCTCTTCCTGGACACCCCGGCCATCCTCGGCGTGCCCTCCTCCCTCAACTGCTACCACCAACTCCTGCCGATGGCCGAGCTGCTGTACTCCCGCGGTTCGGGCCTGCGTGCCTCGCGCAACCAGGGCCACGCCGTCATCACCCCCGCCGATGGAGAATCCGATGCCTACTGACACACTCCTCGACTTCCCCTTCTCGGCGCGCGGCGACCGGCTTCCCCACGAGGTGGAGCAGCTCCGCGCCGAGCCGGTCAAGCGGGTCCGTACGATCGCCGGGGACGAAGCCTGGCTCGTCTCCTCCCATGCCCTGTGCAAGCAGGTCCTCGAGGATCCCCGATTCAGCCTCAAGGACACCTCGGCGCCGGGCGTACCACGCCAGTACGCCCTGACGATCCCGCCCGAGGTCGTCAACAACATGGGCAACATCACCGGCGCGGGGCTGCGCAAGGCCGTCCTGAAGGCCATCAACCCCAAGACCGACGGCCTGACCGACTGGATGCGGGCGCAGGCCCACACCCTCGTCGACGGCATGCTGACCGCGGGCGCCCCGGTCGACCTGCGCGGCCAGTTCGCCAGTCCGTACGCCGAGCAGCTGCACTGCCGCATCCTGGGCATCCCCGGGGAGGACGCCCCGCGCCTGGCGGAGAGCCTCGACATCGCGTTCATGAACTCGGCCTGCCCCGTCACCGGCGCCAAGCTCAACTGGGACCGGGACATGGCCTACATGGTCGAGCGCCTCGACGACCCCGCCGTCACCGGCCTGATGGCCGAGCTCGCGGCCCTGCGCAAGGACCCCGACTACGCCCACCTGACGGACGAGATGCTCGCCACCGTCGGAGTCACCCTCTTCGGCGCCGGCGTCATCTCCACCATGGGCTTCCTCACCATGGCCCTGGTCTCGCTCATCCAGCACCCCGAGGTCTGGCAGCAGATCCGCCAGGACCCCTCCAGGATCCCCGCGGCCGTCGACGAGTTGCTGCGAATCAACCTCTCGATCGCGGACGGCCTGCCCCGTCTCGCCCTCGAGGACGTCACCCTCGGGGACGTCGAGGTGAAGAAGGGCGAACTCCTCCTCGTCCTGGTCGAAGCCGCCAACACCGACCCGGACGTGTACCCCGACCCGCACACCGTCGACATCGACCGGCCGAACGCGGGCACCCACCTGTCGTTCGGCGGCGGCCAGCACTACTGCCCGGCCACCGCCCTCGGCAAGCGGCACACCGAGATCGCCCTCGAGGTGCTCGTCGAGAAGATGCCCGGTCTGCAGCTCGCGGTGCCGGTCGACCAACTCGTCTGGCGCACCCGCTTCATGAAGCGCCTGCCGGAGCGGCTGCCCGTGCTCTGGTAGCAGTCCGACGGCCGACGGCGCGGGTACCGGAGGTCTCCCTTGGCTCCGGGCCCCGCGCCGTCCCGGCCGCAGGCCGTCTACCGCTGCGTCTCCCCGGCCGGCCGGCGCAGCAGGTAGACGGCGGCGGTCGAGACGAGCACGGCCATGCAGGCGATGAACACCAGGCCCGCGCCCTCCAGGCCCATCGGGCCCGACAGGAGGCCGACGCCGATCACCGGCACCGAGATGCCCGCGTACGCGACCACGAAGAGCATCGAGATCACCGCCGCGCGCCGGTCCGCGGGAGAGGCCTCGGCCACCGCGGCCAGCGCCCCGCGGAACGCCAGCCCCTGGCCGGTCCCGCCGACGAGCGCGCTCAGGACCACCAGCGCCAGCAGTTCCCAGTACAGCGCGCCCGCGAGCAGCGCCAGTCCGGCGAGGAGTCCGGCGCAGCCCAGGGGCAGCGAGCGCGCCACCCCTACCCGGCCGACCACCAGCTGTCCGGCGGTCGACGCGAAGAAGGCCAGCGCGACGATCAGCCCGCTGACGGCGTGGTTGTGCACGTTCAGGGACTGGGCGAGGAACGCCGGGCTGACCGAGGTGAACACCCCGAACAGGGCGAAGCCCACGAACGAGGCGATCGCCGCCGGCCCGAACACCGCCCGGACCTGCGCGGGCAAACCGGGCCGCTGCGGTCGTACGGTGCTCAGCGGCCGCCGCTCCCGCACGGTCTCCGCAAGCCGCAGCAGGACGGCGGCCGAGCAGGCCACGAGGGCCAGGTGCACGGCGAAGGGCAGGTAGAGGGGCCAGGCGGCGTACTGCGCGAGGATTCCGGCGAGCAGGGGACCGCAGCCCAGGCCGCCCATGTTGGCGGCCGTCGCCACGAACGTGGCCCGCGAGGCACCGCCGTACGGCGCCAGCTCCATGACGTACACCGTGGCGGCGCCGGTGAACAGGCCCGCGGACAGTCCCGACAGCAGCCGCCCCGCGTAGAGCCAACCCAGTCCGGTGGCGCACAGGAAGCAGACGGCGCTCGCCGCCGCACAGCCCAGCCCGACGAGCAGGACCGGCCGCCGGCCCACGGCGTCCGAGGCGTTGCCGGCCAGCAGCAGTACGCCGATGACCCCGAAGGCGTACACGGCGTACACGACGGTCACGATCAGCTCGGAGAAGCCGAACTTCTCCTGGTAGAGGCCGTAGAGCGGGGTCGGCAGCGTGGTGCCCGCCATGCACACGGCGAACACCGCCCCGCTGAGCAAGCACTGGCGCCACACTCGGCGATCACCGTCCATGGCGCCGACGGTAACCCCGCGCCCGGTCCCCGACGGCGCGGCGTGCCCGGCGCGCCGTCGGGGTAAGGGATCGGGGTCGCGGGTCGCGGGTCAGGCCGACAGCCAGATCGGGTTGGTGAGCGCCGCCGGGGCGCCGGGGAGCGGCGGGGCCGACGCGGGGTGGCGGGCCTCTGCGCGGACGTAGCAGGTACGGGCCGGGGTGGTGCGCCATTCCAGGCGCGTGGCCGCGGGGGCCGTGAACACCACGCCCTGGTCGGTGACCAGCCGCAGGTCGTAGGTGCCGGTGCGCGCGCCCGCGCCGGGGCCGGGGCCGGGGCCGTCCACGGTGAGCCGGATCAGGACCTCCTCCGTGTCCGCCGTGGCCCGGATCCGGTCGCCGATGCCCGCGTGGGCGCCGCGGGCGGTCACCGCGTCGAAGGTCACCGACACGGCCGAGGACTCGGCCGCGTAGCTGTGACCGGCGCGCAGACCCGCCAGGATCGCTTCGCGCGACAGGTCCTCGGCCAGCACCACCGTCTGCGGGCTGCCCACGCGGTCGGGGTCGCGGTGGTAGTCGCTGCTCGCGAGGACCGGCAGCCACGGGCCGCGGCCGGCGGTGAGGGTGGCGTCCCAGGAGGCGAGGGCCACTTCGTCGTCCGGGGTCCAGGGGCCGTTCCACACTTCGACCGCGTCGGCTTCGTCGAAGCCGAACCTCCAGGCGCAGCCGATGCAGGTGGCGTGCGGGTGGGCGGGCACGACCAGCCCGCCGGCCCTGCGTATCCGATGTGCGAAGCGGTCGAAGCGCTGGTCGCGGGCCCGGTAGCGCCAGTCCGTAAAGGTGCCGGGGGTGGTGCCGACGGCGACGACGTGGCCGGTACGGGTGGTGATCTCCTCCCCGGTGAGGACGAGCAGCCCTGGTTCCGCCGCGGCGACCGGGCCCCAGGCCGCGTGCGCCGCGTGGGTGTTGTGCTCGGAGGAGTTGATGAAGTCCAGGCCCGCCGCGCGGGCGAGCACGGCGAGTTCGGCCGGGGTGCGCCGGCCGTCGGAGTGCACCGAGTGCAGGTGGCAGTCGCCCCGGTACCAGGCCCGGCCCCGGCCCGTGGCCCGCTCCGGTGGGTAGGCGGGGACGGCGGGCTCGCCCGGGTCGCCGTAGGTGAAGGTGGCGGTGACCTCGTAGCCGAGGCCCTCGGGTGCCACCGTGTACGGTCCGAGCGCCACGTGCCAGCGGCCGGGTTCGACGGGTCCGGGCAGGTAGCCGGGGGTGGCGGCATCGGCCCGCAGGAAGAACTCGCTGCGGGCGCCGCCCGACCAGCCGCGGAAGCCGCGGCCGCCGAGACCCGTGCCGCGCTGGTCGAAGATGCCGATGTCGAGTGCGTTGCCCGGGGTGCCGGCGGGCACCGGGGGTTTCGCGTAGGTGTAGGAGATCCGTAACTCGGCGGTCCCCGGCGGGACGTCCAGGGGGAGGTACACCCAGTCCGGGGCACCGGGCGCGATGGTGCCGCGCAGGGTGCGTACGGCCGTGTCCCGGCCGGTGGGGGTGAGCGGGCCGATGGCCGCGGTCACACCGGATGCCAGTAGTGCCCGTCTGCTGAGAGCCATCCGGCCACCGTGGCAGCCCCGGATGAACCGGGAGTGAAGCCCGGGCAAGCCCTGACGGTGGGCCCTGACGGTGGGCCAGGACGGTGGGCCGGGAGGGTGGGCCGGGACGTCGGGCGGCCGCGCTCATCGCGACCGTCTCCTGACGCGTGGCGCCCGCTGCGGATCCGGGGCGCCCCGCCATCCGGCGAGCACGGTGCTGACGGCGAGCAGGAGCACGGCGCACACCACGGCCCGCCACGGCGCGGTCTCCCCCTCCAGTGCCGGGGACACCCGGCGCCGCGGGTCGTAGGCGACCCGGACCTCCTGCCCCGCTTCGGCGACGGCCTGGTCGTCCTTGAGCTCGTCGGGGTAGCCGCCGGGGCAGTCCAACGCGAGGCGGTACACGGTCTTCTGGGGAGGCGCGCCGTCGCCCATGGACTCCTGGAACCTGGTGTGGACCTCGCGCACCACGCAGGTGGCGGACTCGGCCCGCGATGCCGTCTGGTCAGCGGCCGCCACGGTGAGCAGCAGTCCCACGGCCAGCAGGAGCCCGCCGAAGACACTGCCGCTGCCGCCGACGATCACGACGTACGCGACGCAGGCACCGACGAGCAGGACCACCGCGCCCACCCAGGCGACGGCGGTCGGCGGCGAGACCGGGCTCGCGAAGCACCAGTGGGCCCAGCCGTACACGACCGCAGCGGCGACAGCGGGCAGGCCCGCGGCCGGCCGCCACTCCCCTGGTTCCGTCCCCGGCATGAACACCACCCCCGCAAGGGGGACGCCCGTGGTCCGCCCCCGGTTTCCCGGGTGCCGAGATGTCCGGTTCAGGCGTCGCCGTGCAGGCGGTCGCGCTGGATCCGGTGGGCGAGGGCGCGGCGGACCGAGGGCGATCCGGCTGCGGTGGCGGCGCCCTTCGGCGGGACGTCGAGGGCGCGGCTGATCTCGTCGTAGGCGGCCTGGTGGGCAGCGGGCAGCCGGGCCCGGTGCCGCCGCAGGTCCTCTTCGAGGCGGCGCCGCAGTTCGTCGACGTTCCGGGGCGTGAAGCGCTTCCTGCCCCGGGAGAGGGCGTCGACGGCGCGGGTGCAGTGCGCGGCGTCGTCGAGGGTCTCGGAGACCTCCTCGGCCAGGCCCCAGAGGCGTCCTTCGAGCCACGGGGTGTCGTACTGGTCGATGCCGAGCCCGATCGGCGGCGACGGCTCGTCCGACTTGTACTTGGCGACCTGCTTGGACACGGCGGGCTGGCTCATGTCGGTGAGCCGGGCGATCCTGTCCTGGGTCCAGCCGAAGCCGACGAACACCTTGATCATTTCGGTGCGCAGCCCGCGCATCTCCTCGCCCGCCCGGATGACCTCGTTCATGCCGGCGAGCATCCGCTCGGCCTGTTCCTCGGTCAGCGTCTCGGGGCTCCGGGGCCTCCGCTCTTCACCTGCCACAACTCGGTTATACACCCGCGGCCCCGATCTTCCATAACCCGGTTGTATAACCCGGTTATAACTGGCAGGATCCGCGCCATGCCCACCTTTTACGCACCCGACGGCACCCGGCTCGCCTACCGCACCCACGGCACCGGCGACCCCGTGCTCTGCCTCCCCAGCGGCCCCGCGGACTCCGCCTACCTCGGGGACCTCGGCGGCCTGTCCGCGCACCGCCGGCTGATCGTTCCCGACCTGCGCGGCACCGGCCGGTCCGCCCTGCCCGAGGACACCTCCAGCTACCGCTGCGACCGCCTCGTCGACGACGTCGAGGCCCTGCGCGACCACCTGGGACTCCCCGCGATGGACCTGCTCGCCCACTGCGCCGGCGCGAACCTCGCGGCGCAGTACGCGGCCCGGTTCCCGCACCGCGTGAGCAGACTCGCGCTGATCACCCCCAGCACCCGGGCCGTCGGCATCGACATCACCTGGGAGGCGCGCCGCGATCTGGCGCAACTCCGGAGGAACGAACCGTGGTTCCCCGCCGCCTTCGCCGCGCTGGAGGCCATCGGCGCGGGCACCGGCAGCGACGTGGACGCCATCGCCCCCTTCCTCTGCGGCCGTTGGGACGACCGGGCACGCCGGCACCACGCGGCCGGCCGGCCCGGCAACACGGAGGCCGCGGCGCTCTTCGCGGCCGAGGGAGCCTTCGATCCGGCTGCCACGCGCGCCGCGCTCGCCGCCTTCGCGGCGCCCGTCCTGCTGCTCGCCGGGGAGTTCGACCTGAACAGCCCTCCGCGGTCGGCGGCCGAGTTCGCCGGGCTCTTCCCCGACGCCTCCCTCGTCGTACAGCCGGGCGCCGGCCACTCCCCCTGGGTGGACGACGCCGACCGGTTCGTGGCGGCCACGGCGGCGTTCCTCGGATAGGCCGCACACCGGGGGCCGGAGCCGGTCGATCGCGGGAAACCTGCCAGAGCGATCGCGGGAAACCTGCCAGACTCCCCGCATGCCGCCTTTCACCTCCGTCGCCGCCTACACCCCGCCCGGTGTCGGAATGCTCGCCGTCGGTGTCGTCACCGAGGTGTTCGGGCCGCGCGAGGGGCTGCCGCGCTTCGACTTCGCGCTGTGCGCCGACCGGCCCGGGCCGGTTCCCACCGACCTCGGTGTGCCGCTCGCGGTCGAGTACGGGCTGGAGTGGATGGCCGCCGCCGATCTGGTGGTCGCCCTGCCCTGGGCCGGCTTCCGCACACCGCTCGCGCCGGCCGTGCTGGAGGCGCTGTCCGCCGCCCACGAACGCGGCGCCCTGGTCGCGGCCCACTGCGTCGGTACGTACGCCCTCGCCGCCGCCGGGCTGCTCGACGGGCGGCGGGCCACGACCCACTGGCGGTTCGCGGAGCTGCTGGCCGCCCGCCATCCGGAGGTCACGGTCGACCCCCACGCCCTCTACGTCGACGAAGGCCGTGTCGTCACGGGGGCGGGAGCGGCCGCGGGATTCGACCTCTGCCTGCACCTGGTCCGGCGGGAGCACGGCGCCGCGACCGCCAACGCCATCGCGCGCGACCTCGTACTGCCCTCCCACCGCGAGGGCGGACAGGCCCAGTACCTCGCCGCCCCCGTTCCCGAGGACGCGTCGGACACCCGCCTCGCCGAGGTCCTCGCCTGGGCCCGCGAGCACCTCCACGAGCCGCTTCCCGTCGCGGAACTGGCCCGGCGTGCCGTGATGAGCAAGCGCTCCTTCGCCCGCCGCTTCACCGCGGCCACGGGCACCACCCCGCACGCCTGGCTGGTCGGCCTCCGGCTGAGCCGCGCCGAGGAGCTGCTGGAGACCACCGACCTGTCCGTCGAGGAGATCGCCCGCACGGTGGGGTTCGCGAGCGCGGCCGTGCTCCGGGAGCAGTTCGTACGCCGTCGCGGCGTACCGCCGCGCTCCTACCGGCGCTCCTTCACCCGTACGCCGTAGCACCTTTCGAGCGGAGAGGCCCGGCGGCGCTAGGGTGGGCCGAACCCGGCCGTAGGCGATCGCGAACAAGGTGGGCAGCTGTGTCGACGTCGAGTCACGAGATGTTCGGCGCGCCGTGCTGGGTCAGCCTGATGACCGGGGACCTCGCCTCGGCGCAGCGGTTCTACGGGGCCGTCATGGGCTGGCACTTCCGCGCCACCCGGCTCGGGGAGGGCTTCTCCATCGCCTTCAGCGAAGGTGCTCCGGTGGCCGGGCTCGGCGCGCTGGCCCACCGGCTGGTCCTGCCGGCCGCGTGGACCCCGTACTTCGCCGTCGACGACGCCGACGTCACGGCGGCGCGGGTCGTCGAACGCGGCGCGACGATGGCGGTCGGCCCCCTCGCCTTCGGCACCGGACGCGCCGCGCTGGCCTCCGACCCCGACGGAGCGGTCTTCGGGTTCTGGCAGGGCGAGGTCATCCCGGACTGGTCGGTCGGTCAGGGCAACGCCCCCGCCTGGCTCGAACTGCGCACCCGTGACGCCTTCGCGGCGGCCGTCTTCTACGGTGAGGTCCTCGACTGGGCCGGTGAACGGGCCGGCTGCTGCACGGTCTCCTACGAGCACGACCACGTCGTCCTGCGCCACGGGAACGACACCACGGCGCGCATCGTGGGCGGGGCCCTCGAGGAGGCCCCCGATCCGCAGGTCCGACCGCGCTGGCACGTCCATTTCCGCGTCCCCGACCTCGAGGCGGCCCTGGAAACCGCCACAGGGCTCGGCGGCCGCGTCGTCTCGCCCGTGGAGACCACGAGCACCAGCCGCTCGGTCGTGCTGGCCGATCCCGACGGCGCGTCGTTCACCGTGGTGGCTCCCCAGGACCACTGAACGGGACCCGGCCTGCGGCAGGCCGGGGACCGGCCGGCGGGGCCCGACCGGATGTCGGGTTGAGGCTTCGCGGCACCGGCGTAGCGTGGAACGTGCCGGGATGTCGGTGGCACGACCCACACGAGGAGCGATGGCCATGGGCAAGCCGATCGATGAGTTGCGCGCACGGGTACGCGGGGCGGTCGTCACCGCGCAGGACGACGGCTACGACGAGGTCCGCAGGGTCAACAACGCGATGATCGACAGGAGGCCGGCGGCCGTCGTGCACTGCGCCAACGCCGGCGACGTGATGGCCGTGGTCGACTTCGCCCGCGACAACGCGCTCGACCTGGCGGTGCGCGGCGGCGGGCACAGCGTGCCCGGCTTCGGAACCTGTGACGACGGCGTGGTGGCCGATCTGTCCGGGATGCGGTCCGTCCGCGTCGATCCCGGCCGCCGGACGGCCCGCGCGGACGGCGGGGCGACCTGGGGCGACTTCAACGCGGCGACGCACGCCTTCGGCCTGGCCACCACCGGGGGGATCATCTCCACCACCGGTGTCGGCGGTCTCACCCTCGGCGGCGGCATCGGCTACCTCGCCCGCGGACTCGGCCTGAGCTGCGACAACCTGCTGTCGGCCGATGTGGTGACGGCGGACGGGCAGCTGCTCGTGGCGAGCGAGGAGGAGAACCAGGACCTGTTCTGGGCCCTTCGCGGCGGCAGCGGCAACTTCGGCGCGGTGACCTCCTTCGAGTTCGCGCTCAGCCCCGTCAAGGACATCTACGGCGGGCCGATCCTGTACGAACTGGCCGACGCGGGCACCGTCCTGCGCTCCTTCCGCGAAATCATCGCCGACGCCCCGGAGCAACTCGGCGGCTTCCCCGCCTTCCAGATCGCACCGCCGCTCCCCTTCATCCCGGAGGACCGGCACGGCGAGCCCTTCGCCCTGATCGTGGCCTGCTGGTCCGGGCCCGTCGAGGAGGGGGAGCGCGCCCTCCAGCCCTTCCGCGACATCGCACCGGTGGTCGCCGAGCACGTCGGCCCCATGCCGTATCCCGCGCTCAACAGCGCTTTCGACGCGCTCGTACCGCCCGGCCTCCAGCACTACTGGAAGGCCAACTTCGTGACCGAACTGACCGACGAGGCGATCGAGGCGCACCTGCGGTACGCGCCGGGGCTGCCCGCCGTGAACTCGACCGTGCACATCTATCCGGTCAACGGCGCCTGCCACCGCGTCGCACCGGACGCGACGGCCTACGCGTACCGCGACGCCACGTTCGCCACCGTCATCGCCGGGATGTGGCCCGACCCCGCCGACAACGAGGCCAACATCGCGTGGGTCCGCGACTACTACCAGGCGACCGCCCCGCACTCCGAGGAGGGCGGCTACATCAACTTCATGGCCGACGACGACCAGGGTCGGATCCGGGCCAACTACAAGGGAAACTACGACCGGTTGGTGGAGGTCAAGCGGACCTACGACCCGGGCAACCTCTTCCACCTCAACCAGAACATCAGGCCGTAGGCCGTGGTCGGACGGCGACGGCCTACGGACGGCGGCCGTCGCCGGCTCAGCGTCGCGTCAGCGTTCCGACAGCTCCGACGGGGCCTCCTGGACCACCCAGCCGTTGCCGTCCGGGTCCTCGAACGTCATGAACGAGTTCCAGGTCCCGCCCTTGCCGTCCGCCCAGCCCGATTCGCCGAGGTGGCGGACCGGGGAGACGTCCACACCGCGGTCCAGCAGCTCCGCGCGGGCCGCCTCGATGTCCTTCACGCAGATCTGGAGCCCCTGGAGCGTCCCCGGCGCCATCGGCTTCGTCCCGGGCGCGGGGGGCATCCCCTGGAGCATCGCGATCGAACACCGGGAGCCGGACGGGGTCATCTGGATGATGCGCACACCGGGGGCGACCTCGTCGTCGAGGTCGACGGCGAAGCCGACCTTGTCGGCGTAGAACTTCTTCGACCGGTCCATGTCGCTGACAGGGACCGGGACGACTTCGAGTGTCCAGTTCACGGCAAACGTCTCCTCACGAACGAACGGATCAGGCCGGTCCCACCCTCGCCCACGAAGGAGCGGCCCCGCACGGCGAAACGCCGGAACGCCGCACGGGCCCGGTACCGCCGATTTGCGGTGCGTCCCGATGTGGGGTTGGTTCGAAGTAGGCGTGTACGTGGGTCTTCGTCTCCCCGTCTTCCCGTCTCCCCTGGGTTTGGGGGTGAACCACCGTGTTCTTCGCCGACCGCGAGGACGCCGGACGGCGCCTCGCCGCGGTCCTCGGGCACCTGGAGCACGAGCATCCCGTCGTCCTGGGTCTGCCGCGCGGAGGGGTCCCCGTCGCCTTCGAGGTGGCGCGGGCGCTGGGTGCCCCGCTCGATGTGATCGTGGTCCGCAAGCTCGGGGTTCCGTACCACCGCGAGCTGGGCTTCGGTGCCATCGGCGAGGGCGGAGTACGGGTGATCAGCGAGGAGATCGTTCGCCACAGCCGGGTCGCGGCCGGGGATCTCGCGGCCGTCGAGCACGCCGAGGAGGCGGAGCTCGTACGGCAGGCCGCGCGGTTCCGCGCCGGCCGGGCACGGATGCGGCTCGACGGCCGGACGGTGCTCGTCGTCGACGACGGGATCGCGACCGGGGCCACCGCCGCTGCCGCCTGCCGTGTGGTACGGGCGATGGGCGCGGCCCGCGTGGTGCTGGCGGCGCCGGTGGCTCCCCCGGACGCGGTCGCCTGGCTGCGCACCGAAGCGGACGAGGTGGTGTGCCTGTCCACGCCGAGCGGATTCTCGGCCGTCGGCCAGTGGTACCGGGACTTCTCCCAGACCCCTGACGAGGAGGTCGTCTTCCTGCTGGCACAAGCCGCCGGGACCGGGCCGACAGCGGAGGCCGAGGAGGAAGTGCGGATGGACGCGGGCGGCGTCGGGCTGACCGGTGACCTCGCCCTGCCGCCGGACGCCGGGGCGGTGGTCGTGTTCGCGCACGGCTCCGGCAGCAGCCGCCACAGCCCGCGCAACCGGTCGGTCGCCACCGCCCTGCGCCGGGCGGGCCTGGGCACTCTGCTCCTCGACCTGCTCACCCCGACCGAGGAGGCTCGCCGCGCGAACGTCTTCGACATCGAAACGCTCGCCCTGCGGCTGACGGACGCCACGCACTGGCTGCGGCGCCGCGAGACCCTTCCCATCGGCTACTTCGGAGCGAGCACCGGAGCGGCGGCCGCCCTGTGGGCCGCCGCGGCCACCGACACCGAGGTGGGCGCCGTGGTCTCCCGCGGCGGCCGCCCCGACCTCGCCGGGGCACTGCTCGCCGGTGTACGGGCGCCGACCCTGCTCATCGTGGGCGGCCGCGACACCACGGTCCTCGACCTCAACCGGCAGGCACAGGCACAGCTGCGCTGCGAGAACCGCCTGGACGTCGTCCCCGGCGCCACGCACCTCTTCGAGGAGCCGGGAGCCCTGGAAGAGGTCGCCGGCCTCGCCCGCGACTGGTTCACGCGGTACCTGGCGGCACCGGACCGGTAGGCCCGGCGGACACGGCGGACACGGCGGGCAGATGCTCCACGCTGACCGGCCCGAAGGTGATCCGGGTCAGTGATCCGTCGTCCGCCCACCGCACCACGATGCCGTCGCCGTCCGCCCGCACGTCCGCGACGGCCGCCGCCAGAGGGGCCGGATCCGGCTCCGCCGTGAGGGTGGCCAGCGCCGCGTACAGGCCCGTTCCCGCCGCTGCGGCCGTCAGCCGCGGTACGAGGGCCCACGGGGTGAAGGCCGTGCCCGCCGGGGCTCGGGCCTCGTCCTGGTCCTCCCACCCGTGTAGCGGGTGGAGCGCGGACCGGACCGTGTCCCCGAGGCCGGTGGCCCAGCCGGTCTGCTCCGCACGAGCCCCCTCCGGAGCCCCCCGGACCCGGTGGACGCGCAGTTCGTGGCGGCCCCGGACCACGGTGACGCTGTCGACGCGCAGGCCCGGCACGCCGGTCCCGCCCGCGAAGACCGGCCGGTGCCAGGAGGCCGCCCACCCCCAGCCGTCGCCGTGCCCGGCCCCGAGCGGGTGGATGCGGCGCCGGGCGCTGCGCATCCCGGCCACGACCACGGCGAGATGATTGTCCGGGGTGTTGCCGTACGCCGTGGGCCCGGTGCGGGTGGAGTAGGCGTGGCGGGGCCCGAATAGGGCTGCAGGGTCGCCGCGTGGGCGCCGTGCCAGCCCGGGCGGAGCAGCCCGGCGTCGTCGACCGCGCCCCGCTCCAGGAAGTAGCGCAGCGAGCCGCTCAGCAGCCGGCGCGAGGTGCCCGGGGTCAGGGGGGTGTGCCCGGTCACGGCGCCGAGGCCGACGGCGGCCGCGGCGGCGAAGCGGTAGGTCAGGGAGCGCCCGAAGTAGAGCGGGGCACCGTCGGCGCCGAAGAGCAGGCAGTGGCTGTCCAGGTGCGCGCGCAGCCGGGCGCCGTGCTGCTGCGCGGGGCCGGCCGGGGCGCCGTCCCCGCCCGCGAGGTGGGTGTCGAGCACGGGGTACAGGTGCAGGGCCCAGCCGTTGTAGTGGTCGAAGGCGCGGCCGTCGCCGTCGGCGTACCAGCCCTGGCCGGCGTACCACTGCTCCAAGAGGCCGAGGCCCCGGCGGCGGGCCCGGGCCGTCTCGGCGTCCCCCCGGCCCACGGACTCCAGGAATCCGGCCACGGTGAAGGGGAAGAGGTACCAGTTGTTCGGGGCAGGCGCGTGGCGCAGGGCGCCGCGCAGCCACTCCTCGGTCCGGTCCTGCACGGCGCTGTCCAGCCGGTCCCACAGCCATGGCCGGGTCAGCCGCAACCCGAGGGCCACGGAGGCGGATTCGACCATCGGCTGGCCGTGGACGTGCAGGTCGCGGATGAGCGGCCAGGATTCCGCGTCGTCCCGGCCGGGGGTGCGGGTGCCGGCCGCGAGCCCTTGCGCGTAGCGGTCGAGCCAGCCGTGCGGGTCCTTCCCGCCGCCGCCCGCGACACGGAAGGCGGCGGCGAGGAAGGTGCGGGCGTACCCTTCGAGCCCGTCGGAGCGGACTCCGGAGGCGGAGGGCGGCCCCGGCAGGTCTAGCAGGGCACCGTCGGGAGTGGCCCACCGCCAGGCGGCGCGCAGCAGTCCGTCCGCGGCCGCCTCCCAGTGCTCCCGCGTGTAGCCGGTGCGGGGGCTGAACTCACGGTTTTCGGCGGGGAGTCCGGAGATGACCATGCGAGCATGCTGTGCGCGTGATCGCTTCCGGGTCAACCGCCCGGTCCGTTCCCGGGGTTCAGGTGCAGGAGGTGAAGGTCGGGCTGGTGTTCGCGATGTAGAGGGTCGCGCCGCCGGCCGGGTCGTCCTTGACCGGGACGGTGACGGTGTCGTCGGCCGTCCAGGGGAACCCGCGCGCGTCGAAGGTCCAGCTGCCCGTGACGTCCTCGCCAGCACGGACAGGGTCACCCACCCGTAGTGCGCGGGGGCACGGACACCTGGATGGCGTCACCGACTACGACACATCCCCCTTCACGTCCGCGGACCCGTGCCCGCGATCAAGGCAGCAGTCTGCCACCGACGCGCACTGGCCCGAACTCCGTGCGCTCACGGCCCGGATGGCGGGGCGGCCGCGGCCCGTCAGGACTGCGGGGCGCAGGCCCCGGTGCGGCCGAGGAGCTCGGCCAGGCCCCGGCGGGTGGCGGCCAGGACCACGCGGTCCTCGGGCTTGAGGACGTACCCCGGGTGCGGCTGCCACACCAGTCCCGGGCCCGGAACCGAACCCTCGCGCGGGACGGTGGCCAGGTCCGGGCGGCGCTCCGCGGGCGAGGCGGTGTCGAGGGCGACGACCCGCCAGGCGCCGGGGCGGAAGGACTCGGTGACGGTCCGGCCTTCGAGCCGGGGGTGGCCCGCCACGTCGACGACGGCGAAGAGCAGCACCCGGCGTTCCACCGCTATGGCCCCGAGGATCTGCCGGCCCATCATCGCCCCGGCGAAGGCGGGGGCGGCGAGGTGGGTGACGCTCCGGCTGCGGGTGAGCGCGCCCGGGTGGGCGGCGCGCAGGGTGCGGTAGACGGCGGTCGCGAAGTCGTCCTCGTACAGGCGCATCACGACCCGGAGGTCGGGCTTGACCCCGCGCGCGTACAGGGCGGCCTCCAGGTTGGTGGTGTCGGAGCTGGTCAGGGCGAGCAGGGCGTGCGCCCGGTGGACGCGGGCGGCTTCCAGTACGCCCTCGTCGGTGACGTCCCCGACGACCACGGGCACCCGCAGGCGGCGGGCCAGGGCCAGTCCGCGGGCGCGCGGGTCGGACTCCACGCAGACCACCGGGATCTCCAGCTCCCGCAGCCGCGCCAGCACCCGGGTACCGATCTTGCCCAGGCCCAGCAGCACCACGTGCCCGGACAGTCCGCGGGGCGGGCGGCGCAGCACCGTGGCCGTACGGAAGGCACCCAGCGCCTCGAGCGCGGCCGCCACCAGGACCGGCAGCAGCAGGAGGCCGACGAACCCGGCCAGGATCTGGAGCACCTGCCGCTGCGTCGGGGCGCCGACCGCCGGGTCGTTGATCGCGAAGATGTCGAGCAGGGTGACGTACGCGGCGTGCAGGGGGTGGTCGCCCGTGGTCAGCCAGGAGGCCACGGCCAGCGCGGTGACGGCGGCCACGATGCCGGCCAGCGACCAGCGCAGCCTTCGGGAGAAGAGCGAGGCCACCGGCAGTGAGGCGGCGCTGAGGCGCGGCGCCGCCGCCTGCGCGGGACCCGTGTGGGCGACCGTCTCCAGGGCCACGATGCCGCGGCCCGTCGCGGCCGCCACCGCGCGGTCGTCGGGCAGCAGTTGGAGCCCGCGTTCGCCGCCGAGTACCGAACTCTCGCTGCCGGCCGGGTCGGTGGACGTCGCGGACAGCAGCGCGAGGGTGCACAGACCGGGATCGGCCGTCTCGCCGCGCCCCGGCGGCGTACGTTCCACCGCACGCAGCAGCAGACCGTCCGCCTGGACCACCTTGCTCGTTCCGGCGACCGCGCTCGCGGCCAGTGCGGGCGCCGCCGTGTCGGCGTCGGACAGCACGGTCGTGGCCGAGTCCCGGTCGCGCGGGTCGATCCCCGGCTCGGCCACCATCCCCGGCTCGGCCACGATCGCCGCCTGGTCCAGGAGGTCCTCGAGGTGCTCGCCGAGCTTGCGGTTGTAGAGCCGGATCACCAGCCGCAGCCCGGGATTGAGCCGCCGGGCCACCAGGGCGGCCCGTACGTTGCGGTCGTCGTCCTCGTAGACGAGCGCGAGCGCGGCCGCTCCGCCCACCACGGCGGCCAGCACCTCCTCGTCCGGCTCCGCGGCCTCCACGACCCACGGCTCCGCCGGCGGCCGCTCCCCCGGCGGTACGCGGTCCACTCTGGCCGGGGGGACGCGCCCCCAGCGCCCGCGCCGCGCCGGCGGCCCCACCGCGAGCGGCGGCTCGCTCGCGGGCGGCACGACGAGCGTGACGCGTTCCCCGTACACCTCGGCGAGTTCGGCCGCCAGCCTGCGGGCCAGCCCGTCGTCCCCGCACACCACCATCCGGCCCGTGCCGCCCGGGACTTGAAGGACCTGCTGCGGAATCTGCACGGCCCCAGCATGCCGTGCGCCTGCGACACCGGCCCCGGCGGGCCCGGCGGGCGCAGGCCCCTGGCCCGCGCGGGCTACTTGGTCAAGGCGGTGCGCAGTGCGTCGCGGTGGGCGGCGAGCCAGGTCCCGAAGTCCTGGAGGTCGGGATCGAGGTCGCGGATGGCGGTGAGGTCCCGGGCCGCGGTGAACCGGTCCGCGCAGTCGGCGTAGTACTGGAACATGTTCCCGGCCTCGTCGGCGCCCGGGAAGCCCTGTGCACGGAAGGCGTCCGCGGTCAGGGGGCGGTAGCGCACCGTTTCGCCGACCGTTTCGGTGAGGGCCGCGGCCATGTCGGCGAGCGTGAGGTGCTCGCCGGCGATGCTGATGGTGGCGGCGATCAGGTCGGTGTCGCGCTGGAAGACGGCCAGGGCCGTCCTGCCGACGTCCGCCACGGCGATGCCGGAGAGCCTGCTGTCGCCCATCGGGACGGCCAGCTCGAGGACGCCGTCCTCGCCGCGCTGCGGGGCGAAGGTGGTGAGCAGGTTCTCCCAGAAGAAGGTGGTCCGCAGGAAGGTGGTGGGTACGCCCTCCTCGGCGAAGTAGTGGTCCGCCTCCGCCTTGCCGTCGAAGTGCGGCACCTTGTACCGCTCCTGGAGCGTGGGCATCCGCGGGTCCTCGAGCGGGATGCAGGTGCGCGTGTCCTCCAGCGTGGACCAGATCGCGTGCTGGATCCCTGCATGGGAGGCGGCCCGGGCGAGGGCCAGGGCCTGGGCCTTCTCGCGCTCGGCGGACATGTGTTCCCAGAAGTTGGTGACCAGGTACGCCCCGTACGCGTGCTCGAAGGCGGGCGCCAGGCTCGCCTCGTCGTCCATGTCGGCCTGGACCACCTCCGCCCCGAGCCGGGTCAGCTCCGCGGCCTGCGGCGAGTCCGCGTGGCGGGTCACGGCGCGCACCGCGAAGCCGCCCTCCGGGTCCGCCAGGATCGCCCGCACCAGGCTGCCGCCCTGCGAGCCGGTGGCACCGAACACTGTGATGGTCTTCTTCTCAGCCATGCCCTCTTTCTTCGCACACTCTCCGCGTCCGGGTCATCACGCCACGCCACGCGGAGGGGTTCAGCGGCCCGGCCGCAGCGGTACGTCCGGCATGGGGTACCGCATGCCGGACTCCATCAGGGCACACATGGGGCTGCCCGCGGGGTCGGCCGGGCAGGCCAGGTCGATGGCGAAGGGCTGCGGCGGATCGCCCGGCAGCTCGGCCGTCAGTACGGTGCGGGCGGCCCTGGGGGCACGGCCCATGACGACGGTCTTGCCGTCGACGAGCACCTCGACGGGCCGGCGCGGGCCCTCGTACAGCACGCTGATCGAGTGACCGTGCTGATCCAGATGGAAACGGTGCCGGATGGTCATCGCGCACTCCCGGAACGACGCGTCCCCTCCCTACATTGCATCGTACGGCGCAACGCCGCGGGGCGGGTGCGTAACCCATCCCGAGGCGGATCGTTTCTCCGTACGTCGCAGATACACACCCGCGTCCCCCGCGGTGTCCGCGGCCCAGGGTCCGGGGAGCACCATCACTCCCCGGGCCCTCGGTCCTCCCGCCCGCGGGGCGCCGCGCACCCGTACGCCGCGCGACGGCCGCCCGTGGCCGGGTTGATCCGCCGAAAATGCGGTGCCCCTACGCGACCCGGTTCCCTAGACTCGCCGCACGCGCTGCCGACAGAGCCGCGCGCGCCTCATGCCGAGTGAAGAGAAGGGGAGCCGGGCCATGTGCGTTCACCGCACCGCGAGCGCCTTCGCCGCCCCGTCCCGGTACGACGTGATCCCGGTGTCTCACGCCTGACGGTGCCGGCTGCGCGGCCGCCACCGTTCCCTGTGACGCACCCTCAGTTCTCCGCCCCTGCCCTGCCCTTGCCACGCCCGTACGGGCTTCGCTGCGGGCCGAGCCGGCTGCCGGGCTCCGCCGTCCGGGAATCGCGCGCCCTTCTCCTCATCGTTCGACATCATTCGAAAGGCCTCGGGCCATGCGCACCAACCGGCGATCTGCCGCCACAGCTTTCCCCGCCACCACCGTCCGGAACCTGGGCATCCTCGCCCACGTCGACGCCGGCAAGACCACGATCACCGAACGCATCCTGTTCGCGACCGGTGCCATCCACAAGCGGGGCGAGGTTCACGACGGCACGACCGTCACCGACTACGACGCCCAGGAACGCGACCGCGGCATCACCATCTTCGCCGCCGCGGTCAGCTGCACCTGGGACGGACATCGCGTGAACCTCATCGACACCCCCGGCCACGTCGACTTCTCCGACGAGGTCGAGCGCTCCCTGCGGGTACTGGACGGCGCCGTCGCGGTGTTCGACGCCGTGGCCGGCGTCGAACCGCAGAGCGAGTCGGTGTGGCGGCAGGCCGACCGGCACGGTATGCCGCGGATCGCGTTCGTCAACAAGCTGGACCGGGCGGGCGCCGATCTCGACACGGCGGTCACCTCGATCCGCGAACGGCTGGGCGCCGTACCGCTGGTGGTCCAGCTGCCCATCGGCAGCGAGGACATGTTCACCGGCGTCGTCGACCTGCTGGGGATGCGCGCGCTGATCTGGCACGCCGGCTGCGACACGTACGAGACGGGGCCGGTCCCCGAGCCGCTGCGCGAGGAGGCGGGCCGGCGCCGCCGGCTCCTCGAGGAGACGGTGGCCGAGCTCGACGCGGACGCGCTGGAGGAGTTCTGCGCGACGTCGGCCCTGACCGAACGGACCCTGGCCCGCGCCCTGCGCGAGCTGACGCTGCGCGGGGACGGCGTCGTCGTGCTGTGCGGTTCGGCGTACAAGAACCGCGGGATCGAGCCGCTGCTGGACGCGGTCCTCGCCTACCTGCCGTCGCCCGCCGACATGCCGCCGGTGCGCGGGACGGCGGACGGCGCGGAGGTGGAGCGCGCGCCCGACCCGGCGGAGCCGTTCGCCGCCCTCGTCTTCAAGGTGACGGCGACACCGACCGGACGGCTCACCCACCTGCGGGTCTACGCGGGCACGCTGCGCAAGGGCGAGTCCGTACTGGACGCCGGCACGGGCCGTACGGAGCGGGTCGGCAGGATCCTGCGGGTGCAGGCCGACCGGCACGAGGAACGGGAGGAGGCGGTGGCCGGTGACATCGTCGCCGTGGTCGGGGTGAAGGCCGCCCGTGCCGGTACGACCCTGTGCGCTCCGGGGGCGCCGCTGGTCCTCGAACCGCCCTCGGTGGCCGACCCGGTGGTGTCCGTGGCCGTCGAGGCCCGTCGCAGCAGCGATACGGGACGGCTCTCGTCGGCCCTGGCCCGGCTCGCCGAGGAGGACCCGTCCCTGGTGGTGCGGTCCGACGCGGAGAGCGGCCAGACCGTGCTGTCGGGGCTGGGTGAACTGCACCTGGAGGTCGCCGTGGAGAAGATCCGCAGCGGTCACGGGGTGGAGGTCGTCGTCGGGCGTCCGCAGGTCTCCTACCGGGAGACCGTCGTGCGCGGGGTGACCGGCCTGGTCCACCGGCACGTCAAACAGGACGGCGGTGCGGGGCAGTTCGCGCACGTCGTCATCGATGTCGAGCCGCTGGAGGAGGGGGTGACGGGCTTCGAATTCCGCTCGGCGGTCGTCGGCGGCCGGGTGCCGCAGGAGTACGCGCGGGCTGTGGAGGCCGGCTGCCGGGACGCCCTCACCGAGGGCCCCCTCGGCGGGTTCCCGGTGACCGGGCTGCGGGTCACGCTCACCGACGGGGCGACCCACTCCAAGGACTCCTCCGAGCCGGCGTTCCGGGCGGCGGGCCGATTCGCGCTGCGCGAGGCGCTGCGCCAGAGCACGGTGGAGCTCCTGGAGCCGGTCGTGGAGGTTACGGTGACGGTCCCGCAGGACGGCGTGGGCGCGGTGCTGGGCGATCTCGCGGCCCGCCGCGGGCGGGTCTCGGGATCCACCTCCCGGTCCGGGACCGCGGTGGTCACGGCGGCCGTTCCGCTGGGCGAGCTCTTCGGCTACGCGTCCCGGCTGCGCGGCCGTACACAGGGCCGGGGCACCTTCACCACCCGCCAGGCCGGCCTCGCGCCGGTCCCGCCCTCGGTCGCGGGTACCCTCCTGGCCCGGTAGCCGCCGGTCAGGATCCCCCGCTGCGAACCGCCCCGCCCCCGGCCACGGGGGCGGGGCCTCGCCCGCACGGCCCGGCCCGCCCGGCCACGGCGCTCGTCCGGCCACGGCACTAGGCTGCGCGTGCCGGGAGATCGATCACGACAGGCAAGGTGCGCACATGTTCGAGTCGCCGCAGGAGAATCCGTACCCGGACAGCCACGTCCTCGGCGAGGGGCCCGAACCGCACCCGCTGCTGCGGCCCGTGCTGCCCCTGCTGGGGCGCTGGCACGGCCGCGGCCGGGGCGAGTACCCGACCTTGGAGCAGGACTTCCGGTACGAGCAGGAGATCACCTTCAGCCACGACGGGCGCCCGTTCCTGCGGTACGAGGCACGCGCGTGGCTGATCGACGCGTCGGGGACCCCGCTGCGCCCGGCGGGGCGGGAGGCCGGGTGGTGGCGGGTGACGCCCGACGCGTCCCTGGAAGTCGTCCTCGCCCATCCGACCGGCATCGTCGAGACGTACGTCGGGCGGGTGTCCGACACGGAGATCGAGATCGAGACCAAGGACGTGGCGTTGACCCCCCTGGCCAAGGAGGTCACCGGCACCCGGCGCCACTACGCGCTCGGGGGTGCGGAGATGACGGTCACCCACGACATGGCGGCGGTGGGGCAGCCGCTGCAGCACCACCTCACGGCCCATCTGCGCCGGCGCCCCTCCTGACTCTGACTTGGGCCGGATCACGCGAACCACTCGAATCACCCGGGTGCCCGGCAGGTTCCGGCCGACGGTCGGGGCCTCGCTCTCGCATAGTCGTGGTACGCCGTGGCCGCCACGGCGCCGTGCCGGAGGGAGAGACCGTGGTGGATGCGGGACGACGCGCCGCGATGACCGCGCTGCTGGCCGCGGGGCTCGCCCCGTGTACGGGCGCCGCCGCCGCCCCGGCCCGGCCGCCGGGGTCCGCGCCGGCCGCCGGGGCGGGCCCGCGCCCGCCGGCCGCACTGCTCGGCGCCGAGATCCGCCGGCTGCCCACGTCCCGGAAGGTCGTGGCGCTCACGTTCAACGCCGCGTGGGACGAGAGCGGCCTGGACACGGTGCTGGGGGAACTGCGCCGCCGCAAGCTGCCCGCCACGTTCTTTCCGACGGGCGACTTCGCCGATTCCCACCCCGCTGCCGTGCGGGCCATGGGCGCGGCGCACGGCCTGGGCAACCACTCGTACAGCCACCCCTACTTCGAGGACCTGAGCACCCAGGAGCGGGCGGCCGAGGTCAGCCGCGCCGACACCGCGATCCGCAGGGCGTCCGGGACCGAGCCGCTGCCGTTCTTCCGTTTCCCCTACAGCGCCACGAGCGAGGACGCCGTCGCCGACGTCAACGACCTCGGCTACGCGGCGATCGAGTTCACCGCCGACACCAACGGCTACCTCGGCCCGGCCCGCGGCATGACCGTGGACGAGGCGGTCCGGCGCGCCGTCGACGCCCTCACGCCCGGCGCCATCATCCAGATGCACGTGGGCAGTACCGGGGACGGGATCGTCCTCGACGCCCAGGCCCTCCCCCGGATCATCGACGCCGCCCAGGCCGCCGGTTACGAGGTCATCGACCTCCGCGGCTTCCTCGCCGAGGACCCGGATATTGGGATGCGCGCAGGTCAGCGGGTGCGTAGGGTCGATTCACGTGGAACCACTCACTGAGAAACAGATCCGCTCGTCGTTCGTGAACTGCACCAAGGGCGAGGCAGCGCGCCTGCGGTTGCCGCTCGACTTCGCCGAACTGCCCTGGGAGGACCTGGACTTCCTGGGGTGGGTGGATCCGGGAGCGCCGCTGCGGGCCCACCTCGTCCTGCCCCGGGACCAGGGCCCGGTGGGGATTTCGCTGCGCGTGCCCTCGGTGGGCCGCACCAGTGCGGTGAAGTCCAGCCTGTGCCAGATCTGCCTGACCGGTCACGCGTCGTCCGGGGTCACCCTGCTCGCCGCCCCGCTGGCGGGCGCCCGCGGCCGCGAGGGCAACACGGTCGGCGTCTACGTCTGCGCGGACCTCGCCTGCCCCCTGTACGTGCGGGGCAAGCGCCAGCCGAAGCTGCGTGCCGGGCGGTACGAGGAGTCCCTGACCCTGGACGAGCGCCTCGCGCGCATGTCGGGCAACCTCGACGCCTTCGCGGACCGGGTCGCAGCGGCGTGACCGGTGCCGGGCCCGCCGCGACGTGACCGATGCCGGGCCCTCGCCGCGACACCGGCGGGACCCGGGCGGCCGTCACTCGCCCCGCTGCCGCTCCTGCGCCCGCTCCTCCTCCTGCGCCCTGGCGCGCTTGGTGACCACCACGGCGGCCGCGAGCGCGCTGCCCGCGAAGGCCAGCGCGACCGTCCACGGCTGGTCGAAGTGGTGCCGGGTGGCGTGGTCGACGGAGTACCGGCCCGGTCCGGCGAGGCCGACGGCGGCCGCGGTGAACCCGAGGAAGGCCGGATACTCGAATCCACCGCCCTGGTTGAAGAACCCGGCGGGCGCGTGCACCGACACGGCCCCGGCCATGGCCCCCGCCGCGGCGGCGCCGGCGGCCGGTGTGGCCAGACCGAGGACGAGCAAGGCCCCGCCCCCGGCCTCTCCCAGACCGGCGGCGATCGCGCTCTGCCGCCCGGGCTTGAAGCCCATGTGCTCCATCGCGGCCGCCGTCCCCGCCAGGCCCGCGCCGCCGAACCAGCCGAAGAGCTTCTGCGTCCCGTGCGCCATCAGCACCGCTCCCGTACCGGCGCGCAGTGCCAGCAGGGCGAGGTCACGGCGGTTGATGCAGGTCATCGGGTCTCCTCACGCAGCGGATGCGGTACGCACCATCCGTATCCGCTGCGGCACCCCCGCCCACACATATGCCCGCAGATCCTCCATACGGCCGGAACCGAGGGGAACGGACGCCATGAACTTCGAGCAGGTCTTCACGTACGCGTGGGAGCACCACACGGGCAAGGGCTCCTGCGTGCTGTCCGTGGCCTGCGAACCTGACGAGGCGGGCCGGCCGCGGCGCTGGCTGCTGCTGGCGGCGCTGCCCGACTTCAGCGAACTCCTGGCCTTCGAAGATGCCGCACACGCGCGGGAGTTCGCGCTGGCGGTTCTCGAACTTCCGCTGACGGAACGGTTCCACGAGCGGGACGTCGAACTGTACGAGACGGGCCCGCGGGAGGAGCGCCAGGCCACCCTGACGGTGGGCCGTGACCCGGCCG
This sequence comes from Streptomyces sp. cmx-11-4, assembly GCA_049998195.1. GTDB lineage: Bacteria > Actinomycetota > Actinomycetes > Streptomycetales > Streptomycetaceae > Streptomyces. The sequence continues at coordinate 146,023 of JAEBET010000010.1, forward strand.
ACGGACTCCGTGCCTTCTTCGCCTACCAGTCCTCCTACCTCTTCCCCGGTCACGACGGCCTGCCGGGCCCCGCCGCCCTCGGCCTGGAGGTGGTCTGCCACGACGTCGACGTGGCCCGGGCGCAGGCCGAGGCGCGGGCCCTGCTCGCGGCTCTCGAGGAGGCCGGCCCGCCTAACATGTGCGCATGAGCGCAAGCGCGCACCTGGCGGGTGCACACGATTCGCAGCCGCGGGACGAGCGGCTGGCGGTCGCGGTGTCCGTCCTGGCACTGCTCGCGGATGCCACCCGGCTGGCGCTGCTGGACGAGCTCGGGCGGGGCGAGGCCGATGTCAGCACGCTCACCGAGGCCTGCGGGGCCGCCCGGCCCTCCGTGAGCCAACACCTCGCCAAGCTGCGCCTCGCCGGTCTGGTCATCAGCCGCAAGGACGGACGGCGCGTGGTCTACGCCCTGCGCCACGGGCATCTGCGCCGGCTGGTGGACGAGGCCCTGAGCGTCGCCGATCACCAGCTGCGTTCCCTTCCGCCGCACGATTGAACGCCCCCTTCCATCATGTGCACAGGTGCGCACATGATGGCTATGGTGGGGTGGTGCTGTCCGTCCTGCGCAACCGCACCTACCGGCGCCTGTTCACGGCGCAGGCCGTCGCCCTGGTCGGCACGGGGCTCGCCACCGTCGCGCTGAGCCTGCTGGCCTACGACATCGCCGGGAACGACGCCTCGGCGGTGCTGGGCACGGCCTTGGCGATCAAGATGATCGCCTACGTCGGCATCGCCCCACTGGCCGGCGCTCTCGCCGACCGGATCCCGCGGCGCACCCTCATGGCGGCGATGGACCTCACCCGCGCCGCGGTCGCCCTGGCCCTGCCGTTCGTCACCGAGATCTGGCAGGTCCATCTCCTGATCTTCCTGCTCCAGGCGGCGTCGGCCACGTTCACCCCCGTCTTCCAGGCGACCGTCCCCGAGGTGCTGCCCGCCGAAAGCGACTACACCCGGGCCCTGTCGCTGTCCCGGCTCGCCTACGACCTGGAGAGCCTGTTCAGCCCCGCGCTGGCCGCCGCCCTGCTGACGCTGCTCTCCTACGACTGGCTCTTCGCCGGCACCTCACTCGGCTTCCTCGCCTCCGCCGCCCTCGTCGTCGCGACCGTGCTGCCGCGGCCCGCGCCCGTCGAGCGCACCGGCGGCGCCTACGCCAAGGCCGCCTTCGGCACGCGGCTGTTCTGGGCGACGCCCCGGCTGCGGGCCCTGCTCGCCCTGGACCTCGCGGTCGCCGCCGCCGGAGCCCTCGTCTTCGTCGACACCGTCGTCCTGGTCCGGGGCCACTTCGGCCGCTCCGCGGGCGCCGTCTCCCTGGCCCTCGGCGCGTACGGGGCGGGGTCCGTGCTGACCGCGCTGCTGTTGCCGCGCCTGCTGCGGCGGCGTACCGACCGCGCCGTGATGCTTCCGGCCGCCTTCGGCCTTCCCGTGGTCCTGGCGGCCGTCGCCGCCCTCACCGCGACGGCGCCGGGCAACTGGTCCTGGCCCGCGGTCCTCGCGGGGTGGGCCGCGATCGGCGCCGCCTCCTGCGCCGTACTGACCCCCGGCGGCCGGGTGATCCGCCGCTCCACCGCGGACGCGGACCTGCCCTGCGCGTTCGCCGCGCGGTTCTCCCTGTCCCACGGCTGCTGGCTGCTCACCTATCCCCTGGCGGGCGGGCTCGCCGCCGGCGCCGGGCTTGCGGTGACCGCGCTGGTCCTCGGCGGCGTCTGCCTGGCCGCCGCCGCGGCGGCCGCCGCCGTCTGGCCGGCCCGCGATCCGTCCCGGCTCGAACACGTCCACCCCGACCTGCCCCCGGGCCACCCCCACCTCGCCGACGCGCACCCCGCGGCGGACGGCTGGCGGCACGGGCACCACTACGTCATCGACCGGCACCACCACCGCTGGCCGGCCGCCGGCCTCACAGGGCCTTCGCGCGGGCGATGACCAGGGCGACGTCGTCGTGGTCGTCCGGCCGGCGCAGGGTGTCCAGGAGCCGGTCGCAGGTCTCCTCGAGCGGACGGCTGGTGTCGGCGAGCAGCTCCAGCAGGAGGCCGAGGCGCTCGTCGATGGGCTGGTCCCGGGTCTCGACCAGCCCGTCCGTGTACAGGACCAGCTGGTCCCCGGGCTCCATGCGCACGGAGGTGACCTCGAAGGGGACGCCTCCCACGCCCAGAGGCGTGCCGGTGGGCAGGTCCAGGAGACGGGGGGCCCGGCCGGACCGGATGAGGACCGGGGGGAGGTGTCCGGCGACGGCGATGCGGCATTGCGCGCGGTGGGGGTCGTAAACGGCGTAGACGCAGGTGGCGATGGTCTCCTCGAGGGCGCTGGTGGTGCGGTCGAGCTGCTCGAGGACGCGGGTCGGGTCGAGCGACAGTTCGGCGAGGGTGCGGGTGGCGGTGCGCAGTTGTCCCATCCCGGCGGCGGCGTTGATGCCGCTGCCCATGACGTCTCCGACGACGAGGACGGTGGTGTCATCGGCCTGGGCGATGGCGTCGAACCAGTCCCCGCCGATCTCGCTGGTGGCCGCGGCGGGCCGGTACCGGTAGGCGACCTCGAGACCGGGGGTGGGCGGCGGGTGGTGCGGGAGGAGGTGGTGCTGGAGGGCGAGGGCGGTGTGGTGCGCGTTGCGGTACCAGCGGGCGTTGTCGATGCACACGGCGGCGCGGGCGGCCAGTTCGCCCGCCAGGATGATGTCGTCGTCGTTGAAGGGCCGCGGGTTGCGGGTGCGCTTGAGGTCGAGGGCGCCGAGGACCTCGCCCCGGGCGATGAGCGGCACGGCCAGGTACGAACGCAGCCCGGCGCGGGCCAGCAGGGCGGCCGCGTCGTCGTCGCGGGCGATGCGGGAGATGTCCCGGGCCTGGACGTGGGCGACCAGGACCGGATGGCCGGTGGTCACGGACCGGGTGACCAGCCGGTCCGCCTCGTAGCGGGCGATGTCGCCCGGCGGGTCCGCGGCGCGGACGGCCTCGCTGGGGTAGGCCGACGCCAGGGCCAGGGCTCGGAACACCGCCGGTTCGTGCGCGGACGACTTCAGGCTGGGGCGGCCCTCGAGGACGGAGTCGAGGATGTCGACGGCGGCGATGTCGGCGAGCTCGGGTACGACCACGTCGGCCAGTTCGCGGGCGGTCTGGTCCAGGTCGAGGGTGGTGCCGATGCGGACGGTGGCGTCCGCGATCAGAGCGAGGCGGCGGCGGCTGTGGGCGATCTCCTTGGCCGCCTGGTGACTCTGCGTGACGTCCACCACGGAGGTCGCGAGGCCCAGCACCCGCCCGGTGGCGTCCTCCAGCCGGTAGTACGAGACCGACCATGCGTGCTCGTGGTGCTGATCGCCCTGCGTGTGCCCCGCCGTGAACTGCTCGACCAGCGGCGTCCCTGTGGCCAGCACCTGGCGCATCGCCGCCTCGACGGCTCCCGCGTCGTCGAGGAAGGACAGGGCGTCGCGGACGTTGCGTCCGATGTGCTCGGCGGCGGGCAGCCCGTTGATGCGCTCCAGCGAAGGATTGACCAGGACGTAGCGCAGGTCCGTGTCCAGGACCGCCAGCCCGATCGGGGACTGGGCGACCAGCCGGGCGGAGAGGGCCAGGTCCCGCTCCAGCCGGCGCAGGCGCGTACGGTCCGTGGCGATTCCGAGGGCGTACAGGTCTCCGTGCTCGTCGAGCAGCCGCATGTTGCGGAACTCGACCAGGCGCGTGCTGCCGTCCTTGTGCCGTATGGGGAAGGCACCGGCCCAGTCCCCGGCGCCGCCCATCACCCGGGCGAACAGTTCCACGACCAGGTCCACGTGCTCCTGTGACGCCAGCAGGCGTGCGGCGGGCCGGCCGAGGGCCTCCTTCGCCGTCCATCCGAACAGCTGCTCCGCCTGCGGACTCCAGAGGGCGACCCGCCCCTGCGCGTCCAGGACGATCGCGGCGACGTTCAGGACGTCGAGCAGCCCGCTCGGCGGGGACACCCCGGGCGCTGCACGCCCCGCGGTGTCCGCCCGGCCTCCCCCGAAGGCTTCGGTCGCATCCATCCAAGGCGCTCCCTTCCGGCGCGGCTCACTTCATCGTCCCCCCAAATCCGCCCTCCAGCCCTCCGACCTCCTGTGGTCCGGCGGGGACACGGCCCGGGCCCGGCCATGACGGCGGTGTGGGAGCGGACGCTCCACGGTGCGCGCCGGACCGGGCGGCACGTTCGTCAGCCGGTCCCCGTGGAGGAACCGGGCGGCTCCGCCGTCGTGGCCGCCGTCAGAGCCGTCAGGACCCGGTCCGGGGTGAGGGGGAGGTCGCGCAGGCGCCGCCCGGTGGCGTGGCACACGGCGTTGCCGATCGCGGCGGCCGTCCCGACGATGCCGATCTCGCCGATGCCCTTGCTGCCCATCGGATTGAGGTGCTCGTCGTGCTCGTCGATCCAGCCGACCTCGATCGCGGGCACGTCGGCGTTGACCGGCACGTGATAGGCCGCCAGGTCGTCTTCGGCGAAGCCGCCGTGGACGGGGTCGACCGTGCTGCGTTCCGTCAGGGCCATGCCGAGGCCCATCACCATCGCTCCGGTGAACTGGGAGCGGGCCGTCGTCGGGTTCAGGATGCGCCCGGCAGCGAAGATTCCGAGCAGGCGGCGTACCCGCACCTCTCCGGTGACCGTGTCGACCCGGACCTCGGCGAAGTGGGCGCCGAAGGCGTGGCGGGCGTACGGGGACCCCCGCTTGACCGCCTCCGTGGTGTCGGCCGACGCGGAAAGCCCTCCGGCGGGCAGGGCACCCCGGTGGCCTGCCAGGCGGGCGGCCAGGGCGGTGCAGGCCTCGTGCACGGCCCAGCCCCAGGAGGCGGTTCCGCAGGATCCGCCGGCGAGGGAGGCCGGGGGCAGGTCGGTGCGGCCGATGGCCACCGTCACGGAGTCCAGTGGGACCGCCAGGGCGTCGGCCGCCACCTGGGCGAGGACGGTACGGGCGCCGGTCCCGATGTCGGTGGCGTTGATCTCGACGAGGTGGCTGCCGTCGGGCCGCGCGTGCGCCCAGGCGGTCGAGGGCGCGATGTACACGGGATACGTGGCCGCGGCCACCCCCACGCCGCGCAGGAACGGTCCGTCCCTGCGCGGCGTACGGGACGCGGTCCAGCCGAAGCGGGCCGCGCCCTCCCGGAGGCACTCCACGAGGTGCCGGCTGCTGAAGGGGCGGTCGGTGTCGGGTTCGAGGGCGGGCTCGTTGCGCACGCGCAGCTCGACCGGGTCCATTCCGAGCGCGTCGGCCAGTTCGTCCATGGCCGACTCCAGGGCGTACATGCCCGGCGCCTCGCCCGGGGCGCGCATCCAGGAGGGCGTGGGCACGTCCAGGGCGACGGCCCGGTGGAGCGTGCGGCTGTCGGGTACGGCGTACATGACGCGGGCGGGGACGGCCGCCTGTTCGACGAACTCCCTGACGCGGGAGGTGTGCGTGGTGGCCTCGTGGACGAGTGCGGTGAGCGTGCCGTCGGGGCGGGCGCCGAGGCCGATCCGGTGCAGGGTCGGCGCGCGGTGTCCGACGACGGCGGGCAGGTGGCGCCGGGGCAGGGCGAGTTGGACGGGGCGGCCGTAGTGGCGGGCGGCCATCGCGGCCAGGACGACGTGCGGGCGCGGGGTGCCCTTGCAGCCGAATCCTCCGCCGACGTGTTCGCTGATGACCGTGACGCGGCCCTCGGGCAGGGCGAACAGCGAGGCCAGCGCCGTACGGACGGCGCCCGCGCCCTGGCTGGAGTCCCACACGGTCAGGTGCTCGCCGTCCGCGTCCCACGCGGCGGTGGCGGCGTGCGGCTCCATCGGGTGGTTGTGCAGGGGCGGCACGGTGTAGGCGCAGTCGACGCGTACGGGTGCGGCGGCGAGGGCCGCGTCCGGGTCGCCCCGCTCCCGGAGTGCGGGATGGCCGCCGTTGACCTCCTCGGGCGTGTAGGCGCCGGGATGGCCGGCGCGCAGGGTGCCGTCGTGTTCCTCGGTCGCGTAACGGATCCGCAGGGCTTCGGCGCCGGCCCTGGCCCCTTCGAGGGTCTCGGCGACCACCAGGGCCACGTACCAGCCGCGGTGCGGGACGTCGGCGTTCTGGAGCACCTGGAGCGTGGGGTCGTCCGCGGGGCCCAGGCGGGGCGCGTCGGCGACGGTGAGGACGCCCAGGACGCCGGGGATCTCCAGGCAGGGGCCGGTGTCCACGGCGGTGACGCGGCCGCGGGGTACGTCGGCGGGGACCGGCCAGGCGTGGGCGCGGCCGGGCGGGCGGTGGTCGGTGGCGTAGCGGGCGGCGCCGGTGACCTTCTGGGGGCCCTCGGAGCGGACGACGGCGGTGCCGAGGACGGAGTCGGGGCGTCCGGGGCGTCGGGGGTGGTCGGGGGGCATTGCTGCTCCTACGGGGTGCGGGGCTGTCCGTCCTGCGCCTGCCGGGCGAGCGTGGCGAGTGCGTCGCACGCGAGGTTGCGGGCGAGCGTGATCTTGTACGCGTTGTCGCGGAGGGGGCGGGCCTGGGCCAGTTCCGCCTCGACGGCCTCCCGCACGGCCTCGGCGGTGGGCTCGGTGCCGGTCAGCCGCGCCTCGGCCGCGGTGGCCCGCCAGGGCCGGTGGGCGAGGCCGCCGAAGGCGAGGGCTACCCGCCGTACGAGCCGGCCGTCGGGTCCGAGTTCGAGTACGGCGGCCACCGAGGCCAGGGCGAAGGCGTAGGAGGCCCGCTCGCGGGCCTTGCGGTAGAGGGAGACGGCGCCGGCGGCGGCGGGCAGCAGCACCGCGGTGACGATCTCGCCGTGCCGCAGGACGGTGTCCTGCTCGGGCCGCTCGCCGGGCAGCCGGTGGAAGTCGGTGGCGGGCACCGTCCGGGCGCCCTGCTCCCCGTGCAGCTCGATGGCGGCGTCGAGGGCGGCGAGGGCGACGGCCATGTCCGAGGGGTGGGTGGCGATGCAGTGCGCGGAGTGTCCCAGTACGGCGTGGTCGCGGTGGACCGCGTCGCGGGCGGCGCAGCCGGTGCCCGGATCGCGCTTGTTGCAAGCCGCGCCGACGTCCTGGAAATAGGGGCACCGGGTGCGCTGGAGCAGGTTGCCGCCCGTGGTGGCCACGTTGCGCAGCTGCGCCGATGCTCCCGCGAGCAGGGCCTGGGTGAGGACGGGGTGGCGCGAGCGGACGAGGGGGTGGGCCGCGACGTCGCTGTTGCGCGCGGTGCCGCCGATGCGCAGGGCGCCGCCGGGGAGCTCCTCGATGCCGTTCAGGGGCAGCCGTGCGAGGTCGACGAGGGTGCCCGGGCGCTCGACGCCGCGTTTCATGAGGTCCACGAGGTTGGTGCCGCCGGCGAGGTAGCGCGAGCCGGGCAGGCCGGCGTGGGCGGCGGTCGCCTCCTCGAGGGTGGTCGCGCGCACGTAGGCGAAGGGTTTCACGCGATCACGTCCCGTACGGCGTCGACGATGCGGGGGTAGGCGCCGCATCGGCAGAGGTTGCCGCTGAGCCGTTCCCGGATCTCCTCGGCGGTCAGCCGCACGGGGGCCGGGTCGGCGAGGGCTTCGGCGGGCGTGGCGTACGACGGGTGGCCCTCGGCGGCCTCCTCGATGGCCCCGACGGCGGAGCAGAGCTGGCCGGGCGTGCAGAACCCGCACTGGAGGGCGTCCCGGTCGATGAAGGCCCGTTGCAGCGGGTGCAGGGCGCCGGAGGGGTCGGCGAGCCCTTCCACGGTGGTGACGTGCGAGCCGTCCTGCGCGACCGCGAGCACCAGACAGGCGTTCACCCGGCGCCCGTCGAGGAGCACGGTGCAGGCTCCGCACTGGCCGTGGTCGCACCCCTTCTTCGCGCCGGTCAGGCCGAGGTGCTCGCGCAGGGCGTCGAGCAGGGTGACGCGGTGGTCGAGCCGCAGGACGTGTTCCGTGCCGTTGACGCGGAGCGTGACCGAGGAGGCGGGTGCCTCGGTTCTACTGGCCACCGCCGGCTCCCTTCGGCTGGGTGGGACGCCTCGGCTGGGTGGGACGTCGCCGTAACACGTCGTATCCCGCCCCGGCCCCGACGGCCACCGTGCCACGCGGGGGCCCGCCGCCCCGGACGCCGATCTTCCATCGGTCGGCCCCGTCGGCCACCGTCCCGGCGGCATGCCTCCGGGCACCCTGGGCAGGGGCACCGTACGGGGCGCGGCCTGGCCACCCGGCCGCGACGGGGTCGCGTCCCGGCGGGCAGCCACGGCGAGCAGCCACGGGGAGCAGCCACGGGGAGCAGCCACGGCCAAGCACTACCCCAGCACGGCCAGCAGTTCGCGTTCGCGGGCCGGGGTGAGGCCCGCGCGGCGGGGGCGGTCCAGGCCTGTGGCGCGTTCCCAGTGGAGGGTGTCGGTCAGCAGGGCCCTTCGGGGGCGGTGGTGGAGGCCGGCGGCCTGCGCGGCGGCGCCGCTGCGGGCGCAGAACCCGGCGTATTGCGGGTCGGCCATCCACATGGCGAGCGACTCCGGGCCCATGAATTCGCCCACTCCCTGCCCGAGCAGCCAGTCGCGGCCGGCCGGTACCACCGGGCCGGTGTGACCGCCGATCTCCCTCGACAGGGCGACCCACTCGCCGAAGGGCACCTGCGGGCCGACCGCGTCGTACGTGCCGGTCGTCTTCTTCACGGCGCAGTCGAGCAGCCACGCCGCGAGGTCCCGTACGTCGACCGCCTGTGTCGGGACGTCCAGCGGGTGTGGCACCAGCATCGGTGCGAGCGGCTCGCGGGCCGCGCGGCCGACCCAGTACCCGGTCCGGCCGCTGTGGTCGCCCGGCCCGCCGATCAGTCCGGCCCGCGCGATGAGGAGCCGGTCGCCCAGCGCGGCCGTCGCGGCCTGCTCGCAGGCCACCTTGGCCTCCCCGTACTCCTCGCGGCCGAGCTCGTCCGCCGCGGACGCCGGCAGCAGTTCGGCCGCCTCGTCCGCGCCCGGCCGCGCGTGCGAGGCGTACGCGCTGACCGAGGAGACGTACGTCCAGTGGCCGGCCCGTCGGCCGAGTGCCTCCAGCGCGCCGCGGACGAAGCCGGGCTGCCAGGACACCTCCACCACCGCGTCCCAGTCCCGGCCGGTCAGGCTCGCGTACGCGGACGCCTCGCGCCGGTCCGCGGCCACCAGCGCGGCGCCCTCGGCGACTTCGCCGCTCTCGCCGCGGGCCAGGCACGTCACCCGGTGCCCGCGTGCCACTGCCTGCCGCGAGATCTCGCGGCCCACCCATGCCGTTCCGCCCAGTACCAGGATCTCCATCCGCCCACCCCAACACGGGCGGTGGGGCTGCGCCCAGGGGTTTTCGCCGAAAGCGGACCCCCAGTGAACCGGCCCCGTTCAGGCCGCCAGCGCCGTGGTGACCACCAGCGGCGGCCGCGTACGCTCCGCCGACCAGCCGTGGCCGCGCGGGAGCTCCGGGTCCGCGAGGGCGAGCGCTTCCTCCACGGACGGGCGGTGCTGGACGACGTCCCGGAAGCCGGTGCGTTCCAGCAGCGCCGGGATCAGCGCGACGGGCCACGCGTGGTTGCGCACCTCCTGCCACGAACCGTCGGTGCGCCGAAGGCGTACGGTCAGCTGCTCGCCCGGACCGTGGACCTCGCCGGGACTGCCGATGCGCAGCGAGGCGTAGTCCAGGCCCGTGCAGTGCGGGTCGGTGACCAGCAGCACGAACGGGGCTCCGGGCCGCAGCAGCCGGCGGACCTCCGTGAACACCGCGAGGACCGCGTCCTCGTCGGGCAGCGAGGCGAGCACGTGATTGCACATCACCGCGTCCGCGCAGCCGTCGGCCAGGCCGGCCGCGCGTCCGTCCCGGACGAGGTGGTACTCGGCCACGGCCGTGCCCGAACCGCGGGCCAGCGCCAGCATCTCGGGCGAGGTGTCCACGCCCAGCACCCGCGTCCCCAGCCGCCGGGCGGCGTGGTCGGCCACTTTGCCCGGCCCGCACCCGTAGTCCACCAGGACCCCGCCGCTGCCGAGCCGGCGGGACAGCTCCCGGAAGACGAAGGGGTACCCGAGGAGCCAGTCCGTGGCCGCGTCCACCGCCGCGAAGGCCTGCGCGCCCTCGCGGCCGGACCATGCGGCGTTCCCTCCGACACCGGCTTCCCCGGATCCCTGCGACCAGTCGCTCACCGCCTCACTATCGGCCCACCGCGGCCGTGCCCGGGTGGTACGACACGGGGTTCCGCCCGCCCCGCTCGACCACAGCCCGCCGGCGGGTGTCAGGGCTGCCCGTGCCCGGCGTCGCCGATGCGGATCAGGTGGTCGGATGCAGGCGGGCCGGTGCGAGCGGCGCCGCACCGTGCCGGCGCGCGTCGGCGGCGGCCAGGGCGCTGCCGGCCAGCCAGGTCCCCCAGTCCACGTTCCAGTCGCCGAAACCGTTGTCGAAGGGGGCCATCTTCTCGCCGCCGCTGTTGACCACCTCGACGATGTCCCCTTCGCGCACCGTCTCGAAGAACCAGGCGGCGTTCTCGGTGCTCATGCCCGTGCAGCCGTGGCTGACGTTCGCCTCGCCCTGCGCCTCGACCGACCAGGGCGCGGCGTGGATGTACTCGCCGCTCCACGTCACCCGGGTCGCGTAGCGGACGGGCAGGTCGTAGAACTCCTTGGTGCCGCGCTTGATGCCGACGGTGTCGCCCCTCATACGGACCTTGGCCTCCTTGCGCAGCACGACCTTGATGCCGGCGCGGGTCCTGAACCCGGGCTTTCCGGTGGTGACCGGGATCGTCCTGATGATCTGTCCGTTGCGGCGCACGGTCATCTCGTGGGCGGCTGAGTCGGTGACGGCCTCGATCCGGTCTCCGACGGTGAACTCCAGCGGCTCGGAGGGGCCGCCGTAGCCGAGGTCCCCGATCTCGACCCCGTCGAGACCGCTGCGCACGCGGACCACCGTGTGGGCGGGCCAGTAGGTGCGCGGCCGGTAGTGCAGCGTCGACGAGTCGACCCAGTGCCAGGCGCCCTCGACCTGGGGTTCCGAGGTCACCTGCAGTGCCTGTTCCACCCGTTCGCGGGCCAGCGGATCGTCGGCGGGCACCGGGCGGCTGAGGTCCGCGGTGACGATCTCCCCGGCGCCGTACGTCCCGGGGCTGGGCCCGAACCCGGCCGTCAGGCGGCCCCCGTCTGCGGGCGGTGCGGTCCTGAAGGCCATGGTCACGCCGACCGGGGTGCCGGCCGCGTCCTGGGCGCCGACCTGCACGGTGTACGTCTCGCCCGCCCGGAGCGGCTCGGTGTTGAGCCAGTGCCCGCTGTCGGGGCCGAGTTTCCCGGCCAGGTGGCGGCCGTGGCCGTCGGTCACGGTGACGTCGGTGAGGCGTCCCGGTTCCACGAGGGCGATCTCCAGCGGCGCGCCGGCGTCCGTGGGCAGCGCGTCCGCGCGGGCGCCGCTCGAGGGGTCCCCGAGGGTCGGCATCCGCAGGACGGCGCCGCTGCCGCGGGCGGTGGCCCGGACCCGCTCCTCCCGCCAGCCGCCGCACAGCCCGGGCCGTGAGGTGTGGACGGCGCAGCGGCCGCTGCCCGTCCGCCCGCCGTCGTCCACCGCCCGGCCGACCAGCAGGGTGACGGCCGCCTCCGTCGGTCCGCGCCCGGCTGCGCGCTCCGCGGCGTCCGCGTCGGACGCCCGGCCCGGCGCCGCCGCGGCCACCAGCATGGCTCCCGTCACGGCGGCCACCACGCCCCACGCCTTGGTCAGTTGCATTCGTTGCCCTCCCAGATCGCACACACGGCCGGATGGCAGTATCAAAACGATCGGGAGCCAAAATGATGATCATGAACTCGGCTCTACGGCCGAACGGGCGCCCCAAGTGAACTCGCATGGAGCACACGCCCGGTCGTTGGCCGTCGCGATCGGGGGTGCGTAGTATCCGGGCATGCCTGCCTCCCGCCCGCGGCTCCAGCGCCTGCGCGACGACCACGCCCCGGCCCTGCTCGCGTTCGAGCGGGAGAACCGGGCCTACTTCGCCGCGTCGGTTCCCGATCGCGGCGACCTCTTCTTCGCGCGCTTCGGCGAACGGCACGCCGCTCTGCTGGCCGAGCAGGCCGCCGGGCTGCACCACTTCCACGTGCTGGTGGGCGAGGGCGGCGAGGTGCTCGGACGGGTCAACCTGGTCGACGTGGCGGACGGTTCGGCCGAGCTGGGGTACCGGGTGGCCGAGCGGGCCGCGGGACGGGGGCTGGCCACGTCCGCCGTCGGCGAGATCTGCGCCCTGGCGGCCGCGGAGTACGGCCTGGCCTCCCTGCGGGCCGTCACCACGCTCGACAACGCCGGCTCTCGCGCGGTTCTGGCCCGTACGGGTTTCACCAACGCCGGCGAGATCGAGGTGGACGGCCGCCCGGGCCTGCGCTTCGTACGGACCCTGTAGGGGCGGGGCCGGCGGGCGGCTTCACTCCAGGCCGTACCGCCGCGCGGACTCCTCTTCCCGGGCCGGCCGGTGCAGCGCTTCGAGCACGGGCCGGAAGAGGATCGCCGTCGTCGCGCCGATCCGCCGGCCGGGCGCCGACAGCCCTTCGCCTTGGGCAGGTCAAAGAACCCGGCGCATGCAGATCCGGGGCCAGAGGTCCAGGCCGTGCCGCGCCTCTCGTGCACGGATCTCCCGCAGGCCCGGCGCGAGGGCCTCGTCGTCGAGCGGCAGGAAGCCGCAGCGCGCGTAGTACGGGGCGTTCCAGGGGACCTCGGTGAAGGTGGTGAGGGTGAGCGCGGGCGCCCCCTCACGGCGGGCGTACGCGGCCAGGTGGTCCAGGAGCGACCGGCCGATGCGGCGGTGCGCGCTGTCCGGGTGGACCGACACCTGCTCGACGTGGAGGTTGGCGTCGACGCGGTCGGCGATCAGATACGCGACCGGGGTGCCGGTCAGCCCCGCGGCGACCCAGGCCAGCCCGGCCCTCTGGTAGTCGGCGAGTTCGCCGAGCGGAAGCGGCTCGTCGTCGGCGATCTCCGGCATGCCGATGTCCCGGAAGCAGCGTCCGGCCGCTCGCTCGATGTCCTGGAGCAGGGGCAGTTCGTCCGGGCGTGCCGCTCGTATGCGCATGGACGCATTGTCGGGGCACGGCCGCGCGGTGCCACCTGGTTTGACCGGCCGTCAGGTCCGCTCGAGCACGGCGCTCAGGGCGTCCATGACGTGGCTGCGCCACCCTCCGCCCATGATGGTGCGGGCCGTCATCTGGGCCGGGTCGTCCGGGTCGAAGCCCTCGTGGAGCAGGAAGAGCCTGGTTCCCCGGCCTTCCGGTTCGAGCGTCCACGTGATGGTCCAGTCGGCCCGGCCGGCATCGGGGGCGGCGGAGGCGTCCCTCCAGCGGACGGCGAGCATCCGCCCGGTCTCGTAGGCCAGCACCTCGCCCGCCGTCGTGCCGGAGTAGCCCGTGTTCGGGCGGGGCAGCGAGGTCATCGTGTAGCGGTGGCCGACTTCGAGGCGGAAGTCCGAGGGCATGAGCCACTGGGCGATCAGGTCGGGCTCGGTGAGGGCGCGCCAGACCTTGGCGGGCGGGTGCGGCAGGAACTGGTCGACGCGGACCGTGGTGAGGTCCTCGTCGAAGCCGTGGTCGGAGGCTGAGGTCATGTCTCATCGTCGGGCATGCGGTCGAGGAGGTCGCCCAGGCCCTTGAACCTGTCGCGCCAGAACCGCTCGTACGGATGGAGCCAGTCCTGTACGTCGGCCAGCGGCGCCGCCTCGAGGCGGTAGATGCGCTGCCGGCCGGCGCGTTCCTCCGAGACGAGCCCGGCCTCCCGCAGCACCTTCAGGTGTTCCGAGAGGCTGGGGCGGCGCATGTCGAAGTGGTCGGCGAGGGACTGGACGGGCTGCGGGCCGCGCTCGCGCAGCAGCCGCAGGACTTCGCGGCGGGTGCCGTTGGCGAGAGCGGCGAACACGCGGTCGTCGGCGACACCCGTCGTGGTCATGGCGCTAGAAGCCTTCCTTCTCCGTCAGCAGCATCAGGGCGTTGCCGTCGAGGTCGCGGAAGCCGGCCATCCGCCCCCAGGGGGCCTCGTCCGGACCGTTCACCTCGACACCGGCCGCCGCGAGCCTCGCGCAGTCGGCGTCGACATCGGCCGTGACCAACATGATCCCCCGGGCGGAGCCGGGCGTGAAATCGCCCATCCCCGGGCCGGAGAGCGTGAAGACGGTCTGCGCGCCCTCGGGGGCGACCTGCAGCCAGCGCTGGGGGCCGACCTGGCGGTCGGCTCGGACCTCGAAGCCGAGTACGCCGGTATAGAAGGCGAGGGCCCGGTCCTGGTCGGCGACGGGGAGGGTGACGAAGGAAGCGTGCGTGATGTCCATGCCCTCCACAATAGGTAGGCGATTTCCTACATGTCAAACGTAGGGGATTTCCTACCTATGGCGGGCGGCAGACCGTCGTTATGATCACCGGCGGCAGGGCCGTAGCGCAGAGGTCGTCACACCTGGCCTGCACAGCCGGAGGACGTCGGTTCGAATCCGACCGGCCCTGCCGCCCTCCCCGCCACCTCCCCCTCCCGCCCCGAAGGGTGCTGACTTGTGAGCAGAGAACCGCTGGTGGGCGGGCTCCCCGTCGAGGAGGTCGCCGTGTGGCACCGGGTACGGCGCTTCGCCGTACCCCGCTGGATGATCGAGGGCGCGACCGAGGCCCGGCTCGCCGGTGACTGGCGCGCGGCCTGCGCGGCCGCGGCCGTGGACATCGCGCTCGACCCGGCGCGGATCGGGGCTTCGCACGGCGGCGCCGTACGGGACGCGGTCGAGGCCGACCTCGCGCACCTGGCACCCGACCTGCTGCGCTGGCACCTGCCCCGGGCGCTCGCGGCCGGCACGATGCTGATGGGGGGCCGCACGGTCCTCCTCGCCCGCCACGGCGGACGCGGGCCCGGCTCCCGGGCGGACGCGCCGGCGGCCTGCCTGGTCGCCCGCACCCCTGCGCGGGACGCTCCGCAGCGGCTGGTCCTGGACTTCGTGGCCGCCGACGACCCCGACCTGCGGCGCGACTACCTCGTCGACGACTGGACCGCGGCCCGCCACTTCTGGGACGCCCGGCACGCCCCGGAACTCCGCGCGTGGTGCGGGGGCGGCGCGGGGCGGCTCCCCTTCTTCCGCGCGGACGGCACTCCGCTCGGACCCCGGGAGCTGCCCGACACCGCCCCCGGCTCCGCCGACCCGGCCGCGCGGGAGGAGTGGACCGCCGTCCTCCAGGCCCGCGGGGACACCGTGGCCGCCTTCGCGGCCGCGGGGGTGGAGGTCGACCTGACCACCTGGGCGGGACCCGCCCACTGGGGCCCGGCGCAACCGGAAGCCGTCATCACGAAGCTGCCCCTGGACCTGCCCCGGATCGTCCGGGAAGTACGGCGCCTGCTCGCCGCGGGGGACGCCGCCCGGTACCGGATACCGGGCGCGTACCGCGGCGACGTCCTGCTCGAACCGGCCGGCCCGGGAGCGCACGCCACCCTCCGCGCCCATGCCGGTGCGCCGTACGCGAGCACGGGAGTGCCCACGATCCCGGGCATCGTGTGGCGCCGCCTGCCCGACCTCGAGCTGGTCCGCACCGGCCGCCTCACTCCGGAAGAACTGCATCCGCTGGTGGCGGCCGCCCTGTTCCCGGCCTCGGGCACCGCCTGCGGGCCGCCCGGCCCGCCCGCCGTCCTGGAGCCGGTACGGGTCAGGTGCGGGGGCGAGTGGCACCTGGTCGGCTTCCGCGACGGGGAACTGCGTATCCCGCACAGCGCGCGGGAGCAGCAGCGCGAGCGGGCTCTGATGGCCTTCGGCGGCGCCGTCTCCGGCTGCTTCGCCGTGCGGCGCGCGTGGGCCACGGGGCGGGGGCGGCTGCCGCGCGCCCTGCGGCCGCTGCGGCGGGAGGTCTTCGAGCGCGCGCGGCATGGAGACACCCCGGGGATCGCCGCCCTGCTGGCCGCCGGGCTGGACCCCGCCGTCCGGGACACCGAGACCGGCCGCTCCCTCGAGGAGGTGCTGGGCCCTCTCGCCGCCGAGGCAGGCTGAAGCCGCCGGGAGGAGACTGGGAGAGGGGGCCGACGCGGCGACGGGAGTGGTCATGTTCCAGGACAGCAAGGCCTTCAGCGGATTCTCCGTGGACGACATCGGGAAGGCCAGGGAGTTCTACGGCGGGACGCTCGGCGTGCGGGTCTCGGAGGAGAACGGCATGCTCGTCCTGCACCTCGGGGGCGGCGGCACCGTGCTGGTGTATCCCAAGGACGACCACCGGCCGGCGGAGTACACCGTCCTCAACTTCCCGGTGGACGACGTCGACAGGAGCGTGGACGCGCTCACGGCCCTCGGGGTCACGTTCGAGCGCTATCCCGGCTTCGACTCCGACGACAAGGGCATCGTCAGGGGGCAGGGCGAAGGCATGCCGACGATCGCCTGGTTCAAGGACCCGGCGGGCAACGTCCTGTCCGTGCTCACCGAATAGGCTGCAACGGGTGGGTCGGCGAGATCTCGCGGCCTCGTGGAGTCGGACCGGGAGCGCGGCCTCGCCCGCACGTCGCCCGCCCGCACCCTGCGCTGGACCGGCGCATCGCGGCGCCGTGCCGCCTCTGTGACGGCACTCACACGATTTCCTGGTGATCCATGTCGACCGGATGCTGTGCGGCGGGCGTATGCCCGGTGAGAGGGACCCATGGATTCGGGAGCGATTTTTGACCGTCGAGGAGTTCGAACAGTTCTATGCACAGGCGGCGGGACGGCTGACAGGTCAGTTGTACGTGATGCTCGGCGACCACCATGAGGCGCAGGACGTGGTGCAGGAGGCCTTCGTCCGCGGCTGGGACAGACGCCGTCAGCTGGACCGCGACGGCCGGCCCGAGGCATGGATCCGCACCGTCGCCTGGCGGCTCGCGGTGAGCCGGTGGCGCGTGCGCCGGCGCAGCGCCGAGGCCTGGCAGCGCACGGCCCCCGCGGGCCATGTGGAGGGTCCGGGGCCGGAGGCGGTCGCCCTCGTCGACGGGCTGCGGCAGCTGCCGCTCAAACAGCGCCGGACGATGGCGCTGCACTACGTGTGCGACCTGACGGTCGAGCAGATCGCCGCCGAGACCTCCCTGTCCGCGAGCACGGTCAAGACCCACCTCTCCCGGGGCCGGGCCGCCCTCTCCCGCCATCTGCAGGACCCCCGCATTGAGGAGGCACCCGATGCATGACACCCAGGATCCGCTGCGGTCCCTGTTCCGGGAAGCGGCCTCGGCGGGGCAGAGCGGTGCCGTCTTCCCGCCCGTCTCCGACATCGCCCGGCGCGGTGAGCGCGCCCGGCGGCGCCGGATCGTCTCCGTCGCGGCCGCCTGCCTCCTGGTCCTCGGCGGGACCAGCGCCGCCGTGGCCGGGCTGCTGCCGCACGACTCGGAACCCGCCCTCCCGGCGACCACTCCCTCTCCCGGGCCGCCGTCCCCCGTACCCACATCGCCGGACACGTCACCCACGTCGCTGAGAACGTCGACGTCGCCGGGTCCCCCGCCGGCCACGTCCACCTCGGAGCCGGAGAGATCCACTCCGCCCACTTCGCGTCGCCCGCCTCAGTAGCCCTTCCCCGTTTCTGCGTTTCAGCGGACACCGGCCCCAGAAGCACGGCCGGCGGTTCCGCACGCCTTCAGCCGAGCAGGAGATCCCCTCATGTCCGTTTCCGCCCCGCCCCGGCCGCCCGCCCCGGCCCCCCGGCGGCCCGCCGTGCGCCGCCCGGTGCCCGGGTTGCGCCCGGTGCTCGCGTGGCGTCCCGGCCGTGCGGACCGCGAGGTGCTGTGGCTCTACCTGCTGACCCGCGTCGGCCTGTGGACCACCGCGGGTGCCGTCCGCTGGCTGTTCCCCTCCGACGGCCAGGCCCGGGAGCCCGCTTCGTTCCTGTCGCCCTGGCAGCAGTGGGACTGGCAGCACTACCTCCACATAGCCAGGGACGGCTACTTCCCCGGCCAGGCCGGTCCCTGGACGGCCGGCTGGGACAACCGGGAGGCCTTCCTCCCCGGTTTCCCCCTCACCCTGCGCGCCGTCCACGCGGTGCTCCCGCACTGGGCCGCGGCCGGAGCGCTGATCTCGTTCGTCGCGGGCGGGGTCGCCGTCCTGGCGCTGGCGCGCATCGCCCGCCACCACCTGCCCGACCCGGACGCGGGACGCCGTACGGTGCTCTTCCTCCTGCTCTCGCCGTGCGCCGTGTTCCTCGCCGCCGGCTACACCGAGGCCCTGTTCCTGGCCCTGGCCCTGCCCGCCTGGCTGGCCGCCCAGCGCCGGAACTGGCCGGCCGCCGCGGTCCTGGCCGCTCTGGCCTGCTCCGTACGCGTCACCGGGCTCTTCCTCGTGGCCGCGCTGGTCCTGCACTTCGTACTGACCGCCCGGGACCGCCGGGCCTGGCGCTCGGCGCCCTGGCTGTTCCTGCCCGCCCTCTCCCCCGTCCTGTACAGCTGGTACCTCCAGGCGCGGACCGGGGACTGGATGGCCTGGAAGCACGCCCAGGAACGCGGCTGGTACCGGGACTTCCACGCGCCGTGGGAAGCCTGGGCCAACACCTGGGACGCGGCTTTCCACCACCTCCATCCCACCGGCTACGCACTGATGTGGCAGGTGGAACTCCTGGCCATGCCGGCCGGGGTGGCCCTCCTGCTCCTGCTCGTGCGCCGCCGCCGCTGGCCCGAGGCCCTGTACATCGGCCTCACCCTGTGGGCGCTGGGCACCTCCTACTGGTACACGTCGGTGCCCCGTTCCACCCTGCTGTGGTGGCCGCTCTGGATCGGCCTGGCCTCCTGGAGCCTGCGCCGCCCCCAGGTGCTGACCGCGTACCTGTACGTCGTGGCCCCGCTGTCCACGGTGGTCGCCGTCACCTTCCTCACCGGCCGGTGGGCGGGCTGAAGTTGCCCGCCGGCCGCGGCATAGAGTGCCGCCTGTGGACAGACACATATCCTTCGAGCGGCTGCACAACTTCCGTGACCTGGGCGGCTATCCGGCCGCGGACGGCCTGGCGGTGCGCTGGGGACTGCTGTTCCGGTCCGACTCCCTGGGCAAGCTGCGGGGCGGGGACTGGGAGCGTTTCCTGGAGCTCGGCGTCGGGGCCGTCATCGATCTGCGGTACTCCTGGGAGATCGACGCGAAGGGTCGGGTGCCCGAGCATCCGTCCCTCGCCTACCACCACCTCAGCGTCGAGCACCGCCCCTACGACCAGGCGGCCCTCGGCCCCGGCGTCGAGACCGGCCCCTACCTCGCCGAGCGGTACATGGAGGTCGCCCACGACGGCGTCGGCGAACTGCGCTCAGCCCTGGAGGTGATCGCCGCCCAGAAGGGCCCGGTGGCCTTCCACTGCGCGTCCGGCAAGGACCGCACCGGTCTGCTGGCGGCTCTGGTCCTGGCGCTGCTCGGGGTTGCCGAGGAGGTCATCGTGGAGGACTTCGCCCTCACCGGGCTCGCGACCGGCCGGCTGCTCGCGGACTGGCGGGCGGACCACCCCGGCCAAGAGCCCGTCTGGCCGGGGTACGGGCAGGCTCCAGCCGAGGTGATGCGCCTGTTCCTCGCCGCCCTGACCCGGGAGCACGGGTCCGTGCGGGCCTACGCGGCGGACCTGCTGGGCGCGGACGACGCCCTGGTCGCGGCCCTGCGCGCGAACCTGCTCGAACCCGCCCGGCAGAACGCGTGAGGACCCCTCAGACGCGGTTCGCGCCGAACGGGCCGCCGAACGGGCCCACGTCCCAATAGGTGACCAGCGCGTCGCGGTAGGCCGGGTCACCGAGGTGCCGCTCCCGGTGGAACTCCGGGGCGGCCTTGATCTGTTGCCTGGTTCCGTCCACGTACGCGGTCCGGCTCTCCGGGTCGATGCGGGTCACCGCGCCCGCCGGGACGAGGACCTCACTGCCGAAGATCCACACGCCGGTGTCCACCAGCAGATAGGCGTCGCCGGCCTCGTCGTTGTGCTGGTCGACCTTTCCGATGCGGCCGTCCGTCGCCTCGACCGTGTAGCCCGTCAGGTCGGTGCCCGCCAGGTGGCCGGAGGTCGACCGGAAACTCCACACATGCTCCGTCACGCGAACCAGCTCCTCCGGTGGGGCGGACGGCGGGCCCGCCCCGCCGCACCACCTCGCCTGCCCGGTGAGCGAAACCGTAACCACCCCCGTCGGCACCGCGGACGGCGCATACTCGGACCATGGCTGACACCACCACAGTCGAGGTCGACACCGATGTCCACGACCGCCTCGCCGCGCTCGCCGCGGCCCGTGGACTGAGCCTGCGCGCGTACCTGGCCGAACTCGCGGCCGCCCAGGAGAACGAGGCCGCCCTCGACCGTGCCGCCCGCGCCTTCGAGGCGGCGGTGGCGCGGCCCGGGTTCCGCGAGGGCTTCGCCCGCGACTTCGCCGTCTGAGATCTGAGATCAGCCCGGCGGCGCGAAGCCGAGCCGCAGCACCGTCCGCCGGGCGCGCAGATCGTGCTCCGGCAGCTGGCGGTGAAGGTCCGTTCGGCGCCCTTCGCGGGCGTCGGCGGGGGCCACGGCAGCAGGATGTGCTCGCCGGGCCGCAGTACGGGGACCGCCGGCGGGCCCGGGTCATGCCGAGCGCAGCAGCTCGTCCGGGCCGACTCCGTGGGCGAAGGGACGGCCCTGTGCGTAGCGTTCCACCTCGTCGATCGCCCAATGCGCCATACGGGTCAGCTCGTTGCCGAGTGAGCCCGCGATGTGGGGGGTGAGGAGCACGTTGGGCAGGGTGTAGAGGGGCGAGGCGGCCGGCGGCTCTTCGGGGTCGGTGACGTCGATGACGGCATGGATGCGGCCGGTCCGCAGCTCGGCGACGAGGGCGTCGGTGTCGACGAGGGATCCCCGGGCGGTGTTGACGAGGGTGGCTCCGTCCGCGAGCCGTCCGAGCAGCTCCGCGTCGAACATGTGGCGGGTTTCCGGGAGTTGGGGTGCGTGGATGGAGACCACGTGGCTGCGCGAGACGAGTTCGCCGAGCGGGAGCGGGCTCACGCCGAGGGCGGCGGCTTCCGCCGGGTCCACGTACGGGTCGTAGAGCAGCACGTCGAGGTCGAAGGGGCGCAGCAGCTCGATGACGCGGCGGCCGATGCGGGAGGCGCCGACGATGCCGACGGTGCGCCGGTAGTTGCCGTGTCCGGCGAAGTACGGCAGGAGTTCGTACGCACTCTGCTCGCGGCGGTAGCGCCGGGCGCTCTCCAGGACCCGCTTGTTCGCGAACAGGATGGCGGCGAGGGTGAATTCGGCGACGGGCTGGGCATTGGCCTGCGCGGCGGAGGAGACGGTGATGCCCCGCTCCCATACGGCCGGGGTGATGTGGTGTTTGACGGACCCCGCGGCGTGGACGACGGCCTTGAGCGCGGGCAGCCGGCGCAGCGCGTCCTCGTCGAGGACCGGGGAGCCCCAGTGGGTGAAGAGGATCTCGGTGCGGGCGAGCAGCTCCGGGTCGGCGGCCCGGTAGTCGGTGACGAGCAGCGCAGGGTCGGTGTCCGCGACGCGGGGCAGCCGCTCGAGCGCGGCGGCCTCCAGGAGGGTGCGGTGGATGGCGGCGCCCATGGCGAGCACGGTGCGCGGGGGCCCGGCCGCGGCCGGGTGCCCCGGTCGCTGTACGGGCGCGGTGGTGGTCACGGTCACTTCACCGCGCCCGCGGTCAGGCCCGAGCGCCAGAAGCGCTGGAGGCAGAGGAAGGCCACGGCGAGCGGCAGGACGGAGACCAGGGAGCCGGTGATGAGCAGGGCGTACTGGTCGGGGTACTGGGTCAGGGTGGCGTTCCAGTTGAACAGGCCGAGTCCCACCGGGTAGAGCTCGTGGTCGTTGAGCATGACCAGCGGCAGGAAGAAGCTGTTCCAACTGCCGGTGAAGGAGAAGAGGAAGACAGTGACGAAGGCGGGGGCGAGCATCGGCAGGGCGACGGAGCCGAAGATGCGCAGTTCGCCGGCGCCGTCCATGCGGGCGGCCTCCAGGGTCTCGCCGGGGACGTAGCCCTCGGAGAAGATCCGGGAGAGGTAGACGCCGAAGGGGCTGACCAGGCCGGGGATCAGGATCGCCCAGTAGCTGTTGACGATGCCGACCTTGGAGGCGAGCAGGTACATGGGCAGGGAGATGACGGTGGCGGGGACCAGCAGACCGAGGAGGATGAAGCCGTACAGCTTCTCCTTGCCCCGGAAGTCGTACTTGTCGAAGGCGTAGCCCGCGCCGAGGCTCAGCAGGGTCGAGGCGAGGGACCCGAGCACGGAGTAGAGGAAGCTGTTGAGCAGCCAGCGCCCGAAGATGCCGTCGTTGTACGTGAAGAGGTCGCCGAGGTTGGCGAAGAGGTTGAAGTCGCCGAGGGTGAAGCCGGGCTTGCCGAAGAGGTCCGCGTTGTTCTTGGTCGCGGCGAAGAGCAGCCAGGTGAGCGGCATCAGGGTGTAGAGGGCGATCAGGACGAGGAGGCCGTTGACCGCGGCCTTCGAGGCGAGGACCCGGCCGCCGGTGCGCGGGCGGCGGGGCGGGTGCGGGTGGCGGCGGCGCGGGGTGCCGTCGGGCGCGGGGTGCGTGGTCTTGTCCACGGTGAGGGTGCTCATGCTTCCTTCCACCGGTTTCCGAGCCTGGTGACGACAAAGGACAGCAGGGCGCCGAGCAGGGCCAGGATGAGGGAGGCCGCGGCGGCGATCCCGTAGTCGTGCTTGGAGAAGGCGGCCTGGTAGATGAACATCGTCGGGGACCACTCGGGCGACAGGCCGGTGGCGTCGTAGCGGAAGGTCTCCGGCTCGGTGAACAGCTGGATGGCGCCGATGCAGGTGAAGAGGGTGGTGAGGACCACCGAGGATCGGATCATGGGGAGTTTGACGGACAGGGCGGTGCGGATGGCGCCGGAGCCGTCGACGACCGCGGCCTCCAGGGTTTCACGGGGGATCGCCTGCAGGGCCGCGTAGAAGATCACCATGTTGCAGCCGATCCACTGCCAGGCGGTGGCGTTGGCCATCGAGAAGAGGATGGCGTCGTCGCCGAAGAAGTCGACCCGGGCGCCGGCCCAGTCGAGGAACTGGTGGATGGGGCTGAGGCCCGGGGTGTAGAGGAACACCCAGATGATGGCGGCGATCAGTGCGGGCACCGCGTGCGGCAGGAAGGCGGCGAGCTGGAAGAACCGCTTGGCGCGGGCCAGGGTCGAGTCGATGAGCAGGGCGAGGACCAGGGCCCCGCCGATCATGACGGGGATGTAGACCGCGCAGTACGCCGCGATGTGCAGGAAGCCCTTCTGCAGGGCTGGGGCGGTCAGCGCCCGGGCGTAGTTGTCGATGCCGCTGAAGAGGGTCCGCGTTCCGCCGAAGCCGAGGCCGGAGGACTGCTCGCGGAAGAGGCTGAGGTAGGCCGCGTACCCGATGGGCACGACCATGACGGCGAGGAAGAGCAGGACGAACGGTCCGATGAGCAGGGCGGCGGCGGTGCGTTGACCGCGCCGGCTGCGGCCTGGGCGCCGCATGCTGCTGGGGGCGAGCGGTGCTGTCACCGGGGCACCTCCGGGGCCGGGGAAGGACGGTCGGGGGACGGTCGGCGGACGGACGGGGACGGAGGTGCGGAGCGGGGACGGGGGCCCGGCGGCGCGCGGCGCGGTGTGGGCACGTGCCGGGCCCGGCCGGCCTGCTACTTCGCGAGCTTCAGACCGCGGTCCCTGATCAGCTTCTCGGCCGTGGCCTGCGCCGTGTCGAACGCGGCGGCGAAGTTGCCGTCCCGGGCCTTGGCGAGGGCGGCGACGAGTTCGACCGAGGTCGCGTTGTGGACCGGGCTCCAGACCCAGCCGGTGGCGATGTTCGGGACCTGCTCGGCGGCGGTGGCGTAGATGTCCTGGCCGCCGTAGAACTTGGTGTCGAAGGAGGCCTTGGCCGTCTCGCGGAGCGCCTCGTCGGCGGGCAGGGCACTGGAGGTGCCCGGGCTCAGCCGGGCATGGACGGCCCCCGGACTGGTGGTGGCCCACTTGATGAACTCGGCGGCGGCCTCCGCCTTCTTGCTGTCCTTGATGACGGCGAAGGAGGAGCCGCCCACCATGCCGATCTTGCCGTCGCCCCAGCCGGGGAGGGCGACGGAGGCCCACTTGCCCTCCTGCTTCGCCTGCTCGGTCTTCAGGCTGCCCGCGCTCCAGGAGGCGCCGAGGCGGGTGTAGACCTTGTTCTCGGCGGCCGCCTTGGTCGACTCCGGGCTCCACGCCTTGTGGTTGAAGACCAGGTCGTTCTTGACCAGGTCGCCCCAGTACGCGGCGACCTTCCTGGTGGCGGCGTCGTTGATGTTCACCTTCCACGCGTCGCCCTCGGTGCCGTACCACTTGGCACCGGCCTGCTGGGCCAGGCCCGCCCAGGTCGCCGCCTCGTCGCCCCAGAACGAGGTGATGCGCGCCTCGGGGTCGGCCTTCTTGATCTCCTCGGCGGCCGTTCTGAACTCCGCCCAGGTCCGGGGGACGGCGATCTTGTGCTGTTCGAAGAGGTCCTTGCGGTAGTAGAGCATCTGCGGGCCCACGTCGAAGGGCGCGGCCCACTGCTTGCCGCCGAGGGTGACGAGGGCCTGCACCTGCTCGGGCTGCTTCTTGACGGTGGGTCCGAGGAGCTTGGAGGAGTCGGCGAGCAGTCCCTGGGTGACGAGGTCGGGGACGGCCTGGTACTCGATGTTCATGACGTCGGGGCCGTTGCCCGCCTTCACGGCGGCGGCGAGCTTGTCGTAGCCGCCGGCCAGGCCCGCCGGCACCTCGGCGAACTTCACTTTGATGGTGTCGTGGCTCGCGTTGAAGGCCTCGGCCGTCTGCTTCGTGCCCGGCATCCAGGACCAGTAGGTGATCTCCACGGGCTGGGCGGCGGTGCCGCCCGCGGCCTTGCCGGAACCGCCGCCGTCACCGCAGGCGGTGGCCAGAAGCCCCAGGGCGGCGAGGGTCGCGGTGGCGGCGGCTCTGCGGAACGAACGAGAAGTGCGCGACATGGCACGGCTCCTACGGGGCCTCGTACGGAAGGAGTGGGGTGAACGGGCACCATCGTTTGTCCGAAACCGATCACAGTCAAGGGTGAACGCACATAACAATCGAATGGACAGGCGGACATCGCGAGATATCGATCGAGACGCTCAACACGATCACCTTGAAGGGCGAACGGCGGCTTCAAGCCAGTAATTGAGCTGCACCTGACAATTCAAGGTCCCTGTGCCACTCTCCGTGACGCACTCCCGCGAGGCCTCCGGGCCCTCGCATCACCCCCACAAGGACGTGGCAAGGAGGAGCGACATGAGGCACATCCCCACGCTCACGGGACTCGCCGCACTGGCGATCGCGGCAACCGTCGCCGGCACCTCGGCGGCGACCGCGGCGGGACCCACCGTCGACCAGAAGGTCGACGGGGTCATCGTGGTCGCCGGCAGCACCTGCACCTGGACCAACGCGAGCACCAGCGCCGTCCCGCCGAGCGCCCTCACCGTCGACCGCACCACGATCAACGCACCCGGCGGCAACCTCGCCTGCAGCGGCGGCATCACGGCCACCCTCAACAACAACCCCGCCTTCACCTTTGACGACGCCGGCGCCGTGGCGAAGACGGACGCCATCGACATCACGGGCAGGCAGAGCTTCATCTCCTGCCGGTACAAGGCGACGAATCTCGTCTGGGACCGGAACGGAACCACCCGGAAGTACACCAACAGGGCCTTCACGGCCACCAAGACCTCGGGCAGCTTCCTGTGTCCGGGATCGGTCACCACCCCGGCCGGGGACGCCTCCATGCTGTTCCACTGAGCACCGGCCCGCATCGGGCCCGGCCTCGTCCGGCGCACGTCCCGGACGGGGCCGGGCCTCCCCCGGCCCGGGATCGGCCATGAGGCGCCGTCAGCCGTGTTCCCCCGCCGGATGGTTCGAGGTTTGCACGTCAGCGATCCGAAGATCTACATTCTCGCCACATGACCATGTCACGCAGGACGATCATCAGGGGAATGGCGGCCGCGCCGTTCGTCGCGGCCGCCGGCGCCGCCCTCGCCCCCGCCACGGCCGAGGCGGCCACCATCGCCCCCGGCCAGTTCACACTCGCCGAGCGGACCTCCAACACGTCCGGTCAATTCGCGGAGCACATCGCGGGCCTGGCACGGATACTGCCCCGCGCGCAGATATCCGATGTGCTGGCCGTCGCCAACCGCGAGGCGACCCGCCTCTCCTCGGCCCCCGCGGGGGTCGGCGGCTTCTCGCACGGCTTCACCTGGAACACGGGCGACCAGGACGCGGTCGAGTGGATCCCGCAGGGCATCACCACGAGCGCGGACGCACTCGGCGCCGGTCTGTGGCCCGCGGGGGGCAAGCGGGTGGTGATGGTCTCCTGGTACTTCGAGACCGACCCCGACGACAACGGCGTCGAGGACTTCCCCCTCGACAAGGGCATCCGCGTCAGCTTCATCGACCACACCTCGGCGGCCGCGCCCGTCTACCGGCACGTGCTGCTGGTGGAGCCCGTGCGCGGGGCCGGCGGCACCTTCACCTACGAGCCGGTCCGCAAGCACGCCGGCGGCATCATGTGGTACGGCAACCGGCTGTACGTCGTGGACACGTACAAGGGCCTGCGGGTCTTCGACCTGGACAGCATCCTCGAGGTCGGCACCGGTCGCCCGGACGCCTGCGGGCGCCAGTCCGACGGCAGTTACCACGCCTACGACTACCGTTTCGTCCTCCCGCAGTGCGGCGCCTACGACAACACGGGCACGCTGCTGCGCTTCTCGGCGATCGGCCTCGACCGCGCCTCCAGCCCGGACAGCCTCACCGTGAGCGAGTACGCGACGAGCCTGACCAGTCCCGTGGTGGACTACTCGGGGACCGCGTGGAACGGCAACGGAAACACGGTGGCCCTGCCCAAGGTCGTCCGCTGGCCGCTCGACTACACGACCCGGGGGCTCGCCTCCACCACGGCCACCGAGGCCGTCACGGTCAAGCAGGGCAAGATCCAGGGCGTGGTCTCGCGCAAGACCAAGCACTACCTGTCGGCGAGCGACGGCCCGAGCTCCAACGGCAGCCTGCGTACCGTCACGTCCGGCACCGACGTGCCCTCCACCGTGGTCCGCCTCGGCAAGGGCTGCGAGGACCTCAGCTTCCACAGCGCCGAGGCCGCCGACTGGGCCTACCGCGAGTCCGTGATCTGGAACCTGAGCGAGTACGCGGGCCGGCGCGATGTCTACGCGGTGTTCGCCGACGGCTCCTGAGACGGCTCCCGCACCGCCGGCGGGCCCTACTGCCGCCGGCCCGGCGCACCCTTCCCGGTCTCCGGGGCGATGAGGGCCGTCATTCCGGGGTCCAGCTCCGATCCGTCCACCAGCACGGCCTCGACCGTGCGGGTGGCCGGGTCGATGTCGGCCTCCATCCCCTCTCCGACGTAGCGCGGATAGCCGGAGGCGCCGGTCCTGCCCGTCGCCTCGACCACCGCCGATCGCAAGGGGTGGTCCGCCTGGGGGGCTCCGCTCCGGTTCTTGACGTGCTCGGGTACCAACAGGATCTCGAAGCGCTGCGGCTCGGTGGTCATGTCCCGACGCTAGACACCGCCACTCCGGGCATGCAAGAACCCGCGGGCCCTGCGGGGAGCACGGCGGGCAAAAGTCACGAGGTCGGCTCTGTGACCGGCTGGAGCAGGGCCACCATGAGCGGCGTTTCCCCTTCACCCGGGTGCACGGCCGGCGCGCTACGCCGGGAGGTAGCCGCGGGAGCTCACCAGGCCCCGGAGGAGTCCGGTGAAGGCGCGGGCCGCCGCGCTCTCGTACGCGCTCTCCCGGCGCAGCAGGGTGACCGTGCGCGGCGGGAGGGCGGCTCGAGCGGGACGGGCCGCAGGTGCGGGTGGTCGTGGGTGACGGCGTCGGGCAGGACGGTGGCCGGCGGGGCGCGCGGGACGATCTCGGTGAGGGCCTGGACGGAGTTCGCCTCCACGGCGACGTGCGGCCGCACCCCGTGGGCGGCAAGGTAGGCGTCGACATGGCCGCGCGTGGCGAAGTCCCCGCTGAGCAGGGCCAGTCGGCGCTCCGCCAGGTCCCGTACGGGGAGTGACGTGCCGGCCGGCGGGAGGCCGGGGCCGGCATCGGCGGCCGTGACCAGACCGAGGGTCTCCGTGAACAGCGGGGCCGCCGCGATTCCCCGCAGGTGCGGCCCCTGGAAGGCAAGGCCGAGGTCGTGCTCGTCGGCGAGCAGGCCGGCTTCGATGCGGTCCTGGGGCATCTCGCGGACGTCGAGGGTGATGCCGGGGTGGGCGGCGTGGAGTTCCGCGATGAGCGGGCCCACGAGGTACGCGGTGAAGGTGGGGGTCAGCGCGAGGCGCAGATGGCCGCGGGAGAGGTCGGCCTCCGTGACAGCGCGCTCGGCTGCCGCCATGTCCCGTAGCGCGCCGCGCGCGTAGTGCACGTACGTGGTGCCCGCGTCGGTGAGCCGTACGGCGCGGCCGGTGCGGTCCAACAGTTGTGCTCCCACGGTGCGTTCGAGCTGCTTGACCTGCTGGGACAGGGTTGGCTGGGAGATCCCCAGCTCCTCGGCGGCGCGGGTGAAGCTGCCGTGTTCGGCGACGGCGATCAGATAGCGCAAGAAGCACGTCAAGCCCCACGGGGCGCATCCCACTTCGGGGAGTGACCATGTTCATCGGCTGCTCGGACGCCCGCGTGGTGCCGGAGCTCATCACCCAGAGCGAGCCGGGCGAGCTGTTCGTCGTCCGCACCGCCGACAACCTGGTCCCGGCCTACGGGCCCGACCCGGACGGGGTGACGGCGAGCATCGAATACGCCGTGTCCGTCCTCGGTGTCACCGGCGTCGTGGTGTGCGGGCGCTCGGCCTGCGGGCTCGCCGTCGTAGCCGTCGAGGCGAAGACCCGCAAGGACCCTCACGTCAGAGAGCCTCTCGCCGGCCGGGCAAGAGGCTCTCTGACGTGAGGACCGGTGCCCGTCCCGGCGGCCTCGGGGCCGCCGCACGCCTGCGGAAGGGTCGGTTCCGCGGATCCGGGTGGAACAAGCCGGGGCCCCGTGGGCACTCGCGCGGGCGTCGGAGGCCCCGGCTCGCAGAGGGGACCTCGTCAGCTGCCGGCAGAGAGGTTGCCCGACAGGATCGGGATGTTGCTGAGGATGTGCGAGAGCGGCTCGTCGCCCTTGGCCTGGGTGGAGTTCTCGGTGCACTGCTGGTTCATCGGGTTGGACAGGACGTTGATGTCCTGGACGCCGACGTTGACCAGCGCGACCAGCGACTGGGCGTTGAGCTTCGCCGGCAGGCCGATGCAGGGCTTGTTCAGGGTGCCCTGGACCAGGCCGAGCTGCGGGCTCAGGTCACCGTGGGTCTTCTGGTTGCCGTAGATCTGCGAAGCGCCGTTGCCGTTGACGGTGTTGACGCCGTTGTCGTTGCCGATGGCCATGGCCGGGGCGGCCAGAGCGGCGCCCGCGCCGACGAGGGAAGCGGTGGCAGCGGCGGTGGCCATAATCTTCTTGATCATTATTGGTCCTTCTGTTGCACGAGTGCACGGTGGTGAGCGCCTTGATCAACGCGTCGACCCCACCGCTGGTTGCGGGGGTTCACCCGATCAGCCCCCCCGAAGGACCCTGGGGAGGCGTATTGCCGCACGACACCGCCGTGCCCTGCACGGGCACGGCCAGGCCGGCGACTGGGGGAGGTGCCGCGACGCGAGCGGGCCCGCGCTCGACCACGCGTTCGTCCGCGGCTACGCGGCGGGCACGACCGATGCGCGTATCGCCGCGGCCCATTCCGCGAGCAGCATGGCGTGCCGCACGCGTTCGGCGTCGGACAGGCGGCCTTCGGCGCGGGCGAAGAGGCCGCGGATGTCGGCGTTGATCTCGGCCAGGAGGCGTTCGGGGGCCGGGTGGTCAGGGGTCGGGCTCACATGATCAAGCGTAGGCGGTGCCACTGACAACGGTGACCGCCGTCCGGCATGCGGACGGCGCAGTCCGTGATCAGGACCCTGCCTCCTGGACCGGGGCCTCGCCCACCGGGTGGACGACGACGGGATAGTTCGGGGCGCCCTCGGGGATCGGGCATGCGTAGGCGCGCGCGGCGATCTCGGCCGCCCGGGCGAAATCGGGGACGTCGACGACCCAGTACCCGGCAAGGACCGCGCTGGTCTCCCCGTACGGCACGTCGGACACGTGCGGTGTGCCGTCGGCTCCGGCGGTCACCAGGCGGGCCTGGCGGGGCTCGGCGAGCCCCTGGCCGTCGACCCACTCGCCCGCCGCGACCAGCTCCGCGTTCAGCGCATCCATGTGCTCGACCATCGCCTTGAGGTCGGCCGGCGACCAGGCCGGACTGTCGCCGCTCGCCTGGCCCACCATGGCGTCGTAGTCGGCCTGCTTGCCCAGGAGCATCAGCATGTACTTCATGGGGTGCCATTCCTTCCGCCCGCTGACAGCGGTCCCTCCCATTCCGACACATCGGCGGGGGCGGCGCTAGACGGCCCTCCGTCCCGGGCTCTTCCGGGGAGGCCGGTCCCGTTTAGGCTGACCCCATGAAGATCATCGACCTGGAGCCCGGCGACTCGCGGCTGACCGACGACCTGCTCCCCGTGCTGCTCGAGCTCCGCCCCCACCTCACCGAGGACCTGTTCCGCTCGATCCTCGCGGAGGGTCAGAGCCAGGGGCTGCGCTTCACCGCGGCCTACGACGAGGACGGCGCGTGCGTCGGCGCGGCGGGCTGGCGGATCGTCGCGAACACCTACCTGGTCCGCAAGCTCTACGTCGACGACCTGGTCACCGCCGCCACCGCCCGCTCCACCGGTGTGGGCCACGCGCTCCTCGCGCACCTCGAGGAGCACGCCAGGACCGCCGCCTGCACCGCGCTCACCCTGGACTCCGGCACCCAGCGGACCGACGCGCACCGTTTCTACTTCCGCGAGCGGATGGCCGTGACGGCCTTCAGCTTCGAGAAGCCCCTCACCTGAGCGGCGAGCGGAGGCGGAGGACGGAGGGGGCTGCGGCGGCGTGACCGAACCGTCTCCGCTCCGATGCCTGACCGGCCTCGTCGGGTCGGCGCGTGCTTGTTAGGTTCCTCCCGCAGCTCACCCCGAGGAGAACCGATTCCCATGCCCCCATCCGCCGAACGCCGCCGGGCCCTCACCGCCGCGGCCGCGGCCGCCGTGCTGCTGGCGAGCCTGACCGGCCTGACCGGATGCGGGGACAAGGACGGCAAAGCCCCGGCGGCGGCGTCCCTCTCCGGGTCGGCCCCAGCTTCGGCGTCCGCGACGGCGACGGCGGCTCCGTCCATCTCGCCCTCCTCCTCCACCTCCCAGCCGGCCCCGGTGCCCCCCTCCCCGTCCGCGCCGTCCGCGCCGAGCGCCCCGGTCACGACGCGCACCACGCCACCGCCGGTGGCCCCGACGCGGCTGCGGGCCGCGGTCGACACCCGGGGCAGCGGGCTCGCCCTCGTACGCGGCGGCGCAGCGCAGGAGTTCACCGTCACCCTGCGGAACGGGAACTCCGCCGAGTACCGGCATCTGCTGGTCGCCTTCCAGATGGAGTCCCTCGTGGGCGAACCGGGCGACCAGCCGGGCAGCGGACCGGGCTTCCTGCTGGAGCGCTTCGACCCGGCCTCGGGCACCTGGCGCCCGGCCGCGCTGCGCGTCGCCAACGACCACATGCCCGCGTCGATGTTCACCGGCGGCGGTCCGCTCGCCCGCGGGGGCGTGCGCGTCGAGCGCTACCGGCTGCGGGCGACCGCGGGCGGCCCCACGGGCAGCAGCCCCCTGATGGTGTCCTTCATCGACACCGACGCCGACCGGGAGGCCGCGGCCCACGTGGTTCTGGCGCACACCACCCGCTGACGGGCTCGCCGAGCGTGAGCGCCGCGGTGCGCCAGGCGGCGGTGACCGCCTCGCGGGCCCGCTCCGTCGCCTCGGGCACCCGGTCGGGCAGGTGGAGCGGCGAGCCGATGTGCACGTGCAGGCCGGGCCGGCGCAGCGGGGCGGTCAGGGCTCCGGCGAGCTGCTTGGCGCGTCCGCCGGAACACAGCCGGCGCGCCCCGGCCTGGCCCACGGGCACGACCGGGGCGCCGGTCGCCGCGGCGAGCCGCGCCAGGCCGCTGCGGAAGGGCCCCGGAGCGGACTCCCCCGCATCGCGGCGGCCGGGCAGCCCGCCTTCCCCGTAGAGCAGCACGCTGCGTCCCGCGGCGAGGGCGGCGGCCGCGGCGTCGAGGGAGTCGGCGGCGCGCCGCGTGCCGCGGTGGACGGCGATGTGCCCCTCGCGCCGCAGCGCGGCCCCGAGCAGCGGCACCCGCCACAGGCCGCCGGTGGCCAGGATGACCGGCTCGATCCCGTACCGGCGGAGCGCGGCGACCACCACCGCGGGATCGGCGAGGGAGGTGTGGTTGGCGACGAGGATGCTGCCCTCGGCGGGCCGCGGCCCGGGGTCGGCGGTGACCGTCAGGGTGCCGAAGGCGGGTACGACGGCGGCGGCGAATCGGCTGAGCATGGACGACCCCGTTCGGATGGCGCGGTGGTGGTGTGCTCCATGGTCGGCGGCCCTCGCGGCACGGTCATGAGTAGCCGTACTCACCCGGAGTAGGCGGTGGACGCCCGCATACCCACGCAGTACGACACCGCCTTATTGCGATGTGGAGTCTATTTCTTGCGCTCGTTCATAGACTTTCTATGGAGTCGTAACCTCCTGCGTTGAGCCGACTCCCCCACCCGCCCTTCGAGCCGCATGGACGTGCCTGCCCATGTCCCAAGCGCCGCACAGCCATGCCCCGAGCCCCGGACAGGTCCGCAGGACCGGACGGCGGGGCGCCGCCGTCTTCCTGGCCCTGTCGCTGACCGCGACCGCCGCACTGACCGCCCTGACCTTCGGCAGCGCCCCCGCCGCGCACGCCGCGGGCGTGCCCGCCCCCTCGCCGATCGGCATACCGGGCCGCGGCGCCGACGTGCCGTTCACCGAACTGGAGGCCGAGTACGCGCAGTCCAACGGCACACTGATCGGCCCCGACCGGTACTACGGCCACCTCCCCTCGGAGGCATCGGGGCGGCAGGCGGTGACACTGAACGCCGTCGGACAGTACGTGGAGTTCACCCTCACCGAACCCGCCAACGAGATGTCCCTGCGCTGCAGCCTCCCCGACACGGCGGACGGGAAGGGGCGGGACGCCACCTTGGACGTGCGGGTGAACGGCCAGTCGGTCCGCACCCTGTCGGTGACCTCCAAGTACAGTTGGTACTACGGGGGTTACCCCTTCAACAACAACCCCGGCGACACCCACCCGCACCACTTCTACGACGAGTCCCGGACCCTGCTCGGCGCCACCCACCCGATCGGTACGAAGGTGCGGGTGCAGGTGACCTCGACCGCGCAGTCGCCGAGCTTCACCATCAACCTCGCCGACTTCGAGCAGGTCGCGCCGGCCGCCGCCCGGCCGTCCGGATCCCTCGACGCCGTCGCGGACTTCGGTGCCGACCCCACCGGAGCCGCCGACTCCACCGCCAGGATGCAGGCGGCGGTCGACGCCGGACGTGCGCAGGGCAGGACGGTGTTCGTGCCGCCCGGCACTTACACGCTCTACGACCACGTGGTCGTGGACGGGGTCACCGTCCAGGGCGCGGGCCCCTGGTACACGGTCTTCGGCGGACGCGACCCCGTGCACCGCAACCGGGCCGCCGGGTTCTACGGCAAGTACGTCGCCAGCGGCGGCTACACCGGTCCGGTGCGGCCGCACGAGGCGAACGGGCCGAGCAGAAACGTCACGCTGAAGGACTTCGCCATCATCGGCGACATTCGCGAGCGGATCGACGACGACCAGGTGAACGCCATCGGCGGCGCGATGTCCGACTCGACCGTGGACAACATCTGGGCGCAGCACGTCAAGGTCGCCGCGTGGATGGACGGTCCGATGGACCGCTTCACCATCAAGAACAGCCGTTTCCTCGACATGACGGCCGATGGCGTGAATTTCCACACGGGTGTCACCAATTCTCGCGTCACCAACACCTTTGTGCGCAACGCCGGTGATGACGGACTGGCCTCCTGGCCGCAGGACAAGCCCAACGTCAACATCAGCTTCGACCACAACACGGTGGTCCTGCCGATCCTGGCCAACAACATCGTCACGTACGGCGGCAAGGACTTCACCATCTCGGACAACGTCATGTCCGACACCGTCAGCAACGGCGGCGGACTGCACATCGCCAACCGCTACCCGGGCGTCAACTCCGGGAAGGGCACCGCGGTCGCGGGCACGATCACCGCGGCCCGCAACACCCTGATCCGGGCCGGCAACAGCGACTTCAACTGGAACTTCGGCGTCGGCGCGATCTGGTTCTCCGGGCTGAACGAGCCGGTACAGGGCGCGGCCATCAACATCTCCGACACCGACGTACTCGACTCCTCCTACGCCGCGATTCACTCGATCGAGGGCTCCATCAGCGGGGTCAGCCTCACCAACGTCACCATCGACGGCGCCGGCACGTACGCCATCCAGGCGCAGGCTGCCATTGCGATGAAGTTCACCAACGGCACGGCGAAGCACATCGCGCAGGCCGCGACCCCGATCCACAACTGCATCGGCACCGGTCTCCAGATCACCGACGGCGGCGGCAACTCCGGCTGGAACACCGGCCGGACGTGCTCCGGCATCTGGCCGGCCCCGGTGTGGACCAACGGCGGCGTCCCCGGCGGCGGAGGCACCACGCCGCCGACTTCGCCCCCCACCACACCCCCCACCACTCCCCCGACGACCCCGCCGCCCACCACCCCGCCGAACGGCAACCTGGCGCAGGGCCGGCCCGCGACCGCCTCCTCCTCGGTCCAGTCGTACAGCGCCGCGAACGCGGTGGACGGCGACGCGTCGACCTATTGGGAGAGCAACGGCAACTCCTTCCCGCAGACCCTCACGGTCGACCTCGGCGAGGCGAAGACGGTCGGCAAGGTCACGCTGAAGCTGCCGCCCTCGGCGGACTGGGCGACGCGGACCGAGACCCTGTCGGTGCTCGGCTCCGCCGACGGCAGCACCTGGTCCACGCTGAAGGGTTCCTCGGGCGTCACGTTCAACCCCGCCACCGGCAACAGCGCGACGCTCACCTTCGACTCGGCTTCCGCGCGCCACGTCCGGGTGCACGTCACGGGGAACACCGGCTGGGCGGCCGGTCAGGTCGCGGAGTTCGAGGTCTACGCCGCCGGCGGCGATCCGACGGCCCCGCCCAGCCCTCCGGCGGGCGCCAACCTCGCCCTGGGGCGGGCCGCCTCGGCCACCGGCCACAGTCAGGGGTACGTGGCCGCCCACACCACCGACGGCCAGGCGGGCACGTACTGGGAGAGCGCCAGCCATGCCTTCGAGCAGTCCCTCACCGTGGACCTCGGCGCCGAACGGACGGTGGGCCGGCTGGTCCTCAAGCTCCCCGCCGCGTGGGGCAGCCGCACCCAGACCCTCTCGGTGCTCGGCTCCACCGACGGCGCCACGTGGGCCACGCTGAAGGCACCGGCCCCGTACGCGTTCCCCGAGGGGGTCAACACCGTCACCATCCCCCTGCCGGCGTCGACCGGCGTCCGTCAGCTGCGGCTGACGTTCTCGGCCAACACGGGTTGGCCCGCGGGACAGCTGTCCGAACTGGAGGCGTACTCCTCCTGAACGGCGCGCTGAATATGACCAAACGGTCACAGCATCCGGCCGGTGGAACGCGCCGGGCGCCCCGGACATCTAGCACATCGGCGCGGCTCCACGGAGAGCCGCGCCGGTCGTGTTGGCAAGACCGGCGGCAGCCGGGTACGAGGGGCAAGGCGGGGCTGGGATGAAGGCGACAACGGTGGCGGGCGGTTCCCCGGACAATCCGGAGACCGAGGAGACGAACACCCCGGCATCGGGCCCCGTCCCGACCGAAAGCCATACCGAGGCCGCCACCGCACCCGAAACCGAGCCGACGCCCCGGGCCGAGGCCGAGGCCGAGGCCCAACCCGAGGTCAAGGCCGAGGTCGCGTCGGCGACTGCCGGGCCTGCGGCACAGGGCGAGGCCGGGGCGGAGACCGAGGCCCGGCCCGGGCCGCACGCGGAAGCAGGGGCGCAGGCCAACCGCGACCCGGCAGTCGAGGCCGAGGCTGAACCGCGGGCGCAGACCGCGACGGAGGAGGCGGCCGGGGCAGAGGTCGAGCCGGAAGTCGAAGCCCAGGGCTCGACCGAGACCAAGCGTGAGCCGCAGATGGGGCCCGAGGCGCAGGCCGAAGCGGGGGCGGAAGCCGAAAGCTCGTGCGCGGCGCAGTCCGAGGCCGAACCCCAGGACACGGTGGCCACCCCCACCCCCGCAGCCCCCGGGCCCGAAGCAGAGCCCGCAGCCGCACCCAGTCCCGAAGCCGACGCCGAAGGCCCTGGGAGCTCCGACACCCTCCGGCCCAAGTCCAGGCCCGAAGCTGAGCCCGTGGCCGCGCCGCAGCCCGAAACCGGGACCAAGGCCGAGCCCGCGCCCGAAGCCTCGGACAGCACCGACAGACTCGGGGCCGCACCCAGGCCCGAGGCCAGGGCCGACGGAACGGGGAGCTCCGGCACGCTCGGGGCCAAGACCGGGCCCGAAGCTGAGCCCGTGGGTGCACCCGGACCGGAAGCGGAGCCCGTGGCCGCGCAGCGGCCCGAAGCCTGGCCCAAGGCCAAGGCCGCGGCCGACGGTGCGGCGGGAGGCGGTGCGTCCCGGCGGGTGCCCTCCTGGGCGCAGGGGGCCGAGAGCGACTCCGAGCGGACGAGCAAGTTCATCGCGCTCAAGCCGCTGGACACCCCGCCCCCAGCACCGGCCCCGGCTCCCGCACCTGCACCCGCATCCACACCCGCACCGATCCCGGCCGGAGCCACCCGCCCGACGGTCCCGCCCCCCGCAGCCCCGGCGGGAGCGACCCCGGCGCCTCCAGCGGGAGCGGCCCCCGCCCCACTCGAGCTGCTGGCCGAGCTCACCAACACCGCGGCCCCGCCGGAGACCCCGCGCCGCAGCGCCCTGCGGCGGGTCAAGATCTGGACCCCGATCCTGCTGCTCCTCGCCGGCGGGTTCGTCGGCGCTCAGCTGCTGCGCCCGCTGCCCGCCCCGAAGATCGTCGCGGCGGAGACCGGCCACACCGTCGACGGGCAGCTGTCCATCCCCTGGCCGGCCAAGGGCCAGGGGGCCATCCGCGTCTCCGGCTCCGGCGACATCGGCACCTTCGGCGAGCAGAAGCCGGTCCCGACCGCCAGCGTCGCCAAGGTGATGACCGCCTACGTCATCCTCGAGAACCACCCGCTGAAGAAGAACGAGGCCGGCCCGTCGATCAAGATCGACGCGAAGACCGTGGCGGACGGCACCGCCGAGCACGAGTCCCGCATCGTAGGCCTCACCGCCGGGACCGAGTTCAGCCAGCAGGACATGCTCAAGATGCTGATGATCCCCTCCGGCAACAACGTCGCCCGCCTGCTGGCCCGCTGGGACACCGGCAGCGACTCCGAGGCGGCGTTCGTCGAGAAGATGAACGCCGCCGCCAGGGAACTCGGCATGACGAACACCGTCTACACCGACCCCAGCGGCCTGGACGCCGGAACCGTCAGCACCGCCACCGACCAGCTGAAGCTCGCCGAGGCCGTCATGAAGGACGAGGCGTTCCGCGCGATCGTCGCCCTGCCGAGCGCCCCGATCAAGGGCCTGTCCGAACCGCTCATCAACAACAACGACCTGCTCAACACCAGCATCAGGGGCATCAAGACCGGCTCCAGCACACCCGCCGGGGGGGCTCTGATGTGGGCGGCGTACAAGTCGGTCGGCGACGAGACCCCGCTGATCCTCGGCACGCTGATGGACCAGCGCGTGGACGGCCCGGACCCGGACGCGCTGAAGAGCCTCGGGCTGGTGAAGACGAACAGCAAGAAGATCATCGAGGCGGTACGGACGGCCCTCGCGTCGGCTCCGGTCGTCCGCAAGGGCGACATCGTCGGGTACGTCGACGACGGGCTCGGCGGCCGTACGCCGCTGGTGGCCACCAAGGACCTCAACGTGATCGGCGTACCCGGCCAGCAGCTGAAGCTCGCCCTGAAGGCCGGCGCCTCGCCGCTGCCGCACACCGCCAAGGCCGGCGCCGAGGTCGCCGTCCTGACGGCGGGCGAGGGCGAGGGGGCCAAGAGCGTGCCGGTGGCGGTCGGGAGCGAGCTCGCGGAGCCCTCGTTCGGGACCAGGCTCACCCGCCTCGGCTGAGCCCCGCCCACCGGCATCGAACCGAAACGGCGGACGGCCGCGGCCCCCGGGGGATTCCCCCGGGGGCCGCGGCCGTCCGCCGTCCGCCGCCATGTGCTGCCGTGGCGCTGCCTTCGTGCCGCCGCGGTCAGGCGCGGGGCGGCACCCGGGACGGGCGGCCCGAGCCGCGCGTCAGGGAGTAGCCGAGGATGCCGGCGAGGGCGCCGAGCACCCCGCCCGCCGCGGTCCAGATCCAGCGGTCCGACCACCAGCCGCCGGACCAGCCGTCCTCGGGCTCGCGCAGCGAGCCGGTCACGGTGGCGGGGACCAGCGGCGCGGAGAGGGCGCCGTCCACGGCGTGGGCGCCGCCGGTCTCGTGCACCGAGGCCTCGACGGCCGCGCGGATGGGCAGACCGAGGTCCTCCTCCGGTGCGTCGACCACGGTCAGGCGTACGTAGTAGCTGCCCGGCAGCGGGTCGTCGGCCCACTGCTCGGCTCCGGCGCGGACCGTGCGCAGGGTGCAGGACAGTTCCACCGTGGCCGCTTCCGGGGCCGCGGCCCGGGTCTGCGTGCCGTAGGTGCACGCCTGGCGGCGGCGCAGTCCGTCGTAGACGTCGAGCTGCCAGGTCGAGGCCCCGTGCCGGCTCTTGGCCTCGGGCAGGGTGACCGCCGCCTTCACGGTCATGCGCTGCTGAGCGTCGACGGGCAGGACCCAGTAGAGGTAGTCGCCGGTGGACGCGTCGGCCGTGGCCTTCTGTCCCGGGCGGAACGCCGCCGCGGTACGGAAGCCGGTGCCCGCCTCGGTCGGGGCGGCCTCTTCCTTGGCGGACGTCGAGCGGGGGCCGGGGCTCGCCGAGGGGGTGTCGGCCAGGGCCGTTCCCGTCACCGTGAGGGCGGCGACCGCGGCCAGCAGGCCGGCGGTCAGGGTGCGTACGGTACGCATCAGTTGGTCCTCCAGACGGAGATGCGCCAGCGCGAGATCCAGCCCCAGACCACACCGGCGGCCAGCCCGGCGAGGACCAGGACGGCCAGCAGCCACCAGCCGCGGCCGAGCCCGAACGCGGCGATGTCGGACGCTTCGTCGGGACCGTCCACCACGTCG
Organism: Streptomyces sp. cmx-11-4; assembly: GCA_049998195.1. GTDB lineage: Bacteria > Actinomycetota > Actinomycetes > Streptomycetales > Streptomycetaceae > Streptomyces. The sequence goes on from JAEBET010000010.1 coordinate 185,069, forward strand.
ATGGTCAGCTCGACGGGCATGCCGGGGGTGGTCTTGACGGAGGCGGGGGCGGAGAAGGAGTTGCTGACCTGGATGCAGACGGTCTCCGCCGCCTCCTTCGCGGCGTCGTCGGTTCCGTCGACCTCGGCCTTCGGATAGCGCAGGCCGGTCGACAGGACGTCCGTGCGGCCGTCGCCCGCCTCCGAGCCCCGTACGATCTCGCGGCCGTGCACGGTGGTGGCGCGCAGCAGGACGCCGTAGTCGTTGTTGACGGCGCGGTCGGCGGCGATGCTCACCGAGGCGCGCAGCTCCTGGCCGGGGCGGACGTCGACCCGGTACCAGCGGTGTTCGCCGAAGGTCTCGCGGTCGCTGTAGAGGCCGGGCTTCAGCTGGGGGGCGTTCGCGCACTGCTTCGCGCCCTCGGTGGCCACCGGGTTGACGACCGGTTCGGCGGCCCGGTCGACGAGTTGCTTCACCCTGCTGGAGAATTCGGCGGTGTGCTGCACCGAGGTGTACGTACCGCCGGTGGCCTCGGCGATGCAGGTGAGCTGGGCGCGGATCTTGGCGTCCGGGACCAGGCCGAGGGTGTCGATGACCAGGTGGATGCCCTTGGCGGCGATGTCGCGCGCGACTTCGCACGGGTCGAGCGGGGCGCAGGTGTCCTCGCCGTCGGTGATGAGCACGATCCGCTTGGTGCCGTCTCCGCCGTCCAGGTCCTGGGCGGCGGCGAGCAGGGCGGGGCCGATCGGCGTCCAGCCGGTGGGGACGAGGGTCGCGACGGCGGTCTTGGCCTCGGTCCGGTTCAGCGGACCTACCGGATACAGCTGCTTGGTGTCCTTGCAGCCGAGGGCCTTGTCCTCACCGGGGTAGGTGGCGCCCAAGGTGCGTATGCCGAGCCGTACTTCGTCGGGTACCGAGTCGATGACCTCGTTGAAGGCCTGCTTCGCGGCGGCCATCCGGGACTGGCCGTCGATGTCGTTCGCCCGCATGGAGCCGCTGACGTCGAGGACGAGATCGACCTTCGGGGGTTCCTTCGCCGTCGGCCCGTCGGCGGCGGTGGCGCTCGCCGGGAAGAGCCCGACGGCCAGGGCGGCGAGCAGTCCGCACACCCGGGCCGCAAGCCGTTTTCTTATGATCATCGCCGGATCGTATTGAGGATCACCCGGCATTCCAAAACGGACCGTCGGCCGAGGCGTTCCGGCGCGGGACTACTGCTCGGGGCCCGGGGCGAAGGTGGTGGCGAGGTGGGCTGCCAGCGTGTCCGGGTCCGGTGGGGTGAGGCGGGCGGCGAGGTAGCCGTCCGGGCGGATCACGAAGGCCGTCGGTCCGTCCACCGCGTAGAGGCGGGCGAATTCGCCGCCGGTGTCGCGGTATTCCGGCAGGCCGGTCGTCTCGGCCGGAGCCTCGGGGTCGAGGATCGCGCAGGCTTCCATCCGGCCTGCCGAGGACTCCCGTGCCGTCCGCGCGAGTTCGCCGGCCCGCGGGTCGTTTCCGTAGACGAGCAGGACGTGTCCGCGGTCGCGCAGCAGGTCGTACAGGCGGAGCGGGTAGGCCGCGATCGGGCCGGTGAGGCCGCCGCAGTCAGGCGCCCGGTCCCCCGGCCGGGGTCCCGGGCCCTCGCCGGGCGGGTCCACGATCGGGCTGCCCCGGTACGCGACGAGCAGTTGGGCCTCGCGCAGCATCACGGTCTCGGGGTCGTCCGGGTCGGCCTGGACGCCTGCTTCGGCGTGCCGGACGGTGCGGCCGACGACCTCCTCGCCGATGGGACGGCGTTCGGTGTCGTAGCTCCCGAGCAGGCCGGGGTGGGCGCGGCCGTCGACCGCGAGGGCGAGTTTCCAGGCCAGGTTCCAGGCGTCCTGGATACCGGTGTTCATGCCCTGGGCGCCGGTCGGCGGGTGGATGTGCGCGGCGTCTCCGGCGACGAAGACCCGGCCGTCGGCGTACCGGTCCACGATGCGGTGGCTGATGCGGAACACCGAACCCCAGCGGATGTTCGAGGCGGTGGCAGGCTGTGGTGACAGCCGGTCCAGGACGGTCTGGACGTCGGGGAGTCCGGGGGCCCTGCCGGTCTGCAGGCCGTGCGCGACGCCGTCGGAGACCGCGTCGGCCTGCTGTGCGGTGGAGAGTTCGGGCGGGACCAGCATCGACACCCGGTACCGGCCGCGGCCGGGAAGCGGGATGCACACCAGCACGTCGTCGACCGCGCCGTCGGCGTCGCGGTGCATCGAGCGGACGGCGTACCCGTGCGGCAGGTCCCAGTCGACCTCCACGTCGGCGAGCATGAACTCCTCGGGGAAGGCGCCGCCCTCGTAGCTGAGTCCCAGGCCCTTGCGGACGATGCTGTGCGCGCCGTCGCAGCCCACCAGGAACCGGGCACGGACCTCTTCCTGCGCGCCGGAGGGGGTGAGCAGCCGGCCGGTCACCCCGTGGGCGTCCTGCCCGAACGACACCAGTTCGGTGCCGCGCTCGACCTGGGTCCCGAAGCGGGCGAGGAACTCGTCGAGGATGCGCTCGGTCTCGTACTGCGGCAGCGCGGCGAACCCGTACGGCACTTCGGGCGGCAGCCTGAAGTCGAGGCGGAGCTGCTCGGCGCCGTTGAGGTACGCGAGCTGCCCGCGCATCGGGACGGCGGCTTCCATGGCGGCGCGGACCAGTCCCATGCGGTCCCAGAGTTCCAGGGTGCGCGGCTGGATGCCCACTGCCTTGGCGAACGGGAGCCGGGCGGGCAGCCGGTCGACGATCCGGCAGGAGACCCCGCGCCTGCGGAGCTCGACGGCGGCGGTCAGCCCGACCGGGCCCGCGCCCACGACCAGTACGTCTGTTGAGTAGGTGTGCGCCACTGGCGCCTCCCGGCGGACGACCCCCGTGCGGGGTGATGCCCCTCCATGGTCGCCGCCCGCCGGGGGTCCGGCATTTCCAGCCGGCCGGCCGGACGCGTCGGCCGGACGCGTCGGCCGGGCCGGTCGGCCGGCGCGTCGGCTGCCCGGTCGGCCGGCGCGTCGGCTGCCCGGTCGTCTACTCGATCACGAGGTCCACGTCGATGTTGCCGCGCGTGGCGCGGGAGTACGGGCAGACCTCGTGCGCCTGCTTGACCAGCAGGGCGCCCGTCTCGCCCGCCAGGGACTCGGGGAGCTCGACGCGCAGGACCGCGGCCAGACCGAAGGCGGCGCCGTCCTTGCCGATGGAGACCTCGGCCGTGACCGACACCTCGCTGGTGTCGACCTTGGCCTGGCGGCCGACCAGGCCGAGCGCGCTGGCGAAGCACGCGGCGTACCCGGCGGCGAAGAGCTGCTCGGGGTTGGTGCCCTGTCCGTTGCCGCCGAGCGCCGGGGGCATGGCGAGGGCGAGGTCGAGCTGGCCGTCGGAGCTGACGGTGCGGCCCTCGCGGCCGTTGGCGGTGGCGACAGCGGTGTACAGCGCGTCCATCGGAGTTCCTCTCGCAGAAATGATCCGTTGCGGCGGCCGGTGGTCGACCTCGCTCCACCATTAGAACACGCAATTAAGTTGTGCACAATTAAATGCCTCGCATGTCCTCCCGGGGTACACTGGCGCCCATGACCGAGAAGCCGACCGCACTCCACCCCGACCAGGACTTCCTGCGCCTGGACGGCCAGATCTGCTTCGCGCTGAACGCGGCGAGCCGCGCCTTCGGCGGTCTGTACCGCGTCGTCCTCAAGGACCTGGGCCTGACCTACCCGCAGTACCTCGTGATGCTGGTCCTGTGGGAGCACGGCGAACTGCCGGTCAAGGAGATCGGGCAGCACCTGCGCCTGGACTCCGGGACGCTGTCCCCGCTGCTCAAGCGGCTGGAGGCGGCCGGCCTGGTCCGCCGTGAGCGCAGCGCCGAGGACGAGCGGTCCGTCCGCGCCCACCTGACCGAGGAGGGGGCCGCGCTGCGCGCCCGCGCGGTGGAGGTCCCGCGCCGGATCGCGGCCGCGACCGGCTTCGAGCTGACCGAGATCGTCGAGCTCCAGACCCGCCTGAACCGCCTCACCGCCGCGCTCGACGCCGCCGTCCCGCAAGAGGCGTAAGCGGGCGGAGCACCGGACACTGGGTCCGGGAGGCAGGAGGTACGCCGATGGACCCGGTGGCGGCGCTGGACCGGATCGCCTTCCTGCTGGAGCGTGCCCAGGAGCCCACCTACCGGGTACGGGCCTTCCGTACGGCCGCGGCCGCCGTCCAGCACATGGGTGAGCGGGAGACGGCCGAACGCGTGGCGGCCGGTTCCCTGGAGGCGGTCAAGGGCATCGGCCCCAAGACCGCCCAGGTGGTCCGGGAGGCGCTCGGCGGGGCGGTCCCGGCCTACTTGCGGAAACTGGAGGACGAGGTCGCCGCGCTCCCCCAGGGCCCGCCGGCCACGCCCGCCGCCACCGCCCTGCGGGCGGCCCTGCGCGGGGACTGCCACGTGCACTCTGACTGGTCCGACGGAGGCAGCCCGATCGAGGCGATGGGCCGGGCCGCGGCCTCGCTGGGGCACGAGTACGCCGTGCTCACCGACCATTCGCCGCGGCTCACGATCGCCCGGGGGCTCTCCCCGGAGCGGCTGCGCGAACAGCTGCGGGTGGTGGCGGAGCTCAACGAGAGCTGGGCGCCGTTCAGGCTGCTGACCGGCATCGAGTGCGACATCCTCGACGACGGTTCGCTGGACCAGGAACCGGAGCTCCTCGACCGGCTCGACCTCGTCGTCGGCTCCGTCCATTCGAAGCTGCGGATGGAGGCTCCCGCCATGACCCGGCGGCTGCTGGCGGCCGTGCGCAACCCCCTGATGGACGTACTGGGCCACTGCACGGGGCGGCTGGTGACCGGCCGGACCCGGCCCCCGTCCCGGTTCGACGCCCAGGCCGTCTTCGCGGCCTGCGCGCAGGCCGGTACCGCCGTGGAGATCAACAGCCGGCCCGAGCGGCTGGACCCGCCCCGGGAGCTGCTGCGCCTCGCCGTGGCCGCCGGGACCTCCTTCGCGATCGACACCGACGCCCACGCCCCCGGCCAGCTGGACTGGCAGATGCTCGGCTGCGAACGGGCCGTGGAGTGCGGGGTCCCGGCCGAGCACGTGATCAACACCTGGCCGGCCGAGCAGCTCCTCGAATGGACCCGTACCCGTACTAGGCCGGCCTGAGCTGGACCACCAGCAGCAGGACATCGGCTCCGGCGACGGCCAGCACGGCCAGGAAGGGGAGCCGGCCGGCGGGGCGCCGGGCCGCGAGGAGCAGCATCGCCGCCGTCCCCGCCAGCAGGCCCCAGCCGTACGCCGACACCCGCCCGGGCGGCCCCACCACCAGGGCGGCGGCCGAGCCGAGGACGAGGAGCGCGGCGAGCCCGGCCGAGTACCGGGGGCCGAGCCGCTGGGGCAGGCCCACGACGCCGGTGGCCAGGTCGTCGGCGATGTCCGGCAGCACGTTGGCGAAGTGCGCGCCCGCCCCCAGCAGGGCCGCCGCCGCCGTGAGCCAGAGCGGCGGCCACGGCGCGCCGGGCAGACCGAGGGTGACGAAGGCGGGCAGCAGGCCGAAGGCCAGGGCGTACGGGAGCCAGGACGCGGCCGTGCCCTTCAGCCACAGGTTGTACCCCCAGGCGGCCGCCACCCCGGCGAGGTGCACGGTCCCGGCGAGCAGCCCGCCGGCCAGCGAGAGGGGGACGCAGAGCAGGAGGGCCAGGCCCGCCGCGCCGGTCACGGCGGCGGGTCGCACCGTACCCGCGACCAGCGGTTTGTCCCGGCGCCCGACGGCCCGGTCGCGCCGCAGGTCGGCCCGGTCGTTGCTCCAGCCGACCGAGAGCTGCCCGGCGGCGACCGCGCCCGCCGCGGCGGCCCCTCCCGCCAGGTCGCGCCCGGCGGCGGTCGCGAGCGCCGCGGTGAAGAGGGTGACGGCCGCCGCCGGCAGCGGATGGCAGGCCGCCAGGAGCCCCGCGGCCGAACCGCCGCGGCGGCGGCGCGGGGCCGTGGCGGTGGCGGTCTCGGTGGCACTCGTGGTGGCACTCGTGGCGGTGGCAGGTCCGGCTGGCGTGGTTCGTGCGGGCACGGCGACACGCTATGCCGCGCCGCGCCCGGTTCGCCTGATTCATAACGATGTGTCAGTTGTTTTCTATGGTGAGCGAATGACGCGTGTCCTGGCAGTGAGCAGCGTGTTCCCGCCCCATCGCCATCCGCAAGCCGAGATCACGGCCGCCCTCGCCCGCTTCTTGCCGCCGGGCCCCGACACCGCCCTGCTGCGCAGGGTGCACGCCTCGGTGCGCGTGCACAGCCGCCACCTCGCCCTCCCGCTGGAGCGGTACGGACCGTCGAACGACTTCGGAACCACGAACGCCCTGTTCCTGGAAGCGGCTCTCGAGCTCGGCGGCCGGGCCCTCGCGCTCGCCCTCGCCGAGGCCGGGCCGACGGCGGAGGAGATCGACCTCGTCATGTCGACCACCGTGACCGGGCTCGCGACGCCCTCGCTGGAGGCCCGCCTCGCCGCACGCGCCGGATTGCGTCCCGACGTGCGGCGGGTGCCGCTCTTCGGCCTCGGCTGCGCGGCGGGCGCCGCCGGTCTCGGCCACCTCCACGACCACCTGACGGGCCGGCCCGGCCACGCGGCCGTGCTGCTGTCCACCGAACTCTGCTCGCTCACGCTGCAGTCCACGGACACCTCGATGGCGAACCTGGTGGCCGGGGCCCTCTTCGGCGACGGGGCGGGCGCGCTCGTCGCGGTGGGCCACGAACACCCCCTGCACGCCACCGGCGCCGGACCGTCGGTGGTGGCCGCGCGCAGCCGCCTCTACCCCGGCACGGAACACCTGCTCGGCTGGGACATCGGCCACTGGGGCCTGCGCATGGTCCTGGGCCGCGAACTGCCGGACCTGGTCCGGCTGCACGTGGCCGAGGAAGTGGAGACCTTCCTCGCCGCACACGACCTCAAGCCCTCGGACGTCGACGCCTGGATCTGCCATCCGGGCGGCCCGAAGATCCTCGACGCGCTGGGCGAGGCGCTGGGTCTGCCCGCATCGGCCTTCGCGGCGAGCCACCGCTCACTGGCCGACGTCGGCAACCTCTCCTCGGCGTCGGTCCTGCACATCCTGGGCGGCATCCAGAGCGCGGGGCCGCCGCCGCCCGGATCGGTCGGGCTGATGCTGGCCTTCGGTCCGGGCTTCGCCTCCGAACTCGTCCTGCTCCGCTGGTGACCACTGCTGTGGCTCCCCGACTCCCCCTGGCTGGTGACTCCATGGCCCTCACTCCGTCCATGACCTGGTACCTGCTGCTCATCGGCCTCGTCGTGGCCGAGCGGCTCGCCGAACTGGCCACGGCCCGCCGCCACGCGGCGTGGAGCCTGGCCCGGGGCGGCCGCGAGTACGGCCGCGGCCACTACCCCGTGATGGTCGCCCTGCACACCGCGCTGCTGGTGGGCTGCGTGGTGGAACCCTGGGCCGCCGGGCGTCCGTTCCTGCCCGCGCTCGGCTGGACGGCGCTCGCCCTGGTCCTCGCGGCGCAAGCCCTGCGCTGGTGGTGCATCGCGACCCTCGGACCGCGCTGGAACACCCGGGTGCTGGTCGTACCCGGACTGCCGCTGGTGGCGGCCGGGCCGTACCGGTGGATGCGGCACCCCAACTACGTGGCGGTGGTCGTGGAAGGCCTCGCGCTGCCGCTCGTGCACACCGCCTGGCTGACCGCCCTGGGCTTCACCGCGCTCAACCTGCTGCTCCTGCGCGTGCGGATCGGCTGCGAGGACGCCGCGCTGACGGACGGCGGACGGCTGCGCGCCCCCGCCTCCGTACCGACGGCCGGCTCTCCCTCGTGATCGACCTGCTGATCGCGGGCGGCGGCCCGGCCGGCCTGGCGACGGCCATCCACGGCGCACTGGCAGGTCTCGAGGTCGTGGTCGTCGAACCGCGACCCGCCCCCGTCGACAAGGCCTGCGGCGAGGGCCTGATGCCGGGGGCGGTCGCCCGGCTGCGGGAGCTGGGCGTGGACGTGTCCGGGCAGCCGTTCCGCGGCATCCGCTACGTGGACGGCGTGAGCGGGCGGCACGCGGAAGGACTGTTCCACTCCGGTCCCGGTCTCGGAGTCCGCCGGACCGTACTCCAGGCCGCGCTGGCGGAACGCGCCGCGCAGCTGGGCGTGCGGGTGGTCCGGGACCGCGTCGATGCGGTCAGCCAGGCCGGTGACCGCGTCGACGCGGCCGGCCTCACGGCCCGTTACCTCGTCGCCGCCGACGGCCTGCACTCCCCCGTCCGGCGCGCACTCGGCCTGTCCGCGCCGCCCACGCCCGGCAGGCCCGCACGGTACGGGCTGCGCCGCCACTACACCGTCGAACCGTGGAGCGACCTCGTAGAGGTGCACTGGGCGGCGCACTGCGAGGCGTACGTCACCCCGCTCGGCCCCGACCGCATCGGCGTGGCCGTACTCACCGCGGAGCAGGCCCCGTTCGACGTCCAGCTCGCGCGGTTCCCGCTGCTGGCGGCGCGGCTGCCCGCCTCCCCCGGGGCGCCGGTGCGCGGAGCCGGACCGCTGCGCCAAGGGGCCCGGGTGCGGGTGGCGGGGCGCGTGCTGTTCGTCGGGGACGCGGCCGGGTACGTGGACGCGCTGACCGGCGAGGGCCTGACCCTGGCCCTGACGGCCGCGGGCGAACTGGTGCGCTGTGTACGGGCGGGGCGGCCCCAGGCGTACGAACAGGCCTGGCGGGAGCTGTCTCGCAGCTACCGCACCCTGACCGAGTCCCTGCTCTGGGCACGCCACCGGCCCCCGCTCGCCCGGCGGATCGTCCCGCTGGCGGCCCGGCTCCCGCGCGTGTTCACCCGGGCGGTGAACCTCCTGGCGTGACGCCGCCGGCGGGACTCCTGGCCCGAACTCATGGGCCGAACTCATGGGCATAACCCTCTGGCGTGAATCTCCTGACACGAAGCGGCACCCCGTGCGGCGTGCGCACGGGGTGCCGCTCGTTCACCACCGGATCAGGCGGCGCTCTCCCGCGGGTTCCTCAACGCCACTCCCGCGAGGACCGCTCCGGCCGCCGCGCTGAGCATGACGACGCTGCCCGCCCAGGTGACGGACCCGCCGACCGCCCCGGCCAGCGGGTCGAGGGCCGCCGCGCCCCCGAACACGTGCAGTGCGACCACGCCGACGGCCGTGACCGCCGCGGCCCGCCACACCGGCGTGGTGTCCCGCACCGCCAGCAGCGCCCCGAAGCCGACGCACAGCACCGTGACGAGGAGCGGCAGGAAGTCCCGGGGAGCCGCCGCCGACAGGGCCGCGAGGTCCATGGGCAGGTGGGGCAGGCCGGTGACCAGCAGGGCGATCGCCACCGGCCAGCGCAGCATGTGCCGCAGCACCGGCGGTCCGGAGCGGGCAGGCTCCGACCGGGCCGGTTCGGCTACCGGTTCGGTGCGCCGGCGCGGCTTCTCGTACGGGGCGTCGTACAGCGCCCTGTACGGCGGCTCGTACGGCTCCTCCTCGTACGGCACCTGCGCGGGCTCGGGCGGTCCCGGCGGCCCGGCCCGGTCCTCCCCGGACTCGTCGAGCACCTCGGACTGCGTGGACGGGGCGGGTGGGGCGGACTCCCCGGTCCCGAGGATGGTCACCAGCAGGGCCACGTCCTCGATCGGCCGCCCGACGGCGGCGGCGCGCAGCGTGATGTCCGCCGCGTCGACCTCGTGCGGGGGCTCGCCGAGGAGGGCGACCATCTGCCGCACCTCGTCCACGGGACGGGTCACGGCGGCCGTGCGCAGCGCCTCGTGTCCGGGGTTGGGCAGCTGGCCGGTGTCCTTGAGGAGGCTCACCAGGGCGGTGACCTCCTCCAGGGGGCGGCAGGTGGCCGCCGTGTCCAGCAGGGTGCGCACGGGCTCGGGGCCCGGAGCGTCCGGAGGGGTGGTGTCGGGGATCCCGTGGCGGTCTTCTCGGTCCGTCGCCGCGAGGGTGATGGGGTCATTCATGGAAAACTCCGTTCGCCGACACGCGGGTCTACGCATCGCGCGCCGGTCATCGTGCGTCATGGGAAGCGCACGCTTTGTTACATTGACTGCCAGATCCGTCCACTGCGCCATTCGGGGCGGGCAAACGGGGGCGCCGGGCGCTCCGCCCCCGGCCCTGGGGAAAGGCGTGACGCGTGCCCGACGCGCGGAGGTTGTGGCGCCGGTGCGTGCGGCCGCTGACGCCGGCGCTGCCGGCCGTACTGCTGCTGGTGGCTGCGGCGCCGGGCCCTGAGCGGCCGGCGGTCGAACGGCCCGTCGTGGAGCGGCCCGTCGTCGACACCGACCGGGGGCGGGTGCGCGGCCTGAGCCACGGGCCCCACCGCTCCTTCGAGGGCATCCCGTACGCCGCTCCCCCGACCGGCGCGCTGCGCTGGCGGCTTCCGGAGCCCGCGCCCCGGTGGGAGGGCGTGCGCGACGCGGGTGCGCCCGGCTCGCGCTGTGTGCAGCTGCCCGCGATCGGGCCCGGCGGGCCGAGTGGTTCCGAGGACTGTCTGTACGTGAACGTCACCGTGCCCTCGGCCGCCCCCGCCCCGGACGCGGCGGGGCGGCCCGTGATGGTCTGGTTCCACGGCGGGGGCTTCGTCAGCGGCGCGGGGGACCCGTACCGGCCCGAGCGGCTCGCGGTGCGGGGCGATGTGGTGGTCGTGACCGTCAACTACCGGCTGGGGGTCTTCGGCCTGTTCGGCCATCCGGAACTCGGCGGGGCTCCCGGCTTCGCCCTCGCCGACCAGCGGGCGGCGCTGCGCTGGGTGCGGGCGAACGCGGGCCGGTTCGGCGGCGACCCGCGCAACGTCACGGTGTTCGGCGAGTCGGCGGGCGCCCTCAGCGTCTGCGCCCACCTCACCTCCCCCGCCTCGGCCGGGCTCTTCCACCGGGCGATCGTGCAGAGCGGATCGTGCTCGACCACGGCCCCGCCGTGGTCCCTGCTGCCCACGCTCGGTACGTACGAACCCTTCGTGCCCGAGCGGGCCACGGTGTCGGACGGCGTCCTGGCTGCGGCCCGGCTCGGCTGCGAAGGGCCCGACGGGGTCCTGGACTGCCTGCGTCGGCTGGACGTCCGCGAGCTCGCGACCCCGCAGCTGATGCAGACCTTCTCCAAGGTCTCCTACGGAGGCGCCCTCCTGCCCGTGGAGCCCCGGCGGGCGCTGGAGACCGGGCGGTTCCACCGGGTGCCGGTGATGCAGGGCAGCACGCGGGACGAGATGCGGATCCTGCTCGGAACGACCCTGGCGGTGTACCCGATGGCCGACGAGGCCGCCTACCGGGCCCGCCTGGAACGGTCGTTCGGTGCTTCGACGGCCCGCGCCGTCGAGGCGAGCTACCCGGTCGCGGCCTATCCGACGCCGGCGGTGGCCTGGGCGACCTTGCTGTCCGACGCCTCGTTCACCTGCCCGACGCTGCGGGACAGCGGTGCGCTGGCCCGGCACGTGCCGACGTACGCCTACCGGTTCTCCGACCGCGAGGCGCCCAACTTCACCGGGCTCCCGGAGGTGCCGGGGCTGCCGTACGGGGCCTCGCACGGCTTCGAGCTGCCGTACCTCTTCGCGCTGGCACCGCTGACGCCCCCGCAGCGGGCCCTGGCGGACCGGATGAGCGACTACTGGACCGCCTTCGCCCGCACCGGCGACCCCCGGTCACCGGGAGCCCCACCCTGGCCGCGCTTGCGCACCCGGCAGCCCCCGGCCCTGTCCCTGGCCCCGGGCCCCTCCGGAATCCACCCGGTCGACGCCCGGACCCAACACCACTGCGCCCTGTGGGACACCCACTGGCCCCAGGCCACCACCCCTCACTGACCTCGGCGCTCCGGCGGGCGGCCATCACCGACGCCGACCGGGCCCGGGTGGCCGGGTGCCACCGCGGGCGGGCGCTGCTGTACCGGGTGGATGCGGGGCGGGGGCTCACCGTGGCGGACCTCGTCGTGCTGGGTGACTGGCTGCGTGCGGATCAGGCGTCCGGGGTGGGGGCCCAGGACGCGGAGACCAGGGAGCGTTCCGCCGCCGCCAGGTGGGTGGCCGTGGACAGCCAGGCGTGGGCGTAGCCCTCCGCGGAAGGGTCGGCGAGGCGGCCGAAGGCGTCGCGGGGGCGGCGGTCGGCCTCGGCTGCGAGGGCCGCGGCCAGTTCCGCCGCGCCGGTGAGCCCGGCCCGCCGCAGCGGGCCGTACGCGGCGAGGGGTTCGGCGCCCCGCGCCGCCTCGGCCACGGCTCGGCGGCCGCCCGCGACCCCGGTCTCCAGGAGGCGGCGTACGCGCCACAGCGGGGAGTCGGCCAGCGGGTCCGGGCCGGTGGGAGCCGGCTCGGGAGCGGGGTCGGTGCCTGCCCGGGGCGGGAAGTGGACGCCCTGGAGGCGGTCGTAGCCGAGGTCCGCCCGGCCCAGCCACTCCTCGGGCAGCCGTAGGGTGTACTCCGCGCCGGGCACCGGGCCGACGGCGAGGGGGCTCAGGGTGGCGGCCCGGTCGAGGTCGGGGCGCCCCAGGACGCGCAGGTGCAGACCGGGGTACGAGCCGAGGCGGCGCAGGTTCGCCGTGTGCGCCAACTCGGGGTGGGGGTGTGCGGGCCGCAGCCGCAGCAGGGGCGCGCCCGGCCGCAGCTCACGCACCAGGAGGTGTTCCCCGGCCGCGCCGACGACGGCGACCTCGCAGCCCAGCAGGGCGGGCTCGCCGCCCTCCGGGTCCGCGGGCCGGTCGGCGACCGCCTCGGCCGCGGGCCGTGCGAAGAGCGCCGCGGCGGGCGCCTCGGTCCACGGGATGCCGCGCAGCGGGGTCGCCTTGACCCCGCGTCCGGCGCCGAGCCGGCCTTCCGGGGAGACGGTCGCGCCGACGATGCGCAGGCCACCGCGGGCCAGCCCGCCGTGGTCGAGGACGGCTCCGCCGAGGGCGACGGAGGCCGACCCCGCGCCGCGGGCCCGAGCGAGTCCGCCGGGGCGCACGTCGGAGAGGGAGTACGCGGCGCCGTCCGGGGCCAGCAGGTGCGTGACCACACCCCCGTAGCCGGTGGCCGAGAGCACGGGCTCCCGGCACAGGCCGTACACCTGGAGGCTGCCGCCGGGCGCGTAGGCGCGGCGGGCCGTGCCGGTCAGGGCGGGATCGGCGCGGCCGGCGGCCAGCAGTGCGGCGGTGCGCAGGAGTTCGCGGAAGGCCCCGGTGAGCGCACCGAGCCGCTGCCCGGCCTGCTGCCCCCGGGCGGCGCGCAGACCTCGTACGACGCGCAGCGCGGCCGCCTCGGGCCGTGGCAGCCCGGCGAGTCGGGCGGTGTGCGCGGCGCGCAGCAACTCGGCCTGGACGACGGCTCCTCCGGCGGTGACCCCGGCGGCGAGGGCATCGGCGGCGGCCCGCCAGAGCCCGGCCGCGGCCCGGCGTTGGGCTTCGGTGAGCGTGGCATCGGGCTCGGACGGCTGGGAGGGTACGGATCGCCCGGCGGACGGAACGGGGGCGGGAGCTGCCTGGTTCACCGCCTGTACCGCCTGCGGCGACTGCACCGGTACGGGCGCCGGCGGCGTCCCGTCCGGGCCCGCGGCCGCAGCCGGGACCGCAGCCGCGTCGGTGGCATGCGCCGGGCCCGGGGCCGCGGCCTGGGCATGGGCCGCGTCGAGGGCTGGGGCCGGGCCCCCGTACAGAGCCTCCTGGGCCGAGGCGGCGGCCGGGTCCATGGCCAGGTCCGCAGCCGCGTACGGGGCCGGGTCCGCCAGTGGGGCGGCTCCCAGGGCGGCGGCGCGGTGGAGGCAGCGGGGGGCCAGCAGGCAGGTGCAGACCGCCTGTCCGGCCTCGGTGACCGCCCCGCCCGGGCCGGGCCGCAGCGTGACGACGGCGTCCTCCCCGAAGCCGAGGACGACGGTTCCGTCCGCCCCGCTCGAGGCGAGCGCACCGCAGCTCGCGGTGGCGGCGTCCAGCTTCTTGCGCAGCCGTGCGCTGAGCTGCTCGACGGCTTCGGCGAGCACCTCGGGTGCGACGGGCGGCAGTGAGGTGGTCAACGGGGTTCTCCACGGAGTCGGTCGCCCACCCAGCGGGCGAGGGCGAGCGGGCTGAGGGCGGCCACCGGCATCCCGGCGGCGACGAGTTGCCGGGCCACCGGGACCGAGTACCGGGGCGTGCCCGTGTCGTCGAGCGCGGCGCAGCCGAGCAGGTGGGCGCCGGAGGCGGCCAGCGCGCGGACCTCGCCGAGCAGCCCGCCGATCGGGGCGCCCTCCTCGAAGTCGCTGACCACGACGACGAGGGTGCGGCTCGGAACGGTCATCAGCGTGCGGGCGTGCGCGAGTCCGGCGGCGATGTGCGTACCGCCGCCGACCCGGACCTCCAGCAGCAGCGAGAGCGGGTCCTCGACCCGGTCGGTGAGGTCCAGGACCTGGGTGGAGAAGGCGAGGAAGTGGGTGGACAGGGTCGGTACGCCGCCCAGCACGGCCGCCGTCAGCGCCGACCAGATGACGGAGGCCTCCATCGAGCCGGACACGTCGACGACCAGGATCAGCCGCCAGTCGCTCTCGCGGCCGGCCCGGGTGCGGAACACGGGCCGTTCCGGGACCACGACCACGCTGCCGTCGGCCCGCCGCCGGGTGTGGGCGAGGTTGGCGCGCAGGGTGCGGGCCAGGTCCAGTCTGCCTCCGGGGCGGCGGGTGGGGCGGGGGGTGGCGAGGCCGGAGAGGGCCGGGCGCAGCCGGGTGGCCAGTTCCTTGGCCAGTTCGTCGACCAGGCGCCTGACCAGGGGCCTCAGCCGGGCGAGCTGGGCCTCCGGCATCCCGCCGGCGAGCGACAGGACGGAGCTCAGCAGCTCCACGGAGGGCCGTACGGACGCCGGGTCGAGCTGGGCGAGTACGTCGGTGCGGCCCGCTTCGGCCGCTCCGCCCAGTACCTCTTCCCGTACCTCGGCGCCGAACAGCGCCTCCAGCTCCTGCGACCACTCCCGGGCGGTGGGGAAGGAGGCTTCCTGGCCGCCGCCCGGTCCTCCCCGGCCGCCGTCGAGGTCGGTGGAGCCTTCGCCGCGGCCGGCGCCGTAGAGCTCGTCGAGGGCGCGGGCGTAGCGGCGGGCCCCGGCGGGGAGCCGGTCGCGCTCGCGGCCCAGCAGCAGCCGCCAGCGGTCGGCGGGGGCGAGCCGCAGGCCGGTCGCGGCGGGCGGGCGCGGGGAGCCGGCGGCCTCCGGCGTCGCGGCCGCGTCCGTGGCCGTGGCCGTGGCCGTGGCCTGTGCCGGAGCTTGCGCCGGTGCGGCCGCCTCGGGCAGCGGGAGTTCCTTGAGTGCGGCGAGTCCGGCGGCGTCGGCGGCGGCCCAGAGGGCGAGCAGTGCGGGCGGCGCGTCGAGCGCGAGGTCGACCCGGTCGCCGAGCCGCTCAGCGACGGTGTCCAGCAGCCGGTCGCGGGCGGCGGGCGACAGGGTGTCGAAGCCGCCGCGCAGGGCGGGAAGGCGGTCGAGGAAGTCCTGGTCGCCGAGGTGCTCGACCCGGTCCAGGAGCGGGGAGAGCGCGGCCGGGGAGGACTGCAGGAGCGGTCCCGCTGCGGTGAGGACTCCGCCGAGCCGGCGGGTCAGGGCGCGGCGCCCGTCGGGGGCGGTCGCCCCGTCGATCCAGCCGGCGGCGCGCTCGCCGAGCCGGGCGGCCGGATCGAGGTCGAGGAGGACCCGTACGGCCAGGGCCGCGCCCTGGATCAGTGGGGAGGCGGAAGCGGCCAGCGCGGCGAGGGCCTCGTCGGTGCGCAGCCCGAGGTGGTGGGCGGCGGCGCGGTCGGCGAGGGCCACCAGGGCCGCGGCGTCGGCGGTGTCCTCGCTGCCGGCGAGGCCGGGCAGGGAGCGGACGGCCGCTTCGAGCAGGTCGCCGGTCAGCGCGGCGGCGGTGGCGCGGGACCCGGCGCCGGTGCCGGGAAGGTGGCCGCGGTGGAGGGCCTCCAGGAGGTCGAGGGCGTCGAGGAGTTCGGGCAGGGTCGCGGTCTGCGGCAGGACGGTGGCCGCCTCCTGGAGGCGTACGTCGACCAGCTCGGGCAGATCGCAGCGCGCGGCGGCGGCCAGTCCGGCGAGGATCTGCGCCGGCGTCGGCCCGCCGTCGGCGGCGGCGCGCCGGGCGGTGTCGCGGAGGGTGCCGGCGGCGGCCTGGGCGGCGGTCACGCCGCGGACCCCGGCGAGATCGAGCCGGGCCGGGACCGAGGGCGTCCAGGACAGCCGCCACTTGGTGCCGAGCGCGGTGCCGTCGCCGGTGGTGGCGACGCTGAGGGGCTCGCCGTAGGAGGCTCCGCAGACCAGGAGCCGCTGGAGGAGGATCTCGCGGCGGCCGTCGAGGGCGGAGCGCAACGGGTCGAGGCGGACCTCGCGCGCGGCGGGGTCGTCGGGGCCGGGCAGCCGCAGCTCCGTCAGCTCGCCCTCGACGCAGGGTCCGAGGCCGGAGCGGGGGGCGTGTGGGGTGATCCGGCCGCGCGCGGTGCCGACGAGTACCGCTTCGAGAGCCCGGGCCAGCGCCCGGCCGCGGCCGAGCGGTTCGCCCTGTCCGAGGACGGTGGTGACGGCCTCGAGGAGCTCGCCCCGGCCGGGCGCGGGGAGCCCGCGCAGGACGGCCAGGTCGCAGGCGAGCCGCAGGGTCTCGGCGGCCTCGCCGGTCCCCGCGGTGTGCCCGGCCCGGCGCAGCTCACGGCAGACCCCGGTGACGGCGACGGAGGCCGCCTCCCGGACCCGGCGGGCCTCCCCGCCGGCCTCCAGAACGGCCTGCTGCCAGAGCGGATCCCGGATCCCGGCGGGGTACCCGGAGCGGGAGTCGAGCAGATCGAACGAGTACGGCACGAGCGAGGTGACGGCCTGCGCCCCGTCCTGCCCGACGGCCCCTGACCGGGCCGCGCGCCCGGGGGCCCGCCCCGCCCGTGCGGGGGCCGTAACCGCGTCGTCGGCGGCCGTGGTGGCGGGAGCGGCCGCGGCGGGAGCGGCCGCGGCGGGAGCGGCCGCGGCGGGAGCGGCCGCGGCGGGGGCGGCCGCGGCGGGCACGCTCAGGAGGGCCGGTGCGTGGAAGGCGCCGATCACGGCGGCCACGCGGTGGCCCGCGGCGAGGGCGCCCGCGATCACCTCACGCATGTGGGACTCGCGGGCCAGGTCCGTCGCCGGGACGGTCGCGGCGTCCGCACGCAGGGCCCATCCGACACCGAGTGCGGCCCGCCGTACGGCTTCCGGGGAGCAGCCGGGCGCGAGCACCTCGACGGCACGGTCCCACATGTCCTCGCCGTCCCGGCCGGTTCCGGCGGCGGTGAGCGCGTCGGCGAAGGCGCCGCCGCGCGCGGGTGCCGGGCGCGGGCCGGGGGCTTCCCTTTCCGGGGACGCTCCGGTGGCCGGGCCGGAGGCCCGCTCCGCGCCCAGATCCCGGTCCGGGTGCGGATCCGGCTCCCGGTCCGGGTCCGATGTCGTGACCGGGGACGGGGACGGGGACGGGGACGTCGAGGTCCAGGCGTCGGCGGACAAGGGGAGGTCGCAGCACAGGACGGTCGCCCCGCGGGCGGCGGCCCAGCGGATCGCGGCCAGTTCCGGGGAGAAGTCGGCGAAGGGGTAGAAGGCCAGGCGGCCGTCCCGGCCCGTGCCGGCCAGGGCGACGGGGGCGACGGTCTCCGGGTCGGCCAGGTGCTCGAGCCACGGCTGGAAGTCCGCCGGGAGCTCGACGCAGACCACGTCCGCGCCGGAGGCGTCCAGCAGATCGGAGACCAGCGCCGCCAGCGCGGGGCTGTGGTGGCGCACACCGAGCAGGTACGGCGCGCGGGAGGCGGCCAATGCCTCGACGGCCGCACGCGGATCCGCCAACGCGTCCACGGCCGCACGCGGGCCGGCCGACGCGTCAGCGCCCGCACGCGGCTCGACGAATGCCGCAACGGCCGAACCTGCGCTCGTCGACGCCTCGGCGCCCGTACGGGGATCCGCGAACGCGCCGTCGGGCATACCCGGGTCGGCCGACGCCTCGGCGGCGTGGCGCGCGGCGGCCGTCGCCTCGGGCGGGGTCACCGCAGGCTCCCGCGCAGGTCCCACAGGCGGCGCCACATCGCCGAGCCGTCCTCGGCCCGGCGGCGGACCGGGCCGTCCCAGTAGCCCAGCAGCCGTCCGTGGTCGGCGGGGTCGTCCTTGCGTACGACGCCCAGCAGGTGCCCCGGCAGCAGGTCCAGCACGTCCCCGCCCGGCAGGTACGCGGCCGCGACCCCCAGCGAGGCCGCCACCTGCACGGCTTCGGCGGTGGACATGACCGTACCGGGGCGCTCCACGTCCCAGCCCTCGGCGGAACGTCCCGAGCGCAGGTCGCGGAAGACGGTGACGAGCGCGTCGAGCACGGCGTCGTCGACCCCGAAGGCGGCCCCGGCCCGCTGGACGGCGGCGACCGCCTGGCGGCGGATCAGGGTGGCCTCGGCGTCCGCGTCGGCGATGGGCGCGACGGTCTCGAAGTTGAAGCGCCGCTTGAGGGCCGCGGACATCTCGGAGACGCCGCGGTCGCGCAGGTTGGCGGTGGCGATGACGGTGAAGCCGGGGGCGGCGCAGACCACCGCGTCCTCGGTGGCGGTCAGTTCGGGCACGGTGACCCGCCGGTCGGACAGGATCGACACCAGCGCGTCCTGGACCTCGGGCAGGCAGCGGGTGATCTCCTCGACGCGGACCACCCGCCCGGTCCGCATGGCGGAGAGCACCGGCGAGTCGACCAGAGCGCCCACGCTCGGCCCCTGGGCGAGCAGCAGCGCGTAGTTCCAGCCGTACCGGAAGGCGTCCTCGGTGGTCCCGGCCGTGCCCTGGACGGTGAGGGCGCTGGTGCCGGAGACGGCCGCGGCGAGCAGTTCGCTGAGCATGGACTTGGCCGTGCCGGGCTCGCCGGTGAGCAGCAGGCCGCGCTCCCCGGCAAGGGTGACCACGCAGCGCTCCACGAGGGCGCGTTCGCCGACGAACTTGGGGGCGATGACGCGCTTGGCACCGCCCTGGGGCAGGGCCAGTTCGGCTCCGTCGCTGCCGCAGACGAAGGTGACGACGTTGCGCGGGGTCAGCGCCCAGCCGGGCGGGCGGGGGCCGGGGTCCTGGGCGGCGAGGAAGGCGAGTTCGGCGGCATACCGCTCCTCGGCGGGCTGTACCTGCCGGGCGGGCGCGGCCGCTGCGGCGGCCTGGTCGGTGAGCGTCATCGGAGTACTCCTGGGTGGTGCGGAACAGATGCGGAACGGGCATGGGGAACGGGTGCGGAACGAAAGGGAAGCAGCCGGGGCGGGACGCACCCCCCGCCCCCGCCCCCGCCTGCGGGCGGACACGAGGACGAGGCGAAGGGCGGGGGCGGGGGGCGAGGGGTCCGCCGCGCCAGGATCGACGCGGCGTCGGGAGCCGGGCCGTCAGGCCCGGCCGCGATCACGTCCTGCGGGCGCGGCCGCGCGTGCGCTTCACCTTGAGTTCCTCGAAGCGCGGGGAGTCGCCCTCGCGGACCCGCGCCCAGGCCTTGCGGTAGAGGTCGGCGGCCGGTTCGACGGGTACCAGCGGGCCCAGCAGCCGGTGCCCGTACATCGGGAGCTTCCACTGCTCCACCGGGAGCACCGGCGAGGCCATGTCCGCCCACCCGCCCGGCAGGAACAGCGAGCGCCCGGCCCGGCTCCGGCCGGCCGACACCACCAGGTCGGTGGCGGCCAGTTCGGCGCGGGCGGCCTTGAGGCGGGCCGGCTTCCAGCCCGTCCAGCGCGCGGTGTGGCGGTCGGTGGGGTCGGGCATGGCGAGCAGCATCAGGTACAGGGTGGCCGCGTCGGCGCCGAGCCCGTGTTCCCCGGCGGACTCCGCGACCAGTTCGGGGACCGAGCGGCCGGGGTCCTGCGGCCACCAGGTGCCGTCCTGGTCGACGGCGCCCGCCGCCGGGGCGCCCGGGTCGGCGAGGAGGGCGGCGAAGCGCGGGTCGAGGGCGGCGCGCAGGGCCGTCTCGATCGCGGAGGGGCGCTGGTCGTCGCCGCGCAGGACCGCCAGGTACGGGTCGGATCCGGTGGAGTCCAGCAGCGCCGGACGCAGCGCGGGCCGCGGCCGGTGGTCGTGGGTGGCCATGATCACCGCGCCGTACCGCTCGAAGCCCTCGCCGGTCTCGGTCGGTGTGCCCGCCGCCTTCCGGAAGTCGGTGAGATCGGTGTAGTGCCCGCTCTCGAGCAGCAGCTCCGGGGCGGCGAGCCGCTGCCGTACGGCCGTCAGCGCGGGCGGCAGGGCCGCTCGTACGGGGTCACCCGCGGGCAGCCGGTGGGCGAGCCAGGCCATCGCGCCCAGGGCGGCGGTCAGGACGGCCGAGGTGAACGGGCGGGTGGCCGGCTCGCGGGGCTCCGCGTGGTCGCCCTTCACCGTCCACGCCACGTCGACGGAGAGCTCCGGGGAGACGGCCGGGTCGAGGAGCGCGGACAGGGCGCGGGGCACGGCCCATCCGGTGCGCAGGACCCGCGAGCCCTCGGTGAGCAGCCAGTCGGGCACCGGCGTACGACGGCCGACGCGCCGGTTCCACACCTCGGCGGCGGCGGCCACGTCGGGGCCCTGCGTCCACAGGAGGGCCGGGTCGGCGGGCAGCAGCGCGGCGACGACGGCCCGCCGGACCACAACGTCGAGGCTCTTGAGCTCGTCGCGGGCGTGGGCGGCCTCGGTGGCCTTGACGCCGAGGAGGGTGCGCAGCTCGGGGGTGAGGAAGTTGCTCGCCCAGGTCTCGACGGAGGGCAGGCCGGCGATCACCAGCCGTGCCAGTGCCCCGGGGACCCCGGTGAGCCGGGCGAACTCCTCTGCGGCCTCGGGGAAGAAGGGCGCGGTGCCCCGGTCGGCGGCCTCGGTGAGGAAGCGGGCCAGCCAGTCGGTGGCGCGCTCTGGGTCGCCCAGCGGGGCGTCGCCGCGCAGGGTGTAGGGCCCGGGGACGGTGAAGCGGCCGGCGGGGTCGTGGAGCAGGGCGCCGAACTCGTGGCCGTCGGGGACGGATTGGCTGTGCTCGGTCGTCGCGAGGACGGCTCCGCCGCCGAGCGGGAGTACGGCGCGCCTGTGCACGTTGCGCTCGGATCCGTCGGGGGTGCGCAGGTGGCGCTGGTCGAGGTGGACGAGGACGCGGCGCCAGCGGTCCGCGGATCCCTCGGCGGAGGCCAGGCCCGCCGCGTCGATCTCGCGGAGCAGGCTGATGAGGGCCGCGCGCTGCTCGTCGGTGGTCCCGGCGGCGACCGCGCGGTAGGCGACGGCGGCGGGCTGGTCGAGCAGCGGTGTCCAGGGCAGCGCGGAGTAGGGCAGTGCGGGCACGTCGAAGTGCAGCCTGCCCGGTACTCCGGCCGCCGCGGTGTCGGCGCGGGCAGCGGCGAGTTCGCGCAGGAGGCGGTGGGCGGCGTCGGTGTCGGCGCCGCTGCGGTAGTAGCCGGTGCCCGTGAGTCCGCTCAGTGCCTGGTCGATCAGCTGGTCGGTGGGGCCCTGGGGGCCGGTCTCCGCGGCTTCGCCGTCCTGGTTGAGGCGGGCGGCGACCTTGTCGAGGGCCTTCTGCTGGACGAGGGTGAAGCGCAGGACCTCGATGATGCCGCCGGTCAGCTCGGGGGCGGTGACCTGGGGCAGGGCCGCGTTCACCAGGGCGGGCAGGTCGTCGGCCCTCTCCGCCGCGGCGGCGGACTTGAGCAGGGCGGCGACGGTTTCCCGGTCGGCGGTGCGCAGCGCGGCCGAGCCTTCGGGGTCGCGGGGGCGCAGGGCGTACCAGTGGGAGAGCGGGGGGAGGTTCACGCTGCCGGTGGCGAAGGGGACCCGCCGCTCGTCGGCGCGCGACGTGGCGGTGATCACCCCGTCGGGGTCGCTGATGCGCAGCTCGTGGTAACGGGTCGACAGGGCGCGCGGCCGGTCGTCGCCGGGGAAGGTGAGCGCCGCGAGCGGCATGTTGGCGCCTTCGGGGGCGGTGACGGTGCGCCCGCCGGTGTCGGTTCCCCGCCAGCCGTGGCCGGGGACGCGGACGGCGCGCCAGCCGAGCAGGCCGTCAGCGGGTGCGCCGAGCACCGAGTCCGGCACGGTGGGCGCGGGTCGCAGCCAGCAGGAGTACCCGACGGAGTCGGCGTGCGCCGGCTGCCCGCCGAAGGTGCCGGTGAGGAATCCGGGCAGGGAGAACCGGCCGAGGTCACCGGTGGCGGGGTCGTACTCCCGCCAGCCCCGCTCCGCATCGTCGCCGGTCCGGTCCCGCTGCTGCCACACCCAGTACGAGGTGCCGTCGGACAGCATCGCCCGCTCCTCCGGCAGCTTGCTGTCGCCGCGGTGCAGGATGCCGCCGCCGGTGGCGCGGCCGCCGTCCGGGAGCGGCAGGCTGAGGTGTTCGGAGCGCAGCTGCCAGTGCCGGCGGTCGGTGTCGAGGGTGAGGACGGTGCCGGGCGAGCCGTGCCAGTAGCCCTGCGTCTCGTTGGTGTTCCAGGAGTTCCAGAAGACCAGCAGTTCGCCGTCGACGTAGTGGAATCCGTGACGGTACTCGGAGCCGGTGGGGGCCCGCAGGTCGTGCGTGAGGACGGTGGAGTCGGCGTCGATGACCCGGACCTGCGTGGAGTTGGCGACGATGAGGTGGGGCCAGGCTTCGACGACGGTCAGGCCGCGCCGGTCCTGGGTGGCCAGTTCGGCCACGGCGCTCTCCCAGGAGGGCCAGGCCAGTTCCTCGAAGAGTCCGCCGCGCAGGGTGCGGGCGAGGGTTGCGGCGAGGTCGGCGGCGGCCGCTTCGGCCACCTCCTCGGGGGCGAGTTCGAGGGCTTCGACGGGCAGCCAGGTCAGGCGCTGGATGGCGTCGGGGACTCCGGGCAGCCCGGCGGCGGTGGAGGCGCGGGCGACGCCGCGCACCCACTCGGTCAGCAGCGGGCGGCCGCCGGGCGCGGCGGCGACGCGGCGGATGATGTCGTCGCTGCTCTCGCCGAGGCTGTTCAGCGCGCGGTGGAAGGCGGGGTGGAACCGCTCGTCCTCGGCGAGGGCGAGCAGGTCGCGCCGCTGGTCGGCGCGCGCCCAGTCCTCCAGGTTCAGCCGGTCGTTCCGGTGCCTGCCGGCCTTGGTGTCGGGGTCGGGGTCGGCGACCGGGACGCCCAGGGTGAGCAGCAGGTCGAGGAAGTCGGCGTCCTGGACGCCGACGCGCAGGCCCGTTTCGCGGCCCGGCCGGGCGAGTTCGGCGCGCAGCTGCCGCGCACAGCGCTCGACGAGGTCGAGGAGCACGGCAGGCGTGGTGCGCCGGCCCCAGCCCGCGTGGCGGGCGGCGTGGAAGCGCTCCAGCCAGCCGGCGGTGCCGTCGGCGCAGCGCTGGTCGGCGGGGACGTCCTCGGATTCCAGTCCGGCGGTGGCGCCGGACTCCTCCAGGACGTCCAGCCACAGGCCGGTGAGTTCGACGCTGTCGCCGCCGCCGGGCGGGGTCAGCCCGAGGAGCGTGCCGCGTACGGAGGGCACGCGCCGGGCCAGCTCGACGAGGGCGGCCCGGTGGGTCTTCCACCAGCCGAGCGGGGCGCGCAGGGTGGCGGGCAGGGGCAGCAGTTCGGCGAGGTAGTCCTGCTCGGGTTCGGTGCCGGTCAGGCCCGCGGCGCGGGCCAGGCGGCGCAGTTCGGTGGCGGCCTGCGCGGAGGGCGGCAGCCCTCCGGCGGTGCGGCGCACGCACAGGCGGCGAAAGCGCCGGTAGGCCTCGGCGGGGCTGACCCGGAGGGCGAGTTCCTTGCCGTAGCCGGTGAGGACCTTCACGGGGAGGGCGCCGGCCAGGGCGAATTCGAGGAAGACGGCATCGAGCCGGTCCTCGTCGACGCTGAGGCCGTGCTGGGCTTCGGCCGTGCGGGCGCGGCCGAACAGCTGGGCGGCGTAGGTGGTGTTCTCGACGGCCAGGAAGGTGCGGGCGGCCTGCTCGTGGAAGACGGGCAGGAAGTGCGGCACGGAAGCGGCGAGCCGGCCGGCCAGCTCGTTGCAGGCGTCGAGGGCGGCCTTGGGCTTCGTCTTGGCCTGGCGGCTGATGCGGTCGAGTTCGGGCACGACCGCGAGGGCGTGGTGGCCGTCCTCGGGGTGGTGGACGAGGACCCATTCGGGGAAGCCGAGTGCCTGGCGGTGGCCGAGGCCCACGACGGGCGCCTCGGTCTGCTCGGGTACCAGGCCCAGGAACCCGGCGGCGAGGTCCTCGGCCGCGCCGAGCTCGGCGGCGGCCAGCCGGACGACGACGCGGTCGTCGCCGAGGGCGGGGTGGCGGTAGGAGCGCGCGGTCAGGTCGACGGCGGTGCGACCCGCGTGCGGGGTGCCGAGCGGCAGCACCGCGCCGGCCCTGAGGAGCAGTTCGGCCTCGCTCACGGGCGCGCCGTCCTTCCCGGTGTCGGTGGTGCTGTTGCTGGTGCTGGTGTTGTCCGTGGTGCTCACGCGTCCCCGCCCTCCTCGATCTTGCGCCCGGCGTACAGTGCCGCGGCCATCCGCATCCCCTCGGACCAGGCCACCGGTCCGACCTCGGCCGGGCGCACGGTCCGGCCCTCCCCGTCGTGCCAGGTCAGTGCGCCGGTGCTGGTTTCCGCGTCGTAGTAGGGCTCGCCGATCCACACCGCGGCCTCCACGGCCCGGCCGGTGTCGCGGACCTTGCAGGTGGCGTAGCCGCCGGAGACCCGGTAGCCGAGGCTGGTCGCCCGCGCGGCGAGGCTGAACCGGGTGGGGAAGACCCCGCCCGCGTAGTCCTTCACCTCGGTGGCGGTGGCGGCGAGCCCGGCCGGCTTCTGCCAGGTGGCGCGGTGGATCTGCTCGACCCGCTGCACGATGCCCAGTTCGGCCGCGAAGTCCCGTACGTCGTCCAGGTCGGGCAGCAGCACGGGGTGCGGCAGCAGCACCGTGCGCGGGGACAGCCGGACGGTCTCGCCGTCGAGGTTGACCACCTTGAGCTCACCGGACTCGGTGGCGTCCCGCAGGAAGCCCACCTCGTCCGGGTCGTCGCCTACGACGGCCAGGTCGCGCAGGGCGCCCTGCCAGGCCTCGTCGCGCCAGACCCGGGCGAGCAGCGCGGTCGGCACGGGCAGTGAGGACACCATCCAGGTGTCGACCTGTGCGACGCACGCCGCCTCGTGCCGGTCGAGCCATTCGGCGAGCCGGCGCAGCCGGTCCACCTCGGGATGGTCCTTCAGCGCCCTGGGCAGGGTCTTCAACTGCCGCCCCGCGGACCGGCCCGTGACGGACCGCGCCGCCACCCGCCCTTCCACGAGGGCGATCTCGTACCCCTCGCCCGCTGCCACCCATGCCATCAGCCCGCGTCCCTCCGCCTGTCCCGGCCCTGTCCGCGCAGCCCGGACATGGGGGTGGGAACCCCCTGAGCTGCGGTATGCGGGGAGACTAGCGAGCGCCACTGACAACGCCCGCCTGAGGGTGGGGGGTCGGTTTTTTGTCCGGTTCTGGGTAGTGTTCAGGAGACATTGACGCGCAGTCGGTTTGGGGTGGGGTCCATGGTCCGTCAGATACGGGTGCCCGGCGCGGTGCTGGCGGCATCGCTGCTGCTGAGCGTGGCCGGCTGCTCCGATCCGGCCGCGCCCGGCGCGGACAAGGGTGCGGGCCCGGGCCCCAGGGCTTCGGCCTCGCGTGCCGCGCCACCCGCCGCGGACGGCAAACCCGTCGGCGGGGACGTACTGCCCGGCATGGTCACCACGGCTGTGGCCCGTACGCAGTTGGCCGCGCTGAAGGTGGCGCCGGTCGGCACGATGGCCGGGTACAGCCGGGACAGGTTCACGCACTGGGCGCAGCAGGGCAACAAGTGCGACACCCGCGAGGTCGTCCTCGAGCGGGACGGCACCGACGTGAAGCGGGACGCCGAATGCCGGGCGGTGTCCGGTGCGTGGAAGAGCCTCTACGACGGGGTGGCCGTCACGGACGCGGCCACGATGGACATCGACCACATGGTGCCCCTCGCCGAGGGCTGGCGCTCCGGCGCGGCCGGCTGGGACGCCGCCCGGCGCAAGGCCTTCGCCAACGATCTCGCCCATCCCCAGCTGCTCGCCGTGACCGCCGCCTCGAACCGGTCGAAGGGCGACCAGAGCCCCGACCTGTGGCAGCCGCCGGACAAGTCCGGCTGGTGCCAGTACGGGCGGGCCTGGACCACCGTCAAATCCGTCTACGGGCTGACCGTCACCGAACCGGAGAAGAAGATGCTCACGACCATGCTGGACACCTGCGCCTCATGAGCGACGGACAGCAGTGGCGGGACGAGGTGCTCGCCGGGCCGGGCGGCGCGATGACCGACGAGGTCGGCGTCATCACCGGCCCGCTCACCCTGTGCACCACGGCGGTGGCCGGGGGGCTGGCCCGGTTCGACGTCCAGTACAAGGACGCCGACGAGTGGTACACGCTCACGGGCAGCCCCCGGCCCCACCACGGCGACCCGGCCGCCCTGCACGCGGCGGCCCTCGAAGCGGTCCGCGCGGGCCACGCTGCCCAGGCCCCGGGAAGCACGCCGGGCTGAACCTGGCGTCCGGACCGCCCCAGGCCTGGCGTCCGGGCTCAGGCCTCGTACTCGGTGAGGTCGATGGCGTGGATCCGCAGGAGGTGGCCGTACTCGGGGTGCGCGGTGTCGCGTTCGGCGACCATGCCCAGCTTGCGGATCACGTTCTCGGACTCCTCGTTGCCGACGCGGTTCACGGCGACGACCCGGTCCAGGCCCCGGTCCTGGAGGGCGTACTCCAAGGTGGCGTGGGCGGCCTCGGAGGCGTAGCCCTGGCCCCAGAACTGGCGGCCGAGCCGCCAGCTGATCTCGACGGCCGGGAGCACCTCGGGCAGGTACTCGGGCACCGAGAGGCCGACGACGCCGATGAGCTCGCCCGACCCGAGGAGCTCGACGGCGAAGAGGCCGAAGCCCTCCTCGTCCCACTCCTCCTCCCAGCGCTCGATGTCCTCGGCGGTCTCCTCGAGGTCGCGGACCGAGCCGTCGCCGATCCAGCGCATCACCTCCGGGTCCCCGTTGATCTCGGAGAGGGGGACGAGGTCGTCGTCGGTCCAGCGGCGCAGGATGAGGCGGGGGGTCAGGATCTCGGTCATGCGCCCATCCTGCCGAACACTGCTGGCCAGCGGTAATCGGGTCCCGGCCATTGCGGGCGTGTTGCGGGTTCGTGGCCATCGGGGCGGGTAGCTTCCGGCGGCTCACCGCCGGGCCTACCGTCCGTCGGGAACCGCGACCAGCAAGGAGTGTCCCCGTATGCCCCTCGACCTGTCGGACGAGAGCCGGTACGACCGCGCGCGCCTGCGCCAGTGGGCGCGGGGCCGTGCCCGCTCCGCCGGAGTGGACCGCCGCGACCTGCTCAGGCTGTTCGCGGCGGGAGCCGCGGCCGGAGCGGTGGGCCTGGGATCCGCGGGCCCGGCGGCCGCTGCCACCGCCCCGGCCGCGGTGCCCGGTACGGTCAAGCCGCTGCCGCCGGAGCTGTTCACGATCCGGGGTACCAACGCGGAGACCAACTTCGCCGCCCTGCGCGGCACCGGGCCGCTGACCCCCGTCGACCGGTTCTTCGTACGGAACCACACCTCCACCCCGCGCATCGAGGCGGACGCCTGGAGGCTCACCGTGTGGGGCGACGGTCTGGCGGGCGGG
Source organism: Streptomyces sp. cmx-11-4 (assembly GCA_049998195.1). GTDB lineage: Bacteria > Actinomycetota > Actinomycetes > Streptomycetales > Streptomycetaceae > Streptomyces. Next base: position 212,453 of record JAEBET010000010.1, read on the forward strand.
CCGGTGGAGTTCTCCTACGACCGGCTGCGCGAGCTGCGGGCGGTCGAGCGGACGCTGTTCATCGAGTGCGCGGGCAACGGCCGCAGCTTCTACACCACGCAGCAGGGCCGGCAGGTCAGCGGCACCGCCTGGACCCTGGGCGCGATCGGCGTCGCGCGCTGGCGCGGCGCGCGGTTGTCGGACGTGTTGCGGCGGGCGGGAGTGACGGGCGGCGCCGTCGACGTGCTACCGCGGGGACTGGACGACGAGGTGGTCACCGACGGGGTGAACCTGGGGAGGGTGCGGCGCCCGCTGCCGGTCTCGAAGGCGATGGACGACGTACTGCTCGCCTATGAGATGAACGGGCAGCCGCTGCCGCCCGACCACGGCGGCCCGGTCCGCCTCGTCGTACCGGACTGGATCGGGATCTCCTCGATCAAGTGGGTCGGGGACATCGAGGTCAGCGACGCGCCGCTGTACTCGCCGTGGAACACCGACACGTACCGGCTGTTCGGGCCCGCCTACGCGGCGGAGGGGGCCCCGATGGGCCGGCAGACCCTCAAGAGCGCCTTCGAGCTCGAGCTGGGGGCGACCGTTCCCGTGCACCGGACGCGGCTGCTGACCGGGCGTTCCTGGTCGGCAGCCGCCCCGGTGGAGCGGGTGGAGGTCAGCACCGACGGCGGTGTCCGCTGGCAGCGGGCCCGGCTGCACGACGCGCCGCGCCGGGGCAGCTGGGTGCGCTGGTCGCTGCCGTGGACCCCGCGGGCCACGGGCGCCACCGCGCTGCTGGCCCGGGCGACCGACGCCACCGGGCGTACGCAGCCCGCGACGACCCCGCACAACACGCAGGGCTATCTGTTCGACGCGGTCGTGCGGCACCCGGTGACGGTGGTCTGAGCGGCGGTTCAGGGGGTGTGGAAGCGGACTTCCGGCGCCTCGGGGGACGGACCGTCCAGGAGGGGCTGGGGCCTGCCCTTGAGGTGTTGGTCGAAGAAGGCGGCGACGTAGCGCCGGGTCAGCTCGACGGAGCGGGCGCCGGGCAGCGGGGCCTCGGGATCGGGCAGGCCCAGCTGTTCGGCGATGGCCGGGAAGTCGCTGAAGGTGAAGTGGCCGGAGTCCGCGAAGGTGATCCAGCGCTTCCAGCCGTCGAGACGGGGCCAGTCGCGGTCCCAGCTCGGATTGCCCCCGGGGCCGCCGTCCTGCGCGCCGAGCAGCATGAAGGGGCGCGCGTCCAGTCCGGTCTCGGGGGCCGGCGTGGCGAGTCCGCCGTCCATGTTGATCCCGGCACGGACCCTCGGGTCGGCGGCCATCGCGGCGAGCGCCGAGGCGCCGCCGATGGAGTGGCCGGCCATGGCGATACGGCTCGTGTCGATGAGGCCGGCGTGGCGCCAGGCGGGGTGGCGGCCGGTGAGGCGGTCCAGGAGGAAGGACACGTCGCGGGCGCGGTTGTCGCTGACCTCCCGCATGGGGGTGCCCGCCTCCGCCTTGCCGCAGGCCAGGCACTCCAGCACGCGCCCGCCGGGGAAGGCGGTGCCCACGCTCTCGTACGCATGGTCGACGGCGGCGACGACGTACCCGCGGGAGGCCAGGTCCTCGGCCAGCGAGGTGAGGGTGGAACGGTGGACGCTAAAGCCCGGGGAGAGGACGATCAGCGGGTACCGCCCGGCGACGGGCCGGGCCTGGGACCGCGCGTGCGCGGCCGTGCCGGCGAGGGTCTCGACCGGGATCACCGCCTCCAGCTCCCGGTCGACCAGCAGCAGCCGGGCCTCCTCGCGCGTGAGGTAGCGCACGGGACCGCCGGTGCCCCGCTGCGCCGGGTAGCGCATGGTGACCATCAGCTCGCGCGGTCCGGACCCCGCCCACGGGTCCGTACGGCTGCGGTCCACGAGGTGGAGCGTCTCCTGCCCGACGGGGAAACGGCCGGTGGGGCGCGGCAGTTCCACGGCGGTGCGGCGGCTCTCGGCCGCGGACGGGGCATCGGCGGCCGCGACCGTGCCGGCGGCCGCGAGGGGAAGCGGCAGGAGGAGGGCGAGTAAGGCTGCGGCGGTGGCCGTTCGGCGTCGGTTCATGCCTCCGAAACTACTGAGCCCGCCCTGTCGGATCGTCAACTCACAGGAGGAGGAGGCCGTCCCACTCCGGAAGGGGACCTGGTCACCCTGAAGTCGCACTCCCGTCGGTGACACTGATGGAGCGGAGCTTCTCCCGCAGGTACAGGTGGGAGTCGACCGGGTCGTGCACGACGCGCCCGACGGGCGCGGGCAGGGACTCCACGCGGGTGTGCGCGTCGCATTCGTAGAAGTAGACCAGCGAGATCAGCTCCTCGGCGGGCGCGTCTGCGGGCGGCGGCAGGACGCGGTGGCGGCCCGCGCGCCAGCGGTCACCGGTCCAGCGGGCCATCAGGTCGCCGATGTTCACGGTGAGCGCGGCCGGGTCGTACGGGGCGTCCTGCCAGCCGTCGGCGTCGGTGTGGATCTGCAGCCCGCCGGCGCCCTGCTGGCGGTCGAGGACCGTGACCGTGCCGAAGTCGGTGTGGGCCCCGATGCGGAACTGGCCGGGCAGCGGGGGTCCGACGAGCTCGGCGCCCGGGTACCAGTTGACGTTGAACCCCCAGGTGGGGTGGGAGGTGTGGCGGGTGAAGTGGTCCTCGCCGAGGCCGAGGGCGGTGGCCAGCAGGCGCAGCAGGTCGTAGGAGAGGGCCCGCATCAAGCCCAGGTATGCGGTGACCAGCGGACGCAGCGAGGGCACTTCCGCGGGCCAGGCGTTGGGGCGGAACCACTCCGCGTCCACGGCGGGCACGCCGGTGGGGTCCTCCGCCGCCCAGGACCAGGACTCCTTCAGGTCGGGCGGCGAAGCCGTCCCCTCCGCGTAGCTGTTGGCCTCGGCGCCGGGGCCGAGCCAGCCGCGGCCGCCGACCGTGACCGCGTACGGCTCCTTGGCGCGGCCGGGCAGCAGGAAGAACTCGCGTGCGGCCGCCCTGATCCGCGCGGGCAGCGCCGGGTCCACTCCGTGCCCGGTCACCAGGAGGAATCCGGCGGCCCGCAGGGCCTCGTCGACGCGGGCGGCCGTACGGGCCCGGGCGGCGGGCCCACCCGACCGCCAGGGCTCGAGATCGATCACGGGGACCTGGGACATCGCCATGGGAGACCTGCCTTCCGGGCCTGCGGGGGTGGCGTCCGCGTCGGAGGCTTCCGAGGCTATCGCCGCCGACTGCTCACTGCTAGCGACCGCACGGTTACGTCCTCGCCCCATCGGCCGCGTGGATCCTCCCGAAAAGGACCAGAATAGGACGTTGGAAGGGGGGAAGGGTGGAAGGCTGGAGGAGGGTGGGGCGGTGGTGCGGGCCGGGGGCCCACGAGGGACGGAGCGAGCGGTGGAGATATCGACGAGGGAGGTCTTCGGAGCCCCCTGCTGGGTGAGCCTGATGGCCCGCGACCTCGGCACGGCGCAGCGCTTCTACGGTGCGGTCGTGGGCTGGACCTTCCGACGGGCCCGGCTCGGCGACGCGTTCTCGGTCGCCGAACTGGACCGCGGACCGGTGGCGGGCATCGGCGCGCTCGCCTCCGACCTGGGGGTCGCGGTGGCCTGGACCCCGTACTTCGCCGTCGACGACGCCGACGCGGCGGCGGCCCGCATCCGGGAGCGCAGCGGCACCATCGCGGTCGGGCCGGTCTCCTTCGCCACCGGTGGCCGCGCGGCGCTGGCCGCCGACCCCGACGGCGCCGTCTTCGGCATCTGGCAGGGCGCCGTCTCCGCCCACTGGCGGGTGGGCAAGGGCCGGGCGCCGGCCTGGCTGGAGCTGCGCACCAGGAACGCCTTCGACGCGGCGATCTTCTACGGAGCCGTGCTGGAGTGGGCCACCGGCCGCACCGGCTGCTGCGAGGTCTCCTACGAGGAGGACCAGGTGGTGCTGAGGCAGAGCGGCGAGCCCGTCGCGCGCCTCAACAGCGGCCCGGTCGAGCCGGCCTCCTACTCCTCGCACACCCGGCCGCGCTGGCACGTCCACTTCCGCGTCCCCCGGCTGCGGCCCGCCATCGAGGCCGCCGTGGAGCTGGGCGGGCGCACCGTCTCGGACATCACGTCGAACGCCACCGAGCGGTGGGTGGCGCTCCGCGATCCGGACGGGGCCCTCTTCACGCTGACGACCGCGCTGGCGGCGGACACCGCCTAGCGCCCGCCTAGGGCTGTGGCCGGGAAGGTTTGCCGGGTCGCGGCGTCCGGTGCGGTGCATCGCAAGGCGGAGGGCCGCGGCTCGTACCGGACGTACTTGCGTGGTCCGACAACGCGGCGAGGTGCCGTGCCTGGCGTCGCGACCCGGTGAACCTTTCCGGTCACAGCACTAGAGTTCCGGCACGAAGGGCAGGTAGTCCACGCCGGGGGTGGCGGGGATCACCGCGTAGCTGGCTTCCGGCAGTTCGTTCCACACGCCGGGAAGGTCACCCAGCGGCTCGGACACCACCAGCCGCGTCGCGTCGGAGACCTCGCCGAGGAAGGGCAGCTCGGGGTGGAGGTGGCGGACGGTCTCGGCGGCGCTGCTGTAGAAGAGCGACCTGGACTTGCCCTGGCTGGCGTAGCGGAACGCCCAGAGGCGCTCACCGTCGCTCACGGCGACCGTCATCTGGAGCGGGTCGCTCACTCCGTGCTCCTTGCCGAGCCGCTCCACCAGGCCGACCATCCGGGCCACGGCGCCCGGCGCGTCCTGGTCGAGGCCGTAGGTGACCGCCAGGTAGAACATCACCTCGGAGTCGGTGGAGCCCTCGATGCAGGGGAAGAGTGCCGGGTCCACGGCCATGCAGAGGTCGCGCTGCAGCCGGTGGAAGTCGGCGATCGCCCCGTTGTGCATCCACATCCACCGTCCGTGCCGGAAGGGGTGGCAGTTGGTCTGCTGGATGGCGGATCCGGTGGAGGCGCGGACGTGCGCGAAGAACAGCGGCGAGCGGACGTGTCCGGCCAGCTCGCGCAGGTTGCGGTTGTTCCAGGCCGGTGCGATGTCCTTGAAGACGGCGGGCGTGCCGTCCCCGCTGCCGTCCACGCTGTACCAGCCGACGCCGAACCCGTCACCGTTGGTCGACTCGACACCCATCCGCGCGTGCAGGCTCTGATTGATGAGCGAGTGCTCCGGGCGGTAGAGGACCGCGTCGAGCAGCAGCGGTGAACCCGAGTAGGCGAGCCAGCGGCACATGAACACCATCCCCTTGTCGGCCTGGTCCGAGCCTAAGCCCCTCGGCAGGGTACGGCGCGTTTGGACGTCCGGACGGGTCACGCTCGGTGACGGCTCGAGATGCGGGCGCACGGCCCTGCTGCTTCGCTGGATCCGCCCGCTCTCCCCACCGATCCAAGGAGCGATCATGAGCGTTGCAGGCGAGTCCCGCGGCCGGTCCCAGCAGATGCGCGCCAAGGCCCAGGAACTGAACGACGCGGCCGAGCGCTCGCAGGACCCGGAGGAGAAGCAGCGGCTGCGCGACAAGGCCCGCCGCCTCCAGGAGCAGAGCGAGCAGGAGGGCCGGATGGACGACCGGGGCATCGACCCGATGTAGTCCGCCAGGCGTGTGCGTACCCCCGGCCGGTGGCCGCCGTGATCCCCGTCGCGGCACCCACCGGCCGGTGCCCTGCCCGCGGGAGCCGGCAGGGCCCGCCGCGCGGTGGCCTCAGCATGGATCGGCCCACCCCGGGTAGCCGCGTGTCATGACGGGTCGCGAAGGAATACACGAGGGTGCACCGCTCCAGGATGCACGGCGCGAGGGCGTACGAACCGCGTCTCAGGGCGGCACGGGCCGCGAAGTGGTGGCCCGGTGCGGGCTGGTGGCACGCGGCGTGCTGTACGTGCTCGTAGGCGTGCTCGCCCTCCGGGTGGCGTTCGGTGAGGGCGGGCAGGAGGCGGACCGCACGGGCGCGCTGCAGGAGCTCACACGACAGCCCCTCGGCGGCTTCCTCGTGTGGGCCGTCGGCATCGGCTTGGTGTGCATGATGCTGTGGCGGCTGTCGGAGGCGGTGTTCGGCGCGGCGGGCCCCGACGGCGGCAAGGCCGGCAAGCGGCTGGCGTCGGCGGCGCGGACGGTGTTCTACGCAGTCGCCGCGTTCTCGGTGCTGTCGTTCGCCGCCGGGGCCGGTGGCCAGCGGTCCAGTGACCAGCAGTCGCGCGACGTGACGGCCAAGGTGATGGAGCTGCCGGGCGGTCCGTGGTGGGTCGGCTTGGCCGGTGCCGCGATCGCCGTCGGAGGCGTGGTGATCGCCGTACGGGCGGCCCTGCGCAAGTTCCGCAAGCACCTGAAGACGGAGCGGATGTCCGACGGGGTCCGCAAGGCGGTCGACTTCCTCGGCGTCACCGGCGGGGTGGCCCGCGGCGCCGTCTTCGCCGCGGCGGGCGGCTTCGCCGTGTACGCGGCCGTGCGCTTCGACCCGGCGGAGGCGAAGGGTGTCGACGACACCCTCCGCGCCTTCGCCCAGACCCCGGCGGGACCGTGGCTCCTCGTGCTGGTCGCCGCCGGGCTCATGCTGTTCGGGCTGTTCTCCTGGGCGATGGCCGTCTGGCGCCGGGTCTGAGGGACCCTGGCGGCAGGGCTCAGAGGCGGACCTTCCATTCCGCCGTGGACCGCAGGGTGCGGGCGATCTCGGGATCGCGTACGGAGGGGGTGCGGTCCTCCGCGGTGACCTTGAGCCGGTGGGTGCGCAGGTCGAAGAGCCACAGGTCCGCCACCGCCACCTCGGTGCGGCCCTCGAACCTCTTCAGCTCCCTGCCGTCCAGGTACCACCTGACCAGGAGCTGACGCCCGTCCGCTGCGGCCAGTCTCGGCACGGCCGCCTTGGCGGTGTGCCGTAGCCGCAGGGTGCGGTCGGTCGGGGTGAGCGGCGTGACGGTCCGCGCGTGCCGGTGGAACCCGCCGATCATCGCCTCGACGCCGGGCAGGTTGAAGGGCTTGCCCAGCACCCGCATGATCGAGTTGTCCGTGGGCCGGTTGAGCCCGGTGGCGAAGTAGCCGCCGCCCTCGTACGCGCCGACGGTGCCGCCGTCCGGGGAGGTTTCGCCGAGCCAGCGGTACCACTTGGCCCGCTGGGCGGCCATCCGGTCCGCGGGCAGGGCGGAGCTGTTGGATTCGGCGGGTTCGGGGCCGGTGTACTTCTCGTACTCCGGGACGCCTGCGTAGAAGTACTCGTCGGCGAGCTTGCCGAGCGAGTGGCCGGTCTCGTGGATGGCCACCTGACCGGACTTCGGGTGGCCCGCCGAGGCGGTCGATATCCCCTCGTAGCCGAGGGTGGCGCTGGGCTCGTTGTAGCCCGCTCCGCCGTACTTGGCGCTGTTGGCGAGCACGATGACCAGGTCGGCCTCCGGCGCCTTCGCCACGTACGCGTCGACCTTGGGCTGGTCCACGCACAGCAGCCGCTCGATTTCCTCGCACCAGAAGTACGAGCCGAGGGCGGTGTCGCGGACGGTGGCCGGGGTGGGGTCGCCGGAGACTCCGGACTCCCGGGAGACGGCGTCGACCGTCCACACGTTGAACAGGTTCCGGTAGGTGGTGTACGGCTCGACGGCCGTCACCTCGTCCCACTTCTGGCGGGCGTCGGAGTGGAACCGCTCCAGCTCGGCGGCGGTGTAGCCGTCGCCGATGACGACCACGTCGAGGCGGTCGCCGGTGGGGCCGTTGTCGATCATCTTGGCGACGTCGCCGTCGGCCGCCCGCTCGGCCTCGGAGAGCCCGCCCGCGGTCTTCGCCCGGGCCCCGGCGGCCGGTACGCGGATATGGCCGGATCCGGCGTCTGCGCCGTGTTCCGGCCCCGGTATCTCTACCTCGACCCCGGCCGGCGGCGGCGTGTCGGCCGCTCCCGCCGGTGCGGCCGGCACCATAACGGCGGCCGCACAGGCCGCCGCGAGGGCGGTGCGCAGCACCGGGCCCCTGACCCGGCCTCTGACTGGACGCATGAAGTCCTCCCCCTGGAAAGGAAGTTAAGCAACGAGTTAAGCCTGCTGAATCGGTTGCTTAAACTAGGTGGCGCGCGGGGCGTGCGCAATGACCTGATCCCCCTGAATACTGGGGAGTTCCAGCAACCAGGGGGATTCCATGGACGAACCGGCCCGCATCGGCAGCAGGGTTCAGCGGATGCGCACCGAACTGGGCCTGACGCAGAAGCAGCTGGCGGAGCCCAGCTACACGCCCGCCTACATCTCGACGCTGGAGTCGGGCCGGGTCCGCCCGTCCGAGACCGCGCTGCGCTTCCTCGCCGGGCGCCTGGGCACCTCGTACGAGGAGCTGGCCACCGGCCGCCCCGCCCACCTGGCCACCGAGCTGCGCCTGGCGCTCGCCGAGGCTCAGCAGACGCTCGCCACCGGGGCGGCCGGCGAGGCCGCCGCACGGTACCGGCGGCTGCTCGACGAGGCGCACGAGCTCGCGCTGGTCCCCGAGCAGGCGGAGGCGCTGCTCGGGCTGGGCGAGTGCGCCCTGGAATCGGGAGAACTGCCCGATGCGATCGGCCACTTCGAGGCGGCCGAGCGCCTGCTGGCCGATGAGCCGCTGCCCCGCCGGGCCCGCCCCATCCGCGGCCGCGCCGTCGCCCACCTGCTCGCGGGGGAGCTGCGCTACGCCTGCTACCTGCTGGAGTCGACCATCGACGAGCTGGGCGCGAGCGGGCTGGCCGACCCCGAGGCGCTGGTCCTGCTCTACGCCGCGGTGATCGGGCCGTACATCGACATGGGCGCCCACGCCCGCGCCGCCCACGCGGCCGAGCTCGCCCTCGCGCTGGCCCCGCAGGTCAGCGATCCGGCGCTGGTGGCGGGGATGCACCGGCAGGTGGCGCGGACGTTCCTGGCCGAGGGCCGGGTGGCCGACGCCGACGCCTCGCTCGCCAAGGCCCAGGCGATCTACGGGCAGCTGCGGCTGCGGACCGACCTGGCCCACTGCCACTGGATGCGCGGGTACGTCCAGGCACAGAACGGCGAACTCGACGCGGCGGAGCGCGAGTTGCGCACGGCCCGGGAGATGCTGGCCGCCCGGCGCGCCGCGCTGTACACGGCGCAGGTGGAGGTGGAGCTGGCGGACGTCCTGCGCCGGCTCGGCCGGTCCCGGGAAGCCGCGGAGCTGCTCTCGGACCTGCTGGAACTGGGCGACAGCCACGGCGCCGTGCATGCGGCGGGCGCACACCGGCTCCTCGGCCTGATGGCCGAGGAGCGCGGTGAGCCCGAGACCGCCGAGGAGCACTACGTGCAGGCGCTGGCGCTGCTGGAACGCAGCGGAGCCAGCGGCGACCTCGCGGATCTGTGCCGGATGCTGGGCGATCTGCTGCGCCGGACGGGCCGGACCGAGGCTGCGCTGGACGTGTACCGCACGGGCCTGGGCCACCGGGCGGCGCCGGGCACCACCACCCTGGGCCCGGCGCCCGCCGCGCCCGTTTTCGGTTCGGTCCGGATCAGTGGTTCTCGGTGGGCTGGAGGTCGCGCGGAATGAGCGCCCAGGTCGTGGCCGCCGCGGCGATCGCGAGCCCTCCGGCCATGAGGAACGCCGGGGTGATCGCGAGGGTGTAGGCCTGTGAGGCGGTGTCGATCAGGGCCTGGCCGACGGCGCCGCCGAGCGTCTCGGCGATGTGCGCGGCCTCGCCCACGGAGTCCCGAACCGCGGCGGCGCTCGGCCCGTCCAGGTCCAAGGCGGGCAGGTTGCCCCGGTAGAGCGCCGCCGCGGTGGAGCCGAGGATGGCCACGCCCATGGCCGAGCCCAGTTCGTAGCAGGTCTCCTCGATGGCGGCGGCGCTGGAGACCTCGTCCGCGGGCGCCGAGGAGATCAGCGTGACCGAGGCGACCGTGGTGGCGATTCCGGCGCCCAGGCCCATGACGGTCAGGGCGGCCGCGAAGGCCGGGTAGCCGAGGTCGGTGAACTGCTGGAAGGTCCACGGCAGGGCCATGCCGGCGGCCAGGACGACCAGGCCCGCGCCCAGCACGTGCCGGATCGCGAAGCGCTGCATCAGGGCGGGGGCCACCATCGAGGCGCAGATCAGCGCGAGCGGGGCGGGCAGCAGGCGCAGGCCTGCCTCGAGCGGGGTGTAGCCCTGGCCGTACTGGAACCACTGGGTGACCAGGAAGAGGATCGCACCCATGCCCACCATGGGCAGGAAGATCGCGGTCGCCGCGACGCTGAAGGCGGGCTTGGCGAACAGCCGTACCTGCAGAAGCGGGTTGTCCCGGTGCAGCTGGCGGCGTACGAAGACGGTCAGCGCGACGGCGGCCACGGCCAGCAGGGCCCAGGGAAGCGGGTCGGTGACGCCGCTCTTGCCGAGCTGTTTGATGCCGCCCGCGAGGGCGAGCATGCCGACGATGGACTGGCCGACGCCCCACCAGTCCCAGGCGCCGCTGCTGCGCGGGGAGCGGGACTCGGGGAGGTAGCGCAGGCCCGCGGCGACGATGAGGGCGGCGACGGGCAGGTTGAGGAGGAAGGCGGAGTGCCAGCCGTGGTCCTGGACGAGCAGCCCGCCGACGACCGGACCGAAAGCCATGCCGCCGCCGAACACGGCCGCCCAGACGGCGAGGGCGAAGGCCCGCTCCTTGGCGTCGGTGAAGACGCTGCGCAGGATCGACAGGGTGGAGGGCATGATGGCCGCGCCGCCGATGCCGAGGAGGGCGCGGGCCGCGATGACGTGCCAGGCCTCGGTGGCGAAGACGGCTATGAGCGAGGCCAGCGAGAAGATGCCGAAGCCCACCATGAGCAGCCGCTTGCGCCCCCAGCGGTCACCGAGCGCGCCCGCGGTGACCAGCAGGCCGGACAGTGCGAGCGCGTAGACGTCGATGATCCACAGCTGCTGTACGGCGCTCGGCTGGAGGTCGCCGACGAGCGAGGGGAAGGCCACGTTGAGGATCGTGGTGTCCATGGAGATCAGCAGGAGGCTGCCGGAGAGGATCGCCAGGACGATCCACCGGCGGGGGTCGAGCGCGGCGGGGTGCATGAGGTTCCGTTCGGGGTTGTGCACGGGGCGGGCGGGCCGGGAGCTACGCGGACGGGTGTCCGGGGGGCCGGGAGCCGCCGAGGAAGGACGTGAGGACCAGGCGGCCGGTCTGGCGGGGGGCGAGGTGCCCGTCGCGGACGCCCTCGGCGGCCGCGTCGAGCAGGCCCCACAGTGAGTACCAGATCCAGTACGGCGGCAGGTCGGCGCGCAGCCGCCCCAGCCGCTGGCCCAGGGTGAGGAAGGCCAGCGCCCGCTGGTCCTGACGGTCGATGCCGGCCCGGAACTCCGGGTCGGCGAGGACGGTGGCGTCGCGCGAGGTGAAGCCGTACAGGTGCGCGGCGGGCAGCAGGGCGACGACCAGCTCCTCCAGTGCGGCGTCGAAGGCCGGGCCGTCGGCGGTCTCGGGCAGGTCGGCCGGGGTGAGGCACGTGTCGACGACCTGAATGGCCCGGACGGCCACGGCTTTCAGCAGCGCCTCGCGGGTCGCGTAGCGGCGGCCGAGCGTGGCGCGGCTGGTGCCGATCCCGGCGGCGATCTGCACCATCGAGGCGCTGTGATCGCCGGCGAGGACGCGCGCGGCGCTGTCCAGCAGCTGTTCTTCGGGCACCATGGTGAGCCCCCTTCGCCTCGAACGATACAAAATTGTCTCAGTCGAGGCAAGTGTGACCCACTTCGGGCTTCTTCCCGCCCGGACCTGCCGTTCGCTCAGCGCGGGGGGACCATGGACGAGAAGGCGGCACCACCGGGAGGCGACATGCGCGAAGAACGAGACGGCGCGGGACGGGGTGACGGCAGGAACGAGAGCGAGGAAGAACGCGCGGACCGGCAGTGGCAGGAGCTGGTGCAGGAGATCCGGGTCGCCCAGACGGGCGTGCAGATCCTCTTCGGCTTCCTGCTGACCGTCGTCTTCACCGCCCACTTCCAGGGCCTGTCACAGACGGACAAGACGATCTACATCGTGACCGTGGTCCTGGGATCCCTGTCCACCGGCGCGCTCATCGGCCCGGTCGCCTTCCACCGCATCGTCTCGGGCCGCCGGATGAAGCCCGAGGCCGTCGTCTGGGCCTCACGGCTCACGTTCGCGGGCATCCTCCTGCTGCTGGCCACCCTCACGGCCGCGCTCCTGCTGGTGCTGCGCGTGGCCATGCACAACGCCTTCGTGCCCTGGCTGGTGGCCGGCGTGCTGGCCTGGTACCTGCTGTGCTGGTTCGCCCTGCCGCTGTGGGCGCGCACGCGCTACACGCACAAGGACTGACCCCGGCCCCTCCCCGCCCCGCGCGGCGAGCCGCCCGGGGCGGACTACTCCGAGTCCTGTTCCGCGCTGCCGCGGGCCCGGGCGCCCGAGCGGGTGCGCCCGGGCGTCTGGGCCCGCTGCGGGTGGCGGCGTACGTACTCGTGCTCCAGCTCGTTCATCCGCTGGGTGTGGGTGACCAGGGCGTCGTCCGACCCGTGCAGCAGGGTCTCGTGTCGCGTGCGGTGGATGGCCTCCAGCTCCTTGAGCAGGCGGCCCTCCTCCAGATTCCGCGCCGACGGACCGCCGTCGTGCTCCGTCATGGCACGCACACCTCCTCCGCGCTCGGTCCGGCCTTCGCAGAAACCGGCCCTCCCCTTCCATCATCTCCTGCCCGGCCCGCGTCAGCAGATGCGCGGCAGTTGCTCTCCGATGGGCAGGTCGACCACCCGGGTGCCGCCGAGGCCCGTACGGGCGACGACCAGGCCGGGGTGGTCGGCGACCGCCTCGCCGATCACCGCCGCGTGCCGGCCCAGCGGGTGGGCGCGCATGGCGTCGAGGACGGCGTCGGCGTGCTCGCGCGGGACGAACGCGACCAGCTTGCCCTCGTTGGCCACGTACAGCGGGTCGAGGCCGAGGATCGCGCACGCGTTCCCGACGGCCGCGGGGACCGGCACGCGTCCCTCCTGGATGACCACGCCGGTCCCGGAGGCCGCCGCGATCTCGTTCAGGGAGGCCGCCAGACCGCCGCGGGTGGGGTCGCGCAGGACGTGGAGGTCCGGGGTGACGGCGAGCATGGCCTGGACGAGACCGCCCAGGGCCGCGCAGTCGCTCTCGATGTCCACGCCGAACTCCAGCCCGTCCCGGACGCTCAGGATGGCCACCCCGTGCAGGCCGATCTCACCGCTGACGATCACGACGTCACCGGGAACGACCCGCTGGGGGCGCAGGTCCACCCCGGTGGGGATCAGCCCGATGCCCGCGGTGTTGACGTAGACGCCGTCGCCGTGACCCGCCTCCACGACCTTGGTGTCACCGGTCGCCACCTCCACCCCGGCGGCGCGCGCGGCGGCTCCGAGCGCCTCGGCCACCCGCGCCACGACCGACATCTCGACACCCTCTTCGAGGATGAAGCCGCAGGAGAGGTAGGCGGCCTTGGCCCCGCTCATGGCCAGGTCGTTGACGGTGCCGTTGACCGCCAGGTCGCCGATGCTGCCGCCCGGGAAGAACAGCGGCCGTACGACGTACGAGTCGGTGGAGAAGGCCAGCCGGACCCCGCCCAGGGAGACCGCGGCGGAGTCCCCGAGCTGGGCCAGGACCTCGCCGCCGAAGGCGGGGGCGAACAGGTGCTGGACCAGTTCGGCCGAGAGCGCGCCTCCCCCGCCGTGGCCCATCACCACGCGGGGGCGGTCGCGCAGGGGGGCCGGGCAGGTCCAGCCGGTGATGTCGAGGGCGGTCGTGTGGGGTGCGGTCTCAGGCAACGGGGCTCGCCTCCGGCGAAACGGCGGTCCGGGCGGGAGTGAGTTCCAGCCGGCGGTACAGGTAGTACGCGGCGCACGCGCCCTCGCTGGACACCATCGTGGCGCCGAGCGGACTGCGCGGGGTGCACAGGGTGCCGAAGGCCTCGCACTCGTGCGGCTTGAGCAGCCCCTGGAGCACTTCACCGCTGCGGCACTCGGCGGGCTCACGGGTTTGGATGCCGGTCACCGAGAAGCGGTGCTCGGCGTCGTACTCCCGGTAGCGGGAGGACAGCCGCCAGCCGCTGTCCGGGATCACCCCGATGCCCCGCCAGGCGCGGTCGGTGACCTCGAAGACGTCCTCCAGCATGGCGAGGGCGGCCGGGTTCCCCTCCGGGCGCACCGCGCGCGCGTAGGCGTTGTCGACGGTGTGCTCGCCGCGCTCCAGCTGCCGTACGGCCCGCCGTACGCCTTCGAGGATGTCCAGCGGCTCGAAGCCGGTCACGACGATCGGGACCCGGTGGCGGGCCGCCAGCTCCGGGTACTCCCCCATGCCCATCACACTGCACACGTGCCCGGCCGCGAGGAAGCCCTGGACCCGGCAGCTCGGCGAGCTCATGATCGCCTCGATGGCCGGGGGGACACGGACGTGGGAGACCAGCAGGCTGAAGTTGCGGATGCCCAGCTTCCTGGCCTGGTACACCGTCATGGCGTTGGGGGGCGCCGTGGTCTCGAAGCCGATGCCGAAGAACACCACCTCGCGCCCGGGGTTCTCCTGCGCGATCCGCAGCGCGTCGAGCGGGGAGTAGACGACCCGTACGTCGCCCCCTTCGCTGCGCACCTGGAAGAGGTCGCGGCCGGTGCCCGGCACGCGCAGCATGTCGCCGAAGGAGCAGAAGACGACGTCCGGACGGGAGGCGATCTCCAGGGCCTTGTCGATGACCTCCAGCGGGGTGACGCACACCGGGCAGCCCGGGCCGTGGATCAACTCCACCTGGTCGGGGAGGAGTTGGTCGATGCCGTGCCGGATGATGGTGTGCGTCTGGCCGCCGCAGACCTCCATCAGGGCCCACGGGCGGGTCACGGTCGCGTGGATGTCGTCGAGCAGCCTGCGGGCGAGCTCGGGGTTCTGGAACTCGTCGATGTACTTCACTGGCGGGCTTCCTCCTGCGCTGCGGCTGCGTCCGGGTCGTCGGTGAAGGGCCACGGTTCGCCGCCCGCGGCCGCGGCTTGTTCCCAGGGGTCGCCGAACTCCTCCTGCAACATGCCGAGCTGCTCGAAGAGTTCGAGGGTCTGGCGGGCCGACTCCTCGTCGAGGCGCTGGAGGGCGAACCCCACGTGGACGATGGCGTACTCGCCGACCTGGAGGTCCGGCAGGTACTCCAGGCACACCTCCTTCTGCACGCCGCCGAAGTCGACGGTCGCCATGCGGGTGCCGTCCTTCTCCCCGATGTCGAGCACTCGTCCGGGAACCGCCAGGCACATGGGCTTCTCCTTAGCTAGAGGGGTGATCCGCGGCGTGGACCGCTGCCGCCACCATGAGCTGGCCCAGCGACAGGCCGCCGTCGTTCGGCGGGATCCGGACGTGGCGCAGGACGGTGAAGTCCCGCTCGCGCAGGATGCGGGCACAGGCCGAGGAGAGCAGGGTGTTGGCGAAGACACCGCCGGTCAGCGCCACGGTGTCCAGGCCGTGCCGCTCGCGGGCCAGGACGCACAGCGCGCCGACGAGGTCGGCCACCGCGGTGTGGAAGCGGGCGGCGATCCGCGCCGGATCCGTACCGGCGCGCACATCGGCCACCACGGCGGCCAGCACCGGCGCCGGATCGGCGGCCACCGGCCCCCCGGCGTCCTCCGGCGGCAGGCGCAGGGCGAAGGCGTACCCCGGTCCGGGGTCGGCGGCGGTGAGGTCGGCGAGCGCCGCGGACTCGAGCTCGATCGCGGCCTGCGCCTCGTACCCGGAGTGGTGGCAGACCCCCGCCAGGGAGGACACCGCGTCGAAGAGGCGGCCCATGCTGGAGGTGGGGGCGCAGTTCAGGTTCCGCTCCAGCTGACCGCGCAGTACCCGTAGTTCGTCGGGCGGACAGGCCGCGACACAGGGCAGGTCCGGGGTCCATGCGATGCCCGCGGCCCGCAGCTGGGACAGGGCCATGCGGTAGGGGCGGTGCACGGCAGCGTCGCCGCCCGGCAGCGGGACGTAGGCGAGGTGGGCGAAGCGCGTGTACCCGGCGTAGTCGGCCAGGAGGAACTCGCCGCCCCACACCGCGCCGTCGTCTCCGTAGCCGGTGCCGTCGAAGGCGACGCCGATCACCGGCCGGTCGCCGTCCAGGCCGTGTTCGGCCATCGCCGAGGCGATGTGGGCGTGGTGGTGCTGTACGCGGACCAACGGTCGGCCGGCGGCGTCGCGCCGGGCGCGTTGCCCGGAGCGGTAGCCGGGGTGGAGGTCGGCCGCGAGCACGCCGGGAGTGACACCGGTGATCGACTCCAGCTGCCGCCCGGCGCGTTCACAGGCGTACTGGGTGGCGAGGTCGTCCATGTCGCCGATGTGCGCGGACAGCCAGGCCCGGCGTCCTTCGCCGAGGCAGAAGGTGTTCTTCAGGTCGCCCCCGGCGGCGAGGATCGCGGGAACCGGCAGCGGGAGGGCGACGGGCAGCGGGGCGTATCCGCGGGATCGCCGTACGGGCAGCGGCTCGCCGTCGCAGACGCGCACCACCGAGTCGTCGCAGGGCACGTGGATCGGGCGGTCGTGGGTGAGCCAGGCGTCGGCCAACGGGGCGAGCCGGTCCAGGGCTTCGGCGTCGTCGGTGACGATGGGCTCTCCGGAGAGGTTTCCGCTGGTCATGACGAGCAGCCGGGGACCCGGCGGGTCACCGGGCAGTCCGAGCAGCAGGTGGTGCACGGGCGTGTACGGGAGCATCACGCCGAGGTCGGGGCAGCGCGGGGCGACGTCTTCGGCCACCTCGCCTGGCGCCCCGCCGGACGCGGCGGCGCGGCGGCGCAGCAGCACGATCGGGCGGGCCGCCCCCGTCAGCAGGGCGCGCTCCTCGGGCTCGATGTGGACGAGGTGTTCGAGGTCGGCGAGGTCGCGGGCCATGAGGGCGAACGGCTTGTCCCCGCGGGCCTTGCGGCGGCGCAGTTCGGCCACTGCTCCGGGGCGGGAGGCGTCGCAGGCGAGGTGGTAGCCGCCGATCCCCTTGACGGCGAGGATCGCTCCGGCGGCCAGCAGCCGCCGGGCCTCGGCGACCGGGTCCGCGCCGGTCACCTCGTGGGGAGGGCGCCCCGCGAGCAGCCGCAGCCGGGGTCCGCAGGCGGGGCAGGCGACGGGCTGCGCGTGGAAGCGGCGGTCGGCGGGGTCTGCGTACTCGCGGGCGCAGTCGGGGCACATCGCAAATGCGGCCATCGTGGTGTGGGCCCGGTCGTACGGCAGTCCGGTGACGATGGTGAAGCGCGGTCCGCAGTGCGTGCACGTGATGAACGGGTGGCGGTGGCGGCGGTCGGCCGGATCCGCCAGCTCGGCCAGGCAGTCCGCGCAGGTGGCCACGTCCGGTGGGACGAGCGTGCGGGCGGGGCCGCCGGTCCGGGAGGCGACGATGGTGAATCCGGTGCCGCCCGCGACCGGCACCCGGCGGTGGTCGACCGCGTCCACCACCGCCAGCGGGGGCGCGTCCGCCGCGAGCCGGTCGCAGAACGCGGTGACGGCGGCCGGTGCGCCCTCGACCTCCGCGACGACCCCCTCGGGGGTGTTGGTGACGTGCCCGGCGAGGCCGAGGCCGGTGGCGCGGGTGTACACGTACGGCCGGAAGCCGACGCCCTGCACCACGCCCCGGACGGTGATCCGGCGCCGCTCGACGGTCTCCATCAGCGCGTCGGAACCACGGCGTGCGGCGTTCCGTGGGTGTGGTCGTGGTCGCCGTGCTCGTGGTCGCCGTGCTCGTGGTCGTGGTCGCCGTGCTCGTGCCGGTGGCCGTGGTCGTGCCCGTGCGGCTGCCGTGCCATGACCGGCGTGTGCGCCGCGGCGCCCGCGCCCACCGCCAGCGCCCGGTCCAGCAGCAGGCCCACGCCCTCCCCGGCGCGGGCGGACGTCAGCGCCACCTCCACACCGGGGTTGACCCGCTGGACGTTGGCGCGGAAGGCGGCCTCGTCGAAGGCCACGGCCCGCGCGATGTCCGTCTTGGTCACCACCACCAGCTGCGCCAGCCCGAAGGCGGTCGGGTACTTCAGCGGCTTGTCCTCGCCCTCGGTGACCGAGGCGAGCACCACGCGCAGCGACTCCCCGAGGTCGTAGGAGGCGGGGCAGACGAGGTTGCCCACGTTCTCCACGAACAGCAGCCGGGTGTCCTCGGGCAGCCATCCGTCCAGGTGCCGTCCCAGCATCCCGGCCTCGAGGTGACAGAGCCCGTCGGTGAGAACCTGCTTGACGGGTGCTCCGGAACGGGCCAGCCGCCGTGCGTCGTTCTCGGTGGCGAGGTCGGCGGTCAGCGCGGCCACCGGCACCCCCCGCTCCCGGGCCAGGAGCAGCTCGCGTTCCAGCAGTTCCGTCTTCCCGCTGCCCGGGCTGGAGAGCAGGTTGACGACCGCGGTTCCGCGTGCGGTGAGTTCGGCGCGCAGGGTGTGCGCGGCCTCGTCGTTCTTGGCGAGCACCGCCTGCCGCAGATCAACCACTCGGCACATGGTTCAGCCCTCCTCGGAGATCGGTTCGCGGGTACGGGCGGCGCGGGGGGCGGGACCGTCTTCCCAGTCCACGGTGAGGATCCGCAGCTCGCGGCCCGCCACCAGCTCGACGTCGGTGGCCCGCGCGCAGCCGGGGCAGCACAGTTCGGGGGGCATGCCGGTCGGCCACGCGCGGTCGCAGGAACCGCACCGGGCACGGGCCGTCACCGTCTCGGTGACCAGGCGGGCGCCTTCCAGTACGGTTCCGGCGCAAGCCAGTTCGAAACAGAAGGCCAGGGCGTCGGGGACCACGCCCGCCAGTTCTCCGACCTCGAGCCGGACGGCCGTCACCGCGCTCGCGCCGCCGGCTTCGGCCGCTTCCTCCACCTGGCCGACGACGGCCATGGCGATCGACATCTCGTGCATCGGACTCCGTCCTGCCGGGGCTCATTACACCGGCAGGACGGAGGCGGGGCGGGCGGGCACGCCGACGTGCGACACGCCCCGTACGCCGTTCGGGCGCACGCCGTTGGTGCGCCGGGGCGGGCACCGGAGCCGGCACCCGGCCGGGCGGCGTCTCACATCCTGCTCAGCCGCAGGTAGCGCCTGATGTCGGGGAGGACTTCTTTGAGTACGAGGACGAGCGCGGCGGTGGCGGCCCCGTAGATGACGGCCTTCTTCATGGGGTTCTCCTCAGTGCGGCGCGGGCAGGCGTTGCGGTCTCGTCGCGGAGCAGGTCCAGCACCATGCGGGCGGCCCGCGGTACGGCCGCGGCCACGGCCGGGCTCAGGCCCATGCCCTCCTCGACCGAGGCCGGTTCGCAGCCGACGACGAGCGTCCGGCGGGGCGGGGTGGTCCCGGTGCCGGCGCACAGGGTGTCCAGCAGCGCGAGGACCGCGTCGGGGGACATGTGGTGGCCGTCGAGGACGGCGCCGCCGGGCCCCGCGGTCCCGTCGGCCTCGATGAGGTAGAGCGTGCCCGGCTCGCCGCCGCGTGCGGTGGCGTCGACCATCACGAGCGTGTCGTAGCCGTCGAGGAGCTGGTAGGCGAGGTGGACCCCGCGCACCCCGAAGTCCACCACCTCCACTGCGTCGGGCAGCCGGTGCGCGGACAGGGCCCGCACGGTCTCGACGCCGAAACCGTCGTCGCCGAGGAAGACGTTGCCGATACCGGCGACCAGCGTCCCGCCGCTCACGCGTCCTCCAGTGGGGTGACCTCGTCGGGCTGGAAGTAGAGGAAGCGGCCCTGCTCCCGCCGGATGTCCGCGCCCGGGTCGCCCTCGACGGTCACGGCGAGGTGGACTCCCCCGTCGACGTCGTGCAGGACCGCCTCGACCCGGGCGGCCATGCCCTGGAGGAACAGGTCCTGGGCGTCGGTGCGGCGCAGGCCCGGGCGCAGCAGCACCCTGCTGCCCACGCCCACCGGGGTGCCGTCGAGCAGGATCCGGTCGCGTGCCGGGTCGGCGGTGTCGTCCCGGGCCGGGTCCCACCAGGGGGTGTCGGGCCGGAACACCGCCTCCTCGTCCGGGAGCGCGGCGAAGGCATCGGGGAAGGCCGGGTGTGCTCCGCCGGGGTCGGTGATCTCGCGCAGGGCGCGCACCGCCCCGTGCAGCCGCTCCAGTACCTCGGGCGGCATGGTGTCGGCCAGGTCGATCACGGCGGCGGCGCGGGCGTCCGTCCCGCGTGCCTCGCGCTTCTCCCGGTCGGTGAGGGCCGCCGTGCGCAGGGCGAGGATCTCGTCGATCTCGGTGGCGTCGTACATCGCGCCGAGGCTCTCGGGGGCGATGGCCGGGTGGTCCTCCAGGATGATCGGCGAGGACAGGACCACGTCGGCGCGGCCGGGTTCGCCGGCCAGTACGGGCCAGGTGTGGCGGTTGACGCAGGAGGCGACGGCTCCCTTGGCCCACTCCGGCGGGTCGGTCAGGGAGAGGAAGGAGCCGGCATCGAGGCCCAGCAGGAGGTGCGCGGCGACCAGCGACCGGGGCAGGGCCGCGTCACGGTCGGCTGCCCCGTCCGGCGGCGTCCACGGGCTGGTGTTCTCCACGACCGCCGTGAGCTTGAACACCCGGTAGGCGCCTTCGAGTTCGGTGGCGCGCAGGCGGACGACGCCCTCGATCTCCTGGGTACGCCGCACCAGGCGGCCGATGGCGCTGCCGTCGCAGTCGAGGACGGGCTCGGTGCTCTCGCGGGCGGGCCGGCGGAAGGGCAGGGTCAATCCCTCCCCCGCCAGTTCGGCCACGCCGACGGACAGCTCGACCCGCTCCTCGGTCCCCTCGTCCCAGGGGACGAGGACCCGGTCCGCCAGGTGCAGTTCGGCCACGTCCGTGAAGGTGCCGTCGGGCAGGGACTGCTGGACCGTACGGCGCTGCGCGTGCAGGAAGCGCAGCTCGACGGCGAGGCGCGCGTCGCCCTTCGGCTCCATCAGGATCTCGGTCTGCTGGTGCGCGTGCTCCTCGTGCGCCGGGCCCCACGCGGGCGGGACCAGTACGCCGAACTGCCAGCGCAGCCGGTTCTTGGCCGCCGAGGCCCGGTAGGGGTAGAGCACGTAGCCCTCGAAGAGGACGGCGTCGGCCACCTGCCGGGCGGTGGCGAAGCGGGAGTCCGCCGCGGCCGTCGTGGTCATGGCGCCGTCCTCTCGGTGGCGCGGGGCAGTACGGAGCCGAACCGGACGCGCGGGGGCGGCGGGTCCGCCGCGGCGGCCGCGTCGAGGAGGGTGCGTACGGTGGCCTCCCAGGAGGCGAGCGAGTGCCGCGAGCGGAAGGCGAGCAGCTCCGCCATCATGTCGCGGGGCAGCCGCAGCCAGCCGCAGCCCGGGAAGTGCTGCTCGACCATCTCCCGCCACACCGGTACGGGCAGGCGGTACGGGGCTTCGCGGTCCCAGGGGACGGGCTCGACGCGGAAGCCGCCCGCGCCGGTGAAGGCGGTGCCGGAGAACAGCATCAGCAGCGGCGCCTCGCCCTCCTCCAGGGCGTGGAAGTAGCGGGTCGACGCGATGTCCATGTCGTAGGTACAGGGAACGACGAGGTCGATCTCGGTCTCCCCGGTGAAGCCCGGCACCATGAGCGGGACCTGGGCGAACTGCACGGGCTGGAGGGTGGTGCCCCAGCGGCTGCGCTCGCCGAACAGGTCGGCCAGGCCGTCGGCCTCGGCGGGGCCGTAGCCGCGCCGGGCCGGTTCGATGCGGATCTGGCAGCGCAGGGCGAGGGCGTGCACCCGGGCGTTGCCGGCGGCGGTGATCCGCAGCCGGAAGACGAGGGTGGGGCCGGCGGCGTAGGCGTCGGCGCGCACCCCGGTGCAGGTGAAGCCGAGTTCGGTCATAGCGGCCGCGCCCCGGCGGTGTCGGCCGGCACCTTGGCCCGGCGTTCCACCTGGTCGAAGAAGGCGTCGAGGGCTGCGCGGGCCTCGGCGCCGCCGTCGAAGCCCTGCCACAGCAGCCTCATCCGGCCCACCAGTTCGTAGCAGATGTCGATGGGCACGAGGTAGCAGGCGGTGCGGTCCTCCGAGCGGCGCAGCAGGAGGGCCTCCACGTCGGGTTCGAGCAGGGCGGCCAGCCGGCCGCCGCCGAGCACGGTCTGCCAGGTCTGCGGGTCGAGTTCGCTCTCGGTGGCTCCGGCGGGGCTCGGGTAGAGCGCGACCAGGCGGTCGAGGGCGGCGTTGCGGAAGAAGAAGGCGACGCCGACGGGGATCTGGAGCAGTTCCCAGGCTCCCTGGTCGAGCGGGTGGCCGGGGTCGGCGAGGTAGCGGTCGGGCACCGCCCGGTACCGGCCCGTGGTGGTGCCCGGCCGGTCGAACAGCAGGGCGCAGGCGGTGCAGGCGCAGACCAGGGCCCGCTTCTCGGTCTCCACGAGGTGGCGGTGTTCCTCGGGCACCGCCACGCCGCACAGTTCGCAGGTTTCGGGGCGCGGCGGACGCGGGCCCGCGAACCGCCGCAGGCCGCGCGGTGCGCCCGTAGGCGCCGGGTGGCGGTTCACGGCACCCGCGCCGGGGAGTGCGGGCGGGCGGAGATCTGCAGCAGGGCGGGCTGCGGGGCGGCCTGCTCCGTCTCCACCCGGGTGACCTCGGGCGCGAACGAGGCCAGGGTGTCCTCGAGGGACTGCTGCCCGTCGGCGCTGCCGCAGCCGCAGCCGGTCCCTCCGGACTCGGCGCGCAGCCGCAGCACCCCGGTGCCCTCGTCAAAGCCGAGCACCTCCACGGGGTCTGCGACGGCGGCCAGGGCGCGGGCGATGCGGGCGTGCACGTCCTCGGGGTGGAGGTCGTGCAGGGTCAGCAGGCTCGCGACGAGTTCGTCGTCGAGCAGCGGGCGCAGCGGCGCCTCGCCGAGCTGCCCGACGATCCGGGCGAGGCCCGCCCCGTAGAAGTCCATGAGGACGCGCACCAGTTCCTCGGCGGCCGCGCACGCCTCGCGGTCGCCGGTGGCGGCGAGACGGTCGAGCACCTCCTCGACGCGGCGGCCGGTCTGCCGGGCGTCGGCGGCCGGGCTCATCCGCCCAGTCCGCTCAGGCCGGTGGGCACGTGCATGGTCTTCACGGTCTTGCCGCCGCCCACGTACATGTGCACACCGCACGGCAGACAGGGGTCGAAGCTGCGCACGGCGCGCATGATGTCGATGCCCTTGAAGTTCTCCGGGGTGTTCTCCTCGAAGATCGGGGTGTTCTGGACGGCGTCCTCGTACGGCCCCGGGGTGCCGAAGGTGTCGCGGGTGCTGGCGTTCCACGGGGTCGGCGGGTACGGGTGGTAGTTGGCGATCTTGCCGTCGCGGATCACCATGTGGTGCGAGAGGACACCCCGTACGGCCTCGGTGAAGCCGACGCCCAGGCCCTCGTCGGGGACCTCGAACTTCTCCCAGGTCTGGGTGCGTCCGGCGCGGACCTCGGCCAGCCCCTTCTCGGCGCAGTGCAGGGCGATGGCCGCCGCGTACGCCTGGAAGTACGTGCGGGCGCGGTTGCGCTCCAGCGCGTTGCTCCACTTCGGGATCTTCCACTCGAAGCGGGTCTCGGGCTTGGTCATCGTGCGCGGCAGCGTGATGACGACGCTGTGCCCCGTGGCCTGCACGTAGTCGGTGTGGACGAGCCCGGACAGGGCGGTGGACCACAGGCGGGCGATGGGGCCGCCGCCGGTGTCGAGCGCGAGGTGGTCCTTGCCGTCGAACCAGCGGGGCGACATCACCCAGCTGTACTTGTCGTCGAAGTTCCGCTTCTGCGGGGCGGGGATGGTGTGCTGGTTCCACGGGTGGCGGGGGTCGACCGGGTTGCCGAGCGGGTCGTGGGTGACGAACTGCTCCTGGCCCTGCCAGTCGTCGTAGTACGAGCTGCCGAGCAGGATGCGGATGCCGAGGTTGATCTCGGTCAGGTCGTTGGTGACCAGTTTGCCGTCGACGATCACGCCCGGGGTGACGAACATCTTCCGTCCCCAGTCGGTCATGTTGGCGTAGGTGAAGTCGCAGTACTCGGGGTCGTTGAGCGCGCCCCAGCAGCCGAGCAGGACGCGCCGGCGGCCGACCTCCTCGTACCCGGGCAGGGCCTCGTAGAAGAAGTCGAAGAGGTCGTCGTGGAGCGGGACGACGCGCTTCATGAACTCGCAGTACCGCATGAGGCGGCTCATGTAGTCGGTGAAGAGCTGCACGGAGGCGATGGTGCCGACGCCGCCCGGGTAGAGGGTGGAGGGGTGCACGTGGCGGCCCTCCATCAGGCAGAACATCTCGCGCGTGTAGCGGCTGACCTGGAGGGCCTCGCGGTAGAACTCGCCCTCGATGGGGTTGAGGGAGCGCATGATGTCGGCGATGGTCTTGAAGCCGTGCTCGCCGGCGTGCGGGGCCTCGGTGCGCTCGGCGAGCTCGAGGACACCCGGGTTGGTCTCACGGACCATCTTCTCGCAGTAGTCGACCCCTACCAGGTTCTCCTGGAAGATGTTGTGGTCGAACATGTACTCCGCCGACTCGCCCAGGTTGATGATCCACTCGGCGAGGTGGGGCGGCTTCACCCCGTAGGCCATGTTCTGCGCGTAGACGGAGCACGTGGCGTGGTTGTCGCCGCAGATCCCGCAGATGCGGCTGGTGATGAAGTGCGCGTCGCGGGGGTCCTTGCCGCGCATGAAGACGCTGTATCCGCGGAAGACCGACGAGGTGCTGTAGCACTCCGCGACCCGCTTCTGCTTGAAGTCGATCTTCGTGTGGATGCCGAGGCTGCCGACGATCCGCGTGATCGGATCCCAGGCCATCTCCACCAGGCCGCTGCCGTCACCGGCCGCCTTCGTCTTCGGTGTCATCGTCTGCCGTGACCCTTCCTGCTGCTGAGCTGGGCGAGTTCGTGATCGGAGTGGGGACGTGCGGGGCGGTCACCAGGGCGGGCGGTAGCCCGTGGTCAGCTTCTGGCCGGTGCGGCGCCACTTGGGCTCCTGGTCCACGGTGTGCGCCGTGATCGCCCGGAGCTTGCGGACGACCGCCCCGTACGCGCCGCTGGCCTTGCTGGACACCTTGGCGCCGGGGGGTTCGTCCATGAACGGCATGAACTTGTCGGGGAAGCCGGGCATCGTGCAGGCGATGCAGATGCCGCCGACGTTGGGGCAGCCGCCGATGCCGTTCATCCAGCCGCGCTTGGGGACGTTGCACTTGACGACGGGGCCCCAGCAGCCGAGTTTGACCAGGCACTTGGGCGAGTCGTAGGTGTGGGCGAACTGGCCCTGCTCGTAGTAGCCGGCCCGGTCACAGCCCTCGTGGACGGTGGCGCCGAACAGCCAGGTCGGGCGCAGCTTGTCGTCGAGCGGGATCATCGGGGCCGATCCGGCCGCCTGGTAGAGCAGGTAGGTCAGGGTCTCCGAGAAGTTGTCCGGCTGGATCGGGCAGCCCGGCACGCACACGATCGGGATGCCGGCCTTCGAGGTCCAGTCCCAGCCCAGGTAGTCGGGCACGCCCATGGCGCCGGTGGGGTTGCCCTCCATGGCGTGGATGCCGCCGTACGTGGCGCAGGTGCCGATGGCGACGACGGCGAGGGCCTTGGGGGCCAGCCGGTCGATCCACTCGCTGGTGGTGATGGGCTGGCCGGTCTCGGGGTCGTCGCCGAAGCCGCACCAGTAGCCCTCGGGCTTGATCTTCTCGTTGGGGATGGAGCCCTCGACGACGAGTACGAACGGGTCGATCTCGCCCCGCTCGCCCTTGAAGAACCACTCGATGAAGGTGTCCGCGCCCCCGACGGGCCCGCATTCGAAGTCGATCAGCGGCCAGTGCACCGCGATCTTGGGCAGCCCCGGCAGGACGCCCATCACGATCTCCTCGATGCTGGGCTGCATGGCGGCGGTCAGCGATACGGAGTCGCCGTCGCAGCTCAGCCCCGCGTTGATCCAGAGGATGTGGATCGGGGGGTCTTCGACCGGGGCCGACGTCGCTGGATCCATGGGGATGCCTCCTCGGGGAGGTGCTCGGGGCGGAGTGCGGGGCGAGGCGGCGTTGAAGCCTCGCCTTTCTTGCTAACAGCCGGACGCCCTGCGTGCCGCGTCTTGTGCGGCCAGTCCAGTGACCGGGCGCTGCCGGGACGGCAGCGGCTCGGTGTGCCTCCCGGCCACGGCGCGTGCCAGGTGGGGCGGCGTGGCCGTCGCGGGCTCCTTGCGTACGAAGGCGCGCCGCAGGGCGTGGTACGGGGCGTCCGGGTCGAAGAAGGTCTGCCTCATCAAGGCCAGCTCGGCCTCCCGGTAGGCGGCCAGGGGCCGCTCCGCCTCGTCGCGGTCGCGCCGCGCCTTCTTGGCGGCGATCCGGGAGGCGGTGGAGGGCAGGCCGGCCAGCCGCGTCGCGAGGCGCGCCGTCTCCTCGGCGAAGGCCTGGGGTGCGCAGGGCACCGTACGGTCGGCCAGCCCCAGCCTGTGCGCGGCCTCCGCGCTCAGCGGCAGGGCTTCGCAGGTGAGGCGCTCGGCGACGCCGGTGCCCACGCGGCGCGGCAGGGTGTACGTCCAGAATTCGGAGCCGTGCAGTCCCATGAGGCGGTAGTGCGGGTTGAGGACCACGCCCGAGCGGCACCAGACCTCGTCGGCGGCGAGGGCGAGCATGGCCCCGCCGGCGGCGGCGTTGCCGCCGAGAGCGGCGACGACCAGGCGGTCGGTGGTCGTGAGCACGGCCTCGACCAGGTCGTCCATGGCGTTGATGTTGGCCCAGGACTCCTCGGCCGGGTCGGTCGCCGCCTCGATGACGCCCAGGTGGATGCCGTTGGAGAAGAAGTCGCGGCCGCCGCCGAGGACCAGCACGGTGGTGGGGCGCGAGCAGGCGATCCGGTAGGCGTCTCGCAGGCGCCGGCAGTGGGCGGTGCTCATCGCGCCGCCGGGGAAGGCGAAGGACAGGAAGCCGGTCTGTCCCTCCTCCCGGTAGCAGATGTCGGACCAGGTGCGCCGGCGGGCGTCGGTGTGCAGCGGGG
Organism: Streptomyces sp. cmx-11-4; assembly: GCA_049998195.1. Classification (GTDB taxonomy): domain Bacteria; phylum Actinomycetota; class Actinomycetes; order Streptomycetales; family Streptomycetaceae; genus Streptomyces. The sequence continues at coordinate 239,082 of JAEBET010000010.1, forward strand.
CGGGGTGTTCGCGCAGCGCGGGCAGCCGGTCGGCGAGGGCCACGGTCGCGGGCAGTTTCGGGGCGGCGGGCCCTCCGGGGGCGCGGCGGGCGCGGAGTTCGGGGATCCAGACGGCGCCGTCGGCGGTGGCCCGGCAGATGGCTCCCGCCCGGGTGGCGAGCAGCTCCCCGGGACGCCCGCGCAGACGGTCCTCGGCGTGGCCTCCGTGCAGGAACCACTCGTCGCCGAGCAGTTCGTCCCGTACACCGGGCTGCGAGTCGGCGGCGCGCAGGGCGCCCAGGACGCGTGCGGTGGAGTCCGTCCGCCAGTCGATCCGCCGCTGTTCCTGGCGCATCGCGGGGCGCGGGTGTCCGGTGGTCTGCGGCTGGGGTGTGTACGTGCCCGAGGCGAAGCGGCCGACGGCGAGGAGTACGGCCTCGAGGGCGGCGTCGGCGATCTCGCCGCGGTAGAGGTCGCTCTTGCCCACGGGCGGTACGGGGCACGCGACGTGGGCCCAGACGGCTCCGGCGTCCATCTCGGCCTCGGCCTGCAGGACCGTGACGCCCCACCGGGTGACCTGCTCGTGCAGGGCCCAGTCGAGCGCGGAGGGGCCTCGGTCGCCGACGGGTCCGGGGTGGACGATCAGGCAGGTGTACGCGGCCCAGACCTCCTCGGGGAGGGCGGTCCGCAGCATCGGCGCGATGACGAGGTCGGGCCGGTGCCGGTGGACGGCGGCGGCCAGGGGCGCGTGGGGCAGCGCGAGTTCGACCGCCACGCTGTGGCCGTGGTCGCGCAGCTCGGCGTGGACCCGCTGGGTGAGGCTGTTGAACGCGCTCGCGACGAGCAGGACGTGCACGTGATCTCCCCGCGGCGGCCCGGATCCGCGGCGCCGGAGCGCCTCGGCTGGTCATGGCCGGAATCGACGCGAACGTCATGACCGGCCGCCTGAGATGCTCGGGCACCGCGGCGGTGGGGAGCCCGGCGCCGAGCGGTGGTGTCACCCGAAAGCGCGGCCCGCGGGAGCCACTCGGCCCTGGGCCCGCCCGGGGTCAGCGGGCGGCGGCGCGGGCCGTGCAGCTGCGGGCCACCTCCGCGGCGAAGGCCCGGGCCGGCGGGGCGAGGGCGGACCAGCGGCGGACCGCCCAGCCGACGGCGAGGGGCGCCAGGGCGGGGATCGGGACCAGGCGCAGCGGGCCGTCGGTGCCCGGGACCCGCCAGCCGGGCAGCGCCGGTACGACGGCGTGGCCCAGGCCCAGTTCGGCGAGGAGCAGGGCGGTGTCCCAGTCCGCCACGCTGGTGTCCGAGCGGACCCGGATCCCGGCTTCGGCGAAGGCGGCGTCGAGGCGGGCGCGGGAGGCGGAGTTCTCCGGCAGCCGGACGTGGCGGATTGCGGAGAGGTCGGCGAGCTCGATGGCCGGGCGGGCGGCGAGGGGGTCGTCGGCGCCGACCGCGAGCACCCAGGGGAGTTCCATCACGGGACGCTGTTCGATGCCGCGGACCGGGGCGCCGATGGTGATCCAGGCGAGGTCGAGGTCGTCGGCGGCGAGCGCGTCGAAGCAGCTGCGGCTGGAGTTCTCGGTCTGGAACTCCAGGCTCACCCCGGGATGCCGGCGGCGGAAGGTGACGACGGCCTCGGACATGAAGTGCCGGACGGTGGTGGCGCCGGTGGTGACGCGTACCGAGCCGCCGCCTCCCCGTACGAGGTCGTCCAGGCGGCGCAGGGCGCCGTCGAGGCTCGCGATGCCGTCGGCGGCCGCCGCCTGCAGGATGCGGCCGGCCTCGGTGGGCACCACCCCGCGCGCATGGCGCTCCAGCAGGCTCGCGCCGGTCCGCTTCTCCAGGCGCCGGACGTGCTGGCTCACGGCGGACTGGGTACAGCCGAGGTCGCGAGCCACGGCGCTGAGGCTGCCGGCGCGGCAGACGGCCACGAACACACGGAGGTCGTCGAGGGTCATGAGGTCCAAGCTATCGCTTGGATCAGGAGAGCAAATCAGAGGATTGACTTGGGTGTCGGGCAGGATCAGGATCGGTGCAGGGCCCGGGCGGCAACCCGTCCCGCGTCTTCGCCACGGGGTCCGGACCCTAGGCGCGGACGGGAGACGGGTGCCGACCCACCACCTTCCCGACTTCGCGAAAGGACGCGCCCGTGCCGGACCACGTCGTCGCATGGCTGGGGGAACTCGGCGCCGATCGCGTCCCGCATCCCGGCGGAACACTGCTCGTCCACCTGGTGCGGGTACGGCAGCTGCTGGCCTCCTGGGGAGCGCGGCCCGAGCTCCGCCAGGCGGGGCTGTGCCACGCGTTCTACGGGACGGACGGGTTCGCCACCGCCCTGCTGCCGCTCGCGCGGCGGCCCGAGCTGGCCGCGGTGATAGGCGCCGAGGCCGAGGGGATCGCCTACCTCTACGCCTCCTGCGACCGGGCGGCGTCCTATCCGACGCTCGGCGACGGGACGGCGGCCTTCCGGGACCGGTTCACCGGTCGTGTCCACTCCCCCGCCGTGGAGCTGCGCCGGGACTTCGCCGAGCTGTCGGCGGCCAACGAGCTCGACCTCGCGCGGACCGATCCCGTGTTCCGGGCGAGGTGGGGCGCCGAACTCCTCTCGCTCTTCGGCGGGTTCCGGGAACTGCTGAGCGAGCCGGCCTGGCGGGAGTGCCAGGCCGTGCTCGGCGGCTGACGGGTGGGGGTCAGGGGGTGAAGGTCCAGCGTTGGGCGGGGCTGTCGGTGCAGGCGGCGCGGGTGAGGCGGGTGCCGTTGGCGGTGCCGGATCCGGCCGGGGTGAGGCATTGGCCGGAGGTGCGCAGGGTGCTCTGGGGGCCTGCCTGCCAGGTCTGGCCGGCGCTTGCGTCGCAGGTACGGATCGTCACCCGGGCGGCGTCCGAGCCGTCCAGGCAGACGTCGGCGAGGCCGGTGAGGCGGCCGTCGCTCCGCAGGGTCCAGCGTTGGTTCGGTCCTCCGTGGCAGCTGTAGAGGGTGGGTTCGGTACCGGGGGTGGTGGCGCTGTGCGGCAGGTCCACGCAACTGGCGGAGGCCGCGTTGACGAGGGTGGCGTCGGACGGCAGCGGGGCCGGGCGTCCGGTGAGGGTGATCTCGGCGGCGCTGGTCCACGGGCCGCGTCCACCGGCCTCGGTGAGGGCTTTCAGCTTCACGTAGCGACCGCTCTTCACGGACAGGGCGGCGCTCTTGGCGGCCGCGGTGTCGGCGAAGGAGCCGCTCGCCACGGGTGAGCCCCAGTCTGCGGTGGTGTCGGAGACGTAGACCTCGTAGTCGCCGACGCGGCCGTTGACCCCGCCGTCCTGGCGGGGCAGGTAGCCGAGGCCGTCCACCGCATAGCGGGCGCCGAGGTCGAGCTGGATCTCGTGCGGGAGCGCGGCCGGCTTCCCGGAGGACCAGGCGGTATGCCACAGCGTGGCCGGGTTGCCGTCGAAGGCGTGGGCGGCCGCGCCGTTCTCGGCGGCGGTCTCCTGGCTGTCGGCCGAGACCAGGGACCAGCCCGACTGCGCGATGGGGCTGGAGGAGGGCAGGGCTCCGGCCGCCGGGACGGTGGTGCCCGCGGCCGAGACGCTGAACGCGCCCGACTTCGTACCCGTCTTGATCCACAGGACTCCGGAGCGGTCCGCCGGGTCGAAGAACCAGCCCGAGGCGGCCGCGTCGTAGGCGGCCTTGGAGGTCAGGCGGGGCAGGGCGGCTCCGTCCGCCGTGAGGGCGGTGGGGGCGGAGGCCACGTGGAGGGTGAACTCGTACCCGCGGGAGGCCGGTTTGCCGGTGTAGCTGCCGGTGGGGGCCCCGACGGAGACGGTGACCGTGCCCGAGCCCGAGGCGGGGGCGGTGACGTCGACCTGCTGGCGGGCGTAGGCGCCGGACTGGTAGGCGCGGGTGCGGCCGTCGTCCTCGTAGAGGCTGAAGGAGGAGTTGCCGCGCGGGTGGATGTCGTAGGTGAGGGTGGAGACGGGCTTCTCGCCCGTGTGGTTCATCTGCGGCCACATCGGCACGATGGCGCCGCCCTTGACGAAGAGCGGCAGGGTGTCGAGCGGGGCCTGGTAGCCGCCCAGCCAACCCGGGCCCGCATGGGTGCGGCCCGTCCAGTAGTCGGTCCAGGTGCCGGCGGGCAGGTAGATCCCGTCGCGGACGGAGGTGTCGGAGACGACGGGCGCGACGAGGAAGGAGTCACCGGCCATGAACTGGCCGCTGGTGAGGTTCCCGCGGGCCACCGGGTCGTCGGGGTGTTCGAGGACCATCGCGCGGGTGCTGGGCACGCCGGTCTCGTGCGCGGTCCTGCTCATCGTGTAGAGGTACGGCATCAGCCGCATCTTGAGCTGGAGGTACTTGCGGTTGATGGAGAGGTACGGCTCCGCGAAGCGCCAGGGCTGCTTGTCCTGGTAGCCGGCCGAGGGACCGGTCGCGCCCCAGCCGGACATGGTCATGAAGGCGGGGGTGAAGGCCTTCCACTGGAGGTCGCGGGTGTACGTCTTGGGGCTGCCGCCGAAGATGCCGTCGACGTCGCCGGAGGCGTAGTTCAGGGCGGACAGGCCCGCGCCGGTGATGGCGGGGACGTGCCAGCGCATGTCGTCCCACGTGCCGTGGGTGTCGCCGGTCCAGACGACGGCGTTGCGCTGGGTGCCGGCCCAGCCGTCGACGGTCCAGACGTAGCGCCGGGCGTCGGAGTTCTTCTCGATCCCTTCGACGGCCTGCCGCACCCCGTCGAAGGCGTACTTGTAGCCGCTGCCGATCCAGGCCACGTCCGTCTTCACACCGCGGGTGCCGGCGGTACCGACCTCGTCGGCGATGGAGCCGAGCCCGGTGGAGGTCCACAGTCCGGTCTGGAAGCCCTTGGCCCGCAGCGCGTCCACCGTGGACTTGAGGGGCGCGGTGTAGCCGCAGCCGTAGCCGTCGTTCGGCAGGAACCAGCCCGAGGGCATGTCGGCGGCGCGGGCGTCGGCCGCGTACCCGACGACGTCCGGGGTGGTCTGGTGGCGCAGGCGGTCGTGGTCGCCCTGGTAGTCGGGGTTGGAGGCGTTGAAGCAGTCGGCGTTGCCCAGTTCGAAGCCCCACATGGGCGCCATGAACGGTTTGCCGCTGACGTCGGTGTACCCGTCCAGCACGGACTTGAGGGAGGTGCCGGTGAAGTACCAGGCGTCGAAGCGGCTCTCGTTGTGGGTGAGGGCGGTCGGCGCGTTGAAGGCGTAGGAGCCCGGGGCCCAGGTGTTGCGCATGACGCCGTAGCCGTTGGTCGACATGTAGAAGGGGGCGGGGCTGGCGTTGTCGTTCTCGCGCCACTTGTTGTCGACCGCGACGGGGACGGTCTTGCCCCGCAGGGCCCATTCGCCCAGGCGCAGGCCGGTGCCGTAGAACTGCTCGTCCGCGCCCCGGGCCAGGTACTGGGTGGTCTGACTGCCGGTCCAGCTGGTGGGCTGGGTCTCCTGCCAGACGAGGGTGGAGTTGTCCGCCCGGTAGACGGAGAACCGGAGGGGGGACTTGTTGACCCGGATGGACAGGGCTCCGGTGGTGATCCGGTAGTACCCTCCCGCGTCGGTCCAGCTCGTGGTGACGGGGCCGAAGTCGGTGGTGGGCGCGAGGTCGGCGCCGGCCGGGTCGTGGGTGAAGGCCCCGTCGGGTGACAGCCACAGCCGGAAGATGTCGGCCCGGGCGATGACCACGCGGGCTTTGGCACCGCTGGAGGCCGTGACGGTGAAGGTGTTGCCGGTCTGGCCGAAGCCGGTGACGTTGCCGGCCGTGGCCGTGGCCGTGGCCCCGGCGGGGGCCGCGGCGGCGGGCGAGGCCACCGGTCCGGCGGCGGCCAGACCCGCGACGGCGAGGGCGGCGGCGAGCAGGGCGGCCCGGGTGCGCCGCAGCCGGGGTGAGGTGGTGGGCGTGATCCCGGCCCATGTCCCGGCCCTCGTACCGGCCCTGGTCCTGGCCCGTGTCCTGGCCCTTGTCCTGGTCCTGCGGATGCCTGGCAGTCTCATGGGGCAGCTCCTCGTGCGGTCCGGATCGCGGACACACCTCTTTGGCATGCACCTGGCAAGATAGCGCTCGGCAGGGCCCCACTGAAGGATGATGCTCGAAATCTCCACCTACCACGCATCTTTGCGCATGGATCTGGCAAACGGACGGATGGAGGCGTGTGGGCAGGCGGACGGGGGGCGGGGGGTGGGGGCGGCCTGGCGGTCGCCCGCGTCTCTCAGAGGGTGACCGCCAGCACCGGCGGGGCCGGGGAGGTCCACTGGTGACCGCAGGGGTCGAACACCAGCACCACCGAACGGCCCGGCCGCTGGCGCCAGGAGATGCGCTCCGGCGCGCCGTCGCACACCGGGCAGCGGGGCAGCGGACCGGGGTCCTGCGTGCCCTCGGGTGCGGCCGCGAGCGGCGTGGCGTGCGGTTCGCGCATGGAGGCTCCCTGGTCGTGCGGCTGGGCTGATCGCACTGTGCCATGGAGAGGCCCTGGTCCGCACGGGCGAATCGTCCAGTGTTTTGGCTGGTCAGAGGTGTGGTCACCAGGAGGATTCCGGTCCTCTTGGGGGCACTTGGTGACCAACCGCACGCGCCGCCGGCCCGCTCGCCACCCGCTCACCCCCGTCGGCGGGCCGGTAGCGACACCGCGCCCCGGGGTCCACACGGTGTGGTCCCCGGGGCGCGGGCGGTCGGACCGGCCGGTCAGGCCGGCTGGTCGACCTCGGGGTTCTCGGCCAGCCAGGCGCGGACCGCCTGCTGCTCCTTGCCCTTGCCGGTGTCCTGGATCTTCGCCTCCAGGCTGGTCAGCTGCTGCTCGGTGAGCTTGAAGGAGCTCAGCCAGCGCGCCACCTCGGGCTCGTCGGCGGCGAAGCCCTTGCGGGCCAGGGTGTGGATGCCGTCGCCCTTGCCCCAGACCCCCTTCGGGTCCTCCAGCTTGGTCAGCTCGTACGAGGAGTACGCCCAGTGCGGGGACCACAGCACGGTGACGACGGGCTCCTTCTTGTCGTAGGCCCGCTTGAGCTCGGCGAGCATGCCGGGCGTGGAGCCGTCGACGACCTGGTACTCGCCCTCGAGGCCGTACTCCTTGAGGACCTTGTCCTTCAGGATCGACATCACGCCCGCACTCGGCTCGATGCCGATGATGCGGCCCTTGAACTGGCCGGACTTGCCCTTCAGGTCGGCGAGCGAGCGCACGTCCTTCACGTACGAGGGCACGGACAGCTCCAGCGAAGTGGGGCCGTACCAGGAGCCGAGGTCCTCCAGCTTGTTCCCGTACTTCTCCCAGTACTGGGCGTGGGTGACGGGCAGCCAGGAGTCGGTCTGGAAGTCCAGCTGGCCGCCGGCCAGGCCGGTGTAGAGCGCGCCGGCCTCGAGCTGGCGGGCGTCGACCTTGAAGCCGCGCCGTTCCAGGAGCTCCTTCCACAGGAAGGTGGAGGCGATGCCCTCGTCCCAGGGGATGTAGCCGACGGAGAGCGTGCGGCCCTTGCCGATGTCCGCGGCGCCGGCAGGTCCGTCCTTGGCGGCCGAGCCGCCGAAGGTGCCCAGGCCTCCGGCGACGAGGGCGAGCACGACGGCCCCGGCGATGGCGTAGGCGGGCTGGGGGCGGTGGTTCCACACCTTGGCCGCGCCGGTGGCGGCGGACCGCGCCTTGGCGAGGGCGCGACGTCCGAGCGGGGAGACCTGGCGGCCGAGTGCCCCGGTCATCCGGTCGAGGTACATGGCGAGGATGACGATCGAGATGCCAGCCTCGAACCCGAGGCCGATGTCGACGTTGCCGATGGCCCGGTAGACGGCGCCGCCGAGGCCGCCGCCGCCAACCATGCCCGCGATGACGACCATGGACAGGCCCAGCATGATGACCTGGTTGACCCCGGCCATGATGGTCGGCAGGGCGAGCGGCAGCTGGACGCGGACGAGGGTGTCGCGCGGCGCGGTGCCGAAGGCGTCCGCCGCCTCGACCAGTTCCGGGTCCACCTGGCGGATGCCGAGCTCGGTCATCCGTACGCCCGGCGGCAGCGAGAAGATGATGGTCGCGATGATGCCGGGCACCACGCCCACCCCGAAGAAGATGATGCCGGGGATCAGGTAGACCATGGCCGGCATGGTCTGCATGAAGTCCAGGACGGGCCGCAGGACGGCGCTGACCCGGTCCGAGCGCGAGGCCCAGATGCCGAGCGGGACGGCGAAGACCAGCGTGACGAGGGTGGCGACCAGGACCAGGGACAGCGTGGACATGGCCTCGGACCACAGGCCGACGGAGTCGACGAGGGCGAAGCCCGCGAAGGCCAGCAGGCCCGCGAGGAGTCCGCGCAGCCACCAGGCGCCGACGGCGAGGATGCCCGCGAACAGCAGGGGGGCGGGGGCGGACAGGACGGCGTCGATGCCGTCGTAGAGGCCGGTGACGACCGCGCTGATGGCGTCGAACAGCCAGGACAGATGGCTCTGGAGGAAGTCGACACCGCTGTCGACCCAGGCGCCGAGGTGCAGGCGGGGCATCAGGCGGCCACCTCCACGCAGGCCATCGGGGGCCGCGGTTCGTCGCCGATGAAGGCGATGAGGCGGTCCTGCGGGACGGAGCCGATGACCGCACCGTCCGCGTCGGTCACCGCGACCGGGTGCGGGACGCGGGCGCTGACGGCGCACAGGTCGGCGAGCGGGGTGTCGGCGGGGACCGTGGGGCAGGCGCAGGCGTCCGCGCCGGCGGGGGCCTCTTCCATGACGGCGTCGGCCGTGAGGACGCGCGAACGGTCGACGTCCTGGATGAAGGAGGCGACGTAGTCGTCGGCGGGGCGGGTGAGGATGTCCTCGGCGGTGCCCTGCTGGACGATGCGCCCGTCGCGCATGACGGCGATGCCGTCGCCCAGGCGCATGGCCTCGTTGAGGTCGTGGGTGATGAAGACGATGGTCTTCTTCAGCCGCCGCTGCAGTTCGAGGAGCTGGTCCTGCATGTCGCGGCGGATCAGCGGGTCGAGGGCGCTGAAGGACTCGTCCATCAGCAGCAGGTCGGCGTCGGTGGCCAGGGCGCGGGCCAAGCCCACGCGCTGCTGCATGCCGCCGGAGAGCTCGTCGGGCCAGGACTTCTCCCAGCCGCCGAGCCCGCACAGCGCCAGGGCCTCGGCGGCCCGGCGTTCGCGCTCGGCCCGGGGAACACCCTGGACCTCCAGGCCGTACGCGGCGTTCTCGAGGACATCGCGGTGCGGGAACAGCGCGAAGTGCTGGAAGACCATGCTGATCTTGGTGGAGCGCACCCGGCGCATCTCGCGCGCGCCGAGCGCGGTGAGGTCCTCCCCGTCGAAGAGGATGCGTCCCGCGGTCGGCTCCAGCAGTCCGTTGAGCATGCGCAGCAGCGTGGACTTGCCGGATCCCGACAGACCCATGACGACGAAGATCTGGCCGGGCTCGACGCTGAAGGAGGCGTCGATGACCGCGGCCGTCGTGCCGTCGGCGCGCAGCTCCTCGCGGTCGGCGCCGTCGCGGAGCGCGCGGACCCCCGCCGCTTCGTTGCCGGGGCGTCTTGCGAACACCTTGTAGACGTGCTCGGCCTGGAGCGTGGACACATACACCTCGCGGGTCGTACCGGGTACGGCGCGCGCCGGTTTTCCGGCCGGCGGGCCGCGGAGCGGGACGGGATCCACCCGCGTGCGCCACGCACTCCGGCGGGCTGCGCCGGCGTGGGTGGTTCCACTCCAGCCTCGCCCGTTCCCGGCCTTCACCTGCGCAAACGCAAAGGTGATCTACCTCACGGGTGCGGCCCGGCCCGGGACCTCCGGTTCGTCCTCGAGCATGGATTCGCGCAGGTGCCCCAGGATCCGGTTCAGCAACCGCGAGACCTGCATCTGCGAGATGCCGAGCTCGGCGCCGATCTGGGCCTGGGTCAGCTCCTGCCCGAAACGCATCCGCAGCATCCGGCGCTCGCGCTCACTGAGCCGCTCCAGCAGCGGTGCCAGGGTCTGGATGTCCTCGACCAGTTCCATGGCCGGCTCGTCCTCGCCGATGACCTCGGCGAGCGTGTGCCCCTCGGCCTGACCGCCGCCGTACTCGTACGCCGCCTGCGGGGCGTCCAGGGAGCCGCTGGTGTGGGCGTTGGCGGCGAAGAGCCCCTCGATCACCTCTTCCTCCGAGAGGCCGAGGCGGTCGGCGAGATCCGCTGCGGTGGGCGACCGGTCGAGCTCGCTCGTCAGTGACTCCTTCGCCTTCGCGATGTCGATGCGCAGCTCCTGGAGCCGGCGCGGGACGCGGACGGCCCAGGAGGTGTCGCGGAAGTGCCGCTTGATCTCGCCGGTGATGTACGGCATGGCGAGCGTGGAGAACTCGTTCTCGCGGGCCGGGTCGAACCGGTCGATGGCCTTGATCAGGCCGATGGTGCCCACCTGGACGATGTCTTCCATGTCACAGCCCTCACCGCGGGTACGGAAGCGGCGGACGGCGTACTGGACGAGTGAGGCATTCATCTCGATGAGCGTGTTGCGGACGTACTGGTACTCCGCGGTCCCCTCGGACAGCGAGCGCAGCCGCCGGAAGAAGACCTTCGAGAGCTCCCTCGCGTCCGCGGGGGCCATCTCCCGGGGGTCGTCGATCCGCGGCACCCCGGCGCTGAGGGCCGCCGACTCGGCGCTGCGGCGCGGGCTGGGGACGGCGGCCGGAGCGGCGGTGGCGTGTGCGGCGGGGGCGGGGGCGCCGCCAGAGACGGCGCCGGTATGGAAGTACGGGGCAGGGACCGGCATGGGTTCGCTCCTTGGGCTGGTCGGCTTGCGGCGCGGGACCTTGACTGCCGTAGATGGTGGCCCTCTTCTCGTCTCCCGTCAAGAATTACCGGAAATGCGTTTCACGTCTTGCGTCACGTGAATCACTCGACGCATCATGACGACATGGGGAGCATGTCTCAGCGACATAATTGGACATTCCTGACGAATCACGCCCGCGTTCTGGTGACCATCGCCCGGGACCCGGCCGTGCGGCTCAGGGACGTCGCCGCCGTCTGCGGACTGACCGAGCGCACCGTACAGACGATCGTCACCGACCTGGAAACGGACGGGTATCTGCGGCGCGTCCGCGACGGACGGCGCAACCGGTACGAAATCTCCCCCGGCGCGGTGTTCCGCCACCCGGCCGAGGCGGGCGTCCAGGTGGCCGGCCTGCTCGCCCTGCTGACGGGCGCCGCCGCCGACCCGGACGCCCCGCCCCCGACTCCGGACATGACCGGCGCGGAGGCCACCGAGCTCCTCGGCATCGCCCCGGCGCACGACTCCCCTACGTCACGCGGAAGCCGGTGACGGGACGGACAGGGTGATCACGGCGATCGAGGAGGTCGCGGTGGAAGGTCAGCCGGTCCCAGGTGGGGAAGGCCAGGTCGGTGACGGCCAGCAGCCGGCCCGAGGCGTCGTGCAGGGTGCGGCGCACGGTCAGGCCGCAGGCCTGGGCGGCGGCCGGCGGATGGGTGACGCGGGTCATGGTCAGCGTCTCGGCGACCCGGCCCTGAGCCTCTACCCGGTCGAGCCAGCGGTGCAGGGGGGTCAGGTCCTCGTCCCGGACCCCCGTTGGCCGGTCGCGGTAGCGGGCGAGCTCGGGGCTCCGCGCCACGGCGTCCCGGCTGAGGTAGGTGACGGCGTGCCGCAGGGTCTCGCCCGCCGGGCCGCGTTCGCGGCGGTGGTGCACGAGGGTCCGCTCGCCGCCGCTCATGCCGAGCAGCGCGGCGAGCGAGGGCGGCACGGTGACCAGCGTGAGCCAGCTCTGCGTACGGACGGATACGGGCGCGGGCACGGGCGCGGATCCCACTGCGGGCCCCGGCGCGGGCAATGCGGGCACGGCAGGTGCGGGCACGGCAGATGCGGGCACGGCAGATGCGGGCACGGCAGGTGCGGGCACGGCAGATGCGGGCACGGCAGGTGCGGGCACGGCGGCCGCGACGGCGCGCGTGCCGCGACGGCCGGTGACGACGAGGCCGTCCTCGCGCAGGTGCTGGAGCGCGGCCCGGATCGTCTGCCGGTTCACCTGGTAGCGCGCGGCCAGGCTGCGCTCCGAGGGCAGTCTGCCGCCGGGGGCCTGCGCGGCGCGTTCGAGTTCGTCCCGCAGCGCTGCGGCGATCCGCTGGTACTTGGGCGTGGCGGCCGGGCCGCCGCCCCGCGAAGGGGAGGGCATGGCTTCTCCTCTGACGGGTGGTCAAGGACTGCGCGGTCTGCCCGACCAACCTAGCATTGGTCTATACCTTTGGGTGAGGGGAGTTCACGGAACGGGCACACGTTGGCCGGTTCCCTACCCCCGGAGCGGGTTCGGAAGCGGCAGGTAGCGGGCGTCCGCGCCGTCCGCGCGGGTCCAGCGCAGCAGCAGGTTGGTCTTGGCCGGCAGGGCGGGGGCGGTGAGCAGGTCCGCGATCTCGGGGAGCCCGCGCTCGGCGTCGTAGCGCAGGAACTCCTCCCGGGCGGCCGGCCACACGAGTGCGGAGATGTCCGGATGCCGTTCGCCGAGCGCACCGGCGATCTCCGCCAGGTGGTTGACGACCAGGCAGTAGACCAGCCGCTGCCAGGCCGCCCCGCGCTCGAGGTCGGACAGCAGCTTGACCCCCTCCGCGTCGCGGAACAGGGCCTGGACCGGCATGCCCGCCGCGTCGACGGCGATCACGGTGTTCTGGAGGTGCGCCTCCAGGACGATGCCGTGGCGGGCGAACAACTCCAGTACCGGGGGCACGACCTGGCGCAGGTACGCCCGCCACCACGCGACCGGGTCGGCGGTGAGCTCGAGGGGACTCCCGGCGTAGCCCTCGGCGAGGGCCGCGGCCAGCAGCGGAGTGGCCCCGGGCGCGGCGTGCGCGTGCGCGCGCCCGCCGTGGGCGCCGAAGCCGTCACGGACGAGGACGGCGAGCTCCTCGAAGGCGAAGCCCGCGGTGCGGTAGCCGCGGTCGGCGAGCCAGGCCGCGCCCGACCCGGACCGGCGCAGCGCGGCGAAGCCCGCTTCGACCGCCGCGTCGGTGCGTCGCAGCTTCATCAGGTCGTGGCGCCACAGCCGGCGCACGTCGTTGGTGATCCGGACGTCGAGGCTGAACTTCACGAAGAGGTCGGCCGCGGGCCCCGGTACGTACAGGGTCCGGATCGAGGCGGTGGGCCAGGCGGGCAGGCGGCTCTCGCCGAGCCGCAGCAGCCGCCCGTCGGCGAAGGCCTCGCGCACCGGCGTCCGGGAGCCGACCAGGTCCAGCTGCCAGGGGTGGGCGGGCAGCAGCCGGTATCCGGCGGGCGGGCGCGGTCCGCCGAGGGTGTCGGCGAGGGAGTCGATCGCCGTGGCGGCGGCCGGTCCGCCCTCCTCGGCGGCCTGGTCCTCGCGCAGCCCCAGGAAGGCCAGCGGGAAGCGGGCGTGGGCCTCCGGCGCGTACGGCAGCCAGCTCGCGGCCGGGGCCCCGCCCCGGGCCTTGGGCGCCGGGTGGTGCGGATGGCCCATGACCAGGGACTGCTCGGAGAGCAGGTAGGGGTCGGCCGGCGGCTCGGCGGTGGAGCGGGCGGCCAGCAGCACGGCGATCGTGTCCCGGCTGTCGTTGATCTCGACCGGCAGTTCGTCGTTCGGGACGCCGGTGTACCGGCCCAGTTCGTCGGAGGTGAGTTTGACCAGTTCGCTGTGGCTGAGCGGATGCCAGCCGTCCGCCGTGCGCAGTTCGGGGTGCTCGGGCCTGCGGACGCCCCGCACCCGGAGCAGCCGGCCGCTGCCGCGGAGCCGGTGGACCCCCGCGCCCTGGCCCGCGGCCGGCTCGGCGGCCTCCCGGAGCAGACAGTTCAGGAGTGGCGTGGCCGCGTAGGCGTCGGCGGCGGCGTTGAAGTCCACTGGTTCCATTCGGTCCTGTCCGGTGCGCCGGGGGGCAGCGGAAGCGCGCACCGGCCGTGATCATCAGTATCCGCGATGATGACCTGATCATCCTGAAACGCGATATCCCGATGTACGGAGCTCCCAGCATGTACCTTCCCGCTTCCCCCGCCGAAGAGGCGGTCGCAGCAGAGCTGGTCTCGGTGCGCCCCGCGCTCGAACCGGCGTACACCGGCGCGCTCGGCGGGGCACGGGCCGCCGTACTGACCCGGCTGTGGCGGGCCCTGGCCTTCGAGCCGCTGCCGTGGGTGGCGGGCCGGGAGCGGAGCGCCGACGGGCTGACGCTGCTGCTGGCCGGGGGCGGCCGTCTGGAGGGCCCGCCGCCGGACGCCTACGCCACCGCTCCGTGCGTGCGGGAGCTGCTGCTCGACGGCAAGCCCCACCGGCAGGCCGCCCGGCTGATGGCGGCCCTGGGCGTACCGCACGGGGAGGGATTCGCCGCCGAGCTGGACGGCAGCACTGCCTCGCTTGCGCTCTCCCGGGCCGGACAGCCGGGCGCGACCACGGACACGGACTCGGACACGGACGATCCCGCCCCGCGGACCACCCGGGAGTGGGAACAGCGAGTGGTCGACGGTCATCCGTACCACCCGAACTGTCGTTCCCGGCCCGGCTTCTCGGTGGCCGAGCAGTTGGCGTACGCGCCCGAGCACCGGCCGGTGGTGGAGCTCGGGCTGGTCGCCGTACGGGCCGAGGAGTGCCTGGTCACCGGCGGCTGGCCGGCGGAACTGCGGGACGGGGGGCGGATCCTGGTCCCGGTGCATCCATGGCAGGCCGAACACGTGCTGGCGCACGAGCGCGTGCGGGACGGGTTCGCGGCGCATCCGCTGATGGCACTGCGGACGCTCGCCCCGGTGGCGGGCGGGGCGCACGTCAAGACGGCGCTCAGCACCCGGCTGACTTCCTCCGTACGGGACATCTCCGGCTACTCGATCGAGACGGCGGCGGCCGTGTCCGCCTTCGCCCAGGCCCTGTCGGAGCGGCTCGACGGGCGGCTGCACGTCACCCGCACCCTGGGCGCGGTCACCGCGCACAGCCCGGACCTCGCGGCCGTGCTGCGCGAGCCGCCGGAGGTGTACGCGGACACGGCCGCGGGTGAGCGGGTGCTGCCGGTGGCCGCGCTGGCCTGGTTCCCCCCGGCGCGCTCGGCGGCCTGGCTGGCCGAGTTCGCCCGTCTCGCGCTGTCGGTGTCCCTGCGCGTACTGGAGCTCGGCGTGGCCCTGGAGGCCCACGGCCAGAACCTCCTGGTCGTGCTGTCCGCCGCCGGCGCCCCGGTGCGGCTGGTATACCGCGACCTCGCCGACATCCGGATCAGCCCGGCCCGGCTGGTCCGGCACGGGCTGCCGGTACCGCCCCTGTCCGGGCGGCTGATCACCGACGACGTGGCCGCCCTGCGGCGCAAGCTCTTCGGCTCCGTGCTGACGGGGGCACTGGGCGCCACGGCGGGCTCGGCCGGCGCCTTCGCCGAGGCCTTCGCCTCCGCCGCGGCGGGGCTGCCGGCCACCGCCGACACCGAGGCCCTGCGGACCGGGGGGCTGCCCACCAAGGCGCTCACGCTGATGCGGCTGAGCCCCGGCGTGCCGGGCGACCAGTGGGCGGAGCTGCCCAATCCGCTGGCCGGGGGGTGAGTCGTGAGCTGTCGGAGGGGCGACGTTGCATGATCATGCATGATGCCGCATACTCTTCCTATGTCTAAGGTTCTCACCTCCCTGCCCACCGGCGAGCGCGTCGGCATCGCCTTCTCCGGCGGACTCGACACCTCCGTCGCGGTCGCGTGGATGCGCGACAAGGGTGCCGTCCCGTGCACCTACACCGCCGACATCGGCCAGTACGACGAGCCCGACATCGCGTCGGTGCCCGGCCGTGCGACGGCGTACGGCGCCGAGATCGCGCGCCTGGTCGACTGCCGTGCAGCGCTGGTCGAGGAGGGCCTGGCGGCGCTCACCTGCGGCGCGTTCCACATCCGGTCCGGCGGGCGCTCGTACTTCAACACGACGCCGCTCGGCCGCGCCGTCACCGGCACCCTGCTGGTCCGGGCGATGCTCGAGGACGACGTGCAGATCTGGGGCGACGGCTCCACCTTCAAGGGCAACGACATCGAGCGGTTCTACCGCTACGGCCTGCTCGCCAACCCGCACCTGCGCATCTACAAGCCGTGGCTCGACGCCGACTTCGTCACCGAGCTCGGCGGCCGCAAGGAGATGTCGGAGTGGCTGCTCGCCCACGACCTCCCCTACCGCGACAGCACCGAGAAGGCGTACTCCACCGACGCCAACATCTGGGGCGCCACCCACGAGGCCAAGACCCTGGAGCACCTCGACACCGGCGTCGAGACCGTCGACCCGATCATGGGCGTGCGGTTCTGGGACCCCTCGGTCGAGATCGCGGCCGAGGACGTGACCATCGGCTTCGACCAGGGCCGTCCGGTGACGATCAACGGCAAGGAGTTCGCCTCCCCGGTCGAGCTGGTCATGGAGGCCAACGCCATCGGCGGCCGCCACGGCCTGGGCATGTCGGACCAGATCGAGAACCGGATCATCGAGGCCAAGAGCCGCGGCATCTACGAGGCCCCGGGCATGGCCCTGCTGCACGCCGCCTACGAGCGCCTCGTCAACGCGATCCACAACGAGGACACCCTCGCCCAGTACCACAACGAGGGCCGCCGCCTCGGTCGCCTCATGTACGAGGGCCGCTGGCTCGACCCGCAGGCGCTCATGATCCGCGAGTCGCTCCAGCGCTGGGTCGGCGCGGCCGTCACCGGCGAGGTGACCCTGCGGCTGCGCCGAGGTGAGGACTACTCGCTCCTCGACACCACCGGCCCGGCGTTCAGCTACCACCCGGACAAGCTCTCCATGGAGCGCACCGAGGACTCGGCGTTCGGCCCGGTGGACCGGATCGGCCAGCTCACCATGCGCAACCTCGACATCGCCGACTCCCGCGCCAAGCTGGAGCAGTACGCCGCTCTCGGCATCGTCGGCAACACGCACGAGACCCTCATCGGCGCCGCCCAGGCCGCCTCGACGGGGCTGATCGGTGCGATGCCGGAGGGCGGCGCCGAGGTCATCGCCTCCCGCGGCCGGGCCGAGGGCGACGACGAGCAGATGCTCGACCGCGCCGCGATGGAGTTCGGCACCGACTGACGGGCGCCGGCTGGCGGGCGCCAACCGACCCGCACCCGCCCACGGCCGGCCGGCGCGGGCCGGCCGGCCGTGGGCCGTTCGGGGGTCAGCCCGGTGTGTGGGGGCCCGCCTTCACGCCGATCGGTGCGGGCGGTGGCAGGAAAGGGGCATGAGCCTCCGTCGGCGCCAGGTCCTGGGCAGTGCGGCCGCGGCCGTCCTCGCTTCCGTGGGGCCGGCCGGCCGGGGCCCTGACCACGCCGCGCTCGCACGCGGGATGGACGGGCGGCTCGTGCTCCCGGGCAACCGCGAGTACCCGGAGGCCCGACAGCTGTTCCAGCCCCGGTACGACTCCGTGGCCCCGGGGGCGGTGGCCTATCCCGCCCACGCGGGCGATGTGGCCGTCTGCCTGGACTTCGCCCGCCGCACGGCCGTGCCGGTGGTCGCCCGGGGCGGCGGGCACGGCTATGCGGGATGGTCGACCCGCGCCGGCGGTCTGGTCGTCGACGTCGGGGCCATGGCCGCGGTCGAGGCCGAGGGGGACGGCGTACGGATCGGCGCGGGGGCCAGGCTCGGGGACGTGAACGCCGCCCTCGCCGGGCGCGGGCTCGCCGTCCCGACCGGGCTGTGCCCCTCCGTCGGCATCGCCGGACTCACCCTCGGCGGCGGCCTGGGCCTGGCCTCGCGGGCGTACGGCGCCACCTGCGACCGGCTCACCGCCGCCCGGGTGGTCACCCCCGACGGGGGCGTCCGCGAGGTGTCCGCGGACCGGGACCCGGATCTGTTCTGGGCCCTGCGGGGCGGCGGGGGCGGCAACTTCGGGGTGGTCACCGAATTCCGGTTCCGCACCCACCCGGCGGCAGACTGCGCCTTCGCCGAACTCCACTGGCCCGACGGCGACTCGGCGGCCGTCCTGCACGGCTGGCAGCGCTGGCTGGCCGGACTCCCGGACCCGTTCTGGACCCAGGTCGAGTTCACGGTCGAGGCGGGATCCGCCGCCCCGCCCCCGGCGGTACGGGTGGTGTGCCTCGACGGGCGCCCCGAGCTGGACCGGCAGCTGACCCGCCTGTCGGACCTGATCGGCCGCCCGGTGCGGGACAGTTGGAGCGTCGTACGGAGCTACGGGGACACGGTACGGACCCTGTCGGGCTGCCTGGAGCGGAGCGCCGAACAGTGCCGGCTGCCGGGCACCCTGCCCGGCCGGGACCCCGGGGGCCTGCTGGGCCGGGACTCGTACGCGGCGCGCTCCGACTTCTGGACGGGCGCCGGGCTGCCGGACGCGGCGGTCGGCGCGGTGCTGGCAGCCGTCCGGCGGTACCGGTCCGCGGTTCCCCCCGGCGGCCTCGGGGTGGTGCAGTTCGACGGGGTCTGCGGGGGCGCCCTGAACCGGATCGAGGCGTCCGACACCGCCTTCGTCCACCGCGACAGCGCCTTCCTCGCCCAGTACCTCGCCTACTGGCCGCAGTCCGCGACGGCCCCGGAGGTGGCCCGGCACCAGTCCTGGCTCGACGGCCTCTGGCAGGACCTGCGCCCCTGGGCGAGCGGCCGGGCGTACCAGAACTACACCGATCCACGGCTCGACGGCTGGCGCGAGGCCTACTACGGGCCGAACCTCTCCCGGCTGGAGGACGTCCGCCGCGCCTACGACCCCGACCGGTTGTTCCGCTTCCCCCAGGCGCTCTAGGAGACTGCATGCGACGTACGTTGACGATGGCCGCGGCGGTCGCCGCCCTGCTGCTCACGGCCGGGCCGCTGCCCGGCGCCGAGGCGGGCGGCGCCGAGGCGGGCGGCGCCGCGCAGGCGGCCGTGGGCCGGTGGTCCGCCCGGGAGGCGCAGGCCTTCTGGACCGCCGAGCGGATGGCAACGGCCGCCCCGCTGCCGCCGACGGAGCCCGCACCGCCGGCCGCGGTGCCGGCCGGGACGCCGTCGGACCCGCCGACCCCGGCAACCCCGCCGGCCCCGGCAGCCGATCCCCCGCCCCCGTCAACGCCCACACTGGCTCCGCCCCCGTCACCCACACCCACACCCGCTCCCGTCCGGAGGCCGGCTGCCGCGCTGCCCGCCGCCGCGGGGCCCGGTGTCGGCCAGAACTTCGACGGCCTCCCGGTCGTCGGCCGGATGTTCGTGGTCAAGGGCGCCGGGGCGCACTTCTGCACCGCGAGCGTGGTCGCCTCCCCGGGGCGCGACCTGGTGCTCAGCGCGGCGCACTGCCTGCTCGGCGCGGACACCCAGCGGGTGGCGTTCGTACCGAGGTACACGCGCGCGAACCCCCAGCCGTACGGGATGTTCCCCGTCCTGCGGGACGCCGCCGGGCGCTCCCGGATCTGGATCGACCCGCGCTACCGGTCCCAGGGCGCCGACCGCGCGGCCGGGCTCGACGTGGCGTTCGCACAGGTGGGACCGAACGCCGACGGGGTCCCGGTGCAGAACGTGGTCGGCGGCAACCGCCTGGTCACCGGCGCCGGTTACGCACATCCGCAGGTCACGCTGATCGGCTACCCGGCCTCGGCGGCCCGCCCGCGCCTGTGCGTCAACCGGACGACGAAGTTCACCAGCAAGGACGCGCGGATCCCGGGTTCGTTCCTGCGGATCGACTGCACCGGCTATCCGGGCGGGACCAGCGGCGGCCCGTTCCTGGTCCGCTACGACGCCCGCACCAGGACCGGTGACGTGGTCGGGGTGATCGGCGGCTGGAAGACCGGCGGGGACACCGCCGACACCTCGTACAGCTCCTACTTCGGCGCGGACATCAGGAAGTTGTACGCGAAGGCGGTTGCCGCGGCGAAGGCGGGGTGAGCACCCGGACCCACCGCGTCCGGCGGGGGTTGCCAACGGTACGCGGGATCGCCGGGAGCCCGGCGGCGGTCAGCGGGTCGGCGGGCGCGAGGCCGAGCCTGCGGCGCAGGTCGGCGAGGGCGGCGTGGACCGGTGCGAGCACCACTTCGGCCCCCGGGTCGATGTGCGCGAGGGCGTGCGCGGTGGTCTCGATGGCCTCGGCGGCGTCCTCGGCGGCGGTCCGGCTCCACCCTCCGGGCACGCCGGTCCGCCAGGGCGCGACGGTGTCGTAGAGGTGGCAGGCGGCCTCGGCCACGGCGTCGGCCCGTTCCCCGACGCCCGGCGCCGCGATGGTCGGCAGTTCCATACCGAATGAACGAGCCGGTTCCCTCCGGGGGCACGAGCGGATGCCCCGGAGCCCGCCCACCACGACCGAACCCCGCCGCCGGCCCGGTCAGACCACGGTCTGCAACCACAAGGGCAGCAGCAGGAGGGAGGCGAGGGAGGACTTGATCACCAGGGACGCGGAGAGTCGGACGCCCACGTCGTAGCGCTGGGCGAAGACGAACAGGTTCTGCGGGGTGGGCATCGCGGCGAGCAGGACGAGGTACGCGAGCCACTCGCCCCGCACGCCGACCAGTGCCCCGCACACCGCCCAGGTCAGCAAGGGGAAGGCGAGGCACTTGAAGGCGATGAGGGCCAGTTCCTCCCGGGTGGTGCCCCGTAGGTCCAGGCCGAGGCCGCCGAGGTGCAGGCCGAGGGCGAACAGGGCCACCGGGGAGGCGCTGTCGCCGACGAAGGCGGCTCCGTCCAGGACCACGGCCGGGACGTGCACGGACAGCAGGTTGAGCACGATGGCCGCGTTGCAGGCGAGGACCAGGGGTGTGGCGAGCGAGGCCCCGACGGCCCGGGCCAGGCGCCGTCCGGGGCCGCCCGCGCCGGGACCCGCCCGGCCGAGCTCCATCACGGCGATCACGGCCAGCGACAGGACGCAGACCTGGAACAGCAGGACCGGGAAGATCGGGGCCGCCGTCCCGAACACCGTGATGAAGACGGGGACGGCGAAGTACGCGGTGTTCACCTGGACCCCCGCCATGACGCGCAGGGCCACGGCGCGGGGTTCCCGGATCCCGTGGGCCACGGCCGCCACCGCGACCGCCGCCACCGCGAGGGCGGCAGCCGCGGCGTAGCCGCCGATCGCCTGCCAGTCGAACAGGGCCCCCAGGTCACCGGCGTAGATGTTGCCGAAGAGGTAGCAGGGCACGGCGAACAGGAAGGCGTAGTCGGAGAAGGCCTTGGAGGCCTCGGCCGGGACGGACTTGCGGCGGGCGAGCAGCACCCCGCCGCCGAAGGCCAGCAGCACCGGCACCAGCTTCTCCAGCGCGGCTGCCCCACCCATGCGCACCGCTCCCCCGTGATCGTCCGGCGAGCAGCCTATCCCCCGGTCCCGTTGCGCATAGGCTGGCCTGATCATGAGCGACAAAGCCCGCTTCCGGCTGCGCGGCCGGACCCGCGAACGTGTCCGTACCGTCCCGCCCTCCCCCGGCTCGCGGGTGCCCGGGGCGCTGGCACAGCTGGCCGTGGTGCTGCGCTCGCCCGCCCGGGCGGCGCAGCCGCTGTTCGCGCAGGCCCCCAAAACCTGGCAGCGGATGCTGCCGTTCGCCGTGGTCGGCGTCTTCGTGGTGACCCTGCTGCCGGTGACCATCGCCGTACTGGCCAATGACTACGGGCTGAGCGGCGGCTGGTCGGGCGCGCTGGGCGTGGCGCAGACCGTGCCGCTGCTGCTCGCCGTGACCCGGCCCCTGCACGCCTGGGCCGTGATCCTGCTCGCCGACACGATCGGCGCGGTGCTGCTGATCCACGCCGAACGGGTGGCCGCGCACCCCTGGCCGTGGACGCCGATGGTGATCGTCGGGTACCTGCTGCTGATGGCGTGCCTGGGGCTGCGCGAGTCCATCCGGACCCTGGTCGGGGTGTGGCTGGCGACCGGCGCGGTCGGGGCGGTGCTGGGGTTCTTCCAGCCGGCGGGCTCGATGAACACCGCCGCGCTGCTGTTCGTGCTCGGCGGGGTCATGCTGGCGCTGACGGGCGCGCTGCGCGGGCTGGGCGACGCGCAGCAGCGGATCGCCGAGCAGGAGAGCATCAGCGACGCGGAGCGGGCCCGGCGGACGCTGCTCGAGGAACGGGCGCGGATCGCCCGGGAGTTGCACGACGTGGTGGCCCACCACATGTCGGTGATCACCGTGCAGGCCGATTCCGCGCCGTACCGGCTGCCGGGCATGCCGGAGCCGGTGCGGGAGGAGTTCGCGGCGATCGCGGCCGCCGCCCGGGAGTCGCTGGGGGAGATGCGGCGGCTGCTGACCGTGCTGCGCGGGGACGGTACGGAGCGGGCCGAGGGCGAGAAGGCCCCGCAGCCGGGGATCGACCGGATCCAGCAGCTGGTGGAGGCGACCGTACGGGCCGGGCAGCCGGTGGAGTTGTCGCTGGCCGCGGGCGCGTCCGAGGCGGCCCCGCCTGCCGTGGACCTGTCGGCGTACCGGATCGTGCAGGAGGCGCTCGCCAACGTGGTCCGGCACGCGCCCGGGGCAGCGGCCCGGGTGTCGGTGGGCGTCGACGAGGGCGAGGTGCTGGTGCTCGTGGTCAACGGTCCGGCCCGGGACGCTGTGGTGGCGCTGGAGAGTTCGGGTACGGGGCACGGTCTGGTGGGGATGCGGGAGCGCGTACGGTTGACCGGCGGGACGCTTGACACCGGTCCGCTGCCCGACGGCGGCTTCCGGGTCGCCGCCCGCCTGCCCCTGAACACCCCTGACGAGGACCCCAGTTGACCATCCGAGTGATCATCGTCGACGACCAGGCCATGGTGCGGGCGGGGTTCGCCGCGCTGCTGTCGGCGCAGGCCGACATCGATGTGGTGGGCGAGGCGCCCGACGGCCGTCAGGGGGTGCACGTCTCCCGCTCCACGCACCCCGACGTGGTGTTGATGGACGTGCGGATGCCGGAGATGGACGGGCTCACGGCGGCCCGGGAGCTCCTCGACCCCCCGCCCGGGGTGGTGCACCGGCCGAAGGTGCTGATGCTGACCACCTTCGACATCGACGACTACGTGTACGAGGCGCTGCGCGCGGGCGCTTCCGGGTTCCTGCTGAAGGACGCGCCCCCGGCTGACCTGATCGCCGCCGTACGGGTCGTCGCGTCGGGCGAGGCGCTGCTGGCGCCCTCGGTGACGCGGCGGCTGATCGCCGATTTCGTACAGCAGCGTCCGGCGCCGCGCAAGGATCCGGCGCTGCGGCTGAACGGCCTCACTCCGCGGGAGACCGAGGTACTGGAACTCATCGCGCGCGGGCTGTCGAACCAGGAGATCGCGGGCCATCTGGTGCTGGCGGAGCAGACGGTCAAGACGCACATCGGGCGGGTGCTGGCCAAGCTCGACCTGCGGGACCGGGCGCAGGCGGTGATCTTCGCGTACGAGGCGGGAGTGGTGCGGCCGGGCGACTCCGCCTGAGCGCGGAGAGCGCACCGGCGCAGGTCAGGCGGGGCGCGGGGGCGGCGTGCCGAGCGGGTGCCGGCGGCCCGGCACGGCGGCGAGTTCGTCCTGCCAGGCCGGATCCGGGAAGGCCGGGGTGTACAGCCGGGCGCAACTGCGCAGGTGCTCCCGGAAGGCGGCGTGCAGCCGGGCGGCGTAGTGCGTGCACAGCGCCGCCGCCGGGGTGCCGGTGGCGGCCGCGTCGATCACGGCGGCGGCGAGGATCCCGGTCCGCAGCGCCTGAGCGGTGCCGGTGCCGCTGAGCGGGTCGCAGCGCAGTGCTCCGGCGCCCACGGTCAGCAGACCGCCCGTTCCGTCGGCGGGCGGCCGGGCGGGGGCCGGGTGCAGCCGCGGGGCGGCCGGCACTGCCACCGCGGTGCGCGGTGGGAGGTGCAGGAGCGGGCGCAGCCCGGTCCGGTCGAGGAGGCGGGCCAGCAAGGCGGCCGGGTCCGCGGCCGGGCCGGGCACCATGGCCTGGGCCAGGCACCGGCCCGCGCCGAGCGGGGTCAGGTGCACCCAGCCCAGAGCGGTGGTGGCCAGCCGCGCCGTACGCTCGTCCGCGCCGGGCCGCAGCGGCGCGGTACCGGCAAGCAGCTTCCGTCGGCCCCACCGCCGGTGACCGGCGTCCGGAGCCTCCGCGGTCACCGTCCACAGCGGTTCCTCGCCGCCCGGGTGGCCGGGGCCGAGCCGTTCGCGCATCCGCCCGGCCAGCACCGTACCGTCCACGACCCGCGCCGCTTGCGGAAACCGCTCCGCGGGCCGGCCGCCCCAGGTGACGTGGCGGTACGCCAGCTCCCAGGTGCCGTCCAGCAGTCCGGCTCCCCACAAGGAGTCCAGCAGGTCCAGGGTCGGCCCGTTGAGGAGCAGCGGCCGGGAGCCTGCCGGGGCGGGGGGCTGCGGCGCGAGGCTGAACCGGTGCCCGCGCCCGGCGAGCAGCCGGGCGCAGGTGAGTTCGGCCAGTCCGGATCCCGCGACGGCGACCAGGCTCATGTGTCGAGCAGCGCGAGCAGGGCCTCGGTACCCGGCTGTTGGGCGTTGACCAGTGCCCGCGCCGCCGCGTCGCCGAGGGGGCGGATGGCCTCGTGGGCGCGGATCGCGGCCAGCGCCGCTTCCCGGGTGGGCCGGCCGTCGGCGAGCGGGTCGGCCACCGCTCCGAGCCCGGCGGGCAGCGTGAAGCGGGGGGCCACTCCGCGGGCGGCGAGCAGGTGGTTGGTGTGGTGCAGGAATTCCATCATGGTGCGGGACTGAGCCATCAGCACGCCACCGGCCTTGTCACCGAGGGCGAAGGTGCTGCGCAGCAGGCCGAGCAGGATCGCGTAGTACTGATCGGCGAGTTCGAGGAGCTGCGTGTGGAGCGGACCGCCGTCGCCCGGCCCCAGGGGGCGCAGGTACTGGGTCGGGGCGAATGGAGCCAAGTGAGCCTTGACCGCCGTGAACCGCCGGAAGTGGTCCCCGCCCTCGTCGATGACCAGCTTGATCAGGTGGGCGAGCCGGTCGGCTTCGGGGAACAGCTGCGGCTGGTTCACCAGGGTCTGGTGCAGCTGCACGTACATCCCGTCCACGCCGGTGCCCACCGACTGGCTGGGCGCCTCGACGTCGATGAACCACTGCAACTGCTCGGGCGTGAGCGGACGGAGGGCGAAGGGGTGCACGCCGTCGCGCTCGATCTCGGCGGCGCGCCCGATGACGGGGCCCTCCCCGAGCGTGCCGAGCGCCTCGTTGACCCAGCGCAGGTGCCGCATCTCGTCGACCGCGACCTGGAACACCTCGTCGGCGGCTCGGTGGACCCGTGCGGTCAGCGTGCCGGGCTGGGTGCCCGGGGGCAGCTGCCGTGGGGCGTCCAGGGAGTAGTGGGCGAAGAGGTACTCCACGCACAGCGCGTGCTCCACCGTGGCCAGCCGCTTCAGCTCGGCGATCACCTTCTGGCGGGTCAGCGGCGGGACCGCCGCGGGTTCGGGGTTGCCGATGCCGTCGCTCTCGCGGTCGTTGAGGACCACGGGGAGCACGTTCCAGTCGGCGATGACGTCCGGGTAGTCCATCTCCAGGATCCTGCGCGCGTCGTCCACGTCGTCGGGCCGGTCGGGGGCCGGCGTGCGGTCGGCGCGCAGGAAGTTCATCTGGGGGATGGAGCCGTCCGGGCTTCCGGAGACGTCCGGCTTGGAGGCGGCCCAGTAGTAGCACATGCAATCGCGGAAGTCGTACTGCCAGGGTGCGCACATGCTGCGGGTGAGGTCGCCCGGCTCGTACGTCTCGGGGTCGATCACTCCGTTCGTGTCGAGGAAGCGGGCGCGGTCGGCGATCAGCACGGCCAGGCTCACCCGGCCGCCCGGCCCGCGCTCGACGAAGCTGGTGCCGGCCATCCGGAGCTGGTTGAGGTCGCCGACGGAGGCGAGCCCCGGGGAGGTGGACCCGCGGCCCGGTCCGATCACGAGGGCGATGCGGCCGGGCAGCAGGTCGTGGGCGTGCCGCCAGACGTCCAGGCCGTCCTTCCCCCGGCAGTTGATCGGGGGAGCGGCCGTCTCCGGCTGGTCCACGGTCGTGCGCCCGCAGAGCGCCCTGAGGTAGAGGTGCTGTCCGGGCACGTTCAGGTCCGCGTCGGTGAGTCCCTGCGCGGCGGCGACCCCGCCGGTGACGGCGATGACCCGGGAGCCCTCCTCCCGGTGGAAGTCGACCGTGAGCCCGGGGAAGAACTGCTTGTCCATGTTGCGCTGGTCGAACTCCAGGCCGGGAAAGCAGTTGTCGACGCCGCTCTCCGGGCGGGTGCCCGACGGGTTGCCGCGCACGATGTGGTCGGCGCGGGCGGTGAGGTTGCGCGGGAAGATCTTCCCGTCGGGGGTCGGCAGATCGGGCATGACGGCTCCTTCAGACGGTGCCGGCGCTGCTGGCGACGGGAACCGCGGGAGAGGTTTCGAAGAATTCGGGCGTGCTCGCGGAGAGTTCGGCGTAGGCCCGCAGGCAGAAGGCCAGCCAGCCGCGGATGTAGTCGCAACCGGGGCGTCCGCGGCGGCTCACCTCGTGGTGGCAGCCGCCGCCGCACAGGTAACGGGCCCAGCAGGACCGGCACGGCTCCGCACGGTCCACGTGACGGGTGACCAGGTGCTCGCGGCGGGCGGCGGTGTCGCTGCCCGCGGCCACCGAGCCCATGGCGAACGCCGGATCGTCCACCAGCCGGTGGCAGGCGTAGAGGCCGCCCTCGGCCGAGGCGCTGAGGTATCCGGCGCCCGCCCCGCAGGGATACGGGCGGTGGGTGCCCCGGTGGAGCTGGCGCAGGGCGGTCTGGAAGTTCCCGAAGGGGTAGTGGCGCCCCTCCGACAGCTCGCGCAGCGCGGTCTCGCCGCACTCCACCATCCGCTCCAGGAAGCCGCCGAAGGCCTCGGCGGTGATCTCGTACGCGGGATCGGGTGCGCTCACCACGGCGGCGAAGCCCACTTCGTCGAAACCCAGCCCGATGCCGTGTTCCAGGACGTCGAGCAGCCGTGCGGTGTACGGGGTGACGCTGACCCTCGCGCTCAGCTGACGGGGGCGGCCGTGCCGGGCAAGTACGTCCAGCCCGGCCCGCAGCCGGTCGTAGGCGCTCGCTCCGCCCGGCGCCCGGCGCAGCGCGTCGTGACCGGCCCGGTCGCCGTCGAGGCTGACGGTCACAGTGAAGGGGTGCTCGGCGAACAGCCGGGCGTCCTCGGGGCGGACGGTCGTCAGGTTGGTGGTGAGGGCGAAGCGCACCGGATTCCCGGCGGACGCCCCCGCCCGCTCGGCGTACCGGACCACCTCGTGCACCAGGTCCCGGGCCAGCAGCGGCTCCCCGCCCATGAACCCGACGACCACGTCCGCACCCGGCGCCGCCTCGGCCAGCAGCCGGTCCACCGCGGCGAAGGCCGTTGCTCTGGGCATCGTACGGGCGGCGCCGCCGAACTTGCCCTCGTCGGCGTAGCAGTGGCCGCAGCTGAGGTTGCAGGCCTGCATCACGTTGAGGGAGATCGAGGAGAGGGGCGGCGGGTCAGCGGGCGTGCCGTCGATGCGGCGCTCCTCCCACAGAGGCAGGGCCAGTTCTTCGGCGAGCTGCGCCAGCGTGCCTTCGGGGGCCGCCGTCCACTGCTCCAGCCGGGCCGCCGTCGCCTCGGGCAAGTCGTACACCCGGCTGCCGTCGGCGACGAACAGGTGCGCCCCGCGCTCGCTGCGGAAGACCTTCACCTCGGCGGCGGGCCCCGGGAGGGTTGCACCAGACCCGCCGCACGCGCCGGGCGGCCCGGCCGGCCCGGGCGGGCGTCGGCCGATCTGCAGCAGCACCGTCACGTGCCCGCCTCCGTGCCTTCGCGCAGGGCCGCGGCCCACCGCACCAGCAGGTCGTACTGGCGGCGGGTCAGGTGCAGGGCATTACCGTCGGCGCCCCGCATGGCGGGCGGCATCCGCCGGTTGTACCCCCCGGCGCCGCTCGGATCGGCGACGGGCTCGCGGATGAACGCCTGGATCAGACCGGGCTGCTCGCGGAAGAGGTCCTCCGCCATCTCCAGCGCCACGAACCGGCGGTGCCGGCGTCCGGCCTGCTCGGTGAGGCCGAGGAGGATCCCGTCCAGGTTCGCCGGGACGGGCAGCGGCGACCGGAAGGCCGCGTTCTGCACGTCTAGGTTGATGTTCCCCGCCGTCTCCAGGATCCGCTCGAACAGGTCCCGGATCTCCAGGGTGGTCTGCTCCTTGTCCGCGAGGTACTCGGGCTTTCGCACGTCACCGCGCTGGACCCGGTCGGCCAGCCCGTCGGCGACCGATACGAAGGGCCTGCGATCCGGGGCGAAGACGGGCGGGCAGGCGACAATCCGGGCGGTCGCCGTGAGCCCGCCGGGCAGGCTGACCGAGACGAGTCCGTCGCAGACGTCGTCGACCAGGCCCACGGACTGCTGACCCTCCGCGCCCGCGAAGAGTCCCCGCGGAGCGGTCCGGACGTCGTCGCTGGGAAGTCGGAATCGGCACCATTCCGCGTCCGGGTTCAGGATCCGCCGTTCCTGCGGCACCCGATACCTGCCATTGGCTGGCAGGTCGGTCGGCCCGTAGACCGCGCCCGTCCCGGGTGTGAACCGCAGCCGCAGCTCGGGCAGTGCGGTGTTGGGCACCGGTACCTGCACGGAGCCGAGCGGCAGGGTGCGGCCCGCCGGGACGAGCGGCTGGGCGGCGTTCGCGGGCGAGGTGGCGGCGAGGCGGTGCTGCCGGTGGTCGTCTCCCCGCACCTCGGCCCGCGCCTCGATCCGGTCGTCGTCGTTCTCGGTGAGGTGGTGGGCCTTGAGGTTGGCCACCGCCACCTGCCACGTCACGTCGGCCGGCCCCAGCCCCAACCCGGCCAGTACCTCCTCGGTCAGCGGCCCGGTCCTGCGCTCCCCGTCGAAGGTCCAGCTGCCGTGCACCTCGAAGTACGGGCAGACGGGGCGCCAGCCGTCGTCGTCCTTGAACCGGACCTTCTGTGGCATCCGCTCGGTTAGCGTGCCGTCGGCGGCCAGGTCGAGGGTGGGCTGGGGCACCACCGTGGTCTTGCCGGTGCCGCGCGGCGACAGGTCGCTCTTCCCCCAGCGGTAGTTGTCGCACGGTTTCGGGGACGGGCCCAGGCGGGCGAAGGCGAGCGGGGGCTGGAGCCAAAGCTGGTCGATCACCGGCATCTCCTAGCGGTAGGCGACAAGATGACGGGGCGCGATCGAATGTACGGATTCCGTCACGTTGTGTCACGCCCAACACGGGCGGCGCGCCTACGTCGCCGCCGCGAGTCTCCGGGGCTGCTCCGGGCCTCCGGGCTTCTCCTCCACCCCCTACCGGGGTATGACATCCGACTTGGCTCCACGGTCCGACGTACGGTCCGGTACCTCCTTCCTACCTTCCACCTCGTCACGAGGAGAGGAGAAGGGGCATGCGCCGCTTCGGAAGGACGATGGTCACGGCCGCGCTGGCGGTCGCCGTCGTCGGGGGGACCGCGGGGTGGGCCTCCGGCGACAGTCAGCGGGCGGTCACCGGGCCGCCGCCCGGCACCGCCGCCTGGCGGGCCGACGCGGTGTCCGGCCGGGCGCTGCCCGATCCGGCTACCGCGACGCCGCACGAGGTGGCCCGGTTCTTCGCCGGGCTGGACGAGGCCGCGCACCGGGAGCTCGTACGGTCCCACCCGCTCGTGGTGGGGAACCTGGACGGGGCTCCGCTCCCCCTGCGGTACGCGGCCAACCGGATCGCGATCGCCGCCACGGGTGAGGCCCGCTACGCCTCGCTCGGTGCGCCGGACCGGCAGATCATGGCCTTCGACCCGCGCGGCCGGGGCCAGGTCGCCGAGGTGTTCGGGGACCTGGAGCACGCGGCGCACGTCTCGGTGATCGTGCCGGGATCGGACAACGACGCCTCCCACCACGACGCCCGGCGAAAGCCCGCCAGCGGCCCGGCCGGGATGGCACGGGCGCTGCGCGCGGCCGCCGGCGGATCCACCGCGGTCATCGCGTGGGCCGGCTACACCACCCCGGTCGGGGTCGGGCTGGACGCGGCCGACGGCCGGCTGGCCGAGGCCGGGGCACTGCGCCTGGCCCGTTTCACGGCGGGGCTGGACGCGGTCGGCGCACCCGACCCGGTGCTGTTCTGCCACAGCTACGGCTCCGTGGTCTGCGGGCTGGCGGCCCGGCACACGGACGCCACCGACATCGTGGCCTTCGGCTCCCCCGGCATGCGCGCCGACAGCGCGGCCGGACTGCGCACCGGCGCCCGGGTGTGGGCGGCCCGCGGACCCTCCGACTGGATCGCCGACGTGCCGAACGTCGAGTTCGCCGGGATCGGTCATGGCTGCGACCCCACGTCCGCGGCCTTCGGCGCCCGCCGGGTGCCCGCCTCCGATGTGCGGGGCCACACCGGCTACTTCGCACCCGGCACCCAGTCCCTGGCGGCGTTCGCCGCGATCGCGGCGGGAGAGGTCCGATGACGGCGGGGCGCACACGGGCCCTGCTGAAGCGGACCGCCGACGGGATCGAGCGGCAGACCCCGGCCCATCGCGACCGGGCGATCGACGGACTGCGCGCCCTGGCGCTGCTGGCGGTCCCGACGGGCCACTGGCTGCTGGGCGGTTTCACCCTCGACGCCGACGGCGGCCTGCACAACGCCAGTCCGCTGTCGGCCTTCGGCGCGCTGGCCCCGGCGAGCTGGGTGCTCCAGATGCTCGGCATCTTCTTCCTGGTCGGCGGCTACGCCTCGGCGCTGTCCTTCCGGCGCCACACGGGCTCGGCGGGCGCGTGGCTGAAGGGGCGGATCGTCCGGCTGGGACGGCCGGTGCTCGGGGTGACGGCGGTGTGGGCGCTGGCCGCGCCGGTGCTGTACGCGGCGGGGGTGCCGGAGGCGACGCTGCGGACCGGGGCGACGCTGGTGATCCAGCCGTTGTGGTTCGTCGGGGTGTACGTGGTGATCACCGCGCTGACCCCGTACTGCGTGCGGGCGGCGGGCCGGCTCGGCGGCTGGGCGGCGGCTCCGCTGCTCGCCTCGGTCGCCGTGGTGGACTTCCTGCGCTACGGGCCGCTCGCCGGCTCGGTGCCGGCCTGGGTATCGCTGCTCAACATCCTGCCGGGCTGGCTGTTCGCCTACCAGGTGGGTGTCGGCTGGGGTGAGGGGCGGATCGGGCGGCGCGGGGGCTGGCTGCTATTGGCGGGCGGGACGCTGCTGTTCGCGGCGCTGCTCGCGGTCTTCCACTACCCGGCGTCGATGGTGGGCGTACCAGGTGCGGAGCGGACCAACTCCCACCCGCCGTCGCTGCTCGTACTGGCACTGGCGGCGGCCCAGTCGGGCGCCGCGATCCTGCTGCGCGACCGGCTGGCGAGGCTGCTGGCCCGGCCGGCCCTGTGGGCGCCGGTGGTCGTGATCAACCTGTGTGCCATGACGATCCTGTGCTGGCACCAGACGGCCATGCTGGCCGCGGCCGTTCCCGGGTCGTTCCTGGGCGGGCTGGCGGGGCTGACGACGGCGCCGGACAGCCTGGGCTGGATCGCGGCGCGGCTGGCGTGGATGCCGGTGTTCGCGGTGCTGCTGGTCGCCATCGCCCGGTACGCGAGGCGGTTCGAGGGTCCGGCGCGGGAGGGACGCACGGCCCCGGCGATCCGCCGGACCGTGGCGGGGCTGCTGGCGGCGGGGTTCGCGGTGTTCGCGCTGGGGCTGGCGTAGGCCGTGCCGTACCGCCTACAACTACGACGAGAGCGCCGCTCCCCGTGGGGAGCGGCGCTCTCGGACGTGCGGGCGTCAGGCGATCGAGGCCGCCACGATCGCGGCCACGGCCAGGTTGCAGGCGGAGGAGACCCAGACCGCCGGGTGGGGCTCCGGGTCGACGACGATGGCGCCGAGCTTGCCGGGGGTCACCACGTCGAGCACCAGGAAGGCCACGGCCATCAGGATCAGGCCGAGCAGGCCGAAGGCCGCGGTCGACAGCAGGCCCTTGCCGAAGTCGTCGTACGTCGTCCAGATCGAGGTGAAGACGATGCCGCCGATGCCGAGGAGCGCGGAGCTGAGGAAGAGGGCGGCGTTGCGGTTGCGCTCCTCCCAGATCTGCTTGGGGAGCTTCCCGGGCGTCAGCACGTCCACGAGGACGATGCCGAGGATCAGCAGCACGAGGCCGAGTGCGCCGTACGCGCTGGTGCGGCCAAGTCCGTTGATGATGTCGCTCATTGAGAAGCCTGTCTCCGCGTGGGTGGGAAATGATGTGCCGGGGGCTGGCCGAATCTATCGCACGGCCCTGTCGCGGACCATGGGGAGGTCAGGAATTGGCAAAGGTCAGGGCCGCGCGGGCGGCCGAGGCCCAGGCCCTGACAGGGCTGGTGATGCGCTCCAAGGCGCACTGGGGGTACCGGCCGGAAGCCCTGGCAGCCTGGGCCGGGGAACTGCGGATCCGGCCCGCTGACGTGACGGCCCGCCGGATCGTGGTGGCCGAGGACGGCGAGGGGACGGTGTTCGGGGTGGCCTCCCTGGACGGGGCCGCCGCGCTCGCCTCGCTGGGGCTGCTGTTCGTGGAGCGTTGGCCATCGGGCGGGGCGTGGGGCGGCTGCTGTACCGGGACGTGCTGCGCCGGGCGGCGGAGCTGGGGCTGCGCCGCCTGGTGATCGACTCCGATCCGTACGCGGCCGGCTTCTACCGGGCGATGGGGGCGGTGGCCGCGCCGGGCGGCCCCGACGGGCTGGTGCGGTTCGAGGTGTCCCCCGCCCCGCTCGCCGCCTGGGCGCGGGCGTGGACCGGTGGCGGGCGAGCCGTCCACCTGGGCAACGTGGCCGAGTTCAACGCGCAGTTCGCCGATGCCACTCTGGACCGGGAGCAGGCGGCCGCGCACCACTACGCCTGCCTGGCCGCCTTCTACAGTCCCTGTCCGGCCGCCCTGGTGCTGCCCCGGGCGGTGCCGCGGGGCTGGACCGAGCTGGTCGGCCGCCAGTTGGGCTGGACCGGGGTGGAGGTGTACGACGGGCTGGTCGAGCGGGGTCCGGGGCTGCTGGACTCCGTACGGGAGCGGCCGGCGCTCGCCGCGCGGCTGACGGGGGCCGGGCTGCCGCTCGTCCCGTGGGGGCTGACCCGGCCGTTCGGGCGGCTGGCGGGGCGGCCGTGGGAGCCCGCGGAGCTGCGGTACGAGGCGAAGTCCGCGGCGCACGGACTCTTCGGCCGGATCCTGGCGCAGGGCGGGCACCCGGGCATCGTGCTCCCCGCGCAGTGGCGGCCCGCCACCCGGTGGGCGGCTGCCCGGCTGGTGTCCGCACGGGCCCGGGCGGGCGCGAGCAGTGTGCTCAAATCGGAGCACGGTGTCGGGGGTTCGGGCACCACGGTCGTCACCCCCGGGCAGGTCCGGGCGGCGGGCGGGGCGCGCGCCGTGCTGCGCCGGCTGCCGCGCGGGCCCCTGCTGGTGGAGGAGTACGTGCAGGGCCCGGCCAAGGACGAAGGGCCGCGCGACCTCACGTACGACGGGTTCGTGGCCGCGGACGGCCGGGTGCACGAGGTCGGCGGGGCGGTGATGGACGTGCGGGACGGCTGTTACGCGGGGGCCACGGTGGGGCCCGGGGTGGTGCCCGCCTGGGCGGAGAAGCCGATCGGCGCCTTCGGTTCGGCGGTGGGCCGGGAACTGGCGGCGGGCGGCTACCGGGGCTGGTTCGACGTGGACTTCGTGACCGCCGGCGAGGGGCGGCTCGCGCCGACCGAGACCAATCTGCGCCTGACCGGGCCGGCCATCGCCTTCATGGTGGCGGCCCGGCTCGACGCGCTGCGGGGCGCCGGGCACCTCGTACGGATCGCCGACCGGGTGGAGCTCGGCGCGCGGCTGCCCGAGCCCCAGCTGGACGAGCTGTGCGCGGGGCTGGCGCGGGAGTGCGCCGAGTTGGGCGCGGTCTTCGTCCCGGCGATCCCGACGGCCGCCTTCGAACCCGTGCCGTGGCTGGGCTTCCTGGTGGCCGCGCACAGCGCGAAGACGCTGGACGCGGCCGAGGCCCTGGTCCGGGCCGGAGCCCTGGCGTGCGGGGGGCTGTTCGACCCGGGCGAGCCGGGGCCGTGAGCGAGTCGGAGCCGTGAGCGAACCGAAGCCTTCGTGAGGATCAGGCCGGCGAAGCCCACCGCCAAGCCCCCGCAGGCGGCGGCCCAGAGGCTCGGGAACGGACCGGTCGGAGGGACCGCCGGCCGGGCGGACTTGCTGCCGGTGGGCTGCGCCGCGGTCCCGCTCATGATCGGCAGCGGCAGGGCGGCCCGGTCCTCCTGGCCGGCCCTGTTGCGGGGCAGGGCGCGCAGCGGGACCACCCGGAGCGGGACGTGCTCCCGGGGCAGCTTCCCCGCCAGGTGCGCGCGCAGTTCCTCGACGTCCGGCAGCCCGCCGCCGGGGGGCCACGAAGGCGCTCCGGGCCGCGGGGTCGCGTAGGCGACGAGCCTGCGCGGGCTGCGGCCCCCGTCCACGCCGTTGACGATCACCGCGCCGATGCCCTCGTGGCCGCGGATCACGGATTCGACGGGGTGCGGGTCGAGGGAGCGGCCGTCGGGCAGGGTGATCCGGTCGCGGATCCGGCCCCGGAACTCCAGCAGTCCGTCCTCGCGGAGCAGGCCGAGGTCGCCGGTGGGCACCGGGTCGCCCCCGCCGGGCGGCGTGAGGTGTATCTCCCCGTCCCGCACCTCGGCCCGGCAGCCGGGGAAGGGGGTGCCGAGCAGGGAGCGCTCCTCGGGGCCGTCGAGCGGGCGCGGCAGCTGGGACAGTTCGAACCAGGTGCCGGTGCCGGCGGTGCCGTAGACGTTCAGCACCCGTACGCCGGGCCGGAGCGCGGAGTGCAGGGCGGCCATTTCGTCGAGGTGGAGCCGGTCTCCGGAAGAAGGCGACCAGCCGCAGCGACGGGACGGCGCCGCCCGGCGCCCGGCGGGCCTGCGGGGCGGGTGCCCGCGGCGCCTCTTGCGGGGTCAGCAGGTGGACGGCGTCGGCGGGGTTCGCGTGGAGCACGGTGACCCGCTCGGACCGGGCCGCCGCCGTGACCTCCTCCCCCTTCCAGGGCGCGAGCGCGGGGAGTACGAGTGCGCCGCCGGAGCACAGGGCCCGGGTCCAGCCCGCGGCGAAGGCGGTGACGTCCGGGCGGGCCGTGATCAGGTGCCGGTCCTGCGGGACCGGCCGGACGGCCTCCGCCCAGCCCTCGTACGCGGCGAGGAGCAGGCCGTGGCCGACGGGGACGGCACGCGGCTCGGCCGCCCCGGTGAACAGGACCGCCGCGGGGCGGCCGGGCCCGGAACTCCCGGCGCCTCGGCGGGCCGGTCACCGGTCCCCGTGGCCTCCTCGCCGAACCGGATCACCCGCAGGCCGCTCCCGTCGTCCAGGGCTGCCTGGTGGGCGGCATGGGTGAGCAGGACGTCGGGCTCGGCGCCGATGAGCTGGCGCCGCCCGGTGCCCGGGTTCTCGACGTCGATGACGATGTAGGCCCCGCCGGCCTTGAGCACGGCGACGAGGGCGGCGACCAGCTCGGCCTGGCGGACGGTGCCGACGGCCACGCGGGCGCCCGGGGCCAGGCCCGCGGCGAGCAGGTGTCGGGCGAGCCGGTCGGCGCGGGCGTCGAGCTGCCCGTACGTGAGGCTGTCCGGGCCTGCCACCAGGGCGGGGCCTCGGGGGCGTCCCGGGCCCACTGCTCGAAGCGGTGCAGGACGGTGTCGGTGGTGTGCCGGCCCAAGCGTACGGACTCGGATCCCTGCGTCATGGACCGATGATGACACCCGGCACCGACAAGAGCCGGGGGTCGTGAAATTCCCCCGCTCGAGCCGCGGTTGACCCGCGTCGGAGCGGACGGCCCGTGAACTTGACCTCGACTTCGGTTGAGGTCATAACGTTCCGGCCATGGACATGGAAGTCACCGCCTGGACCTCGCTGCACAGTGCGATCAACGCCCAGCAGGACCGTCGCCCGGTATCCCGGGCGAGCCTGCGCCGGGTCGCCTCCTTCGCCCGCCCGCATCGCCGCGGGCTCCTCGTCTTCCTGCTGCTCAGCGTCGTCACGGCGCTCCTCGCGGTGGCGACCCCGGTGCTCGCCAGCCGGATCGTCGACGTCATCGTGGGCGGCCGGGACAGCGGAACCGTCACCCGGCTCGCCCTGCTCATCGCGCTGATCGCGCTGGCCGAGGCGGGCCTGGGGCTGCTGACCCGCCGGCTCTCCGCCACCCTGGGCGAGGGGCTGATCCTCGATCTGCGGACGGCGGTCTTCGACCACGTGCAGCGGATGCCGGTCGCCTTCTTCACCCGGACCCGGACCGGAGCCCTGGTCAGCCGCCTCAACAACGATGTGATCGGCGCCCAGCGGGCGTTCAGCAACACCCTGTCCGGGGTGGTCGCCAACACCGTGACCCTGCTGCTGACCCTCGCCGTGATGCTGAGCATCTCCTGGCAGATCACCCTGCTGGCACTCGTCCTGCTGCCGGTGTTCGTGCTGCCGGCCCGCCGGATGGGGGTGCGGATGGCGGCCATGCAGCGGGAGGCCGCGACGCTGAACGCGGCGATGGGCACGCAGATGACCGAGCGGTTCTCCGCGCCCGGCGCGACGCTGGTCAAGCTGTTCGGGCGGCCGGCCGACGAGTCCGCGGAGTTCGCGGCCCGGGCCGCGCGGGTGCGGGACATCGGGATCCGTACGGCGATGGCCCAGTCCGCCTTCATCACCGCCCTCACCCTCGTCTCGGCCCTGGCCCTCGCCCTGGTCTACGGGCTGGGCGGGTACTACGCCCTGCGCGGGACCCTGGACGCCGGCTCCGTCGTTGCCCTCGCCCTGCTCCTGACCCGGCTGTACGCGCCGCTGACCGCGCTCGCCGGGGCCCGCGTCGAGGTGATGAGCGCGCTGGTGAGCTTCGAGCGGGTCTTCGAGATCCTCGACCTGAAGCCGCTCATCACGCAGAAGCCGGACGCCCGTTCGGTGCCGGACGGGCCGGTGTCCGTGGAGTTCGACGGCGTCTCCTTCGCCTATCCGTCCCCCGACAAGGTCTCGCTCGCCTCCCTGGAGGAGGTCGCCACCCTCGATGCCCGGGGCGGTACACCGGTCCTGCACGAGGTCTCGTTCCGCGCCGAACCCGGCCGGATGATCGCCCTGGTCGGCTCGTCCGGCGCCGGCAAGTCGACGATCGCGCAGCTCCTGCCCCGGCTGTACGACGCCGACGCGGGCGCGGTCCGCCTCGGCGGGGTCGACGTACGGGACCTCACGGCCGACTCGATCCGCGAGACGCTCGGCATGGTCACCCAGGACGGGCACCTCTTCCACGAGTCGGTGCGGGCCAACCTGCTGCTGGCCCGGCCGGAAGCCGCCGAGGAGGAGATCTGGGAGGCCCTGCGCCGCTCCCGCCTGGACGGCCTCGTCGCCTCGCTGCCCGACGGGCTGGACACGGTCGTCGGAGAGCGCGGCTACCGCCTGTCGGGCGGGGAACGGCAACGGCTGACCATCGCGCGGCTGCTGCTGGCCCGGCAGCGGGTGGTGATCCTCGACGAGGCCACCGCCCACCTGGACTCCACCTCGGAGGCGGCGGTGCAGGAGGCGTTGGGCGAGGCCCTGGCGGGCCGGACCGCGGTGGTGATCGCGCACCGGCTGTCGACCGTGCAGGCGGCGGATCTGATCCTGGTGGTCGAGGACGGCCGGATCGTGGAACGCGGCACGCACACCGAACTCCTGGCGGCGGGCGGCCGGTACGAGGAGCTGTACCGCACCCAGTTCGCGACGTCGGACACGCCCGCCGACGTGGCGCCGGACGGCGCGACGACCGTCTCTGGAGCATGATGCCGGTATGGACATCAAACTTGAGCTGGTCGCCGTGCCCGTCACCGATGTCGACCGGGCCAAAGCCTTCTACGAGAAGATCGGCTTCAACGCCGACCACGACCACACCGTCAGCGAGGACGTCCGCTTCGTACAGCTGACCCCGCCCGGCTCGGCCTGTTCGATCGCGATCGGCACGGGGCTTACCCGGATGACCCCGGGGTCCCTGGACAACATGCAGGTCGTCGTCACCGACATCGAGGAGGCGTACGAGGACCTGCGCGGCCGCGGTATCGAGGTGACGGAGATCCAGGACCTGCCCTGGGGCTCCTTCGTCTACTTCTCCGACCCCGACGGAAACGGCTGGGCGGTGCAGCAGACGACTCCGCGCAAGACGGCGGAGTAGGGCGCGTCGTGGACCGCGGGGCCATGGATCTCGGGTCCTACGTCGAACGAGCGCGCAGCGGGCCTTGTTTCGTCTGCGCGTTCCTTGCCGGGCACCCGGACTATCCGCACGAGACCGTCTTCGAGGACGAGCACCACGTGGCCTTCCTCGACCGCTGGCCCACGCTCCCGGGAAAGGTCCTGGTGGCGCCGAAGGCGCACGTCGAGCACGCCGTCCGCGACCTGGACGTGACGGCCTACACCCGGCTCATGCTCGT
Organism: Streptomyces sp. cmx-11-4; assembly: GCA_049998195.1. Classification (GTDB taxonomy): domain Bacteria; phylum Actinomycetota; class Actinomycetes; order Streptomycetales; family Streptomycetaceae; genus Streptomyces. The sequence goes on from JAEBET010000010.1 coordinate 277,140, forward strand.
CGTCCGGGAGATCGCCCTCGCGGTCGAGGACGTCTACGAGTCCGAGCGGACCTACCTCTACTCCCTGGGGAGCCGGCAGGGAAACACCCACCTCCACTGGCACGTCGCGGCACTGCCGCCCGGAGTGCCGTACGAGCAGCAGCAGTTCCACGCCCTGATGACCGAGAACGGTGTCCTGTCCCCGTCGCCCCGGGAGGCAGCCGCGACAGCGTCGCGCCTGCGCGCATCCCTTGCGAAACGCGGGTTCGACCTTCAGGCGGAATGACCCCGTCGGCACGCCCGTCGCCCTGCCCGCCGCGAGGCGGGCAGGGGTCTGGCCCCGCGCGGGGTTCAGCTCTCCACGGTGACGGCGTGGTGGTCGAGTTCCCACGCGTGGTGCTTGAACTCGTGGCGGAAGTCGGCGTGGTCCTCCCACTGGCGGGCGATCCCGCGCAGCACGTCCCAGTTGTGCTCCACCGACTGGTCGATGACGCGCCGCATGGCCGCGTCGGCCGACTCCCGCTGCGCGATGAGGCCCTTGATGGCGGAGGCCTCGAGCACGGCGTTGCGCAGCGCGCGCAGCGCACGGGACGTGTCGTCCATCCCGAAGCCGTACTCGCTGCCCGCCTGCGCGTCGAACAGCGGGGTGAGCCGCGCCTCGATGAAAGCGGTGATCCGCTCGAAGTGCTGCACGTCCATCGGGGCTCCATCTCTCCTGCCGGGCCACCACGTGTGCCCGGCGTCTCCATATGCCTATGCTGCTCAGCGCCATTATCCAGCAGCGGCTTTCCGTTGATCCGCGTTGACGGTCGTCCGTGAGGAAGGAACCTGCCCCGTGGACGACCCCTCCCGGCTGACGGAGCGTTTCGAAGAGCACCGCTCCCATCTCAGAGCGGTGTCCTACCGGATGCTCGGCTCGCTCAGCGAGGCCGAAGACGCCGTGCAGGAGGCGTGGCTGCGGCTGAACCGCGCCGACACCCGCGACGTCGAGAACCTCGGCGGGTGGCTGACCACCGTCGTGGCGCGCGTCTGCCTCAACATGCTGCGTGCGCGCGAGACCCGGCGCGAGGACTCCCTGGAGACGTACTGCGCCGACCCGTCGGCCGGCCGCGAGGAGGCGGTCGACCCCGAGCAGGAGGCCGTGCTGGCGGACTCGGTCGGGCTGGCCCTGCTGGTGGTGCTCGACAGGCTGACGCCGGCCGAGCGGCTCGCGTTCGTCCTGCACGACTTGTTCGCCGTGCCCTTCGAGGACATAGCCCCGATGCTCGACCGGTCCCCGGCCGCCACCCGGCAGCTCGCGAGCCGAGCCCGCCGCCGGGTCAAAGGGGTTCCACTGCAACCCGGAGCCGATCTGTCGCGCCGGCGCCACCTGGTGGACGCCTTCCTCGCCGCCACCCGCGGCGGGGACTTCGAGGCGCTGGTCGCGCTGCTCCACCCCGACGTGGTGCTCCGGGCCGACAAGGCCGTCGTACCCAGCCCGGCTCCGGTCCTCATCAGCGGCGCGGTCACCGTCGCCCGGGGCGCGATGGCGGCCCTGCAGCGGGCGCAGGGCACGCAGCCGGCTCTGGTGGGCGGCGTGGCCGGTCTGGTGATGGCTCCGCTGGGGCGGCTGTTCCTGGTCCTGGGCTTCACGATCGAGGACAACCTGATCACGGAGATCGACGTGATCGCCGAACCGGAGCGGCTGCGCGAGCTCGATCTGGCCGTGCTCGACGCCTGACCCGCCGTACCGGAAGCGGCGGCCCTACGGGGCCAGTACGTCCAGCTCCTCGAGGGCGCCGACGGCGATCTGCCGGGTCAGGGCCTCGGCACGCGCCGCGTCGCCCTCCCGGACCGCCTCGGCCACCCGCACGTGCAGGGTGACGGCCGCCGGATCGGGATCGTGGAACATCACCGCGTGCTCGGTGCGGCCGGTCAGCACCTCGGCGACGACGTCGCCGAGGCGGGCGAACATCTCGTTGCCGGAGGCGTTCAGCACGACGCGGTGGAAGGCGATGTCGTGGCGCAGGTAGCCCTCGAGCTGGTGGCCGCGCGAGGTGCGGACCATGCCGAGGGCCGCTTCGGTCAGCTCGGCGCACTGCTCGGGCGTGGCCCGGGCCGCCGCGAGCCCGGCCGCGACCGGCTCGATCGCGGAACGCAGCACGGTGAGGGAGCGCAGCTGCCGGGGGCGGTCGGTGCCGGCCAGCCGCCAGCGGATGACCCGCGGGTCGTAGACGTTCCACTCCTCGGTGGGACGCACGGTGACCCCGACCCGCCGTCGGGACTCGACCAGGCTCATCGACTCCAGGACCCGGACGACCTCCCGCACCACGGTGCGGGAGGCGTCGAAGCGCTCGGCGATCTCGTCCGTGCGCAGCACGCTGCCGGGCGGGTACTCCCCCGCCGTGATCGCGAGCCCGAGGGTGTCCAGTACGTGGGAGTGGAGTCCCTGTCCCGGTCCAGGACTGCCTTCGGTGGTCATGGCGTAAGCGTACGGTCACGCCCCGGCGAACAAAAGGTGCGATGTTTACCGCCCACCCCTTGAATAAGTAGTACTTAATGAGCTTCAGTGGTGCCCGCACGGACCGATGTCGACGAGGACAGCGAGGTACGACGTGAGCTCCCAGCGCGTCATTGTGGTGATGGGCGTGGCCGGCACGGGCAAGACGACCGTGGGCCGGCTGCTCGCGGAGGCGCTGGCCCTTCCGTACGCGGAGGGCGACGCGTTCCATCCCGCGGCCAACGTCGCCAAGATGTCGGCCGGTACCCCGCTGGACGACGCCGACCGGTGGCCCTGGCTCGACGCCATCGGCGACTGGATCCGCGACCGGGCGGGCCTCGGCGGGGGCGTGGTCGCGGCCTCGGCCCTCAAGCGCTCCTATCGCGACCGGTTGCGCGCCGCCGCTCCCGGGACGGTCTTCGTCCACCTGACCGGTGAACGCCCGCTGATCGAGCGGCGGATGGCGGCCCGCACCGGCCACTTCATGCCCGCCGTCCTGCTGGATTCGCAGTTCGCCACCCTGGAACCCCTCCAGGAAGACGAACTCGGCCTCGTCGTCGACGTGTCCGGCTCCCCCGAAGAGATCACCGAACGGGCGCTGGCCTCCCTGCGCCGGCTCCCCACGCCCCAGAACTGACGAACCACCCGAGAACGAACGAAGGAAACGTCACCGTGACCGGTCTCAGCGTCGAGACACTGGCGGCGGCAGGCACCGGGCCGATCACCTCGGCCGGGAACACCCAGCTGGGCATCACCGTGCTCGCGGGCATCGCCGTCATCGTCCTGCTCATCACCCGCCTCAAGCTGCACGCCTTCCTGGCGCTCACGGTCGGTTCGCTCGCCCTCGGGGCGTTCGCGGGCGCGCCGTTGGGCAAGACGATCACCAGCTTCACCGCCGGGCTCGGCTCGACGGTCGCGGGCGTGGGCGTACTCATCGCCCTCGGCGCGATCCTCGGCAAACTGCTGGCGGACTCGGGCGGCGCGGACGAGATCGTCGACACGATCCTGGCCAGGGCCAAGGGCCGGGCCATGCCGTGGGCCATGGTGCTGATCGCCTCGGTGATCGGGCTGCCGCTCTTCTTCGAGGTCGGCATCGTGCTGCTGATCCCGGTGGTGCTACTGGTGGCCAAGCGGGGCAACTACTCCCTGATGCGGATCGGCATCCCGGCGCTGGCCGGCCTGTCCGTGATGCACGGGCTGATCCCGCCGCACCCCGGGCCCCTCGTCGCCATCGACGCGCTCCACGCGAGCCTGGGCGTCACCCTCGCGCTCGGTGTGCTGGTGGCGATACCGACCGTGATCATTTCTGGCCCCCTGTTCGCCCGGTATGCGGCGCGGTGGGTGGACATCCCGGCGCCGGAGCACATAATTCCGCAACGGCCCTCGGCGGATCCGGAGCACCGTCCGCGGTTCGGGGCGACCGTTTTCACCGTGCTGCTGCCGGTGGCGCTGATGCTGGTCAAGGCGTTGGTCGACATCGTGGTCAACGACCCGGCCAACGCGGTGCAGCGCGTCACCGACGTCGCGGGCTCCCCGCTGATCGCCCTGCTCGCGGCGGTGCTGGTGGGCATGTTCACCCTCGGCCGGGCGGCCGGGTTCACCAGGGAGCGGCTGTCCACCACGGTCGAGAAGTCGCTGGCCCCGATCGCCGGCATCCTGCTGATCGTCGGCGCGGGCGGCGGCTTCAAGCAGACCCTGATCGACGTGGGCGTGGGCCAGATGATCGTGGACCTGTCGAAGAACTGGGCCATCCCGACCCTCCTGCTGGCCTGGCTGATCGCCGTGGCCATACGCCTCGCCACGGGGTCCGCGACGGTGGCGACGATCTCGGCGGCCGGCCTGGTGGCCCCGCTCGCAGCGGGCATGTCCACCACCGGGACCGCGCTGCTGGTCCTGGCCATCGGGGCGGGCTCGCTGTTCTTCAGCCACGTCAACGACGCCGGATTCTGGCTGGTCAAGGAGTACTTCGGGATGACCGTCGGGCAGACGCTGAAGACCTGGTCGGTGATGGAGACCGTCATCTCGGTGGTCGGCCTGGGCTTCGTCCTGCTGCTGTCGCTGGTGCTGTAGCTGCCACGCCGTGACCCGGCCGCTCCGGCGGCCCGGGCCGTCCCCGGAGACCCCCGCGGCGCGGTGGCTGGGCGCTCGGCGGTTCAGCCCGGCAGGCGCTCCTCGCCGAGCTGGGCCGCCGCCAGCGAGAAGCCGTTCGCCGCGGTGGCGCAGCGGCCCGCGAGGGTGGCGACCTCGGCACGCAGGGCGTCGTCGTACGGGACCCGCCAGGCGGGTGCGGCCGTCGCCGTGCGCAGCCGCACCGCGTGGGAGCGGAGCGCCGTGGCGTGGCCGCGCAGGCTGCCGGGCCGGTTCGGGTGCCGGTACGGATCCGGTCCCAGCGGCGGGACCGCCCTCAGCCGTCGGGGCGCGGGCCCCGGCGGGTCCGCCGTGTCCTCCGCGGCCCCCGCTTCCGGGGCGGCACCGGCGGGCGGAGCGGGGCCCCGGTCGCAGAACGCCCGGAAGGCGGCGCCCAGTCCGAGGAGCGGCGCGGCGGGCACGGCCCGGCCGGTGGCGACCTGCCAGCCCGCGTGGTCGTTGAACGGGTTGACGTCGGTCAGGGCGTGCCAGGCGAGGATGTCGGCGAAGGCCGGAGTCAGCAGCGAGAAGGCGTGCTCGGCGCCCCGGTCGCGCAGGAGCCGCCGGAAGAGGCGGACGGCCTCGGCCTGGCGGCCTTCCGCGACGGCTCCGAGGACCGCGGCGGCGCCGGGATCCCGCAGGAGTTCGGGGCGACGGGCGTTCGCGGCCCGGATGCGGGCTCTGAGTCCGCAGACGGCGACACTGACGGCCAGGCTCTCACGGCCCGTCAGCGCCCCCGCGAGCCTCCCGGCCCGCGCCGCCGCGCCCCGGCCGCGCGGCGCCCAGCCGAGGCCCGCCGGGTCGCTGAGGGTGCGCAGCAGCGTGCGCCAGCCGTGCCGGCGCGGACCTCCCCGGGTGAGGGCTGTGGCGGGCAGGCGGGCGCCGAGGGCCAGCCCGGAGGCGTAGCCGGCGGCCTCGCCGACCGCGTCGGCGGCCTCGGCGAGTTCGCGGCAGAGGTCGTCGAGCAGGTCGACGTCCGTGGCGTCGAGCGCGGAGGTCACGGCGTCGGGCATGGGGTCCTCGCGTGGTCAGCGGCGGTGACATCGGCTTCACCGTACGTCGCTCCCGCGCACCCCGCGCCCCGAGCGCCGGTCACAGGACCGGTGCGGCCGCGGCGCCCCCTAGGGCAGGGCGAAGGCCGCGTCCCGGAAGGCCGAGCGCAGGGCCGTGTGCCGTCCGGGCGGGAGGGTCGGCAGGATCAGTGCCCAGCGGTCGCGGCCCGGGCAGACCCACAGGGCCGGGCCGGGGACCGGCGGGGCGGGGTGGGTCCAGACGCCCTGCGGGGCCGGGTGCCACAGGAGGCCGCGGGCGGGGGTCATTTCACCGGTGCGGATGCGCAGGGACTCGGCCGTCCAGGCGCGGGTGATGCCCGTCGGGCCGTCCGTGTCCGCGGGCGCCGCCAGGTGGCTCAGGAAGCGGACGAGGTCGGCGAGCGGCGCGTGGAGGGCCCCGTCGGCGAGCCGGGTGCGGGTCATGCCCAGGGGGTGCCAGACGCGGGTCGCGGCGAGTTCGGCGAGCGGGCTGCCCGCGAGGTGCTCGGCGAGACGGGTGAGGGGGGCGGTCCCGTCGGCGTGGGTGAGCAGGTGGTGGGCGGTGGTGCCGGCGGGGGTCCCGGCGGCGGCCTGGTCCCCGTAGGCGGCGAGCGGTGTGTGCAGCCGGAGCGCGCCCTCCTCGACGAGGGTGCCGAGGGCGGGCCAGAGGGCGAGTACCGCGGCGAGGTCGCCGAGGCTGAGGACCGCGCCGTCGCAGACGTGCGAGGCCGCGTGGGCGCCGTCGGGACCGCCGACGGCCCAGATCGCCCCGGGGTCGGCGGAGCCCACGAGGGCCCGGATGTCGTCGGCCTGGTCGCTCAGGAGCGTCATGGTCGTTCAGGCTAGCGAGGCCTGTGCGGCTTCCCCGGCGCGTCGGTGCGGAGTCGGGGCTCGCCCACCCGAATGCTCCCTCCCAAGCGAAGGCCCACCCGCATGCGCCGCCGGCCGCATGGGGCCCCGCCCGCACGCGGCCGGCGGAGGGCGGGGCGCCTGGAGCGCCCCGCCCCGCGAGTGGTGCGGTCAGCTCTGGTCGGGTCGGTCGGTCACGCGGAGGCTGTTGAGCAGGGGCTTGCCGAATCCGCTGTGGGTGACGAAGCGGATGTTGAGCACCCCGTCCGTCACCTTGACCGTGTACGTACGGGACAGGGCCGTGTAGCTGCCCACCTCCAGGGCGATGTCCAGGGAGGGCAGGACCTGCTGGCCCTCGGCCAGGACGTCGAAGACGCGCTTGTCGGGCCGGGTGGAGGAGAGCTCGGCGAAGCCCAGCTCCACCGTGTAGGTCCCGTTCGGCACGTTGTCGAAGCGGTACTCGTACATGCCCTCACGTGCGTTGCGCAGCAGCCGCTGGTCCTGCGTCCCGGCGATGGTGCGGCTGGTGCTGCGGGCGGAGCTGCTGCCCTGGTAGCCGTACGAGCCCGCCGTGTACTTGCGGTCCGGGGACCAGGCGTCGCCCATGACGTCCGTGCCCGCGGAGTCGGAGCCCGCGTCCAGCGCGACCTGGTAGCGCGGGACGACGACCTTGACCGGGACGGTCAGGACCGGGGTCCGGCCGCTGGCCGAGGTGATCTTCAGGTCCGCGGTCAGGACCGTCCCCGGGGGCAGTCCGGTCGTGTCCACCGCGAGGGTGAGCGGGGCCTTTCCGCCCGTCGGAAGGTTCCCGGTCCCCGGCGTGGCCGTCAGCCAGGCCGCGTCCTCGGTCACCGTGAAGGCCGTACCGAGGCCCGGGTTGGTCAGGTCCAGGGTCCGGGTCCGCCGCTGGTTCGCCTGGACGACGACCTCCACGGCGGGCTTGGACGCGGTCACCCGGCCGGTGCGCAGCGACTGCGTCACCGTCGTGACGTCGGCCGCCTTCACGTCGACGGTCGCCTGGCCGGACTCGTATTGCGGCGCGGAGAGGGCGACGGCCCGCGAGCCGGACGGGCTTTGGACCACGTAGCCGCCGTCCGCCGCCGTGGTGACGGCGACGGCCGAGTCGCCGGTGCCGACGGTCACCGTGGCGCCCGCGACGCCGTTGCCGTCGTTGGCGTCGAGCACTCGGCCCGCCACCACACCGCTTTTGGTGGTGCGGAAGGCGATGCCCAGGCCGTCGGTGATGACCGGCGTGTTGAAGGAGTACTTGAAGGCGTCGGTGCCGGTGGCGTTCTCCACGCCGACCGTGGCCGTGGAGCCGGCCTTGATGCCCGTGCCGCCGGTGCCCTTGTAGGCGTAGGAGACGCTGCCGTCCTCGCCGATGGACGCCGAGAAGGAGAACTTGTCGGCCTGCGCCGACCAGTGGGACACCTCACGCCACTCGATCACGTAGCTGCGGTGCGGGGCGGTGCCGGTGACGGCGGTGAAGACGCCGGATCCGCTGCCCGCCGCGCCGACGACCAGGTCGTCCCAGAAGGGGTAGAGGGCGGCGTTCGGGGTGGCCGTGCTCGGCAGGTCGCCGTTGATGTCGGCGGTGTTGTTGCCGCCGAAGCTGACGGTGCCGTTGGTCCCGATCCAGGCCTGCCCGTACGTCTTGCCGTACAGCGGCAGCGGGAAGGGCAGGTCGACGCGCTCGGTGGTGTTGTCGCCGGTCAGTGCCAGCTGCCGGCTGCCCGCGGTGTACGGGCGGTCGTTCGTGGCGGCGCAGGCGTAGCCGTAGGTGTCGGTCCGTTCGGGCAGGTTCACCGTGACGGTGGCGTCGCCCGCGACGGTGGCCCGGGCGGAGCCGCCGGTGACGCAGCGGGACGGGTGGGTGGCCCGCACGTCGTAGGTGCCGTGGGGCAGGGTGACCTCGAAGCGGCCCTGCGCGTCGGTGGTCGCGGTCACGGGGGTGTCCGCGATGGTGACGGAGGCGCCCGCCGCGGGTCCGGAGGCGGCGGTGACCGTGCCGGTGAGCTTGCCCGAGGCGGCCTGGACGAGGGTGAAGTCGCCGGTGGCCGTGGCGTTCTCGGTGACCGTGGCGGTCGCGCTCTGCGGTCCGTAGCCGAACTTGGCGGCGGTCAGGCTGTACTCGCCCACCGAGAGGGCGGTGAACCGGTAGGTGCCGTCGGCGGCGGTGGTCGTCGTACGGTCGATCGGCCCGTCGGCGGTGACCGTGGCGCCCGCGACCGGCGCGCTGCCGGAACGGACGGTGCCGGCGAGCGCGCCGATCGCGCCGCGCGGCGCGGCGTTCAGGGCGGCGAGTGCGTCGAGCTTGCCCTCGCCGAAGACGTTGTTGTCGGCGGCGCTGCCCCCGCACTGGGCGCTGTCGGTGTCCTGGGCGGTGCCGTCGAGCAGTGCTTCGGTCTGCGCGATGTCGCCTTCGAGGGCGGGCGCGGCGGACCAGAGCAGGGCCACGGTGGCCGCGGTGTGCGGCGAAGCCATGGAGGTGCCGGAGAAGGCCTCGTACGCGCCGCCGGGGACGGAGGAGCGTACGTTCACGCCCGGGGCGGCGATGTTCGGCTTGATCAGGCCGCCGGGGCCGGCACCGCGCGAGGAGAACGACGCGATCGCGTTGTTGATGTCGAAGGCCCCGGAGCTGTAGGAGCTCGCGTAGTCGCCGGGTGAGCCGCTGGTGGCGCAGCCCGGTCCGGAGTTGCCGTTGGAGAACGCCGGGAAGATGCCGGCGGCCCGCCAGGTGTCGACGATCTCCTGGTACCAGGTGTCGCCGCCCGGCCCGCCCCAGGAGTTGTTGACGATGTGCGGGGCGAGGTCGGGCCGCGGGTTCTGGCCGCTCGCGTCGGTCGGGGCGACGATCCACTGGCCGGAGGCGAGCAGGGAGGCCTCGGAACAGGAGTTGGACTCGCAGCCCTTGGCGGCGATCCACTTGGCGCCCGGGGCGACACCGATCTTGTTGGCGCCGCCGTCGTCGCCGACCATCGTGCCCATGGTGTGGGTGCCGTGGTCGTTGTTGTCGCAGGGCGCGGCCGCGGCGCAGATACCGGCGGGGTCGAACCAGTTGTAGGCGTGGGTGTAGCTGCCGTCCGCGTTCTTGCCGCGGTACTGGCTGTTCACGGCGGGGTGGGTGTAGTCCACTCCGCTGTCGATGTTGGCGACGACGATGCCCTCGCCGCGCACTCCGGCCTGCTCCCAGACCTGCGGGGCCTTGATGCGGTCGATGTTCCACTCGACGGCGTCGGCGAGGGCCTGCTCCCGCTTGCCCTCGGCGGGCTTGGGCAGGTCGACCTTGTCGTCGGCGTCGATCCGGGACACCTCGGGGCGCTGTGCGAGGGCGCCGGCGAGCTTCTCGCCGCCGACGACGCGGACGGCGTTCACGATCCAGTACGAGGTGTACTCGGCCTTGGCGCCTTCGAGGGCCTTGACCACCTCGGCCTGGCTGCGCGCGGCGTGCTCCTTCTTGGTCCGGAGCACGGTCTCGGCCTTGGCGGCGCGGGTCTGCTGCCTGCCCGCGGCGGTGAGGTCGGCGGCGCTGTCGAGGTAGACCCAGAAGACGGCCTTGTCGGAGCCGTCGAGCTGGGCTCGGAGCTTGGGTTCGATCTTGCGTTCGGCCGCGCCGGGGGCGGGGCCCGGGTCCGGCGCGGCCGCGGCGACGCCCGCGCCGAGGGGCAGGAGCAGGATCGAGGTGAGGGCGGCGAGCGCCGCGCGTAAGGAACGCCTGTTGCGTTGGGCCACGTGTTGTCTCCTCGTACGCCGTGTGCAGGTTGTGCGGGAAGAGGGTGCGTGAGGTGCGTGATGTGCGCGGGTCATGGTGAATCAGCGGCATGTCCATTACAAGAGGGCCTATTGAGCCGCGCTCTCGCACGCGGCGCCCGCCCGGTGGCCCACCGCGTCCGCCAGGTGGCCCCCTGCGCCCCCCAGGGCCAGCCTTGACTCATGACCACACCCACCCGGCCGGCCGAGCCCGGTGTCCCCCTCGCGTCCGCGCAGGGCCGCTGGATCCTGCTGACCACGGTGCTCGGGTCGGGCATGGCCATGCTCGACTCGACGGTGGTCAACGTCGCCCTCCCCCGGATGGGACAGGATCTCGACGCGGATCTCGCCGTCCTCCAGTGGACGGTGAACGCCTACCTGCTGACCCTGGCCGGGCTGATCCTGGTCGGCGGGGCGCTCGGCGACCGCTTCGGGCGCCGGCGGATCTTCGTCCTCGGCGTGGTGTGGTTCGCGGTGGGCTCGCTGCTGTGCGGCATCGCGCCGAACGCCGGGGTACTGGTGGCCGCCCGGGCCCTGCAGGGCATCGGAGGGGCTCTGCTGACGCCCGGTTCGCTCGCCCTGATCCAGGGCTCGATCCGCGCGCAGGACCGGGGCCGGGCGGTGGGCCTGTGGTCGGGGCTGGGCGGGATGGGGGCGGCCGTGGGGCCGTTCCTCGGCGGCTGGCTGGTGGACGGGCCCGGCTGGCGCTGGGTGTTCCTGCTGAACGTGCCGCTGGCCGCGCTGTGTGTCCCGGTGGCCCTGCGGCACGTACCGGAATCGCGCGATCCGCACGCGCACGGGCGGTTCGACGTGGCCGGTGCGCTGCTGGGCGCGGCCTCCCTCGCGCTGATCACCTACGCGCTGATCGAGGCCCGCACCGCCACCGCGCCGGTGATCGCCGCGGCGGTGGGCGGCGTCCTGCTGGCGGGGGTGTTCGTGTACGTGGAGCGGCGGCGGGCCGATCCGATGGTGCCGCCGGAGATCTTCGCCTCGCGGCAGTTCACCGCCGTCAACTTGGTCACCCTGTGCGTGTACGCGGCGTTCGGCGGGTTCTTCTTCCTCGTCGTGCTCCAGCTCCAGGTGGTGTCGGGGTACTCCGCGCTGGCGGCCGGGGCCGCGCTGCTGCCCACCACCGTGCTGATGCTGCTGCTGTCCGCCCGCTCCGGGGAGATCGGGGAGCGGATCGGGCCCCGCATCCCGCTCACCGTGGGGCCGCTGATGTGCGCGGCAGGGACGCTGCTGATGCTGCGGGTGGGCCCGGATGCCTCGTACGCGGCCGACGTGCTGCCCGCGATGCTGGTGATGGGCGCGGGCATGGTGACCCTGGTGGCCCCGCTTACGGCGACCGTGCTGTCCTCGGTGGACCCGGGCCGGGCGGGGCTGGCGAGCGGCATCAACAACGCCGCGGCGCGGGCGGCCGGGCTGCTCGCGGTGGCGGCGCTGCCCCTGCTGGCCGGAATGGGGCCGGAGGCCTACCGCTCGGCGGACCAGTTCGACGCGGCCTTCGGGCGGGCCATGCCGTGGTGTGCCGGGTGGCTGGTGGCCGGTGCGGCAGTGGCCTGGGCGACCGTACGGACCCCCGCGCCCGGGGCCGCGCACCCGCAATGCCGCACCCAGTGCGCGGTGGGCGCCCCGCCGCTCGAGCCCCCGCGGAGGGCGGAGTCCGGCTCCCGGGAGACTTGACTGAATTTTCAGTCAGTGCCACAGTGCGGGTACCTCCCGTCCCCCCTCCTCCGGAGGTTCGCATGAACCCAAGCCGTAGAACCGTGCTGCGATCGGCGGGTGCCGGGGCGGCCGGACTGGCCCTCGGGACCCTCGCCGACCAGCCGGCTCAGGCCGCTCGGCCCGCCCAGAGCGCCGCCGGCCGGATGCGCGTGCCGCTCGACGACGTACGGCACGTCCGCACCTGGATGGCCTGGCCTTCCAGCCGCGCGGTCTGGGGCCGCGACCTCGCCGGGATGCAGCAGGACATCGCCCTGATCGCCCGCACCGTGGCCCGCTACGAGCCGGTGCTGATGTGCGCGGCGGACGAGAGCGCGGCCGCCAGCGCGCGGGCCCGGTGCGGCTCCACCGTCACCGTGATCTCCTCGATCCCCGTCGACGACCTCTGGATGCGGGACTCCGGCGCCGTGTTCCGCCTCGACGGCGCCGGGGCGATGGACGCGATCGGCCTGAACTTCAACGGCTGGGGCGGCAAGCAGACCCACCGCAAGGACGCCAAGGTGGCCCGGCTGCTCGCCGCGCACGAGTCCCTGCCCTTCACCGTCGCCGAGTTCGTGGGTGAGGGCGGCTCGGTGGAGACCGACGGCGACGGGACCCTGATGGCCACCGAGAGCAGCCTGGTCAACAAGAACCGCAACCCCGGGCTGAGCCGGGCCCAGGTCGAGTCCAAGGTGCTCGCCGCCTACGGCGCCGACAAGATGATTTGGGCGCCCGGGGTCAAAGGGCAGGACATCACCGACGACCACATCGACGTCACCTCCCGGTTCGTGCGTCCGGGCGTGGTGATGGTCCAGGTGCCGCCCGCGGACCGCACCGACATCTGGGCGAAGGACGCCCGCCACCAGCTCGCCATCCTCTCCGCCGCCACCGACGCCAAGGGCCGCCGACTACAGGTCATCCGGGTGGACGGGCCGCGGACCCTGCGCTCCGACAGCCCCGACTTCGTGGACTCGTACCTGAACTTCCACCTCGTCAACGGTGCGGTGATCACCTCCCGGTTCGGGGACCAGGCCACGGACGCGGGGGCCCGGCAGGCCCTGGCCGCGACCTTTCCCGGCCGCACCGTCGTCCAGCTCGACGTGGACCGCCTGATGGGCGGCGGCGGAGGCATCCACTGCTCGACCATGCAGCAGCCGGCCGCCCCGTGACGTGACGCCGTGCGCTGGAGCGCGACGGCCGATCTCGCGCACCACCGCACGGCCCTGTGGCGGCTGGAATTCGCCTCCGCCTGGTGCGCGTTCGCCGCGGTCGCATCCTTGCTGGTCCTGGGCTGCGTACGGCGCCCCGACGCCGCGGATTCTCTGACACGACCGGCTTGAAGTGCGAAGTTACCCCGAGGTATCTAGTGACTTCACACGCACCTAGCAGTAGAACTCGTTCTCATTCAGTCGAGAGTGAGGAACGTCACATGAGTGACAACGGCGTGCCCAGAGACGGTTCCAACGGATTTTCCCGTCGCGGATTCCTTGCGAGAACAGGTTCTATTTTGGGGGCTGTGGCCCTCTCCGCACAAGTCACTTCCGCTCATGCGGCGCAAACCGCCACCCCCGCAGCCGCCGCGATCGACGACGGCGCCCGCCTCCCGGTCCTGATCATCGGCACCGGGTACGGCGGATCCGTCGCCGCCCTGCGCCTGGCCCAAGCCGGCGTCGACGTCCACATGGTCGAGATGGGCATGGCCTGGGACACCCCGGGCACCGACGGCAAGATCTTCGCCCACACCACCAAACCCGACTACCGCGCCTACTGGCTGCGCACCAGGACCAAGGCGCCGCTCAGCAACTTCCTCGGCTTCCCGATCGACAAGAACGTCCCCAAGTACACGGGCATCCTCGACGCCGAGGAAATGGGCGGCATCATCGTCTACCAGGGCCGCGGAGTCGGCGGCGGCTCGCTCGTCAACGGCGGCATGGCCGTCACCCCCAGGCGGGCGAACTTCAGTTCCGTCCTGCCGTCGGTGAACGCCGACGAGATGTACGACACCTACTACCCCCGCGCCAACGCGGGGCTCGGGGTGGGCCTCATCGACCCGGCCTGGTTCGACACCGTCGCCTGCTACCAGTACGCCCGCGTCGGCCGCAAGCACGCCCAGCGCTCCGGATTCCCCTTCGTCTTCGTACCCGACGTGTACGACTGGGACTACATGAAGCAGGAGGCGGCCGGCACCGTCCCCAAGTCCGCCGTGGACGGCGAGATCCTCTACGGCAACAACCACGGCAAGAAGTCGCTCCAGCAGACCTACATCGCGGCCGCCAAGGCCACCGGCAAGGTCTCCATCTCCCCCCTGCACCAGGTCACCTCGGTCGCCCCCGCTTCCGGCGGCGGCTACAGCGTCACCATCAACCAGCTGACCACCGACGGCACCGTCACGGCCACCAAGACCGTGACCTCCGACCGGGTGTTCTTCGCCGCCGGCAGCGTCGGCACCAGCAAGCTCCTCGTCAGGCTGAAGGCCACCGGCGTCCTGCCGAACCTGAACGAGGAGATCGGCAAGGGCTGGGGCGAGAACGGCAACGTCATGTGCGGCCGCGCCAACCACATGTGGGACCCGACCGGCAAGGTGCAGGCCTCCATCCCCTGCGGCGGCATCGACAACTGGGACGCGGGCGGCGCGTTCGCCGAGGTGGCCCCGCTCCCGACGGGGATCGAGACGTACGCGTCCTTCTACCTGTCGATCACCAAGAACCCCCACCGCGCCCAGTTCTCCTGGAACGCGGCGGCGGGCAAGGTCGAACTCAACTGGCAGACGGCCTGGAAGCAGCCGTCCATCGACATGGCCAAGACCATCTTCGACAAGATCAACTCGAAGGAGGGGACGATCTACCGGACCGACCTCTTCGGCACCAACAAGATCTGGGGCGACCACCTCACCTACCACCCGCTCGGCGGCGCGGTACTGAACAAGGCCACCGACAACTACGGGCGCCTGCACGGCTACACCGGCCTGTACGTGATCGACGGCGCGCTGATCCCCGGCAACACCAGCGTCAACCCGTTCGTCACCATCACGGCGCTCGCCGAACGGAACATCGAGAAGATCATCGCCACCGACCTGTAGCCAGGGCCGCACGCACGACAGCCGGGGCCGATCGGACGAACCGAGCGGCCCCGGACCCATGTCAGTGACCCGGCAGCATGCAGACGCTGTCGAGGCCGAGCACGTGGTTGAGCCGGCCGAAGACCAGCCAGGACCCGATGCTCATCGTCAGCTCCACGATCTCGAGCTGGGTGTAGTGCGCGTTCATCCGGTCCCAGAACTCGTCGTCGAGGCCGTGGTGGTCCAGGGTGAACCGCTCGGCGTACTCCGCCGACAGCCGGGTGCGTTCGTCGAAGCGGTCCGTGGTGCGCCACTCGGTGACGGCGTCGGAGAAAGCCTCCTCGACCTTCTCCCCCTTCAGCTCGGTGCGCCAGTCCAGGCAGAAGACGCAGCCGTTGATCTGCGCGACCCGCAGCCGGGCGGCTTCGAACTCGCGCAGCCCCAGGGTGGTGTGGGCGTACACGGACAGCGAGAAGTTGGCGGCGGCCATGCCGATGCCGGGGACCAGGTCGCCCCACACGTACTCGATCGGGTGCTGGCCTTCGGGAATGTCGATCCTCATGACTGCTTCCTTCCGAGTTTGCCGATGGCGGGGCGCAGCGGGACGTCGAGGGCGTCGTAGAGCCCGGGTTCCGCCTCGGTGAGCCAGTCGATGGCGCCCACCAGGCGCCCGACGGCGGTGGCGTTGCCGCCCGCCGAACGGTTCTCTCCCTCGTCGGTGGCCTCGATGGTGACCTCGATGCGCGGGCGGCCCTCGATGACGACCCGGTGGGCGCCGTCACCGCCGTCGGGCGGCGTGGGCCAGTCCGGTGCGCACGAGGCGTGGATGCGGGTGACGTGCTCGATGACGATGCGGGGTTCGCCCTCGACGATGCCCTGCACCTCGAAGCGGATGGCTCCCTGGGTGCCGGCCTCGAACGCGCCCATCGTCCGGGTGGTGACCGTGGTGTCGAGGGCGCGCCGGTCCACCGTCTCGCGGATCTCGTCCAGTTCCACGCCGAGGGCCCGGGCCATCATGCGTATCTGCCCGCCCCACACCATGGTGGGGATCGAGGGCATGAGCATCATCGGCTCGTAGTCCATGGGCTGGCCCATGCCGACGAGATAGCGGACGGAGTCCGGCTGGTCGTAGGTGGAGTAGTCGAAGATCTCCTGGCAGCGGATGACGTCGATCGTCGTGCCGAGGCCGCTGAGCAGGAGCGGGAGGACGTCGTTGCCCCAGCCGGGGTCGACGCCGGAGGCGAAGAGCGAGCCGCCGCCCTCCGCGATGGCGGCCAGCACCGGATCGCGGAACTCCGGCGGTGCGCTGCGGTGGTCGTACAGCGGGTACAGCGCGGGGCTGACGACCACTGCGCCGGAGCGGATCGCCCGGGTGATGTCGGCGAGGGCGTCGTCGGGCCGGACGTCGCCGGACGCGGCGTACACCACGGCCTGGGGCCGGGCGGCCAGGACGGCTTCGATGTCGTCGGTGGCCTCGACCCCCAACAGGTGGCCGAGCTCGCCCAGTTCACCCGCGTCGCGACCGACCTTGGCTGGATTGTGGACGATGACTGCGCGGAGTTTCAGCGCTGGATGGGCCTCGACGGCGCGGATGGCCAAACGGCCGACGTTGCCGGTACCCCAGACAACCGTGGAAATCATGCGCGGAGGGTAGCCACAGGACCTGCACGTTTCCATAGTCGTGCGGCCGCAGTCGTGCGGCCCGGGGCCGCGCGCCCGGCGGCGTCACTGGTTCTCGGCGCCCAGAACGAAGAGGAGGTAGACGAAGAAGGCGAAGAGGTGGCCCACGAACAAGTAGGCGATCAGCCGGATCACCAGACCCCGCGGGAACTTGCTCTCGATGCGCGCCCGCCCGGTGGTGACGGGTTGCTGTCCCTGTGACATGGGTACGGCTCCTCGGCTATCGGTGGTGTGTGGTGGTGGTCGTGGTGGTGGCGCCGCCCAGGCACAGCCCGGCGAGGCTGCTCTGCAGCAGGGTGTGGACGAACAGCAGGTCCGCGCCGCCGTGGTCGGCCCCCGCGATCCGGTGCGGGGTCAGCGAGTCGAAGTGCGCGCTGTCCCCGGGGTCCAGGAGGTACTCGGCCTCCCCCAGGTGCAGCCGGAGCCGGCCGTCCAGTACGTACAGCCACTCCTCGCCGGGATGTACGCGGACCAGCTCGCCCGGGCCTCGGCCGTGCGGGACGTGCACGCGCAGGGCCTGCATCCCGCGCCCTGAGCCGCCCGCCTGCCAGTACGTCCATCCGTCGGCCTCGCGGGCCCCCGGTCCGCCGGCCCGTACGATGGGGTCGGCGACGGCCGGGGTCTCGCCGAGCAGCTCGGAGACCGTCGTACCGTAGGTGCGGGCGAGTGCGAGCAGCAGCGGCAGCGAGGGCTGGCGCCGACCGGTCTCCAGGCGGGACAGGTGGGCGGGCGAGAGTCTGGCCCGCGCGGCTGCGGCTTCCAGGGTGAGGCCGGCGCGGCGGCGCAGGTCACGCAGTTGCGGGGCCACGGCGGGCAGCTCGTCGCCCGCTTCCTCGGGGGCAGGACCGGGGTTCATGCCCCGATTGAGCCAGAGAGTTGCCTGTGTGGCAATCCGTCTTGCCTCTGAGGCAAAAACACCTGGTCAGGGCGGCCACGATCACCCGCCGCTGCCGCCCGCGAGCACCGTCTCCACCGTGTCGGCCTGCTCCGCGCTCTTGTCCGGGCGGTGCCTGAGCACCCGTGCGAAGCGCAGCGCGACCCCGGCCGGGTAGCGGGAGGAGCGCTGCAGGCCGTCGTAGGCGATCTCCACCACGAGCTCGGGCCGCACCCGCACGGTGAAGCCGTCGTCCGCGGTCGCGAGCGCGTTCAGCGCCTGGGTCTGCCAGCGCAGCATCTCGTCGGTGAGCCCCTTGAAGGTCTTGCCGAGCATGGCGTAGGTGCCGTCGGCGGCCCGAGCGCCCAGGTGCAGGTTGGACAGCAGCCCCGTGCGCCGGCCGTGGCCCCACTCGGCGGCGAGGACGACCAGGTCCAGGGTGTGCACCGGTTTCACCTTGAGCCAGTTCTTGCCGCGCCGGCCCGCCGCGTAGGCGGAGTCGAGGCCCTTGACCATCACCCCCTCGTGACCGCGGCGCAGGGTCTCGGCCCCGAACTCCTCGGCGTCCGCGCCCTGCGCCGCCGGGTCCTCGACCACGAGACGCCGGACCCGGGCGCTCTCGGGCACCAGGGCGGCGAGGGTCTCGTACCGCTCGCGGACCGGGAGGTCGAGCAGGACGTCCGACCCGGCGGCCAGGACGTCGAAGAAGTACGCGGCCACGGGGAGCGTCCGCCGGGCGGCCTCGACGTCGACGCGGGAGCCGACCCGGCTCGCGATCTCCTGGAAGGGGACCGGGCGGCCGTCCGCGGTCCGGCCGATGACCTCTCCGTCGAGGATGAACCGCTCCCCCGGCAGCGACCGGGCCAGCTCGGCCACTTCCGGCAGCCGGTCGGTGATCTCGTCGAGGGAGCGCGTGAACACCCGTACCTCGTCTCCCTCCCGGTGGACCTGGACCCGGATCCCGTCGAGCTTCTCCTCCACCGCGCAGGGCCCGAGCGCGGCCAGCGCCTCGCCGACGGACTTCGCGGTGCCCGCCAGCATGGGCTGCACGGGCTGCCCGACACGCAGGGTGAAGCCGCCGAGCGCCGCCGCGCCCCCGGCCAGCACGGCCGCCGCGACCCGGGGCAGTGAGCCGTCCAGCATCACCGCCCGTCGCAGATCCGCGGCCGGTACTCCGGCCGCCGCGGCCACGCCTTCGAGGGCCACCGCGTCGAGCGCGCCCTGGCGCACCTCCCCGGACAGCAGGCTGCGCAGGAACCGCTGCTCGGGCCCGGTGGCCGCGCCCAGCAGGCCCTCGAGGATCCGGCGGCGCCCCGCCTGCGATCCCGCGCCCGCGACGGCGGCCAGCTCGGTGACCGCGTCGTCCACGGCCCGGACCGTCAGGGTGGGCTCGTGCGCGGGCGCCGCGTCCTGTCCGAGGGCGCGCCAGCCGATGCCCGGCCGGCCCTGCGGGAGGCGCCCGGCGAGGTACGAGATCACCAGCGCGGCCTCCTCCGGGGGCGCGCCGGCGAACAGCTCCGCGAGCAGGGCGGTCTTCCGGGACCGGGCGGAGGTGTCGGCGACCTCCCGGGACACGCGCGCGACCTCGGCCAGCAGCATGCGGCCATCCTCCCGCCCGGACGCGCGCTCCGCAGGTCGGGATCCGGTCACCCCCGCATACCGCGGGCGCGGTACGCGGGGCGGGCGCTGTACTCCTCCGGAAGGTGGGGACATCCCCCTGGGGACGCTCGGGCACGCAGCGGCGGGCGTTTAGGGTTCCCCTATGAAGCTCCGACTGCCCAGGCGCCGCCGGGTCCGCCTGTTCGCCGGCGCCGCGGCGCTCGCCGTCGTCGCGGGAGCCGCGCCGTCGCTCGTGTCGGCCGCGGCCGGCGACACTCCGGCCGTGCACCGCGAGGACCGCGTGGTGGACATGCCCGGCGCCGCGATCGACACCTCGTACTTCACGGCGGACGACGGCTCCGGCAACGGCCCGGGCGAGGGGAAGAAACGTCCCGCTGTGCTCCTCGGCCACGGTTTCGGCGGCAGCAAGGAGGACGTGCGCGCCCACGCGGAGCAGCTGGCCCGCGACGGGTACGCCGTCCTGACCTGGTCGGCGCGCGGCTTCGGCCGCTCCGGCGGCCGGATCGGGCTGAACGACCCCGAGTACGAGGTCAAGGACGTGTCCCGGCTCATCGACTGGCTCGCCACCCGGCCCGAGGTACGGCTCGACGCCGAGGGCGACCCGCGCGTCGGCATGGCCGGAGCCTCCTACGGCGGGGCGGTCGCACTGCTCGCGGCCGGGTACGACCGGCGGGTGGACGCCATCGCCCCGCAGATCACCTACTGGAACCTGGCCGACTCCCTCTTCCCGAACGGCGTCTTCAAGAAGCTCTGGGCCGGGATGTTCTTCACCACCGGCTCCTCGGGCGGCATGCAGCCCGCGCGGCCGGATGCGCAAGCGCCCGATCCCCTCGCCGCCCCCGGCTGCGGGCGTTTCCAGCCCGAGCTGTGCGCCATGTACGAGCGGGTCGCGGTGGCCGGGAAGCCCGATCCCGAGGCCAGGGCCCTGTTGGAGCAGCGCAGCCCGTCGGCCGTCGGCGCCCGGATCAAGGTGCCGACCCTCATCGTGCAGGGGCAGGACGACTCCCTCTTCCCGCTGGACCAGGCCGATGCCATGGCCAAGGCCGTCGCGGCGAACGGCGCGCCCGTCTCCGTGGACTGGGCATCGGGCGGACACGACGGCGGCACCCGCGAGGCCGACCGGATGGCGGACCGGACAACGGCCTGGTTCGACCGCTACCTCAAGGACGACGAAGGCGCCGACACCGGGCCGGCCTTCCGCGTCTCGCGTTCCGGCGGCATCGACTCGACCGACGGCCAGGTGCAGCTGCGCGGCGCGAGCGGCGAGCGGTACCCGGGACTGGCTTCGGACCCGAAGGAGTTCGCCCTGGCCGGAAGCGAGCAGAGCTTCGCCAATCCGGCGGGCGGCGCACCTCCCGCGCTGTCCTCCCTGCCGGGCATCGGCGGGCAGCTGGCCTCCTTCGGAGCCGGTCTCTCGCTGGACTTCCCGGGGCAGAACGCCCGGTTCGAATCGCAGCCGCTGGCCCAGGAGGTACGGATCACCGGGGCGCCGACCATCAACCTGAAGGTGAGGTCGACGGCCGCGGACGGTTCGGCCGTGCTCTTCGGCAAGGTGTACGACGTGGGCCCCGACGGTCGCCAGCAGGTCCTGCCGAGTCAGCTGGTGGCCCCGGTCCGGGTGGAGAACGCGCAGCAGGAGACCACCGTCGAGCTCCGGCTGCCGACGATCGACCACGCCGTCGAGGCCGGGCACCGGCTGCGGCTGGTGGTCGCCGCGACCGACCTGGGCTACGCGAGCCCGGCCGCTCCGGCCATCTACACGGTCTCGGCGCAGGGCCCGCTGGCCGTGCCCGTCGCCCCGGAGGTACGGACCGCCTCGGCCGGGCTGCCCGCCTGGACGTGGGGGCTGCCCCTCGGCGCGGCGGCGCTGGCCGCGGCGCTGCTGGGGATCCGCAGGACCGGCCGGGCGGGTGCGGGACCGGGGGGCCGGGGAGCGCATCCCGACCCCGCGCTGGCCGACGTACCGCTGGAGATCACCGGCCTGACGAAGCGCTACGCGAAGGCGGAGGACCGGTACGCGGTCCGGGACCTGTCGTTCAGGGTGGAGAAGGGGCAGGTCCTGGGGCTGCTCGGGCCCAACGGGGCCGGGAAGACCACCACCCTGCGGATGCTGATGGGGCTGATCTCGCCGGACGCCGGGGAGATCCGGGTGTTCGGGCACGCGGTGCGGGCCGGTGCGCCCGTGCTGTCGCGGGTCGGGGCCTTCGTGGAGGGCGCGGGCTTCCTGCCGCACCTGACGGGCCGCGCGAACCTGGAGCTGTACTGGCAGGCGACCGGCCGCCCGGCCGAGGACGCGCACCTGGCGGAAGCCCTGGAGATCGCCGGGCTCGGCGACGCGCTGGAGCGCGCGGTGCGCACGTACTCGCAGGGCATGCGGCAGCGCCTCGCGATCGCCCAGGCCATGCTCGGGATGCCGGACCTGCTGATCCTCGACGAGCCGACGAACGGCCTGGACCCGCCGCAGATCCGGGAGATGCGGGACGTGATGATCCGCTACGCGGCGGGCGGGCGGACGGTCATCGTCTCCAGCCACCTGCTGTCCGAGGTGGAGCAGTCCTGCACGCACCTGGTGGTCATGGACCGCGGCAGGCTCGTGCAGGCGGGACAGGTCGCGGAGATCACCGGCGGCGGGCACACCCTGCTGGTGTCGCTGGCGGGGCCGGTGGACGACATGGCCGTCGAGAAGGTGGCGGCGCTGGAGGGAGTGGGTTCCGTGGTGGCCGCCGACGACGGGCTCCTCGTACGGCTCGAAGGCGCGACGGCCGCCGGGCTGATCGCCGAACTCGTACGGCTGGAGGTGCCGGTGAGCGGAGTGGGGCCGCACCGGCGGCTGGAGGACGCGTTCCTCACCCTGATCGGAGGTTCGGCATGAGCGCCGTACAGGAAGTGGCCCCGGGCTATCAGGCCGGGCGGACGCTGCCGCTGCGCGTGGAGGCGCTGCGGCAGTGGCGCAGGCGGCGGACGCTGGTGATGTTCGGGGTGCTGGCCGCGCTGCCGTTCATCATGCTCACCGCCTTCGCGGTGGGCGGCGGGCCGGACGGCCCCGAGGGGGGCAACGGCCGCATCACGCTGATCGACACGGCGACGGCCTCGGGCGCGAACTTCGCGGCGACCTGCCTGTTCGTCTCGGCGGGCTTCCTGCTGGTGGTGCCGGTGGCGCTGTTCTGCGGGGACACGGTGGCCTCGGAGGCGAGCTGGTCCTCGCTGCGCTATCTGCTGGCCTCACCGGTGCCGCGGTCGCGGCTGCTGTGGAGCAAGCTGGTGGTGGCGCTCGGCTTCAGTCTCGCGGCGATGGTGCTGCTGCCGGTCGTGGCGCTGGCGGCGGGCACGGCCGCGTACGGGTGGGGGCCGCTGAAGATCCCGACGGGCGGGTCGCTGGCCGCCGGAGACACCGTGCCGCGGCTCGCGCTGGCGGTCGCCTTCGTCTTCGTGTCGCAGCTGGTGACGGCGGGGCTCGCGTTCTGGCTGTCCACGCGGACGGACGCGCCGCTGGGCGCGGTGGGCGGTGCGGTCGGGCTGACGATCGTCGGGAACGTGCTGGACGCGGTCACGGCGCTCGGGTCCTGGCGCGAGTTCCTGCCGGCGCACTGGCAGTTCGCGTGGGCGGACGCCTTGCAGCCGCAGCTGGAGTGGGGCGGGATGATCAAGGGGACGGCGGTGTCGGTGTCGTACGCGCTGGTGCTCTTCGCCCTCGCCTTCCGGGGGTTCTCGCGCAAGGACATCACGTCCTGAGCGGGAGAACCCCCGGAGGTGGGCCGCAGGACCCCCCGGAGGTCCGCCGGCTAGGGCAGTACGCGTACGGGTGAGCCGTCGAGGAACGCTGCGATGTCCTCGACGGCTTCGCCGTGCGCCGGGCGGGCGAGGCGGACGGAGACGAAGCCGCTCTCCGCCGGCAGTTCCTCGTGGTCGTCGAGGACCTAGTGCTGTGGCCGGAAAGGTTTGCCGGGTCGCGGTGTTCGGTGCGGTGCCTCGCAAGGCGGAGGGCCGCGGCTCGTACTGGACGTACTTGCGTGGTCCGACAACGCGGCGAGGTGCCGTGCCGGGCGCCGCGACCCGGTGGACCTTTCCGGTCACAGCACTAGCAGCGCAGCATGCCCTTCACGCCGGGACGCCCGGTGCCACCGCGTCGATCTCGGCGAGCAGTCCGGCGTCCAGCGGGCGGTCGGCCACGGCCGCGTTGGCGCGTACCTGTTCGGGGGAGGTGGCTCCGGCGATGACGGAGGCGCAGCCGGGCTGGGCGGCGAGCCAGCCGATGGCGAGTTCGAGGACGGTGCGGTCGTGCTTCTCGGCGAGCGCGGCCAGTGCTTCGACCACGTCGAGCCGCTCGTCGGTGAGGTAGGCGTCTCGCCCTTCGAGGCGGGAACCGGCCGGGACGGGCGCGCCCCGGCGGATCTTGCCGGTGAGCAGTCCGTTGGCGAGGGGGAAGTACGGGAGTACGCCGACGCCGTAGTGCCGGGCCGCCGGGACGAGCTCGCGCTCGGCCGAACGCTCCAGCAGCGACCACTGGTTCTGCGCGGAGACGAAGGGCACCGAGCCGGTCTCGCGGGCGGCGTGGGCGGCTTCGGCGAGCTGCCAGCCGGTGAGGTTGGAGTGACCGATGTAGCGGATCTTGCCCTCGGCGACGAGCTCGGTGAGCGCGGCGAGGGTCTCCGCGATCGGGGTGGCCGGGTCGGGGCTGTGCAGCTGGTACAGGTCGATGTGGTCGGTGCGCAGGCGGCGCAGGGACTCTTCGAGGGCCCGCCGGATGTAGGCGCGGCCGCCGCGCGCCCCGGCGGCGGGCCCGTACTTCATGTCCATGCCCGCGTACCCGAACTTGGTGGCGAGGACGACCTGGTCCCGGCGGCCCTTGAGGGCCTGCCCGAGGTGGTTCTCGGAGCCGCCGAGGCCGCCGTAGATGTCGGCGGTGTCGAGGAGGGTGATGCCCGCGTCGAGTGCGGCGTCGACGACGGCGCGGGTGGCCTGGGCGTCGAGGCGGCCGCCGAAGTTGTTGCAGCCGAGCCCGACGGCGGAGACCTGCAGACCCGAACTGCCCAGGGAGAGATAGCGGATGCGATTCATGCCTCCGCACTCGTGCGATGCCTGACCGGCCGTCGGGTCAGTCTAGAAGAGGCCGGCGCGGCTCGCCGGGTCCTTGAACGCCACCGGGCAGGTCCCTCTAGCGCAGGCGGGCGGCCCCCGCCGACGGGGCCGCCGACCTGATGCGGGGCGGCGCGTGGCCCGCCCGGCGGAAGGCGTCCGTCACGGCCCGCGTGACCGCGGGTTCGGCGGCCGTGTCGATCAGGGCCAGGGCCGAGCCGCCGAAGCCGCCGCCGGTCATCCGGGACCCGTAGGCCCCCGCCGCGTCGGCCGTGGCCACCGCCAGGTCGAGTTCCGGACAGGAGACCTCGTAGTCGTCGCGCAGCGAGGTGTGACCCTCGCTGAGCAGCGGGCCCGTCTCGCGCAGCCGTCCGGCGCGCAGCAACTCCTCGATCCGCAGGACCCGTTCGTTCTCGGTGACGACGTGCCGCACGCGTCGGCGCGCCACCGGATCGCCGAGGCGGGCCAGCGCCCGCTCCAGGCCCTCGTACGGGAGGTCGCGGAGCGCCGGTACGCCGAGGGCCGCGGCCGCCTGGTGGCAGGAGGCCAGCCGCTGTGCGTAGGCCCCGTCCGCCAGGGCGTGCTTGACCCGGGTGTCGATGACCAGGAGGCGCAGCCCCGCCGCCTCGCAGTCGAAGGGGATGTGCCGCTGTTCGAGACTGCGGGTGTCCAGGTGGAGGGCGTGGCCGTCGGTCGCGCACGCCGAGGCCATCTGGTCCATCACCCCGCAGGGGACGCCGACGTACGCGTTCTCGGCGCGCCGGGCGAGCGCGGCCAGTTGGGGCCGGGTGAGCGGGAGCCCGTACAGGTCGGCCAGGGCCAGCGCGGTGGCCACCTCCAGGGCGGCGGAGGAGGACAGGCCGGCGCCGGTCGGCACGTCGGACCGTACGTGCAGATCGGCTCCCCTGACCGGAAGGTCAGCGTCCAGCAGGGCCCAGAAGACCCCGGCCGGGTACGCGGCCCAGCTCTCGGCGCCCTGCGGCGGGTGCGCCGGGTCCAGCGCGGCGAGGTCGAGGGTCACCACGCCGGCGGGGGTGTCTGCGGAGTGGAGCCTGAGGATCCCGTCAGCGCGCGGGGCTGCGGCGACCTCGGTGCGCTGCGGCAGGGCGAAGGGCAGCGCGAAGCCGTCGTTGTAGTCGGTGTGTTCGCCGATCAGGTTGACCCGGCCGGGCGCCGCCCACACCCCCTCGGGCGGGTACCCGTACAACTCCCGGAATTCCTGGGCCGTCCCGGTCACGGGGTCGCCACCTCCCGCAGGCGCGCGGCCGCGTCCTCGGGCCGGACGTCGTTCATGTAGGCCTCCATCCCCGATTCGGTCCCGGCGAGGTACTTCAGTTTGTCCGCGGTGCGCCGGACCGTGAACAGCTCCAGGTGCAGTGCGAAGTCCTCGCGGCCCTCGCCGAGCGGGGCCTGGTGCCAGGCGGAGATGTACGGGGTGGGGTCGGTCCGGCCGAAGAGCCGGTCGAAGCGGCGCAGCAGCTCGAGGTAGATACGGGGGAACTCGGCGCGGGCCGCGTCGCCCAGCGCGGTCAGATCCGGCGCCCGGTGGTGGGGGTAGAGGTGCACCTCGTACGGCCAGCGCGCGGCGTAGGGCACGAAGGCCGTCCAGTGCTCCCCTTCGAGGACCACACGGGTGCCTTCGGCCCGCTCGCCGGCCAGGACCTCCTCGAAGAGGTTGCCGCCGGTGCGCTCCCGGTGGGCGGCGACGGTGGCGAGCATCCGGGTGGTGCGCGGGGTGACGAAGGGGAAGGCGTAGATCTGCCCGTGCGGATGCGCGAGGGTCACGCCGATCTCGGTGCCCCGGTTTTCGAAGCAGTAGACCTGCCGGACGCCTTCGCGGGCGGAGAGTTCGGCTGTGCGATCGGTCCAGGCGGCCAGCACCAGCGCGGCCCGCTCCTCGTCGAGCTGGGCGAAGGAGGTCTGGTGGTCGGGGGTGAAGCAGATGACCTCGCAGCGGCCGGTGTCTCCGGCGAGGGAGGGGAAGCGGTTCTCGAAGACGGCCACCTCGTAGTCGGGGGCCGGGATCTCGCTCGCGCGTCCGTCGGTGGAGGGGCACAGCGGGCAGGCGTCGGCGGGCGGGTGGTAGGTGCGGTCCTGCCGGTGGGAGGCGACGACGACGCTGTCGCCGAGCAGCGGATCGCGCCGGACCTCGGAGGTGCCCGCGGTGGCCGACGCCTCGAGCGGGCGGGTGTCGGGGAAGGCGCGGGCCGCGCCGTCGCCGGTGTCGTAGTAGAGGATTTCGCGGCCGTCGGCCAGGCGGGTGCTCGTGCGCTTCACGTGAGGATCCTCTCTCACTGGAGAGTGACGACCGTGCGGCGGCCGAGGTCGGGCTGGTCGCGCAGCGGCAGTTCGCTGCCGGGGCGCTCCAGTTCGAGGACGATGATCTCGTTGCCGCTCGCGTTCCACAGGGGGCCGGGGGCGTAGAGCGTGCGCTGGGGGCCGCGCGGGGTGTCGTAGTGGCCGAGGAGGAAGCCGTTGAGCCAGACCAGGCCGGTCCCCCAGCCGGACACGTCCACGAAGGCGTCGGCCGGCGCGCCGGCGAGGTCGTGGGTGAAGCGGTGGAAGACGGGCCGGCCTTCCTCGGGGGCGCCGGGCGCTGCGGCGGCGAACTCGAGACCGGTGAGGTCCGTGAGCGGCAGCGGGCGGATCTCCCACTCGAACAGCTGCTGGTGGCCGTGGCGTACGCCGCGCCAGATGCCCTTGCGGTCGTCGAGGAGCGGACCGTAGTTGACCCTGCCCTGTGCCCTGACCAGGACGTCCAGGACCACGCCGGACTCGCCGACGGGCAGGTCCAGTCCCTCGTCGGGGGCGTTGCGGTCGAGTATGCCCAGCAGCGCTGTGTCGGCGAAGACGTACGCGCGGTCCCCGAGGCCGTCGATCTTCACGGGCATGGCGGGGCGCGGGCCGGTGATCGTGGTCCGGTAGTGGATCAGGCCGTGGCTCTGGCCGAGGCGTTCCATGGACTCGGGAGCCGGGCGCAGCACCGGCGGGCCGCCGAGCCGGTCGAGGGCGCTCAGCAGCGGCGCGCTGCCCGCGGGGGTGGCGAGGGCGGGGGTGATCCGCGGCGGCGGCTCGGGCAGCGGGATGTCGGGCAGCGGTACGTACTTGCCGATGACCTCGCGGAACGCGTGGAACTTGGGGGTGAGTTCACCTGCTTCACCGATGGGCGCGTCGTAGTCGTAGCTCGTCACGGTGGGCTGGTAGCCGGCCTCCCCCGGACGTGACCCGGTGTGGTTGGCGCCGGCCCAGAAGCCGAAGTTGGTGCCGCCGTGGGCCATGTAGAGGTTGACGGAGGCGCCGGTGGCGAGGAGTTCGTCGAGCGAGTCGGCGGCGTCTTCGACGGCGCGGACGTGGTGGTCCTCGCCCCAGTGGTCGAACCAGCCGATCCAGAACTCCATCGCGGCGAGCGGTCCGGTCCGCTGGTAGCGGCGCAGGGCCTCGAGCCGCTCGGCGGGCCGGGCGCCGAAGGTGGCGGTCGCGAGCCGGCCGGGGACCATGCCGCCTTGGAGCATGGCGTCCTCGGGGCCGTCGGCGGTGAACAGCAGGCAGTCCACGCCGCGTGCGACGAGGGCCCGCTCGACGTGGGCGCGGTAGCGGCTGTCGTTGCCGTACGAGCCGTACTCGTTCTCGATCTGCACGGCGACGACCGGCCCGCCCCGGCTCGCGAGGAGGGGCAGCAGCTCGGGGACGACCAGGTCGAACCAGCCGTCCACCTCGGCCTCGAACCGCGGGTCGGAGCAGCGCAGGTGGAGGCCGTCGACGGCGAGGAGGCGGGCGGGCAGGCCGCCGAAGTCCCACTCGGCGCAGATGTAGGGGCCGGGACGGACGACGGCGTCGAGGCCGAGGTCCTGGGCGGTGCGCAGGAAGCGGCCGAGGTCGCGCCGGCCGGAGAAGTCGGCCTTGCCGGGGGCGGTCTCGTGGAAGTTCCAGGGGACGTAGGTGTCCACGGTGTTCGCGCCCATCGCGCGCAGCCGCTTCAGCCGGTCCTCCCACAGGTCCGGATGGACCCGGAAGTAGTGCAGGGCCCCCGAGACGATGCGGTGGGGTCGGTCTGCGCGCCGGAATCCGTCCTGGTCGTGCGTGAGCATGCGCTGACTCCCGAGAGAGGGTCGTGATGCCGTGAGGTGCGGGACGCCGCCGAATATATGAACGCTCTGACCACGCCGTCAATGACAAGTTGATCGGAATCGATCGAATCGATCGGTTCGATTGCCTATGATGGCGCCGACAGAACGGCAGACCGCAGGGGGACCCCTTGAGACCACACGTAGACCAGCGTCAGGCCCAGGTGCTCGCGCTCGTGCGGACGCGGGGCAGTGTGCGCGTCGCGGAGCTGGCTCAGGAGCTGGGCGTCTCCCCCGTCACCCTGCGGCGGGACATCGAGGCGATGGCGGCGCGGGGCGAGATCCTGCGCATGCACGGGGTGATCAGCCGGGTGGAGCCGGGATCGGCGGCGACGGGCGGCCGGGCGGGCGTGGGGGAGGCCGGAGGCTCGGTCGCCGCCTCGGCCCCGGCCCCGGCCGGCCAGGGCGGTTCGGCCGACGGCGAGGGGCTCGTGATCGGGATGGTGGTGCCCACCACCGAGTACTACTACGCCGATGTCGTACGGGGGGCCCGCGCGGCCGTGGAGGCCCGCGGCGCGCGGCTGACGGTGGGGCTGACCCGGTACCTGCCGGGCGAGGACCGGACCCAGGCGGACCGGCTGCTGTCCACCGGGGCGCACGGGCTGCTGCTCACCCCGAACTGGGAGGCCGGGTCACCCGGGCCCGGGGAGGGGGCCTGGACGGTGGAACTCCCCGTTCCGACCGTCCTGGTGGAGCGGTGGGCGCCGCCGGGGCATCCGGCGGCGGCGCTGGACCGGGTGGCCTCCGACCATGCGCACGGCGCGGCCCGGGCGGTGCGGCACCTCGTGGGGCTGGGGCACCGGCGGATCGCGCTGGCGAGCCGGACCACCCCGACCACGGCGCGGCTGCGGGCCGGGTACGAGGCCGCCGTGGCCGCGCTCGGGCTGGAGCCCGCGCCGCCGTGGCCGCCGGCCGGGCCGGGCCCGCTCTCGGACGCGGACACCTTCGCCCGGACCCTGGAGTACCTGTGCGACGCGGTGACGGCGGGCGGGGTGACCGCGGCGCTGATCCACAGCGACACGGACGCGATCATGCTGATCCCGCGGCTCCAGGCACGGGGAGTGCGGGTGCCGGAGGACCTGGCCGTGATCACGTACGACGACGAGGTCGCCGGGATGGCCGACGTACCGCTGTCGGCGGTGGCACCGGCCAAACGTGAGGTCGGCGCCCGCGCGGCGGACCTGCTACTGGACCGGCTGGTGGACCGACTGCCGGGGGAGAACACGCAGGACAGCCCCCGGCAGCACCTGGAACTGCTGCCTCGGCTGACCATCCGCACGTAGGGGCCTGGGGAGGGATTCACGGGATTCCCCTCCGCTGCGGCGCTCCCCTCTCCCCTCCCGCCCCGAACTGATTACTTCGATCGGATTGCACATTCGGTTTTGGCTCGACCCGGGGTCGCGAACCGCCCCGTACGGGAGCTGCCGGGCTACCGCGTCCGGCCTCCTGAGGCGGCGGCCGTCACCAGCTGCGCCAGCTGCTCGCGCCCCCGGGCGAGGCGGCCGGGCAGCTGGGCCGCCTCGGGGTACCAGCGTTTCTCGTACTCCCAGCAGAGCCAGCCGTCGCCGGCCGCGGCGGCCACCGCCTGGGCCACCGCCTCGGCCAGCGGCAGCACTCCGGCGCCGAGCACGAGCGGGGTGAGCTCCTGCGCCGAGGCCACGTCCTTCACCTGTACGTAGCCCAGGTGCGCGGCCAGGGCCTGCCGCGACCGCTCCGGGGTCTCGCCTCCGAGCCAGGTGTGCAGGACGTCCCACAGCGCGCCCGCGCCCGGATGGGCGACCCGGTCCAGGACCCGGGCGGCGGCCGCCCCGGTGCGGTGGGAGTCGTGGGTCTCCAGCAGGATCCGCACACCGTGCCGCTCGGCGAACGGGGCCGCGGCGCGCAGCCTGCGCACGGCGTTGGCGTCGGCGGCCGCCTGGGGCAGGTCGCGGCCGCCCGGAAAGACCCGTATGTAGGGGGCTTCGAGGTCGGCTGCCAGCCGGACCAGCGCGCGCAGTTCGGCGAGGACCGGCTCGTCGGCGCCGGCCGCGGCCACCTTGGCGTAGCCCGCGACTCCGAGGACGGCGACCCCGGCGGCGGTGAGGGTGCGCAGGCCGGCGGCGCGCTCGGCCGGGGGGCTGTCGGGATGCAGGGGCTCCTCGGGGTGTGCGCGCAGTTCCAGGCCGTCGTACCCGTGGGCGGCCGCGAGGGCGGCGCTGCGGTCGAGGGGGGTGCCGGGCAGGCCGAGCGTGGAGAAGGCGTACTTCACGGGCCGCTCCTTTCGGCGGGGGCGGGGCCGGTGGAGGCGCGCACCATCAGCTCGGTGGGCAGGGTGGTGATCCCGCCCGGGGGCAGCGGACGGCGGCCGGTGACCAGGTGGGCGGCGAGTGCGCCCGCCTCGCGCAGGGGCACGCGGACGGTGGTGAGGGCGGGGGCGGTGTCCGCGCAGAACGGCAGGTCGTCGAAACCGGCGACGGACACGTCCTCGGGGATGCGCAGCCCGGCCTCGCGCAGGGCGGCGGCGACTCCGGTGGCGACGGTGTCGTTGGCCGCGGCGACGGCGGTGAAGGGTGCGCCGCGGCGCAGCAGTTCGCGGGTGGCGTCGTAGCCCGCGGAGCGTGTGAAGGCGGCGTGCACCGTCAGGTCGGCGCAGGCCTCGGGAAGGCGGGGGTCGTGCCGCAGCAGGGCGGCGCGGTGTCCGGCGAGCCGCTCGCGGGTGGTGCTCAGACCGGGCGGGCCGGCGACGGAGGCGATCCGCCGGTGCCCGAGGGCCAGCAGGTGCTCGGCGAGGCGGAATGCGCCGCCGTGGTCGTCGAACGTCACGGTGGCGACGGGCAGTTCGGCCCTCCCATCGGAGAGCTTCGGCAGCGGGGGCCGGCCGCACAGGACCACGGGCACACCGGTCGCGGCCATCCGGGCCACGCGGGCGGCGAGTGCCGCGGTGTGGTCGGGGTCCTCGGGGGCGCCGCCGGTGAGGACGACTCCGCCGGCCCGCTGGCCTTCCAGCAGGGCGAGGTAGGCCAGTTCGGCCGCGGGGTCCCCTTCGGTGTTGCAGACGACCGCGAGGCGGCGGGCACCGCCCCGGCCGGTGGGCGCGAGGGCGCTCTGCAGGGACCCTGCGAGGATGCCGAAGAAGCTGTCCGCGACATCGTGGACGAGCACGCCGACGAGGTCGGAGGTCGCGGCCGCGAGCGCGCGGGCCGGCCCGTTGGCGATGTAGCCGAGTTCTTCGACGGCCCGCTCCACTCGGGTGCGGGTGCCGCCTGCCACCGGGTATCCGCCGTTGAGCACGCGCGAGACCGTGGCGGGCGACACCCCCGCGCGCGCCGCGACCTCGGCCAGGGTCACCGCCATGCCGCACCGCCCCCTTCCTTCTGTCTCCCGGGTCGTGAGTCCCGGGTGTTCCGCTGGTACCGGGTCATCGTCTCATCCGGTGTGTGGATCTCCATGCTGCCAGATTTGGTAAGCGCTTTCTATCACCCGTTCGTGTCTTGCACTGGCGATGATCGCGGCTCTAGCCTGAACGGAGTGAAAGCGCTTTCTATCGCTTTCCATCGAACAGGGAGGACACCGTGGACCGCAGGACGATCAAGATCGCCATGAACGGCGTGACCGGGCGCATGGGGTACCGGCAGCACCTGGTCAGGTCGCTGCTCGCCCTGCGTGAACAGGGCGGGCTTCCGCTCGGAGACGGCAGGGTGCTGTGGCCGGAGCCGGTGCTCGTGGGGCGTCGGGAGCCGGCCCTCCGGGAGATCGCCGAACGGCACGGCCTCGAGCACGTCAGCACCGACCTGGAGGCGGTGCTGGCCGATCCCGAGGTCGAGATCTACTTCGACGCCCAGGTCACCAACGCCCGCGAGACGGCGGTCCATCAGGCCATAGCCGCCGGAAAGCACGTCTACTGCGAGAAGCCGACCGCCCTGACCTTCGAGTCCTCGCTCCAGCTGGCGCGGCTGGCCGCGGCCGCCGGGATCAAACACGGCGTGGTGCAGGACAAGCTGTTCCTGCCCGGACTGCTGAAGCTGAGACGGCTGATCGAGGGCGGCTTCTTCGGCGAGATCCTCTCCGTGCGCGGGGAGTTCGGGTACTGGGTCTTCGAGGGTGACTGGCAGCCCGCCCAGCGGCCCTCGTGGAACTACCGCGCACAGGACGGCGGGGGCATCGTCGCCGACATGTTCCCGCACTGGGAGTACCTGCTGCACGAGCTGTTCGGCCGCGTCCGTACGGTCCAGGCCCTCACCCGGACGCACATCGGCCGCAGATGGGACGAGGAGGGCAAGCCGTACGCGGCCACGGCCGATGACGCCGCGTACGGAATATTCGAGCTGGAGGGCGGCGCGGTCGCCCAGGTCAACTCCTCCTGGGCGGTGCGGGTGCACCGCGACGAGCTGGTGGAGTTCCAGGTGGACGGTACGCACGGGTCGGCCGTCGCCGGGCTGCGCAGCTGCCGCATCCAGCACCGCGGGGCGACCCCGAAGCCTGTGTGGAATCCGGATCTGCCGCAGACCGAGCCCTTCCGCACCCAGTGGCAGGAGGTGCCGGACAACGCCCCCGCCGACAACGGCTTCAAGGCCCAGTGGGAGCTCTTCCTGCGCCATGTGGTCCTCGACGAACCCTGGCGGTGGGACCTGCTGGCCGGGGCCCGCGGCGTGCAGCTCGCCGATCTCGGCCTGCGCTCCTCGGCGGAAGGCCGCCGGCTGCCGGTGCCGGAGGTGGCCCTGTGAGCATCCGGCTCCCCTCGGCGGACGGCGGGTACCGCCTGCACCGGCCGAACACCGATCCCTTCGCTCCGCTCAGCTGCGGCCCGGCGCACAGCCGGAGGTTCTACTCGGCCGCGCACGTGGTCGCCGATCCGCGGACCCCGCCCGGCGCCGCAGGGCCCGGGGTGGACTGGGACGCGACGCTGGCCTTCCGCCACCGGCTGTGGGCGCAGGGCCTCGGAGTCGCCGAGGCCATGGACACCGCGCAGCGCGGCATGGGCCTGGACTGGCCGGCCGCCGCGGAGCTGATCCAGCGCTCGGCGGCCGAGGCCAGGGCCGTCGGCGGCCGGATCGTCTGCGGGGCGGGCACCGACCAGCTCTCCCCGGAAGAGGCGCACGCGCCGGCGGCCGTCACCGCCGCGTACGAGGAACAGCTCGCGCACGTCGAGGCCTGCGGGGCGGGCGCCGTCCTGATGGCCTCGCGGGCGCTGGCGGCCACGGCCCGCGGCCCCGAGGACTACTTGGAGGTGTACGGGGGCCTGGTCCGGCAGAGCGCGCGGCCGGTCGTACTGCACTGGCTGGGGCCGATGTTCGACCCGGCGCTGGCCGGCTACTGGGGCCACGACGACCTCGACGCGGCCACCGAGGTCTTCCTGAAGATCATCGCCGCCTGTCCGGAGAAAGTGGAGGGGATCAAGGTCTCGCTGCTGGACGCCGAGCGGGAGGCGGACATCCGTCGGCGGTTGCCGGACGGCGTGCGCTGCTACACGGGGGACGACTACCACTACCCGGAACTGATAGCGGGGGACGGGCAGCTCGCCAGCGACGCGCTGCTGGGCATCTTCGACCCGATCGCCCCCATGGCGGCGCGGGCGGCGCTGGCCCTGGACCGGGGTGATACCGCGGGCTTCCGGGAGCTGCTGGATCCGACGGTCCCCCTGTCGAGACACCTCTTCGCGCCTCCGACCCGCTTCTACAAGACCGGGGTGGTCCTTCTGGCCTGGCTGGCGGGGTACCAGGAGGAGTTCCGGATGGTCGGCGGGCTGGAGACGGCGCGGTCCCTGGCCCATCTGGCGACCGCGTACGAACTGGCCGACGGGCTGGGGCTGTTCCCGGATCCCGAGCGCGCCGAGGACCGGATGCGGGGACTGCTCGCGATACACGGGGTGGCGTCGTGAAGCCGGTGGCGGCGCCGGCGCGGCTCAGCGTCAACCAGGAGACGATCCGCCAGTGGTCGCTGCCCGAGCTGGTCGCCGGGTGCACGGCGGCGGGCGTGGGCGCGGTCGGGCTGTGGCGGGATCCGGTGCGGGCGTTCGGAGTGCGCGAGACGGCGAAGCTGGTCGCCGGTGCGGGGCTGCGGGTCAGCTCGCTGTGCCGGGGCGGCTTCTTCACCGCCGCCGACCCCGCCGGACGGGCCGCCTCGCTCGACGACAACCGCCGGGCCGTGGAGGAGGCGGCCGAACTGGGCGCGGACACGCTGGTCCTGGTGTCCGGCGGGCTGCCCGCGGGCGACCGGGACCTGGTGGGGGCGCGTGGGCGGATCGCCGCGATCCTCGGCGAGCTGGCGCCGTGGGCCGCCGCGCACGGGATACGGCTGGGGATCGAGCCGCTGCATCCGATGTTCGCCTCGGACCGGTGCGTGGTGTCCACCCTCGGCCAGGCCCTGGACCTGGCCGAGCAGTTCCCCGCGGAGCAGGTGGGGGTGGTGGCGGACTCGTACCACCTGTGGTGGGACGAGCGGCTCCCGGCGGATCTGCTGCGGGCGGGCGAGAGCGGGCGGATCGTGTCCGTCCAGGTGGCCGACTGGGTGACTCCGCTCCCCGAAGGCGTGCTGCTGGGGCGCGGACAGCTGGGCGACGGCTGCATCGACCTGCGGGGCTTTCGCCGGCTGGCGGACGCGGCCGGATATCGGGGCCCGGTCGAGGTGGAGATATTCAGCCCGGGCCTGTGGGCCCGGGACGGCACGGAGGTCCTGCGGGAGGTGATCGACCGCTACCGCCAGCACGTCGACTGAGGGCGGGGCGGCGGAAGCGGGGGCCGAAGGGTGACATAACGTGCCCGCATGGATGAGCACATAGCCGGGGATGGCGACGGCGCGGGCAGGCGGCGGTTCCTCGCGCTCGCGACGGGGGCGGCCACCGCGGCCGGGCTCGGGGTAGTGGCGGTAGCCAATTGCGCGGGCGGGGACGGCGGCGCGGACGGGCATGGTGGCGACCCGGCGGCCGGCGGGTCGGCGGGTGACGGGTCAGCGGCGGGCGGGTCAGCGGCGGGCGGGCAGCCGTCGTCGGGGGCCGCGGGCTTCGACGTCCAGGCCGAGAACGCCCGTCCGGGCCACGCCGACTGGGCGGTGACCCAGGCCGGGCCGGCCCGGGCCATCGAGGGGTTCGCGGACCGGGTCAGCGTCCTGCCCGGGGAGTCCTTCGGGCTGCACGTGTCCACCACCGCGCCCCGGTTCACCGTCTCCGCCTACCGGATGGGCTGGTACGGCGGAGCCCGGGCCCGGCTGGTGTGGCGCTCCGAGGCGCTGCCCGGGGTGCGGCAGCCCGAGCCCACGGTGGACTCCGGGACCCGGATGGTCCGCACCCGGTGGACCCGTACGGCCACGGTCGACACCAAGGACTGGCCCGAGGGGTGCTACCTGCTGCGGCTCGACGCCCAGGGCGGGGAGGGCCGGCGGTTCGTGCCCGTCACCGTGCGCTCGGCGGCGACGGCCGGCCGTACGGTCGTGGTCAACGCGGTGGCGACCTGGCAGGCCTACAACCGGTGGGGCGGCTACGGCAGTTACGACGGCCCGGGCGGCGGGTACGCGACGCGCTCCCTCTCGGTGACCTTCGACCGGCCGTACGAGTACGACGACGGCGCGGGCCTGTTCCTGGTGTACGAGGCCCCGCTGATCGCGCTCGCCGAACGGCTCGGCATACCCCTGGCCTACGCCACGACCACCGATGTGGCCCGGGAGAAGCGGCTCCTCGAAGGGGCCTCGGCGGTGCTCTCGCTCGGGCACGACGAGTACTGGTCGCCCGAGCAGCGGGCGCACTTCACGGCCGCCCGCGACGCGGGCACCAACATCGCCGTCCTGGGCGCGAACTGCTGCTTCCGCCGGATCCGGCTGGAGGCCTCGGACCTGGGACCGGACCGCACGCTGGTCTGCTACAAGTCCTCCTACGCCCAGGACCCCGGGTTCAAGCGCGGCCACCCGGCGACCGTGGACTTCCGCTCGGCGCCCGGCGCGGATCCGGAGAGCTCGCTGCTCGGCGTGATCTACGACGGCTACCCGGTGGACGCCCCGTACGTGGTGACCCACCCCGGCCACTGGCTGTTCGCGGGCACCGGCGCGCAGGCCGGTGACCGCTTCGAGCACCTGGTCGGCGTGGAGTACGACAAGGTCGACACCGGTTTCCCGACGCCCCGGCCGATCGAGATCCTGGCCCACTCCCCCGTGGTGTGCGAGGGCCGGCCCAGCCATCAGGACACGGCCTACTACACGGCGGCGAGCGGGGCGGGGGTGTTCGCGACCGGCACGATGCGCTGGGTGGAGGCCCTGGACGCGTCGGGCGACGGCCGCGGCGGCGCGAACCACGGCCTGGACGCCCGGGCCGGGGCGCTGACCACCCGGGTGACGGAGAACCTGCTCCGGGTGTTCGCGGCGGGCCCGGCCCGAACGCACCCCGCGCAGGACAACCTCGAGGCCGTGTACGGGAGGGCATGAGGGCGGCGGCCCGGCCGGAACCCGGTGGACTTCACCCGGCAGGCCTGACTAGCATCGTCATCGCGGCATCGCGTGCCGGTCACCGGCTGGGTGAGGCATGGAGGTCGCCGCGAAGTGCCTTTCGGAGGCATCCACCCATGTCAGTCGCACTGAACCACACGATCATCCACTCCCGTGACAACCGGGAGTCCGCCGCATTCCTGGCGCACGTCCTCGGCCTGCGCGTCGGGGCCGAGTGGGGCCCCTTCATCCCGGTCGAGACCGCCAACGGCGTCACCCTGGACTTCGCGACCATCCCGGCCGAGTCCATCACCCCGCAGCACTACGCGTTCCTCCTCTCCGAGGAGGAGTTCGACGCGGCCTTCGAGAAGATCCGGGCGGCGGGGGTCGCGTACTACGCCGATCCGCACGGGAAGCACCCCGGCGAGATCAACCACAACGACGGGGGCCGCGGCGTGTACTTCACGGATCCGGCCGGCCACGGGATGGAGATCATCACCCGCCCGTACGGGTACCAGGAGGACGGGGCCGCGTAGCCTCCCACGGGCCGGCCACCAGCCGGTCCATGACGGCGGGCGGCAGCCGTGGGCCTCCTGCTCCCGACAGCGGAGGCCCACCGCCGTGTCAGCCCTTCAGCGCGCCGACGAGCTGCG
Organism: Streptomyces sp. cmx-11-4; assembly: GCA_049998195.1. Classification (GTDB taxonomy): domain Bacteria; phylum Actinomycetota; class Actinomycetes; order Streptomycetales; family Streptomycetaceae; genus Streptomyces. The sequence continues at coordinate 314,529 of JAEBET010000010.1, forward strand.
CACGCTCACGCAGGTCCCGCACAGCGCGGACGCTGCCGTGCGGCCGCAGGCGGAGGTTCATCACCTCGAAGTGCTCGTCGCCCCGGGGTGCGTACCGACCCTGGGATGTCCTTCGTCTCGTTCTGCACGTGCGCCAGGGCTCGCCCGCCGGTGGCCGTCTCGTGGCCGCGCCGGTGGCGGGACCCGGGGCCGGGGAGGATCGTGGGCAGGGTGATCGGTGGATCAGCGGGTGTCCGTATGCCCCGGCGCCGCCTGCGCGGCGTCGCGGCGGCCGCGTGCGTGCTCGCGGTCTTCGGCCCGGCGCTGCTGGGCGCGGCCCCCGGCGGTTCGGGCGAGACCGTCTCCCTCGCCGGGAGCGACCCCGGCCAGCAGCTCGATGTCACCCTGGTCCAGGTGGTGGACCCGGCGGGCCCGGCCGATCCGCGGGGCCCGGCGCCCGACGCGTCGACCCGGCTGCTGGCCGTCCGGTTCCGGCTGGAGAACACCGGGACCGCCGTGTACAAGGACTCCCCCGCACCGGCCTCACACCTGCTGGACACCGCCGGGAAGCGGTTTTCCGGCCTCAACAGCCCGACGACGGCAGGGGATTCCTTCCCGGACACCGTCACCTTGAGCCCCGGCGGCTCGGCCGAGGGCTTCGTCACGTTCCGGCTGCCCGAGGACGCCACCGCGGCGGCAGTCCAGTTCGCACTGAACGGCGGCCTGGCCGACGACGTCGGCCAGTGGAGTCTCCCGTAACCGACCGCGGCACTAACCGGGGCACCACCCGCGGCGCCACCCGTGACAGGACCCATGGCTCGACTCCCGGCACGACCCGTCGCACGACCCACGGCACGACCCGGGCACGCGAGTTTCCGCCACCCCCTTGACCGCTCTGGTCCAGACCAATAGTTTCCGGCATGCACCGCGCACGCGCTCACGCCCCCGCTACCGCATCCGCAAAGGAAGCCCATGCGCCGCAGCATGCTCGGCAGACTGGCCGTCGCCACCTGCTCCCTCTCACTGCTGGCCGCCTTCGCGCCCGCCGCCGGCGCCGCACAGGACGAAGCGGCGGGCAGCCACCACCGCTCGTACAAGAAGGTCGGCTACTTCACCCAATGGGGCGTCTACGGACGGGACTTCCAGGTCCAGGACCTGGAGGCGAACGGCTCCGCCGACAAGCTCACCCACATCAACTACGCCTTCGGCAACGTCAGCGCCGAGGGCAAGTGCTTCACCGGGAACGTGCCCGGCGAGGCCGATGCCTGGGCCGACTACGTCCGCCCGCTCGACGCCGAGAACTCCGTGGACGGGGTCGCCGACACCGGGGACCAGCCGCTCGCCGGCAACTTCAACCAGCTCCGCGAGCTCAAGGCCGAGCACCCCGGTCTCAAGGTGCTGATCTCACTGGGCGGTTGGAGCTGGTCCACGCACTTCTCGGACGCCGCGCTGACCCCCGCCTCCCGCAAGGCGTTCGTCCAGTCGTGCATCGACCTCTACATCAAGGGCAACCTGCCGCAGGACGGCGCCCGCGGTGGCGCGGGCGCGGCCGCCGGGGTGTTCGACGGGATCGACCTCGACTGGGAGTGGCCGGGCTCGGCCGGTGACACGGACACGAAGTTCCGGCCCGAGGACAAGCGCAACTTCACCGAGCTCGTCAAGGAGTTCCGCACGCAGCTCGACGCGTACGGGCGCAGCCAGAAGAGGAAGTCGCCGTACGAGCTGACGGCCTTTGTCCCGACCGCTCCCGCCAAGATCGACGCGGGCTTCGACGTCCGCCGGATCATGCGCGACCTCGACTTCGTGACGCTCCAGGGCTACGACTTCCACGTCTCCGGCGAGCCCACCACGGCCCAGCAGTCCGCGCTCTACGCCCGCGGCGACTTCAGCGTGGACGGCACGGTCGACGCCTGGCGCGAGCGCGGCGCGCCCGCCCACAAGCTGGTGGTGGGCATGCCGTTCTACGGGCAGGGCTGGACGGGCGTCAGCGGCGGCGGGGACGGCATGGGCCAGCCCGCCACCGGGCCGGCGCCGGCCACCTGGTCGGCGGGGTACGAGGACTACAAGGCGCTGAAGAAGCTGGCCGATTCCGGCACCTACCAGGTCCACCGGGACCGGCGCGGCGGGCACGCCTGGCTCTTCGACGGCACCACCCTGTGGACGTACGACGACCCGCAGGTGCTGCGCGCCAAGACCGGCTACATCCGCGAACACGGCCTCGGCGGCGCGATGTTCTGGTCCCTGGACGCGGACACCGCCGACGGCGAGCTGATGACGGCCGTGGACCGGGGTCTGCGGGGCCGCTGACCAGTGCCTGCGGGACCACTGACCGGCGCCGCCGGGCCGCGGAAAATCATCCGGCCCGGCGGCGTCCCACCACGTACGCTCCCGCGCATGACGAACTCGACGGTACGGGCGGCCAACGGCCTCACGAGGCGCTGGGCCGCCGCGCGGCCCCCGGCCGGGGACACGGGCACGGTGCTGACGGCCGCCGGGGTCTGGCCGCTGCTCGCCCTGCTGGCGGACGGTGCCGGCGGTGCGGCCCGCGAGGAACTGGCGCAGGCACTGCGCATACCCGCCGAGGACGCGGCCGGGGCCGCGCGGGAGCTGCTGGCCGCGCTGGCCGGGGTACGGGGTCTTCGGGCGGCGACCGGGCTCTGGGCCCGGGGCGACCTCCCGCTGGAGGAGGCCTGGTCGGCGGAGCTCCCGGCCGGCGCGCGGGGGACGCTGACGGGTGACGCGCACGCCGACGCCAAGGTCCTGGACGCGTGGGCGTCGGACCGTACCGGCGGCCTGATCGAGCGCATGCCGGTGGACCTCGAGGAGGACACCCGGTTCGTCCTGGCCTCTGCGCTCGCGCTGCGACTGAAGTGGATCCGTCCGTTCCTCGAGATGCCCGGCCATGTCGACGAGGGACCGTGGGCCGGTCGGCCTCTGCGCCGACTGGTCCGCAGCACCTCCCTTCTGGACCGGGTCCGAGTGGCGCACGGCCCGGCCGGCCCGGTCACCCTGCTGGAGGTGGTCGGCACCACCGGGGTGGACGTCCACCTCGTGCTGGGCGAGCCCGGCGCGCCGGCCGGCGAGACCCTCGGCGCCGGGATCGACGCCGTCACCAGGGCTCTTCCGTCCACGGGTGCCCACCTGCTCCCCGAGGGGAACCCCGGTCCGGGACTGTCCGTCGGTACCGCGCCGGCCCGCTCCCCCCGCCCCTGGCTGACGGCCTGGACCGTCGCGTTCGACGTACGCGCGGAGCACGATCTCCTGGGCCAGGCGCGGCTGTTCGGGCTGGAAACCGCGTCCGACGGCAGCCGCGGACACTTCCCCGGCATCAGCGCCGGTCCGCTGGCCATCGGCTCGGCCCGACAGACGGCGCTGGCCCGTTTCGGCGCCGAGGGCTTCGAGGCCGCGGCCGTCACCGCCGTCGCGGCTGCGCCCGGCGCCGCCCCGCCCCGCCCGAGGTACCGGGTCCGGCGGGCGGAGGTCCGCTTCGACCGGCCTTTCGGCTTCCTGGCCGTTCACCGGACCTCCCGGCTGGTCCTGGCCGCCGGATGGGTCGACGAGCCGGGTACGGTCGCCGAATGACAGAAACGATCACTGCGGTCTCGGCGGGCACCTGGCGACTGGGGGAACTCACCGTCAACCGGCTCGGCTTCGGCGCGATGCGGCTCACCCATCTCGCCGACGGCTCCCCCAGCGACCGCGAGCGGGTGACCGGCGTGCTGCGCCGCGCCGTGGAGCTCGGTGTGAACCACATCGACACCGCTTCCTTCTACTTCTCCCCGCTGCGCTCCGCCAACGAACTGATCAACCGGGCGCTGGCCCCGTACGCCGACGACCTGGTCATCACCACCAAGGTCGGGCCGGGCCGCGACGCCGCCGGGCAGTGGTGGTGGGCGGAGCCCGGACAGTTGCGCGGCCAGGTGGAGGAGAACCTGCGCCAGCTGGGGCGGGACCACCTCGACGTGGTCAACCTCCGCGTCCCGCGCCGGGAGACGACCGGGTCGGTCGCCGAGCACTTCGGGGCGCTCGCCGAGCTCCGCACCGCCGGTCTGATCCGCCACCTGGGCCTCTCCAACGCCCGCCCCGACCACCTCGCCGAGGCGCTGGCCATCGCGCCGGTGGTGTGCGTGCAGAACCCGTACGGGATCGGCTCCGCGGCCGAGGACCACGCCTTCCTGGACGCGTGCGGGGAGCAGGGCATCGCCTTCGTGCCGTTCTTCGCGATCGCGGGCGCCGGCAAGGAGTCGGGGGCGACCGCCGAGGACAGCCCCGAGGTACGCGCCCTGGCCGAGGCCCGCGGGGTGTCGGCGGCCCAGCTGCGCCTGGCGTGGACGCTGAGCCGCGGACCGCACGTCCTGGCGATCCCGGGCACGGGGAACCCGGACCACCTCGTCGAGAACGTCGCCGCGGGATCCCTGCGCCTCACCGCCGAGGAGGTCGCGCTCCTCAACGCCCTGTGAGTCGGCGGTGCCGCGCGGCCAGCGCCGCCGTCTGCGTGAAGGCGGGGACGTGCCCGGTGCCCCCGCGGCCGGACACCGAGAGGGAGGCGGCCGCCGTGCCGTAGGCCACGGCGTCCGCGAGCCCGTCGCCGAGGGCGAGCCGAGCGGTGGCCGTGCCGGTGAAGCAGTCCCCGGCTCCGGTCGCGTCGACCGGAGCCGGGTTCACGGGCACCGGCTGGTACCGGGCGCCCGCGCCGTCGTCCAGCAGCAGCCGGCCGGCCCCGGCGGTGACGACGACGCTGCGGGCGCCCAGCGCGCGGCAGCGGGCGGCGGCGGTGGCCGGGTCGTCGGTGTCCACGAGGGCGAGGGCGTCGGCCGGGCAGGAGGTCTTGAGCAGCCCGGTCAGCGGGGCGATCCGGGCGAGCAGCTCCCGGGCACGGTCGCGGCCGGTCAGCCGGGGGCGGAAGTTGGGGTCGTACGAGAGGTGCCCGCCGGCCTCGTGCACGAGGTGCGCGGCGGCCAGCACGGCGTCGTGGCTGCTCGGTGACAGGGCGGCCGTGATGCCGCTGGTGATCAGCGCCGTGGAGGCGGTGAGCAGCCCGCGCCAGGACTCGATGTGGGCGGGTGCGAGGGTGGAACCGGCGCTGTGGGCACGCCAGTAGACGAACTCCCGGTCGCCTTCGGTGTCGGCGGACAGCAGGTAGGCGCCGTTGGGCCGCGGGGCGCGGCGTACGTGGGAGACGTCCACGCCGAGTTCGGCGGCGCGCCGCAGCAGCGGGTTGCTGAGTTCGTCGTCGCCGACGACGGCGAGCAGGGCGGTCCGGGCGCCGGCGGCCGCGGCGGCCGCCGCCGCGTTCAGCGCGTCCCCGGAGTAGGAGATGCGGGCCGGTGTGCCGTCGGCGACCTCGCCCAGGGCGGCTCCGGCGTGGATCTCGACGAGCACCTCGCCGAGCACCAGGACGTCGTAGGGCGCGTCGGTCACGGCCGGGGCTCGCGGTCGGCGCAGTCGGCGCGGCCGCAGCACGCAGCGGCCGGCTCGGCGAAGACGGCGGCCAGTTCGGCCGGGTCGTCCGGCAGCCCGTTGCCGATGCCGACGGCGTCCGCCCCGGCGGCCAGCCAGTCGGGGACCTCGGCGGGCCGGATGCCTCCGGTCGGAATGATCAGCCCCGCGGGCAGTACCGCCTTGAGGGAGCGGATGAAACCCGGCCCGCCGACGTGGGCCGGAAACACTTTGGCGGCGCCCCCGGCCCGCAGGGCGGAGGCGATCTCGCCGGGGGTGAACCCGCCCTCGATGAAGACGGCTTGGCGGCGCGCTGCGACTTCGCGTACCTCCGGGGCGGGGTGGGGGGAGATCAGGAAGCCGGCGCCCGCGTCCAGGGCGGTCCCGGCCTGCTCGGCGGTGGTCACCGTGCCGACGCCGACGAGGGCGGGGCGGCCGTACGCGTCGGCGAGCGGGGCGGTGCGGGTGACGGCGTCCGCCCAGCCCGGGGTGGAGGTGGTCAGTTCGACCGCGCGGCATCCGGCGGCGAGCAGGGCGGTGGTGTGCCGGACGGCCTCGTCGGCGTCGGCGCTGCGCAGCACCGGCAGCAGGCGCTGGGCGGCTATCACCGCGTACGGGTGGCAGGACAAGGGACCCTCCCGTTTGTTCCACGTAGTGGAACGACGTATTGTGTAGCGAAATCACATGGTCTAGACCCTACACAGTCCGGGAGTTGGCGTGTCAACGGATGAGGCCCCGGAGCCCGGGGACGGCGCCGCGCCGCGCGGAGGGCGGACCTCCGCCGCGGGATCGGCGTTGGAGAAGTCCCTGCGCATCCTGGAGTCGGTGGCCGCCCCCGGCGGGCCGCACCGGCTCGCGGAGGTGACCGCGGCGGCCGCCGTGCCCAAGTCCAGCACCTTCCGGATCCTCGCCTCGCTGGCCGAGCAGGGCTTCGTACGCCAGGAGGGCGACGGCCGGTACGGGGTCGGGCCGCGGCTGCGCGGGCTGTCGGCCCTGGTCAGCGGCGGGGAGCCGGCGAGCATCGGGCGGATCCTGGACGAGCTGCGGCAGGCGGCCGGCGGGCAGACCGTCCATCTGGCCCTGCACAGCGGGCAGACCATCACCTACATCCGGAAACTGGAGAGCGAGCAGCCCTTCCGGACGGCCTCCCGGGTCGGCATGCGCATGCCGCTGCACACCACCGCGATCGGCAAGAGCATCCTGGCCCATCTGCCCGAGGAGGAGGTACGGGAGCTGATCGCCGCCACCGGGCTGCCGCCGCGGACTCCGCGGACGGTCACGAGCGCGCGGGCCCTGTACGCACAGCTGGCGAAGGTCCGCGCCCGGGGCTTCGCCCTGGACGACGAGGAGAACGAGCCCACCATCCGCTGCATCGGCTCGCCCGTCCTCGGGCCGGACGGCCGGCCGGTCGGCGGGGTGAGCATCACCACCGTCACGTTCCTGGTCTCCCGCGAGGAGATCGAGGCGTACGCACCCGCCCTGCGCGCGGCGACGGAGGCACTGGCTCCGCTGCTGTGAGCGGTGCGAAAGCCGGGTGGTGTCGGGCACGGAAGCGGTGGATGCGATGCTGGCCGCGCCGCGGCTTCCGGCCGGACCACGCCTCGTCGCGGCACTGCCCCCTTTCGCCCGCAGCGGATGCCGGGAAATCATCTTGCGGATAAGTGTTATCGAGACCCCTCTCGACGGTCTCCCATGCATTGGGCATCATCGACCGCCGGTACGGACAGGGAACATCACATGAGCACTCAGCACACGGCAGCGCTGGTGGCAGCGGCCCGCGCGGGCGATCCCCGCGCGCAGGACGAACTCGTCGGCACCCACCTGCCGCTCGTCTACAACATCGTCGGCCGGGCCCTGAACGGGTCCTGTGACGTGGACGACGTGGTGCAGGACACGATGCTGCGGGCCCTCGACGGGCTGGGCGGCCTGCGCGCCGACGAGAGCTTCCGGTCCTGGCTGGTGGCGATCGCGATGAACCGCGTACGGGCGTACTGGCAGGCCCGGCAGAGCGGCTACGGCGAGAGCACCCTGGAGGCGGCCGGCGACGTCGCCGACCCGGGGGCCGACTTCGTCGACCTGACCGTCGTCCGCCTCAACCTGGCCGGTCAGCGGCGCGAGACGGCCCGCGCCACGCGCTGGCTGGAGCCCGACGACCGGGCGCTGCTGTCGCTGTGGTGGCTGGAGTGCGCCGGGGAGCTCACCCGGGCCGAGGTGGCGGCCGCGCTGGAGCTGTCGCCGCAGCACACGGCGGTACGGGTGCAGCGGATGAAGGCGCAGCTGGAGGCGGCCCGCGTGGTGGAGCGCGCCCTGGACGCCCAGCCGGTGTGCGAGGAGCTGCGGACGCTGGCCGCCGGCTGGGACGGGCGGCCCTCGGCCCTGTGGCGCAAGCGAATAGCCCGCCACGCGCGGGAATGCGTTCGGTGCTCCGGCCTGTGGAGCGGCCTGGTTCCGGCGGAGGGACTGCTGGCCGGACTGGCCCTGGTACCCGTCTCGGCGGCCCTGCTGGCAGGGGTCCGCGCGGCCGGTACGCCAGACTTCGACCCCGTGGCCGCCGCGTTCGCCGACGGCGGAGGCACGGGCGCGGGCGCGGGCTTCGCCGACACGGCCGCCCAGACGCACCTCGCCCCGGACGTGGCGACGGCGGGCGGGAGCCGGGGCGCACTGCGCAAGCGCCGGCAGAACCGCCGACGGGTGATCGGCGGCGCGGTGCTCGCCGCCTGTGTCGCGGGCGGCGGCGCGGTGTACCTCGGCACGCTCCCCGGCTCCGGCGGGACGAAGACGGCCGACGCCGCCGCCCCGGCCCCGCTGGCCGCGCTCTCGGCCTCGGAATCCGCGCTCCCCTCCCAGCCCCCCTCGGCGTCCGCCTCCGCGTCCCCGTCGGCCTCCGCGTCCCCCTCGCCGTCGGCCTCCGCCTCTCCGAGCCCGGCCGCGAGCCCGACCCCGACGCCGCCGCCGAGCCGCAGCAGCTCCCCGAGCCCGAAGCCCCCGGCGCCGGCCCCCGCCCCGCCGGGCGTGGCGGGCCAGGTCGTGGCCCTGGTCAACTCCGAGCGGGCGGCGGCGGGCTGCGGTCCGCTGAAGGAGGACGCCCAGTTGCGCGCGGCCGCCCAGAACCACTCCGCCGACATGGCGCGGCGGGACTTCTTCTCGCACACCAGCCCCGACGGGACGGACCCGGGCCAGCGGACCACCGCCGCCGGATACCGCTGGTCGACGTACGGGGAGAACATCGCGAAGGGCCAGCAGACGGCCCAGTCGGTCATGGACGCCTGGATGAAGAGCCCGGGGCACCGCGCGAACATCCTCAACTGCTCCTTCAAGGACATCGGCGTCGGCGTCCACCAGGGTGCGGGCGGTCCCTGGTGGACGCAGAACTTCGGCGCGAAGTAGCCCGCGGGCGGGGGTGGTTCAGGGCTGGAGGCCGCGCAGCTTCCGCGGGTTGACGACGAAGCGCAGCGCGGTGATCCGGCCCTCGGCCGCCTCGAAGGTGACCGCGCCGACGGGCACGCCGCCGAGCTCCATGAGCAGTCCGGGCTCGCCGTTGATGTCGGTGATGCGCATCTGCACGCCCTGCACCTCGGGTTTGGCGAGGACGCCCAGGAGCCAGCGGGCGACGTGGTCGGGGCCGTGCAGGGGGCGGCGGGCGGCTGTGACGACGCCGCCGCCGTCCGACCAGGAGACGACGTCGGGGGCGAGGAGCGTGAGGACCTCGCGCAGGTCCCCGCCCGCGCAGGCCGCGAGGAACTTCTCGGCGATCTCGCGCTGTTCGGACGCGTGGGCGGTGAACCGGGGGCGGCGGGCCCGTACGTGCTCGCGGGCCCGGTGCGCGGACTGGCGGACCGCGGCCTGCGACTTCCCGACGACCTCGGCGATCTCCGCGTACGAGTACCCGAACACCTCGCGGAGCAGGAACACCGCGCGTTCGACCGGGGTGAGGGTTTCCAGCACGACCAGGACCGCCATCGAGACGGTGTCGGCCAGTTCGGCCTCCTCGGCGATGTCGGGCGAGGTCAGGAGGGGTTCGGGGAGCCACGGGCCGACGTACGCCTCGCGGACGGCCCGGGCCGACGTCAGCCGGTTCAGGCTCAGGTTGGTGACGGTGCGCACCAGATAGGCCTTGGGGTGCTCGACGGACGTCCGGTCCGTCCGGTTCCAGGCGAGCCAGGCGTCCTGCACGATGTCCTCGGCGTCGGCGACGCTGCCGAGCATCCGGTAGGCGGCGGCGAACAGCAGTCGCCGGTTGTCCTCGAACGTGTCGGTCATGGGTCCCACCGTCGCATTCGGAAGTCAGTTGATCAACGCCGCAGGTGGCAACCGCGTTCCGCGCGGCGCATCCCCCGTTGCGTCAAAGTAGGGGGCAGGATAGGAGCTGGAGAAGAATCAGCTGATCATGAGGGTGGAGCGGGGAGACATGGCGAAGAAGGACCTCCGACCGCACCAGCGCGAGGCCGTCGATGCCGTCGTACGGGCGCTGGAGGTGCCCGCCGGGGGCCGGGTGCCCGAGCGCGGGCTGCGCACCCAGGTGATCATGGCCACCGGCTCGGGGAAGTCCCTGGTCGCCGTCCGCTCGGCGGAGGAACTGCGGGCCGGGCGGGTGCTGGTGCTCGTGCCCTCCCTGGACCTGCTGGTGCAGACCGCCGCGGCCTGGCGGGAGGGCGGCCGCGCCGGCCGGTCGCTGGCCGTGTGCTCCCTGCGCGCCGAGGACGCGGGCATGCCGACCACCACCGATGCGGCCGAACTGGCCCGCTGGGGCGGCCCGTCCACGGGCAAGGCGACCGTGTTCGCCACGTACGCCTCGCTGGGCCTGGGCACCATCGAGCGCGCTCATCTCGCCGGACTGCCGGGCTGGGACCTGATCGTGGTCGACGAGGCGCACCGGACCTCCGGGCGGATCGGCAAGCCCTGGGCGGTGGCGCACGACAACACGCGGATCCCCGCCGTGCGGCGGCTCTATCTCACGGCGACGCCCCGCGTCTGGCAAGACGGCGAGGAAGGGGAGGCGGGAGCGGCCCGGGAGGCGGCGGAGGCGGGTGAGGAGGGCCGCGCGGGCGGTCCGCGGGGCCGCGGCGAGCTGGTCGCGTCCATGGAGGACGATCCGCTCGGGCCCTTCGGCGCGCGCTGCTACACGCTCACCCTGTCCGAGGCCATCGACCGCGGGATCTGCGCCCCGTACCGGGTGGTGTGCGTGGACGTCACCGATCCGCACTTCCGGGCGGCCGTGCTGCTGGGCCCGGGCGGCCGCTCGGACGCGGTGCGCGGGGCGCGGATGGCGGCCCTGCAGACCGCGCTGGTGAAGGCGGCCGCCCAGGAGGGGTTCCGGCGGACGCTCGTCTTCCACCACCTGACCAAGGAGGCCGAGGCCTTCGCGGCGGGCCTGCCGGCGGTGGCGGACCGGCTGCGGACCAGCGGTGACAGCGGCAGTGGCGGGCCGGCGTATCCCCGTACGGTCTGGGCGGACTGGCTGTCGGGACAGCACTCCGCCGCCCACCGGCGGCGGGTGCTGGGCGCGTTCGCGGACGGCCGGGTCGCGGAGAAGGCCTTCCTCGGCAGTGTGCGGGTGCTCGGCGAGGGCGTGGACACCAAGGAGTGCGACTCCGTCTACTGGGCCGACGTACGGGGGTCCATGCCCGACCTGGTCCAGGCCGTCGGGCGGGCGCTTCGGATCCACCCCGGGGAGGGGAAGGTGGCCTCCCTGGTGGTCCCCGTGCTGCTGGAGCCGGGCGAGACGCCGGAGGCGATGCTCACCTCGCGGGCGTACGGGGACCTCGCACGGCTGCTCGAGGCGCTGCGGGCGCACGACTCGCGGCTGGTCGAGTCGCTGGCCCAGCCGCAGGCGCCGAGCCGGGCCGCGGCCCCCGCGGCGGCCTCCGGCGCGCAGGCGCTGCTGAGCTTCTCCACCCCCCGGGATCCTGCGCTGCTGGCCGCCTTCGTACGGTTGCGGGTGCTGCATCCGGAGCACGCGCACTGGCGCCGCGGGGTCGAGGCCGCCCGGATCTACGCCGCCGCGGCCGGGGACCTCAAGGTGCCGTTCGGCTTCAAGGTGCCGTCGCGGGACGCGGCGTGGCCGCCGGGGCTGGCCCGGTTCCCGCTCGGCCAGTGGATCGCGGACGCGCGGCGCACCTACCGCCGGGGCGCGCTCGGCCGGGAGCGGGCGGCGGCGCTCGACGGGCTCGGCATGGTGTGGAGCCACTTCGACGTGGCCTTCGAGGAGGGCTTGGCGGCGGCCGCCGGCTGGGCGGCGGAACACGGCCATCTGCTGCCGCCGGTGGACGCCACGTGGCGCGGGGCGCCGGTCGGGGTGTGGGTCAAGAACCAGCGGGCGGCGGCCCGCCGCGAGGGTCCGGGGGCCCTGTCGGAAGAGCGGCGCGAGGCGCTGGAGGCGGTGGACCCGTCCTGGTGTCCCGTCTGGGAGATCTCCTGGCAGCGCGCCTTCCACCTGACGCGGGTCCATCTGGACGCGGGCGGCCGGCTTCCCCTCTCCCCCGGCGAACTGGTGGTCCAGGGCGAGGACCTGGGCGGGTGGGTCCGCGGCCAGCGGCTGAACTGGGAGGGCCTGTCCTGGGCCCAGCGCTGGCTCCTGGAGCACACCCTCGGGGTGACCCCGGCGACGGCGGCGGAGCGTCCGCCGCCGCGCCGCAGCCACTCCGCGGCCTGGGCGGCGCAGCTGGAGGCGGCTCGGCGGTTCCGGGACCGCGAGGGTCACCTCAAGGTCCCCCGTACGCACGTCGAGCGCGTCGGGGACCGGGAGCTGCGCCTGGGCTCCTGGATCGCCAACCAGCGCTCCCGCGCGGACTCCCTGACCCGGGACCGGGTCGAGGCTCTCGAAGCGCTGGACATGCGCTGGTAGGCCCGCCCCGCGACCACGGCACCACAGCCCTAGTGGTGGAAACCGGACCGGGGTTCGGTGGCGGGTGGGGGCGGCGGTGCGGCCTTGAGGTGCTCCACGGCGCGGCGCAGGTCGGCGACGAGCAGGGCGATCTGATCGCGGGTCACCCCGTGCCGGACGAGGACCCGCTGGATGACGGTGTCGTCCCGGTCGGCGGGCAGCGGGTACGAGGGCACCTGCCAGCCGCGCATCCGCAGCCGGTCGGAGAGGTCGTAGAGGCTGAAGCCCGCTCCCGCCGGGTCGGTGAGGGTGTAGGAGACGGCGGGCAGGGCGCCGCGGCCGTCGTAGAGGAGGGTGAACGGGCCCATCGCGGCGATCTCGGAGGCCAGGTACTGGGCGGTGTCGGCGCAGGCCTGCTGCACGTGGCGGTAGCCGCCCCGGCCCAGGCGCAGGAACAGGTAGTACTGGGCGATGACCTCGCCGCCGGGGCGGGAGAAGTTGAGCGCGAAGGTCGGCATGTCGCCGCCCAGGTAGTCCACGTCGAAGACGAGTTCCGCGGGCAGCAGGTCGGCGGTGCGCCAGACGATCCAGCCGACGCCGAGGGGTGCGAGTCCGTACTTGTGGCCCGAGGTGTTGACGGAGGCGACGCGCGGCAGCCGGAAGTCCCAGACCACGTCGGGGTGGAGGAAGGGGGCGACGAAGGCGCCGCTCGCGCCGTCCACGTGGATGGGGACGTCCCAGCCGTGCTCGGCCTGGATGCGGTCGAGTTCGGCGGCGATCTCGGCGACGGGCTCGTAGTCGCAGGTGTAGGTGACACCGAGGATGGCGACGACGCCGATGGTGTTCTCGTCGACGTACGCGGCGAGCTGGTGGGGCCGCAGGCCGGTGGCGCCGGGTTCGAGGGGGACCTGGCGCAGCTCGACGTCGAAGTAGCGGGCGAACTTCTCCCAGCAGATCTGGACCGGGCCGCAGACCAGGTTGGGGCGGTCGGCGGGGAGGCCCTGGGCGTGGCGGCGGGCGCGCCAGCGCCATTTGAGGGCGAGTCCGCCGAGCATCGCGGCCTCGCTGGAACCGGTGGTGGAGCAGCCGGCTCCGGTGGCGCCGGCGGGGGCGTTCCACAGGTCGGCCAGGATGTTGACGCAGCGGGCCTCGATCTCGGCGGTCTGCGGGTACTCGTCCTTGTCGATCATGTTCTTGTCGAGGCAGTCGTTCATCAGGCGGTGGACGCCGTCGTCGGACCAGGTGGTGCAGAAGGTGGCCAGGTTCTGCGCGGCGTTTCCGTCCAACAGGAGTTCGTTGCGGATGAGTTCGTAGACGACCTCGGTGGGCGCGGGGTCTTCGGGCATCCGGTGCTTGGGGAGGATCTGGCCGCTCAGCGCGGACGCGAACACATCCGTGTCGGCGTCGGGGGCGTGCGCGTCCTTCGTCTCATGAAGAGCCATGTCGGCACTATAGGTGCATAAGGGATATATCCACCCGGCGTCACGCCACACTTCCGGCCGACTCCACCGTGTGACCCCCTCCATAGCCGCCGGGGTGGACCGAAGAAATTACCGCCGAGTAGCATCAGCACCGCAGATCTTCCCGCCGAAGCCGCGAAGGCAGGCCCAAATCGAAAGATCATGCGATTCGTTCTATGCGCAACTTATCCACTGATGTCCTGATACTGGTCAACTGCCGTCGTGGCCCTGGTAGTTCTACGGTCATGAACAAGATCACCCGCCGGCAGGCCTTGGGCACCACTGCCGGTGCACTCACCGTCCTCGGCCTGGCGGCCGCCACCGCGCGCGCCGCCGCCACCGACTCCCGTTCCGCCGCCACCCCCGCCGGCACGGTCGACGAGGTGTACAAGGGCCGACGCATCCAGATAACCGCCGGCACGGGAGGCGGCCACCACGGCGGCCACCACTCCCCCGGCCTGCCCACCGTCCGGATAGACGGCCGCGAACTGCACGTGATGCGCAACGCCGACGGCACCTGGATCAGCGTGGTCAACCACTACGAGACCTTTGCCGACCCGACTTCTCTGGCCCGCGCCGCCGTGCGCGAGCTCCAGGGCGCCGCGCTCGCCCCGTTCGCCCCGATGGGAGCCACGGCATGACCGTCCGCAAGAACCAGGCCACGCTCACCGCCGAGGAGAAGCGCGCCTTCACCAACGCGCTGCTGGAGCTGAAGCGCACCGGCCGGTACGACCGCTTCGTCACCACCCACAACGGCTTCATCATGGCCGACACCGACTCGGGCGACAGAGTGGGCCACCGCTCCCCCTCCTTCCTGCCCTGGCACCGCCGGTTTCTTCTGGAGTTCGAGGCTGCTCTGCAGGAGGTGGACGCGAACGTCACGCTCCCGTACTGGGACTGGACCGTCGACCGCACCACCCGCTCCTCCCTCTGGGCCGCCGACTTCCTCGGCGGCACCGGCCGGGCCCGCGACGGCCAGGTCCTCGACGGGCCCTTCGCCTACGCGACGGGCAAGTGGAACATAGGCGTACGGGTGGACGGGCGCGCGTACCTGCGCCGGGCGCTCGCCCAGAGCGTCGCCGAACTGCCGACCAAGGCCGAGGTGGACGCCGTACTCGCCATGCCGGTGTACGACGCGGCCCCCTGGAACAGCTCCTCCAGCGGCTTCCGCAACAACCTGGAGGGCTGGCGGGGCGCCAACCTGCACAACCGGGTGCACGTGTGGGTCGGCGGCCAGATGGCCACCGGGGTCTCGCCCAACGACCCGGTGTTCTGGATGCACCACGCCTTCGTGGACAAGCTGTGGGCCGACTGGCAGACCCGCCACCCGCAGTCCGGCTACCTGCCGGCGGCCGGCACGGCGAACGTCGTGGACCTGCACGACACGATGCGGCCGTGGAACGACGTGACCCCCGCGGACATGCTGGACCACCGGAAGTTCTACACCTTCGACACCGAGCCGGTCGCCGCCGCGAGCCAGCGGTAGTGCAGTTCGGGGCGGCCGACCTGGCCGTACCGGGGGGTGCGGTCCGCGCGGCCGGTGTCCACCAGGTGCTCCAGGTAACGGCGGGCGGTGATCCTCGAGATCCCGGCCGCCTCGGCCGCCCCCGCCGCGGTCAGCCCCTCAGGGGCCGACCGAAGCAGCGCGGCGACCCGGTCCAGGGTCGGCGCGCTCAGCCCCTTGGGGAGCTGCGCCGGGCGCGGGGCGCGCAGGGCGGCCATCGCCCGGTCCACGTCGTCCTGGCCGGCCGCCTCGCCCGCCGTCGCGCGGAACTCGGCGTACCGCAGGAGTCGTTCGCGCAGGGTCGGGAAGGCGAAGGGCTTCAGCACGTACTGGACCACGCCGAGCGAGACGCTCTCGCGGACCACGGCCAGGTCCCGCGCCGAGGTCACCACGATGACGTCGACGGGGTGCCCGGCGGCCCGCAGCCCGCGGGCGAAGCGCAGGCCGTGCCCGTCGGGCAGGGTGAGATCGAGCAGCAGCAGGTCGACGCGGGTCCGCTCCAGGGCCCGGGTGGCCTCGGCGAGTGAGTGCACGGCGGCGACGGCGGTGAACCCGGGGACCCGGCCGACGTAGAGCGCGTGCGCGTCGGCGGCGACCGGGTCGTCCTCGACGATCAGGACCCGCACCTCGGCCGCGCTCACGCCGGCCCGCCCACCGCGGGGCGCACGGGCGCCGGCAGCCGTACGGTGAACTCGGCGCCGCCGGAGGGGCCCGAGGAGGCGTCCGCGGTGCCGCCGTGGCGCTGCGCCACCTGCCGTACGAGGGCAAGGCCGAGGCCCCGGTCCTCGCCCTTGCCGGACCAGCCGCGCCGGAACACGTCCGCCCCCTCCGGGAGGCCGGGCCCGCTGTCCGCCACCCGCAGCAGGATCCCTTCCCCGTCGCGGCGCACGGTGACCGCGATCCGGCCGCCCGGGACGCCGGTGAGCGCGTCCATGGCGTTGTCCACCAGATTGCCGACCACGGTGACCAGGTCCCGGGCCGGCGGAGTCCCCGGCCCGCCGTCGATGGCCGTGCTGTCGGGGGTGACCACCAGCTCGACGCCCCGCTCGTGCGCCTGGGCGGCCTTGCCGAGGAGCAGCGCCACGAGCACCGGCTCGCCGACGGCGGTCACCACCTCGTCGGTGAGGGCCTGCGCCAGCTCCAGCTCCGCGGTGGCGAACTCCACCGCCTCGTCCGCCCGCCCTAGCTCGATGAGCGAGACCACCGTGTGCAGCCGGTTGGCCGCCTCGTGCGCCTGGGACCGCAGGGCCTGGGTGAATCCCCGTTCATGGTCCAGCTCACCTGCCAGCACCTGGAGTTCGGTGTGATCGCGCAGGGTGACCACAGTGCCCCGGCGGCCGCCGCCCGCGACGGGTGAGCTGTTGACGACGAGCACCCGGTCGGCGGCCAGGTGCACCTCGTCCACCCGCGGCCGGTCGGCGAGCAGCGCTCCCGTGAGCGGTGCGGGCAGCCCCAGGTCGGCGACACCGGTGCCGGTCACCGCGCCCCGCAGGCCCAGCAGTTCGCGTCCGGCGTCGTTGATCAGGGTGATCCTGCGCTGGCCGTCGAGCATCAGCAGGCCCTCGCGCACGCCGTGCAGGGCCGCCTGGTGGTAGTCGTACATCCGGCTGAGCTCGGCCGCGTTCATCCCGTGGGTGTGGCGGCGCAGCCGCGCGTTGACGATGTACGTGCCCGCCCCGCCGAGGGCGAGGGCCGCGGCCGCGACCCAGACGAGGGCGGTGAGCTGCTCGGCGAGGCGCGCGCTGACCGCCCGGACGGTGATGCCGGCGCTGACCATGCCGACCACGCGGCCGTCGTCCGTGAGCGGGGTGACCACCCGGATCGAGGGTCCGAGGGTGCCGGTGTAGGTCTCGCTGAAGGTCTGGCCGCGCAGGGCGGCGGCGGTGTTGCCCAGGAAGGGCTCGCCGATCCGGCGCGGGTCGGGGTGGGTCCAGCGCCGCCCGGCCGGGTCCATGATCGTCACGAAGTCCACGCCCGAGTCGACGCGCACCCGCTCCGCGTACGGCTGGAGCCGGGCCGTGGGATCGCCGCCGCGCACGGCCTCCCGTACGGCTTCCAGGACCGACGGGGAGTCGGCGACCGCGCGGGCCACGGCCCCGGCCTGGCGGCGGGCCGCGTCCTCGGCCTGGCCGCGCGCGGTGGCGTACGCGAAGACGGCGCACCCGGCCACGACCACGGCGACCAGCAGCACCTGCATGGCGAAGAGCTGGCCGGCGAGGCTGCGCGGCGGTCGGGGCAAACGGAACATGGCGCTCAGTGTGCACCGGCTCGTGAACTCAATGAACGCAAGGGTGACCGGGGTCACATCGCCGGGCCATGGTCCTCCCGGAACGTTTTCACCACCAGGAGGCATCGTGGCCGCCACGCGCGACAGAACGCACTATCTCTACATCGCGGTGATCGCCGCGGTGCTCCTCGGCATCGCCGTCGGCTTCGCCGCACCCGGCGTGGCCGTGGAGCTCAAGCCGCTGGGCACCGGCTTCGTGAACCTCATCAAGATGATGATCTCGCCCGTGATCTTCTGCACGATCGTGCTGGGCATCGGCTCGGTCCGCAAGGCCGCCAAGGTGGGCGCGGTGGGCGGGCTCGCCCTCGGCTACTTCATGGTGATGTCCACCGTGGCCCTCGCCATCGGCCTGCTGGTCGGCAACCTGCTGGACCCGGGCAGCGGACTCCACCTGACCGAGGCGGCCAAGCAGGCCGGCGAGGCGCAGGCCAAGGCGGGCGGGGCCGAGAGCACACCGGAGTTCCTGCTGGGGATCATCCCGACCACGCTGGTATCGGCCTTCACCGGCGGCGAGGTGCTCCAGACGCTGCTGGTGGCGCTGCTGTGCGGTTTCGCATTGCAGGCCATGGGCGCAGCGGGCGAACCCGTACTGCGCGGGATCGGGCACGTGCAGAAGCTGGTGTTCCGGATCCTGGCGATGATCATGTGGGTGGCCCCGGTGGGCGCCTTCGGGGCGATCGCGGCGGTGGTCGGGGCGACCGGCATCGACGCGCTCAAATCACTCGCCGTCATCATGATCGGCTTCTACGCCACCTGCCTGATCTTCGTCTTCGTGGTGCTCGGCACGCTGCTGCGGGTGTGCACCGGGGTCAGCGTGTTCTCCCTGCTGCGCTACCTCGGGCGGGAGTTCCTGCTGATCCTGTCCACCTCCTCCTCGGAGTCGGCGCTGCCGCGGCTCATCGCGAAGATGGAGCACCTGGGGGTCTCCCGGCCGGTCACCGGCATCACGGTGCCGACCGGGTACTCCTTCAACCTGGACGGGACCGCGATCTACCTGACGATGGCTTCCCTGTTCGTCGCGGAGGCGATGGGCCAGCCGCTCGCGCTGGGCGAGCAGATCTCCCTGCTGCTGTTCATGATCATCGCCTCGAAGGGCGCGGCCGGGGTGACCGGCGCGGGCCTGGCCACGCTCGCCGGCGGGCTGCAGTCGCACCGGCCGGAACTGGTGGACGGGGTCGGCCTCATCGTCGGCATCGACCGGTTCATGAGCGAGGCGCGGGCGCTGACCAACTTCGCGGGCAACGCGGTCGCCACGGTGCTCATCGGCACCTGGACCAAGGAGTTCGACCGCGCACGGGCCGGCGAGGTGCTCGCCGGGCGGCTGCCGTTCGACGAGACCACGCTGGTCGACGACGGGCCGCACGAGCCGGCGGGCGCGGTCCCGCCCCAGCCCGAAGCCGCCAAGGACGGCGTACCGGTGTAACCGGTGGGCCCACTCGGGCCGGCCGGGCAGGGCTCGCCCCCACGGTGCCCAGCCCGGTCGGTCCCGACTACTCCCGGTAGGGGCGGTTTTCAGCCATGGGCCGGAGAACCCGCCTGCGGTAAAAGGTACTTCCATACCGGGGCACACGTCTGACATCTTGCGTCCACCACTCGTTTCGTACGGCCCGGTAGGTGTCATCCGCACCACCGGGTCATCGGAGGACGCATTGATACCCCACATATCCAGCCGACCTCGACGTACCCTCGTGCTGGCCGCCACCCTCGGCGCCGCACTGGCCTTCGGGACCCCCGCCGCACTCGCCGGCACCGACCCCGTGGGCCCGTCCGGCCCCGCTTCCGCCCCGGCGGCCGCGGCGGCTCCCCAGGCCGCGGCCCCGACTTCCCAGAGTGCGACCTGGGTTGCCGGCACCCGTGCCTACTTCGTGATCACCACGCCCGGCGACACCTCGGCGGTCCGCGCCGCCGTCGCCTCCAACGGCGGCTCGGTCTTCGCGTCCTACGACGCCATCGGCGTCATCGTCGCCCACTCGGCCTCGGGCACCTTCGCCGCCACCATGCGCGGTGTCAGCGGGGTCCAGCAGGTCGGCGCCACCCGCACCTCGGACATCCCGGCGGACGCCTACAACCCGGCGCTGCCCGCCAACCCGGCGCAGTCCACCACCCCGGCGGGCGAGCCGGTCCGCGCCGACATGACCCAGATCAAGGCCGACCAGGCCTGGGCCGTCACCACCGGGTCCGCCACCGTCAAGGTCGGCATCCTGGACACCGGTGTGGACGACCAGCACCAGGACCTGGCGCCGAACTTCAACGCGGCGGACTCCGCGTCCTGCGCCTACGGCAAGGCGGACACCCGCGCCGGGGCCTGGCGCGACGTCGGCACCCACGGCACGCACGTGGCCGGTACGGTCGCGGCCGCCAAGAACGGCAAGGGCGTCATCGGCGTGGCCCCGGGGGTCAAGATCTCCTCGGTGCGCATCGCCGAGCCGAACACCTCGCTCTTCTTCCCCGAGAACACCGTCTGCGGCTTCATGTGGGCGGGTGACCACGGCTTCAAGGTCACCAACAACAGCTACTACACCGACCCGTGGCAGTTCAACTGCCCGGACAACGCCGACCAGGCCGCGATCATCGAGGGCGTCAAGCGCGCCCAGGAGTACGCGGAGGGCAAGGGCTCGCTCCAGGTCGCGGCGGCCGGCAACTCCAACCTGGACCTGGCCAACAAGACGACCGACACCGAGAGCCCGAACGACTCGACCCCGGTCACCCGCACCATCACCAACGCCTGCCTGGACATCCCGACCGAACTCCCGGGCGTGGTCACGGTCTCGGCGATGGGCACCACCGCCAAGGCCTCGTACTCCAACTACGGCCTGAACGTCATCGACGTGACGGCCCCCGGCGGCGACGCGACCGGCATCTACAGCACGCTGCCGGGCGGCAAGTACGGCAGCATGAGCGGTACCTCGATGGCCTCCCCGCACGTGGCCGGTGTGGCCGCGCTGCTGGCGAGCACCAACCCGGGCATCACCCCGGCGCAGCTGCGCGACAAGCTGGCCACCCAGGCCAACGACGTGGCCTGCCCGTCGGACAGCCGCTGCAAGGGCACCACGCCGAAGAACGGCTTCTTCGGCGAGGGCCAGGTCGACGCGCTGAAGGCCGTCGGCAGCACCCCGCCGCCCGGCAAGTACTTCGAGAACACCGGTGACTTCGCCATCGGCGACAACACCACCGTGGAGAGCCCGGTCACCGTCAGCGGGGTGACGGGCAACGCCCCGGCCACCCTCAAGGTGGGCGTGAACATCGTGCACACCTACATCGGTGACCTGAAGGTCGACCTGATCGCCCCCGACGGCACCGCGTACAACCTGCACAACCGGAGCGGGTCCGGCACGGACAACATCAACCAGACCTACACCGTCAACGCCTCCTCGGAGGTCGCGAACGGCACCTGGAAGCTGCGCGTGAACGACAACGCCGGCGGCGACATCGGCAAGATCGACGCCTGGAACCTCACCTTCTAGTTCCGGCACACCGCGGGGCCCCCGGGAGCACGTGCTCCCGGGGGCCCTCGCCGTTCACCGGGTCCGCAGCACGCAGTCCCCGCAGAAGCCGCCGCCGGGCACCCGGTAGTAGAGGCAGCAGCTGCGCCGTACGAAGGCCACCCCGAGCCCTTCCTCGTGGACGAAGGTGCCGGTCCCCGCGAGGGCCCCGCCGTCGGCGAGCAGGGCGGCCGCCAGTTCCACGGCCGCGGGGCCGGAAACCCGGTCGAGCAGCACCCGCAGGGCCCCGACCAGCCCCGACGCGGTGTTGCCCCGCAGCACCTTGGGCGACACCCCGAACCGCTCCCGCACCGCGGCGTCGAGCAGCTCCAGGTGGCCGAGCACGTTCTCGCCGAGCTCCCCGGGCGGCAGCTCCCCCGGCTCGGGCAGCCACAGCTCCAGCGATCCCGCGCCGGGCAGCCGCCACCACACCCGGTCGGCGGCGAGATCCGGCACCCGCCCGGCCAGCGCCGCGCAGCCCAGCCCGATCGACCAGAGCCGCGCGGCGATGCCGAACTGCGCGGTCGAAGCCGCCACCCGCCCCGGCCCGCTGCGGTTGCGCCGCCCCACCTCCACGACGTACGGCGCGAGCTGCTCCCCGTACAGCACGGTCAGCGGCCGGAACCCGGGCCCGGGCGGCGGCTCCTTCCCGTACGCCACGGTGAAGAAGGGCCCCACGGATCCCAGTTGCCTCAGTACGTCATCCACGCCGGTCACCGTATCCGCCGCCGGACGGGGCAGGGACGGCGGCGGGTGGATCAGCCCGCGGGGGACCAGCCCGTCGGGGAGCAGGCGGCCGGGCCTCGGTCAGAGGTCTGCGAGGAACGCCAGCAGCACCCGGTTGAAGGCCTCCGGCTGCTCCACGCCCGGCAGGTGCCCGGCGCGCTCGATGACGGCGAGCACCGAGTCCGGCAGCAGTGCGTGCAGGGTCTCGGCCGCCGCGACCGGGGTGTAGACGTCGTCGGCGCCGACCACGACCAGGCAGGGCTCGGCGGTCTCGGCGAGCACGGGCCGGTAGTCGGGGCACTCGGCGCGGCCGCGCAGGGCGGCCGCGGCCCCCTCGGGATCGGTCGCGCGCATCATGGCGGTCACGTGCGCGGCGGCCTCCGGCATGCCGGTCACGTTGTAGGGCGCCAGCATCTTGTCGATGACGCTTTCGGCGTACGGCCCCATGCCCTCGGCGAGCAGCCGGTCGGCGGTCTCGAGACGGGCCTTGCGGGCCTCCGCGGACTCCGGAACGGCGGTCGTGTCGGACAGGACGAGGGCCCTCACCAGACCCGGGTGGCGCAGCCGCATCTCCATGGCGATCTGCCCTCCCATGGACACACCGCCGACGACCACCTGTTCGATGCCCAGGCGGCTGAGCAGAGCGGCGAGATCATCGGCGAAGTCGGCGAGCGGCGTCTTGCCCGGGTGCACCGGGCTCTCTCCGTATCCTCGCAGGTCAGGGGTGATCACCCGGTATCCGGCGGCCGTCAGCGCCGCCGTCTGGGGGGCCCACATGGTGCGGTTGAACGGATGTCCGTGGATCAGGATTACGGGCGCTCCGTCCCGGGGACCCAAGTCATCGAAAAAGACCTTCACGCCATTGCCAAACAGGGGGTTCATGAGAGGACTTTAAGGGGCTACATTGAGCCACTCGCGTTCACCTGACAGCCCGTTGCCTTTCACCCGTGTTTTGCACTGGGGGCGACGTCAGGGACGCAGACTGTGCAACCACCCCACCGCCCAGAAAGACCGAAGGCGCCGTGCCCGTACCCGTACTCCTCGCCGGCCGCACCGTGCGGCTAGAGCCCCTCGCACCCCACCACACCGAGGCCCTGGCCGTGGCCGGTGCCGAGGATCGTACGACTTACGCCTTCACCCCCGTACCCCACGGGGTTCAGGCGTCCCACGAGTACATCGACCGTGCCCTCGCCGATCAGGCGGCGGGCCGATCGCTCCCGTTCGCGGTCATCAGAGCCAAGGACGGGCGGGTCGTCGGTTCGACCCGGTTCCTGGAACTCGACTACTGGCAGGGGCCGCTGGTGTGGCCCGCCGTACCCGGCGTTCCGTTCGGCGATCCGACGACGGCGATCCCCGATGCCGCCGAGATCGGCAATACCTGGCTGTCCCCGGGCGCCCAGGGCACCGGCATCAACACCGAGGCGAAGCTGCTCATGCTCCGCCATGCCTTCGAGACCTGGGGCGTGCGGCGGATCTCGCTGCGGGCGGACGCCCGCAACGGCCGCTCGCGGGCCGCGATGGAACGTCTCGGCTTCACCTGCGAGGGCGTCCGCCGGGCCCATTCCCGGGGGCTCGACGGGGCGGTCCGCAGCACGGCCTTCTACTCGGTCCTCGACGAGGAGTGGCCGGCCGTGCGGTCGATCATCGAGCTGAGGCTGTCCGCCGGTGCGCAGCGCAAGCGGCGCCGCCGCACGCTGGTCCCCGCCTAGTGCTGTGACCGGAAAGGTCCACCGGGTCGCGGCGCCCGGCACGGCACCTCGCCGCGTTGTCGGACCACGCAAGTACGTCCAGTACGAGCCGCGGCCCTCCGCCTTGCGATGCACCGCACCGAACACCGCGACCCGGCAAACCTTTCCGGCCACAGCACTAGCCCGCCTGGAGTAACGCTCCTGCATCGGCCCTTCCCCGCCCCCCTCCCCGGACGCGTCCGACGCATCCGATTCATCCGAGGAAGGCCGGGGCGAGGGCCGATGCCATCAGCCGGGCGGGGGCGCCGCTCCCGTCGGCCGGTACGGAGTGCAGGTCGGCTCCGAAGTCCCCCGGCAGGGAGTAGACGACCGTGCGGTCGTCCGTCCACACCACCTGGTCGTCCACGCTCCGCTCCTCCGCGAGCGGGGTCTCCGTGCCGGAGGCCAGGTCCAGTGCGTGCAGCCGCCACGGGGCCTCGGCCGCCAGGCCCGGCACCCGCTTCTTGAACACCACCCGGGTCCCGTCGGGCGACAGGGAGGGGCACTCGACGTTCTCGCGCAGCGTGGTCACGGTCCGCGCCGCCAGGTCCCCGCGCACCAGGTGGGTGCGGCCCCCGGTGCCGAGCGTGGCGTAGAAGGTCCGTTCGTCGGCGGTGAAGGTGACGCCCCAGAAGTTCACGTCGGCGCTGCGGTACGGCTTGCCGTCCTTGAGGATCGCGAAGTCCTCCAGCGAGGCCTCGAGCCTGCCGGTGCGCAGGTCGAGCACCGAGGTCCGCGTGGAGAAATCGGTTCCGGCGTACGAGTCCCCGCCGACGAAGACCGTCCAGGCGGCGAGCCGGCCGCCCGGCGAGACCCGGGCGCGGGTGGGGATGCCGGTCAGGGCGTGCGCGGAGACCTCCGCGAGGCGGGCGTCGAGGACGACGGCACGGTAGCGGTCCGGGACCCCGCCCTGCTCGGCCTGGAGGCAGATCCCGGTGCCCGCCGCCGCGTGGAAGCGCAGGCAGGCGACTCCAGAGGCGGTACGGTCCCCCTCCGGCGCGGCGGCGGGGACGGTGGCGAGCTCGTCGCGGTGCGGGCCCCAGGCCATGTTCCGGAACACGATGCGCGGGTCCCCGCCGGCCGGGTCCAGGGAGAGCGCGCCCCGGGTCACCTGAGGGCCGTCGGCCTGCGTCCGGTTCTTCCGGTCGGCCGTGGAGGAGGCCCGTACGAGGGCCGTCACGGCCACGGCGGCGAGCAGGACGACGGCGGTGGCCAGGATCAGGATCCGGCGCTGGAGGCTCAAGGGGTCCTCTCCTCTCGCGGGGCGGGGGCACCTTACCCATTGGCATGCACATGAGCCAGGCCCGTCCGGCGATCAGGACCGGAACCCGACGGGCCGCTGCGGCGCCGGGCAACGGCCGCCTCCGGAAAATCCCAAGAGAAGGAAAAATGCGGAACCCTGGCATGCTTTCGTTCATCCTTCGAACAGAAGGATCAAGCCCGTCAGACCACCGCCCCCTCGGGGCAGCACCAGCCGGAGAGCCACCGCACATGTCGTACGCACCCGAAGGGCAGCAGTACCAGCCGCCGTACCGGCCGGAGGGGCAGAACCCGCAGCAGCCCTACGGCGACCAGTACGGACAGCAGCAGCAGTACGGGCAGGAGCAGTACGGACAGCAGCCTCCCTACGGGCAGGAGCCGTACGAGCCCTACGGGCAGGAGCCCGAGCCCGCTCCCCGGCGCAGGTCCAGGGCCCGGCGCTGGGTGATCGCGGGTGTATCCGTCCTCGCGCTCGCCGGCATCGCGGCCGGCGTGATGAACCACTACGAGATACCCCCGTTCACCGACAAGGGCTCGGCCGTCTCGTTCGGGACTCCGCCCGCCGGCGAGGGCGGCAAGAACGCGGCGGCCCCCCAGGCGGCGAACTCGAAGATGCTGATGCCCACCGGGCCGCAGGCCGACTTCAAGAACTCCATGACGCTGCCCGACGGGACGCACGTCGCCGTCACCACCCTGGACGGCAAGAAGTCCGGCTTCAAGGGCAAGGTGTGGGTCTGGGCGCCCAAGGAGTACAACGACCCCAAGTTCGCCAAGAGCGGCTTCCCCGTCATGATCGCCCTGCCGGGCGGCGCCGGGTACCCGAACAACTACTGGATGGGCACCGACCTCGGTCTCCAGACCAGCATCGCCAAGTGGTACGCCGAGGGGAAGAGCAAGCCCTTCATCCTGGCCATGCCGGTGCTCAACCCGGGCCCGGACGACAAGGGCATCTACTGGGACGGCTCCGACATCCCCGACCAGCCCAAGATGGGCACGTGGCTGACCGAGGACGTGCCGGACCTGATGAAGGCGAACTTCCGCACCGTGAAGTCGCGTGACGGCTGGGCCTTCATGGGCTCCTCCACCGGCGGCTTCGCGGGACTGAAGGCCGTGCTCAAGCACCCGGACAAGTTCAAGGCCGTGATCGCCTCGGGCCCGGACATCGTCCCGGACTCCTCCCTGTGGAAGGGCCACGACAAGGAGAAGGCGGAGAACAACCCGGAGGTGCTGGCCAAGCAGCTCATCGACCGCAAGGGTCCGGACGTCTACCTCGCCTTCCAGGTCGGCGACAGCGAGAACAACAAGAAGACGCTGCCGGACGTGCAGAAGTTCATCGCCACCTTCGGCAACAAGGGTCCCGTGCACACCGAGCTGAGGATCATCAAGGGCGGTCAGCACAACGCCAAGACCTACGTCCCCAACATGGGCGAGGGGCCGATCCAGTACATCAGCAAGGTCATGGAAGGACCCGTCGAGTAGGGTCCGGCGCCTTCGCCGCGCCCCGCCCCGCGTCCTTCGCCTCCGGCCCGCCGAACACCTTCGGCGGGCCGGAGCCGTTCCAGGGCGCCCAGCCCGGATCGCCGGTCACCGCGAAGCGCACCCAGGCCGTGTGCATCTCGTCGGCCAGCGCCTGCGGAGCGTCCGGCCCGGCCAGCCAGGCCGCCTCCGGCGCGTCCAGCGTGTCGAACACGAAGCCCAGCTCCAGGGCGTGGCAGGCGCCGAGCCCCGCAATGCCCGAGCGCCAGGCGAACTCGTACAGGAAGCTCGGCGCCGCCCGCCGCGCACCGGCGAGCCGCCGCAGCGGGTCGCGCAGCAGCAGGTCGGTGAGCAGCTGGCCCGCGAGGTCGGCGGGGCCGGCCCCGGGCAGGGCGGCGCGCAGCGCCCGTACGGCGGCCCGGTCCTTGCCGCTGCGGCGGCAGGCCAGCGCCACGGCGACCGGGCCCAGCCGTTCCAGCAGCCTCATCGTGCCCGTCGGGGCCAGCCACAGCCGGTACTCCTCAGAGGTCCAGCCCAACAGCAGCGGTACGCCGGTGGCACGGGCCGCGTCGAGCGGATCTTGGGGCAGCGTGTCGGGGTCGGTCACCAGGCCGAAGGCGGGACCCCCGGCGAGGGGGCTCGACCGGCGCAGTACGGCGGCCTGGGCGGCGAGCAGGGTGGGCAGGGCGGTGGCGCCGAAGGCCTCCGCGGTGGCGTCCGTCTTCAGCAGCGAGGCCATCCGCCGGACCATGGCGCGGACCCGGTCGCGGGGCAGCGCCTCGGGGGCGCCGCTCTCCAGGACCGCCTGGGCGAAGAGCCCGGCGGCCCCGGGGGCGGCGAGCAGGGCGCCGATGCTGATGGCTCCGGCGGACTCGCCGAAGACGGTGACACGGGCGGGGTCGCCGCCGAAGGCCGCGATGTTGTCCCGGACCCACTCCAGGGCGGCGATCTGGTCCAGCAGGCCCCGGTTGGCGGGGGCGTCGGGGAAGAGCCCGTAGCCGAGGACGCCGAGTCGGTAGTTGAGGGAGACGAGCACGACCCCGTCGCGGGCGAAGGCGGAGCCGTCGTAGACGGGGACGGCCGAAGACCCCCGGGTGAGGGCCCCGCCGTGGATCCACACCATGACGGGCAGCCGGGCCCCGGGCGAGGGATCGGGGGTCCAGACGTTGACGTTCAGGCAGTCCTCGCCGGGGATCTCCGGGTCGGCGAGCAGCGCGGCGAACTTCGGCGGGTAGGGCACCTTCGGCGCGGTCGGACCGTAGGCACCGGCGTCGCGTACGCCGTCCCAGGGCTCCGGGGGCGCGGGCGCCGCGAAGCGCAGGGAGCCGACGGGCGGGGCGGCGTAGGGGATGCCGCGGAAGACCGCGATCCCGTCCCGCCCCGTGCGGCCCTCGACCACGCCGTGCGCGGTCCGGGCCCGGGGCCGGCCCCCGGTGTCGCCGCCCGCTGCGCTCATCTGGTCCTCCCGGATCCGCCCCGCGCACGCGCGCGGTGCGCGCACGGTCGCACAGAGGCCCCACGGGTGACAAGCCGTGACTCTGACCTCACCAAGTAGGCCCAACGGCCGTGACCCCCCGGGCCGCCCCGCGTTGTATGCCATGTCAAACGCCGCACACGCTGCGGCACCCCCGTTTCTCATGAGGAGATCTTGATGTCGCGTATCGCGAAGGCATTCGCCGTCACCGCTGTCGCCGGTAGCGTCGTGGCCGCCGGAGCGGGTCTGGCCGTCGCCGATGCCGGAGCGCACGGTGCGGCGGTCGGCTCCCCCGGTGTCCTGTCGGGCAACCTGGTCCAGGTTCCGGTTCACGTCCCGGTCAACGTCTGCGGCAACACCGTCAACGTGATCGCTCTGCTGAACCCGGCGTTCGGCAACACCTGCGTCAACGCCTCGGGCGGCGGCGACCACCACACCGAGGGCAGCTACGGCCACTGATCGCCTGATCAACTGATCGGCTGAGCGAAGGAAGGGCCCCTGCCGCGGCAGGGGCCCTTCCCGTGCGGTCCCGTTCGGCCGCGTCATTCGTAGCGGTAGAGGCCCTGGTGGCTGAGCATCTGGCGCGGGGTGACGTCCCACGGCGGCATCGGCTCGTCGAGGGCGATCACCCGGCCGCGCTGGAGGTCGCCGAGCGCGAGCGGTGCGGCGGGCAGGTAGCCGGAGCGCGGGTGCCGCTGCTGCCAGCGGTCCCAGATCAGGTCCACGAAGGCGTGGTGCAGCCAGAAGGCCGGATCGTTGGGCGCGGTGCCGCCCGTCATGTGCCCGCCGATCCACTGGTGCACCTTGTTGTGGTTGCGCCAGCGCTCGCTCTTGGGGGCGGCCCACCCCTCCAGCTTGTTGCGGAATCCGCCGGCGGTGGCGGTGGAGTCCCAGGGCGACACGTCGTAGACCGGGTCGTCGATGGCCCACTGCAGTTCGGCGGGGGTGGGCAGGGCGATCGGGTTCTGCGGCCGGCCGAGGTTGCGGGTGAGGAAGCGGGCCTCCGTGACGCCCACGGTCACCGTCCAGTTGCCCTTGTCGTAGGCGAAGGGCCCGGTCATCACCTGCCGGTCCGCCGCACGGCCGGTACCGCCCAGGAAGTCGTCGGCCCAGAGGGAGGAGACCGGGCTGGTGTCGGTGGTCCAGTCCCAGTACGGGAGGGAGACGCCCGGGTCGACGGACCGCAGCTGCCTCTCGAACTCCAGCAGGTAGTACCGGTGCCACGGGAAGAAGGACGGGGACATGTGCCCGACGCGGAGCCTCCGGTCGCGGTCGGGCACGAAGTACTTGCCGTGGGTGCGCACGAAGGCGTCGTAGACGCCGTTGCGCTTGAGTTCCAGCACGGCCGCCGTGAAGCGCTTCTTCTGGGCGCTGGTCAGGTTCTTCTGGTTCTGCCGGGTGTGCAACGCGGGGTTCCTCCCATCAGCCGTGGTGCGGGGCGGACGCCGACACGAGCTGGGCGGTGCCCAGTTCGTCGACGGCCGCGCGGGCCAGTTCCAGCGGTGTCCCGAAGGACTGGAAGTGGTTGACCTCGCTCAGGTAACTGCCGTCGGCCCGGCGCATGACGTGCAGCGGGCGTCCGTCGATGCGGATCCCGGCCCGGTCCACGGCGATGTGCCGCCCCCGGTACGTCTCCTCGGCGAGCGGGGCCGGGGTGAGGGTCTGCCGGGGG
Organism: Streptomyces sp. cmx-11-4; assembly: GCA_049998195.1. GTDB lineage: Bacteria > Actinomycetota > Actinomycetes > Streptomycetales > Streptomycetaceae > Streptomyces. The sequence continues at coordinate 343,838 of JAEBET010000010.1, forward strand.
CGGCGGGCCCGCAGTACGGGAGCCAGCGCCGCCGCCGTCCCGGCGAGCACGGCCGCGGTGAAGGCCGTACGGAGCAGGGCGCGGCGGGTGGGAAGTGCGGCGGGTGCTGCGGGCATTCGTTCTCCCTCGCTCGGTGGCCGGCGGCTACGGGTCTAACGCGGCGCGGCGGGCGAGGTCACCCCCGGGGGTGCCAGGAGACCGAGACCGGGATCAGGCCGTCACGCGCTGGAGCCGGGGCAGGTGGAGGTCGCGGAAGACCGCGGCCATCCCGAGCGCGATGACGAGACCGGCGGAAATGGCGATGTTCGGCGTGTCCACGATGCCGGCCCGGTGCAGGCCGAGGTAGGCGGCGGCGGCCGGCGACCGACGGCGTCGACCACCATGAGGGCGCAGGCCGGGGCGGGGCGCCGGGCCGACGGCCGACAGTGCCCGGGCCCGCCCTCACCACGGTCGGAGCGCCCCTACGGCGCCGGGAGTTCCGCGAAGTCGGCGACCAGGCCGCGGTGGTGGCCCGCCGTGCCCAGGGCCAGGGAGTCGGCCTTGGCCCGCTTGAGGTAGAGGTGGGCGGGGTGTTCCCAGGTCATGCCGATGCCGCCGTGCAGCTGGACGCACTCCTCGGCGGCCCGGACGGCCACGCCCGAGCAGTAGGCCTGGGCGACGGCGACCGTGAGCGGGGCGTCGGGGGACTGTGTGGCCAGGGCGTCGGCCGCGGCCCTGGCCGCAGCCCTGGCCGAGGCCACGTCGAGCCACAGCCGTGCGAGCCGGTGCTTGAGGGCCTGGAAGGAGCCGACGGGCCGGTTGAACTGGTGGCGGACCCGGAGGTATCCGACGGTCTCTGTCAGGCACCACTCGGCGATCCCCAGCTGCTCGGAGGCGAGCAGTCCGGCCCCGGAGAGCAGGGCCCCGGCGACGGCCGCCCGGGCGGTGGCGGGGTCGGCGAGGCGGGTGCCGGCCGCGGCGTCGAGGGTGACGGTGGCCAGCGGGCGGGTCAGGTCGAGCGGGACCTGCGGGGTGAGCTCGGCCGAGGTGGCGGGGACGGCGTACAGCCCGGTGTCGGCGAGCACGAGCAGCACGTCGGCGGCCACCGCGTCCGCGACGGAGGTGACCGTACCGGTCAGGGTCCCGCCGCCGGAGTCCCGGACGGCGGCCGGCAGCGGGGCGCCGGGGGCGAGGGTCAGCGGCACGGCCGGTACGCACACCTGCCGCCCCGAGGCGAGCTCCCGCAGCAGCGGGGCGGCGTCCTCGGTGTCACAGCCGAGCAGGATCTCGGTGGCGAGCACCGCGCTCGTCAGGTAGGGGGCGGGCGCCACGGCCCGGCCCAGCTCCTCCAGGACCACGGCCGCCTCGCGGTGGCTCGCGCCCTGGCCGCCGAGCTTCTCCGGTACGAGGAGCCCGGCCGCGCCGATACCGGCGGCGAGGGGGCGCCACAGGGCGGGGTCGTGGGGCCGGTCGGTCTCGATCCGGGCCAGGATGGCCGCCGGTGTGCAGCGGGCCTCGAGGAGGGACCGTACGGCGGTGCGCAGTTCGTCCTCGGCCTCGGAGTAGAGCAGGTCCGCCGGGGTCGACGGTGTCGTGGGGGTCATCGGTGTCGTCATCGGGCGAGGTCCTTCCAGGCGAGGTCCTTGTCGTCGCGCGGCTCGGGCGGCAGGCCCAGTACGCGTTCGGCTACGATGTTGAGGAGGACTTCGCTGGTGCCGCCCTCGATGCTGTTGCCCTTGGCGCGCAGGTAGCGGTAGCCGGCGTCGCGGCCGGTGAAGTCGACCAGCTCGGGACGGCGCAGGGTCCAGTCCTCGTAGGACAGTCCCTCCTCCGCGAGGAGTTCGACCTCCAGCGCGCTGATCTCCTGGTTGAGGCGGGCGAAGGTGAGCTTCATCCCGGACCCTTCGGGGCCGGGCTGGCCTACGGCGAGCTGCTGGCGCAGCCGTTCGCCGGTGAGGCGGGCGACCTCGGCCTCCACCCACAGCTCCAGGAGCCGCTGGTGGAGGGCGTGGGTGCGCAGTCCGGGGCGTTCGCGCCAGGCGGCGGCGACCGGGGCGATCATGCCGCCCTCGCGCGGGATGCGCATGCCGCCGATGGAGACGCGCTCGTTCATCAGGGTGGTGCGGGCCACCGCCCAGCCGTCGCCGACGGCGCCGAGCCGGTGGGCGTCCGGGATGCGCACCCCGGTGAGGAAGACCTCGTTGAACTCGGCCTCGCCGGTGATCTGGCGCAGCGGCCGGACCTCGACGCCGGGGTCGTGCATGTCGCACAGGAAGTAGGTGATGCCCCGGTGCTTGGGCTGGGCCGGGTCGGTGCGGGCGATCAGGATGGCCCAGCGGGCGGTGTGGGCGCTGGAGGTCCACACCTTCTGGCCGTCGACCACCCACTCGCCGGACCCCTCGTCGAGGACGGCGCGGGTGCCGAGCGCGGCGAGGTCGGAGCCGGCGCCGGGCTCGCTGAAGAGCTGGCACCAGACCTCTTCGCCGGTCCACAGGGGGCGCAGGAAGCGCCGCTTCTGCTCCTCGGTGCCGTACGCGAGGATCGTGGGCGCGGCCATACCGAGGCCGATGCCGATCCGGCGCGGGTCGTTGTCGGGGGCTCCGGCGGCCTCCAGCTCGGCGTCGACGACGGCCTGGAGGGAGCGGGGCGCGCCGAGTCCGCCGAGGCCCTCGGGGTAGTGGACCCAGGCCAGTCCGGCGTCGAAGCGGGCGCGCAGGAAGTCCGTACGGGAGGTGGCCGCGGGCGGGTGGGCGGCGAGCAGGTCCCGTACGCGGGTGAGCAGGTGCTCGGCGGTGGTGGCGGTCATCGGGAGACACCCCGGTCCCTGGGCATGGCCAGGACCACCCGGCCGGTGGTGGCGCCGTCGGCGAGGCGCTGCACGGCGTCTGCGACGGCGGGGAGCGCGATGGTTTCGCTGATCAGGGGCTTGATGGCGCCTTCGGCGGCGAGGCGGGTGAGTTCGGTGTGGCAGGCGGCGATCGAGGCCGGGTCCTTGGCGGCGTAGAGCCCCCAGTGCAGGCCGAGGATCGAGTAGTTCTTGATGAGGGCGTGGTTGAGGGCGGGGGCGGGGACGGTGCCGCTCGCGAAGCCGACGACGACGATCCGGCCCTCGAAGGCCACGCACTTGGCGGAGGCGGTGTAGGAGTCGCCGCCGACGGGATCGTAGATGACGTCGGCCCCGCGTCCGCCGGTGAACTCCTTGACCCGGGCGGCCACGTCCTCGGCCCTGCGGTCGATCACCAGGTCGCAGCCGAGTTCCTCGGCGGTGCGCGCCTTGGCCTTGCCGCCGGCGACTCCGATCACCGTGGCCCCGGCGGCCTTGCCGAGCTGGACGGCGGCGCTGCCGACCCCGCCGGCGGCGGCGTGCACGAGCAGGGTCTCGCCCGCCTGGAGGCGGGCCCGGCGGTGCAGGCCGAACCAGCCGGTCTGGTAGCCGATGTGCAGGGCTGCGGCCTGGGCGTCGTCGAGGCTCTCGGGGGCCGGGAGCAGGGCCCGTTCGGGCGCGACCACGTACTCGGCGAAGCCGCCGTGGGGCAGGCTCGGGTTGGCGATGACGCGGCGGCCGTCGTCGGTCAGGCCGCAGATCTCGACGCCGGGGGTGAAGGGCAGCGGCGGGCGGATCTGGTACTGGCCGCGCACGAGGAGCGCGTCGGGGAAGTTGAGGTTCGCCGCGAGCACCTTCAGCCTCACCTCGCCCTCGCCGGGGACCGGTTCGGGGATCTCCTCGAGGCGCATGGCCTCTCGGGGTTCTCCCAGGGTGTGTACTCGCCATGCCTGCATCCGGGGCCTCCAGCCGCCGTCGAGGAACCACGCTCCGCGGGCATACTAAGCGGTCGCTTGCCCTCCTGTGAACCACGGGGACGCCTCGGAACCGCGCGGGGGCACGCGGGGAAAGCGGGCGACCCGGCCGGGGACGCCGGATTAGCATCAACAGGCAGCCGCCCAAGGGCATATGACACGACCATCGGGGGGAACCGTCCCATGAACAGAAGCCGTATGAGAGGTACCACGTCCGCCGCCGCGGCCGCAGCCGTCCTCGCGGGGCTGATCACCGCCGCCGGACCGGCCGCGGCGGCCGGTCCGGGCTGCGCGCCCGGCATCACCGTCCTGCCCTCGCTGACGGGCGGCCCCGCGGGCTCGGTCCACGCCTTCGGCCCGGACGGGCTGGCGGTGGGCTCCAGCTCCGGGCTGCCCGCGTACTGGACCGCGGACGGCCGGGTCCACGCGGTGCCGATGCCGGAGGGCTTCCAGGAGGGCACCGTCACGGCCGTGAACCGCAAGGGCCTGATGGCGGGCACGGTACGGAGCACCGTGCAGGGCTTCCCCGGGGCCGCCTTCACCTACCAGCTCGGTGCCGGGTCGGTCCGGCTGATCACCGCCGCGTCCGCGCACTCCGGCGGGGCCGAGGTCAACGATGCGGGCCACGTCGTCGCCCTGGACGACGGCGTCGCCAAGGAGTGGGTGAACGGGACGGTGGCGCGCGAACTGCCCGTCCCCGCCGACGCGCACCCGGGCACCGTCATCAGCTCGGTGGACGGCATCAACAAGCGCGGCGACATCCTCGGCACCGCGCACACGAACTACTGGGACCAGGACAATGACCAGATCGTCAGCAAGACCTTCCCCGTGGTCTGGCCCGCCGGCGGCTACCCGACCTCGAGCCTCCCGGTATGGAACGACGGCGACTGGACCGTCGGCACCCACCCGACCGGCATCGACGACAAGGGGCAGGTCGTCGGCTACGAGAAGCTGAGCCACCGGGACTGGCAGGAGCGCAAGCCGGCCGTCTGGAAGCGGCCGTACGACGCCCTGCCGGCCGGCCCCGGCCCGGTCGCCGGATACGAGCACCTCACGCTCGACGCCATCAGCCCGAACACGAACGCGGCGGTCGGCACGGCCGTGACCTTCGTCGAGGGCTACCCCAACCGGACCCAGGCCGCGTACTGGCCGGGGACCGGGCAGGCGAAGGCGCTGCCCTTCCCCGCGGGTGCCACGCGGGACGCGCGCAGCGAGGCCCTCGCGGTCTTCGACGACGACCGGGTGGGCGGCAGCTACTGGGGCTGGGACGGCGTCGGGTCGGGCGCCGTGATCTGGACCTGCGCGAGCAAGCAGGCGTACACCCCGTAGGGCTGATCCCGTCCGGGGCCTGGTGATCTCGGCGCCCGCGCGCTATCGATGCCCCATGACGGACGACTCCCGGCGCGGCCTGCCCGCGCCACCGCCGCTCGGCGCCGCCGCCCTGCCTCCCGGTACGTACGCGGGGCAGGTGGTCCTCGTGACCGGCGGCGGCACCGGGCTGGGCAAGGCCATCGCCGCCGAGTTCGCACGGCTCGGCGCCGATCTGGTGATCGCGAGCCGCCGGGCCGAGCAGCTGGGGGCGGCGCGGGACGAGCTGGCGGCCGTCCCCGGCGCGGGCCGGGTGACGGCCGCCGTGTGCGACATACGGGACCCCGAGCGGGTCGCGGACGTCTTCGACGCGGCCGAGGCCGCCTTCGGGCTGCCGGACGTCCTGGTCAACAACGCGGCCGCCAACTTCCCCTCCCCTGCCGAGGACCTCTCGCCGAACGCCTGGCGCGCGGTGGTGGACATCACCCTGACCGGCACGTGGTTCATGACGCGGGAGTTCGGCCGCCGCCACCTCGCCGCGCGCACCCCGGGGTCGATCGTGAACATCGGCGCCTCGTACGCCTGGACGGGCGGGCCGGGCTTCGCGCACAGCGCGGCCGCCAAGGCGGGGGTGAAGAACCTGGTGGAGACCCTCGCCGTCGAGTGGGGCCCGTACGGCATCCAGATCAACGGCCTGGTGCCGGGGCTGTTCCCGCACGCCGACATGACCGGGGACATCCGCGGCGGCCTGGACCGGGCCGCACCCGACGCCAGGGACGGGCGCCAGCCCGCCCTGCGGGTGGGCGAGCCCCGGGAGCTGGGCTGGGCCGCGACCTTCCTGGCCTCGCCGTACGCCCGGTTCGTCACCGGCCACACCCTGGTGGTCGACGGCGCGAACTGGCAGCGCCGGGCGCTGGTCAACCCCGAGGTCGTGCCGGTGCGCGAGCAGCTGGGGCGGGGCCCGTTCGGCGCGTGACCCCCCGACCCCGGCGTCCGGTCACGGCGCCAGTGCTGTGGCCGGGAAGGTTTGCCGGGCGTCGCGACCCGGTGAACCTTTCCGGTCACAGCACTAGCCTCCCGTGAAGTGCGGGGGTCGGCGGGCGGCCTTGGCCGCGTAGCCCTCGCGGCAGTCGTCCGAGGTGAGGGTGAGGGCGGCCGTCATGGCGACGCGGTCGAGGGCCGCGGGCAGGGCCGCGTCCGCGTAGGCGTCGACCGCGCGCTTGATGCCCTGCACCGCGAGGGGGGCGTTCGCGGCGATCTCCGCCGCCAGGCCCCGGGCCGTGGCGTCCAGCTCCGCGCCGGGCACGACGAGTTGGACCAGGTTCAGGCGCTGTGCGGTCGCCGCGTCGATACGACGGCCCGTCAGGGCCAGGAATTTGGCCCAGCCCGCGCCCGCCTCGCGGGCGATGCGGAGGTCGCCGCCCGCGTCCACCGCCACACCCAGCTGCGCCTCCGGGAGGGCGAAGACGGCGTCCTCGGCCGCCACCCGGATGTCGGCCATAAGGGCCAGCTCGAAACCGAAACCGAGGCAGTAGCCCTGGACGGCGGCCACCACCGGCTGCGGGAGGCGGGCGAGGACCGCGAAGCGCTCGTGGACCCAGCGGATGCCCTCGTAGTAGTTGCGGGTCCGCTCGGCGGCCGATCCGCCGGTGATCGCGCCGCCGGGAGCCGTCACGTCGATGCCCGCGCAGAAGGCCCGGCCCTCGGCCCGCAGCAGTACGGCGCGGACCGAGGGGTCGAAGCGGATCCGGTCCGCCAGCAGCCCCAGCTGGCGGGTGGACTCCCAGCTCCAGCCGTTGAGCTTGTCGGGGCGGCACAGGGTGAGGACCGCGAGGCCGTCGTCGCCGGTCTCCAGCCGGATCCGCTCCTCCCCCTCCGCGATCTCCGTGGTGACGGTGTCGATCATGCGTGCCGCACCTCCCCAACAGCGCTGACGGATCGTCAGCTTAGGGGCGCCCGGTCAGCGGGGGAAGACCTCGAACGGGACCGCCGGGCGCCCGCCGAACCGGGCCGCCGCCTGCTGGGCGTTGCCGGTGAGGAAGGTGCGGACGTACTCCTGCGGGTCCTGGTCCGTGAGCACCTCGATGTACGCCCTGTGCTCCAGCAGGGAGGCGATCGACCGCTCCAGGCCCGGACCTGCGTCGGCCGCGTGCGTCGGCGTGCTGGAGCCGGCCACCGCGACCCAGCGCACTCCGTTCCACGGCTCCAGGCCCTGCTCGGTGAGGAGTTCGGGGAAGATCCACCGGTTTCCGGCGTCACCGGCCGCGTCCAGCACGGCCCGGCCGACGGCCTTGTGGTCGGGGGTGTTCCAGAAACCGCCGCCCTGCGCGCCGCCCCACGTGTCCCGGTGGTTGAGCGTGACCACCAGCTCCGGGCGGTGGCGGCGGATGGCCGACGCGATGTCCCGCCGCAGGCCGAGGCCGTACTCGACGACGCCGTCGCGGTAGTCGAGGAACTCCACCTCGGACACGCCGACCACGGCCGCGCTCGCCCGCTGCTCCGCCTCGCGCAGCGGGGCGCAGTCGGCGGGGCCCAGGGTGTCGATGCCCGCCTCGCCGCGGGTGGCGAGCAGGTAGACGACCTCGCGGCCCCCGTCGGTCCAGTCCGCGACCGCGGCCGCGCAGCCGTACTCCAGGTCGTCCGGGTGGGCGACGACGGCGAGGGCGCGCTGCCAGTCGGTGGGCATGGGCTGCAAGGGCTCGGGCTGATCACGCTGTTCGGTCATGCGTCGCACGATAGACGAGCGGACCGGTGCGGGCCGGGCCCCGGCGCGGCCCGGTCAGGCCTCGCCGCGTACGAGGGCCAGCAGCCGGTCCAGGACGCGCGGGCCGCCCGCGCGGACGCCGTCGTGCTCGAATTCGTCCGTCACCCAGGTCCGCAGCCCCCGTACGGCGCGGGCGGTCTCCAGGGAGTCCGCGGTGTCCACGTACATGTCGTCGTGGTAGACGACGGCGGCCACCGGGACCTCGTTGGCGGCGAGCCGGGCCGGGTCGTAGAGGGGTTCCCAGCCGGTACGGGCGGCCAGCAGTTCGGCGGTCTCGCGCAGCGGGGCGAGGGAGGGGTCGACGGTGAAGTGCCAGGGGTGGATGGTCTCGCCGGTGAAGAGGACGGGCTCGTCGCCCGCGAGGGCCTTCGCGGCGTCGAAGCGGGGGTGCCCCGCGCGCACCCGCTCGGCGGCCCAGGCGGTGGGCGCGGCCGCGTCCTGGGCGTAGCACGCCTCGTGGACCAGCGCGTAGAGGGGGTGCCCGGCGAAGGAGAGCAACGCGTGGGCACCCTCGAGGAAGGCGTCGGACAGCGCGGGGCCTGCGGGGGTGCGGACGAAGGCGTCCTCCAGCAGGTAGTGCAGCTGGTGGCTGCCGTCGCCGGAGCCGAGGATCAGGCCGAGGGACTGGAAGGCCTCGACCGTGAGGCGGTAGCCGCCGGGGAGTTCGGCCGGACGCTCGGCGAGGTGGGCCGCGATCCGGCGGGCGCGCTCCACGTCCATCGGGTAACGGCGGTAGTGGGCCAGGTTCTTGCGCTCGACGCGGGGGTACGCGGCCTCGTACACCTCGTCGGCGGTGGCGGTCAGGGACGGGAGACCGCCGGTGATCAGGGCGGCGCTGAGGCCTTCGGGGGCGGTGGAGAGGTAGCGGGTGGTGCAGAATCCGCCGAAGCTCTGGCCGAGCACGGTCCACGGGGCGCCGCCGGTCAGGGCGGGGCGGATGGCCTCGGCGTCGCGCACGATGGAGTCGGCGCGGAAGTGGGCGAGGTAGTCGGCCTGCTGCGCCGGGGTTCCGCGCAGCAGGAGGGTCTGCCGGTTCACCGGGGTGGAGCGCCCGGTTCCGCGCTGGTCGAGCAGGAGGACGCGGTAGTCGGCCAGGGCCCGCTCCAGCCACGCCTGCCGGCCGATGAGCCGCCGGGCCCCGAAGCCGGGTCCGCCCTCCAGGTAGAGCAGCCACGGCAGGGTCTGCGGGTCCTTGTCGGCGGCGACGACCTCGCGGGCGTACAGCTCGATGTGCTCGCCGTCCGGGCGCGCGTGGTCCAGCGGGACGGTGAACCGGTGGTCGGTGAGGACCGTTCCGGGCTGGCGGTAGCTGTGCTCGATGGTCACGGACGGCCCCTGGGGTACGAGGTACGGGAGGTACGCAGACCCGCGCCCCGGCCGGGTCGCGGCGGGGGCACGGGTGTGGCGTTCCGGTGAGTCTAGTACGGGGCCTTGTGCGGGAGGGGGGCTTACGGAAACTCGACCACCGAGCGGAGGACCTCGCCGCGCTCCATCCGGGCGAAGGCGTCCTCGACCCCGTCGAGGGGGATGGTCTCGGAGACGAAGGCGTCCAGGTCGAGCCGGCCCTGGAGGTAGAGGTCGACCAGCAGCGGGAAGTCGCGCTCGGGCAGGCAGTCCCCGTACCAGGAGGACTTGAGGGCGCCGCCGCGTCCGAAGACGTCCAGGAGCGGGAGTTCGAGCTTCATCTCCGGTGTGGGCACGCCGACCAGGACCACGGTGCCGGCGAGGTCGCGGGCGTAGAAGGCCTGCCGGTAGGTCTCGGGGCGGCCGACGGCCTCGATGACCACGTCCGCGCCGTTGCCGTCGGTGAGGGCCTGGACGGCCTTGACCACGTCCTCGGTGCGGCCGTTGACGGTGTGCGTGGCGCCCAGACCGCGCGCCCACTCCAGCTTCCGGTCGTCCAGGTCCACCGCGATGATCTTCGAGGCGCCCGCCAGCCGGGCTCCCGCCACGGCCGCGTTGCCCACTCCCCCGCACCCGATGACGGCCACGGAGTCGCCGCGCCCGACGTTGCCGGTGTTCAGGGCGGCGCCGAGGCCCGCCATCACCCCGCAGCCGAGCAGCCCGGCGGCGGCCGGCGAGGCGGCCGGGTCCACCTTGGTGCACTGTCCGGCCGCGACCAGGGTCTTCTCGGCGAAGGCGCCGATCCCGAGCGCCGGGGACAGCGGGGTGCCGTCCTCCAGCGTCATGGGCTGGGTCGCGTTGTGCGTGGCGAAGCAGTACCACGGGCGGCCGCGCTTGCAGGCCCGGCAGGTTCCGCACACCGCACGCCAGTTGAGGACGACGAAGTCGCCGGGGGCCACGGAGGTGACGTCCGGGCCGACCGATTCCACGATCCCGGCGGCCTCGTGGCCGAGCAGGAAGGGGAACTCGTCGTTGATGCCGCCCTCGCGGTAGTGCAGGTCGGTGTGGCAGACCCCGCAGGCCTGGACCCGGACGAGCGTCTCGCCCGGCCCCGGGTCGGGCACGAGGATCGTCGTCGTCTCCACCGGTGCGCCCTTGCTCCGGGCAATGACCCCTCGTACGCGGTGCGTCACGTCGTAACCCCGTTCTGCTCTCGTCGGTTCCCGGTTCAGAACGTACACGGGCGCCGCGCGGTAAGGGAGTTGCCTCACTCCGGGGCGCGAGATCCGGCCAGCTCAGGAGGTACGCAGGCGCGCAGGGCGGCGCCGAACGCGGCCACCGCCGGGTGGGCGCCGGCCCCGCTGCGGAAAGCGAGGTTGGTCCGGCGCTGCATGCGCAGACGGGTGAGGCGGACGGCCGGGTCGGCGGGGCCGGTGACCCCGAGCTGCGGTACGACGGCCACCCCCTGGCCGGCCGCGACCAGGGCGAGCACGGTGGCGAACTCGTCGACCCGGTGGCGGACCCGTGGGGTGAACCCGGCGGCCTGGCAGGCGCGTTCGGTCATGGCGTGGCAGAGGGTGCCTGGGGTGGCGGTGATCCAGGGGTCCTCCGCGTGCGTGCGCAGGACGGCACCCTGCTCGTCTCCCGGGGGCGGTTCGGGAGCTCCCGCGGCGGGCGCGGCCAGGTACATCGCCTCCCGGTACAGCGGCTCGGTGGCCAGCCCGGGCTCCCGGGCGGCGGGCACGAAGTCGTAGGCGTGGACCAGGGCCACGTCGAGGTCGCCGGAGCGCAGGGCGTGCGCGACCGCCGCCGGGTCCGTCTCGCGGACCATCGGCTCGAGTCCCGGGTGGCGCCGGGCGAGGGCGGTCAGGGCGGCCGGGACGATGGCCCGGGTGGCAGTGGGGAAGGCCCCGATGCGCAGGGCTCCGGCCAGGCCGCCGCGTGCCTCGGCGAGATCGGACTCGGCCTGTTCCAGTCGTTCGAGTACGGCCTCGGCGTGGCCCACCAGGTGCTGCCCGGCCGGGGTGAGGCGGACCCGGCGTCCGGTGCGCTCCAGCAGTGGGAGCCCCGCTTCGCGTTCGAGGACGGCGAGTTGCTGGGATACCGCCGAAGGGCTGAAGGCGAGGGCTTCGGCGACGGCGGCGATGGTCCCGCGGCGGGCCAGTTCGCGCAGCAGTCGCAGGCGTCGTACGTCGAGCATCGGCTCAGCTTACGGGTGGGGTAAGAAATGCGAACTGGATTCGGGGCTCGGGGAGGGCGAGGCTCGACGGCATGGCACAGGACATCACCGACATCATCGAAGACAACGGCGGACCGGCCGGCGAGAACCTCCGCGGAAGGGCCGGCGGTAACGTCCGCGCGCACGTCCACGCGGACGTCCGCACCGACGTCCGTGCGGACCCCGGCGCAGGCCTCTCCCTGCGCGGGGTCCACGTCCCGCTGGTCACCCCGTTCACCCGCGCCGGGGACATCGCCGCCGAGGCCCTGGAGGCGCTCGCCCACGAGGTGCTCGACGGGGGCGCCGCCGGGATCGTCGCCCTCGGCACCACCGCCGAGGCGGCCATGCTCGACGAGGCGGAGCGCGACCTCGTCACGGGCGTGTGCGCGCGGGTCTGCGAGGAGCGGGGCGCGCTGCTGACGGTGGGCGCCGGGGCCAGCGGGACGCGGGCCGCCGAGGCTTCGCTGGTCCGGCTGGCCCGGTGGCCGCAGGCGCGGGCTGCGCTGGTGACCGTGCCCCCGTTCGTCCGGCCTTCGACGGCGGGGGTGCTGGCGCACTTCGCGCGGCTGGCCGAGGTCAGCCCGGTGCCGTTGATCGTCTATCACGTCCCGTACCGGACCGGGCAGTCGCTGGACGCCGACGCACTGCGGGCGCTCGGCTCGCTGGACGGCATCGCCGGCGTGAAGTACGCGGGCGGCTCGGTCGGACAGGACGCCGTGACGCTGCTCGGGGACCTGCCGGACGGCTTCGAGGTGCTGGCCGGGGACGACGCGTACCTCTCGCCGATGCTGGCGTTGGGTGCGGCCGGCGGGATCCTGGCCTCGGCGCATCTGGCGACGACCCGGTTCGCGGAGCTCGCCGGGGCCTGGCGGGCAGGTGACGTGGCGCGGGCGAGGCCGCTCGGGCACGCCCTGGCCCGGCTGTCGGCGGCGGTCTTCGCCGAGCCGAATCCGGCGGTCGTCAAGGGTGTGCTGCACGCGCAGGGCCGGATCCCGGCGCCCGGCGTACGCCTCCCTCTGCTGCCGTCTTCGGGGGCGGCGGTGACGGCCGCCCTCGAGCGGCTGGCGGAGCTCTGAGAGCCCGGGGGCCGGACGGACGGACGGGCGGGCACAGCGGGCAGGGCGACGCCGTGACCTGAAAAGGTCCACGATGGGCGATTCGCCTGCAACGCACCTGTCGCCCGAATCCGGCCCGCGGAGAGCGGACTTGCCCGTATTCACCCGGGGGCTGCGAGCAGGCCTGCGGCCCGTGATGTGAGTCACTCGGAACGCATCAACATCAATTCCTTCGAAGGGTCGATTTCCTTTTCCCGGAAAGAAAGTTGGGTAATGCGCGAAGCGCCCGCCAAGGTCATTTTCGGGGCGGATGGCAGGAAGTCGATCTACCGGTGGAATTCGGGCCTTGTTCCGGCCCGGCGAGCTCGCCTACGGTCACCCTCATTCCCGGCGGTCCCACTGCCTAAACCGGCCACCTCCGGGGCCTCTCCGTCCCCCCATGTGAGGAAATGCGCCATGTCCGCAAAGGGAAAGCACCGCCGGCCGAAGCAGCACCCGATCACCCGCAAGCTGGCGCTCGCCGGCACGGGCGGCGCGGCGCTCGCCCTCCCTCTGATCAGCACGACCACCGCCGGGGCGACGGAGGCGGCCACCGTTCCCGCGGCCCGCTCCGCGGTCGCGGCCACCGTGGCCGCCGCCGCTCCCGCGTCCTATTCCGTGGTCGCCGGTGACACGCTTTCCAAGATCGCGGCACAGCATTCCGTGAGCGGCGGCTGGGAGCAGTTGTACGCGGCGAACAAGAGCGTCGTCGGCGGCGACCCGTCGATCATCCGGCCCGGGCTCAAACTGGCCCTCGGAACCCAGGCAAAGGCCGCCGCCGCTGCGGCCCCCGCGGCCACCACCTACGCGAACAATCTCGACGGGTGGATCCGCGAGTCCCTCGCCGTCATGGCGAAGCACGGCATTCCCGGGACCTACAACGGAATTCACCGCAATGTGATGCGGGAGTCCTCGGGCAATCCGAAGGCGATCAACCTCTGGGACATCAACGCCAAGAACGGGATCCCCTCCAAGGGTCTGCTCCAGGTCATCGACCCGACGTTCAAGGCCTACCACGTGCCCGGCACCTCGCTGGACTCCTACGACCCCGTCGCGAACATCACGGCCGCCTGCAACTACGCGGCCGCCCGCTACGGTTCCATCGACAACGTCAACGGGCCCTACTGACGGGCCCTGAGCAGGGTGCGCAGGGGGGCCACGACGCCGTATCCGACGTCCCTGCGCAGGGCGGCGGCTCCCGCGCGCTCCACGGCCGCGAGCTGGTGCGCCATCAGCTCCGCCATGGTCGCGGTGACCGGACGCAGGCCGGGGTCGACGAGGTCGAGGACGCCCTCGGTGGCGTCGAGGGCGGCGCGGGCGCGGCTGGTTTCGGCCGCGAGGAGGGCGCGTACGGCGGGGGTGTCACGGGCCTGTTCGAGGTCGGCGCGGGTCACGGAGTGCTCGTCGAGGCGGGCGCGCGGGATGCAGAGGCGGCCGTCCGCCAGGTCCCCGGCGAGGTCCGCGAGGAAGTCGACGCGCTGGGCGGCGTCGACGAACCGCCGCCAGCCCGCGGCCTGTTCGGTGTCCGGGCCGCCCTGGTACTGAAGGCCGGTGAAGACCAGCACGCCCGGCCAGGCGTAGGCGTCGAGGTAGTCCTGGAAGTCCTCCTCGGCGGCGAAGCCGTCGAAACCGGCCTCCGCGGTGGCGGCGCCCTCGAGGAACCGGGAGACCCAGTGCGCGGGCAGGGCGCGGGAGTCCACGGCGTGCGCGTACGCGCGCAGCAGCGGGTCGGGGCTGTCCCCGGTCTTCAGGGCCGCTTCGACGCGCTCGGTCAGCGCGGCCAGGTTGGCGGCCCGCCCGGCCGGGGTGCCGGTCTCGGCCACGTCGTCGACCAGGTTCATGAAGGCGAGTCCGGCGGCGAGCCAGGGCACCAGGGGCGGGGCGGCGAGCAGGCGCAGCGCGAGGTAGGGGGCGGGTTCGCGGCGCAGCACCCGGCGGGCGGCGTGGGTGTAGTCGTTCCGCAGCCGGGTGCCGGATATCCCGGCGGCCGTGAGTGTGGTGCCCCAGGTCGGCATGGTGGTGGTGCTCCTCGAAGCGTTCTCCGCGCGTGTACGGAGATCAGGATCGCAGGCGCGCGGCCCGCAGGGCCCCGCATCAGGAGCGGTAGACCTTCTTGACCTTTCCGTCGGTGCCGGCCAGGACGTAGCCGCCCTGGCCGTACTCGTCGCTGAGGTAGGGCCGCATGGACGGGCTCTGGTCCATCATCCACGGCTCGACGATCACGTAGCGGGAGGTCGGGTTCGCCACGCCGAGGTCCTGCTTGGCCTGCTCCAGGAGGGCGGGCAGGGTGTCCCATTCGACCTTGGACATGTCGATGAGCGGAACGCGGTCCTTGACCGTGCCGGCGGGGCCGGTGCGGGTGACCCCGCCGTCGCGGTACTGCCAGGAGTCGACGGTCTTGGCTCCGGGGGCGGTGGGGACGGAGGCGATGACGTAGGAGTCGTAGATCCGCAGGTTCACGAAGGCGGTGGTGCCGGTCTGCTCCTCAAGGGCCGCCAGGGCGGTCCGGATGTGGGCGGGGGTGAGCAGACTGCCCTCGGGGGTGGCGCCCTTGCTCGCGCCGGCCTGGGGGCCGGGGGCCGAGGGCGCCGCGGGGCCCTGGCCGCCGGTGGGGTTGGCGCTCGCGCTCCTGCTGGGGCCGCCGGCGCCGCCCTTCGCGTCGCCGCCCGAGTCGGTGCCGTCCGGCAGCCACTTGACGATCCCGACCGTCCCGGCCACGAGGACCGCCGCGAGGGCGGCGGCGAGCAGGACCGGGCGCCCGCGCGGCGCCGCCGGCCGGAGGGGCGCGGTGACGGCGTACGGGTGGGACACCGGGCCGAACGGCGGCGGTGTGGGCGGCCCGTACTGCCCCACGGCCGGCGGGGCCGCCGGGGCCGGGGCGAGAGCGGTGCTCGCATCCCGGAGCAGCTGTTCCAGCTGCTCGGCGTCGGGCCGCGCGGCCGGATCCCGTACGAGCAGCCGTTCCAGTACG
Organism: Streptomyces sp. cmx-11-4; assembly: GCA_049998195.1. GTDB lineage: Bacteria > Actinomycetota > Actinomycetes > Streptomycetales > Streptomycetaceae > Streptomyces. The sequence continues at coordinate 359,314 of JAEBET010000010.1, forward strand.
GGCGCCAGCGGGCCGGAGCGTACGGGCGCCGGGATCGGCTCGTCGAGCACGGCCACCACGGTGGCCAGGCTGGTGGCCCGGCGCAGCGGGTGGACGCCTTCCGCGGCCACGTACAGCAGCATGCCGAGCGACCACAGGTCGGAGGCGGCCAGTCCCTCCTCGCCGCGGACGCGCTCGGGGGCGATGTACTCGGGCGAGCCGATCAGCACACCCGTGGAGGTGAGGCCGGTCGAGCCGTGCAGGGCGGCGATGCCGAAGTCGGTGAGCACCGCCGATCCGTCGGGCCGCAGCAGCACGTTGGCCGGTTTCACGTCCCGGTGCAGGACCCCTTCGGCGTGCGCGGCGCGCAGGGCGGACAGCAGGTCGCGGCCGAGCCGGAGCACGTCGGCCACCGGCAGCGGTCCGGATGCCAGCCGGTCGTGCAGGGAACCGCCCCTGACCAGTTCCATCACGATCCACGGATGACCGTCCGTGCCGTGGGCGGGCTCGACGATGTGGTGGATCGTCACCACGTGCGGATGGGCGAGGCGGGCCAGGGCCCGGGCTTCGCGGACGGCCCGCTCGCGCAGCTGGTCGGCGAGACCGGGCTGGGCGGCGGCGGTCGCCGGGTCCGGCGGGCGCACCTCCTTGAGCGCGACCTCGCGGTGCAGTGCGATGTCGCGGGCGCGCCACACCGTGCCCATGCCGCCGCTGCCCAGGGGCGCGACCAGCTCGAAGCGGCCGTCGATCAGCTGTCTGCCGGCCTCACTCGTCTCCATGGCCGGTCATCGTAGGGGGCGCCGGTGTCAGCAGCGTCGGCGGTCCACCGTGAGGGTGCCCTGCACGGCGGTGACCGTACGGTCATAGCACCCGCCGGGGGCCTGGGACCCGTACAGGCGGGAGCGGGCGGAGGTGGTGGCGACCGCGTGCCGCTGGTCGCGCGGGACGTTCGCGGTGTAGGTGGCGTCGCCCGTGTACCGGTCGTCGAGCCGGGAGACCTCGATCTTCCGGCCGCCGCGCAGGGTGGCGGTGTCCGCGCGGTCGCCGAGCGAGAGGACGGTGCGCAGCCGGTCGCCGGCGCCGAGCGTGGTCTCGCCGTCCATCGTGTAGGTGCGGTGGGTCCGGGTGGCGGTGCTCCCCCGGGTCACGGTCTCCTCGTCGGTCCAGGTCGCGGTGAGGGCGTCACGGCTCTCGCCGTCGGTCCAGCGGTGGACGGAGGTGTGGTGGACGGCGCGGGTGACGGTGGTGGTGACCCGCCCGTGGGAGGTGTCGAGGTATCCGGCGACGGTCAGCCGGTGCCCGCCCTCGGTGTCGAGGCGGTGTTCGCCGCCGGGTGCCGCGGGGGTCCAGCGGGAGGAGTTGGCCGGGTCGCTCTGCTCGTGCCGGGTGAGGGCGCCGGTGACGACCGTCCGTGCCTCGTCCTGCCACAGCAGCAGGTTGGTGGGGGTGCTCCAGCCGCTCTGCCCGGCCGGGACTCCGGTCACGGACACCTCGATCCGGTGCGGACGGCCGTCGTTGAGGAGGGCGGCGTAGGGGGTCAGGTCGTAGGTGATCGGCTGGACGTCGAAGGCGCGGGGGCCGGGGGTGACGTACCAGAGGAAGGGGTTGGACCAGCCGCCGGTCCAGACGGTGGGGAAGGGGGCTGCCAGGCCGGCCGGCTGCCCGTCCACGGAGACGCGGACCTCGCGGTAGGGGCCGTCGGCGGCCTTGCAGGAGTAGGGGGCCGCGTCCGGGGTGGTCATGTACCAGTACTCCTCGCAGCCGCCGCCCGAGCCGGTGGCGTACACCTCGGCGAGGAGGCGCTCCGTATTGCGCGGGGTGGTGACGGTGGGGGTGGTGAGGGGGAGCACGCGGTCGGGGGTGTCGGCGGGGCCGGTGCGGCCCTCGGCGGCGTAGAAGGTGAGGGTGACCTTGACGTCGATGATCCCGGTGTAGGTGTCGTTGACGACGTTGCCGATAAGCATCTCGACGGGCTGCGGGCGGGCGAGGGTATCGCGGTAGCGGGTGACGTCCTTCTCGACCGACCAGGTGATGCCGTCGGGCGAGGGCTGGGGGGTGGAGGTGCGCAGGATCTCGACGCCGCCGAGGGAGAGGTGGCCGAGGCGGTCGTACTGGCGGCCCTTGACCTTGCCGTCGAGGCGGAGCACCACCGCGGCCCAGTGGTCGGCGCCGCAGCGCTCGGGCGGGGCGTAACTGCCCCGGTACGGGGTGAAGTCGCGGAACTGGGCCTCGGCGAGGGTGACTTCGCAGGAACGGGTCCCGGGCCGGGCCACGGGCGGGGCGGGGGTGAGGGGATCGTGCCAGTCGGTGCCGAACTCGGCGGGCGGCGCGTCCTCGCCTCCGGCGGCGGGGGTGGAGGCCGGTGCGGCTGCCGGCTCGGCGGCGTTCGCGGGTCCCGCGGTGCCGGCCAGGGTGGCGGCGGCGAGGGTCAGCGCGCCGAACAGGCCCATGATCCTGTGTCGTGTCATGGGCCAGCAGTGAAACCGGGCCGCCCGGCGGGCGCCAGGGCCGGTGCGGTGGCCCTGGCCGAAAATCGCCGCTCGACCGGCCCGGTCGGCCCGGTCAGGGCCGACCGGGCCGCACGGTCAAGCCCCCGCCCCGTCGGCCCTGTCGGCACGGTCAGGCCCGCCTCCGTCCCGCCCGCCCCGTCGGCCCCGTCGGCCGTCACGCCTGGACGACGGACGGCGACCCTGTCGGCGTCCGCGTGGACCGTGTCGCCGGGGCGGAAGGTGGCGCCGGCGATGAAGTCGCCGACGAGGGCGGGGCGCAGCGAGCCGCCGCCGTCCACGACGAGGCCTCCCCGGGGAGTGGACGAGCTCGCGCAGCAGCGCGTTGTCCTCGCGTCAGGAGAGCGCTGGAACTTCCTCGCGGGCTCGTACGGGTACGCCGAGTCCGGGCTGTGCGGGGCCTGGTGCCGGGTGCTGGGCCCGGACACGTCCACCGGGTCGCGGCACTAGCGCTTCAGGGCACGGTACCGCTTGAGCAGAGCGGTGATCTTCTCGGGATCCGCCTTGCCGTTCAGCTCGGCGAGGAGGTCGGCGGGGCAGAGTTCGTAGAGGTCGCCCCACCATCGGCCGCCCTTGGTCTTCCGGATGCGGTAGCCGCCCGGGACCCCGCGTGCCACGTACGCGCGTCGGCTCATGCCCCGTCCGTCCCCCGCCCGGTGCGTCCCGACACTCAGTCGCGGGAGTTGCCGAAGAGGATCCGATAGCCGATCAGCAGGACCAGCGAACCCGCGATGGCGGAGCCCCAGGTGGCGACGTCGAAGAACTGGGTGTGGATCGGGCGGTCCAGGAACTTCGCCGAGAGCCAGCCGCCGATGAAGGCGCCGGCCACGCCGATCAGGGTGGTGCCGAGCAGGCCGCCCGGGTCCCGGCCGGGCAGCAGGACCTTGGCGATGCCTCCGGCCAGCAGCCCCAGGATGATCCAGCCGATGATCCCCATGTCCATGCACTCCGTTTCGGTGTTCCGGTGGTTCTCCCCGGAGGACGCGGCCGGGGCGGAAACGGTTCTCCGGCGCTCACCGGTGGTGGGCCGGGGTGAGCACGCCCAGCGGCGGCGCGGACGGGGCCGCGGGAGCCGGGGCGGGGACCGGGGCGGTGGCCGCGATGGAAGCCGAGCAGGAGGCCGCGACGGAGGCCGGGCCGGGCGGCGTACGGGTCAGCAGGAGGACCCCGCGCGCGGCGGCCAGGGCCCCCGCCACGGCCAGCAGCACTCCCGCCGCGCCGCCCTGGAGGCGTTCGCCGAGCAGGACCATGCCGATGGCGGCCGCGGCGAGCGGGTTGGCCAGGTTGACCACGGCGAGCGGGGCGCCGAGCCCGCCCCGATAGGCCCGCTGCGACAGCAGCATCCCGCCGACGGCGAACACTACGACGAGCAGGGCCACGGCGGCGACCCGGACGCTGAACAGGGAGCCCCCGCGGCCGCCCGCCACGGCCACGGTCTGGGTCAGGGCCGAGGCGGCCGCGGAGGCCAGCCCGGAGGCCGTGGCGTGCCGCAGCCCGGAGCGCGGGTCCTTGACGGCGGTCAGCAGCAGGATCACCGCTGCCGTGGTCCCGGAGACGGCGAGCGCCTCGGCGAGGGTGAGGGTGTCGTCGGGGGCCGGCCCGGACGCCGGGAGCAGCAGCAGGCCCAGTCCCGTGACGGTGGCCAGGGTGCCCCGCCATTCGGTGGCCGCCACCCGGCGGCCGGATCCGCGGGCCCCCAGCGGGACGGCGGCCACCAGGGTCAGCGCGCCGAGCGGCTGCACGAGCGTGAGCGGTCCGTACCGCAGGGCCGCTGCGTGCAGCAGGGCCGCGGCGGCGTTCAGTCCGGCCGACCACCACCAGGCGCCGTTGCCGAGCAGGGCTCTGGCACTGCGCGCGGCCCCGGCGCGGGCCAGCCGCTCCTGGGCCACGGCGGCGGCCGCGTAGGCCACCGCGGCGGCGAGGCAGAGGCCGACGGCGACGGCGGTGGCGTTCACCGCTCGGCTCCGACGGGCACGGGCGCGGGCGCGGCGCTGCGCGGGCCCGTCAGTCCGCGTGCGGGGGTGCCGGCGGCTCCCCGGCGCGGGACCAGCAGCAGGGCCGCCCCGAGGAGCAGGGTCGCCACGATCGCGTCGAGCCAGTAGTGGTTGGCGGTGCCTACGACCACGAACAGGGTCAGCGCGGGGTGCAGCAGCCACAGGGCGCGCCACCGGCCGGAGGTGGCGGCGATCATGCCGAGCGCGAGCATCAGCGCCCAGCCGAAGTGCAGGGAGGGCATGGCCGCGAACTGGTTGGCCATGGTGTCGGTGGCCGGGGCGGCGCCGTAGACGCTGGGTCCGTAGACCTGTCCGGTGTCGACCAGGTGCGCGGCCTCGAGCATCCGCGGGGGCGCGAGCGGGAAGGCGAGGTGCAGGGCGAGCGCGGCTCCGGTGAGCACCACGAGCACGCTGCGGGCCCAGAGGTAGTGGTCGGGCCTGCGCAGGTAGAGCCAGATCAGGAAGAGCGCGGTGGCGGGGAAGTGGACGGACGCGTAGTAGGTGTTGGCGGTGTGGACCAGCGTGTCGCCGTGCAGCAGCAGGCGCTGTACCGATCCCTCGTCGGGCAGGCGCAGGGCCCGCTCGGCGTCCCAGATCCGCGCGGCGTTGTGGAAGGCCTCCTCGGTACGCCCGGTCGAGAGCATCCGGCCCGCCTTGTAGACGGTGAACAGCCCCGCGACGAGCAGCAGCTCGCGTATGAGGCGGCGGCGCGCGGCCTTCCGGCCGGCCGCCGCCCCGGCGGGTGTGGTGTGGGAGGTCATCCCCCGGCCCTTCTTCCTGTTGCGCCAGATCGACACGCCAGTGTATCGATACATCTGCGTATCGATACGACGGTGTACCGATACGCTCGCGTTCCCGTACACTCGCACTGGAACCTGCCGCCGAGGCGCCCCCGAGGAGAGCCGCACCCCATGACGTCGACGCCGACCACCACCGCGCGCCGCTCCAAGATCACTCCGGAGCGGGAGCAGGAGTTCTTCGACGCCGTCCTGGAGCAGCTGCGCGAGCACGGCTACGAGGCCCTGACCATGGAGGGTGTCGCCGCGCGGGCCAGCTGCGGCAAGTCCACGCTCTACCGGCAGTGGAAGACCAAGCCCCAGCTCGTCGCCGCCGCCCTGCGCGCGAACCGGCAGGGCACGCTCGTCGCGGTGGACACCGGGACGCTGGCGGGCGACCTGCGCGAGGCGGCCCGGATCGCGGCCTGCACCTCGGGGCGCGACACCCGGCTCATGCAGGCCCTGGGGCACGCGGTACTCAGCGACGCGGAGCTGCAGGCCGCGCTGCGCGAAGCGCTGGTCGAGCCGGAGCTGGCCGCCTTCTCCGTGATGGTGGAACGGGCGGTGGCGCGCGGCGAGATCACCGCGGACCATCCGGCCGTGGAGTTCCTGCCCGCGCAGCTGATGGGTGTACTGCGCATCCGGCCGGTGCTCGAAGGGCGCGACGCCGACGCCGCCTACCTGCTGCGGTTCGTCGAGGCGGTCGTACTCCCCTCCCTGGGCCTCACACCGCCCGGATCCACCGGAACCCCCGGAACCCCCGGATCCACCGGAACCCCCGGAACCCCCGGATCCACCGGAACCCCCGGACCCACCGGGACCCCCTGAACCGGCGGGCCGCCGTCCCGATGACCGGGCGGTGACCTGCCCGCGCTGCCTCGTGGGGACGGCGGCAGCGCGCCACCCGGACCGGGCGGTGGCCACTCACTCGAGGAGTGACCGCCGCCCGATCTGTGTGGTTCCGGCCGGCACGTGACCCGTCGTCAGCGGACGGCGCCCATGGTGCGGGTGAACTCCTCCGGGTCGGCCTCGAAGCCCTGCAGGCGGGCGTCGAGGGACCATGCTCCCGAGGCGTCGCGGGTGAACACCGCGACCGTGGCGGCCGTGGCGGCCGGTACGGCGTCGAAGTCGTCCTGGGCGAGGTCGGTGTGCCCCTCGCGGATCCGGACGCCGGTACCGGCGATGTCGGCGAAGGTCGCGCGCCGCCCACCGGTGTCCTGAATGAGCACCCCGATTACCACGCGGCGCAACTCCGCTGCCATCCGGTCGAGTTCGAGGGTCATCACCTCGTCGAAGCCGAAGCCCTGGCCCGTGTGGCTGTCCCGGTTCAGGGTGATGGTGCCGTCGGGCGAGCGGCTGCCGAAGTGGACCAGGTGCACCGGGACTCCGTGCAGGTCCGCGGCGCCGTACACCGCGGCCACGATGTCGAGGTCGTGCGCGGGCCGTTCGGCGGGACTGGGATCCCACCGCAGCGCGATCTCGACCTTGGCCAGGCCCTTGCGTACACCGGTCACCGAACTCCCCCTTCGCTTACGGGTATTGCCGGGCCATGCTCCCACGTGTCCCCCGCCATGGTCCGAATGACCGTACGTTCCCGGCCAGTGCGCTCACCTGGCGAGGTCGACGCGTACGGTCTCCACCCAGGCCGGGGGCGCGGGCGGGTCCTGCCCGACGAGCGCGGCGATCAGCCGGCAGGACGGCGTCTCGTCCGGCCACGGCGTGTGCCCGTCGGTCAGCACGACCACGATGTTCGGCCGGTCCGGCAGGGCCAGCGCCGCGCTGATGCCGACCCGCATGTCGGTGCCTCCCCCGCCGGCCAGGGTGACCTCGCCGGCGCTGCGCACCCGGGTCACGGCGTGTACGTCGGCGTCGCAGGCGAGGACGGCGACCCGGTTGCCGCCGACCCCCACCTCCCGCAGGACGCCGGTGACTTCGGCGAGCGAGGCCGCGAGGTCGTCCGGGCCCATCGACCCCGAGGTGTCGATGACGATCGCGACCCGCGGCAGCGGCCTGCGCAGGCTGGGCAGCACCACACGGCCGCCGAGCGCGGGAGTGCGGCGCGAGGGGCGGCGGTAGGTGTAGTCCACCGCGCCGGCCGCCCAGGCGGCGGCCTCCCGGACCGCGCCGGCCAGGGCGCTCCGCCAGTCGACCGAGGGCTCCAACAGCTCCTCGGCCCACCGGGCCCAGCCCTCGGGGATCCGTCCCCGGGTGCGCTGGTGGGCCCGTACGGCCTGGGCGGTCTGCCGGCGCAGCGCCTCCGCCTCCACCCGCCCGACCCGGGCCGGGCCGCCGTCCTCGCCCAGCTCCCAGGGCGCGGGGGTGCCGTGCGCGCCGGAGCCGCAGTCGGGCCCGTGGTGGGTGCGGGGGATCGTGGGCAGGTAGCTCTCGAACAGGCCGCCCGCGGGCAGGCCGTAGAGCCGGGGCTCCATCCGCCCCGCGGGCAGCGCCAGCCCGTCGGCGAGCAGGTCGTCGTTGATCTCGCAGTCCTGGGCGATGTTGACCCGGACGGGATCGCGCTGGTCGGCGGCGGGCAGGCGCGCGGCCCGGCCGTGGTGGTCGCGCAGCAGGTGCGCCACCTCGTGGATCCACACCCCGGCCAGCTCGACGACCGGAGTGGCCTCGACGAAGGCGGGCGCGACGTAGCAGCGCCAGTGCCGGTCGACGCCCATGGTGCGCACCCCGTCCGAGGGGACCACGGTCAGGGCGTACAGGGCGGAGGCGAGGTACGGGCGGGCTTCGGCGGCCTTGTAACGGGCGGCGAGCAGCTTCGCGCGGTCCAGGCGCACGGCGGGCCGGGCTCAGTCGCCGCCCGGCAGGGAGCCGGACAGCTGGAGCAGTTCCACGAAGGCGTCGATGCCGGCGGGAACCGGCCAGTCGAGGTCGCGCATCGCGGCGAGGTCGGCGGCGGCGCGGGCGGCGACGTCGGGCACGCCCGCGTCCACGGCCTTGGCCAGGACCGCCCAGCCCGCTTCCCAGCGGGGGCGGGTGAGCTCGCTCTGCACGGCGGCGACCACGGCGATGAGGAAGGCCAGCTGCCGGTCGCCGCGCTCGGGCAGGACGAAGGCGTCCGGGTCGGCGAGCACCCGGTCCGGGTCGGGCAGGTCGAGGTGTTCGAGGTACGAGAGCAGTTCGATCCCGGCGGCTTCGCCCACGGCGCCGGTGAGCGCGGCGGCCAGCGCCTCGCGGCCCGTGGAGGCCGCGTACCCGGTGGCGAGCAGCCGCAGCGCCATCTCCCAGGTCCGCGGGGAGGGCCAGCCGCGGCCCCGCCCGGCGGCCTCGGCCGGCATGTGGTGGACCAGGCCCGGCCGGGCGGTGAGGAAGCCGGAGACGGCGCCGCGGGCCCGGGCGGCCGAGCCGGAGGCTTTGGCGGGGTCGACGGCCGGGATCGCCACCTCGGGCCAGGTGCCGGCCATGCCGCGGGCCACGGTGCGCGGGTTGTGCGTCCATTCGAGGTGGACGAAGCGGTTGGCGAGGGGCGGGCTGAGGTGCCAGCCGTCGGCGGCGCTGGCGGGCGGATTGGCCGCGGCGACGATCCGTACCGACGCCGGGAGTTCGAGGCTGCCGACCCGGCGTTCCAGGACCACGCGCAGCAAAGCGGCCTGTACGGCGGGCGGGGCGGAGGACAACTCGTCGAAGAACAGCAGGCCGTGGCCGGTGCGGGCGAGGCGGACCGCCCAGTCCGGCGGTGCCATGGGAACACCGGTGGTGGCGGGGTCCTCGCCGACGACGGGCAGCCCCGCGAAGTCGGAGGGCTCGTGGACGCTGGCGATGACGGTCTCCAGCCCCACGCCGAGCGCGGTGGCGAGCTGCTGCATGCCGGCGGACTTGCCGATACCGGGCTCACCCCACAGGAGCACCGGCTGATTGGCCGTCACGGCCAGGGCCAGGGCCTCGAGTTGGGGGTTGGTCGCGGGTTCGGTGCGGGTCGCGCTCAGTCGCTTGCCCAGGGCGTCGGCGGCGGCCAGGGCCCGGGAGGGCTGCGGCTGGGTACTCATGCGTCGTCGTCCTCGTCTTCCTCGCGGTCTTCCATGTGCTCGTCGAACCAGTCGGCGCCGATGCCGGGGTACTCCTCGTCGACGCGCTCCCGCAGGAAGGTGAGGTCGGTGCGCTGGTAGCGGCGGATCTCCTGGGACAGCGACAGCTCCGTCTCGTCGACGACGTCGATCCGGGAGCCGGCCTCCAGCAGGGCCCTGACCAGTTCCGGCGAACCGCCCCAGTGCACGGCGGACAGCAGGGGAGTGCGCTCGTGCTTGTCCCGCGCCTCCACGTCGAGTCCGGCCGCGAGCAGCCGGGGCAGCAGCGCCTCGTGGTCGAGCAGGTGGAGTTCGTGCAGCAGTCCGCGTCCGCGGGCGTCCCGGACCCGGGGGTCCACGCCCGCGTCCAGCAGCGCCACCACCCCCGGGGTGTCGCCGTGCTGCACGCGCAGGAACAGCTCCCGCCGCTGCGCGCGCAAGGCGCGCGGCAGCCGCCCCTCACCCGTGGTCCAGGTCTGCTGCACGGCGAAGCACCCGGAGACCTTGCCGCCCAACGCCCGCATGGCACGCTCCCGTTGCTGCTCCTCGGGGGTGTGCGGCACATCGAGAACGCCGCCTCGCGGGCGCACCTCGTGCCACACGCCGTGGCAGCGCACCCGTACCGGCCGGCCCGTGTCGGGGCCGGGCGGTCCCACGGCCGGTCCGGCGCCGGGGAACAGCGCGGCGGACACCAGCGGGTGGAGTTCGCGCGGGGCGATCCGGCCGGTCCGCACCAGCTCGAGGTCGGGGAGCGGCTGCCAGGTGTACCCCGGCAGCACCGGGACGGTGAGGGCCTCGGCCTGATCGATGAAGCGGGCCCGCAGCCGGTCGGGGCCCTCGGGTTCCAGCAGGAGGGAGGCGGGCCAGCTGAACGCCACCCGGAACCGGTCGCCCGCGCCGGCCGCCACGAGCCGCCTCGTCTCCGGCACCAGCCGGGCGAGTGCGAGCGGGGGGCGCGCGAACAGGGCCTGCGGGTCGACCGAGCGCTGGTACCGCCGCGGGGTGGGCACGGTCAGGTCGCGCTCGATGCCCGCCGCCGCGTAGGCCGCGTCCATGTCCCCACCGGCCTGCAGCCGGGCGATCCGGTCCGCGGGGCCGGTCGGTTCACCGAAGCGCGCGCCCAGCTCGGGCGCGCACCGGGCGTCCCAGAACGGGCGGGCGGCGGCCCAGCTCTCGGGGCGGAAGCCGCCTCCCCCGTACCGCCACTTCACGGGGACGACGGGCGCGCAGTGCAGCCGAAGCCGCTGCGGGCCCTCGGTCATCGTGGGCGTGGTGACGGACAGGGCCGGGCCGTCGGCGCCGCCGTACGAGGCGAGCACGATCCGCAGGTCGGGCTCGATGGTGGTGCGGCCGCCCAGGACCCGCGGCAGGTGCCAGCGCAGCAGGTCCGGGGCGAAGTGGCGCAGGTCGTCCGCCACGGCCTCGGCGACGGCGGCGCCGTGGCGCGACTCGATCCCGGGCAGGTCGAAGGCGACGTCCACGGCGGCGGTGGCGCAGGCCGCCCGCCAGTCGCCGGCGAGCCGGTGCGCGGTGGCCTGCTCGATCATCCAGGCGGGGACGGCGTAGCGGCGGATCCGCTGCCAGGCCGGGCCGTCCTCGGGCCGGAAACCGCCGGGCTGCCGGCTCACCGGTACACGCTGCCGATGGCGCGCAGGTCCGGGTGGGCGGCGCGGGCGGGGCGGAGCCGTTCGCTGAAGGAGCGCTTCACGCGGTGGGGCAGGCCGGGGCCCAGGCCGACGTACTCCAGCGGGCTGTCGGCGGGCACCGCCGCGAGCAGGCTCTTCGCGCCGCGCCCGGTGAGCCCGGTGTGGCGCAGCTCCAGGCGGCGCAGGGGGCTGGCGGGCAGGGCGTCGGCCAGGGCGTACGCCCCTGCGTCGCCGGGGTCGTTGCCTGGGGCTCCGAGGCTCCGCTCGGACATGGTCCGCCCGAGGTCGAGGGCTTCGATGCCGCCGAGGGCATCGGCCAGGGAACGCGCTCCGGCGGCGCCGATGCCGTTGCCGCCGAGCCCGAGGCGGACCGGGTGTGCGGAGCCGGCCGCGGCGCCGGCGAGGGCCGCGGCGCCCTCGTCGCCGAGGTGGTTGGCCGGGACGTACAGCTCGCGCACCCCGGCCTCCCGGATCAGGGCGGCCAGCAGGGGGGCGGCGTCGGCGCCGAGACCGTTGCCGCCGAGGAAGAGCCGTTCCAGGGGCTGCCCGCGCTCCAGCAGGGCGTCGAGCAGGAGGCGTACGCCGTCGGCGCCGATCCCCGTGTTGACCAGGTCGAGGGTGCGCAGGGCGGTGTTGCGGCGCAGCAGCGCGGCGAGGCTGCGGGCGCCGTCCCCGAAGAGCGGGTTGCGCTTGAGCCAGAGCGCGCGGACGACTGTGTCGTCGGCGAGGGCTCCGGCGAGGGCGCTCACCCCGTCGGGGCCGATCCGGTTGCAGCCGAGGTAGAGGGTGTGGAGCCCGTGGCCGCCGGTGAGGGTCCCGGCCAGGGTGCGGGCGCCCGCGTCGCCGATGGCGTTGGTGCCGAGCAGCAGGTGGGTGGCGTGCGCGGAGGCGGCCGCGGCCGGCAGCAGCAGGCCGGCGCCGTCCGGGCCGAGTCCCTGCTTGCAGAGGTCGACGCGGCCGTCGGCCCGCAGGGTGCCGAGCGGGAAGGTCTCGTCGGTCTCGACGGGCCGGTCCGCGGCGAGCCGGGCGAGCAGCGGGTCGAGTGCGGCCGGGTCGGCCGGCGGCAGGTCGGGGTGCTCGATCGCGGGGCACCGTACGGGTGTCGGCTGTGTCATCACCACTCCACCGGTTCCTTCGCCGGCGCCCGGCACCGATCACGTATCCATCGCGTATCCATCACGAACGTAGACGCAAGACCGGTCGGATTCGAACCGACGTCCTCCAGCTTGATGCGTGGGCGCGACGACCTCTGCGCTACGGCCTTGCTGCGGACGATCATACTGAGCCGACGGCCGGAAATCGATCACCAGTTTGGGTGATCGATTCCCGACTGCCCTGGTAGGTCTACCAGTTACCGTCCTGTACGGGTTTGCCCGGCCTCGGGGCGTTTCCCAGCGGCTTGACCTGTCCGGGGCCCGGCTCCGCCCACGGGGCGTGGTCGTCCCCGAGCCACTCCCCCACCGGCTTGACCCCGGTCAAGGGCGTGGAGGCCGCGAGGTCGGCGCCGGTCTCGTCGTAGTAGTCGAACCAGGGCAGCCCGGCCTGGGTGTAGGCGGCCCGGTCCACCGGCGAGGGCGGTGCGTCCTCGCCGGTGATGCGGCGCCACGCGGGCGGGGTCACCAGGTGGACGAAGACCCGCGCCGCCGGCTCCCGCGCCCAGGCGGAGAGCGGCCGGTCGTCGCGGTAGACCTCCTGGCGCATGGAGCCGCCGACGCCGAGCCCCATGGCCGGAGCCGCGGGCGCCGCGCCCCGGGCGGGGGCCGAACCCGGTGCGGGCATCGCGGCCGGAGGCGCCGCCGCCATCGGCATGGGCACGGGCCCGCCGCCGTAGCCGGCGAAGCCGCCGGGTGCCGCCGGCCCCCCTCCGGGCCGGGGCGCCGGCCTGCGGGCCTCCCGCTGCGCGCGCCGCCACTCGGCCAGCGCCTGCTCCCCGAGCGGGAACGCCTGGAGCTGCACCCCGCCGGTGGTCTCCTCGCCGGTGACCTGGCCCTCGATGGTGGCGCCGAGCCCCAGCGGTACGGCGACGAACTGGCGCACCGTCCCGTCGCCCGAGTTGATCCCGTCCAGCCACGGCTGACGGGGCAGCACCACGTAGTTCTGCGGGTCGCGGCCCAGCCGGCCCGTCCAGCGCTCTCCCGACACCGCGCACACCTTGCCGACGCCGACCTGGAGCGCGGCGGGTTCGGCACTCCGGCCGAAGCTCAGCCACATCGCCTCGCGCAGGTACACCGGCAGCATCACGCCGCCCTTCGCCAGCCACTCCGGCGGCGCCGTGTCCGGGTAGTCCTCGACCCGCCGCAGCGGGAACTCCCCCAGCCCCGGCGGCAGTGCGTGCGTGCCCGATTCGGGCAGCCGCAAGGTCCGGATGAAGCGGATCTGCACCCCTTCGCCCAGATGCAGCGCATTGCCGTCGACGCGTACCGAACCTGTCCCCATGCCCGCCCTTTCTCCCGCCCCGGCTCGAACCCGCCAGAGGATCTGCGGCCGAACCGGATCGTTATGCTCAAGTTTTGCTCAGATCTAGTGACGCTGTGCCCGTCGCCTTCCTAGCTTCCTCGTACACGTGTCTTGACGTCCCCCCACGTACCCGCGGTTCCACGTGCCCCAGCGACCCTGACGGCCGTCCCGCGTTTTTCGAGGAAAGAGTGCAGCAATGAAGGTTCCCCAGGCCGGCGCGGTCGCCGCGGTGATCGCCCTCGCCCTGACCACCTCCGGCTGCGGTGGTGACGACCAGGCCAAGGGGACCCTCTCCATCGGCATCAAGTTCGACCAGCCGGGCATCGGGCTGCGCGAGCCCGGCGGGGTCTTCTCCGGTTTCGACGTCGACGTGGCCACCTACGTGGCCAAGCAGCTCGGCTACGCGCCGGACCGGATCGAGTTCAAGCAGGTCTACAGCAACGACCGCGAACTGCTGCTCCAGTACAACGAGGTGGAATTCGTCGCCGCGAGCTACTCGATCAACGAGAAGCGCAAGGAGAAGGTCGACTTCGCAGGGCCGTACTTCGTGGCCCACCAGGACCTGCTGGTCCGCGCCGCCGACACCTCCATCACCAAGGCGGAGGACCTCAACAACAAGCGCCTCTGCTCGGTGACCGGCTCCACCTCGGCCGAGAACATCAGGAAGGGGCTCGCCCCCAAGGCGAGCGTGCTGGAGCTCCCCGGGTACTCCGAGTGCCTCGTCGCCCTCCAGGACAACATCGTCGACGCGATGACCACGGACAACTCCATCCTGGCCGGGTACGCGGCCCGGAAGGGCAACGAGGGCAAGTTCAAGCTGACGGGCCAGAACCTGAGCAACGAGAACTACGGCATCGGCGTCAAGAAGGGTGACAAGGAACTCCAGGGCAAGATCAACGCCGCGCTGAAGAAGATGGTCGAGGACGGCTCCTGGGAAGCGGCCGTGAAGAAGAACTTCGGCCCCGACTACAAGTACGAGCCGGCCCCGCCGATCACAACGGGCAGCTGACGATCGTCGAGGCGGTGGCCGGGTCCGACCAGTCGGAGTCGAAGCGGGCGTTGACGACGTAGAGCCGGTCCCCGTACACGGCCGCCGTCGTCGGCTCGTCGAAGCGCGGGTCGGTGATCTGCCGTACGAAGCGGGCCCGGCGGCCGTCCCCGCTCAGCGTGAACACGTCGACGGCGTAACTCCAGTTGCGTACGACGTACAGGGTGCGCCCGTGCACCACGAGCCCGTCGCCGTTGGCCACCGAGCCGCCGTCCAGGACGGTCCGGGTGGCGGAGCCGGTCCGGGGGTCGACGCGGAAGAGCGCCTGGGCGGTGCCGTGCACCACCAGCAGGGCCCGGCCGTCGGGAGTCCGCTCGATGCCGTTGGCGCCCCAGTGCGCGCCGCCGGGCGGGACCGGGACCCACTCCCCGCCGAGCCCGAGCGTGCGCGGGACGGCGCCCGGGCCCGTCAGCTCGCGTCCGGCGGGCAGGAAGTACAGCACGTCCTTGAAGGAGTCGGTGAACCACGCGCCCCCGCACGCGACGACTACGTCGTTGACGAAGGTGGCTCCGGTCGCGGTCTGGTGGGTGGCCAGCACCCGGCCGTCACCGGGGTGGACGACCCGTATCTCGCCGCTGGCGCCTCCCGCGACCAGGAGCCTTCCGTACGCGTCGAGCTTGAGCCCGACCGAGGCCGGCCCCCGCCCCTCGGTGATGATCCGGCCGGTGCCGGTGGCCAGGTCGGCCCGGTAGAGCGAGCCGTCGATCAGCGAGCCCGTGTAGGCCACGCCCCGGGCGCAGACGGCTATGCCCTCGGGCTGGAAGCCGGGCGGGGTCGCGAGGGTCTCGGGCCGCCCGGCGCCGGACGCCGGGGCCTCGACCGGCCGGGCCCCGGCTACGGGGGCGAGCGGACCCGCGAGCGCGGCGGCGCCGAGGGCCGCGGCCGCGCCGATGAACCTGCGCCGGCCCAGGGGTTCGGTCCGTCCAGTCACGGTGGTGTCCTCTCGACTTCCTTGGCACGAGCGATGGTTGACCCTTCTACCTCAGCACATCGCCCGCGCCCCGTCTGTCCCGGAACCGGCCAGTCCGGTGCCCCTGCCGTCCATCGGTCCGCACCACCGCGGTGAACCCCTGGGAGCCGTTCGCGGTCAGGCCACCGGGGCCTTGCCGCGCAGTACCGTCAGGAACTCCCGCATCCAGCGCGAGTGGTCGGGCCAGGCCCGGGCCGACACCAAAGTGCCGTCGACCACGGTCTCGGAGTCCTCGAAATCGGCCCCGGCCGCCTTCATGTCCGGCTCCAGCGCCGGGTACGCGGTCACCCGGCGCCCCGCGAGACCCCCGGCCGCGGCCGTGATCAGCGGGCCGTGGCAGATCTGGGCGATCGGTTTGTCCGACTCCGCGAAGGCGGCCAGGATCCGCCGCACCTCGGGGTCGTTGCGCAGGTACTCCGGCGCCCGGCCGCCCGGGACGACCAGGGCGGCGTAGTCCTCGGTGACCACGTCGGCGAAGGCCAGATCGGCCGGCCAGGTGTAGCCGGGCTTCTCGGTGTAGGTGTCGAAGCCGTCCTCGAAGTCGTGCACCACGAAGCGCAGCTTCTTCACCGAGGGCGCCGCGATGTGGACCTCGTACCCCTCCTCGCGCAGGCGCTGGTACGGATACAGGACCTCCAGCGACTCCGCCGCGTCACCGGTCACGATGAGGATCTTCACTGCCATGGGCTGCTCCAGGAAGGGCTGTTCGGGGTCGGATCGGCCCCGTGGGGCCACCGCTACCCTGCCCGCGGCGCGTGGACGGCACACCCGCCAAGGTCCTCGCTCCCGACACATGGTTTTCACCTGTACGGCACATGACAATGTGAGCCTCGCTCTGCCACCCGACACCCCGCCAATTCCCCGGGCGGGGGCGGTGCTTGTGGAGAGGTATCCCCCACGTGATGAGACTCTCGCGCCTGACTCCCTGGGCCGCCGGCCTCGCGGCCGCCGCCCTGTTCGCCGTACCGGCCGCCGCCTCGGCCGGTCAGCAGCGGACGGCGGAACCCCGGTCGGCCGCGGCCGCGGCCGACAGTTACTACGCCGCCGCCGAGGGCAAGACCGGTGCGGCCCTGAAGGCCGCCCTGCACGGCATCATCAAGAACCAGTCCAAGGTGAGCTACGACGGCGTGTGGAACGCCCTGAAGGCGACCGACCAGGACCCGGCGAACCCGAACAACGTCATCCTCGTCTACTCCGGGCGCTCGCAGTCGAAGTCCACCAACGGCGGCGGGGCCAACGACTGGAACCGCGAGCACGTCTGGGCCAAGAGCCACGGCGACTTCGGCACCGCGACCGGCCCGGGCACCGACCTCCACCACCTGCGCCCCGAGGACGTCACCGTCAACAGCACCCGGGGCAACAAGGACTTCGACCGGGGCGGCAGCCCCGTCGACGAGGCCCCCGGCAGCCTCACCGACGCCGATTCCTTCGAGCCGCGCGACGCGGTCAAGGGCGACGTGGCGCGGATGCTCCTCTACATGGCGGTCCGCTACGACGGAGGCGACGGCTTCGCGGACCTGGAGGTGAACGACCGGGTCGGCAACGGCTCCGCCCCCGCCCACGGCCGGATCAGCGTGCTCAAGCAGTGGCACCAGATGGACCCGCCGGACGCCTTCGAGCAGCGCCGCAACCAGGTCATATTCGACGTCTACCAGCACAACCGGAACCCGTTCATCGACCACCCGGAGTGGGTCGCCTCCATCTGGTGACCGCACCGCACGGGCCCCCGGAGCGAGCCCTCACAGGGCCGGGTAGTCCGTGTACCCGCGGGCGTCTCCGCCGAAGAAGGTGGAGGGGTCCGGGGTGTTGTACGGGCCCTGCGTGCGCAGCCGCTCCGGGAGGTCGGGATTGGCCAGGAAGAGGGCCCCGAAGGCGAGCAGGTCGGCGGTGCCGTCCTCGATCAGCGTGAGTGCCCGGTGGTCGGTGGGGCCCTCGGTCGCCGGGTTCAGCACGAGCGGGCCGGAGTACTGCTTGCGCAGCGCCAGCGTGGTCTCCCGGGCCTCGGGGCCGTACTCCAAGACGTGCAGGTAGGCCAGCCCGAGCCCGTCGATCTCCTTGACCAGGGCCTCGTAGACGGGCTGCGGGTCGGGCTCGGAGATGCCGTTGTACGGGTTTCCGGGAGAGACGCGCAGCCCGGTGCGCTCGGCGCCGATCGCGGCGGCGACCGCCTTGACCACCTCGACGGCGAAGCGGATGCGGTTCTCGGTGGTGCCGCCCCACTCGTCGGAGCGCAGGTTCGAGCCCGGAGCCAGGAACTGGTGGATCAGGTAGCCGTTGGCCCCGTGCAGCTCGACGCCGTCGAAGCCGGCCTCCACGGCGTTGCGGGCGGCCTCGGCGTAGTCGGCGATGGTCGCCCGCACCTCGGCGCCGGTCAGCTCGTGCGGAGTGACGAAGTCCTTGAGGCCGTCCGCGGTGAAGACCTGGCCCTCGGCGGCGACGGCGGAGGGTGCCACGGGGACCAGACCGTCGGGCAGCAGGGACGGGTGGCCGATCCGGCCGGAGTGCATGATCTGCGCGAAGATCCTGCCGCCCGCGGCGTGCACCGAGTCGGTGACCTCGCGCCAGGCCGCGACCTGCTCGGCGGTGTGCAGGCCGGGGGTGAAGGGATAGCCCTGCCCGACGGCGGAGGGCTGGATCCCCTCGCTGATGATCAGCCCGGCGGAGGCGCGCTGGGTGTAGTACTCGGCGACGAGACCGTTGGCGATCCCGCCCTCCGCCGCCCGGCTGCGGGTCATGGGTGCCAGGGCGATGCGGTTGGGGAGGAGTCCACCGGCGATGCGGACGGGCTCGAATGCGCTGGTCATGTCTGCCTCACAAAATAAGTTGGTCGGCCAATGAATGGCCCATGGGAGGCAGCGTACCTCATTGCTTGGCCGACCAAGGTAAAATCTGTGGGGCGGGTAGGATTTCCAGCCCGAGACGAGAAGAGGACCGCCGCCATGACCGCGCAAGCAGCCGGGGAACCGCGCACCGAACCCGTCTGTCCGATGCCCGGGGCCGTGCTGGACGGGCCGGTCAGTCACGCCATCAGCCGCGTGGCCCGGCTCCACCGGATCGCCGCGGGCCGCGCCCTACGGGATCTGGGACTGCATCCGGGGCAGGAGTTCCTGATGATGCACCTGTGGGACAGCGGAGCCGTGCGCCAGTCCGAGCTGATCAAAGCGGTGGGCCTCGACCCGTCGACGGTGACGAAGATGCTCCAGCGCCTCGAGCAGGCCGGACACGTCCGGCGCCGCCCCGACCCGGCCGACCGCCGCGCCTCCCTGGTCGAAGCGACGGAGACCAGCTGCGGGCTGCTCGTCGAGGTGCGCAGGGCCTGGGGCGAGCTGGAACGCCAGACGCTGGCCGGCCTCGACGCGTCCGAGAGCGCGGAACTGACCCGCCTGCTGGGCAAGGTGGAGACCACGCTCTGCACCGAGCTCGCCCGGGGCTGCGACGGAGACCGCGACACCGGCTGTTGAGCGGATCCGGAAGGTCTCGGGCCGGTTCAAGAGGCGGTGTTCGGCGTTGTCCTCTTCCCGGCCTCGCAGGAGGGGACGATCCGGCTCGTCTGCGGTGCGGGACGATCAGGCCGGTGCCCATGTAGGCGCCGTCCGCGATGACCGTCGTGCCGGCTGCTGCGGCGGGCAGGTCCGATTCCTCTAGGGCGGGTCCAGGCGGTCGGCCAGGTTCCGGAACCCGGTCCACGGCAGGGTGGGGGTGCGGGCGTCCCAGACCTTCTGGGACAGCGCGGCCAGCGGAAGCCGGATGCCCGCCGCGACCTGGTCCTGGGTCTGGGCGCCGGACAGGTCGGCCCAGACGGCGAGGCGCCCGCCCAGGATCTGGTCCGCGTACTGCGCCGGGACGGCGGTGCTGCCGCGCAGGACCAGCGGGGTCCACTGCTCGTAGATGCGCTGCCCGGTGGGGTAGGTGAACTGGTTCGGCTCGCCGAGCACGTAGTACAGGTACTCGTCGTTGAGGTTCACGAGCTTGCGGCCCTCGCGCAGGTACTCGAGCGGCGGGCGGGCGCCTATCTCCTTGCCGGTCCAGTACTCGACCTGGATGTCGTCGGCCGCCTTCGCCACCCCTCCGGCGAAGAACCCGTCGTTCCACGCCTTCAGCGCCTTGCCCGACGGGCGCACGGTGTCCGCCCGGTCGTTGAGCCAGCCCGTGGCCAGGTCCTGCACCCGGGCATTCGGCCCGTACCGCTGCCGGGCCGCGGTGGCGAGTTGCGGGAAGGAGGCCTCCGGGTCGCGGACCACCAGCGCCTGATACTCGTCGGCGCCCAGGTGCCAAGCCCCGCCGGGGAACAACGGCCGGTATTCGCGGAGCAGTTCGTCGATGAGCTTCGCGGACGCGGGGTTCGCTATGTCCACCGCTCCCTTCACCGCCCTGCCCTGTGCGTCGCGCAGCTGGAGGTCGGGGTGCGCGCGCAGCACCGCACCGAGGTGTCCGGGCGAGTCGATCTCCGGGACGACGGTGATGTGCAGGCGGGAGGCGAGTGCGGTGATGTCGCGCACCTGGGCCTTGGTGAGGTGCGGGGTGGAGACGATCTCGGGGTGGCTGTCGGACTCGATGCGGAAGGCCTGGTCGTCGGAGAAGTGCAGGCCGAGCTGGTTGAGTTTCAGGTCGGCCATCTCCCGCAGCCGGTTCTCTATCCAGTCGGGCGTGAAGTGCTTGCGCGCGATGTCCAGGTTGAGGCCGCGCTGCGGCTCGGCCGGGCCGTCGCGCACGGTGCCCTCGGGGGCCGAACCGGCGCTGCGCACGGCCTGTTTGAGGGTGCGGGTGCCGTAGAAGACGCCGGCCTCGTCGGGGCCGGTGATGCGGACCCGGCCGTCCTTGACGTCGAGGCTGTACGACTCGGCCGGGCCGGAACCCTTGGCGCCGAGGGACAGGTGCACGTCGCCCGGGCCGGGCTCCGCCGATTCGGCGTACCCCATGCGCAGTTCACCGGCGAGCAGCTTGCCTTCGTCGGCCAGGGCGGCCTTGTCGCCCGGTGCGACGACCACGCGGGCCGCGGGGGCGGGCTTCCAGCCGGGGCCCCGGGCCGGCACGTGCTCCCGTACGGCGGGGATGGTGCGCGGGGCGGTGGACAGGGCGTAGGAGGGCGTCGGGGACGGGGCGGCCGGGGTGGGGGCCGCGGTCCCGGCCGGCGTGCTCGTGCCGGGGGTCGGGGCGGCCGGGGCCGCCGGGGCGCGGGCCTCGTCGGAGGCGGCCGTGCAGCCCGGGGTGGCAAGGGTGACCAGTGCGGCGACCGTGGCCGTCGCTATGCCGTGGCCTCTCACGTGAAACCTCGATTTCCGGATCATGTGCCCGCGTCCCGTGCGCCCGTGTCCCCCGTACCAACCTGGCACGGGGGACACGGGCGCGCGACCCGGCGGGCTCAGACCAGGGCGCCGAGCGCGGTGTCGGCGAAGCCGTGGTCCTGCTCGGGCGCGCCGCCGCCGACGCCGATGGCGCCGATGAGGCGGCCGTCGCGGTGGACGGGCAGCCCGCCCGCGATGAACAGCAGCGGACGGTCGAGGGCGGTGGGCAGGGTGTGGAAGGGGGCGCCGGGTTGGACGGCGGCGACCAGGTCGGCGGTGGGCGCGTTCAGCTGGAGCGCCGTGAAGGCCTTGCGGGTGCTGGTCTCGCCGGAGATCAGCACGGCGCGGTCGTCGCGGCGGAAGGCGAGCAGGTGGCCGCCCGCGTCGAGGACGGTGACGCTGACCGTGGCCCCGGCCGCTTGTGCGGCGGCCGTGGCGGCGGCGACGAGCAGCTCGGCGTCCTCGGTGGTCAGCGGGGCGATGGCGGTGCGGATAGTGCCGGTGGTGCCGGTGGCGCGGGACATACGAGTCCTCCTCGCGGGGGGTGTACGGGGAACGGGGGGCGGATCAGTGGTGGGCGGGGACGGCGGCGGCCGCCTCGGGGGCCGCTGCGGCGATCACGCGGCCGCCGTGGGCCGCGCTGCCCGCCGTACGGCGCTCCAGGGCGCCGGAGACCAGGGCGAGCACCAGGGCGGAGGCGGCCAGCGCCGCGCCGACCCAGTTCGGTGCGGTCCAGCCGAGGCCGGCGGCGATCACGAGGCCGCCGAGCCAGGCGGCCAGCGCGTTGCCCAGGTTGAAGGCGCCGATGTTGACGGCGGAGGCCAGGGTCGGCGCGCCCGCGGCCTGGTCGAGGACCCGCTTCTGGAGCGGGGGCACGGTCGCGAAACCGAGGGCGCCGATGAGCACGACGGTGACGGCGGCGCCCGCCTTGCTGTGGGCGGTGAGCGTGAAGACGGCCAGGGTGACGGCGAGCGCGCCCAGGGAGACGTACAGCATCGGCATCAGCGCGCGGTCGGCGTACCGGCCGCCGATGAGGTTGCCCGCGACCATGCCGAGGCCGAAGAGGACGAGGAGCCAGGTCACGGAGGAGTCGGCGAAGCCCGCCACGTTGGTCATCATCGGGGTGATGTAGGTGATCGCGGCGAACACTCCGCCGAAGCCGAGCACGGTCATCGCCATCGCCAGCAGCACCTGCACGTTGCGGAAGGCGGCCAGCTCGCGGCGGATCCGTACGCCGCCTTCGGGCCGGGGCAGGTCGGGGACCAGGCGAGCGATGCCGAGCAGGCCGAGGACGCCGAGGCCGGCGACGATCAGGAAGGTGACGCGCCAGCCGAGTATCTGGCCGACGAGGGTGCCGAGCGGGACGCCGACCACGTTGGCCACCGTCAGACCGGTGAACATCATGGCGATCGCTCCGGCCTTCTTCTCGGGGGCGACGAGTTCGGCGGCGACGACCGCGCCGATGCCGAAGAAGGCGCCGTGGGCGAGCGAGGCGACGACGCGGCCGGTGAGCATGATCCCGAAGGTGGGGGCGAGCGCGGAGAGCACGTTGCCCGCGATGAACAGGCCCATGAGCAGCATCAGCATCCGCTTGCGGGGGATGCGGGTGCCGAGCACGGTCATCAGCGGTGCGCCGAGGACCACGCCGAGGGCGTAGCCGGTGACCAGGAAGCCCGCGGTGGGGATCGAGACGCCGTAGTCGCCGGCGACCTCGGGCAACAGGCCCATGATCACGAACTCGGTGGTGCCGATCCCGAAGGCCCCGATGGCGAGGGCGAGGAGGGCGAGAGGCATGAGGGAGGTGTCCTTCAGCGGGGAGGTTGTGTGGTTCGGGGGGTGGCGGGCGGCCACCGGGGACGACACGGTGCTGTCGCCGCTTACGTGCGTCCACATTAATTGCAGACGCGGGCTATTTGCAAGCGCGGGCTATTGCGTACGTGGCCTATCCTGGGGGTCACACGCGGTACCCGCTTCGAAGGAGGAGCTCATGACGGCCACGGACAGCGCGCTCACCGCCCTCTCCCAGGGCTGGTGCGCCCTCTCCCTCCTGCACGGGCGGATCGAATCGCACATCGAACGCGCGCTCCAGGCGGGGCACGGCCTGAGCGTGCGCGAGTTCTCGCTGCTCGACGTCCTGAGCCGGCAGCACAACGGGCCGGGCGGGCACCTGCGCATGCACCAGGTCGCCGACTCGGTACTGCTCAGCCAGAGCGCGACGACCCGCCTGGTCACCCGGCTGGAGGACCGCGGCCTGCTGAGCCGCTACCTCTGCGACACCGACCGGCGGGGCATCTACACCGACGTGAGCGAGGCGGGCCTGGCCCTCCTGGCCGCCGCCCGGCCGACGAACGACACCGCCCTGCGCGAGGCCCTGGACGAGGCCGCCCGCAATCCGCAACTGGCCCCGCTGGTCGCGGTGGTGGAGAACACCCGGTCCTAAGGGTTGTCCCCCAACTGATCTTTGGTGTGAGGATGGTTGGTCGGGATCGGATCCTGGGTCCTACCGGTGGGCTACGCCGCCGGGGATGCGTCGTTCTCTCGGGCTGTCCGGTTTGATCACCTGAGGTCCAAGGTGGCCAAGAGCCTGGCGGGATTGCGGGCGGGCACGGCTCGGGGTGGGTGCGCATCCGGCCCTCACTCCGGAGGAGTCGTCTCCGTAGGTGCGGCCCCGGGTCGGCAGGCTGCCGTCGGGAAACCGGCGAGGGCCGCGGTCTGGTCCGGAACGGCGGGCAACCCCTTGGAGGCATCGACGTCGATTCACCCCCTGCGACCGCACGACGCAGCAGCGGCTAGTGACGTGAGTCAGAGATTCGGTGGCAGTAGGCGGCGACCTTGTCGAGGATCTCGTCTGCTGTCTTCGTCCAGACGAAGGGCCTTGGCTGGTCGTTCCAGTCGGCCAGCCAGGCCCGGATGTCG
>JAEBET010000011.1:0-357591 GCA_049998195.1 Streptomyces sp. cmx-11-4
GCGTCACCGCGGCCAACACCCACGACAGCCTCGCCCTGAAGCCCATAATCACGGGCCACCAAACGAGACACGACCCCCACCGCGGCCGCTACTTCAAACCCCAACGCCTCCACGCCGACAAGGCCTACGACATTCCCCACCTGCGGAAATGGCTTCGCGGGAAACGGATCGGCGTCCGCATCGCCCGTAAGGGTGTTGAGTCTTCAGAGCGGCTCGGTCGGCGCCGGTGGGTGATCGAGCGGACTATGTCCTGGTTGACCGGCTACCGCCGGCTCAACCATCGCTACGAACGCCATCCCCGCAACTACCTGGCCTTCCTCGGTCTCGCCGCAGCCCTCTGCTGCTACAAACGGCTCGTCCGCCTCACCACATAGGACACAGTCTTATCCATGGTGGGATCACAAGCCGGGAGGCTTGGGGTCTTGTGGAGGTCCTGGTCTCTTGTGGGTGCGCGGAGGTGGGGGGACGGTTTGCCTGGGACCGCGCGGGTGGAGATGCGTGGTGCGGCGGTCGGTCGGCTGCTGGAGCTCCGGGAGGCCGGGCGGTTGACGGAGCACGCACGGGTGGCTGCAGGGGCGTTGGGGATGTCGGAGCGGAGGGTGTGGCGGTGGCCAAAGGCGCGGCCTGTCTCGCGCGGGCGGCCGGTGGGCGCGGCGTCAGCTCGACTCGTCGTACACCACCGACCACGGGCGGGGCGGCCCGTCCGGCGGGCGCGGGCCGTCATCGCGGCGCAGGGCTGCTGCCGTACGGTCTCGGGCCAGCACGCCGACCGCGAGCTCCGCGAAGTGCGGGGCGGCCGGGTGGGCGGATCGGCCGGCCGGCCAGGCCCCGGTGGTCCGCTGGGTGAGAGGACGGCCGGCCAGCGGCCGCCAGACGACGCGAGGCTCCTTGCGGGCCACCGGCCCCTGGTCGAAGGCGATGCCATGGCCCGCGTGGACGAGGGCCAGCAGAAACTCGGGGTTGGAGGCGTGCCGGAGTCGGCCGGGCACGAAGCCCTCGGCGCGGCAGGTGTCGAGGATTTGGTCGTACCAGCCGGGGGCCTGGGCGCGGGGGAAGAGCACCAGGTCGTGGCCGGACAGTTCGGCGAGCGCTACCTCGGGGAGCCGGGCCAGCGGTGAGGTGCGGGGCAGGACGACGCCGAGTTCCACGCACACCTCCGCGCCGAGGCGGAGTTCGGCGGCGTCCACGGGCTGGTGGACGAGGCCGACGTCGAGCCCACCGGAGGCGAGCAGCCGCAGCTGCTCCTCGGTGGTGATCTCCTGGAGATCGACGGACAGGCCCGGGGAGTGCTCCGCGCAGGCCGAGAGCAGCGTGGAGAGCGTGGCGACCGTGGTGTCGGGGGGCACGCCCGCGCGCAGGGTGCCCAGGTCGCCGTCCCCGGCGCGGCGGGCCAGCGTCCGTAACCGCTCCTCGCGGGCCAGGAGTTCGCGGGCCTCGTCCAGCAGCACCATGCCGGCCGCGGTCAGCCGGACCTGGCGGTGCGATCGGTCGAACAGTTCGGCGCCGAGGTCCTTCTCCAGTCTGCGTACCGCCTGGCTGAGGGGTGGCTGGGCCATGCCAAGCTGGTCGGCGGCCCGGCTGAAGTGCAGCTCGTCGGCGACGGCGACGAAGATACGCAGGTGGCGCAAGAGATCCACAGTCAGGGACATTACGTGAGGGGCGAACCGATGGTCGATGAACGGATCCGCGAGGTCTTCGCGGGGGCGGGTGCCGAGGGGTTGCTGCATGCGGTCCCTGTCGGCACGGAGCCGGGCGCCGAGGAGGTGGTGGTCGGCGCGGACGAGCCGGTCGTGATCGCGTCGGTCTTCAAGGTGCTGCTGGTCCTGGAGTTCACCCGGCAGGTGGCCGCCGGCCAGCTCGACCCCCGGGAGCGGGTGCGGGTGACGGCGGCCGACCGGCTCGGCGGCTGGGGCACGGCAGGCTGTGCGGACGACGTCGAGCTGTCGCTGCGCGATCTGGCGTTCTTCGCGATCTCGGTGAGCGACAACTCGGCGGCAGATCTGCTGCTGGCACGGGTCGGCCTGGACACGGTGCGGCTTCTCGCCGGGGAACTCGGGCTCGGCGAGACCCGGATCGTGGGCGGTCCCCGTGACGTATTGGAGTCGATGCTCGCCGAGGTCGGCGCCCGCGACGAGGCGGAGTTCGCCCTCCGTTACCCGGCTCTGCCGGACGATCGCAAGAGACGGCTGAGCGTGCTGGATCCGCTGCGCACCAACGCCAGCACGCCCCGTGAGATCACCCGGCTGCTGCGTCTCGTCTGGCGTGACGAGGCGGGCCCGCCTGAGGCGTGCGCCCAGGTACGTGAGCTGATGGCACGTCAGGCTTTCCGGCACCGGCTGGTGTCGGGGTTTCCCGACGAGGTGACGGTCGCGGCGAAGACCGGAACCCTGCCCGGGCTGCACATGGAGGCGGGGGTCGTCCGGTATCCCGACGGCAGGCGCTACGCGGTCTCCGTCTTCGCCCGTACGCGGGAGCTGGCCGCCTCGCGTCCGGCGGTGGACGCCGCGATAGGGGCCGCGGCCCGGATCGCCGTCGATTTTCTTCGCGAAAGAGGCGTCTGACCAGCTCTCATATGTTTCCGCATATGAGGAAGTCAAAATTTTGATCTTGGACGCGGGGGCCGCGTCCTGATCTCCTGGCGCCATGAGCGACGACACAGACGCACAGCGCCCGAAGCGGCGCATCCAGGAATTCGGTCGGCGTACGGTGCTGCGCGGCGCCGCGCTCGGCGCGACCGTCCCCCTGCTTTCCACCCCCAGCGCCTCCGCCTCCGCGGCAACGACCCGCAGCGGCCCGACGGCCGGTCCGGCGTCCTTCCGCTGGCTGGGCACCTCCGGCTGGCGCATCGACGTCGGCGGGCGGACCGTACTCTTCGACCCGTACATCACCCGGTTCAAGACCGGCCTGTTCGACGGGGGCTTCGAGCCGGGTACGAAGCTGAGGTCGGACCCCGAGCTGATACGGGAACACGTCGGCCGCCCCGAGATCGTTCTGGTCAGCCACTCGCACTGGGACCACATCGCAGACGTCCCCCACATCGCCAAGTCCACCGGCGCCCGGGTCGTCGGCACCGAGACCACGTTTCATCTGCTGGTCGCCTACGGCGTCGACCCGGACCAGATCTCGGTGGTGAAGGGCGGCGAGGTGCTGGACTTCGGCGGGCTCACCGTCGAGGTCGTGTCGAGCCTGCATAGCCGCAACAAGCGGTACACCTATTTCGCCCCGGGCACACTCTGCGCACCGCCCGCAGCGGCGCCGAGGACTATTGCCGACCTGCCGGAGGGCGACACGCTCGCCTTCCAGGTAACGGCCGGGAGCGGCGGCCCGTCGGCGTTCCTGATGGGCGCCAGCGACTTCTCCGAGCGGGCGGTGCATGGTCTGAGCCCCGATCTCGCGATGGTCGCGGTGCCGTCCAGTGCCTCCACGTCCCGCTATGTGCCCCGGCTGCTGCGGGCACTGGGCGGGCCCGGCGTCGTCGTGCCCGTCCACTGGGACAACTTCGAGGAACCGCTGAGCGATCCCCCGCGCCGCGACCCGGTGATGGACCTGAACGCGTTCATCGCCCAGGTCCACCAGGAGTCTCCGGCGAGCCGGATCGTCGTCCCGGACTACCGCACCACGTACGGCGGAGACATGCGGCCGAGACCCTGACCGGCGTACCAGCCGCAGGTGGGGCCGGTGCGGCCTAGGTGTATTGCCTCGGGAGATTTGGACGGGTGATGGAGGTCTTGGCTGAGGTGCCTTGAACGGGTGAGGGCCTTCCGGGTTCGGTGTGGATTGCGACGTCTACCGCAACGACCGCGCACGCCACCGACGTACCGCAGGTCCTCCCGATCGGCGTCGCGGTGACCGCGACGCCGATCGCGGCGGAGGACCGTGCCGAAGCCCGTGGGCGAGGTGGTCAAGGTCCGGGGCCGGATGTGGGTGGAGCCCGAGGAGAAGCCCGGCAAGGCCAACGTGCTGGTCGACTACACGTTCGTGTACCCGTTCGTGAAGGCGACGCCGGGCGCCGACCAGGTCGAGCGCTCCATCGTGCGCCGCGAGATCACCTTCTGCGTCGCCGACCCGCGGAAGTGGCGGGTCACCGCGGGCAAGCTCTGGATCGAGAGCGTCGACGTGCACCTGGCCAACAGCGGATGTGACGTCCACGACGGATTCCTGCACCCCGTCTGCGACGACGACGCCCCGGCCGGGCCCACGCCCTCCGGCGCTCCGCTGGA
This sequence comes from Streptomyces sp. cmx-11-4, assembly GCA_049998195.1. GTDB lineage: Bacteria > Actinomycetota > Actinomycetes > Streptomycetales > Streptomycetaceae > Streptomyces. The sequence goes on from JAEBET010000011.1 coordinate 4,221, forward strand.
CCCGTACGACCGGAGCAAGGGCCTGGACGCCAGGCGGCAGGCGGGCTGCGGCGTGATCTCGCGCTTCTGAGCGGGCGCCGGAGCAGTGACCGCCACCAGGTCAGAGGGGCCTGCGGCGGTGAGGCGGTGGACTCCACCATCGTGCGGGCGCATCAGCATCCCGCGGGCGTCCGTAGCGATCCGCCGCCGGCCCCGGCGATGGACTCGGACGGCACGGACCCGATCGGCAGGCAGGCCTCAGATCAACGAGTCCTTGTAGTAGAAGCTGGCATTCTTGTTGGTGTCGGTGGCGGATGCGTACGAGGCGAAGCCGGTGACGAGGCGGGCAGCCGCGGGAGACAGGATTCTCAGCACTCTGCGGCCAGGGGGATGTTCTCGTTGGGGCACGGGTCGTCTACCCAGCGATTCCGTCCACGTCGTCCTCCTAGTCAGCACCGCCGAATGCGTGAACGGACGTGCTGGCATGGGCTGGTCTTAAGCGGATGAGGCGACACAGTGCAGCGCTCCGACCAGGCATTGCCGGATCTCAGCGGACAGAGCGGAATGGCCAGGCACGATCTTGCCGCGACAGGACATCCGCGACGCTCTCAATCAACTGGTCGCGTGTACAGGACACCGGCGAGCGCGTGAAGTGGGCCCCGTGGCGAACTGCCGACGCAGGAAACGCCTGCGCCGCTGCGTGCAAGAGGGCCATGCAATCAGCCTCGCTGAGCAATCTCGACACTTTCGTTTACCTCGCCCGGCCGATCGTTACTACTGGGCGCGGATCCGGCTCCCGGATGCTGAGGCTGTTGTGGCCTTCGGATGGCGGGAGTCGGTATGAAACGCGATGGTCGGACGCCCTCGGGCGATCATCGGGGCGTGCGCTGGAAGGCGCCGGTGGTCCTGAAGGTGCTCGCGGCGGTGGCCGGCGTGGGGATCTTGCTGCTTGGTGTGCTCGGCTCGCCCAGTCGTGCGCTGTCGAGGTCGTCGGACACCATCGGTGAACGGGAGATGGTGCGCATCACTGGACCGGCCAACAAGACGGTCGAGGTGCTGGCGCTGATCGACACGGGTGCGACGGCCTCGTCGATGGACACCGCGCTGGCGAAGGATCTCGGGTTCGATCTCGCACATGCGCCGAAGGTGACGGTCGGTTCGTCTCTCGGCAGGGAGGAACGTCCCGTGATCGACGCAGTGATGCAGCTCGCCGGTCGTTCGTTCGTGGCAAAGGTCAACGTCAACAGCCGTGCCAAGCGCGAGACGCCGGTACTGCTCGGCCGTCAGGAAATCCAGGGCCTTCAGGTGGCTGTCGGCAAGCGGCTGCTGACCCGCCCGGACGAGTCGACCGCGCCGTCGGCCCTGCGGATCCTGTTCGTCAAGGCGCCGGCGATCGACCCGGTGTCGATGATGGCGCTGCTGCCACTGGCTGCCCTGCTGATCGTCGTACTGCGGGTCGTCGTCGGGCTGAACACGCTGGGCACGTTCAGCCCTGTTCTGCTGGCGTTGGCGTACGCACAGGCCGGGCTGCCGTTGGGCATCCCCCTGACACTGGCGATGTTCGCGCTGGGCTTCGTCGTACAACCGCTGCTGCTCCGTCTGCACCTGCCACGCGTCGCCCGGCTCGGCGTCCTGATCGGAGTGGTCACCTCGGGCCTGGTCGGGGCGCAACTCGCGCTGGGCAGCGCGGGGCTCTCCGACTCCTGGGGCATGACGCTGCCGGTCGTCGTCACCGCCATCATCACCGAACGGATGTGGGAGCAGTGGGACCTCGACGGCATACGGGCGGCAGCAGTGGGTGCCGCGCTGACCATGGGCACAGCGATTCTGGTGGCGCTGCTCCTGCTCACCCCGTACGCCCGTCATCTCGCCGAGGCCGCACCGCTGCAACTGGCGGTCGTGTGTGCCGTATGGACGGTGATCGTCGGAACCTACCGCGGGCTGCGGCTGATGGAACTCCTCAGGTTCGCGCCTACCGCCCGGGTGGAGGACGCGGCGTCGTGATCCGGCTCCGGGGCTGGGACGCGGTCATGGGCATGAACCTGCGCAACGCCTGGATCTCACGGGAGAACACGTCGGCCGCCATCCGGCTCGTCAACGACAAGTACGCGACCAAACAGGCGCTGACAGCGGTGGGCGCGCCGACCTCCCCGACCCTGGCACTTCTGCGATCCCGGCGTGAGATCGCGGCGTTGGACTGGGACGGCCTGCCCGACTGCTGGGCGCTGAAGCCGAATCAGGGCCTGGGCGGCAGCGGCATCCTCCTGTCCTTCGGCCGACGCCGTGGTCAGTGGCAGTCCTCGTCGGGCAGGAAGGTGCCGCGGCCGATGGTCGCCGATCAACTGCGCCGGATCCTGGACGGGGATTTCTCGCCCCGATCGAACGACTGGGCGCTGTTCGAACCACTGATCCGGGCGGACCCGGCTCTGGCGCTCCTGGCCCATCAGGGGTTGCCCGACATCCGGGTCATCTGCGTCGGCGACCAGCCGCAGCTGGCGATGCTGCGCCTGCCCACACGGTTCAGTGGTGGCCGGGCCAACCTGCACCAGAACGCCATCGGAGCGGCCGTGGACCTGGCCACCGGCCGGATCACGCATGCCCTCGTCGGGAAGGAGCCGATCGAGGCTCATCCCGACACAGGGCAGCCGCTGATCGGCGCGGCCGTCCCGTACTGGCCCGAGGTACTCGACGCCGCGGGCCGGTGCGCGGGTGCGACCGGCCTGCGCTACCTCGGTGCGGACATCGTCGTCGACGCCGACCGTGGTCCGCTGATCCTGGAGGTCAATGCCCGCCCGGGCCTGCAGATCCAGAACGTCACCGGCCACGGCCTGATCACCGCCACCACACAGCCGAGGAGGCATTGATGCGCTGGATCGCACCGCTGTTCAAGATCGCCGTGGCAGGGGCTGCCGGCGCATTCCTGGCCGCGAGCGTCGCCGGGGCGAAGCCGCCACGGCAGGGCCCCGACCCCCAGACCGTCCAGGAGATACCCGTCACCCCGGACCGGGCGAAGGAACTGACCAAGCTGAGGAGCACACCCCCCGGGTCACCGGCTCCCTCGCCGACCTCGCCGCGGCCCGAAGTCTCGCCCACACCGCGCGCGACGCACACCACGAACCCCCGGCCCCCGGCGGCCGATCCGTCCCCTCACCTCTCCAGGTCTCCCTCACCGGTCTCCACCGACCCCGCCCCGGCGGAGAGCGACCTGCCCGTCGACGAAACCGAAGAAGGCGATGACACGCCGATCGACGACGAGGCATCCGGAGCCGAGGACGAACCATCCCGTACAGACAGTCCCGTTCCCGCTGAAAGACAGAGGCATTGGCCACATGAGACACCCCACGAAGACCGTGCTGGTCGCGGCGACCATGATGCTCGCCACGCTGACGGGCTGCGCGGAGCCGTCGACCGCCGGTAAGAGGCGCCCAGCCGCCGACAAGGCGCGATCCGCCCCCGGCAAGACAGTCGTCGAATACCGGGGAGCCAAGTCCGAGGCTGGCATGGCCGAGCAGCGGCTGCTGGAGAGGAACAAGATCCTGGAGGACTTCGCCCAAGCGCTCACCGAGTCCATCAAGCTGCCGCGCGACCTGCGGGTCGTAGCGGAGGACTGCGGCGAGGCCAACGCCTTCTACTCCGAGGAGGAGCACAAGATCCAGCTCTGCTACGAGTTGCAGACCTCGGAACGCCAGCAGTTCGCCAAGGACGGAACCTCCGGCGAGAGCCTCAAGAAAGAGGTCGTCAACAGCGCGATCGGCACGCTGTGGCACGAGGCCGGTCACGCCCTGATCGGCGAGCTCGGCCTGAAATTCACCGGCCGGGAGGAGGACGTCGCCGACCAGCTCGCCGCCCACGTGCTCACCCAGGGAGACGAGTCCAAGGACGTACTGATCAGCGTCGCCAACTCCTACGCCCTGTCCGCAGAGGAGATCAAGAGGGTGAGCGACCTGCCGTTCTACGACACCCACTCACTCGACCACCAGCGTTCGGCCAACTTCCTGTGCTACCTCTACGGCTCCGACGAGAAGACCTTCGCCTTCCTGGTCAAGGAAGGACATCTGCACTCCGACCGGGCAGAAGGATGCCAGGACGAGTACAAGAAGCTCGTCGACGGCTGGAGCGCGCTGCTGAATCCCCACTGGAAGTAGCCCACCCGGAGGCAGGTCACCGATCGGGAAGGAGCCTGGCCTCGTGGGCCACGATGGCCGCCTGGACGCGGTTGGCGCAGTCCAGCTTGGTCAGCATCCGGCTCACATGAGCCTTGATCGTTCCCTCTCCGAGGTGCAGCTGCCTGCCGATCTCGGCGTTGGACGCCCCGGCGGCGACCATCACCAGCACCTCCCGCTCACGATCGGTGAGAGTCGCGACCCGGTCCAGTCGTGGATCGGTGGGGCCCTTGTCGTTGCTGAGGAATCGGCCGATGAGCTGCCTCGTGATCTGCGGGGACACGATCGGCTCGCCGCGCGAGACCCACCGGACCGCCCGGATGAGCTCCTGCGGGGTGCTGTCCTTCAGCAGGAAGCCCGCCACTCCCGCCCGCAGCGCCCGGGCCACGTACTCGTCCTCGCCGAACGTGGTCAGCATGACGACCCGTACCGAGGGTGCCCGTTCGGCGATCCGCTCGGCTGCCAGGAGTCCGTCGCTGCCGGGCATCTGGATGTCGAGGAGGGCGACGTCGACTTGGTGCGCTGCGGCGAGCCGGGTGGCTTCGTGTCCGTCGGAAGCCTCCGCGACCACCTCGATGTCCTCGGCGTGTTTGAGGACGAGCCTGATGCCGGCCCGGACCAGATCCTGGTCGTCGGCGAGGAGAACACGTATCACGACAGGGGCCTTACTGAGCGGGTTGGTCCACGGCGAGCTCGACCACCTCGACGAGCCGGCCGGAGTTGAAGCAGTAGCGGTGCACGACCGCCGTCGGCGACGACAGCTCGCCGGCGCCGAGGTGGTAGTCACATGTGGTGCCGGTGGGCCGTGCAGGCTCCTTCTCGTAGACGGAGGTCTCGGCGAGCGGATCGCTCGGACCGAACTCGCGGACGAACTCATCGTGCGAGACGCCGTTCTGTGAGGACTCCGGCAGCCCGTCCTCCGTCGGGTACGGGACGAAGGCCAGCGTGGCGAACTGCAGCGCGACAATGCCCACAAGCCCGAGCCCGAGCGCCGCGGCCGTCGCACCGCGGGTCAGCCACCTGGAGGTGGCCGCCTGCGCCGCGCGCCGGCCGCCCCCTAGCGGTGGCCGCTGGGCCATCCCGGCCGCCAGGTCGGTGCGGGCATCCAAGGGGATGCACGCGCCGACGGCGAACCCGCCGTCCGGCGTGTGCCCGGCCCGCAGCGTGCCGCCCAGCAGACGAAGCCGCTCATGCAGGCCGACCAGCCCGAGATCACTGCCGGGAAGAGGGTGCGCCGGGCGGTCGGACGGCCTGGGGCCGTTGCGGACCTCGACCCACACCTGCCGCGTGTCGCGCCGGACGGCAACCTCGACGGCAGACGCCGCGGCGTGCTTGTGCACGTTGGTCAGTGCCTCGCGGATCACCCGGTGCACAGCCCGTCGGGCGGAGGGGGCGGCCTCGGTCAGATCGTCCCCGGCCCAGTCCAGCTGGACGGAGATGCCGGCCGCCCGGGAGTCGGCGACCAAGGCGTCGACGTCGGCGCGGGTGCCGGTCACATCGGTCAGCGGCTGGGACTTGTCCGCAGTCGGATCCCCGGCACGCAGCACTCCCAGAACCCCGCGCAGCTCCTGCATCGCCTCACGCGCCGAGCTGTGCACGAGCACCGCTGTCTGATGCATCTCGGGATGACCTCCTTGGCTGGCCATCTCCAGACCGCCGGAGTGCAGCGCGACCAGGCTCAGCCGGTGGCCGAGCAGATCGTGCATCTCCCCGGCTATCCGGGACCGTTCCCGCAATCTGGACTGCTCCTCGGCGGAGCGGTGCGCCTGCTCAAGAGAGGAATTGCGCTCTCGCAGTGCCCTGACCAGCCGCTCGCGCTGGCCGACCAGCGCCCCGACCAAGCCGGGCAGCACGCCGCACACGACCCCGGTGACAAGCACCACCATGACCGAGTACCGCAGCAGCGGCAGGGGCCCTTCGGCCGCGATGACAGCGGTCACGGCGACCGGTACGGCCAGGCACGCGGCCGGCAGAGCAAGTCTGCGCGGCAGGCTCGACCAGCGCAGACCCGCCGTGTAGGCCACGATCGCCAGCGCGCCGCCGGTCAGCGGATCGGCCCCTACCAGGACCGCCACGACCAGGACGGCGACCGACGGCACCCGTCGGCGGATCAGCACAGCGGACACCGCGCATCCGGCCACCGCGATGCGGCCCGCCGATGCACCGACGGGCCAGGTTTCGACGCCCCAGCTGTCGACCCAGCCGAACAGGACCAGCACGGTGACACCCGTCACGGCGATTAGAGTGAGGTCAGCGACGACTCGGTACGAACGGTGCCGCACGGCAGTCAGTTGTCGTTGCGGTAGTAGTCCATCGAGATCGTCACAGGACCGTTGTCGGCCACGGTGATCACTCGCAGGATCGCGATGTCGTGCGTGCTGCGTGAGCGCATGCAGAAGGCTCGTCCGGTCGGCAGATCTCCGAAGCCGAGGGCGGTCGCAGGTTGCTGGTCGATGGCCGTCGAGCACTCGGCAGGCGTCGGCCGACCGCTGGGGGTGATGGAGGCGTCGCTGTCCGACGGGCTCAGGAACCCGTCGGCGTTGTGTCCCACGGCCCACGGGGTGGACCGCGCGGGGGTGAGCGTGCCGGTGGTGATGTCGAAGTCGTAGGAGTCGTCGGGCGCGGTCAGCACCGTCTCGGTGTACGCCGGGGTGTAGGTGGCCGTGCTCGCCACCACGTCGAGGCTGGTGTCATCCGTGTCGTCGAGGATCTGAGCGGGTTGGACGGCCAGGAGTACGCCTGCGACCGTTCCGCCGAGCGCCGTCAGCAGCGCCACCACGAGCACCGTCTTCCAGGACGCGCCTTTGCGGCGACGGAGGCGGGGCTTGACCTGCGCGGGTGGCGCCGGAGCGGCATCGGTCGCCGGCGGTGTGGGCAGCAGGGCGGTCGGTGCCTCGGTCGGGGGCTGTGGGGAGCCGAAGGAGCCGGGCGGTACCTGGGTGGGAACGCAGGCGGGGGCGACGGCCGGGGGAAGGTGTCGGGGCAGGTCGCAGCGGCGGGTGATGTCGGTGCTGACCCCTGTGGGCAGCCAGTCGTCGGCGAAGCGCAGCTGCCCGCCCACGGTGTGGTGGGTGCGGGCGGCCTCGATGATCTCGGCGGGCGTCGGCCGGTCCTCGGGCTGCTTCGCCAGGCAGCGCAGCAGCAGCCCGTGCAGGTCGCCCGGGACACGGTCGAGGTTGGGTTGCTCGTTGACCACCCGGTACAGCACCGTGGTCTCCGGCCCCTCGCCGAACGGCAGCGCGCCGGAGATTGCGTACGCGGCCAGCGCGCCCAGCGCGAAGACATCCGTCGCGGGCGTGGCCGGTCGGCCCAGGGCCTGCTCGGGAGCCATGAACGCGGGGGAACCGATCCGGAAACCCGTGCCGGTCAGCGCGATGGCGTCGGCCGCACGGGCGATGCCGAAGTCGATCACGCGGGGTCCGTCGGCCGCGACCAGTACGTTGGCGGGCTTGAGGTCCCGGTGCACCACGCCGACGCCGTGGATCGCCTGCAGTGCCTCCGCGATCCCACCCATCAGCAGCAGTACGGTGCGCACCGGCAGCGCGCCGTGGTCCCGGACCACCTGCTGCAGCGACGGGCCCGGTACGTACGCGGTGGCCAGCCAGGGCACCTCGGCGTCAGCACCGGAGTCGATCACCTGCGCGGTGTACAGCCCGTGGATCCGCCGGGCGTTGGCCACCTCGTGCGCGAACCGCCGCCGGAACTCCGGGTCCTGTGCGAACTCCGGCCGGACCGTCTTGAGCGCCACCGGCCGGCCGCCGGGTGTGTACGACAGGTAGACCCGCCCCATACCGCCGGCCCCGAGCCGGGCGTGCAGCCGGTAGCCGCCCACTTCGCCCGGGTCGTCGGGCTGCAACGGCTGGAAGACCGTTGACGCGAGCAAGGAATCCGGTGGCAGGTCCATGGGCATGCGGAAGATCTCCAGTGGTACGAACGGGCTGTGAGGGGACTGTTCAGCAGGTCGTCCCGTCCGGGACCGGTTTGAGGTCGAGGAGGTAGGCGTCCACGGCGTCGGTCACGCAGGCGCTGCCTCGGCCGTAAGCAGTGTGGCCCGGCCCCTGGAAGGTGAGCAGCATGCCGCCGGGCAGCTGGGCGGCGAGGTTCTTCGACCACTCGTAGGGCGTGGCCGGGTCGCCGGTGGTGCCGACGACCAGGACCGGGGGGAGGCCCTCGGCCTGGACGCGGTGCGGCTTCTGCGCTCCGGCGGGCCAGTCCTTGCAGGTGAGCGCGGCGAGGACGTTGGAGGTGCCGAAGGCCCCGGCCTCGCGGTTCGCCCGGTCGAGCAGGTCCCAGTAGGGCTGCGGGTCCCTGGGGTGCGGCTGGTCGAGGCAGTTGACGGCCACGATGGCGTCGGAGGAGTTGCCGGGGGCCTGGTCGGCGGCGGCGCCCGGCTCGGAGCCCGGATCGGATCCGGCGTCGGAGCTGTCGTCCTGAGCCGATATGCCGGGGTCCGCGATCTCGGCGAGCTTCGTCCCGTCGCCCTTGTGCGCCGCGCGAAGTGCCTCGGACAGGGGCTGCCACTGGGACTCCGGCGAGTACATCGACATGCTGACGGCGGCGTTCAGCATGGCCTGGTCGAGCCGCTCGTCGCTGCCCTTGATCCGCAGCGGGCGCTTCGAAACCCGCGCGTACAGGTCGGTGATCACCTTGTGGATGCCGTCGGGGGTGGCGGCGGGGCAGGCGTTCCCCACCACGGAGGCGCATTGCCCGGCGTAGTCGTCCACCGACTTCCGGAAGCTCTTGGCCTGCTGGAGGGCGGCCTCGGACCAGTCGAGTGCGGGGTCGACCGCGCCGTCGAGGACGAGAGCCCGGACCCGGTTCGGGAACAGCTCGCCGTAGACGGTGCCGAGGTAGGTGCCGTAGGACAAGCCGAGGTAGGTGAGCTTGTCGTCGCCGAGGGCGGCGCGCAGTACGTCCATGTCGCGGGCGGCGTCCAGGGTGCCGACGTGCGGCAGGATCGCGCCGCTGCGGGCCTTGCAGGCGGCGGTCTGGTGTTCGGCGTTGGTGAGTTCGGCGCGGCGTTCGGCGTCGGTCTTCGGGTACAGGTTCGTTGACGTGTCGCCGGCACTGGATATGGGCGGGTCCTCGGCGGTCGGGTCCGAGGACCCGCAATCGACGGCCGGCTTGCTCCCGGCCACGCCGCGCGGGTCGAAGCTTACGATGTCGAAGCGGTCGCGGGCCCGTTCGCTGAAGGACGACTGGGCGCCGGATTTCAGCTGGTCGACCCCGGATTCGCCGGGGCCGCCGGGGTTGAAGACCAGGGAGCCGATGCGCCGGGTGGGGTCGGCCGTGACGGCCTTGGCCAGCGGCAGGGTGAAGGTCCGGCCGTCCTTGGGGTGTGCGTAGTCCATGGGCACGGTGAGCGTGGCGCACTGCAGCTCACCGCACCGGGTCCAGGTGGGTTTTTGCTGGTAGAAGCCCTGCAGATCGCTCTGCGCGGCGGGGTCGACGGATACGGCGCCGGGCGGGCGTGCGTCATCACTGGCCGGGTTGCAGCCGGTGAGTGCCGTCGCGCCGAGTGCGGCCAGGGCCAGGACCAGGCTGCCGCGCTTGAGGGCCGGGTGGTTCATGGGAGTACTCCGTCGGGACTGGTCGGCGCGCCGGTTCGCGGCGCGCGGGGGCCGGGGCACGGGGCGTTCAAGCCGGTGCCGTAGAGCAGGGAAGCCGCCGTCTGCGGCCTGCCCCCCGGACGTGGAGCCGGGTGGGGTGGGGGGTCCACGCCCGGGGGTGTCTCAAGTCGCCGCGTGTTCGATTCCGCTGCGACCTGGATGGATGGTCCCTGAGGGAACCTGAGGATTTGATGAGGACGGGGGGCAGGGGCCACCGGGCGGGCCGGACTATCCTGACCCCCGTGCGAGTACTGGTGGTCGAAGACGACGACAATCTGCGGTTCGCGGTGTCCGCAGCGCTGCGCTCCGAGGGGCTGGCCGTCGACGAGGTAGCCGATCTGCCGGCCGCCGACGAGGCACTGTTCGTCACCGATTACGACTGCGTGGTGTTCGACCGGACACTGCCCGCCGGGGACGCCATCGACTACGTGGACAAGATGAGGCGCGCCGGGCGGACCGTCTCGGTGCTGTTCCTCACGGCTCGTGACACGGTCGCCGACCGGGTCGCTGGGTTCGCCGTCGGCGGCGATGACTACCTGGTCAAGCCGTTCGCCGTGCCCGAGCTGGTGGCCCGGGTGCACAACCTGTGCCGACGGGCGGGGGCGGCCCGGCCGCCGGTGCAGCGGATCGCCGACTTGGAGATCGACACCGCCCGCCGCCAGGTGCACCGCGGCGGCGTGCTGCTGGTCCTGACCCGCAAGGAATTCGCCGTACTGGAACTGCTCGCGGCCCGCGCTGACCAGGCCGTACCCCGCGCCGAGCTGATCGAGAAGTGCTGGGACGAGATGGCCGAGCCGAACTCCAACGTCCTCGAGGTGCTGGTCTCCCAGCTCCGCCGCAAGCTCGGCGACCCACCGCTGATCCACACGGTCCGCGGCCTCGGCTACCGCCTCGCACCCCCCACGACCGGCCGAGCATGACGGCGGCCGAGGCCCGCGCCCGCCGGCTTCGCCGACGGCTTACCGCCCTGTTCACCCTGACCAGCGCGGTCGGGCTGATCGCCCTCGCGGCGTTCGCCATCCACACCAACGACAACTCCTGGCGCAACCAGCTCGACGACGCCCTCAACCTCCAGACCAGCCGGGCGATCCCGCTCCTGGGCACCGACGAGGAGGGCAAACTCGACGTCCAGGCCCTGAAGGAGGGCATGGAGACCGAGTGCCCCCTGCTCACCGTGGTGGCCACGACGGCGAACAAGCCCACCATCGTCTACCAGCCGCGCCAGGCCTGCGTAGGGCCCCGGAACGAGGACCTGGAGGCGGCGGCGGCCGCAGCCGTGAAGGAGGGTGAGGCGGTCGTCGTCGACGCCCGCAGCGAAGACGGCCACAAGATCCGGCTGCTCGCCGAGCCCTACACGGCAGCCGACGGCGAAAAGCCGGAGGGCGCGCTGGTCGCCGCCGTGGACATGTCCGCAGACCAGGCCGCACACCGCCGGCTGACGCTGCTCCTGACAGGTGGCTGCGCAGCCCTGGTGACACTGTCCGCCGCAGCCGGACACCTGCTCTCCGGACGCGCGATCCGACCCGCGCTGACGGCACTGCGCCAGCAGGAGGAGTTCCTCGCCGACGCGGCCCACGACCTGCGCACTCCGGCCGCCTCACTGCGCATCCTCGCCGAAACCGCGCTGCGCGACGACACCAACCGGGACGCCGCCCTGGAACGGACCGTGCGCCTGGCGAGCCGGATGGGCGACCTCATCGACGGCCTGCTCACCCGCGCCCGGATGGCAGCCGGCGTCAGCGCCCCGGACCGCCAGCCCATGCGCCTGGACCAGCTCGTAGAAGCCGTCGTCGAGGACACCGAGACCGGCGGGCACCACGTGACCGTACACACCGAACCGGTCGTCGTGGTCGCCGACCCCAACCTCCTGGAGCGGGCAGTAGCCAACCTGCTCGGCAACGCCCTCGTCCACGGCCACGCCCCCGGCCGGCCCGCGGAGGTCGAGCTCACCGTGACCGCCGACGGCACGCTGACCGTCGACGACGCCGGGCCGGGCGTACCCCGGGAACTGGCCGACTCCCTCTTCCAACGCTTCCGAAGCGGGTCCGCCTCCGGCTCCAGCGGCCTCGGCCTCTCCATCGCCTCCTGGATCGCCCACGCCCACGACGGCACCCTCGACGCCACCACCAGCCCACGCGGCGGCGCCCGCTTCACCCTCGCCCTCAAACCCCAGGCGAGGTAAGAGGGAGCACTCGCCTGCCGCGTTCGCCACGCCCGCGATCGGCGCGGCAGGGTTCTCGGGCCACACGCGCTCGGCTGCGGTGAGGACCACGCTGGCTGCCCGCGGTGTCGGCTCGTGTCGAGCGGAGCAGGGGGGCGGCAGGATAGGGAACCAACGAGGCTCCTGTGCCGGTGGGTTGAGACTTCAAACACCTCCTCCAACGGCACGGGAGCCTCGTGCGTTGCGGTCCCGCGGCCCCAACAGCACCGTCACCCGTTCAGTGGTCACCCTGAAAAGGCTCAGTGCAGCCTGTTGCACCCTTCGCGATCTGAACCTTGCAGCAAGGCGTGCTGTACATCCGCGCTCACGCATACGTCACGGGCGTCGTCGGTCTGCTCGCCGACCGTGCTCCGGGACTGCTGAAGGTCTTGCGGGAGAGCGACCCGGACTTCGTGCTGCTGGACGGGACCCTCGCCGAGTGCGACCGGACCGGCGACGGCCGCGGCGACTACTCGGCCAAGCACCGCCGCCACGGGGTGAACGTCCAGGTCGTCACCGCCCCACCGGCAAGGTGCTGTGGATCTCGCCCGCGCTGCCGGGCCGCACCCATGACCTGACCGCGGCCCGCGACCACCGGATCATCCGGATCTGCGAGCGACAGGGCGTTCCCGTCCTGGCCGACCGCGCCTACCAGGGCGCCGGCCCCTGGGTCACCACCGGGCTCAAACGACCACCCGGCGGCGAACTCACCCCCACACAGCGCACCGTCAACCGCGCACTGGCCCAGGCACGAGCTCCCGTCGAACGCGGGATGGCACGGCTGAAGTCCTGGCAGATCTTCCGCAGAGCCCGCATCAACCCCAACCGCATGACCGTCATCACCAAGTCCGTCCTCACCCTGGAGAGGCAACGCTGAAAAGGCTCAGTGCGCCGAGCGTGGAGCCGAAGGGCAGCCCCAGGCCGACGGTGGCGGAGGCCTTGCCGCGCGCGTTCATCGGCACCCGGTCGGGCACAGGCACCAGGCGATCGTGATCAGCAGGATCGTGTCGGCGAAGCCGAGCAGGAACATCGCCGGTACGGCGGCGAGTCCGCCGCCGAGGATCCAGGGATTGCGCCGGCCGCTGCGGTCGGACAGGGCCCCGGCGACGGGGTTGAACACCGTGGCGAAGATCGCCGAGACCCCTGCGATCAGGCCGAAATTCGTGACCTTGTTCGCCGGATCGATGGCTTCCACCTGGAGCGCGAGCAGGACGCCGGCGACGCCGATGTACAGCGCGTACATGGCGGTGTTGCCGACCAGCAGCAGCGGGAGCAGGCCGGGTCCGGGGCGGGACGGAGCGGGCGCGGCGGGCACGTCGGACGCGACGCGCGCGTCGGTGGTGGCAGCGGTGGCAGTGGCGGCGGTGTAGGCGCCGTTGCCGTTGCCGTTGCCGGGGAGGAAAGGCCCACGGTTGCCCTCCTGGGCAGTACGAGGGGATGAGGGGTGCGGGGGGAGGGGTGCGCGCCGCCCTGTCGCGACGGCGGGGGTGCGACGGAGCGCGACAGGGCGACGGCACGACGGGGGACACAGGAGACGGCGTGCCCGGTGAAGAGGATGTGACGCCAGGGTGACACGTGTCAATGAATCGTGTAACCACTGTGTAGCATTCGTTTCAGGCCATCCGCTAGCCCCCGGCCGCAACCGGTCTGGAAAGATGCCACGGCAATGTCTCAGTCATCGAAATCGCCGAAGCCGCCGGCCCCGGCGGCCGCCTCCGCGCCTGTCGTGCCGCCACCCCCGCCGCTGCCGGTGCCGACCAGCGCCGACGTGGCCCGGCTCGCGGGCGTGTCGCGCGCGACGGTCTCGTACGTCCTGAACAACGCGGAAGCCGTGCGCATCAGCGAGCCGACCCGTCGCAAGGTGCGCGAGGCCGCCGAGGAGCTCGGGTACGTGCCGCACGCGGCGGCCCGCAGCCTGCGCGCGGGGCACACCCGGATCGTGCTGCTGCCCACCTCGCACGTGCCGGTCGGGCCGCTGTACAGCACCTTCCTCAACGAACTCCAGTGGGCGCTGCGCCGCCTCGACTACACCGTGGTCCAGTACGGGAGCCTCGGCCTCAGCGGTGACGAAGCCGCCCGCGCCTGGGCGGAGCTGCGCCCGGTGGCCGTGATCTCGCTCGGCGAGATCACGCTCTCGGCGCACAACGTGGCCACCCTCAAACGGGCCGGGGCCCGCGCGGTGATCACCATGGGTCCCGTCAGCGTGCCGGGAGCGCACGCGCTGGTCATGAACCAGGAGGAGGTCGGGGCCCGCGCCGCCGCCCACCTGATCGAGCGCGGCCGGCGCCGGATCGGCGTGGTCGTGCCCGAGGAGGACGGGCTGGAGCTGTTCTCCGCGCCCCGGACCGCAGGCGCCCGGGAGGCGGCGGGGAAGCTCGGGGCGGCGGGGGCGGGCGCCGGCCCCGCAGCGCAGATCGAGGCCCTTCCGATGGCCTACTCCGAGGAGTCGGCCGCGGCGCTCGCGGCCCGCTGGCGCGGACTCGGCCTCGACGCCGTCTTCGCGTACAACGACGAGTACGCGATGCTGCTGATGCGGGCCCTGCAGGACGAAGGGCTGCGCGTCCCCGAGGACGTGGCCGTCATCGGCGCCGACGACCTGCTCATCGGCCGGCTGCTGCGGCCCCGGCTGAGCACGGTGCAGATCGAGCTGCCGACCGGTGACCACCTCGCCTCGCTCGTGGACCGCGCGGTCCGGGAGCCGTCCGAGGTCACGCAGCGGCACGACCTGATGGCGGCCGCGGCCGTCCACCGCGAGTCGACCTGAGGCGCTGCCGCCCCGCCGCCCGCCGCCCCGCCGCCGCGTCGACGCGCTGACGAGCCCGAGGCCGGGGGGCCGCTTCCGGAACGGGCCCCGGGCGCCCTGCGGTGGGCGTCACTTCCAAGGTGGCGCCCGGGGGGCCGTTGACAGGCGGTGACCTGCGGACGGAAACTGCGGGCGCGTCCCACCGGGCGCGCACGGGGGCGTCCCGCGGTGCCCACACACGCACCGGAGCGCCACCGACCGTACGGATCCGCCCAGGAGCGACCCCATGAGCATCCGCACCGTCCGCGACGTCTACGTCGTCGACGCCGTCCGCACCCCGATCGGCAAGTTCGGCGGGGCCTTCGCCGGAGTCCGGCCGGACGACCTCGCCGCGCACGTGGTCCGCGCGCTGGTGGACCGTACGCCCGACCTCGATCCGGCGCGCATCGACGACGTCGTCTTCGGCGACGCCAACGGCGCGGGCGAGGACAACCGCGACGTCGCCCGTATGGCGGTCCTGCTCGCGGGACTCCCGGTGAGCGTCCCAGGGGTCACCGTCAACCGGCTGTGCGGATCCGGCCTCGAAGCCGTGATCCAGGCCGCCCGTGCCATCGCGCTCGGCGATGCCTCCGTCGCCATCGCGGGCGGCGTCGAGTCGATGACCCGCGCCCCCTGGGTGGTGCAGAAGCCCGAACGCACCTTCCCGGCCGGCCACCAGCAGATGTGGTCGACCACGCTGGGCTGGCGGATGACCAACCCGCGGATGCCCGCCGAGTGGACGGCCTCCCTCGGCGAGGGCGCCGAACTCGTCGCCGACAAGTACGCCGTCACCCGCGAGGCGCAGGACGCCTTCGCCCTGGAAAGCCACCGCAAGGCGGCGGCCGCCTGGGCCGCCGGTCTGTACGACGGCGAGGTCGTGCCCTACGAGGGCGTGGACCTCGTGCGGGACGAGTGCATCCGGGAGGGTTCCACGCCCGAGGCCCTGGCCCGGCTGAAGCCCGCGTTCCGGACGGACGGCCGGGGCACGGTCACGGCCGGCAATGCCTCCCCGCTCAACGACGGGGCCGCGGCACTGCTGTTGACCGACGAGGCGGGACTGGCTGCCACCGGCAGGGAGCCGCTCGCCCGGATCAGCGCCTCCGCCGTCACCGGCATCGAGCCCCAGCTCTTCGGGCTGGGCCCGGTGGACGCCGTCCAGCGGGCGCTCGGCAAGTCCGGCCGCGGGTTCGGCGACCTCACCGCCTTCGAGCTCAATGAGGCTTTCGCCGCACAGGCGTTGGGCTGCCTCGCGGCCTGGCCGGAGCTCGACCCCGCCGTGGTCAACCCGCGCGGCGGCGCCATCGCGATCGGCCACCCCCTCGGCGCGTCGGGAGCCCGGCTGGCCGGTTCGGTCGCGCACCAGCTGGCGGCGGCGGGCTCCGGCACCGGCCTGGCGGCACTGTGCATCGGGGTCGGCCAGGGCATCGCGCTCGTCCTGGAGCGCTGAGGCCGGTCTTCCGATCAGACCCCGCACCCTTCCCGGGTTCGGGGTCGTCGATCGTTTCCGGTCACCGTCACCCGTCAACTGCCCAATAACTGAACAGAAGTGGAGCCTTCGGTCTGGCACGATGGCGCGTGCTGCCGCCCCCCGCGCCTCCCCGGCACCCGCCCATCCCCACCCGGAGGCACCGCGCCATGCCGCTCCTCGATCCGACGCTCTGGCAGGACGGACCCACCTTCACCGGCGGCGACGCACCGGTCGTCGAACCCGCCACCGGCCGCACCCTCGCCACCATCGGCCTGGCCGCGCCCGCCGATGTCGCGGAGGCCGCCGTACGGGCCCGGGCCGCGCAGCGTGACTGGGCGCGCACCACCCACCCGGAGCGGGCGGCCGTGCTGCGCCGCGCCGGGGACCTGTTCGCCGCGCACGCCCAAGAGCTGCGCGAATGGCTGGTGCGGGAGTCCGGCTCGATACCCGGCAAGGCCGACTTCGAGCTGCACGTCGCCGCGCAGGAGTGCTACGAGGCCGCCGCGCTGGCTTCCCGCCCCACCGGGCAGGTGCTGCCGAGCGAGGCGCCCCGGCTCTCGTTCACCCGCCGGGTGCCGGCCGGGGTGGTCGGGGTCGTCGCCCCGTTCAACGCCCCGCTGATCCTGTCGATCCGCTCGGTGGCGCCCGCACTGGCCCTCGGCAACGCGGTGCTGCTCAAGCCGGACCGGCGCACCGCCGTCTGCGGCGGCCTCGCGCTCGCCGCCGTCTTCGCCGCCGCGGGTCTGCCGGGCGGCCTGCTGCACGTCCTGCCGGGCGGCGCCGAGACGGGGGCCGCGGTCGTCGCCGACCCCCGGGTCCGGGTGGTGTCGTTCACCGGGTCCACCGCTGCGGGCCGCTCCGTCGGAGAACTGGCGGGCCGTCACCTGACCCGCGCCCATTTGGAGTTGGGCGGCAACTCCGCGCTCGTCGTGCTCCGCGACGCCGACGTCGACGCCGCCGTGGCCCAGGCCTCCTGGGGGTCCTTCTTCCACCAGGGCCAGATCTGCATGACCGCCGGCCGCCACCTCGTGCACGCCTCGCTCTACGACGAGTACGTGGAGCGGCTCGCCGTACGCGCCGAGGCCCTGGCGGTGGGGGACCCGTACCGCGAGCAGGTCCACCTGGGCCCGCTGATCGACCGCGCCCAGGTGGAGCGCGTCCACGCCCTGGTGGAGGCCAGCACCGCGCAGGGCGCCAAGCTGGTCGCGGGCGGCACCCACCGGGACCTCTTCTACCGGCCGACCGTGCTGGCGGGCGTCGGCGACGACACCCCCGCCTACGCCGAGGAGGTCTTCGGCCCCGTCGCGCCCGTACGGTCCTTCGTGACGGAGGACGAGGCGGTGGAACTGGCCTCGGCCGGCCCGTACGGGCTCTCCCTCGGGATCGTCACCCGGGACGCGGCCCGCGGGCTGGACCTGGCCGACCGGATTCCGACCGGAATCGCGCACGTCAACGACCAGACGGTCAACGACGAGGCCGTCGCCCCGTTCGGCGGGGTCGGCGTCTCCGGCACCGGGGCCCGGTTCGGCGGCGAGGCCAACCTGGACGCCTTCACCGAGCTGCGCTGGACCACCACCCGCTCCACCCCCGCAGGGCATCCGTTCTAGTGCTGTGACCGGAAAGGTTCACCGGGTCGCGGCGCCCGGCACGGCACCTCGCCGTGTTGTCGGACCACGCGAGTACGTCCAGTACGAGCCGTGGCCCTCCGCCTTGCGATGCACCGCACCGGACGCCGCGACCCGGCAAACCTTCCCGGCCACAGCACTAGGAGCCGTCCGGCCGGGGGCGGAATGATGCGGACACGTCGTTGGTTCAACGAGCAGAACGCTCAATGAGGAGGCAGGACACCGTGGCTACAGTCGAGCTCACCAAGGAAAACTTCGACCAGACGGTCAGCGAGAACCCGTTCGTGCTGATCGACTTCTGGGCGGGCTGGTGCCGGCCGTGCCTGCAGTTCGCCCCCGTCTTCGAGAAGGCCTCGCAGGCCCACCCCGACCTGGTCTTCGCCAAGGTGGACACCGAGGCGCAGCAGGAACTGGCCGGAGCGTTCCAGATCACCTCGATCCCCACCCTGATGATCATCCGGGACCAGGTGGCCATCTTCGCCCAGCCCGGCGCCTTGCCGGAGGCCGCGCTGACGGACCTCATCGGTCAGGCCCGCGCCCTCGACATGGACGAGGTGCGCGCCAAGATCGCCGCGGAGCAGCAGGGTGCCGGGGAAACCGGCACGCCGGAGGCCTGATTGCGTGACGCCGCCCCCGGCGGGCGGTGACACTGGCCCGTATGACTGAAGCCGTGTTCTACCGGATCCGACTACTTCGCAGATCAGGGGCTGTTTGTCACTCCACTGGGTAGCGGAAGTCTCACAAAATCTCACACCTGGGGGTCGGAGGCGTCGCTTCCGACCCCCAGCAGTGCGTTGAGGTGGACCACGGCCGACTGCATGTCGGCCGCCGTCGGGTGCACGTAGACACGCTTCGTGAAGTTCGCGTTCGTGTGGCCTGCCCACGCGGCGAGGATCGTGTCCGGCACCCCGTTCACCGCGAGGAACGTAAGGCACGAGTGCCGTGCGTCGTACAGCCGGACCTTGCGCAGTTCGAGCGCGGCCATCAGCGCGTACGCGTGCTCCCGGAGGAGCCTGCCGTTCATCGGCATGCCGAGCGGGTCCACGAACACGTACGTGCCGCTCGTGTAGGCCTCGCCCGCGGTCGCGGCCTCGGCGGCCTGGAGCACCTTGAAGTTCAGCAGGGCTAGCCGGACCGGGCCCGGCAGCGGGAGCGTGCGTTCCCCGGCCTCACTCTTCGTGTCCTTCTCGACCACCCGGGCGTTCCCGATCAGGGTCCGGGTGTTCGCGATGCTCAGCGTGCCCGCCTCGAAGTCGACGTCGTCCCAGCGCAGCCCCGACACCTCCGCCGGCCGCAGCCCCATCAAGCTGAGGAGCAACGGACCGAACAGCCGGTCGTCGCGGACACCGAGGATGAACTCCTTGACCTCCACCACGTTCCACGGCGCCGCTCTCGGGCTCTCCCGCTTCTCGATCTTGCGAGCCTTCCGCGGGATGGTGATGTGCTCGGCGACGTTCCGCGCCACCAGGCGGCGCCGGATGGCGTAGTTGAGCGCCGCCCGCAGCCGGCCGAGTACGCCGCCCGCGGTGATGGTCCGCAGGCCCGTGCCCGGTTTCCCGCCGCGCCGCCGCGCGCTCACGAGCAGCCACGCCACCATCGACTCGACGTCGTCCTCGGTCAGCTCCTGGAGCCGCAGGTGCCCGAGGTAGGTATGGACGTGCACGAGGGAGTTCTGGTAGCCGACGATCGAGGTCTCTTCGAGGTCATCGGCCTTGCTGTCGAGGTACAGGTTGAGCAGCTCGGACACGGTGACCTTGTTCGGCATGATGAGCTGGCCGGTGCTCCGCTCGTGCTGGAGCCGGGCGCGCTCGTTCTTGGCCGCGGTCGCTGTGTCCTTCGTGACGGTGAGCTGCTTGCGCTTGCCGTTCTCATCGGTGCCGATGTCGATGACGAACCGGTACCGCGTCTTGCCGTTGCCGAGCGTGATCTTTTTGATCTCGGCCATGTTCCTACCTTTCTTCGATCACCCGCAGTGCCGCAGGGTGCTTCACATGCCTACGCAGAAGGTCGTACCACTCGCGCCGCAACTCGAAGGGGCGGAGACCCGCCTCCGCGGCCTTATCGAGAAGGGTCACGGCGAGCTGCAAGTCCATCTCGTTGACCTGTTCTGGCTCGCCGGCCCGCAACACGTTCACGATGGCGTGACGTAGGTCCATGTACAGGCTTACCGGGCCCGTGGTCTCGAGCCACGCGTCCCAGTGGGCGGGGTCAGGGGCGACCTCCCCGGCGAACCACGCGACCACGTCCGCCGGGTGCTGCCGTACCTCGGGTGTGACATCGAGTTCGCCCGCCTCCGGAGGGAGGAACAAGAGGGCGACAGGTGCGTCCAACACGTGCGCCAGGATGAGCGCTTCGTCCACGGTGACAATGCGGGTACGCCTGCCCTCCTTGCGGCGACCGGTCTCAATGTTCGCGATGGACGCGGCCGTCAGCTCAGGTGCACCCGCGTCCTTGCACAGTTCTGCCAGCTGCTGAGCGGTGAGGCCGCGGTTCCTCCGGAGCTCTTTCACTCGCGCTGCCACCGTGTCGCTGGGGTACACCCTGCCTCCTCGTTGTCGATTCCACAAGCTACCGGCACACTTGACAAGTGTCCAGCAGGGCGCGACTCTTTCCACATGGTTCATCGCATCCACAAGTAAACTGTGGATTCGACAAGACTGGAGAGTCATGTCGCATACCGCCTCACCCACGCTCGCCGAAGTCCGCAGGTGGCCCGCCACGGTTGATGTCACGAAGGCGGCTCTGGCGCTGGGGATCTCCAAGAGCAAGCTCTACGACCTGATCAAGCAGGGGCAGGCGCCCGTCCGCACACTGCCCTTCGGTGCCCGCCAGCGCGTTGTGACAGCGTCGCTGGTCAGCCTGCTTGAAGCCGCATGAAGACGGCCCCCAGCAGGTGCGCTAACACCTGTCGCCGGGGGCCACGAAGCACCGCCGTCCAATCCAGAACAGCCGAACGGCCGCGCGGGAGTCGCAATCCCAGATGCGCGGCCGTGAAGGAGCTTCAGATGAAGACTGCCACGACGAACACCAACATCGCCAGTGCGCTGGCCGACGCCACGGCCCCCACGGGCAAGGCTCACCCGCTCCTCGCCGACCTCCCGCCGGCGCCCCCGACCCTGACCGCCCACGCCGCGTGGGTCCTCGACGGCATCGAGAAGGCCAAGGAAGGCCAGGACGAGAACTACTGCGCGTTCATGGACGCCGTAGCCCGGGAGATCCGCAAGGCCGGAGACGCCCCGGACGTCCTCGCCGACGTCCTCGCGGTCCTCGAGAAGGCGAAGACCCCGAAGGCCCCGTGCGACGTGCACAGGTGGTGCGTCGAGACGGGCCACCACTACGACCACATCAGCGCCTGCACCTCCGCGACCTGCACGGATGCCTACGGCCGCGAGGTCTTGCCCGTCAACGTAATCGACTGGGGCAAGGGCGTGAAGATCGGTCTCCTCGACGAGGACCTCACCCCCGTCGAGGCCCGCGGCCGGATCGCTGAGATCCGGGCCCACCTGGACACGGTGGAGGCCCTGGTGGCCGACGTCGAGGCCGGTCGGTGACCACCCGCACCCCCACCCGGACCCCCGGAGCCCCCGCGGCTCCGGGGTCTCCCGGCGTACCCGGGGGCGCATGGCCGCCATGCCCGTACACCGACGAGCTCCTGATCCGGGCCCGTGAAGAACGCGCCCGCCGGGTCCTCACCCTCGGCTCGATCAGAGCTTCACTCGAAGAGCAGCCGTCCGCCCGAGCCGTACGTACGGCCGCCCGCGGCTGGGTCGCCGATGTCCTCGCGCTTGCCGAGGACGTCGCGACGGAGAAGACGGAGAGCGCACGTTGACCACGCACGCCATCGACCCGCAGGCCGTAGCCGACACGCCCCTCGCGGGCGCGCTCTGGCTTGCGCAGCGGCAGTTCGCCGTGTTCGCGGCCGACCACCCGGGCGCCGAGCGGTGCGCGGGCATCGGCCAAGGGCATGACCCGGGCGTCTGCACCGACCGCGGCAAGCACCCGGCCGAGCCGTTCACCAAGACGACCTGCCGCGACGAGCAGCAGATCCGCCGGCTGTTCGCCGGGGCGCCGCGCAACGTCGGCATCTTCGTCGGGGGGAGCCGCGGCCCGAACGGCGCGCAGCTGCTCGTCATGGACAGTGACCGGCCCGGCGCGATCGAGGACACGGCGAAGGACCTCGGGCACGAGCACACGCCCACCATGCGGACGTACACCGCGAAGGGCCACCACGACTACTACTGGGCGCCGCCCGGGGCGCGGCTCGGCAACGGACTCGGCGCACTCAAGGGCCGGTTCGAAGGGGACGTCCGCGCGGGCAACGCGTACGTCATCGGCGCCGGATCCGTCCACGCGACCGGCGTCGTCTACACGCTGGAGAACCCGGAACAGCCGCCCGTCGACGCGCCCGGCTGGCTCCTCGAAGCGCTCCAGGTGCGCGCCTCCGCCCCGGCCGGGCCTGCGACGGACATCGTCATCCCGGCCGACCGGCACGACGTCTACACCCGGAAGGTTGTGCAGGCGGAGTGCGATGCGATCACCCGCGCCGCGGACGGCGAGCAGAACAACGCGATCAACACGGCCGCGTTCAGCCTCGGCGCCCTCGTCGGCGCCGGAGCGCTCACCGAGGGCGAGGCGCGCGCCGACCTCCTGGCCGCGGCCCGCGCGGGCAACCACCCCGAAGGCCGCGCCCGCGCCACCATCGACTCCGGGCTCCGCGCCGGCATGGCACAGCCCCGCCACCCCTGGCCGCCCGTCGCACGCGCGGACACCCGCAACGACTTCACCGGGCTGCTCGTACCCGAGCCCCGCGGCGAGGCGCCGCCCGCGCCCGTCACGCACGCTTCGGAGCGCCCCGAGCCGCTGGCCGACGACAAGCAGCCGAGCGAGAACCCCACGCAGGCCCGACTCGCCGAGCTCCGCGCCGCCCTGGTGGACTCGGCCGGGCTGGACAACATCGCGGACCCCGTGCCGCTCATCGACGGGGTGCTGTACATGGACTCCCTTGCCTGGCTGTACGGCAAGCCTGGCTCGGCGAAGTCGTTCGTCGCCCTCGACTGGGCAGGCTGCATCGGCAACGGTCTGCCGTGGCAGTTCCGGGGCGTCTCAGCGGGCCCCGTGCTCTACCTCGTCGCCGAGGGTGCGTCGGGCATCAGGAAGCGCGTACGCGCCTGGGAAGAGGCCTTTCGCACTCCCATGCAGAACGTCACCTTCCTGCCGATGGCCGTGCAGCTCCTCAACGGAGTCGACCGCCAGGCGCTCATCGCGCTCATCAAGGAGATGGGGCCCTCCCTCGTCATCATCGACACGCAGGCCCGCGTCACCGTCGGCGCGGACGAGAACAGCAACGGCGAGATGTCCAAGGTTGTGGATGCCGCCGACCAGGTCCGGCAGGTCTGCGGCGCCTGCGTCCTCATGGTCCACCACTCCGGCAAGAGCGGCTTGGACATGCGCGGGGCCAGCGCCTTCGAGGGCGCCGCCACCAGCATCATCAAGGTCACCAAGGACGGCGAGTACGTCGAGATCCACAGCGACAAGCAGAAGGATGAGGACGCCTTCGAAACGGTGTGGCTCCGCCTCACACCGGTCGGTCAGTCGGTCGTCCTCACCGCCCGAAGCGTGTCGCCGGGCGGCGACGAGATGACCAAGAACGAGGAGACCATCCTCGCCGCCATGCGGGACTCGTTTGAGACAACCAGCGCTACCGCGACAAACCTCATCGACGTGACCACGGTGCCGAAGGCGTCCGTCTACCGGGCGCTGAACTCCCTGGTCAACAGGGGTGCACTCCGGAACATCGGTACCGAGAAGCGGCCAATTTACGCCCTGCCCTCGACGGACAGAGGGGCCGCGTAACTCGAAAGTCTCACCCGTCTCAACCCGTCTCAACCCACCGCGAGAAGTCTCGTCTCGTCTCACCCCCCTTAAGGGTGAGACGTGAGACGAGAGGCGAGACGAAACCCACGGAGGACTCGATGCCCATCGCTCACACCACGTTCGCCGCAGGCGACAAGCACCTCATCGCCGCCATGGTCAGCAACTACCGGTGCGGCCACTGCAACGGCGAGATCACACGACTCGCCACCCGCGGGGACAGCCTGCACGCGGCCATCGAGCACAACGACGGATGCCCGGTCCTGGCCGGGACCCTGCCTGTGCTCCCCGACCTCGCCCGCGCCGCCACCGTGCCCGACACATTCAAGGCCGCCAGGAGCCGACCGTGACCACCACCCCGGACAACGCCATCGCCTTCATCACCCTCGCCCTCCCCACCGAGCAGGGAACCACCGAAGCCCAGCAATTCGAGATCGGCCAAGCCGCCCTCGACCTCGCCGAGGAAGACCCCGCCGGCGCCGTCACCGCCCTCGGCGCGATCGTCCTCGCCCTCCTCGCCGACCTATCCCAAGCCACCGGACACACCACCCAAGCCCTATGGCAGGAGCGAACCCTCGCCTTCGCCGTCACAGAAGAGAGCACACCATGACCGGTTTCAAGGCCTCCGAGCAGCTCAAGCAGGAAGTTCACGAGCTCGCCTACGACATCGTCCGAGGCCGCCGGAACCTCACCCACACCCAGATCCTGGCCGAACTGGAAGCCCTCGTCCTCGGCGTCGCCGCCGAACGCGACCAGCTCGCCGCCAAGCTCACCCGAACCCAGGTCGAGACCGCCGCCAACCCCTACATCGAGGAGACCCGATGAAGCTCAGCTACAGCCAGGCGACCAGCAGCACCGGCACTCCCGTTGTCGAGCAGCTGCGTGCCGACGACCTGCGGCTCCCGGCCGGCTCCTGCAAGGAGATCTTCGACTGGTGCCCGCCCGCCGCGCGCAGCGTCCGCACCCTGTCCCCCTGCATCCGCGACGCCGGCCACCCCGGCTCGCACACCAACGAACACGGCACCTCGTGGAGCAGCACCAAGCAGACCCGGGCCAACCAGCCCGCCACCGAGCAGAGGAGTACCCCCGTGACCAACCGCACCGACGCCACCCGCCGCGCCCTCATGGACGCCCACAGGGCCCGCATGGAAGCACAGCAGCGCGGCGTACAGCTCCCCGTCACCAGCTGGGGCGCCCTTGCCACACCCAACCAGTCGAAGCCCGTCAGCGCGGGACTCCAGGCCGCGAAGCTGGCAAGCCAGGGCTTCGGCACCGGATGGTCCACTCCCCAACTCGTCACCGTCATCGCCAACCTGGCAGAGGCGGGCAAGTCGATGGGCGCGCACCTTCGCCGTGGAGACGCGCGCCTCAGCCACACCCGGCACACGCAGCTGCAGCACATCGACTACCTCGCCTACGCTGCGAACCTCTCGCTGGTTCCCGGCGTGACCAACCTGACCGGCCAGCAGGTCGCCACCGAGAAGCTGCGGCGGGCCATCTGGAAGCTTTCCTCTGAGCTGGCTGCCGACGAGAGGGCGTCGGCCAAGACCGCCATCCTGGCGAAGGCTCAGAAGCTGCAGCAGCAGGCGCCGCGCAAGCCGCACCCCTGGTTCCCCGGGCAGAGCGTGGCCTGACCCCCAGACCGGAGCGGGGCGTCAAACCGGCTCCTCATGCCTGGCAAGGCGGCGAGGGATGTCTGACCCCATGACCCGCCTGCGTCCCGCCCCCTACCGCTGCCCCTCCGTCCACTGGGCGTGAGGGGCAGCGGCCTGCCCTCACTAGACGTCGCGCTGGGTCACATGAACAGGACTTTCGATCGCTTCGGCCCGCCGAAACGAGGGCGCCGCGGCACCCATCGACCACACCACGGGAGGGAGTGAGTCGAAAGTTCAGCGACCCCACGGGCGACCCAAACGCCCTTCTCGCCCTGTTTTTTGCGCGGACGATTTTCAAGACGCTAATCACCGAGAAACTCCAACTGGGCAAATAGCGACTCGCCGTGATGGTGACGCGCGGTCACGCAAAGCCCAGGTCAGGGCCGCCGTAGGATCGCTTGACCTTGAGGAGGAGCCGCTGGATCTGCTGCGCTGTCGCGATTGGGTCGATGGCGCCCTGCACGGTGATGTTCACGGTCGGGCCGACGACCGTCCGGGCGGGTGCGACGGCCGGCATCGCGGCGCCGGCTGAAGTTCCGCCGGCGGGTAGGGCGCGGCCCTCGTTGAGTGCGTCAAGGTTGCTGACGCCGAGGCGGTCGACGGCCGAGGCCCGCAGGACGTACTCGCCGTCCGAGAGCCAGGCGGGAATGCTGTCGGATGTGCTGGTTCCTGGGCCCCGGATGATGCCGCCCTTGGCTGCCTCGCGGCCACCGGACTGCGGGTGGAACATGCTGCGCTCGGTCCGGTACTTCGTCGTCACGTTGATGCTGACGTTCCGGTCCTTGACGGCTTCCAGTTCGGCCCTGGCTGCGGCGGCCTTCCGTTCGAGGTCGGCGATGTGCCCGATGAGCTTGGACTGCTTCTCGGGCGGTACCGTCTTGAGCTCTTCCTTGGCCACCGCGATCTGCGATTCGTAGCTGCTGATGTCGAGCTTGAGGCGGTTCTGAGAGAGGCGCGGCAGGGTGGCGTCGGAGAAGGCTTGCGTCTTGCCCTGCGCGGTGTCGAGGCCGGCGATGAAAGTGTCTTTGAACTGGCCGAAGTCCGCCGCGGCTTTGCTGAAGCGGTCGCCGATTCCGGGGATGAGGCCGATGGTTCCGGCGATGCCACTGATCAGCGCGTGGAGCGAGTTGAGGCCCACCACTGCGATGGTGCGGAAGGCGCCGACGACGGACGGCAGGTACTGGATGAACCCTTCGGCGATGGTCAGCATGACGCCAGCGCCCTGCCTGGCGAACTCCATGAGCCCCAGCTTGTTCTGCTGTACGAGGGAGTGCAGCCGCTGCAGGGGACCGCGAACACCGTCGATGCTCGTGCCTGCCGGGAGCATGGCGTCCACGACGGCCGCGCCCGCCATCTTGAACGCGGACGCGAACGGCTGGGCCAGCAGCCAAGCGCTTTTAAGTCCGTAGGTCAGGTCGTCTAGGACGGGTTTGAGGCCGCGCGCCGCATACCCGAGCATGTCCAGGGCGCGGCTGGCCACGTTCCCGAAGAGTGTCATCTGCTCGCCCAGGAAAGGCCCGAAGGTGCGGCTGACCTCGCCACTCAGCCGACCCAGCGCGGGTAGCAGTTGGTTCGTCATCCCGAAGAACCCGTTGAGGAACTTCGAGGAGCCCTCCGCGCCCCGCTCCAGCCCCTGGAACATTCCGGGGAGGCCCTTGCCGAGCAGGTCGGAGAGTCCGCTCGACAGGGACCGCAGGGTGGGTTCGCTTCTGGCGCCGAACTCGATGAAGCTCCGGGTGAGCCCGCCGAGCCCGCGGGTCAGATCCTTGACGAAGACGTTGCCGAGCTGCAGGACCCGGGTGAAGTCCTCTTGGAAGCCGCTGTCCTTCATCAGGCGGCCGACACCGGCCGCCGCGTCGCCGAACCCCTTGCCCATCTCGGTCATGGCAGAGCCCACGATCTTGATGATGGGGCTGGATTCCTTGAGCGCCTGGGTGAAGCCGGACAGCATCACCTTCTGGATCTCGCCGGACAGGCCGGTGAACTCCTTCTTCGTGGCGACCAGCTGCTCGGTGAACTTGCGGGCCGGTTCGGGCAGCGCCTTGAGGGCGGCGGCGTACTCCTTCTTGCCCTTGCCTGCGGCCTCGAGGGCCGTACCTACGCCGCGGAACCCGAGCGCCATCGTGCCTCCCGCGACGCCGAGGCCGGCCATCATCGGCACCAGGGCGCCGAGCGCGGGCAGCAGGGACAGGCCGGCGATGGCGGCGACGGCGCCCATGGACCCTCCGAGGCCGGCCCCCTTGCCGCCTATGGCGGTTGCCGTCTCCGAGGCTGAGCCGCCGAGGTTCTGCAGGGCGGACCGGACGCCAACCGTCTGCCCGCCCATGCCGCCCATAGCGATGCTCGTGGCCGCGAACCGTCCTCGCAGGTCCCTGAGCCTGCCTGAGGAGTCGCGGGTGAACCGTTCGACGTGCCCGCTGGACGCGCTCATGTCGCGGTCCAGGCGCTGCTCGAATCGGGCGGCGGATCCTGAGGCGTCGCGGAACACGATGGAGAGGTTGTCTCGTCCGTCGAGGACGAAAGTCATGCGCTCAGCCATGGGGACCCCAGTCTGAATAGATCCATGCACTCCAGTAGGTTAAGAATAGATCCATTCAGTATGATGGGGTATGCCCTCCAGGCATGGCGAAGCCCCCGTAACCGCACGGCGGGGGCTTCGCCGTGTAGGCGGGGAGGGGCAGCGGCTCCCAGCAATCTCGCGCAACCGGTCCCCATGCAGGCCGGGTTCGCCGCATGCTGGTCTCCCAACCAGCCTGAAGGGAGCCCGCCATGACGCTGCGGTTCATCGGCACGACGTCCGAGTACGGCAACTGCCCCACCTTGTATGAGGTCGTGGAGACCGGCGAGATCGTCGTCCAGGGCGACGTGCTGACCGACCCCGAGCACCTCGCGCAGCTGCGCGACGTCGGGAAGCACGAGACGTTCGTCGTCATCCCGCGCGACCTGCTCACGCGGTTCGCGCCGAAGGAGTGAGCGTGCTGGTCCCCTTCGAGGCGATCACCCACCTGTTCGCCGAGTTCGAGCACACCGCGTTCCGGCTGGAGACCCGCCGCGGCTACGCCTCCGACCGGGCCGGCGACCGCTTCCAGGCATTCATGCGCGGCACCGAACCCGCCCCGGAGCCCGGCAACCCGTGGCACGTCAACGTCCGGGAGAAGGCCGAGCAGGGCGCCTCCTTCTCCCGGGTGCGCATCATCGACGAGCCGCCCACCGACGGGCAGCGGTTCCTGATGGCGGCCGCCGCCACGAACCCCGGCGAGGACATCCGCGTGCTCGCCCGCGCCGAGGCCGTACGGCTGGAGCTGCCGGACTACGACTTCTGGCTGTTCGACTCCCGGACCCTGGTCCGCTTCCACATCGACGACCAGGACGTCACGACCGGTGTCGAGGTCGTCGACGACCCCGCCGAGGTGCTGGCCGCGTGCCGGGCCCGGGATCGCGCCTGGCCCCTCGCCACGCCTTCAGGCGAGGTGTGGGCGCAGGTACGTTCGTCCGTGTGAGCACCGACTTTCAGAGCGGCCGCGTGGCCCTCGGCGCGCGCCTGCGGGAACTGCGCGCCGAGGCCGGGCTGAACGGGAAGGACTTCGCCGCCCGGATCGGCTGGCAGCGGTCGAAGGTGTCCCGGCTGGAGAACGGCAAGCAGACCGCGACGGAGGCCGACACCGATGCGTGGGCGGCCGCCGCCGGCGTCCCGGAGCAGGCGGCCGACCTTCGCAGCAGGCTCAAGGGCCTGGAGTCGCAGCAGCGTTCCTGGCGGCGCCAGCTCGCCGCAGGGCACCGGCCGGTGCAGGACCGGTACGTCGTCGAGTATCAGCAGACCGCGACGATGCGCGGGTACGAAGCCACGGTGATCCCGGGGCTCTTCCAGACCCCGGACTACGCCCGGCACCTGATCGAGGCGAACACCACGCTGATGCAGTCGCCCCGAGACACCGAAGCCGCCGTTGCCGCCCGCATGCGCCGACAGGAGGTGCTGTACGAGCCAGGCAAGCTCTTCCGGGTGCTGCTGTGGGAAGCAGCCCTGCACGTCCTTGTGTGCCCGCGCGAGGTGATGGCTGGTCAACTCGATCGCCTCGTCGGGCTGATCGGCATGAGCACCGTCGAGCTCGGCATCGTGCCGCTCGGAGTGCCGTTGCCGCTGACTCCGAAGCACGGGTTCTGGATCTTCGATGAGGAGCGGGTCATCGTGGAGACGGTCAACACCGAGCTGTCCTACGACTCCGCGGACGATCTCGCGCTGTACGGGCGGGCATGGGACGGACTGCACGCCACGGCCGCGTACGGGGCGCAGGCACACCGGCTGATCGCCCGCGCACGCCACGCGATTGCGGCAGCCTGAGCAACCCGTCCCAACCCGCCCGGCACTCCGCGCAATCGCGCGCAACGGGGCGGACGGGCCCGGCCGCGGATTCCTACGGTGCTGGTCATGGCCACACAAGCGGGCGCCACGGGCGCCGAGACCAGCCCCGTGAACTGGTGCCACTACCACGATGGATCATCCGAGACTGCCCGCCCGGTACGGTTCGCCGGCCGATCGTGCGGGCCGCCAGTCGTGCTGTACGCGTGCGCCCCATGCCGCGAGCAGCGCGGCCTGCTGCCACGGTGGCGGTTCGCCTCCCTCCGCCCGCTCCCGGACCTCTCGTGACGGCCCCCGCGTGCGCCGAGGCGCCACTGCCCGAGGTGTACGGCCTTGCGTGGGACCGGTTCGCGGGCCTCGCCTGCGTGGTGTGCGGGAGCGTGCTCACGGTCGGAGCCGTGTACCGAGGCTGGCTGCACGGCCGGCACGGCGCCCACCGGCTCGACACCGAGGTGTGGTGCTGCCCAGCCCCCGAGGCCGAGTGATGCCCGGCGATGAGCTGCTGGGCGCGGTCGACCTGGCGCTCCTGAACATGGAGGTACGGCCGTCCCCGGCGCATCCCGATGGGGAGTGCACGCGGAAGTACGTGCAGTGCGCCGGGTGCCGGCTGCTGGCCCCTTTGGAGCCCGGCTACTGCGGCAGCACGGTAGGCCACTGCCGACTCTGCGGCTACAGCTGGCGGGTCATCCACCACCCCGAACTCTGCTGGACCTGAGGAGACACCTATGACTGCTGCTGGCCAGATCTGCCGCCTCTGCGACCGCGTGATCCGCGGCACGGGCAAGACAATCTCCGTGGATTCGGCGTCCGCTGCCCGCCCCGACCAGCACGCGCACTCCCCGGATGATCCTGCCTGTAAGCCGATCACGCAGGCCGAGCGGGAGCGCGGCTACTGATCTCCCGGCCCGTCCGTGGTCTCGGCGGAACACGGCCAGGCTGGGGCAGCACGGGGCCCCCGACGCGATCCGCACGCGTCGGGGGCCCTTGTGCAACCAGTTGCAGAACCGTGGCTCAGTGGCCGCAGAACGGCTTCGACCACCAGCCGCAGGCTTCGCAGTAGTCCGCGCCGAGGAGGTTCAACAGGATCCGGATCACGATCCGTTCACCTCCGTCCGGACTGGGTAGATGATCGTCAACCCCTCCCCCGGCCCCCTCTCGACGCGGCCGACTTCGACGCTCTCATCTGCGTAAACGTCGCCGAGGGGGGCCGCCGGTAGCGGTGGGGGAGTGGCGGACGAATCGGACACCGCCCATGCGGCCCATGCCCACGCGACCGGCACCGCGTAGATCAGGTGCGGCGCCCGCTCCAACACCCGCCCGGCGAACGCCAGGCCGCCCACGGGCACGGCCAGGCGGACGAGTAGGGCGCCCAGCGTGGGGACGTCGAACCACCGAGAGGGCGACTCCAGCAGCAACCCCGTACCGCGAGCCAGCCGCGCGCCGGCTGCAGCTGTACGGCCCTTCACAGGAGACCGACCACGGCGTCGCCGAGCGTGGACACGACCGGGGACAGGACCCATCCGGCGAGCCCTGCGACGCCCGAGGACAGGCCGAGGCTGATGCCGCACAGCACGGCACCGAACAGGTCCCAGCGGAAGCCCCGGCGGACCGTCCACACCGCGACCAGGATCACGGTGGCGATGACGACGACCGCGTGCCCGCCGTCGGTGAGCACGAGGTTCGAGGTGCGGGACACGTCCGGGGTCCCGCCGCCGACGCCGTACGCGAGGGCCGCGTTCCCGATCGCGCTGGTGCCCCACAGGGACCAGTCGGCACCGCCGCCGAGGAGCCCGCCGGCGGACAGGATGAGGAGCATGCCGTAGAGGGCGCAGAGGGTGAACGGGACGAGGGCCAGGAGCGCCTTCGCGTTCTTCTTCTTGTGGGTGACCCACCAGCGGGCGACCGTCCAGCCGAGGAGCGACAAGCCGACGGTGACGCCGCCGAGGGAGACAACGGAGTACGTGGGGAGGTTCATGGAGTCCTCAGTGGACGAGGGCCGCGCCGAGCGCGGCGAGCAGCAGAATGAAGACGCACGTCCCGAGGGCGGGGAGTGCGTACAGTGCGCGGGCGCGGGGCGGGCCCGCGAGGCAGAGCCCCGCGAACCCGCCGGCGGCCGCCGCGGCGAAGAGCACGGCGAGCAGCACGAGATGCGCCGGTCAGCCGGTGGCGCAGGGGTAGTACTCGGCGAATGCGTCGGCTTGCGCTGCGAGTGCGTCGGCCGCGGCGCGGAGTGCGCCACACCAGCGGCGTGCCGTCTCGTCGTCGGTGATCTGGTACGCGGGCCGTGCGTCAATAACGGCCTGAGCTGCGGCGCTTGCCTGGCGCACGGCCTGCTCGGCTTTCGCCAGCTTCTGCGCCCGCAGTGCGGTGCGCGCCACGACGGCGGGATCGGGTTGGGCGAGGTCGCGCAGGACGGTGTCCTTCGAGCAGCCGACCTGTTCCGCGATCTGCCGGGTGGATGCGCCACCCTGCGCCAGCTGACGCACCTTGATGCGTCGGGTGGCGATGGCTGTGGGACTGCTCACCAGACACCTCCCGCGCGGAGCACGGCCAGGCGCAGCGCCAGCCGGCGCAGCTCGGCCGCCTGCTCGACGAGGACCGAGGCGAGGCCCTCGAGGCCGGGTGGGTCGAGGGTGACGTCCGGCACGTGCAGCTCGAGGTGGACGCTCACCGCTACGGGCGTGATGCCGTACGGGAACGCGACCAGCTCGGCGCGCAGCGTGATCCCGCCGCCGTACGAGACGACGTGCTCGGGGCCGGTGTGGTGGACGTCGGCGAGGGCTTCGGGCTGTGCGTGGTGGCCGATGCACCATGCCGGTTCGGGCAGGGTGACCGGGCCGTGGTCGATGGTCGGCACCGTGGCGGTGCGGGACGCGGTCACCGGTCACCGCCCGCGGCCTCGATGAGCTGGAGGGCGTACTGCTGGCGGCTGAGCCCGGTCTCGACGGCCGGCGCGTGGGCCAGCAGCTCCTTCTCGGCGCGGGCGGCCCGGTCGGTGCCGTAGCCGTGCCGTCGGGTGGCGAAGGTGAGGGCCAGGGCCTGGCGGAGGCTCTCGCGCATGGGGTGCTGGGGCCGCTCAGCGGTGAGGCGTGCGGCGATCTGCTGGAGGAGGACGCGGGTGTCCGCGTCGGGCGTGCGTGTAGCTTCGGACATGGGTCCGGCTCCCTTGGGTTGAAGGGTGTGCGGATCAAGGCCTCGGCGAGGTGATGGCGTCACCACGCCGAGGCCGCCTGTCGTCTCACGCATGTCTCACAGACCCCACGTAAAATGACGGGCTATGAGCTCCTGACCGGGATTCCTGCGGGTCCTGGTGGACTCCCTGGAACCCCTGGAAGGTTTCTATGTCGGAAGCCGTGGAGTACGACGTGGTGGTGCTCGGCGGGGGACCGGCCGGCGAGAACGTCGCCGACCGGACCCGCGCCGCCGGGCTGAGTACCGCTCTGGTCGAGAGCGAGCTCGTGGGCGGGGAGTGCTCGTACTGGGCGTGCGTCCCGAGCAAGGCACTGCTGCGCCCGGTGCTCGCCCGGGCCGACGCCCGGCGGGTGCCGGGTCTGGCGGGCGCCGCCGAGGGGCCGCTGGACACGGCGGCGGTGTTCGCGCACCGCGACTACTGGACCGGG
The DNA here is from genome assembly GCA_049998195.1 of Streptomyces sp. cmx-11-4. GTDB lineage: Bacteria > Actinomycetota > Actinomycetes > Streptomycetales > Streptomycetaceae > Streptomyces. Next base: position 37,550 of record JAEBET010000011.1, read on the forward strand.
AACTGGAAGGACGAGGGCCAGATCGACTGGCTCGACTCGATCGGCGCCCATGTGTACCGGGGCCACGGCCGGCTCTACGGGGTCCGCAAGGTCGCCGTCACCAGCCCCGAGGGCGAGCACCACGTGCTGTCCGCCCGCCACGCGGTGGTGGTCGCCACCGGGACCCGGGCCGTGATCCCCGACGTGCCCGGGATGGCCGGAGCCGGCCCCTGGACCAGCCGCGAGGCGACCTCGGCGCAGGCCGCGCCGGGCCGGCTGCTGATCGTGGGCGGTTCGGTGGTGGCCGTGGAGATGGCCACGGCATGGCAGGGCCTCGGATCGCAGGTCACCGTACTCGTGCGCGGCTCGGGGCTGCTGCCGAGGATGGAGCCCTTCGCGGGCGAGCTGGTCGCCGAGGCGCTGCGCGAGGCCGGCGCGGTGGTCCGTACCGGTGTGGCCGTCGAGGCCGTCGTACGGGACGGCTCCACCGGCCCCGTCACCGTGGTGCTGGAGGGCGGCGAGATCCTCGAGGGCGACGAGCTGCTGGTGGCGACCGGACGGGCGCCGCGGACCGAGGACATCGGGCTGGAGACCGTCGGGCTGTCCGCGGGGCAGTGGATCGGGGTCGACGACAGCTGCCGGGTGCCCGGGCACGACTGGCTGTACGCCGTCGGGGACGTCAACCACCGCGCGCTCCTGACCCACCAGGGCAAGTACCAGGCGCGGATCGCGGGAGCCGCCATCGCCGCCCGGGCGGCCGGCGGTCCGCTCGACACCGGCCCCTGGGGCGCGCACGCCGCGACCGCCGACACGCGGGCCGTTCCGCAGGTGGTCTTCACCGATCCGGAGGCCGCCGCGGTGGGCCTCGGCCTGGCCGAGGCCGAACGGGCGGGCCACCGGGTGCGCGCCGTCGACTACGACCTGTCCAAGGTGTCGGGCGCCGGACTCTACGCCGACGGCTACCGCGGCCGGGCCCGGATGGTCGTCGACCTGGACCGCGGAATCCTGCTCGGAGCCACCTTCGTCGGCCCGGGCGCCGCCGAGCTGCTGCACGCGGCCACCGTCGCCGTGGCGGGCGAGGTCCCCCTCGAGCGGCTGTGGCACGCGGTCCCCGCGTTCCCGACGATCAGCGAGATCTGGCTCAGGCTGCTGGAGACGTACCGGGGGTAGCCGGCGCGTGACGGTGCCCCGGCTCAGGTGTCCCGCTCAGGTGGCGCGGGCGTGCAGCTCCAGCGCGGACCACACATGGATCTGCGCGTCCACCCATGGGCGCACCGCCGCGGCCGGGCCCTCCTCACGCAGTGCGTCGAGGAAGGCGGCCCTTTAGGTCGCGGCAGGGCTGGTACGGGATCCTCGGTCGTCGCCGCGCCGCCCTGGACGATCAGCGTGGAGTCCCCGCTGACGGCCGCCGAGATCAGCTCCGACAGCAGCGACTCGGCCGTGCCGGGCTCACCCACCGGCATCAGGCCCCGGTTGGTCGCCAGCGCCACCAGGGCTGCAACTGCTCCGCGGCGGGGGGAGCGGTGATGGTCGTCACGACGTCAGCTCCGTCAGGTCGGCCAGCACCTCGGAGACGATGACGGGGGGCAGGTCGCCGAACTTCAGCGGATGGGTGCGGGAGCTCCAGTAGTCGCAGGGCCGGGTGTCGAGCCAGACGGTCTCCAGCTCCTGGTCCGGGAACTCCCCGATCATCGCGACCGCGCTTGCGGGTCCAGGGCGGGCTGGTCAGCAGCGGCGGCAGCGACTCCGCGGGAACCTCCGCCACCCGGCCCTCCCGGCGCGCGAGGGGAGCGACGCGCGCGGCGAGCTCCTCGGGCAGGTCCGCCAGCAGGGCCAGCGCGAGCTCCCGGTGGGCGGCGACATGCGTGACCAGCAGCTGACCCGCCATCGAGGACGTGGGGCCGTTGCCGGCGGACGCCTCCGCGAGCAGGCGCAGAGTCCGGGCCGGGTACCGGCGGGCGGCCGCGGCCACGGCCAACCGGACGTACTTGTTGTCGAGCCGGGCCAGGAGGAACCGGAAGGCCTCGTCCGTGGGCAGCTCGACGAGGGCTGCCGCCATCGCCTTGGTGTCGTCGATGTCGATGTACTGCCGGTTCAACTCGCCGGCCACCATCGGGGCCATCGCCACGCCGATGCCTTCCGCGACGGTCGCCACGACGCCCGGCTTCCGGACGCTCCAGCCGAGGTTCCCCCGCTCGTCGAACAGGGCGGCCTGTTCGGAAGACCCCAGGGAGCAGAGCAGCATGTCCCGCACCCCCCGCTCGGGGTGCGCGAGCACGGCCGGATCGGCGCAGCACTCCTCCACCCACCCTTGCTCCGAGGGGGCGATGAAGCACGTGGTGACGTGCTGGCGCGTGGTCCGCCGGGAGTGCGCAAGGCCGGCGACGGCGGCCTGGTACGTCTCCTCGTCCGCAACGGACAGCAGGGCCCGGACACGCAGCAGGACCGACTCGGCGAACATCCTGCCCCAGGCGCCGGCATAGCTGAGGTCGGGGTCCGGCGTCATGGTGACCGAGTCCAACCGGCTTTTGCCGCCCGGGCAGGAGGACACCCACTCGGTATGGAGCTCCGGCATCTCGGCCGCCGCGCGGGCGGCGAAGGGCAGGCCGAACTCGGCGGCCCAGGCGTCCGCGACGACAGTGAAGGAGCGGGACGTCAGCAGCAGCGCGAGGACCGCCGCGCCCAGCGGGTTAGGGCTGCCGGACCGGTGGGCCCGGGCGGCCTCGACGAGAGCGGGGTCGCTCCGCGGGGAGGAGAGCACGCGCTCGATCGTCCGAGCCTCGTGTTCGAGCCATGTGCGCAGTGACTGCGGCGCGTCCCCGTCGACTGCCGGCACGGTACAGGGCACCCCGCCGCGTCGCGGATACAGATTCCGCTTCCACGCCGTGGGCAGGGTGAAGGCGTCCTCGTCGACGGGCGCGGCCGGGGCGGCGGGCCCGTCGGCGACGCCCGGATCGACGGAGGCGGGCGCGGCGGGCACGGTTGCTTCCCCGGCAGCCGAGATTTCCGCGTAGCCCTTGCGTTCCTTCTCGGCTATGGCCTTGACCAGGTGCGACTGGGCGTCGGCCTTGACCCGTGTCTGACCGGCGGTCCCGGTGCGCCCGAAGCGGACGGTCACCGAGGTGCCCCGCGCCTGCGCCTCCCAGAACTTGGCCGAGCCGCCGTCGACGTACTCCCAGCGCCGCACGCTCCCCCCTTGTCGTGCGTGATCAGATGACCGAACCGTAGGCGGACCCTCTGACAACGGGTTCCGGGGGAGGTGTTGGAGGCGTGTGCCCCTGTTGAATGGCTCCGACACGCTTCTCGAGCACCTCGCTCGACCGGAGACCAAGGAGGCATCGCCCGTGATCGTGATCGCCCATCTCAGCGACATCCATCTCGACGGCGGCCCGCGGGCGGCCGACCGTACCCGCGCCGTCATGGAGTACCTCGAAGCGCTTCCGTACGACCTCGACGCCGTGCTGGTGAGCGGGGACATAGCCGACCACGCCGCCGCCGGCGAGTACGAAGAGGCCGCCAAGCTGCTGCGCTCGCGGCACCCGTTGGTCGTCTGCCCCGGCAACCACGACGAGCGTGCCGCCTTCCGGCAGGGGCTGCTGGGGGAGGGGGACGGAGCGTCCGCGGAGCCGGTCGACCAGGTGGTGCGCGGGGACGGCTTCGTGCTCGCGGTGTGCGACTCGTCCGTTCCCGGTGAGGACCAGGGACTCCTGGAGGACGCCACGCTGGCCTGGCTGGACACGGTCCTCGCCGGCACCCCGCGCGAGACCCCGGTGCTGGTCGCCTTCCACCACCCGCCGGTCCCGCTGCACACCCCGTACGTCGACGGGATCCGGCAGTTCGGCGAGGAGCGGCTCGCCGCTCTCGTCGAGCGGCACCCGCATCTGACCGCGTTCCTGTGCGGGCACGCCCACACCGCGGCGGCGACCACCTTCGCCGGGCGTCCGCTGCTGGTGGCTCCGGGTGTGGTGTCCACCCTGCGGCTGCCGTGGGAGGTGCAGACGGGGCCCGACCACCACGTCCACCTCGACGAGCCGCCCGCCGTCGCCTTCCACGTGCTGGGCGAGGACGGGCGGCTGACGACCCACTACCGGGCGGTCGTCGCCCGCCGGTAGCTGCTGCCGTCCCGGGTCCGGGTGAGATGGCCCGAGGTGATCAGATGGCGCCGCAGCGCCGAGCAGTCCTCGTGCACCGTGCGCAGCGCGTCGTTCACCTCGGGCTCCGTGTACTCCCGGTCCGCCGCGAAGAGCGTCTGCGTCAGGTGGACGAGCAACTGCTCGCGCCGGGCCGCCTTGCGCGGGATCGAGGTGAGGCGGCCGCCGGAGAAGAGGTCGCAGACGCCCCGGCGCGTGCCGGCCGAGGGCTCTTGATGTTCGCTGCTCTGTGACATGGCAGCGAGCCTCCCCCGGCACCCGCCGCCCGGGCAACGCAATTTCGAAGGCCCCGCGCCCGGCGGCGCCCGGCTCCGTAAAAGTGACGGTCGTTCATCTTACTGAGTGGTAGTTCCGTCAGTACCCTCCCCGTGACCGGTTCCTGCCCCCCACGGAGGAGCACGTATGTTACGTCCCACCGCCCGCCTGAGAACTGCCGTCGCCGCCGCGCTGATCGCCCTCGGCGCGACCCTGCTGACACCGCCCGCCGCGGCCGCCCGCGCCGCCGACCCCGTGCCGCTCCCGATCGCCGACTACTGCGGCAGCCAGTGCTCGGACATCCTGCCGCCCGGCCAGAACGGCAACGCCACGCTAGCGCAGATCCTCCTGCACAAGGCGTTCGGCACGCTGCCCGCCCACACCTCGGACCAACTGGCGCGCTACGACTCCCTGGTGGCCGGGTATCCGGGGCTGACCGACGCCGAGGTCAACGACTTCTTCAACGACGCCTCCTTCGGTGTGCCCGCCGGCCAGGCCGAGTCCACCACCAGCCCGCGCCCCGACGTCACCATCACCCGCGACAAGAAGACCGGCGTCCCCCACATCAAGGGCACCACCCGCTACGGGACCTCCTTCGGCGCGGGCTACGCCGCCGCCCAGGACCGGCTCTGGCAGATGGACCTCTTCCGGCACGTGGGCCGCGGCGACCTGACCCCCTTCGCGGGCGGCGCCCTCGCCAACCAGGGCCTGGAGCAGCAGTTCTGGCCGCAGGCCCCGTACACCGAGGCCGACCTCCAGGCCCAGGTTGACCGGATCCGCACCACCGGGGGCGAGCGCGGCCGCCTCGCGATGGAGGACGCGCAGGCCTACGTCGACGGCATCAACCTCTACCGCACCCAGTCCAAGAACGGCCGCTACTTCCCCGGCGAGTACGTCCTCACCGGCCACATCAACTCCGTCACCAACGCCGGTGAGATACAGCCCTTCAAGATCACCGACCTGATCGCCCTCGCCTCCGTCGTCGGCGGCCTGTTCGGCGGCGGAGGCGGCGGCGAGGTGCAGGCCGCGCTGTCCCTGCTGTCCGCGCAGCAGAAGTACGGCCTGGAGGAGGGGACCAGGGTCTGGGAGTCCTTCCGCCAGCGCAACGACCCCGAGGCCGTGCTCACCGTCCACGACGGCACGAGCTTCCCGTACGCCCAGAAGCCCGCGAACCCGCAGGGCGCCGCCCTCCCGGACGCCGGCTCCGTGGTCGCCGAACAGCTCGTGTACGACCGTACGGGCGCGGCGACCGCCAAGGAGGCCGTGAACCCGCCCCCACCCCTCAAGCAGAGCATGTCCAACGCCCTGCTCGTCTCCGGCGCCCACACCGCGAGCGGCCGCCCCGTCGCCGTCTTCGGGCCGCAGACCGGCTACCTCGCGCCCCAGCTCCTCATGCTCCAGGAACTCCAGGGCCCCGGCATCAGCGCCCGCGGCGCCTCCTTCGCGGGCGTCAGCATGTACGTGCAGCTGGGCCGCGGCCAGGACTACGCCTGGAGCGCCACCTCGGCCGGCCAGGACATCACCGACACCTTCGCCGTCGAACTGTGCGAACCCGGCGGCGGCACACCGACGAGGACGAGCACCTCGTACCTCTACCGCGGCACCTGCACCCCCATGGAGAAGCTGGAACGCGCCAACGCCTGGAAGAAGTCCGTCGCCGACCCGACCCCCGACGGCTCCTACCGGATGCAGGTCTGGCGCACGCACTACGGCATCGTCACCCACCGCGCCACGGTGGCCGCGAAGCCCGTCGCCTACACCGCGCTGCGCTCCACCTACCGGCACGAGGCGGACTCGATCATCGGCTTCCAGATGCTCAACGACCCCTCGTACGTCAAGGACGCCCGCACCTTCCAGCAGGCGGTCCAGCACATCGGCTACGCCTTCAACTGGTTCTACGCCGACTCGCGCGAAGCCGCCTACTACAACAGCGGGCTGAACCCCGTACGTCCGGCGGGCGTGGACGCGGCCCTGCCCGTGCACGCCCGGCAGCAGTACGAGTGGCAGGGCTTCGACCCGGCCGCGAACACCGCCGCCTACACCCCGCCCGCCGAGCACCCGCAGTCCATCGGCCAGGACTACTACATCAGCTGGAACAACAAACAGGCGAAGGACTACGGCGCGGCCGGCTTCGGCATGGGCGCGGTCCACCGCGGCGACCTCCTCGACCGCCGGGTTAAGCAGCTCGTCGCGGCCGGCGGGGTCACCCGCGCCACGCTCACCCGGGCGATGGCCGAGGCCGCCGTCACCGACCTGCGCGCGGAGAACCTGCTGCCGGAACTCCTCGCCGTCCTGCGCAGCGGACCGGGCACCGACCCGGCCGTCACCGCGGCCGTCGACAAGCTGGCCGCGTGGCAGGCGAGCGGCAGCAAGCGCAAGGAGACCGCCCAGGGTTCGAGGACGTACGCGCACGCGGACGCGATCCGGATCATGGACGCCTGGTGGCCGCTGCTGATCGAGGCCGAGTTCAAACCGGGCCTCGGCGCCCCGCTGTACGACGCCCTGCGCGCCTCGCTGACGGTCGACGAGGCTCCCAACGCGGGGCACGGTCCCACCGGTTCGCACGCCGGATCGGCCTTCCAGTACGGCTGGTGGAGCTACGCGGACGAGGACCTGCGGATGGTCCTCGGACGGCCGGTGGCCGATCCGCCGTCTCGGGTCTACTGCGGCGGCGGCTCGCTCGCCGCGTGCCGCGAGGCCATGACCGCCACGCTCCGGCAGGCGGCCGCAGCCACCCCGGCGGCCGTCTACCCGGCCGACGGGACCTGCGCCGCGGGCAACCAGTGGTGCGCGGACTCGATCGTCCAGCGCCCGGTCGGCGGGCTGTCCCACCCGCAGGTCAACTGGCAGAACCGGCCCACGTACCAGCAGGTGGTGGAGTTCCCGGCACACCGCTGAGGCGGCAGGCGGCATGACGGAGGCCCGCCGTTCCGGACGATCCCCGGGGCGGCGGGCCTTGGTGCGCGTGGGTCAGGGGCCGACGGTGATCTGCTGCGCCGGGTCGGTCGTGTCGGTGACGAGGTAGACCGCGTTGAAGGTGGACGTGGTCGCGCTCGTCGGGCAGCCGAACCCGCCGGTGACCTTCACGGGTACGGTCGCGTTGGTGAAGGTCAGGCGGGGCGGGGCGCCGTTGGTCCAGGCGCCGCCGACGTTGGCCGCGGCCGTGGGCGCGGTGGTGACCGTACAGGAGGCGAGCCCGGTCGTCTTGACCACGAGGCCGCCGACCGGCACCGTCATGGTCGCGGTGATCGGGGAGCCGTGCTGCATCGACACCGTCCAGGCACCGCTGGTGGTGACCGTCGGGGTCACGCCGGGGATGCTCGAGGTGCAGGAGCTGTACGTCGGCGCCGAGATCGGGGACGAGACCGGGCCGGCCGCGTTCTGGTTGCCGGGGGCGGCCGGCACCGTACCGGTGGCCACGGAGACGTTGCAGGTCACCGTCACCGAACCGGCTTTGAGGGTGGCCTTCCCGCTGAGGGTGGCCTTGAAGGCGTGCCCGGCCGGGGTGACGGTGGTCGACCCGGCCACGGGTAACGGCGCGGCGGAGGCGGAGACCGAGGCCAGGGAGAGGGCTGCGGCGGCGGCCATCCCGAGGGCGAGCGCGGTGCGCGTACGGCTCATGGCTGTGCTCCTTGGGGATCGTGTTGCGGAGGTGTCGTGGGGGAGGGAGCGGCTGACGGGGCGCCTGAGGGGGCAGCGGAAGGCGTTGTGGAGCGGGTGGAGCGGGTCGCGGCGTACGGCTGCCAGGCGAACATCAGGCCGCCGCCGAGAATGCCGAGCAAGGTGCCGATGAGGAACCCGCCGAGGTTCGACAGGACCAGGGCCGCGGTCGCGATCAGGGTGGTGAGGACACCCGCGAGAGCGCGCTGAGCGGGGGAGAACCACGCGGTGAGGCCGAGCACGATCATCACGAGGCCCATCAGGACGGACGGGATCCCCGCCACCCCCTGCTGGAGCATGACCTTCAGCGGTGCCAGCGGCAGGAGGCAGATCCACACCCCGGCGAAGAGGGTGAACAGTCCGCCCCAGAACGGTCTGCCGCGTCGCCACCGCCGCCACCGCCGACGGCTCAGAAGCATTCCTTCTTGCCCTTGCTGATGTCCATGCGCAGCCCGGAGAGCTTGAAGGTGCCGGCGTTGGTCGCCCACGCCGTCTGCTGCAGATCGGTGATGCTGACCGTGTCGGCCTGCTGGGCGAACAGGTCCTGCATCCCCTGGGCGTCGTCCGGACCCTTGTCGAGGGTGGAGGCGTCGCGCCCGATCTCGATGTTGCTGAAGACCGCGTCACCGGAGAGCTGTGTCGCGTCCACGAACAGGTTGCTCGCCTCGACGGGCTTCTTCTGGCCTGCCGTCAGGTTGAGCGAGATGTCGCCGATCACCGGGAGCGTGGTGACCACCGACTGACAGAGGCTGTTGAGCTTCGCCTCCCGGATGGCGGTGACGGCCACCGGGATGAGCTCCTCGCGGGCGTTGACGTCGACGCTGCCGTACTGGGCGAAACCCTCGCCCTGCAGGCTCTTGGCCGACACCTTGAACTGCTGCCCCGACACCGCGAACGAGGCGGCGAGCGCCCCCTGCGCGAGGGCGATGCCGAGGCCGGCGGTCACGGCCACGGCGGGTACGGTCAGGACGGCGAACCGCCGCCAGCGGACACGGCCGGAGCCGTGGTCTTCGTCGGGTAAGTGCGGGGAATCCGTCATGAGATCGTCCCTTGTGATCGGCTGTGCACCGTTGTTACCGACGAGTTGAATGTAAGAGTGCCAATGGGGGTTGGCAAGGTTGTGCGAGCGCACGCTTTCGGCCGACTCCTACTGCTCCGTACGCAGCAGTTCGGCGACCTCCGCGTCCACCCGGCGGGCCATCGCCCGGGCGAACTCCGTGGCCACGACCTCTCCGGCCACCGGCCGCAGGGCCCTCACCGCCTCGGTGATGTGCTGGAGTTGCGTGGCCGAAAGCCGCTCCAGCCCCGCCGGGCCGATCACATGCCGGCGGAACAGTCCGACGAACCGGTCCGCGAGGGCGGCCGCCTGCGCCTGTACGAACTCTCCGGCGTCCAGGATGTCCGCGAGCGGAACCCCCTCGCGCACCAGCGCCAGCGTCGCGTCCAGCAGGCGGGGGCTCCGGTGGGTGACCAGGTCCCCGTCGAGCTCGACGTACCCCAGCTCGGCCGCCCGCCGGGTGTCCTCGGCCGTGGCCGAGGGGCCGAACAGCTCCCGCAGCTCGGCCCGGGTCATCGTGACCGGCTCCTCCCGGACCCAATCCCGGGTCATCTCCCGTTCCAGGCCCAGCAGTCCGGACAGGCCGCCGCCGCCCTCCCACGCCTGCAGGAGCTCGGCGATGCCGTTGACCGTGTAGCCGCGCCCCAGCAGGTCGCTGATCAGCCGCAGCCGGGTCAGGTGGTCATCGGAGTACCAGGCGATCCGGCCCTCGCGGCGCGGCGGCGGCAGCAGCCCGCGCTCCTGGTAGTAGCGCAGGTTGCGCACCTTGACCCCGGCCGCGCGGGCCACGTCCTCCCGGCGGTAGCGCCCGCCGCCCGCCCCGCCGCCCGCCCCGTCTCCCACCACCTGGCTGCTCACGCGGCAGAGTGTAGGACGTACTGGCAGGTCACATAGGCCGCGGCCGGTCTTCCTTGACCGCCCGCAGGATCACGAACTTCGGTTCGCTCGCGACGACTTCACTGTTGCCGAAGAGCCGCCGCAGGTGGGTGTGGTAGCCCATGTGCCGGTTGGCGACGATCCACAGCTCGCCGCCGGGGCGCAGCACCTTGCGCGACTGCGCGAACATCCGCAGCGCCGTGGCGTCCGTGGTTGCCTGGTGGGAATGGAACGGCGGGTTGCTCAGCACCAGGTCCACGGAACCGGGGGCCAGCATCGCGACCCCGTCGCCGACGTGGAACTCCGCCGTCCGCCGGCCCTCGCGGATGTTCGCCCGGTACGTGGCCCGCGCCGAGGCGACCGCCTGGAAGGACTCGTCCGTGAAGACGACCTCGGCGTCCGGGTCGTGGACCTGCACGGCCGTACCGACGACACCGTTGCCGCAGCCCAGGTCCACGACCCGGGCCCCGTCGGTGTTGGTCGGCAGGTTCTGCAGGAAGAAGCGGGTGCCGACGTCGAGCCGGTCGGCGCAGAAGATCCCGGCGTGGTTGACGACGGTCAGCCCGGAGGCGGACCCGGCGTCCTCGTCCACCGTGTACGTCACCGGCCACGGCCCGGGAGTCGTGGGCCGCGCGGCGCCCGGGGTGCCCGGCGTACAGAAGATCAGCCGCGCCTTCTTCTCGGCGAGCGAGGTCTTCGTCGGGCCCAGGATCCGCTCGAAGAGGCGCAGCGTGGAGGTGTGGATCTCCTTCACCATGCCGGTGCCGACGACCACGGTGCCCGCGTGCACGTGCGGGGCCAGCCGGTGCAGCTGGTCCTCCAGCAGCGCCAGGCTCTTGGGCACGCGAACCAGCAGCACGTCGATCTTCTCGGGCGGCGGGTCCTGCGAGGTCAGCAGCGTGACCGTCGCCTTGGAGGTCCCGATGCCGTTCCGATCGAGGTTTGCCGCGGTGGCGGAGCGGGTGAGGGAGGAGTCGGTGATCTGCGTCGGCCGGTACGCGGCGAGCGCCGTCGTCAGCGTCCCCCAGCGGTCCCCGAGGACGGTGATCTGCCCGGCTCCGGCCAGGTCCACCGGCCCGCGCTCGCCGGTACCGGCGTCGAGGTGGCGCAGCAGGTACTCGTCGGCGGCGTCCCAGGCGCGGAGCCGGTCGCGCGGGTCCTCGGGGAAGCGGGTGAGCTCGTAGGAGCCGTAAGGCGTGGTCAGGCGGTTCATATGGGACCCAGGCTAACCGAGCCGGAGCCCGGGCCCCGCATGCGCCGGGCCGGACGGCCCGCTAGTCCTGGAACTCGCCCGCCATGGCGGCGGCCATCCGCAGGTACGGACGGGCCTCGGCGACCCGGCCGCTGCGCTCCAGCGTGCGACCGAGCATCAGCTGTGCGTAGTCCTCCACGGGCCAGCGCTCCAGGATGGCGCGCAGCTCGCGCTCGGCCCGGGAGAGCTGGGCGGAGTGGTAGTAGGCGCGGGCCAGCAGCAGGCGGGGCGCCAGCTGCTCCGGGGCCTCGGCCGCCAGCGCGTCCAGGATGCGGGCGGCCGTCGCGTACTCCTTCGCGTCGAAGAAGAGCCGGGCCCGCTCCCAGCGCTCGGCTGCCGTCCCGTGCTCGAAGTACGACGTACTCATCGCGCTCATCGCGTCCCTTCCGTCCTTCCCGCTCTGACGTGCGTGTAGCCGGTGCGTGTACCGGTGCGTGTCTGGTGCCTCCAACACGCAAGACCGGGGGAAACATTCCACTGACCGGGGCCGCCTGCCCGCCGTTAGGTTGTCCGCATGAGCAATCTCGATCGCCAGCCCGCACTCTCCGTCTGCGGCGGCCGCGGCTTCGTCGTGGCCGAACCGGTACGCGAGCTCCTCAGCCCGCGCACGGTCAAGCTCGGGGAGTCCACCGAGGTCCGACGACTCCTGCCGAACCTGGGCCGCCGCATGGTGGGCGCCTGGTGCTTCGTGGACCACTACGGCCCGGACGACATCGCGGACGAGCCCGGCATGCAGGTGGCGCCGCATCCGCACACCGGGCTCCAGACCGTGAGCTGGCTCCACGAGGGCGAGGTGCTGCACCGCGACAGCGTGGGCAGCCTGGCGACCGTCCGCCCGCGCGAGCTCGGCCTGATGACCTCCGGCCGGGGCATCAGCCACTCGGAGGAGAGCCCGCGCCCGCACGCCCGCTTCCTGCACGGCGCCCAGCTGTGGGTGGCCCTGCCGGACGCCCACCGCGACGTGGAACCGCACTTCCAGCACCACGCGGAGCTCCCGCAGGTGAACGCCCCGGGCCTGACCGCGACGGTCATCCTGGGCACCCTGGACACGGCGACCTCGCCCGGCACGGCGTACAGCCCGATCGTCGGCGCGGACCTGACCCTCGCGGCGGGCACCGAGACCCGCCTCCCGCTCGACCCGGACTTCGAGTACGCGGTCCTGTCGATGTCGGGCGAAGCCCACGTCGACGACGTCCCGGTCCTCCCGGGCTCGATGCTCTACCTCGGCTGCGGCCGTGCCGAACTCCCCTTGCGGGCAGTCTCGGACGCGGGCCTGATGCTCCTGGGCGGCGAGCCGTTCGAGGAGGAGATCGTGATGTTCTGGAACTGGATCGGGCGCAGCAACGAGGAGATCGTACAAGCCCGCAAGGACTGGATGGAGGGAACCCGCTTCGGCGAAGTGAAGGGCTACGACGGCCCCCCGATCCCTGCTCCACAACTCCCGCCGGGGCCGCTGAAGGCACGCGGGCGGATGCGCTGAACTGTGACCACGCCCTGAGGGGGAGTCGGGCGCGGGGGTCATGCAGTCGTTCCGCTTCTGAGGTCTGAGGGCACTCGCCGCGGCCTCTGGAAGCGCCTCTCGATCTCGAGGGGTGCCTCGTGTGAAGCAGGGTGTGGTCAGGTCTTCGGTCTCACCGCCTGCTCCGACGACAGCAGCTCGCCCTCGGAGGAGGCCACCAAGGCCGAAGTGAACTCTGTACCGACCTCTCCGAGTTCAAGGGCGACGCCGCCAAGCTCAGAGCGCTCAACCCGTCGTCCGCGACCAAGGACCAGGTCAAGGACGCACACCCGGCCGTCCAGGACGACTGGAACAGCGTCTAGGAGAACGCGGGCCAGCTCAAGGAGGCCGAGCGCTCGGCCGTCCAGAGCGCCGCCGAACGGGAATGGGGGCTCGGACGGCCCAGTCCCATTCCCGATCCGATGATCCGCCCGGCCGGCGTTCCTCGCCGCTGGGGGGGGGGGCTGTGGCGCGGCGGGCTCGGGCAGCAGGTGCAATGCTGGAAAGCAGTGGAGGGCCGGCGGCTGGACTGTTGGGCCGACCCCGTCAGGAAGGGAGAATGACGTGCCTGGTCTTCTTCGAGGAGTAGCGCGCACCGCCGTGGTCGCCGGTACGGCGACGGCGGTATCCAACCGCGTTTCGCGGCGCCAGGCTGGACGGTGGGCCGAGCAGGACGATCAAGTACCTGAACAGCAGCCCCCGCAGCAGCACGCCGCACCTGCCCCTGCTGCTGCTCCGCCGCCGATGGCTGATGACATGAGCAGCAGGATCGATCAGCTCAAAGAACTCGGAGCACTGAAGGAGCAGGGGATCCTCACCGAGGCGGAGTTCGCACAGCAGAAGAGCAAGATCCTCGGCACCTGACCGGTCGCTGGTAGCCGGGTTCATCCCTGTTCATCCGCAGGCGGAGAGACTGTCTCCGCCTGCTTCGTTTGCGCATGGGGGGCGAGATCTGTCACGCCAGGGGCCGACGCCGAGGGCCCGGGAACTCACTGCGGCACCTGACCGCTTTCGGCTGCTTCCTCCGCGTCGAGGGAGGCCAGGATGGCCTGTACGGGGATACGGCCGCCTGCCACCATTTGCGCGCCGCTGCGGCGCAAGGCCCCGGCGAAGGGGGCGGCCCACCGGTTCTCGTATACGAGGATCGCGGCCGCGTTGCCCGGTTGGAGGGCGTTGCCGGCTTCGTCGAGGTCGTCCTGGCCGAGTAGTTCGGATGACGCGCCTTCGAAGTCGGACAGGCCGATCGAGCTTTCGTCATCGTCGCTTGTGAATTCCAGGGCGGTGACGGTTCCGTCGACGTCCTTCTGTACGAAGCGGAGGTCGAGGATGCGGACGATGCCTTTGTCCACCAGGTCGATCAGAAGGGGGAACGCCTCGCCCGTCATCCGGTTTCCGGGGAACTCGACGACCAGGTAGTCGACGGGGCCCATGTCTTCGATGTCGTCGCTCATGAGTACTCCATGCGTGTGGTTCGGCGGCCCCGGTGGCGTTGCGCGGCATGGACTTGCCCGGGCCGCGAAAACGCATCCGTGGCCGGACACAGCTCCGTTCTCATTGCAACATCCGTCGTGAGGCCTCGCACCTGCACGCCAGGTGCACGCCGGGTCAGCCGGTGAGTTGGTAGAGGCGGCAGCGGCGCCGACCATCCCCCAGGGTTGAAGGAGCACCGCGAGAGCAGCTGTGGACCAGATGGTGGCGTCGTCCATCCTGGACGTCATGGGCGGCCCGGAAACCGCGGGCCGCTCCTGCGTCGGAGGCGAGGCTGGTTCGGTACGGCTGCGGCGGCGCCGGTGCTCGCTGTACACGACTAGACCGACACCGATGACCAGCGTGGCCATGAGTGCCGCGATCGACGGCGGAGAGCGGGGCGGGGGCGGCTGCCCGCCGGTGAGGAGCAGAACGACGGCCATGACGGCCACGAGGCATGGGTCGGCTCTCAGGAAGTGAGGACTTTGGCTTTGGCCTGCTCGTATTCGGCTGCCGTGATGTCTCCGCGGTTCTTGAGCTCGGCAAGCCGCGACAGTTCCTCTCCGGCGTTGGTGGTCCCCGCGCTCTCGCGCACGTAGGAGCGGAAGGCCTGCTCCTGCCGGTGGGCCCGCCTGAGCTCACGTTCGCCCATCCCGCGTCCCCGGGCGATCAGATAGACGAATACCCCCAGGTAGGGCAACACGATCACGAAGAAGGTCCAGAGTGCCTTGCCCCAGCCGTTCATCTCGTCGTCCCGGAAGATGTCGCCGATGACGCGGAAGAGCAGCATGAACCAGAGCACCCACAGGAAACACAGCATCATGGTCCAGAACATGTTCAGCAGGGGAAACTCGTATTCCTCTGCCAGGTTGAGCAGCGAGTTGTGCATGGCGCGGACTCCTGTTTGGTTGTGGTGGGCCCGACGGGCCTGGGAAACAGTCCGTATCCGAGAATGAGCGGTTGCGTCATGCAGGCACCGGTGCGAAGGGGTACAGCTCGTCAGCGCCGGGCTGTACGACGCCGTAGGTGCTTTCCGGTACCTCGTTCCAGGCGCCGGGCAGGTCGCCGAGGGGTTCGGACACGATGAGGCGGGTCTCATCGGATATTTCCTGGAGGAACGGCCTATCGGGGTGCAGCCTGCGCAGTGCGTCCACCCGGCTGCTGTAGAACAGCGAGCGGGAAGTGTGCCCGCTGGAGTAGCGGAAGGCCCAGACGCTCTCGCCGTCGGTGATGGCCAGCGTCATCTGGAGCGGCAACTCCACGCCGTGCTCACGGCCGGCCCGCTCCACCACTCCCGCCATCCGGGCCACAGCGGCCGGCGGGTCCTGGTCCAGGCCGAAGGTGAGGGCGAGATAGAACATCACCTCGGAGTCCGTCGTTCCTTCGATGTCGGAGTACAGGGCGGGATCGACGAGCAGGGCGAGGTCCCGGCGCATGAGGTGAAAGCCGGTGATGGAACCGTTGTGCATGAACATCCAGCGGCCGTGACGGAACGGGTGGCAATTCGACTGCTGCACCGCGGTCCCGGTCGAGGCCCGGATATGGGCGAAGAACAACGGGGAGCGGACGTGATCCGCCATCTCCCGCAGGTTGCGATTGTTCCACGCCGGGCCGACGTCTCTGAGCAGCGCAGGCGTGCTGTTGTCGTCCTCCGTGAACCAACCGACGCCGAAGCCGTCGCCGTTCGTCGTCTCGACACCGAGTTTGGAATGCAGGCTCTGGTCGATGAGCGAGTGCGCCGGTTTGTACAAGATGGTGTCGAGCAGCATGGGTGTTCCTGAATACGCGAGCCATCGGCACATACCTGATCACCTAGGTCCGTACACCACTGTGGAAAGGGAATTCGTGGAGCGCCCACCGGCATGGATCGTCGTGTTCTCCCATCGCTCTGCGGGCGACGTCTT
Source organism: Streptomyces sp. cmx-11-4 (assembly GCA_049998195.1). Taxonomy (GTDB): domain Bacteria; phylum Actinomycetota; class Actinomycetes; order Streptomycetales; family Streptomycetaceae; genus Streptomyces. The sequence continues at coordinate 53,649 of JAEBET010000011.1, forward strand.
ATGGATCTCGTCCGGCCTACTCATTCTCGGCTCCGTCCCCGGGGCGCGCCACGCAGACAGGACCCGGGCGACCGTCGTGCTGAGCGTGGCCCGGGGACGGAGCGTGTGTCTGACCTTCGAGGAGTTTCTCCGTGCCCGAACCGCAGCCCGGTACGCGCCGCATGGACGCGCCGGGTTGGATGCGCAGGCGCACCCCGCTGCTGGGCCGGATCCTGGAGCAGTTCGCGACCGTACGGGTTGTGGACTGCGCGACCAGGCCGGCGGCCCAGGCCTTCCTCGGTGCGCCACCGGCCATCCGTCTCACGACCCCGTGCCGGCACGCTGGCTGAGGACGCCGCCCACCGTGCCCTCGCCGCCGTTACCGCGAGTCGCTAGCGATCCCCGGCGGGCCCGGCCCCGCTCCTGGTGCTTGCCCCGTCACCGCTGCGGCCGCTGGCCGCCAGCAGGGCGAGTACGGCGAGTACGGCGAGCAGGATCAGGAACAGCAGCAGGACCGAGAGCACCGTCGGGTGGTTCCACAGCGCGAACACCAGCGCCAGGATGAGCAGCACTCCAGCGGTCACCCAGCGCCGCCGGGCCTGCACCCAGGTGCCGAGCCGGCCGGTACGCACTCCGTGGGCCGCGCCCCAGCCGGCGACGGAATCGGCTGCGCGCTCGGTCCTGCCGCGCACACCGCGCGGCAGCCGGCCGCCGCCGGACAGGTAGGCGCCGAGTGCAACGACGATGCCGAGAACGATCGCGGTGCGGATGCTGACCCGGAGGAACCGCACGAGCGTGTCGAAGATCGCCGAGGCTGCGGCGGGAGACTGTACCTGTTCCGGGAGGTGGTCGAGGTAGTAGCGACGGGCGATGGCGAGACCGATGGCGAGGATCAGACAGGCGGCGGCCGCGCACAGCATGGTGGTCACCAGGGCGCGGCGGCGGCGCCGGGCGAGCAGCACACCGGTCGCGCCGAGGACCACGGTGAGTACGGGCAGCCAGTTGCCGAGGACGTCGAGAAGGTGGACCAGGCCTCTGATCTTCTCCAGCTTGTCGGACTGGAAGAGCACCATCTGCTTGTCGACCGCGGGAATCTTCTCGGCCGGGGAGAGGCCGGCCTTCACGAGTTCCTGCTTGACGTTCTCCACGGCAGTGCCGACGTCGAGGGTGACCGTGCCGCCGGCCACTCCCACCGCGCCGCGGCCCTCGCCGGTCAGCGCGTGCACCACCGCGGAGTGGGCGGCGCGGTTGGCGGTGGTCCAGACGGTCTCGAACCTGTCACTCTCGACGAACCGGGTCGCGACCTTGCTGACGGCAGTGTCCGCGGCCGAGTCGAGCTGCGGGCCCAGCGATTTGACCGCGGTCCCGACCCGCGGCGGAAGTCCCTGCGACTCCAGCCACTTCGCCAGGTCGGCGGCGACCTGGGAGCCGTCGACCCGCACGTCGGCCGCCTCCGTGACGCGGTGGATGGCGGCAGCCTCGATGTCCGGGTTCGAGGCGAGCGGGGAGACGGTGGACACGTACCGATCAGTGTCCAGCACGATGTCGTGCACCCACACCGTGATCAGGGAGACCGGCACCAGGATGCACGTGAGCGTGATCAGCACTGCCGAGACGACGTTCTTGACGATTCGCCCGGCCCGCGACGATGCCTTACCTGGTGCCGGTGCCTCATCGGGCGGTTCGGACGGCAGACTCATGGCACTCCCGGAACGGCGTGAGACGTCAGTCCTTTCCGTACATTCGACACATGTCACCGCGGGTCCGCGCGTTCAGTTGCGCTGAATGGTGCTCGGCCCCCATGTACAGGGATCGCCACCCCGGAGACGATGTCCCCCGGACGGTTGGAGACGTTCGGCGAGGTGTGCGGCATCAGCCTTGCCCGTGCGCACGCGCGGTCCGGTGACCGGATCGCGATCGCCGCTCACCTGGGCCGCGGCGAAGTCTTCGACCGGGCGCTCGTCACCTTCGCCGAAGCGTACGCCGACCAGAACGAACGTGACCATCAAGCCCTGCTCGACCCAGTGCGCGCAGGCCGGCTACCGGCCCAGAACCATCGGCGGCCTGATCGCGGGCCTCTGTTGCGGCGGATTCGGCTCAGGGGCAGCTGGACGCAGGGGCGTCGTGGGTGAGCGCGCAGACCATCTGCTCACCACGTCTGTTGTCCGGGTAGGTTTCGACGAGTTCTGCGGTGAAGTCGTTCCATTGACGGGTGACGTCCCGGGCGGCAAGCTCGGCAGCCCGCTGGAAGTTGCCGTTCCTCGAACGCCGGGAGGCTTCGGTGTCCTTGTTGAGATCCCCGTTGTGCTTGATGCGCCGGGCGCAGTCGGTGGGCTTGATACCCGTCGACTGGAAGTCGGGGTAGCAACCCGTGGCCAGGTCTTCGGGGACGAGGCCAGCAGCTTCACCGGTCCAGGCGGAGTCACTCACGGAGCTGTAGCGACGGATATCGAAGAACGGGGCGATCGTCGTTCGGTTCAGGCCCGGCGGATTGGCGGTGCCGATCGGGCCGGCGTCCGCCTTGTCGGACCAGTTGCTGTGGGAGTAGAAGTCCTCGATCGGGTGCCAGCCACGTCCGAGCTGTTCCAACACCAGACACTTGGCGCGCTGCTCCCTTTCGTTCCACGCGCAGGCCGAGTCCAGGTCGCTCTCGCGAGCGACGATCCTGCCGCGGGCATCGACGAGCTCGTCGGCGTAGCGGACAGCGGCCCGCAGCCGGGCGACGGACCCGCGGATACATGCGAGCAGTTCGGTGGTCGCCTCGTCGCGCGTGCGCGGGTATGCGGAGCCGTACCGCGGAGCGAGGTAGTCGGCGTTGTCGCAATGCAGGACGCCGAGGTTGAAATACTCGCCCTCGTCGTTTGCCACGATCGCCCCATCCCGAGAGTCGGCCATCGCCGATAGCGACCTGGGTTCCCAACTCAAAGCGGTACGAGTGATCGTCTCGTGATTGCCGCCGGTGAACGCCCGTGCAGGGCCTGGCACCAGCATGATCAGACATGCGCCGCAGGCGAGCGCCGTAGCGGAAAGCCGGCGCGGGGCATACGCGGGGGCGTGCGACACGAGACCTCCCGAAACGTTCAGGAGCAGACCGGGCCTTCCCTACCACCATTGCAGCTGGATCGATCCTGTGCGAGCCGGCCCCGAAGGAGCAGCCGGCATGTTCCGGCGGCCCCGTCGCCGGCACCGAGGAGCTGCTGCACGACCTGCAGGCAGAAGCTGCCCTGCGCCCCGGGCACGGACATTCAGCCGGCCGGAAGCTTTTGGGTGACATGCGGTGTTGCGCCGTAAGGGCCGCTCCCGTCCTCGGACGATGATGGGGTTCTGTCGCTCGCGGCGGACCGACACCGTATCCGCGATACGTGGGAAAGAAGGTCCGCCTCCACGCCGCCGAGCCGGTCGCTGCCGTGAGGGTCACCGTGGCCGTGGGCTTGGACGTCTTTGGCTGCTTACCGTCGATCAGGAGGCCGAGGAGTAGGTCAAGACGGCGGTCGTCCGGGGCGTCAGTGGCGCCGATGTCCGAAGGGGCGATGGACGAACCCTGGCGACTCACCTTCTCCACTATGGTGAGCTTGCGTGGGCTTGAGGTCACTCAATCAAGTCGTCTGCTGCCCGCGCCCCTTGCCGTTCAGTCCGGTTGACGCAACCGACTAGGATCACAAGATGGCGAACACGTCAGCGGAGTCGGGGACCAGCAGCGTCTCGGCCGACGGCCCGCGAGTTTTCATCTCCTACGCCCATGAGGCCGACGGCGGTGTGCACGCGGAGCGGGTGCGTGCGCTGTGGGTTCTGTTGCGAAAGCACGGCATCGACGCGCGGCTGGACCGGTCGGCCGCGGAGCGGCCCCAGGACTGGGCCGCGTGGATGCAGCGCGAGATCGAGGCGGCCGACTACGTACTGACCATTGCCTCACCCGCCTACAAGCGCAGGGTTGAGGGGTGGGAGGAGCCTGGGGTCGGAGAAGGCGTGGCCTGGGAAGCCGGGCTGATCAAGGACGTCGTCTACCGCAACCCCACCGCCTGGTACGAGCGGATCCTGCGGGTCGTGCTCCCCGAAGTCAGTCGCGAGGACCTGCCGGCATTTCTCGGCGGTCACACCGTCACCCACTACACCGTGGATCCGATCGACTCCGTCGGCGCGGAGAAGTTGCTGCGCTACCTCACTGGGCAGCCCTATGAGACCGAGCCCGCGCTCGGCTCCCTTCCCCACTTGCCGCCCCGGGACGGGCGGACCGCGGCTCCCCGGGGCGGAGCCATCCCTGCGGGATACACCTTCACCGGGCAGACGGCGTTGCAGATGGGCGACCACAATCACCAGACCAACAATTTCGGTTGACCGAGGCAGCCCTCCATGAACGCAGAGGGAGCCGAGACCGGTGACGGAGCCGTCCCGGAGCGGGAAGCCACCTATTCCGGCCCCACGGCCGTGCAGATCGGCCATGGCAATCGGCAGAACAACCATTACGACCAGCGCACCCACGGCAGTACCGCGGCAACGCCGTCGGACACTTTCGGCGACTTCGAGCGGCAGCTGAGACTCCGCACGCCATGTGAACTGCGCGTCCGTCGTGACGGAGCGATCGTCGAGCGGGCGACCGTGGACCGGACGCCTGCTCTGCGTGAGGTGACGGAGGCGATGGCGCGGGCCGCCGGGAGCGGCGGAGGGCTCCTGGTGCACGGGGAACCCAGCGTCGGCAAGTCCGTGCTGTGTCTGCAGGCCGTGGACCGGCTCCGGGAGGTCGGTGCCGAAGTCGTGGTGGTGGACCTCCGTGACTGCAGACCGCCGCTGCCGGCGTCGGCGTCGGCCGTCGGGGTACCGCTGGCGCAGCTGTTCGCCCAAGTACCGGCGTCCGCAGAGCGCCTGCTCGTGCTCGACGGAGCGGAAGTCGTGCAAGAAGGCGCCCGTGACAGGTTCCTGGCGTTGGCCGATGCGGCGCGCCACGCAGGTCTGGGTGTGGTCACCGTCGTCCGCGACGACGCGTTGGCGGCAGTCGAGAGGCGTTCGGCATGCTGCCGGGCATCGACCTGACCAAGGTCAGGGTGGAACCGTTGCCCGACGGCGCCGCCAGTGAACTGGTGCGCCGGTTTCCCGCACTGGGGCAGCTGCGGGGGAGGCGTTCTCGCTGGTTGCTGCGGCGGGTGGGGCTGGTCGACCTATTGCTGCGAGCGGAGGCGGTCGTGCCGTTGCGTGACGGCGGGCTGTCCGAGGCGGATGTGTTCGACGTGTGCTGGAGGTGCTGGGTCCGCTCGCAGGGCCGCGGCGTGGGCGACGGTCCGTCCCCGGATGCGCGGGAGCGCGCTCTGCTGGAAGTGGCGCGCCTCGAACTCGGACTTCCGCACCGGTGGGGCGGTCCCGACCCCGTCGGACTGAGCGCGCTCGAAGACGCGGGAGCGCCCCGGTGGACGATGCGCGCGGCTGTGGTGGCCTGCCAGGCGAGGCTGATCGAAGCGCTGAAAGAAAACGCGGTTGGCCCGACGCTGTCGGAACTGCTGCTGGTGTTCGCCGAGTTGGCATCGGCGTTCGGTGCACGCTGGACGGACGTCCCGTGGGAGGCGGTGCTGTCGACCGGTTCGGCCCCGCGGCTGATCCGTGCGGCGACGCCGCTCCTGCTGCGCGACGACGGCGCCCACTTGGCACACCTGCTGCGTGTGGCCGAGCAGCGCTTCGTCTCGGCAGGCAGAGCCGAGGTCCTCCCGGTCGAGGGGCTGGTCGGTTGGCTCGCCGAACAGACCTGGCACACACTCGACGTCCCGCGGGACGTGGTGCACAGTGCGGACCGGGTCGTCCGGGAATGGCTGCGCGGCGCCCAGTGGGACGAAGGGGCCGAGAAGGACCCGACGACCCGGCAGGTGCGGCAAACGGTCCGCGCCGTGCTGCTGACACGGGACGTCCGGCGCGACGACATCGTGCTCGAAGCGCTCGCCACCCTGGGGTCCGATCTGGACGAGGACGCACGCTCCCGGCTGCGGCAGGTTGCGCAAGTGAGTCCCGCGACCCTACGACCGGTCGTGGAGAGCCCTTACGCCGTCATGAGCCTGTGCGAGAAAGACGTGGATCTACTGGCCGAACTCGCCCTCGCGGCTTGTGGCAGCGCTCATTCCCGCGCCCGCACCCGTCATTTCCGACGGCGATACGGCCGCGACGATCGAGCGTGCCCAAGACGGCTGGCCCACCGCGTCCAGCCTTGCGCATCTGGTGCCGCAGTGGATTGCGCAGGCCGTTGGAGTGCGAGGAGCAGTTGAAACCCTCATCGGGTTTCTCCGGGCCTCACCGGTCGATCAGCAGCTCACACTCGGCCTGCCCTGGGCCCGCGCCCTCGTCCTTCCAGGGACGACGACTGTCGGCCTTGGTAGCCTTTCGATCAACGAGTGGCTGTCGGCGCTGCGTGCATCCCCCCATTTCGACGCCGGGGCACGCACCCACTACGAGGTCATCGTCGACGTCCTGGCCGCCGCCGGCAGCAGCGCCGCACGGGAACTGCAGCAGGAGGACGAGTGATCGGGCGCTTTTGGTGATCACGCCCGTTCCCGCCTCACCTCCGTCTGCCTCCCGGGCGCCGGGGCAGTGTTCTTCCGTTCGGGGAGCGCGGCAGACGAGGTGGGGGAGGGGAGCTCCTTCGTGGCTTCCGAGCGGACCTCGGCGTCCAGCGCGGGGTCGTTGGCGAGGCGTCGCAGCAGCTCTGGACCGGCGGGGTCCCCGGACTGTGTAAGGCGGCGGACCATCACAAGGCGGGACGTGCCGTCGAGCGTGGGGTCACCGGCCAGGGCGCGCAGCAGCGCCGGGAGCCGCGGGTCCTTGTGACAAGCCAGCCTCCTGACCGCCGCCCGTCGGGTGAAGGACCTGAGGCCGGCGTCCAGGGCGAGTTCGTACATCAGGTCCGGACCGCGGGGATCGCGCAGGTCCGCCAGGTCCTCGGCGGCTTCGAAACGGTGCTCGTCATCGACGATACCGTCCCGGGCCAAGGAGCAGAGCAGGTCGAGGCCGCGCGGATCGCCTTGGTCGGTCAGGTTGTGGGCCGCAGCGGAACGGTCCCGCGGCAGGGCATCGGCGTCGAGGGCGAGGGCGATGAGTGCTCCGGCAGCCAAACGGGCGTCGTGGAGCGCCAGAGTGCGCGCGGCCGAGTACCGGAGATCGGATTCCAGGTCGTAGGAGGAGGCCAGATCGTAGAGGCCCGCCCGAGCGCGTGGCAGGTCGGCGCGGCCGAGCCAGGCTATGGCCGTCTCCCTGGTTCCGGGACGCAAGGTGGAGTCGGCGGCCAGAACACGCAGCTGCTCGGGGGCCCGTCCGTCACCCCTGGCCATGAGCGCTCTCGCGGCCATGGTCCGGGTGGACTCGTCGATGCCGGTGCCTGCTGCCACGCTGAACAGCAGGTCCGGTACGCAGGCCTCCTTGCGCTTGGCCAGGGCGGCGACGGCCCGGGACCGGAAGACGTCCTCGAGGGTTTCCCGCGCTGCGAGGTTGCGGAGGACCTCCGGCACACGCTCGTCGGCGTGCTCCCAGAGCTGACGTAGGACGAACGCCCGCACATTCACGTCCAGCGTGGTGTCGAGCACGAGTGACTGGAGTACGCCGGCCCCCCGCGGGTCGCCCAAGTCGGCAAGTTCGAAGGCCGCTTCGGTGCGGACGGAGGAGTGCAGGGCGATGTCGGCCGCGAGCGACTGGAGTACGTCGGCTGCACTGGAGTCCGGGAGATCGGCCAACTGCCGGACGGAGAAACGACGGTCGATGTAGCTGCGGCTTCCGTCCCGGGCCAGGATGCGGAAGACCTCCGGGGCGTCCGGGCTGCCCAGCGCAGCCAGAGCGGAGGCAGCACTGGACCGCGATTCCTCGTCCCAGAAGGCTCCGAATGCGGTGCGCCCCGGCTTCGCCAGCGCGAGGGAGCGCAGCAGTTCCCGGCCCCGGTCATCGCCCGTACGCACCAGATCCCAGGCTGCCATGACCCTGGCGCGACCGTCGAGACCGGTGTCGCAGGCCAGGGAGTAGAGCACGTCCGGCAGGCAGGGATGTCTCATGGCCGAGAGTTCCCGCGCTGCCCATCTGCGGAAGCTCTCCCCCAGATCGCTGTCGCGGGCGAGCACGAGGAGGAGGTCTGCGATCCGGGGGTCGCCGGCCGCGACCACTCGCCGGGCGGCCCACTGCCGCGAGGAGAAGTCCACCCGCGGGTCCCGAGCAAGTGCGTACATCACATCGGGCAGCCTGGGGTCCTGGAGTCCTTTCAGTTTCTCAGCTGCCGCGGCGCGGTGTACGGCGCCGGCGGACGTGCAGGTCGCGATGGCGTGGTGGGCGTCGGCAGCGCGAGGGTCTCGCCGGGCCGCAAGTCGCTCTGCCGCGACGGTCCGATCAGCGCCACCGGCATGCTCGCTGACGGCGAGGACGTAGAGCGCGTCGGGATGCCGCGGGTCGTCGAGGGCGGCCAGGTGTTCGGCCGCCCACAGTCGCTGGGAGGAGTACTGGGCGTCGCTGACGGCCAGGTTGTGGAGCATCTCGCGCACTTGCGGATCCCCGAGTTCCAGCAGCTCCCCGATGGCGGCGACCAATGCGGTCCCGTTCAGCGCTCCGGACTGGACGAGATGGGGGAGAGTTTCCCGGACGACGCGGCCGGGGAGCCGGGTCAGGGCCACGACGGCCCGCGTCCGGTCGCTCTGCTCCTTTCTGTCGTTCTGGGCAGCGTTCGTCAACCCGCAAGCCACGCGATCGAGGAGATCGCCCGGCAGGCCCGTACCGAGCCGGGCGAGTTCCGCGAGGAAGAGGCAGCTGTCGAGCCCGCCCCGACGCGTCATTCGGTACAGCTTCGCCATCGCCTTGCGCCTGGCCTTGGGCGAGGCGGTGTCGATGACGAAGCCGACGTAAGAGGGATCGGCGCTGCGCCACTGAGTCAGAATCCGCTGCAGCGGGCGGGCTCGTGGGCTTCGCGTGGTGTGGCGGGCCGCGCAGTACTCCATCAGTGTCTGATGGGCGAAGACGTGGTCACCGGCGTGGAGGGTCAGGAATCCGCTGTGGCTCAGGGCGGTGGCGAGGAACTCCTGCCACACGTCAGGGGGAACGGGGTACGGCGGGGGTTCCGCGTCCGGATGGGCCCCCACGATCTCGACCGCCCTGAGCTGGCTTCCGTCGCGGCGCTGTGCCGCCAAGTGGTCGATGAGGCCCGGCAGGCGGCCGAGCGTGTGTTCGGCCCGGGCCACGGCTGCCTCGCCGTAACGTCGGACCCCGGCTGAGAGCTCACGGGCACTGCCCGGCTCTGCCGGGCTGTACTGCCGCTTGTGCAGCAGGCCGGCGAACTCGGCGTAGATCTCGCCACGGACTCCGGGCAGCGGGTCCGCGGGCGCCGCCGCGCGGAGCTGACACAACAGCGAAGCCGTGAGAGGAATGCGCGCCAGTCCCGCCAGGTGCGACCGGTTGAGATCCGCGACGAACAGGTGTGCATGCCGGGACGGCTCGCTCAGGCCGTAGGCGCCGAACCAGCGGTGGGCGACATCCTCCAGATCCGTGAGCTGGAAGCGTTCCAGTTCGTAGCGGGGAACTTCAGGGCCGAGCACATCCAGCTCTCCGTCGGGCAGAGGGCGTGTGGCGATGACGAAGCGGTACTGCGGTGCCTTCTGTGTCGGGCCCTGCCGCAGTTCCCTCTGGTTCCGCTCGATCGCCATGAGAGCGCTGAGGACGCCCCGGCGCCGCGTGGGATCGGCTATCTCGTCCAGTTCGTCGACCAGGACGAGCCAGTAGGCGCGCGGTTTCGGCGGAACCTGGAACAGGTCCGGGGGCAGAGTCCGTACCAGGCCCTTCAACTCCAACTGGACCGCGAGAGCAAGGGCCTTGGACAGCGACCGACCCTCCAGCGCCGCGGCGGGGACGAGCACCGGGACCGGTCCGTCATCGGCACCGTTGAGCTGCCGGGCCACGCCCATCGCCAAGAGGGTGCGCAGCAGACTGGACTTGCCGCCGCCGGCCCCCGCGAGCACGGCGCATGTAGAACCGTTGGTCAGGATCCGTTCGATCGCGTCGGGTTCGGGCGGGAGTTCGCCCTCCGCCAGGCTGCCGAGACGCTGGGGGACGTAGACGTCGTCCAGCGACGGCCCGGACCCTGCCAACACCGTGGGATAGGGATGCTCCTTCGAGGCGTCGGCGGCGGCCACCAGGTACTCGGCCAGTAGACCTTCGTGCGGGTCGTGGCGTCGGCCGCCGAAATAGTTGATCTGCGTGCTCAGGGCACCGCTTTGGACCGCCGTGGGTCCGTGGAACGTGCGGCCGGCCGACTCGGAGCACGGGGGACCGCCGGGTCCGCACGAGGGGCCGCTGCCGCTGCCCTCCCCTTCGGCCTCATCCATCACTCGATGCCGTAGCCTCACCGGTCGCACGGGCGGTTGGAGTACCCCTACACGGTACTCGCCGGACGCCGTGGCCACGAGGCCCATCCGCCGGGCCGGGTCGGCTTCAGGAGGCTGACAGGATTCCTTCGGTTCGCCTTCGCTCGGTCGATCTTGGCGTTATGTTTTGCTCATCCGATGGGGCAATTCGGTGCGGCGCGCGCTCCGTGCCCGGACAACGGACACTTCAGTGGGGGAGCGGACGAGAGAGCCGTCTGCGCGGCCCGGTGGTCGACGCCGGGAAGGTAGGGCCATCGGTGGGGCGGCGCTTCGGTTGATGGTGGCGTCGTGCATGGGCGCCGTCACGGGGCTGGCCCCTCCCGCGGTGGGGAGAGTACGAGCCCGAGCCACCGCGCGGATGGCTGGGAGCGCTCGGCTTCGGCCGCCGTTCGTACGACGCGGAGGTGGAGGCAGCGCGCAAGCGGTTCGACGAGGCGTTGCGGGTCACCTTCGACTTGAGCAAGTACCGGCTGATGGACAGCATGGACGTCGTGGCCGGCCTGGACAGCCGTCCCGTACTGGTGGACCTCTCGCCAACCGAATTCGAGCACCTGGTCCGGCAGTTGTTCGAAGCCATCGGACTGGACAGTGTCAACACCCGGCCGTCGCAGGACGAGGATGTGGACGCGGTGGCGATGAACACCGACCCGGTCATGCGGGGGCTGTGCATCATCCAGGCCAAACGCACCGCCAAGGTGGTGCCCTTCGAGTCGATGTCATCCCGGGCCCGGTTCCTCCCAAGCGTCGGCCCCGCTGACGACGTGCCTATGGCGTGAGTCCTGGGCGCTTCACGATGGACTTCGGCGCGGTGCCCAGGGCGAGAAGGACAGAGGCTCCGGAGACGGCTGCCAGGACGGCAAAGAGAGTCGGGTATCCGCCGAGGAGGCCGGCGAGGGCGGCACCCGCCCATGGGGCCAGGGCTGCGGCGATGTGGGCGGGGGCGCCCAGGAGTCCGGAGAGGCGGCCGTAGTGCGTGGTGCCCCAGCGGTCGGTGACGGCGGTGGCCTGGAGGAGGGTGAGGTTGCCGCGGACGATTCCCGCCAGGACCGCGAGGACGACCAGCAGGGGCATCGGGCCTGGGATGAGGGCGAGAGCGGCGGTGGTTGCGCCGCCGAGGGCGATGAGGGTGGTCGTGCGGGTCGTGACGGACGTGCGGGCCGACAGGCTTGCGTACAGGGTGCGGCCGAGGGTCTGTCCCGCCCCGCCGAGTCCCAGTGCCCAGGCGGCCGTTGACGCGTCGGCGCCGCGTTCAGTGAGGAGCGGGATGAGGCCGATGACCACCGCGTACATGGCGAAGCTGGAGAGGGTGAAGGCCGAGGCGAGGAGAAGGAAGGGGCGACTTCGGGGGATCGGGGTGCGGTCCGTTGTGGGTGGCTGGGGTGGGGCGGCAGGCCACGGGGCGCGCAGGGCCAAGGCGTGTGCGGGGATGGTGATGGCCGCGAGGATCACGGCGAGGACCGCGTACGTCTGCCGCCAGCTGAGGTGTTCGGCCAGGAGTGCGGTCAGTGGGGCGAAGACGGTGGAGGCGAGTCCGCCGGCGAGGGTGACGATGGTCAGGGCGCGGATGCGGTCGGGGCCCCACCAACGGGTGAGGGCGGCGAAGGCGGGCGGGTAGAAGGTGGCCGCCATCGCAATGCCCGCCAGCATCCAGCCCAGGAAGAAGACGGGGAGGGTCGGGGCGGCCGCGATCAGCAGGAGTGCGAGCACACCGATGACCGAGCCGGCGGTCATGACCGCGCGGGGTCCGCGCTGGTCGAGGACGCGGCCGACCGGGATTCCGATCACGCCGGAGACGAGAAGGGCCATGGAGAACGCGCCTGTTGCCGCGTTGGCGGACCAGCCGGTGTCGGCGGTCAGCCGTGACAGGAGGACGGGGAAGGCGTAGTAGACGATGCCCCAGCTGGTGATCTGGGTGGCGCACAGGGCGGGCAGCGCGGCGCGCGGCCGCGACCGGACCCCCGTCCCGATCGCGGCCGCGCCGTTGTGAAGTTTCGTCACTTCGCTGGTCAGCAGCCGCCGGAAGCGGCGGGGGCGCCGATGGTGAGGGTGGCGGGCGCCGCGCAGCAGCCACCACCGGTCGCTTCGGCGGCCGCGGGCTCGTCGAAGAGGCCCGCGCCGCCGCAGACGCCGGTCTCGGGGAGGGTGAGCTCGACTCGCGCGGCGGCCTCCATGTCGCCGGCGAGGGCGGCGGCGATGGAGCGGACCTGCTCGTAGCCGGTCATGGCCAGGAAGGTGGGGGCGCGGCCGTAGGACTTCATGCCGACGAGGTAGACGTCCTTCTCGGGGTGGGAGAGCTCGTTGACACCGTGCGGGTAGACGGTGCCGCAGGAGTGCTGGTTGGGGTCGATCAGAGGGGCCAGCTCGGCGGGGGCCTGCAGGCGCTCGTCCAGGCCGAGGCGGAGTTCGTCGAGGAAGGTGAGGTCGGGGCGGAAGCCGGTGAGGACGATGACTTCGTCGACGGGGTCGAGGCGGCGGCCGTCCTCGGCGACGAGGACCAGCCGGTCGTCCGCCTTCTCCACGGCGGTGGTGCGGAAGCCGGTGACGGCGTCGGCGTAGCCGTTGTCGACGGCGGCCTTGGCGGCCAGGCCGAGGGCGCCGCGGGCGGGCAGCTGGTCGGCTGCGCCGCCCCCGAAGGTGGAGCCGCTGATGCCGCGCCGCAGGATCCAGGTGGTGTGGGTGCCTTCCTCGCCCTTGGCGAGGTCCGCGAGGTAGGCGAGCGCGGTGAAGGCGGAGGCGCCGGAGCCGATGACGGCGGTGCGCTTGCCGGCGTAGCGGGCGCGGACGGCCGGGTCCTTCAGGTCCGGGACGCGGTACGAGATCCGGTCGGCCGCGGAGCGCTCGCCGAGGGCGGGCAGGCCGTCACCACCGATGGGGCTCGGGGTGGACCAGGTGCCGGAGGCGTCGATGACGGAGCGGGCCGTCAGCCGTTCCTCGCTGCCGTCGGCGTGCGCGATGTGAACCGTGAAGGGCTGGGTCTCGCGGTCGGCGTCCACGACCCGGTCGCGGCCGAGGCGGGAGACGCCGGTGACGCGGGCGCCGACGCGGACGCGCTCGCCCAGGGCGGCGGCCAGGGGCTGCAGGTACTGCTCGGCCCAGTCGCCGCCGGTCGGGTAGGTGGCCTCCTCCGGCTTCACCCAGCCGGTGGGGGCCAGGAGCTTCTCCGCGGCCGGGTCGACGACCTCGCCCCACGTGGAGAACAGTCGTACGTGGCTCCAGTCCCGCACGGCGCTGCCGGCGACCGGTCCGGCCTCCAGGACCAGGGGCTCGATGCCCTGGTCGACGAGGTGTGCGGCGGCGGCCAGGCCGATGGGGCCGGCTCCGATGACAACGACGGGCAGCTCGGTGTTGGCAGGCGCGTTCACGGTCGACTCCTCAGTGTTTCGACATCTGTCGATGGCTTGCGCAGTCAGCATGGCACCTGATTCGATGAGCGTCAACATAGACATTCGTCGAATCTGGAGATCGTTTAATGGAACACGTCGACGTCGTCGTGGTCGGAGCAGGCCAAGCCGGACTGGCGACTGCATACGCCCTGGTCAGGCATGGGCTGAAGCCGGTCGTCCTGGAAGCGTCCGACCAGCCGGCCGGATCGTGGCCGCGGTACTACGACAGCCTCACTCTGTTCTCGCCGGCGCGGTTCGGGCGCACTGCCCGGGATGCCGTTCGGTGGCGGGGACTCGGATCGCTATCCGCACCGGGACGAGGTCGTCGCGTACCTCACGGCCTATGCCGCTCACCTCGACGCAGACATTCGCACCGGTAGGCGCGTGGCGGCGGTCCAGGCGCGCGAGGGTGGATTCGTTGTCGTGCTGGAGGACGGTGACTGGATATCGGCCCGGGCCGTGGTGTCGGCCTCCGGCAGCTTCGCAGGCCTACCGACGTGGGGGCCGGCCTCGCTCGCCGCCTTTGCGCTGGGGCAGTGCGTCACCGCCGCCCGGCCGCTTCTACGCCCGGGGGGACATGGCTGCCGCGCGCGGGTGGGCGAAGGAGAACGGATACCTCCTGGCCCTGCTAGATGCCACCTTCCAGGGCGCGAAGGTGGCGATCTGCCTGAAGAACGCGCGTGCCGCAGCCCACAAGGCCGCTGAGAACGAGCAGCGGCGGGCCGAAGGACTGTCGGTCGAGTCGTCGGCCCTGGGTGCTGTCGCCGGAGGGGGGTCAGCACCGGACGGAACTGCTCGGGCTGATCCCTCTACTGGACCCCGGTCCGCACCCGATACAACACCCCGTTGACCAGCCGCCGTTGACCAGCCCACCGGCCAACACGTAGACCCGTCGGAGGAGGTACGGAGTCGAGCCGCCGCCACTCCGTATTCGTCAGATCACCCCACCCCTCCCACCAGGGTGAGCGCCCGACCGCAATCACCGCAGGAGATCCGAGAAACAGCCGTTGGTTCGAGAACTACCCGTTGGACGGCCGGGGACGGCCCGAGCCACGGGTCGCGACCACTCTGGGTGCGCGCAAAGCAGCCACCCGGTAGCGTTGAGAACGTGCGTTCCGCCCAAGACGCTGCCTGGCCCGGCAGGGCCGCCGCCGATGTCGGCAGAGGAACGAGATCACACATGCCAAAGCACAGCATCCCCGCGATGACTGCCGGGGCAGCTCTGGTCTGCCTGGCAGCATTCGGCCCCACACCGAGCAGCGCCGCGTCAGCACCCGTCCAGCCGGCCGGGCCCACCCCGGCAGCCCCGTCCCGGTTCGTGCCCGGCCCCTGTCCGAAGCCGCCCGAGCCCATCGAAGCGCTGAGCGACGCACGCTGCGGCTTCCTCGAGGTCCCCGAAAACCGCTCCCGCCCCGGCGGCCGGACCATCAAACTGGCCGTGGCGGTCATTCCGGCCGCCTCGGAGAAGCCCGCCGCGGACCCGGTGGTGTTCATGGCGGGCGGCCCCGGTGCCGACACGTTCGACGACATTCCGTTCCTCGTCGACTCCGGCCTGAACAAGGACCGCGAACTGATCATCATGGGTCAGCGCGGCAACCTCTACGACCAGCCGAACCTCGCGTGCCCCGAGGTCGACAGGTTCAACGCGCAGGCCGTCGGCTTGGGCTACGGCGCACAGCAGGCGGAACAGATCATGTTGAAGGCGGTGACGGACTGCCGGGCCCGCCTCGTGGCCGACGGAGTCGACCTGAGCGCCTACAACAGCACCGAGAACGCCGCGGACTTTGCCGACCTGCGCAACGCGCTGGACATCCCCCAGTGGAACGTCTACGGCTACTCCTACGGCACCAACCTGGCCCTCACGTACCTGCGCCTGCACCCTGAGGGGATCCGCGCGGTGGCGATCGATTCGATCGCACCTTCCCAGTTCGTGACCCTGCCGTGGACATGGGGCAGCACCGCCGAGGGGATCCGCAACATCTTCGAGGCGTGCGCGGCGCAGCCCGCCTGCAAGGACCGGTACCCGGACCTCCCCCAACTGTTGACGGAGCAGGTGCGCAAGCTGGAGGCGCAACCCCTGACGCTGAACGTCACGCCGCCGGACGGAGGGAAGCCGGTCAAGACCGTCCTCGACGGGGGCGCGCTGCTGAACCTGATCGTCGCCTTCACCCCCCGGCCCAAGGACATCCCGGCGGCGCTCGAGGAACTCGGCAACGGAAACCCGGAGCGCTTCGCGAGGGCCCGCGCGGGCGGCTCGGTCCAGAAGGTCGGCGAGTTCGCGCACGGCCTGACGAACTCGATCGCGTGCAGCGAATGGGCTCCGGGTTACTCGGAATCCGACGTGCTGAAGGCGGGGCAGAAGGCTTTCCCCGGGTGGCCGGACACGGTCCTGACGCAGCCACCGCAGCTACCCTTCCAGTATCCGGTGTGCGGGATCTGGAACGTTCCGGACCGCGCGAAGGTCCAGCGGGTGCCCACGTTCAGCTCGGTGCCGGCACTCGTCGTCTCCGGCACGTTCGACGTGAAGACCGGGGCGAGTTGGGCGCAGGGCGTGGCCCGCAACCTGTCCAACTCGACCTCCGTGGTGGTCCCCGGAATCGGCCACTGGGTGGTCCCGCAGTCGCCTTGCGCGCAACGCGTGCTGGCCTCCTTCCTCGCTCGCCCGACCGCGCCCGACACCAGTTGCGTGGACGATCTCGAGCCCGAACCGTTCACGATCACGCCGAAGTAACCGGGAGGGCAGATGAGACGTCACCACGCACCCCGTCGTCGGCGCACCGCACGACGACTCCTGGTCACATCGGCCGGCATGGCGACCGGTCTCCTCGTCACCAGCCTGCTCACAGCGCCCGCCCAGGCGCAGTCCGGCACCGGCCCCAGCCCCGGAGCGCCGATCGGCACGACCGCCCGGACGGTGGGAGACGCCCGCTACGAACCGGGCCCCTGCCCGAAGACACCAGAACCGATAGAGGAGCTCGACGGGGCCCGCTGCGGAACGCTCACCGTGCCCGAGAACCGAGCCAAACCCAGCAGTAAAACGATCAAGCTCGGTGTCGCGATCGTGCCCGCCGCGGCCGACACACCGAAACCCGATCCCATCGTGTGGCTCGCGGGCGGACCCGGAGACGACGCCGTGGGGGAGGCGAAGATGGCGATCGACGGCGGCCTGAACCGCGACCGTGACGTGATCCTCATGTCCCAGCGCGGTACGTACTCGGCCGACCCGACGGCCCTCTGCCCCAACATCGACGAGTTCAACGCACGCGCGGTCGGCCTCGTCTACGACGCTCCGTCCACCGAGCGCCTGCACGTCGAGGCCACGAAGGCCTGCCGCGACCAACTGGCGGGCCGCGGGCTCGACCTCAGCGCCTACAACGACACCGAGAGCGCCGCCGACTACGACGACCTGCGCACCGCGCTCGGCATCGAGCAGTGGAACCTTTACGGGATCTCCTACGGCACCCACCTGGCGCTGGTCTACATGCGCCTGCACCCAGAGGGACTCCGCTCGGTGGGCATCGACGGCATACTGCCGCCGTCCAAGGCAGGGTCGGCGGCGACCTGGAGCAGCGCCCGGCAGGGCTTCGACGGCCTGTTCAAGGCCTGTGCGGTCCAGCCGGCGTGCAACAAGCGCTACCCGAACCTGTCGGCCACCTTCGACAAGCTCGTCAGCGACCTCGAAGCCAAGCCGGTCACCACCACCGTCACGCTCCCCGGCGACGACAAGCCGGTCAACGTCGTCCTGGACGGCGGAGCCCTGGTGAACTGGATGACCTCCGCCACCCACGTGGCACCCCAAGTACCCGCCGCACTTGACGAACTGGCCAACGGCAAACCGCAGCGGATCGCCCAGCAGTGGGCGGGCGGCAAGCTCAGCCCGGCGGCCATGGGCAGGGTCGCGCACGGTCTCGCCTACGGCGTCTTCTGCAGCGAGTGGACGCCGTACGAGACCCAGGAACAGGCGCTCAAGGGCGGACAGGAAGCGTTCCCGTCCTTCCCCCGCTCGGTACAGGCCCAGGCTCCGCAGCTCACTTTCCTCCGCCCGGACTGCGAGGTCTGGAACGTTCCCCCGGCGGCGCCCTCGATTCGGGACGTCACCCGCGGCGACATCCCCACCCTCGCCCTGTCGGGCAGCTTCGACTCCCAGACCGGGGCGGACAACGGGCCGTACGTCGCCCGCACGCTGAGCAAGGCCAAAGTCGTCACGGTCCCCTACGAGCCGCACGTGGTGTTCGCCACCTCGAAGTGCGCCCAAGAGATCGCCGTCTCGTTCTTCGAGACCCCGGACGCGCCGAAAACCGAATGCCTGAAGGGCCTCGAGCCGCCTGAGTTCGAGATCGCTCCCTGACAACCGCTCTGGTCCGCATCGAGACCACCGTCCTGGTCGCCACGACCGGCGACCAGGACGCTCCCGGCGTCGGGCCGGGCGAGTCCGTCCCCCTTCTCACCTCGTCGGAGTCACCATGGCCCCAACCTGGGACTCGCGTCACCCACGCCGCTCCGGGGCCTCGATCCTGCCGGTCCTGCTTCCTATCGCGGTCCTGATCGTCGTGGCGGTGGCCGTGGGGTCGTGGCTGCAGTTCACCGAGCGACAGGTGCTCGATACGGTCCACACGGTCGGATCCCAAGCCACCGACCGGGTGGACGTGGAGGCCAACGTCCAACGCGTCGACGCCGCGGCCAGAGAGCTGGCACTGCGGGTCCGGGTCACCCCGCGCGGGACACTCGGCGAGGAGGACGGGACCGCCCCGGTGGCTGATCTCAGCCTCCAGACCTCCGCGCAGACCCTCGGCGACCTGGAGTTCAAGGCGCACGAGCGGCTCACGATCAGGGACGTGCAGGTCGCGATCACGGATGGATCGATCAGCGACTACCCGTTCGACACCTATGAGACCGACATCGAGTTCTGGGCACAGCTGGACGGCAAGCAGGTGCCGGTGCGGATGCTGTTCTCCAACCACGACACACTCTTCTCGGTCTCCGCGACACCCACCCCGTCCGAGCAAGAGGCTGCCGGCGTGGCGCTGGGGCTGGGGCTGGCCCGATCGGGCAGCCTGCTCGTCTTCGCGGTCTTCATGATGATCGTGATGTGGGCGCTGGCGGCATCCGTGCTCATCGGGGCCTGGTACCTGACGACCCGCAGAGAGGGCCTGGTCTGGGCCGCCCTCGGCTGGATGGCCGCCACCCTGTTCGCCCTCTCGGCCTTCCGCAACAACGCCCCCGGCACACCCCCGATCGGCTGCGTGATGGACTGGTTCGCCTTCCTGTGGGCCGAAACCGTCATCGCCCTCTGCCTGATCGCCGTGGTCATCACCGGCGTCCGCACCGCCCTCCAGCACGACGACACCCATCCCACCTGAAGGTTGTTGCAGAAGGGTGGGTGTGGGCGGGTTGGCGTGGTCGCTGACCTGTCCGTTCACCGTGCCATGGCGAGGTTGTGCAGGGTCGCTACGGCTTGGACGGCGTGGTGACGGACTCCAGGTGCGGAGCGAGGACTCGGCGAGATCGCGCTGGCCCGCCTTCCACTCCGCTGTGTACTCGCGGAACTGCATCGCGCCGCACTTCTGGATGCGCTCGGCCTTGCCCTGGTTCCTTGGGGTGGCCGTCTTCTCCTGGTAGACCGTGGTGAGGCGGTTGATGGCCCTGTCCTAGGTGGAGAAGCCGGCCTCTTCGGTCTGCTTTCCGCGAGTGCGAGCACACCGATGACCGAGCCGGCGGTCATGACCGCGCGGGGTCCGCGTTGGTCGAGGACGCGGCCGACCGGGATGCCGATCACGCCGGAGACGAGAAGGGCCATGGAGAACGCGCCCGTTGCCGCGTTGGCGGACCAGCCGGTGTCGGCGGTCAGCAACCGTTGTGCAGGTTCGTCACTTCGCTGGTCAGCAGCCGCCGGAAGCGGCGGGGGCGCCGATGGTGAGGGTGGCGGGCGCCGCGCAGCAGCCACCACCGGTCGCTTCGGCGGCCGCGGGCTCGTCGAAGAGGCCCGCGCCGCCGCAGACGCCGGTCTCGGGGAGGGTGAGCTCGACTCGCGCGGCGGCCTCCATGTCGCCGGCGAGGGCGGCGGCGATGGAGCGGACCTGCTCGTAGCCGGTCATGGCCAGGAAGGTGGGGGCGCGGCCGTAGGACTTCATGCCGACGAGGTAGACGTCCTTCTCGGGGTGGGAGAGCTCGTTGACACCGTGCGGGTAGACGGTGCCGCAGGAGTGCTGGTTGGGGTCGATCAGAGGGGCCAGCTCGGCGGGGGCCTGCAGGCGCTCGTCCAGGCCGAGGCGGAGTTCGTCGAGGAAGGTGAGGTCGGGGCGGAAGCCGGTGAGGACGATGACTTCGTCGACGGGGTCGAGGCGGCGGCCGTCCTCGGCGACGAGGACCAGCCGGTCGTCCGCCTTCTCCACGGCGGTGGTGCGGAAGCCGGTGACGGCGTCGGCGTAGCCGTTGTCGACGGCGGCCTTGGCGGCCAGGCCGAGGGCGCCGCGGGCGGGCAGCTGGTCGGCTGCGCCGCCCCCGAAGGTGGAGCCGCTGATGCCGCGCCGCAGGATCCAGGTGGTGTGGGTGCCTTCCTCGCCCTTGGCGAGGTCCGCGAGGTAGGCGAGCGCGGTGAAGGCGGAGGCGCCGGAGCCGATGACGGCGGTGCGCTTGCCGGCGTAGCGGGCGCGGACGGCCGGGTCCTTCAGGTCCGGGACGCGGTACGAGATCCGGTCGGCCGCGGAGCGCTCGCCGAGGGCGGGCAGGCCGTCACCACCGATGGGGCTCGGGGTGGACCAGGTGCCGGAGGCGTCGATGACGGAGCGGGCCGTCAGCCGTTCCTCGCTGCCGTCGGCGTGCGCGATGTGAACCGTGAAGGGCTGGGTCTCGCGGTCGGCGTCCACGACCCGGTCGCGGCCGAGGCGGGAGACGCCGGTGACGCGGGCGCCGACGCGGACGCGCTCGCCCAGGGCGGCGGCCAGGGGCTGCAGGTACTGCTCGGCCCAGTCGCCGCCGGTCGGGTAGGTGGCCTCCTCCGGCTTCACCCAGCCGGTGGGGGCCAGGAGCTTCTCCGCGGCCGGGTCGACGACCTCGCCCCACGTGGAGAACAGTCGTACGTGGCTCCAGTCCCGCACGGCGCTGCCGGCGACCGGTCCGGCCTCCAGGACCAGGGGCTCGATGCCCTGGTCGACGAGGTGTGCGGCGGCGGCCAGGCCGATGGGGCCGGCTCCGATGACAACGACGGGCAGCTCGGTGTTGGCAGGCGCGTTCACGGTCGACTCCTCAGTGTTTCGACATCTGTCGATGGCTTGCGCAGTCAGCATGGCACCTGATTCGATGAGCGTCAACATAGACATTCGTCGAATCGGAAGATCGGCAGGTCGGCGGGTGGTCGTCGTGGGCACGGGGGTCGGGCGAGACATCGAGCGGGTCGCTCGCCGCCTGGCCTGCGACCTCCGCAGCTCAGACGCCCTGGCCGACTAGTTCGACATGTGTCAACATAGACGCATGTCGAATGTGAACGTGTTGCCGCTGCTGGAGCCGGAAGCCGTCGTACCGTGCTGCCCGCCGCTCACCGAGCGCCCGCTGACCGCGGACGAGGCGGAACGCACGGCCGCGATGTTCAAGGCCTTGGGTGATCCCGTGCGCCTGCGGCTCTTCTCCGCAGTCGCTTCGCACGAAGGCGGCGAGGCGTGCGTCTGCGACATCTCCGACGTGGGTGTCTCCCAGCCGACCGTCTCCCATCACCTGAAGAAGCTCAAGGAGGCCGGGCTGCTCTCCTCCGAGCGGCGCGGTACTTGGGTGTACTACCGGGTCGAACCGGCGGTCCTCGCGGCCATGGCGCAGCTCCTGACCCGCGCAGCCAGCGTGTAGGCGCGCGTCACTGAGCGGGAAGTTCGGCGGCGGCGGCCGTTGCTCGCGCCGCTGCAGAGACATCCGCACGAACCGTGCATTGCTTCCAGTGCGCAGCAGCACGAGCAACACACCGATGCGCACCGCCTGGTCGTCGGGCAGGAAGAGGAACATCGCGGCGACGACCAGCGGCACGACCACGAAATGGCTCAGCCGCTGGGACCGACTTCCTGCTGCGTTCCCCATGCCGACCAACGGCAGGCGCCACTGTGCCTTACGGGCGGGGCGGGCGCGGAGAGAAGGCGGGCAAGGTCATGCCGTGACTCCGAACAGCTCAGTCAGCAGGGAAGCGGAAGCCGCGGGGCGCGCACCGTCAGTTCTAGCGAGGCCGAGGCCAGGTGCAAGGTGAAGTCGAAGAAGGCGCAGCAGTCCTGTTCAGCCGCTGCGAGCGCGGCGATCTCGGCCGCGAGCTGCGGTGTGGCCGCGAACTCCCACCTCAGTCCGTCCGGCACTTCCGCCCGGCCGGTCGCCTGCTTCACCAATGACTGCCATTGCCCGGTGCGCTCACCGAGCTCAGGGCCGCCATCCAGCGTGCACGCCGCCGGTACGTCCCGCCACGGCTCAGCATCCACGCGTTCGTGGGCTTCCTCCGGCCGGGTACGGGAGAACTCCACCAGCACCGGCGCTCGCCCACTCGTCGTGGACGTGCACCCGCAATCCGCGCCGCACGCCCCCGCTGGAGCCGGGCCGGCCAACTGTTCGTGCACTCCCGTGAGGCGGGCGGAGAACGTCGACAGCTCGGCCGCCCGCCGGTCGGCATTCGTGATCCGTTCGGCGACCAACGGCAGCATGCGCTCCCGTACCGCCGCGCAGACACCTTCCCCGCGCACGTCGAGCAGATCCCAGATGTCCTCCAGGGCCAGCCCCAGTAGCTTCGCGGAGGAGATGAAGGCCAGCCGCTCGATCGCCTCCTCGCCGTACACCCGGTATCCCGCGGTGGTCCGCTCGGCAGGAAGCAGCCCGGCACTCTCGTAGAACCGCAGCGTCGTCGCCGGAACGCCGGAGCGCTCGGCCAGCTGGGAGATCCTCAATCTGGTCACACTCCGAACGTAAACCTTCAAGTCGACTTGAAGGTCAAGCCCGCAAGAGCGCAACGATCTCGCGGGCGGCTTCGCGCGCGGGGCGGCCGACGCCGATGAGGGTGGCGGAGGCGGGGCCGGCCCAGTCGCCATAGCCGAGCAGGTGCAGGCGGGGTTCGTCGACGGCACGGGTGCCGATCGTGGTGATGTGGCCTCGGGTGCCGCGCAGGCGGAGCGAGGCGAAATGAGCCAGGTCCGGGCGGAATCCTGTGCACCAGATGATCGCGTCGGCCTGTGTGCTCGTCCCGTCGGCCCAGGCGACACCGTCCTCGGTGAGACGGCTGAACAGGGGCGTGGCGGTGAGGAGGCCGGCGTCGCGGGCCGCGCGTACGGGCGGGACGGCCACGATGTCGCCGAGCGAGGCGACACCACCGGTGTCCGTGCGGCCGGCGTCCAGGGCCTGGCGGCGGGCGGTCGCGGCGTCGAAGAGCGCGCGGCCATCGATCTCGTCGGGCAGGTAGCGGGGCGAACGCTGGGTGACCCAGGTCAGCTCGGCCGTACCCGCGAGGTCGGCGGCGATCTGCGCGCCGGAGTTCCCACCGCCCACGACGATCACGCGTTGCCCGGCGAAGTCCTCGGGGTTGCGGTACTGCACGGTGTGGAGCTGGCGGCCCGCGAAGTCGCGGCGGCCCGGGACGGCGGGCAGGAAGGGTCGGGTCCAGGTGCCGGTGGCGCTGATGACGGACCGGGCCTGCCAGTCGCCGCAGTCGGTTTCGACGCGGAGGAAGGCGTCGTCCCGGTGGACGGCATCGACCCACACGCCGCGCTGGACGGGAAGCTCGTACCGCTTCTCGTAGTCGGCGAGGTACGACACCACATGCTGTGCGTCCGGATAGACCTCGCCGGGCTGGACGGGCATGAGCCGACCGGGCAGCGAGGAGTAAGCGGCCGGGGAGAACAGGCGGAGGGAGTCCCAGGTGTGCTGCCAGGCTCCGCCCGGTGCCGCCTGGGAGTCGAGGATGACGAACTCGATGCCCAGGCGGCGCAGGTGGTAGCCGGCGGCGAGCCCTGCTTGGCCGCCGCCGATCACCACCACGTCCGTGCGCTGCGTCATGCCGCGGGGGCTCCGGCGGTCGCGGGCTTGCCGCGCATGAAGATGACCGCCACCAGGGCCAGGCCGACGACCACGCCGGCCAGCTGGGCGCCGATGAAGCCCGGGACCGAGGCGGGCGCGATGCCCGCGAAGGTGTCGGTGAAGGCGCGGCCGATGGTGACCGCCGGGTTGGCGAAAGAGGTGGAGGAGGTGAACCAGTAGGCGGCGCCGATGTACGAGGCGACCGCGACGGGGGCGAAGCGCAGGCGGTCGGTGCGGGCCAGGCCGAAGATCAGCAGGATCAGGCCGGCCGTGGCGACGACCTCACTGAGGAGGAGGTTTCCGGCGGAGCGGTCGTGGGTGGACCACTTCACCAGCGGCTCGCCGAACATCGCGTCGGCCAGGATGGCACCCGCGATCGCGCCGACGATCTGCGAGGGCACGTACACGGCCAGCTCGCGAGCGGTGACGCCGGCGCCCCCACGACGGGCGGTCCACCACTCGGCCAGGGTGACGGCCGGGTTGAAGTGGGCGCCGGACACCGGGCCGAGGAGGGCGATCAGTACGCCGAGGCCGAAGACGGTGGCCAGGGAGTTCGCCAGCAGCTGCAGGCCCACGTCCTGGCTGAGCTCGGTGGCCTGGATGCCGGAGCCGACCACCACCGCCACGAGCGCCGCGGTGCCGACGAGCTCGGCGGCCGCACGGGCCGTCAACGGGGTCTGGGGCGGGGTCGCGCCGGGCGCGGGTCGGGGCGCGTCGGCGGCTATGCCGGACACCGCTGCGGGGGCGGTGGCGACGGGCTCGGTGACGGACAACGGTTCTCCTCGGGCAGGTGAGGCAAAAAGCGGGCTATGGGCAGGACCGCTTGAGGTTCGCTTCGGCGGTGGCGCGCGCGGTCTGAGCGAGGTCGGCGAACTGACCGGCGATGGCCTCGATGACTTCCGGGCGCAGGCGGTAGTAGATGTACCGTCCGCATGGCTCCGTATCCACGACCCCGGCCTCGCGCAGGACCTTCAGGTGGTTCGAGAGGTTCGTCTGCTTGGCACCCGTCTCCTCCACGAGATGGGTGGTGCAGAGCGTCTCCTTGGCGAGGAGGGTCACGATCTGGAGCCTGAGCGGGTCGGCCAGTACCCGGATCAGTTCAGTGTCGACTGACGTCATCATGGGCTGATACTGTCACATCACCCGGTCCTGATACCAGCCCGGGCTGACCTCTTGGAGCCCGTGGAGGGTTCTCATGTCTTCGCCCCCGCACCCCGCACTGCCTGATCAGCGGCTCTTCACCGGAGTGGCGCGCCTCGCCGCACGCCACGAAGGCAGGTTCGCCCCGGAGACCGTGCAGCGACTCCTCGCCGACTCCTACGCGCTCCTTGCAGCCGACGCCCAGGTCCACACACACCTCGTCGTGCTCGCCGAACGCCTCACGGCCGAGCGCTTGGAGGCGCTCGCCAAGGTCCAGGGAGCGCCGGGCACCGACCATCCCAGGGTGCTGTTCGTGTGCAGCCACAACGCGGGCCGCTCCCAGATGGCCGCCGCACTCCTCACGCACCGGGCCGGCAGCGACGTACAGGTTTCCTCGGCGGGCACCGCACCCATCACCGTGGTGGATCCCCACGTCGTGCAGGCGCTCACCGAGGTCGGCGCAGACGTCAGCGCCGCCTACCCCAAGCCGCTGACCGATGAGGTCGTCCAGGCCGCCGACATCGTGATCACGATGGGCTGCGGCGATGCCTGTCCCATCGTCCCCGGCCGCCGCTACCTCGACTGGCCGGTACCGGACCCCGAGGGGGCCCCGATCGCCGTCGTCCGCGAGATCCGCGACGAGATCGACGCCCACATCACCGAGCTGCTCACCCAGATCGACGTCTGACACACCCGCCCGTTCCCACCCCGCAGTTGACTTCTCCCCAAGGAAGAACGATGTCCTCCACTCCTGTCGCGTCCGTGCTGTTCGTCTGCATCCACAACGCCGGCCGATCGCAGATGGCCGCCGGCTTCTTGCGCCACCTCGCCGGAGACCGCGTCGAGGTGCGCTCCGCAGGCTCCGTCCCCGGTGACCGGATCAACCCCTCCGCCGTGGCTGCCATGGCCGAGCTGGGCATCGACATCTCCGACCAGAAGCCCAAGGTCCTCACCCCGGAGGCCGCCCAGGCGTCCGACTACATCATCACCATGGGCTGCGGCGACGCCTGCCCCTACTTCCCGGGCAAGACCTACCTCGACTGGCAGCTCGAGGACCCGGCCGGCCAGGGCGTCGAGGCCGTCCGCCCCATCCGCGACGAGATCAAGGGCCTCATCGAGGGCCTGATCGCCGAGATCGACGCGAAGCCGAAGGCCTGAACCGACGTGACCGACTCGAGCACCGCCGACGGCATACGCAACGTCATCGTCATCGGCTCCGGCCCCGCCGGATACACCGCCGCCCTCTACACGGCACGCGCGAACCTCCAGCCCCTCGTCTTCGGCGGCGCGATCTTCGTAGGCGGCTCGCTGATGACGACCACCGAGGTCGAGAACTTCCCCGGCTTCCCGGAGGGTGTCGACGGGCCCGTGCTCATGGAGAACATGCGGGCACAGGCCGAGCGGTTCGGCGCGGAGATGATCGACGACGACATCGTCTCCGTGGACCTGACCGGCGACATCAAGACCGTCACCGACTCGGAGGGCACGGTCCACCGTGCGAAGGCCGTGATCATCGCGACCGGCTCGGGCTACCGCAAGCTCGGCCTGCCCAAGGAGGAAGAGCTCTCCGGGCGGGGCGTGTCCTGGTGCGCGACCTGCGACGGGTTCTTCTTCCGCGACCGCGACATCGTCGTGGTCGGCGGCGGCGACACCGCGATGGAGGAAGCCACCTTCCTCACCCGCTTCGCCCGCTCGGTCACCATCGTCCACCGCCGCTCGACCCTGCGGGCCTCCCAGGTCATGCAGAACCGCGCGTTCTCGGACGACAAGATCTCCTTCCTCTTCGACAGCGAGATCACCGAGTTGGAGGACAAGGACGGCAAGCTCTCCGGCCTCACCGTCCGCAACGTGATCACCGAAGAGACCCAACACCTCGACGTCACGGGCCTGTTCATAGCGATCGGCCACGACCCGCGCACCGAGCTGTTCACCGAGCAGCTCGACCTGGACGCCGAGGGCTACCTCAAGGTCCAGTCGCCGTCCACGCGCACCAGCCTTCCCGGCGTGTTCGCCGCGGGCGACGTCGTCGACCACACCTACCGCCAGGCCATCACGGCCGCCGGCACCGGCTGCGCTGCAGCCCTCGACGCCGAGCGGTACATCGCCGCCCTCGCCGACGCGTCGCAGTAACCACCACCCATGAGAGGAGGCCGCATCATGGCCCTCAAGAACGTGACCGACGCGTCTTTCGAAGCCGACGTCCTGCAGAGCGACAAGCCGGTACTCGTCGACTTCTGGGCGGCCTGGTGCGGACCCTGCCGCCAACTCACCCCGTCGCTCGAAGCGATCGCGGCTGAGCACGGGGATCAGATCGAGATCGTCAAGCTCAACATCGACGAGAACCCGGCCACGGCCGCCGCGTACGGCGTCATGTCCATCCCGACGATGAACGTCTACGTCGGCGGCGAGGTCACCAAGACCATCGTCGGCGCCAAGCCCAAGGCCGCTCTCGGGCGCGAACTGGACGAGTACCTCGGCGCCTGACCTTTCGACGGGGCATGGAACGGGATCCTCGGCACCACCACGGCGGTAACGGATGGCTGGGGTTCCGTGCTGCGCGGATGTCGCAGGGCAGGTTCGGCTCGGGAACTGCGTACCGCGTGTGTGGGGTGCGGGAGGAGGGCGCCCCCGGCCGCCCGCTCCGTGTGCGAAGGGCCACCCGTCCACCCTGCCCCGCGACCGGCTCCGTCCGGCTGCTCCTCCACAGCCGCTCTGTGATCGTGAACCGCTCACCCTCGTGGCGTCCTCATGCAGACACCACCGCGATACCGGTGCGCAACAGGGCCCGAGTCAGCTGCCGCGGGCTTCGTCGACGAGAGGGCGCTTGGTGGGAACGGGAAGTACGGAACAATCTGAGCCACGCCAACCTGTGATGGCCGATGTCGCGCGCGTGGCCGGGGTGTCCCATCAGACGGTGTCGCGGGTACTCAACGGTGCGCCCCACGTCCGCCCCGGAACACGGGAGCGGGTGCTCGCGGCCATTCGCGAGCTGGACTACCGCCCCAATGTCGCGGCCCGAGCCCTGGTCACCCGTCGGTCCCAGACGCTCGGCGTGGTCAGTTTCGGCAGCGCCCTGTACGGGCCGGCCTCCATGCTGGACGGCATCGAGCAGGCCGCGCGCAGTGCGGGCTACTTCGTCAGCGTGGCGAGCCTCCGGTCCCTGGACACCCGCTCGGTGCAGGAGGCTGTGGACCGGCTTCGGGACCAGGGTGTGGAAGGCATCGTGGTGATCGCGCCGCAGACTCCGGCGGTGAGCGCGGTAGCCCGGTTGTCCACGGCGGTGCCCGTCGTGGCGGTAGGGGCCGGCAGCGGTTCGCCCGTACCCACGGTCTCGGTCGACAACGAGGCGGGTGCCTGCGCCGCCACGCAGCACCTGCTGGACCTCGGGCACGCCACGGTCCACCACATTGCAGGCCCGCCGGGCTGGCTGGAGACCACGACTCGGCAGGCCGGGTGGCGCAAAGCCCTTGAGGCGGCGGGAGCCCCGGTGCCCGAGGCCCACCCCGGGGACTGGAGTGCCCGCGCCGGTTACCAGGCGGGCCTCCGGTTGGCCGCGGACCTCGCCGTCACCGCGGTGTTCTGTGCGAACGACCATCTGGCGCTGGGACTGCTGCGCGCGCTGCACGAAGCGGGCCGGGCCATCCCGGGGGACATCAGTGTGGTCGGTTTCGACGACATCTCCGAATCCGCGTACTTCGCCCCGCCGTTGACGACGGTCCGTCAGGACTTCGGCGAACTGGGCAGGCGTGCATTGGAGTTGCTGGTCGACGAGGTGACCCGGAGCGGCCGCACGGGCGAGGCGGCCGGACGGGGGCGCGCCGGGTCGCCGCAGTCCCCGGACAGGCACGTCCTGGTGCCCACGGACATCGTGCTGCGTCGCAGCTCGGGCCGCGCGCCGCGCTAGACCGGAGTGCGCACACGTCGACGTGCGGTGCGGAGCGGTGCGGTGCGGGCGAGTCGGGTCGGATCGCGTCGGGTTGGTCGCGCCGGGCGAGGATCCGAGGCGGGCCCCTCGGTATCGGCCCTGGTCAAGAGGCCCCTGGGTGATCCGGACGCGCTGAGGTCGTCAAGTCAAGATTGGGTCACGCTGTAGACGCGAGCTCTTGTACGGTCGATTGTGAGCGTTAACAACTCGAGTCGAGGTGTCCGTGCCCGCCGCCCCGCCGCCCCTCTGCGGCCACTCCGGGGCGCTGGGCTCCGTACAAAGGATGTGAACGTGACCTCGTCCCGCTCCCCAGCCGACCGGGACGCCGTGCGCTACGTCGTCGGTGTCGACTTCGGTTCGCTGTCCGGCCGTGCCGTGGTGGTCCGGGTGCACGATGGCGAGGAGGTCGGTACCGCCGTCCACGAGTACCGCCACGGCGTCATCGACCGCCAACTACCCGGCACCGGAGCCGCCTTGCCGCCCGACTGGGCGCTCCAGCATCCGGACGACTGGCGCGAGGTGTTGCGCACCGCCGTCCCGGACGCCGTCGCCTGCGCGGGCGTGGACCCCGGGCTCGTCATCGGGATCGCGACCGACTTCACCGCCTGCACGGTCCTGCCCGTACGGCGCGACGGGAGGCCGCTCTCCGAGACCGGGCTCGGCCACCGCCCCCACGCCTGGCCCAAACTCTGGAAGCACCACGCCGCGCAGGACCAGGCCGACCGGATCAACCACCTCGCCCACCTGCGGGCCGAGAAGTGGATCGCCCGATACGGCGGCAGGATCTCCGCCGAATGGCAGTTCGCGAAGGCGCTGCAGGTCCTGGAGGAGGATCCGCAGACGTACGCGGCGACCGAGCGCTGGAGGATCCGGCCGTCGCCACCCACTGGAACGTGTACATCGCCGGCACGGCGAACCCCCGGACCCTCTCCTACGCGCCACCACGTCGGCCGGGGCCGACGCCACCTTCGCCTGGACGCGCCCACCACCCGTCCGGGCGGTGGGCGCGGAACCTCAACCGCCGCCGTCCAGCGGCTGTTCCGTCCAGATGGTCTTGCCGGCCGCCGTGTACCGGCTGCCCCAGCGGTGAGTGAGCTGCGCGACGAGGAACAGACCGCGCCCGCCCTCGTCGGTGAGCTGCGCCCGGCGCAGATGCGGCTGCGTCTGGCTCGGGTCGGAAACCTCGCAGATCAGCACCCGGTCCTTGATCAGCCGTAGGCCGACCGGGCCGCCCGCGTACCGGATGGAGTTCGTGACCAGCTCGCTGACGATCAGCTCCGTGGTGAAGACGAGATCCTCCAGCCCCCACGCGGTCAGCTGCTCCGCGACGAGTGTGCGGGCCCGTCCCACGAGGGAGGGGTCGCCGGCCAGCTCCCAAGCGGCGGTGGCATCCGCGGGCACCTCCCGGACCCGTACCACGAGCAGTGCGAGGTCGTCGTGCGTCGGTGCGCCGCTCACCAGGGCCCCCAGGAGGCCGCGCCCGATCCGGGCGACCGGCAGCCCACGGTCGGCGCCCTCCCGGGCCCCCGCCCCTATCACCTCCCGCTGCCGCGCGGAGCGGTCGGTGTCCTTGGCGAGTGCGCCACCGCAGAAGACGAGCACATCACCGGGACCCAGGCGCAGTTCCACCGGTTCGAACGGCTGCCCGCCGGTGCCCAGGACCGGACCGGGGCGGTAGGTTACCGTGCCGCTCCCGGCGTCTCCCTCGCCGGCCAGCACGGGCGGAGCGTGGCCGGCGCCCGCGAGCACGCAGGCACGGGACACCGGATCGTAAGTGGCGTAGAGACACGTGGCACCGGTCAGCGCGCTGGGCGTGCCCGTAGCCGGTTCCTGTCGGTCGTCGTCCTCGATGAAGCGCACGACGAGGTCGTCGAGGTGGGCCAGTAGTTCGTCCGGACTGAGGTCGAGATCGGCCAGGGTCTGCACCGCCGACCGCAGTCGCCCCATCGCGGCCGTGGCGTCGAGGCCGCGTCCTTCGACCGTGCCCATTACGAACGCGAGGCGTGTGGAGGGGAGTTGGATGACGTCGAACCAGCTGCTGCCGACGGCCGCGGTCGTGGCGCCGGCCACGTGGACACCGGCGGTCTCGGCGCCGGTGACGTCCATGACCGGCCTGGGCAGGAGGCTGCGCTGGAGGGCGTCCGCAGTACGGCGCTCGCGGGCGTACCGGCGGGCGTTGTCCATGCTGAGCGAGGCCCGGGAGCCGATCTCCTCGGCGAGGACCGCGTCCTCCTGGTCGAAAGGGCGGCGCTCCGCGGTACGCCACAGGACCAGTGCGCCGAGCACCGCGCCGCGTGCTCTCAAGGGGACCAGCATGAGGGAGGCGGCCCGAGGTGGAAGGATCAGCCGTTCGCGCTCCTCCTCTCCGGCGAGCACCGCGCGCAGATCGGTCAGGTCGGGGAGGAAGACTGCCGAGCCCCCGCGCAGGTGGGCGCTCTCGACGTTTCCGAGACGGATGGTGTCGCCTACGCGGGGGCTCTCCGGCGGCCACCGCCCGTCGGCGGCCCGCACGGCGACGCGCCGCATCGGGGCCCCGGCGTCCAGCTCTCCCGGCTCCTCGCCGAGCAGCACGGGTTCGGTGAGGTCGACGGCCGCGAGGTCGGCGAACGCGGGGATGAGCACGTCCGTCAGCTGCTCGGCATCGCACACCATGTCCAGGGAGCTGCCGATCCCCGCGGCGGCCGCGTTGACCAGGGCCTGCCGTTCGGCGGAGCGCTGGTCCGCGGGGGGTGCGGGCGGTGCCCGACGTACGTCCGCGGCGACGGCGACCGGTACGGAGTCGGCCGGGTCCGCGGGCCGTAGGCGCAGGAGGAACCGCGCCGAGGAGCCCTCCATGAGGGTGATGATGTCGACGTCGGCCTCCAGCTGCCCGCCGTCCGGCCGCCGCAGTCGCGCGCGGGCGCTGCGCCGGGCACCTCCGACAGCTCCGGCGATGAGCCGGGCCCACAGGTCGACATCCTCGAAGAGCATGTCCGCGCCGAGCTGATCGGCTTCGGGACCGCCGACCTCAGGAGCGCCCAGGAGGGCTGCCGCCGCACGTGTGCCCGTCAGGACCTTGCCGGTGGCGTCGAGCACCAGAACAGCCGTGGGGAAGTCCGCTGCTGAGACGGGTTCTCCCGGGCCGTGGTCGCTCACTGGTTCTCACTCCGGCAGGGATCGACGGCGCTCCTGATCTCATTGAACACCTCGCACGCGGCGCGTGCGCGGCGGCCGAGACGGTGCGCTGCCGTCCGTCGCCGCGAGCGTCTCTCAGGAGCCGGCCCTGCGCTTGTTCCACACGTCGAAGCCGACCGCCGCCAGCAGCACGAGGCCCTTGATGACCTGCTGGTAGTCGGTGCCTATGCCGACGAGCGACATGCCGTTGTTCAGCACGCCCAGCACGAGACCACCGATGATCGCACCGAGTACCGTGCCGACACCGCCGGACGCCGAAGCGCCGCCGATGAAGGCCGCCGCGATCGCCTCCAGCTCGAAGTTGATGCCCGCCTGCGGCGTACCCGCGTTGAGCCGGGCGGCGAAGACCAGCCCGGCCAGGGCTGCCAGGACGCCCATGTTGACGAAGGCGAGGAAGACGATCCGCTTGCTCCTGACGCCGGACAGCCGGGCGGCGGGCTCGTTGCCGCCGATGGCGTACGTGTGGCGGCCCAGGACCGAGTTGCGCATCACGTAGCCGAAGGCGACCAGGAGCACGCCGAGGATGAGCAGCACGATCGGGAAGCCGCGGTAGCTGGCGAGCAGCAGGGTGAAGACGGTCACTGCGGTGGCGATCGCCGCCAGCTTGACGAGGAACAAGCCCATCGGCAGCAGCCGCAGTCCGTAGGAGGCGGCCTGGCGGCGGCCTCGGACCTCCTGCACGACGGCCAGCGCGAGCACGCCGAAGCCGAGCAGCAGCGTCAGGTTGTGATAGTCGGTGTGCGGGCCGGCCTCCGGCAGGAATCCGCTGCTGATCTGGCGGAAACCCTGCGGGAAGGGGGCCACCGACTGGCCCTGGAGCAGGATCTGCGTCACGCCCCGGAAGAGCAGCATCCCCGCGAGGGTCACGATGAACGAAGGGATCCCCACGTAGGCGATCCAGAAGCCCTGCCAGGCTCCGGCGGCGGCGCCGATCAGGAGCGCGATGGCGGCGGCCGCGGGCCAGGGGAGGTCGTGGTGCACCATCATCACCGCGGCCGCTGCTCCGACCAGGGCCGCCAGGGAGCCCACCGACAGGTCGATGTGGCCGGAGATGATGACGATCATCATTCCGATGGCCAGGATGAGGATGTAGCCGTTCTGCTGGATCAGATTGGTGATGTTGAGCGGTTTGAGCAGGGTGCCATCGGTCCAGATCTGGAACAGCACGATGATCAGTGCCAGGGCGGCCAGCATGCCGTACTGCCGCATGTTGCCGCGCAGGAGACGGACGAGCAGGGTGCGCGGAGCTTCCGGGGCACGGTTGCCCTCGTCCCGGCCGGGGGCGGCGCCCCCGGCGTCGAGGGCGGGGCTCTGGATCCGGGTCATGCTCACACCTGCTCGTTCTGGGTTGCCGCGCCCACGGTCATGAGGCGCATGAGGGATTCCTGGGTCGCGTCCGCCCGGTCCGTCTCACCGGTGATGCGGCCCTCGGCCATGGTGTAGATGCGGTCGCACAGGCCGAGCAGCTCCGGCAGTTCGGAGGAGATCACCAGGACGGCCTTGCCCTGGGCCGCGAGTTCGGCGATCACCGCGTAGATCTCGGCTTTCGCGCCGATGTCGATGCCCCGGGTGGGTTCGTCGAGGATGAGCACTTCGGGCTCGGAGAAGATCCACTTGCTGAGGACGACCTTCTGCTGGTTGCCGCCGCTGAGCTTGCCGGTCTCCGCGAACACCGAGGGCGCCTTGATGTTCATGGTGCGGCGGTACGTCTGCGCGACCCGCGTCTCCTCGTGCTGGTTCACCCAGCCCCGGCGGGAGACCTTGCCGAGCGCGCTCAGCGAGATGTTGCGGCGGATGTCGTCCTTGAGGTCGAGCCCGAGGTGCTTGCGGTCCTCGGTGACGTAGGCGAGCCCGTGGGCGATCGCCTCGGGGACCGTGCGCGTACGGATCTCCTTGCCGTCGAGCAGGACCCGGCCGCTGGTGCGGCGTCCGTAGGAACGGCCGAAAACGCTCATCGCGAGCTCGGTCCGGCCCGCGCCCATCAGGCCCGCCATGCCGACGATCTCGCCGCGTCGGACCGTGAGCGACGCTCCGTCGACCACCTTGCGGTGTACGTCGATCGGGTGCAGGACGGTCCAGTCCTCGACGGCCAGCGCGACCTCGCCGATCGCCGGGGTGCGCTCGGGGTAGCGGTGCTCCAGGTCGCGGCCGACCATCCCGCGGATGATGCGCTCCTCGG
The DNA here is from genome assembly GCA_049998195.1 of Streptomyces sp. cmx-11-4. Taxonomy (GTDB): domain Bacteria; phylum Actinomycetota; class Actinomycetes; order Streptomycetales; family Streptomycetaceae; genus Streptomyces. The sequence continues at coordinate 87,819 of JAEBET010000011.1, forward strand.
AGATCCCCTCCGCTTCGACCGAGATGGTCTCGATGGTCCGGCCGTCGCGCAGGACGGTCACGGCGTCGGCGACGCGCGCGATCTCGTTCAGCTTGTGCGAGATGACGATGCAGGCGATGCCCTGGGCCTTGAGCTCGAGGATGAGGTCGAGCAGTTTGCGGCTGTCCTCGTCGTTGAGCGCCGCCGTCGGTTCGTCCAGGATCAGCAGCTTGACCTCCTTGGCGAGGGCCTTGGCGATCTCGACGAGCTGCTGCTTGCCCACGCCGATGTCCGCGACGCGGGTCTGTGGGTTGTCCGGCAGGCCGACGCGTTCGAGCAGGGCCCGGGCGTGGGTGAGCGTCCGATGCCAGCTGATGAAGCCGCGCGAGGCGTGTTCGTTGCCGAGGAAGATGTTCTCGGCGATGGACAAGTAGGGGATGAGCGCCAGTTCCTGATGGATGATCACAATGCCGCGGCGCTCGCTGGCCCGGATGTCCCCGAAGGCGCACGGTTCACCCTGGAAGCGGATCTCGCCGTCGTAGGAACCGTGCGGGTGCACGCCGCTGAGCACCTTCATCAGGGTGGACTTGCCTGCCCCGTTCTCGCCGCAGATGGCATGGACCTCGCCGGCGGCGACGGTCAGATTGACCTCCGACAGCGCCTTGACGCCGGGGAAGGACTTGCTGATCGAACGCATCTCGAGGACGGGTCCGGCCATGGTGGTGATTCCGTTCGACTGGGGTGATGCGGCGGGCCGGTCGGGGCGGCGCCGCATCACCGGCTCTTCGGCCCGGGTGGGTGGGCCCGGCAGCGGCTACTTCAGCTGGTCGGCGGTGTACTGCCCGGATTCGACGAGCAGCTTCCGGTAGTTCTCCTTGTCGACGCTGACCGGCTGCAGCAGATAGGAGGGCACGACCTTCACCCCGTTGTCGTACTGCTTGGTGTCGTTGACCTCGGGCTGGTTGCCGGTGAGCAGTGCGTCACCCATCTGCACGGCCACCTTGGCGAGTTCCCGGGTGTCCTTGTACACGGTCTGGGTCTGTTCGCCGGCGATGATGGACTTCACGGAGGCGAGCTCGGCGTCCTGGCCGGTGACGATGGGCAGCGGCTTGCCCGCGCCGCCGTAGCCGACGCCCTTGAGGGACGACACGATGCCGATCGAGATGCCGTCGTAGGGCGAGAGCACCGCGTCGACGGTGGCGGACGTGTAGGCCTTGCTGAGCAGGTTGTCCATCCGGGACTGGGCGACGCCGCCGTCCCAGCGCAGGGTGGCTGCCTGGGTGAATTCGGTCTGGCCGCTCTTGACGACGAGCCGCTTGGCGTCGATGTGGGGCTGGAGGACGCTCATGGCGCCCTGGTAGAAGAACGCGGCGTTGTTGTCGTCCGGTGATCCGGCGAAGAGCTCGATGTTGAAGGGGCCCTTGCCGTCCTGGAGGCCGAGCCGGTCGGCGATGTACGTGGCCTGCAGGACGCCGACCTTGTAATTGTCGAAGGTGGCGTAGTAGTCGACGTTCCCGGTGCCGCGGATCAGGCGGTCGTAGGAGATGACCCGGATCTTCGCGTCGGCTGCCTTCTGCAGGACGTCGCTGAGCGAGGAGCCGTCGATGGGAGCGATGACCAGCAGTTTGGCGCCCTTGGTGATCATGTTCTCGACCTGGGCGACCTGGTTCTCGACGACATTGTCACCGAACTGCAGATCCGTCTTGTAGCCCTCGGCCTGGAACTGCTCGACCATGTTGGCGCCGTCGCTGATCCAGCGTTCGGACGACTTGGTCGGCATGGCGATCCCGACCAGGCCCCCCTCGGTGTCGCCCGCGCCCGCCTCGCTCCCGACGCCGTTCGCGCTCTGGCCGCAGGCCGCCAGGGTCAGGCCGAGCACTGCCGCAACCATGCCTGTCGAGATTCTCCGCACGTTTCCTCCAGTGGAGCGCCGTGACGCGGCGCGGTGAGGGGCCCGGCCCGGGCGGTCCGGCGGTTTCCCGGGCGGCGGGGCTGGTGCCGGCCGCTGGGGGTGCACTGCCCGACCGCGCTACCCGGGCCTGGTGTGACACGATTGTTAACGCTCACAACTATGTCGTCAAGGCTCCCGGGTCGCCTTTGTGAACCACGCTGCGCTGGACCGCTGCGGCTTCGGCCGTGGTGGCTGCGGCGGCATTGGTGCCGGTGGCGGTGAGGTCGAGGGGGGAGGTAGCCGGCGGTCGGGGTCGTGGTTACCAGGCTGCATCGTCCGCCTCGTCCGGGGGGCGGGTGTGGTGGCGCATGCGGATCGTTCTCCCTCGCGACTCGGGAAAAGTGCGGGGCGTGCGAAGAGCGTGAGCACAAGTTTTGAACCAGTGGGAGCGCTCCCACTGTGCGGACACGGCAGAGCGACGTCAAGACGCGCGGAAGAAACGAACGCATGCGCCTGAGGAATTTCGACAACTTCTCTTTCGCGGGGCGCCGGTTGCCGCTACGGTCTGGCCCCACCAGTGGGAGCGATTCCGTCAGTCGGCGCGCCGTCAGAGCGCGCCCTCGCTGCAAGGAGTCGCTCATGCGACATCCCCCGCGTTTGTCCGCGTTGCTCGGTGGAGCGGTGCTCACCTTGGTGAGCGCTGCTCTCGCCGTGGCGGGTACGGCCCCAGGAGCGGCGGCCGCACCCCTCTGCACCGTGCAGTACTCCATCGTCGGCACCTGGGCCGGCGGCTTCCAAGGGTCCGTCACCCTCACCAACAACGGTGCGCCGTTGCACGGTTGGAGTCTCGGCTTCGACTTCCCCGACGGTCAGGAGATCAGCCAGGGCTGGGGTGCCAGATGGTCCCGGTCCGGGGCGAGCGCCACAGCCGTGAACGAGAGCTGGAACGGGACGGTCGGCACGGGCGCCGGCGTCACCGTCGGTTTCATCGCCTCCTGGTCGGGCTCCAACAGCCCGCCCACCACGTTCACGCTCGACGGCGCGGCCTGCACCACAGTGCCGGGCCCCAGCAACCCGACCCCGACCCCGACCCCGACCCCGACACCCGCGCCGACATCCACCGGCCCGACCGACCCGGTCTCCGGTGCCCCCGAACTGAGCGTCACCGGCAACCGCCTCACCGACCAGAACGGCGCCACCCGTCGCCTCCTCGGCGTCAACCGGTCCGGGGCCGAGTTCATGTGCGTACAAGGCCACGGCATCTTCGACGGCCCCGTCGACGACGCCTCGGTGCGCGCCATCGCCGCCTGGGAGGCCAACACCGTCCGCATCCCCCTCAACGAGGAGTGCTGGCTCGGCCTCGACAACATCAAGCCCGAGTACCGGGGCGGGAATTACGTCGACGCCGTCAAGGGCCTGGTCAGCCGGGTCCTCGCCCACGGCATGACCCCGGTCGTCGAACTGCACTGGACGTACGGCCAGTACACCGGCAACTCCTCGGGGTGCTCGGACGTCCACGCCTCCTGCCAGAAGCCGATGCCGGACGCGAAGTACACCCCGGCGTTCTGGACCTCGGTGGCGAACACCTTCAAGAACGACCGCCGGGTCGTCTTCGACCTGTTCAACGAGCCGTACCCCGACCGGGCGACCCCCACCACCGCGCAGGCCTGGTCCTGCTGGCGCGACGGCGGCACGTGTCCGGGCATCGGCTACGAGGTCGCCGGCATGCAGGACCTGGTGGACGCGGTCCGTGCGACCGGGGCCCGCAATCTCCTCCTCGTCCCCGGCATCGCGTACTCCAACGACCTGAGCCAGTGGCTCACCCACTCCCCGGTCGACCCGACGGGCAATCTGGCCGCGGCCTGGCACGTCTACAACTTCAACGCCTGTGCCACCGAGTCATGTTGGCAGTCCACCCTCGTCCCGGTCTCCGCCCGGGTCCCCCTGGTGGCGGGCGAGATCGGTGAGAACACCTGCGGACACGCGTTCATCGACCGCGTCATGAAGTGGTTCGACGACCGCGCCCTCTCGTATCTCGGCTGGACCTGGAACACCTGGAACTGCCACTCCGGTCCGGCCCTGATCACCTCGTACGACGGCACACCCACCGCATTCGGCACCGGGCTGCGCGACCACCTGCGCGCCCTGAACTGAAAGGCACCCACGACATGAGCCGTACGATTTCCCGCACGACCACCCGCACCGCCCTGCTGGCCGCCATGAGTCTCGTCACCGCCGCCGGCGCCACCGCCACCGTGTTCGGTACCACAGCCGGCGCCGCGTCCGCCGGCTGCACGGTCGACTACCAGGTCACCAGCCAGTGGAACGCAGGGTTCGGTGCCAACGTGACCGTCACCAACACCGGCGATCCGGTCGCCGCCTGGACCCTCGAGTGGTCCTACGGGGGTGACCAGAAGGTCGTTCAGGGCTGGAACGCCGCGATCACCCAGTCCGGTTCAGCCGTGACCGCCAAGAACGTCTCCTACAACGGGTCCTTAGCCAGGGGTGCTTCGACGTCCTTCGGCTTCAACGGCTCGTACAGCGGCACGAACGCCGTCCCCGCGACCTTCAGGCTGAACGGCGTCACCTGCAACGGCACCAGCGTGCCGACGGAGCCGCCGACCACTCCGCCGACGACGCCGCCCACGACCCCGCCGCCCTCCGGCGGCAAGGCCGACAACCCGTACGCCGGCGCCAAGGTGTACGTGAACCCCGAGTGGTCCGCCAAGGCGGCCGCCGAGCCGGGCGGCACCAAGGTGGCGAACCAGCCCACCGGCGTCTGGCTGGACCGCACCGCCGCCATCCAGGGCGCGAACGGCGGAATGGGCCTGCGCGCCCACCTCGACGCGGCTCTGGCACAGAAGGGCAGCGGCGAGCTCGTGGTGCAACTGGTGATCTACAACCTGCCGGGGCGGGACTGCGCCGCACTCGCCTCCAACGGCGAGCTGGGACCCGCCGAGATCGACAGGTACAAGACGCAGTACATCGACCCCATCGCCGCGATCCTCGCCGACCCCAGGTACGCGGGGCTCCGGATCGTCACCACGGTCGAGATCGACTCGCTGCCGAACCTGGTCACCAACGTCTCCGGACGTCCGACGGCCACCCCCAACTGCGATGTGATGAAGAACAACGGCAACTACGTCAAGGGAGTCGGCTACGCCCTGAACAAGCTGGGCTCGATCGCCAACGTCTACAACTACGTGGACGCGGGCCACCACGGCTGGCTCGGCTGGGACGACAACTTCGGCGCCTCCGCGGAGACCTTCAAGCAGGCGGCCACCACCGAAGGCTCCACGCTCTCCAAGGTGCACGGCTTCATCGTGAACACGGCCAACTACAGCGCCCTGAAGGAAGACCACTTCAGGATCGAGGACTCCGTGGGCGGCACCTCCGTGCGCCAGTCGAAATGGGTCGACTGGAACCGGTACACGGACGAGTTGTCGTACGCCCAGGCCATGCGGTCCAAGCTGGTCTCCCTGGGGTTCGACCCGGGCCTCGGCATGCTGATCGACACCTCCCGCAACGGCTGGGGCGGCACCACCAGGCCGACCGGACCCGGCGCGCTGACCAACGTCGACACGTACGTCAACGGCGGCCGTTACGACCGGCGCATCCACCTCGGCAATTGGTGCAACCAGTCGGGCGCCGGGCTCGGCGAGAGGCCGCAGGCGGCGCCGGCCGCCGGCATCGACGCGTACGTGTGGATCAAGCCGCCGGGCGAGTCGGACGGGGCGAGCAGGGAGATCCCGAACGACGAGGGCAAGGGCTTCGACCGGATGTGCGACCCGACCTACACCGGTAACGCCCGTAACGGCAACAGCATGTCGGGTTCCCTGCCGAACGCACCGCTGTCCGGCCGGTGGTTCTCGGCCCAGTTCCAGGAGCTCCTGAAGAACGCCCACCCGGCGCTGTGACGCAGCGCCCATAAGGACGCGCGAGCCGTACGGAACCTCCGGGTTCCGTACGGCTACGGCTACGGCTACGGCTCCGGCTCCGGCCTCTCGCACTCCGCCGGCGTCCACGCCCTCCTCGTTCGGGCAGGAGGGGTCCCGGTCACAGTCGTGTGACGCACATCGCACGATCTTTTTCCCGTCCTCGGCAACTCCGGTGGGTGCGGCGGCAACTGAAGGGGCGACAGAGCAGTACTCCGCTCCACCTCTGCACAAGGAACGCCACCCGATGACCCCTTCCTCGCACCGCCGCTTCCCCGCCCGTCGCCGTCTCGCCCTGGTCACCACGGGACTCGTCACCGCTGCGGGTCTCGGCGTCCTGCCGTTCGCCACGCGCGCCGACGCGGGCGCCGTCGATCTCGCGCACGCCACCCTGGCCGCCCAGGACGGCTGGGCTTCGAGCGGCTCCGGCACCACCGGCGGACAGGCTGCCGACGCCAAGCACGACATCACCGTCACCACGCGGGCAGAACTGGTCAAGGCGCTCCGCGCGGGCCCGTCCGGCGCCCCGAGGATCATCCGGGTGAAGGGCCGGATCGACGCCAACACCGACGACCAGGGGCGCCCGTTGACCTGCGCCGACTACGCCAGGGGCACGGGATACACGCTCGCCGCCTACCTCAAGGCCTACGACCCCGCGGTGTGGGGACGGTCCAAGCTGCCGTCCGGCGCGCAGGAGTCCGCGCGGGCGGCGGCGCAGGCGAAGCAGGCCGAGCGGGTGGGCATCGCCGTGCCGTCGAACACCACCATCATCGGCGTGCCCGGCACCGACGCGGGCATCAACGGAGGCAGTCTTCTGGTGCAGAAGGCGGACAACGTCATCATCCGCAACCTGACCTTCGCCGACACCCGCGACTGCTTCCCCCAGTGGGACCCCACGGACGGCTCCGAGGGCAACTGGAACTCCGCGTACGATGCCGTCACCCTGCGGGGGGCGACCCACGTGTGGGCCGACCACAACTCGTTCACCGACAGCCCCCACTTCGATGCCGCGAACCCGCGGCACTTCGGCCGCGAGTACCAGGTCCACGACGGCGCCCTCGACATCACCAACGCCTCGGACCTGGTCACCGTCTCGTACAACCGATTCGCCGACCACGACAAGACCATGCTCATCGGCAGCAGTGACAAGGACTCCAAACTCCGTGTCACGCTGCACCACAACGTCTTCCAGGGCATCGTGCAGCGCGCACCGCTCGCCCGGGTCGGACAGGTCCACCTCTACAACAACCACTTCGACACCACCCCGCGCAACGGCTACACCCACAGCTACAGCGTGAACGCGCGTGCCGGCGTACGGATCGTGGCGCAGAACAACCACTGGACGCTGTCCTCCGACCGCAAGGCGTCCCAACTGCTGTCGGGCGACGGCACGGGCGCCTTCGCAGGCAGCGGGAACATGGTCAACGGCGCGGTCACCGACCTCGTCGCCGCCCACAACGCCGCGAACAAGAAGAAGATCAAGCCCGAGGCAACGTGGAAGCCCGCCCTCGCCAGGGGGCTGGAGTCCTCTGCCGCGGGCCTGCCCGCCTCACTCGCCCGCCGTGCGGGTGCGGGCGTCCTGAAATGAACCACCGCCCCGGTGCCCGGGCGGGCGCGCCTGCCGCGTCCGGGCACCGCGGCGAGCCGCCGAAGACGCAACGACCACCCCGACCCACCCGGAAAGACCTGACCGAACGGTTGGTATGCTCCCCGCCCCCGTCCCGACCGGCGGGCACGAACACCGGCACTGACTCGGGCAGGAGCACGGACACACCCCACGGAGACTCCGGTATGGCCCTCGACGACGCGTCCGCGGAGTTCCACGACTTCTTCGAGCGCCACCACGCCGAACTGGCGCGCCTCGCCCACCTGCTCACCGGTGAGGCGGAGACCGCCGACGACCTGGCCGCCGACGCCTTCGTGGCGCTCTGGCACCGCTGGGACCGCGTCCAGCGCGCCGACCACCCGGTGGCCTACGCCCGCGGTGTGGTCACCAACATGGCCCGTGCCCGCATCCGCGCTCTCACCCGCGAACGGCGTCGCATTCACCTCTTCTGGACGGCCCTCCCGGCCCGCGCACAGCACCCCGACGTGGATGCGGTCGTGGACGTGCGCCGCGCGCTGGCGCGTCTGCCGTTCCGTAAACGCGCGTGCGTCGTGCTGCGCCACGCACTGGACCTGTCGGAGAAGGACACCGCCCTCGCCCTCGGGACATCCGTCGGTACGGTGAAGAGCCAGACCTCCAAGGCCATGGCCGAACTGCAGCGCCTCCTCGGTGCGCAGGCCGCCGAAGAGCTGACCGGAACGAGGAACTGATGGAGGACCTGAAGCGCCGGCTCCAGGATGCGGCGGCGGCTCACGCGCCCGACAGGGACGGGATGCTGGAGCGGGTCCGGCACGGCATGTCCCGCACCACCCGTCCCGACCGCCGTGCGGCCGGGCCCCTGTCCTGGCCCCGGGTCACCCTCGCCGCCCTCGCCACGACGGCAGCGCTCGTGGCGGGCGGATACACGATCGCCACCGTCGTCCATACGAACGACCCCGGACGAGCAGCCGCCACGACCCCCGTTGCCCCGCCGCCCCCGCCCACGGCAGACGGTGCCCCCACTCCTTCCACCCCGTCCGCACCAGCCCGCACCCAGGACGGGCCGCTCCGCTCCGACGGCGCCGTCGACCCCCACCTCAACGCCTACTGGTCCCAGAGCAACATCACCCTCCAGACCGGTGCGCCCCTGGATGCGCTCACGCTGGAGGTCCGCATAGCCCAGACGGGCGGCGTGGCGTCCACCGGCGCCTGGCGGACCCTGCCCGAGGGCGATTTCACGCTCACCACCACCGACGAGGGCGGCACCCTCACCTACCGGTGGACCCTCAAGCCGGGTCGAACCGTGCCCGTGGGACAGCACGTCTTCGCCGTCCAGTACAACCATGCCCCGGGCTCGCGCGCCGCGACCGGCGATGCCTACACCGCGACGGCCACGACGACGACGGGGCAGCCGCACACCGTCACCGGAACGTTCCGCCCGGCGGCGGCCGCAACGGGCTGAGGGAGGGGCCCCGGGAGTCACGTGATGACACATCTCCCGGGCCCCCTTCTCCCACCGGTCTACGGGGTCCAGCCACCCAGCCAGTCCGAGACCTCCTGGGACGCGGCCTGGGGGTCGGTCAGGTGCGGCCGGTCAGTGCTCTTGGCACCGGCACCCGGACCGGCGTTCATGTACTCGGCGAAGCGGTCGTCCTTCCAGGGGAAGCCGCCCATGTCGGTCCAGGGAGTGGGCTTGATCGCGGCGCTGAGGGTGGAGTTGCGGACGGTGGCCTGCGGGTCGACGGTCTTGTCGCCGCCGGGGTGCCAGTTCCGGCCGAGATGGAAGGAGGCCGCGGCCACGTCACCGTTGACCGTGGAGCGGTTGATGAGGATGCCGTTGCGGCCCGCCGGGGTGCTCGGGGCGGTGATGTATCCGGCCGAGGTGCCGTTCCAGCGCTTCTTGAGGGTGATGACCGACTGGTCGATCACCGCGGTGGCACGGCCGAAGATGAAGTCGACGTTGCCGATGATGTAGGAGTTGGTGACGTAGACGCGGCCGGGCTCGTCCTTCGCCGCCGTCTCCAGCTCCAGGGTGTCCTGGTCACCGGTGACGATGACGCCGTCCAGCACGATCTTGTCCGCGGTCGTGAGCAGGGCGACTGCCTGGTGGCCGTCCAGGGACTGGTTCGAGGCCTCGTCGAAGTCGTTGGAGACGGTGAGGTTGCGGAGCCGGGAGTCGTCCGACCGGATGGCGACCGTGGCGCTGCCCGGAGTGCCGTACGTGCCCGAACCGTCCGGCCTCCGCATGCCCGCCGCGTTGCCGTACACGACCACCGTGTCCTTGCGGCTCGCGCCCGAACCCTGGATGGTGACGTGCGGCTTGTTCGCCGGAACGTTCACCGTCTCTCGGTACGAACCCGGCTTGACCGAGATGACCACGCGGGAGGGATTGCCGGCGGGTACGGCGTCCACCGCGGCCTGGACCGTCTTGTACTGGCCGGTGCCGTCCTTGGCGACGGTGAGGGTCCTGGTGGCGGCAGCGGTGGTCGAGGCCGCCGTACCCAGGGAACTCCTCGGGCCGGCTCCGGACTTCACCAGCGCCGGAACCTTGGCGGCGGCATCCAGGGTGTAGCCGTAGTACGTCTTCGGGTCGAAGGCCGTACCGCCGCCGCTCTCGTTGCGTCCGCTCGTGCCGGAGAAGACGTTGCCGCGCTGGACGAGGGTGGCAGTGGCGTCCCTGATCACGGGGTTGGCCATGCCCTGGAAGTAGGAGTTCTCCAACAGCATCCGCGTCCTGCCGCGTGCGTAGTTGCCGTAGGAGGACGTGATGGACGTGCGAGGGGTGTCTTCCATGAAGTTGTTGTAGAGGTGTGCGTGGGCGGCGTTGTCCGTGGACGGGTTGCGCTGCTCGGTCTCGCGGATCCAGTTGTGATGGATCGTGATGTCGGTGACGAGATTCTCGGTCCACCCGATGCCGAAGGCCTTGTTGGCGTTGCTCAGCCTGTTCCAGGACACCGTTACGTACGTGCTGTCCTTGCGGACGTCGATCAGTCCGTCGGCGGGGTGCCGCAGGTCGTTGTGGTCGATCCACACATGGTGGGCGCCGTCCATCTGGATGGCGTCGAAGTCGTGCTCCTTGTCGTTCCACACGCCCTGGTACGAGTCCCTGATCGTCAGGTTCCGGATGATCACGTTGTGAACGCCCTGACCGAGGAAGAAGCCGCCGCCGACGATGTGCCCCAGGGTGCCGGAGCCGATGATCGTCTTGTTCGAAGCGACCTTGACCTCCTTGCCGACGGGGTCCATGGGGATCGTGCCGGCGACGACGATGACGTACGGCTCCGGGGCAGTGGCGTACTTCTCGAGGTCGGCGAGCGACCTGACGGTGACGGTCCTGCCCTCCCGACCGCCGTACGTACCGTTCTGTCCGAGAGCATTGACCGAGGCGAACCCGTCGGCGGCAGCAGTCGCCCAGGCCGAGGGCGCCGCCGCTGCGGCCCTCTCACCCAGTCCGAACGCGGACCCGTACACCACCACTCCGGAAGCGGCCAGTGCCAGCGGCACACCGATGGCCAGGACCCTTTGCGGTCTGCGATGACGGGCCGTGCGGCGGGTGGAAGTCATGGGCGGTTTCCGTTCCGTGAAGAGGGGGCGATCGGTGTGGGGTTGCCGCCGGGGGTCGAAAGGGTTGCCGTGCTCGTCGGGAAATCGGAAATGGTTGCCGGAGTCGGCGGGAGCGGGCTGCGGGGGCCTGACGCGCGGCTCAGGTGCGTTCGGATCGATGGTCGCCCGGTCTCCCCGCGTGGCGCTCCACGGGAAGGGAGCTGAGAATGAGATGGCCGGATGAGATCACGCGTCGCTGCCCGTGGACCGGTCGGGGAGCACGGCGATCCATCCCGGGGGCGCCCGGTACACGGAGGACAACGACACCCCGGCACGGATGAGAGACGCAGCGGCCGAACTGCCACCCGCTCCGGCACGGTCGCTGGATGTTCACGCACAACGGCGCATCCCGGGCTTCCACCTCATGCGCCGGGATCCGGCATCGAGTCACCGCTCCGGATGACTTCGCTCCAGCTCCCGCATCACGGCCGCTCATTCGCGGGCGGTTGCAGGGCCCGTCGGGCCCACCACAACCAAACAGGAGACGGGCCATGCAGAACCCGATGCTCAACCTGGCAGAGGACTACGACTTTCCCCTGCTGAACATGTTCTGGACCATGATGCTGTGCTTTCTCTGGGTGCTCTGGTTCATGCTGCTGTTCCGCGTCATCGGCGACATCTTCCGGGACGACGAGATGAACGGCTGGGGCAAGGCACTCTGGACCTTCTTCGTGATCGTGTTGCCCTACCTGGGGGTATTCGTCTATCTGATCGCCCGGGGACGCGGGATGGGCGAACGTGAGCTCAGGCGGGCCCACCGGCAGGAGCAGGCCTTCCGCTCCTACGTGCGCGAGAGCGCCGGGACCACCAACCAAGCCGAGGCACTGTCGCAGCTTGCCGAGCTCAAGAACCGCGGAGACATCACGGCAGCCGAATACGAGCAGGCCAAGGCGAAGATCCTCACTCCCTGAGAGCCGGCTGACCAGGAGGGCCGATGCGTCCCTACCCGCCGATCGCCGAGCACGGTCTGATCGGGGACCTGCAGACCTGCGCCCTCGTCTCGTCCGAGGGCGTACTCAACTGGTTCTGCTCACCCCGCTTCGACTCGCCCAGCGTCTTCGCCGCCCTGCTCGACGACAGTCGCGGCGGCTACTTCGCCATTACCGCCGAGGCACCTCTCACCTCCCACGAGGAACCGCCGAGTCACGCCGATGTCGTCACCCGCCAGCTCTACTTGGCCGACACCGCCGTCCTCATCACGCGTTTCCTCACCCCCGAAGGCGTCGGCGAGGTCGTCGACTTCATGCCGGTCCGCGATCCGCACACGGTCACCGACCGGCATCAAGTGGTGCGGGTCATGCGCGGTGTACGCGGCACCGCACGCTTCAGCCTGGAGTGCCGCCCCCGCTTCGACTACGGCCGGGAACCGCACGACCTGACGTTGGACGGAGCCACCGCCGGCTTCACCGGACCCGGCATCAGCGCACACCTGCAAGCCGTGGGTCCAGTGATCCTGGAGGCCGACGAGACGGACGTGCGCGCGGCCGTGACCCTGACCGAGGGTGAACGTGCGGCCGTCGTCCTCACGGTCTGCGACGCGGGCAGCGCGCCCCCGACACCGGTGAGCACGGGTGACGTGCTGGAAGAGTTCAACGCCGTGCGGGACTTCTGGCACGGCTGGATCGCACACTGCACCTACCACGGCCGCTGGCAGCAGATGGTCAACCGCTCCGCGATCACCATCAAGCTGATGACGTACGCACCGACCGGCGCGCCGATCGCCGCCGCCACCATGGGCCTGCCCGAGCAGGAAGGCGGGGAGCGCAACTGGGACTACCGCTACACCTGGGTCCGGGACGCCTCCCTGTCGGTGCGCGCCATGCGCGACCTCGGCTTCACCGAAGAAGCCGACGCCTTCCGCGGCTGGCTCCTGCGGCGGCTGAGGGACGGGGGCGCTCCCAACGGCGAACCCCTGCAGATCATGTACCGCGTCGACGGCGACCCGTACCTGACCGAGGAGGTCCTCGACCACTGGGAAGGGTGGCGGGCCTCCGCACCGGTGCGGTCGGGCAACGGCGCCGCGGGCCAACTGCAGATGGACATCTATGGCGAGGCCGTCTACGGCCTCGCCCAGAGCGGCCAGGCCGGCCATGTCGTCGGCTACGACGACTGGCAGCGCTGCGCCGCCCTGCTGGACTGGCTGTGCGAGAACTGGGACCGCCCCGACGAGGGCATCTGGGAAACCCGCGGCGGACGGAAGGACTTCACCTACAGCCGCCTCATGTGCTGGGTCGCCCTCGACCGCGGCATCCGCCAGGCCACCGCGACCGCCCGCCCGGCCGACCTGGACGGCTGGACCGCCGCACGCAATGCCATCCTCGAGCAGGTCATGACTCTCGGTTGGAGCGCACAGCGCCAGGCGTTCGTCCAGGAGTACGACAACACCGTCCTCGACGCATCCCTGCTGCTCATGCCCCTGGTCGGCTTCATCACCCCCAGGGATCCGCGCTGGCTGTCCACCCTCGACGCCATGGACGGCGAACTCGTCTCCGACAGCCTCGTCTACCGCTACGACCCGGAGGCGTCGCCCGACGGTCTGGAGGGCTCGGAGGGCACCTTCTCCCTGTGTACCTTCCTGTACGTCTACGCCCTCGCCCGGGCCGGCCGCCTCCACCAGGCCCGCTACTCCTTCGACAAGATGCTCACCTACGCCAACCACGTCGGGCTCTTCGCCGAAGAGATCGGCCTCACCGGCGAACAGCTCGGCAACTTCCCCCAGGCCTTCACCCACCTCTCCCTCATCACCGCCGCCCTCGCTCTCGACAGCGAACTCGACCAGGATCTGCCGTCCGGGGAACAGCGCGGGGACGGTGTGCGCTGCCATGGTGCTTGACCTGCTCGTCATCGGATTGGCGGTCACGTTGTTCCCGCTGCCCATCATGGCCTTCGTGCTGGTGGTGTCCGCACCCCGCGGGGTGCGGAAGGGCCTGGCGTTCATCCTTGCCTGGCTGGCGTGCCTCGTCGTCGTGATGGCGGTCGTTCTCGTGCTCACCGGCGGGCAGCCACCCCCGCCCCGCTCACCCCCGTCGATCGCGGCCCTCGTGGCCACGCTGGTGTTGGGCATCGGCCTGATCGTGTACAGCGAACACCGGCGCCGCCGCGGCCGCGGCCGCCGTACGGCAACAGCCGCGGAGTCCTCTGAACCGAAGCGGACTACGGCGTCCGGCTCGTCCATGACCTCCCGGATGGACGACGCCACCGGATGGTCCGCGGCGGCCCTCGCCGTGCTCCTCCAGCCCTGGGGGATGGTCGGCGCCGCTGCCGCCACCGTCGTCCAGGCCGACCTCTCCCACGCCGAGTCCTTCCTGGCCCTCATGGCTTTCTGCATCCTGGCCACCTCCACCCTGCTGGCCATGGAGCTGTACATGGCGTTCTCGCCCGAGAAGGCCCAACTCGCCCTGCTCGGCCTGCGGGGATGGCTGGAACGCCACAAGGACCCGGCGATCGTCGTCACCTGCCTTCTCCTGGGACTGTGGCTCGTCGGACGGAGCCTCTACCAGCTCACCGGCTGACCCCGGCACCGAACGCCGTCGCCGGGGTGCGCAGGTACGGGGCCCCGCGCCGAATGCTGCAACGACAACAGAGCCGCAACTGACGGGCCTCGACGATGAAGCAGGATCTTTCGGCCTGTCCGTATTCGAAGGCGCCTCATCCGAACTGCTCGGCCAGGACGACCTCGACGAAGCGGGCAACGCCCTCCAGCCCGGCAACGCGGCCGCGATCCTGGTCTACGAGAACCGGTGGGCCGCCCCCTTCGCCCGGGCCCTGCGGCGCAGCGGTGCGCAGATGGTGGCAAGTGGCCGCATCCCCGTGCAGGCCCTACTGGCCTCCCTCGACGCGGAAGAAGCGTCCGACAACGGTCGGCCGCCGCAGTGAGCGGGCGGGGTTTCCCTCCCGCCTCCCCGCCCCCACCCCTGTTCGCTCACGGTCGGCCGGCACCGGACGGTCAGGTGCCGAGGAGCCTGCTCTTCTGCTGCGCGAACTCCGCCTCGGTCAGGATTCCCTGGTCCTTCAACGCTCCCAGTTCCTTGAGCTGATCGATCTTGCTGCTCATGTCGTCCGCGATGGACGGAGCACCCGCGGGGGCGGGCGGGGCGTACGGCTGCGGAGGTTCTGCGTATGGCTGCGCGTGGGTCTGGTCGTCCTGCTCGGCCCACCGGCCCGCCTGGCGCCGCGAAACGCGGTTGGAGACCGCCGTCGCCGTACCGGCGACGACCGCGGTGCGTGCGATTCCTCGAAGAAGACCAGCCACGTCATTCTCCTTTGCTGATGGGGCGGGCCCGCCGGCCCTCCACTGCTTTCCAGCATTGCACCTGCTGCCAGGGCACGCCGTGCCACAGCCCTCTCCTCCAGCGGCGAGGAACGCCGGCTGGACGGATCATCGGGAACGGGCCGTAGACGGAGAGGGCCCCAGACGGCCGGTGCACCGTGACGACAGCCTCGCTGCACGAATGATCGAAGGTGGTCGTGGACGTACTGATCGCAGCACTGTGGGGAGCGGCGGGCGCCGTTTCCCTGGTCATCGGGGCGTGGGTGGCGGTTCACCGCAGGCCGCCCGAGGGCAAGGTCGGACTGGTGATGGGTTTCGGGTCCGGCGCGCTGATCGCGGCGGTGGCCTACGAACTGGTTCCCCACGGCAACGAACCCAGCGTGTGGGCCTTCATCGCGCTGGCTGGGGGAGCTCTGGTCTTCTTCTTCGTCGACCGGGCTGCCTCGGCCTCTTCCGGGGGATCCGCAGATCGGTCGATCGTCGTCGGCGCACTGCTCGACGGAATCCCGGAATCGCTTGTCCTGGGCATGGGAGTTGCAGCCGGCGGGCACGTCAGCATCGCTTTCCTGGCTGCCGTCTTCATCTCCAACATGCCCGAGAGCCTCGGCGCGACGTCGGGCATGCTCGCCTCCGGACGAACGCCTGGCCAGGCCTACCGGATCTGGTGGTCCATCGTCGCGGTGGCCGCAGTGAGCGCCGCGGCCGGATACGGCATTCTGCAGCTGTTGCCCGAAGCCGACGGACGCTACGCGGAGGCGTTCGCCGCCGGATCGGTGCTGGCGATGCTCACCACCTCGATGGTCCCCGAGGCGTACAAGCGGGGCGGCCAGGCCACCGGCCTGATGACCGCCCTGGGCTTCGCCGTCGCCGGCGCCTTGTCCGCCCTCGCATAGTCAGCCCGCCCGGCCACGTAGTCGGCCCGCCCCGCCACGCGCCGCGCCTGAAGACCGCCGGCCTGCCGTGCTCCGCACGTCACGACAGGACCGGGCGGTCTGGGCCCCGCCGCACCTCACGAGGTCGCGGAACCGGCGGTGAGCAGGGCCGCGACGCCCGGAAGGCCGGCCTCGGCCAGGGCACGGCACTGGCGGTCGGCCGACGTACCCTGCTGGAGGAGACGATGCACGAGTGAGGTCACCTCGCGGTGGTCACCGTTCTCCTCGAGGGCGGGGCCGATGTGCCGCAGCAGTATCCCCAGCACGTCCCCGCTGCTCCTCAGCCGGCCGCCCGGGTCCATCAGCGTGCTGCTCATCCCGTGCCGGGCCGCATGCCATGTAGCGGCCTGCAGGAGCTCCGGCCGGCACTGCGCGGGAGCGGCTCCGGCCTTCTCCTCGGCGATCGCGGTGGCGGCGAGTCCGCGGACGACTCCGGCGAGCATGATGGCGTCGTCCGCCTCGAGCTGTACGTCACAGCAGCGCACCTCGACGGTCGGGTACCGCTCGGAGAGCCGGGCCTGCCAGTACATCTGGCCCCTGTCGGGGATCAGCCCCGATTCCAGCAGCGCATCGGCCCGTGCCTCGTAGTCCGCGAGCCCCGCGAAGTACGGTGGCGGGCCGCTGACCGGCCAGCGGCCGAAGATGATCGTGCGCCAGCTGGCAAAGCCGGTGTCCCGCCCGTCCCACAGGGGCCCGTTCGCGGACATCGCCAGCAGCGTCGGAAGCCAGACCCGCAGCCGGTTCAGTACGGCCACTCCCGTCTCGCGGTCGGGAACCCCGACATGGACGTGCATCCCGCAGATCAGCTGCTCATCGACCAGCAACCGGGCCTCTCCCCGCATCCTCCGGTACCTCGCCGTGCTGGTGACGGGTACCGGGGAGACGCCCCTGACCGGCGCGGTGGCGGACACCGCGATCCGGCAGCCGTTCGCCTGGGCGGCAGAGGCGACCGCGTGGCGCAGGCGCAGGAGGTGGCCCCCCGCTTCCTCCAGGGCCGTGCACACGGGGGTGGCGACCTCGATCTGCGCCTGCAGCAGCTCGTCCTGGATTTCTCGCTCATCCGAGAGGGGTGCCAAACGGGCCGTCGCGCGCACTTCCTGCACGAGCGGAGTGGGAAAGAGCGTCTCCGGGTCGACCAGCAGGTACTCCTCCTCGACCCCAAAAGTGATCATGCTGGGTGGCTACCCCGAACTTCAGGTGATCACCCAGCTGAAGGGGCATTTCGGCGCAATGGACGCGCGGTGCCACCGATTCGCGCCAGTCCTGCCGAGGAACGCCGTCCAGCAGATGGCCGTCACCACGCGTGCGGGAAACCGGCTCGTGTCGGGGGTGCGGGCCCGTCAAGGCTCGGCGTTCACCCCGAAAGGCGTGGGCGTGATCCGGCGGGTGGCGGAGCGCAGGGCCAAGGCCATGACCACTTCGAATACGCCGAGCAGGACGAGCCACAGTCCCAGCAGTCGGGTCAGGGCGACAGCGGAGTCCACCGGGAAGCAGAGCACGACGATTCCGGCGACGGTGCCGAGGGCGCCCAGGGCGAAGAGCAGGCCGCGGTTCACGAGCGCGCGGTCGGCGATCGCGACGTACGCCGTGAGGACGCCGGTCAGCAGCCAGAACACCCCGACGATCAGGGACAGCGCGCCGATCGTCTGCATCGGATGCCGGAGAACGAGGACGCCCGCCAGGAACGCCAGCATGGCGATCAGGACGCCCGCCAGTCTGCTGCCGCCCCCGTCACTGCTGTGCGAGAAGGCCGTGACGAAACGGAAGCCACCTGCCACCAGGAGCTGGAGCCCGATGATGACGGCCAGGATGTGCAGCGTCTCGTCGGGCCATACGAGTACCAGGATGCCCGGGATCAGTGTCGCGAGGGCGAAGCCGAGCGCCCAGTGCCACGAGCCTCCGAGCTGCTTGAGGAAGTCCTCGGGATCGCTCTGCGTGTGCTGCGGTGCCGTGCCGGGGGATCCGGTCATCATGCCTCCCGGGTCGGCCGAAGGGCCCTGGAGGGGCCCTCGGAGCCGTCGGACATGCCCTGTTTGCCTGCCTATGTTCCTATCGGCCCATTTTAGGCCGGTGGGGTACGGCCCGCTTTCCAGCTCTCCCCGTAGGCGCAGGGCACGTGATTCCGGGTCGTCGTGCCGCGCCGCGGTGACGGATCGGTCCGCGCCTGCGCCCCCGTGCGCAGCCCCCGGCGAGGTCCTAGGGTGGGAGCGAGGGCATACCAGCGATCATGGACCTGCACTGCCGTGGTCCTGGTGCCACGCTCGGGCGGGACGGCTGGGCGCCGTGCCTTCTGCGTGTCCCGCCTGGGGAAACCGCACGGCCAGGCAGGAGTGCATCGATGTCCCACACCTCGACCACTGCGATGCGCGCAGTGCCCCACAGCAGCCCTGAGGAACGCGCGACCCACGGCAGGGAGGCCCGGCGCCGCTCGCCGCGCTCGCAGCACGCCGTGTACCGGCCTTCTCCGGACAGGCCCGATCCACTGGCGATCCTGGAAGGGCAGTCCTCGGCGCGGGTGACCGAGCTGGTCCCGATCCGCTACAGCAGGATGTCGGAGTCTCCCTTCCGGTTCTACCGGGGAGCCGCCGCGATCATGGCGTCCGACCTGGCCCGTACCCCGGACTCGGGGATCACGGCCCAGCTGTGCGGGGACGCGCACCTGCTGAACTTCCGGCTGCTGGCCTCTCCGGAGCGGCGGTTGATGTTCGACATCAACGATTTCGACGAGACGCTGCCCGGTCCCTGGGAGTGGGATGTCAAACGGCTGTCGGCGAGCCTCGTCATCGCCGGCCGGGCGAACGGCTTCGACGACGCCGAGCGCGCGCGCATCGTCAGTTCCGGCGTGCGCTCGTACCGCGAGGCGATGCGCGGTTTCGCCGGTATGGGCAACCTCGAGGTCTGGTACGCGAAGATCGACGCGGACCGCCTGGAGGCCCTGACCGCCGGTCAGCTCGACGAGAGCGGGCGCAAGAAGCTGACCAGTGCGCTGGCGAAGGCCCGTACGCGTGACGCCTTGCAGGTCTTCGAGAAGCTCACGGAACGGGTCGAGGGCCAGACGAGGATCGTGGCGGATCCCCCGCTTCTGGTGCCGGTCGCAGACCTCCTGCCGGAGGTCGAGCGCGGTGCGCTCGAGGACCGCTTGCGCCGGCTGCTCGCTCGCTACGGCAAGACGATGGCGAGCGACCGGCGGGCGCTCCTGGAGGACTACCGGCTGGTGGACATGGCCCGCAAAGTGGTCGGCGTCGGCAGCGTCGGTACCCGCTGCTGGATCCTGCTGCTGCTCGGCCGCGACGGCAGGGACCCGCTCTTCCTGCAGGCCAAGGAGGCCGACACCTCCGTGCTCGCCGCCCATGTCGGTGCGAGCCGGTACCGCAACCAGGGCGAGCGGGTGGTTGCGGGACAGCGGTTGATGCAGGCGGCGAGCGACATCTTCCTCGGCTGGGAGAGGCTGGAGGGGATCGACGGCCTGCAGCGCGACTTCTACATCCGCCAGCTCCGCGACTGGAAGGGGATCGCCATGCCGGAGACGATGTCGCCCGGGCAGTTGAAGATGTTCGGCGAGGTGTGCGGCATCACCCTGGCCCGTGCGCACGCGCGGTCGGGCGACCGGATCGCGATCGCTGCCTACCTGGGCCGCAGTGAAACCTTCGACCGGGCGCTGGTCACCTTCGCCGAAGCCTATGCCGACCAGAACGAACGCGACTACCAAGCCCTGGTCGACGCAGTACGTGCAGGCCGACTGCCGACTCCAGAACTACCGGCAGCCTGACGGCGCGGCGCGCCGCTCCGGTAGCAACGACCCCGCTGTGGGACGACCGAGGCCGGCGATGCACTCATGTTCCCATCTGATCAGTAGATCAGCGGCTTGTCGTGAATGTGCCTTTACCTGACCATGTCTCGTGGAAGTTGGACATGCGGGAGGGGGCCGGCGTGTTGAGTGCGGAGGAGTCGGGCAGGGAAGACGGGCCGACGATGTGTCCGCCCTGGAGTGCCTACCCGCGGGGGAGCCTCTTGTGGGAGCTGAACGGCGCGACCGGGACGGAGGCCGCCCCTGCCGATCGCGCACGGTCGGCCCTGATGCGGGCCGGTACCCCACGCACCTACGAGGCCGGCGAGATCATGCTGCTGGCAGGTGGCACGGACACGTTCGTTCTGGTGCTGCTGAACGGGTTCGCCAAGGTCACCACGACCGACAGCCGGCACGCGGCCGTGCTGGTGGACATTCGCGCGGGCGGTGACGTCATGGGGGAGACCGCGGCGTTCGACAGCGAGCCACGGTCGGCCACGGCCACAGCGGCCGAGAGGATGTCCGTCCGGCGGATCTCGCAGGACGAGTGGCTGGCATGGATGGCGCGGTACCAGGCTGCCGGCCTGGCGATCAGCCGGAGCCTTGCGCATCGCAGCCGTACGGCGGTTCGCCGCCGTATCCAGTTCACGCGCGGCCCCGTCATCGCTCGCCTGTCCAGCGCCGTGCTGGACCTGACGGAGCAGTACGGGGCCCGGACGCCGGATGGGCTGTCGGTCAGGCCTGGCCTTACCCATGCGGAGTGGGGCGAGCTCATCGGGGCGCGCGAGCGGCGCGTACAGCATGCGCTGCAGGAGCTGAGGACCGCGAAGGTCGTCAGCTACGGACGCTGCCGTCTCACTGTTCACTCGCTTCCCGCCCTGCGCAGGATCGCAGCGGATCACTGACCGAAGAGCCCGGCGGACGGTGTTTCCGCCGGGCGATTCTGGCCGGAACGTTTTTGTACAAGGTGTTCTTCCGAACCTGCACTGGGACCGGTTCGCATGCCCACCAAAGCGCTCTACTACAGGCAGGGGAACGGGGAGCCTGCGCGCGGTTCGCCGTACTCGCTCGTGCGTCAAGCAAGTCCATCACCCCAAGCCAGTGCGAGGCGCCGCATGCCAGCCATTCCCGTCACCGTGCTCGGACCGTCCATGTCCGGCAAGACCGTCTTTCTCGCCAGTCTGTTCCGCAGACTTGCCATCCTGCGACACGACACGGGCTTCTACGTCCAGCTGTCACCCGAGCAGTCGACCAGGTTGAACAAGGTCTACCAGCAGATTTCGAAGCCCGGCGGATGGCCGGACCCCACCCGGCGGGGCGACATCTCCGAGTGGGAGTTCACCTGTTCGGTCCGTACCGCACGGAACGAGACCTTCAGCCCCTTCTCCCTCAGGTACCTGGACTACTCCGGTGAGGTCCTCACCGAGCCGGACGGGCAGGTGGAGGCGACCGACCGCGTCATCAGCCGGATCGAGGAATCGGAATTCCTCCTCGTGCTGCTGGACGGCGTCAACGTCCTGCGGTTCTTCGACGGGGACCACCAACTGGTGGATGATCTCGTCCCCATCTTCAACCTCATGCTGAAGAGCCGGGCCATCGTGCACTTCGTGATCACCAAGTGGGATGTGCTCGCGGCGGCGGGACACACGGTGCAGGAGGTCACGGACCGTCTCCTGCAGCATCCGGACTTCAAGGACGGAGTGGAGTCACAGCTGCGCAACCCGCACGGTACCAAAGGAGTCCGCTTCATTCCGGTGAGTTCCGTGGGACTGGACTTCGCCGTTCTCGGGCCCGACGGTCAGGAGATGCTCAAGAAGGGGGGCTTCCCGGCCCCGTTGCATGTCGAGGTCCCCTTCATGGCCGTGCTGGTAGACCTCTTCGAAGCCGAAGCGAAAAGGATGGTCCAACAGGCCTCCCCAGCTAAGCAGTTGCTTGCACAGCGCAACCAGCGGCTCACATGGGTGCGCATGGTCAGCGACAGGATGCCGCTGATCCGGGCGTACCTGCGGACGTCGCCGGCACGGTCGCCCGTGATGCGGCTGGTGCGGGACCAGATGGCCGACGCGTTCGTCAGCTACGTGGAGACACGGGTCAAGGCGTACGGAGACCGCGTCGAGCAGGACGCCGCGCAGTTGCGGAACCGCATGCTGGCCGCCACGTCCGAGAAGGAGGCGCTGAACGGACTGGTGGCGCTGTTCCACGCCAAGCTGGCCGAATTCGAGGCCGAGCATCCGGGTTCTCGGTTCATAGAGGGGGAATCGTCGTGGACGATGGTATGAACACCTCATCCGCGGGAGTCTGGCCGTTCGCTCTCACACGCTCGGTCAAGACGGGCTTCCGGGTGGTCGTGGCCCCGGACTTCCTCGTGGACGAGGGCAGGTACTCCCTGCTCCACGACGCAACAGGCGGAGACGTCGACGAAACCGCCGTCTACTGGCGTGAGTACCGCGGACAGGGGTCCGGACCCCTGTGGCTGCTGTACCGAGTCGTCCACCTCAAGGCGGCCGATGTCGGTCTGGACGGCGAGTACGCGATGAACGGGCCGCGACGCACCCCCGTGGTCGAAGGGATCGTCTGCCGGACACCCGCGAAGTCACTCGCCACCCAGGAGCTCTTCGCCGAAGTCCACCGCAGGTGCGGAGCGGAGGTGCGGGAGTTCTTCGTGGCCGACACGACCAACCGTCCGGTCAGCCGTTCCCGGGCGTTCAGTGCCCCGGCGACCGGCGTACGCATGCAGGTCGCTGAACTGGCCCCGTATCACGCGAAACCGGACCCGGACGCGGATCCGGCCCCGCTGGAAGGGAGTAATCTGACGGCCCTTGAGGGCCGTCGCCCATCGGGTGCCCGTCGGCTCGCAACAGAGTTTCTGTCCGCTGTCCTCCGATCCCTCCGCCTGCGCGCTGGTCGGCAAGGGGAAAGGGTGGGAACCCCTCGTGGAGAAGGCCGTGGACAAGTTCCTGTCGGTTCTGGGCCAGTTGCTCGAGGTGGAACACCACACGCCGGACCCAACTGGCCCCGACGAGCGGCCAGAACCGCGGGGCTGATCGTGCTGAGCGTCCTGGTCGTTCTCGTCATCAGGAAGCTCAAGTGACCTACGAGGGCCGCCACACGGCGGACGGCATCCGCCTGCTCGCCCACCTCCTGATGATCGAAGCGCGGGGTGTCGACCCCGCGGCCGTCAGGCCGGCCGGCTGGGCCATGCCGGTACGCGGCTGGCTGACGGCCGGGGCCGCCCTCGCCGCCGGTGAGCCCAGGCGGGCCCTGGCCGTGCTGGGTGATCCCGTACCGGAGGAGACATATGACGACCTGGTCACACGCACCCTGCGGACGGCAGCGGTCGCCATGGACGTCAACTGGAGCCCTGGAGGCCATGTCGGCTGGGCCCTGCCGCCGCAGGACGAATCGGCACTGTTCCAGGCCATGGACGGAACGCACGCCCGTCTGACCATCCTCGCCAAGGATCCCGGGTTGCGGCTCCCCGCCTTTCTGGCGGGCCGCTACCTCCCCGACGTGCTCTCGGCCCGGGCCATCCTGGGCAGCGGTGACGTCATCGGCGCCCAGTCCGCCGCTGTGGTGGCAGCGGTGGGCGGGGCCGAAGAGACGCAGGAGGCCGTGCGGTGGTTCGATGAGGTGCCGCAGGAGATCGCCGAGGGTGGTCTCGCGGCCGTGGCCGCCTACCATCTGCTGATTGCGGCTGAGATACGAGACCGAGCGGGGCATCGCCGTCAGGGCGAGATGAAACGCCGGGAAGCGCTGCGACTCGTCCCCGCGAGCCCGGCCCTCGCCGGGATGGCGGAGCTGATGGCGGGGGATGCGGAGCTTGAGGTGGCCGGCGCGCCGGAGCGCTGTCTCGTCGTCCCCGCGGGAGGAAAGGCGCTCAAACGCGCCGCGAAGCACTACGCCAGGGCGGACGTGCTGTTCCGCAGAAGTGGCGCCGCGCGGGGCCGGGCGGCCGCCGCGCTACGTCTGGCGCACGTCGCCCGGCTGTCCCGGAAGCCGAAGGATCGCACCGCATATGTCGACCAGGCCCTGTCACTGGCCGCGGTGGCCGGTGACGGGGCGTACGTGGCGCTGCTCAGGGTGCACCGCATGCTGGACGCCGTTGAAGACGGCCGGCCCCTGCCCGTTCACGACGTGGACACGGTCCGCCGCTGGGCGTCCACTGTGGGCAGCGGCTCATGGCTTCGGGGCATGGCCCACCTCGTCGCCGAGAGGGCCGGCGACTGGACCCGGCAGGGGCACATCCTGCGAGGAAGGGAAGCGGACGACCTGGCGCAGCGGCTCACGGAGCGGCGGGACTCACCGGCGGACGCGGGGAACGACCGGTGACGGACGACGGTCGCGGTACGCCCCGCGCGGTGACGGGTTCCCTGGAGGCTTACCGCGAGGCCCGCCACCGGCTGGCCTCACTGGTAGTCGCCGGTATGGAACTGGACACGCGGATGCGGCGGATCCAGAGCGAGGAGCGGGAGGCCGCGGGCGGGGGCGCGGCGGGTCCGGACGCCGCGAACCGACGGGTCACGGCTTCGATGGTCAACGCGTGGCTGGCCGCCGCGAGCACGGCCGAACTGTTCTTCGGCGAGGCGGTGGGGTTGGGCGATCCGGACCTGGTCGCTGCCGCACGGCCCCGCCTCGCGAGCGTGATCGATCTCGGCGTGCGTCTGCTGGGCGGGCAGGAGGGACTGCTGCCCGTGGCCGACGCCTTGCACAGCTCTTTGGAGGGGTTGCGCGGCGGATTGCGGTCAGCGGACGCCGCCGAGACGCTCTACCGGCTGCGTCGGCACAGGTCGGCAGGTCTGCCGGCCGAGGCGGAGCGGACCGTCGCGCAAGCGTCGGCACTCGTCCGGCAGGGTCCGCCTTCCCCCGCGCGCTGTGCGCTCCTGGTGGAGACGGGCCGCCTCGCGCAGGCGCGGACGGAAGCCGATGAACTGGAGGCACACGGGTTGCTCACACCACTGCAATCGGCGGCGCTCCGGATGCGCCTGCGGCAGCCTGAGCGTGCCGCCGAGGCAGAACGGCGCGTCCGAGCGGACGGCACGGAACCGGTCAAACCCTGGGAGAGAAGCGCGGTTGCGGCGGAGGTCTCGCTCGCCCTCGGTGACCCACGGCGCGCGGCCGACCGGGCCACCGAGGCGGTCACCGCCTACGAGGAACACCGGTTGAGGCTGGGACGCGACACCCTGCGGGCGGCATCGGCCGACGACCCCGTCGTGGCTCGCGCCTACCACACCGCGATGCTGTCCCAATGGGAGCTGCCCGACGGCGAGGCCACCGCGTTCACCGTCGCGGAACGAAGCCGCTCCGGCTTCCTCGACGCCGTGCAAGCCCTCGACAGCGTCGCCGGACAACCCGCCGCGGTACGCGCGGTACGGGGCTGGCTCCAGGCGGAAAGCCGCTGGGCCGCTCGGTTCGAGGAGACGGCCGCTGTCCTGCGCGGCGGCGGATCGGTGGCCGTGGCGCAGGTCCCGGAGCCGGCAGGAGCGGCGGCCGACGCACGTTTCCCACGGCGTCGCATCCTCGAAGCCGAACGGGCCCTCAGCGCGGCGGAGACCGAGGTGCGCCGGCTCGCCCCCCGCGCGCTCGCCTCCCGGCGCAGTCCCGGAGCGGTCCCGGACGTCTCCGCAGTGGGGGCTGCGCTGCCACCGGACACCGTGCTCCTCCAGTACCACCTGCTCGACCAAGACCTCCTCAGCTGGGCGGTGACCCGCGAAGGCCTGCTCACCGAACGGCACAAGCGGTCGGCGGACGACCTGGTGGCGACGGCCCGCCGTTTCCACACCGCATGCGCCTCGGGCGGTGAGGTGGCGGCCCCGGGGCGGGCTCTCTCCGAAGCGCTGCTCGGTTTCTGCGCACCGCTCCTGTCCGGCTACCGCAGGATCGTGGTCGTCCCTCCCGCGCCCCTCTCCCTGGTGCCGTTCCACGCCCTTCCCAGAGCCGGTGCGGTCCTCGGCGTGACGCACGACGTCTCCTACCTGCCGGCGGCTTCCCTGCTCACCAGGCACGGTCACCGGTCGGTTGCGCCCGACTGGGCGGAGGCGACGGCGCTGCTGGTCGGTGCACCGGCCACCGCGCCCGAACGCGGCCTGGCGCGCCTGCCCGGCACCGAGACGGAGGTCGCCACCCTCCAGGGACTGCTGCCCCGCAGCCGGGTGGTCACTGGACGGGCGGCCGACCGTGCGCGAGTACTGGAACAGGCCGCGGGGTGCGCCATCCTGCATCTGGCGACTCACGGGGACGTGCAGGAACTGACCCCCTATCTCAGCCGTCTCGCGCTCGCCGGGCGGGACCATCTGGGCATGGATGACCTCTTGGGCCCGGACCTCGCCCCCGAACTCCTCGTTCTCTCCGCCTGCGACACCGGACGCGGCACCGCGACCGCAGGAGGTGATGTGCTCGGACTCACCCGCGCGGCCGTCATCAGCGGCGCCCGCCATACGGTCGTGTCGCTCTGGCCGGTCGACGACATCACCGGATGTCTCGTGATCACGTACATGTACCGGCACCTGGTGTCCCCGGACCATCCACCGGTCGGTACGGCGCTCGCTCGCGCACAGCGTGACATCCGGCGACTCTCTCAGGACGAGCGAGAAGAGGAGTATGCCCGCCTGGCCGACCGCGCGGACTTCGTCACGGACCGCTCCGGAACACGCGTACGGAGTCGCGACAGCGGCCCTAGGCCCTTGGTGTCCGGCACCGACCGGGTGCATCCCTTCCACTGGGCGCCCTTCATACACGTGGGCGTCTGAACAACCGCGTGACCTGTTCAGTGCGGAGGGGTCCGCCGACGCTTCACGGGAAAGCAAGCGCAAGAGACAAGGGAGTTGAGGAACCGGCATGACGATGCGTGCCCTGCTGATCGGCGCCCAGACCTACGACCTGACGGGCGTGAACGAGGATGTGGAGGTCATGGAGCGCCTCCTGGCCGACCGTGGCTTCACGGATCTGCGCCTCTGCCGGGAGGGCGAGACGACGTACCACGGCATGGTCGAGGCACTGGCGAAGCTGGCCCGTGAGACGAAGCCGGGTGACGCGGTCGTCGTCTACTACGCGGGTCACGGAGCTCTTCTCCCCGTGCCCCCGGCCCTGCGTGCGCGCCTTCCCGGCGGCCCCGCGTACCTGCAGTACCTGGTGCCGAGCGATCACCGGGACAGTACCGCCTCCGACTTTCGCGGCTACCTGGCCGAGGAGCTCACCCTGATGCTCCGCTGCCTCACTCGGACGACCCCGAACGTGACGTGCATTCTGGACTGTTGCCACTCCGGAGGCATGGTCCGTGACCCCGGCCGGTGGCGCATCAGGTCCGTGCGGTCCACCGTAGCCGTGGAAGCGGGTGTCGAACGAGCGCTCCAGGCTGCCACCGCACCGCGACTGCCCGATCCCGATGTCGTGCGGTTGGTCGCGTGCCAGCGACACGGTGTCGCGTACGAGAACGAACAACAGGGTCTGTTCACGGCCAGCCTGGCCAAGGTGCTGGAAGACTTCCGCCACACTGCCGTCCCCTGGGCGACACTGATCCCCCGGATCCGCGACCAGGTGCAACTTGCCGAGGTGCTTCAGCGGCCCGACGCCGGCGGTCCGTCCGGCCGACTGCCCTTCTCACTCGACATGCCCGAGCAGCCCGAGCGGCTGCCGCTTCGTGCCGACGGTGGCGAACTGCGCGTGGTCGGAGGGGCCTTGTTCGGTCTGCGCGCCATGGACGGTGTCCGGCTCGTGTTCCCCGCCGACGAGGAGCGGTCCGCCGACACGGTGGTGGAGGTAGGGGTTGCGGCGGTCGACGCGGCCGACGCGCTGCTGGATCCCTCGTGCGATGCGCCCGCGCCTCCGCTGCCACTCGGCTCGTACGCGCTTCCTGTACGCGTCCACAAGCGTCATCCCGTGCACATCGCGGTGGGAGGGCCCCTGGCCGATGCCATCCGTACACGGCTCGCGTCATCACCACGTCTGATCGAGGTTGACCGTGAGAACGAACCCCTGTCCCTCGTACGCATCAGGGAGGGAAAGCTCGAGACGACCGACAGGACTGGGCTGTCGTACCGCCATCCGGAAGAGCTCTCGGACCCTGCGGGAGACCAAGTCGCAGCTGCTCGCAAAGCCATCGCGCTCCTGGAGACGGTCGCCCGGGGCGAGCGGCTGCGAGGGCTCGGGGACCCGGGAGCGGACGGGTTGCTCCAGGAGGACCTGCGGGCGCGGATGGAGGTGGAGGCGAAGCCGGGCAGTCTCGACTTCCGGGAGGTGCGGACCTGCGACGGGATGCGTACGGGGGACCGCTACCGGGTCTCCGTCATCAGCGGCTCCTCCACCGCGCTGTACGTCTGGCTGCTCGGCGTGGGACTGAGCGGCCGCACATCCCTGGTGACGCACGACCAGCCCAGTGGCATCCGATTGGAGCCGGTCGTCGGGAACGAGGAGAAGGTCGGGTGGCGGTCCGGGCCGGTAGAGGTCTGGTGGCCCGACGACGTACCTGGTGAGGGAAAGCGCCCGGAGAGCGTGCTCCTGCTGGTCGGCGACGGCCAACTGGATCTCAGCCCCCTCGGCGGTGCCACACGCCGCCGCTGGTCGGAGCCCGCCGCGCTGCGTGTGCTGCTGGACGAGGTGTGCGAGGGCGTCCGGGACTCACGCTTTCAGGACACCGCGAAGACGTTGCGGTACCGGGTCTTCAGCTGGCACACCACCGTCGAGCCCCCGCCCTCGTGAAGCACGGACGACAACCAGGGAGCGCAGGAGATGCACGATCCGGTGGACGGCGGTTCGTCCGCATCACATGAAGGTGCCACCAGCCTGGTGCCGCACGATGTCCTGGCCACCTCTGATCTGGTGTTCAGCGGTGCGCTGAAACCGCGGGGCCGGCAGCCGCGGGCCGGGGTCACGCTCGGCCGTCCCTTGGCCTATGCCCTTCGCGACACCCCCACGGGGGCTTCCTCGACGGCCGACAAGCAGTCGCTGCTGCTGTGTTTCCCCTTCGATCTGGAGGAGATGCCGAAGGGATGTGGCTACCGGAGGATCGAGCTGGCCGTCACTTTCGACGACGAGTCCCTGATGGCCTTGGACCTGCAACCCGGACCCGGCTGGGCCGACCCCGACGGGGAGCGGGTGGCCACTTTCGGGCTGGGCAGCAACCGGCTGCGCTGGGTATTCCAGGCCCCCCGCGCGGACGGAACCCTCCGCGACGGGACCCTACGCCCCGACGGCCGCTGGGCACAGGCGGTCCTGGCGTTGCCGCCCCCCTTCACAGCCGTGTCCGGCCGCCTCCGGCTACGAGGGGTGATCGAGCACCCGTTGCTGATCGGGACCCGAGCGGAGGGCGAGGTGCAGACCCGCGACGACGTGCCGTTCCTCGTGTCCCGAGCGGATCTCTGGACCGGAGCGCCCCTCGCGCAACAGGCGCCGAGGCCGGGATCCTGGGCACTTGCCGACTTCGAGAGCGGCGGATCGCCGGATGACCGGCTCCCTCCCGGGCGCCAGCGCCTCTGCTTCGCCGTAGACATCGAGAGGTACAGCGCTCGCAACAACGCGGACATGATTCGTTTGCAGCGAGCGCTGCTGCGTGTCATGCGCGCCGTCTGCGCACGGACCGGAGTCCCCTGGGACGCTTGTGGTCGCCAGGCCCAGGGAGACGGCTATCTGCTGGTGCTTCCGCCGGACATCGACGACACCCGGGTCGTCCCTCGCCTGATGCATGGCCTCACGGACGCTCTGGCCGTCGTGAACCACGAACTGCCCGGTAGTGCCGACGCCGGTTCACCCGCCCGCATCCGCATGCGGGCGGCTTTCCACCACGGGATCGTCCACGAAGCGGACAGCGGCTATGCGGGTTCCACGATCGTGGAGCTCTTCCGCATGCTGGATTGCGACCCGATGCGCGGACTCCTGACGGACGACCAGTGCACCGACCTCGTCGTCGCCGTCTCCGACCGGACCTATCAGGACCTCATGGTGCACGGTTACCAGGGTCTGTCACCAGAGGGCTTCACGCGGACCGAAGTGACGGTCAAACAGTTCGTGGGTGTCGCCTGGATCCGGTCGCAACGGGGCGGCGCCGCTTGAACCGACCGAGCCGACGTCCAATCGGCCTCGTGTGCGTCGGACCTTTCGTACGGAGATATGTGGCGTCGGCTGAAATTCGCTCCTGCCATCGCGTCTATTGAAGCCCGCGATGATTCGCTGCCGGGGCCTGCCGAAATTGCCTCATGTTGAAGTTCGTCGCCCCCATGCGAAGGCGCGACCAGACTCCATTTGATCCATGCCGCCTTGAGTTCTCCTTGAGCCGCTCTGGGATCAAAGGCAGAGAAGCGCCAGTAGCGTGATCGGGGCAACTGTCCTGCTGCCTTGCCGGATTCATGAAGTGTCGTTTGTGATAGACATGAATGAATATGCGAGCGCAGGCACAAGCCGCGAACCCACCCACCGACATCATCGACAGTGAGGGAATTGTCGTGCCCGCACACCAGAAGCTCTACCTTCGTCCGTCCGTGGTGGCTCAGCCCCTGCTGCACCGCTGGTACGCGTGGCCCTACCTCCTGGCGCCCCACACCGGCGCACTCAATCTGCGGGACCGTCTGCTGCCGATCGTGGACAGCTACTTGAAGGCGCCTCACCTCCACGATCAGGTCACCTCGGACCCGCACCGCTACGGCGCGCCCTTCCTCGACCCCCAGGGCGCCACCTACGAGGAAGTCCAGGCGGCGCGCGAGAGCATGGTCAAGGAAGGCCAGGCCAAGCTCCAGCTCGCCGACGACATAGCCGAACTTCGCGACCTGCTGCGGGAGAAGGCGCTCGGTGGGCCGATGGAACCTCTCTATCCCCTGGTCCCCGACTCCCTCCGCGGGCGGGTCGAGCTCGTCTACGACACCGCCCACCGGCCCAACTTCCGGTTCTTCGAAGCGCTGATGTACAACTCGCCGGCGTATGAGCGCCACGGTCAGTGCGTCTCCCTCACCGCCACGCAGAGCCCCCAGCCCTTCGTGTACAGCAGCCCTGTCCTCCCGCGTCCCGACCGCCTGGACATCGATCTGCCCTTCGACTCCCCGCTGTGGGACGAACTGTTCGCGGCGCGCCTCGACCCCGTCGACGTCCCGCACCTCGCGCAGCGTCTCGGTGTCGCCGATGCCGACCTCCCGGCGTTCACCGCGCTGTTCCACGACGTGCCGCCGGCGCAGCACACCCCGCCCGCGGCCGGAGACGTCCGGATGCGCTACCTCAACCACGCTTCCGTGCTGATCGAGACCGGCAACACCTCCGTCCTGCTCGACCCGGTCATCGGCTACACCGACGACGGCTACGAGCACTACACCCTCGAAGACCTCCCCCGGCACATCGACGCCGTCGTCATCAGCCACTTCCACTCCGACCACTTCTCGCTCGAGACCCTGCTCCAGCTCCGCACCCGCATCGGCACGATCATCGTGCCGCGCGCCTCCGGCGGGTCGCTGTGCGATCCCAGCCTCAAGTCCATGCTCCAGGCCCTCGGCTTCTCCCACGTCCAGGAGCTGGCCGAACTCGAAACCCACCGCGTGGCCGACCACGTCGACGTCACCGCCCTCCCCTTCGTGGGCGAGCACGCCGACCTCGACATCCGCACCAAGATGGTGCCCCTCGTCCAAGCCGGCGGCCGCAGGCTGCTCTTCGCCACCGACATCACGCCGCTCGAGCCCGTGCTGTTCAACAACATCCCCGGCCTCGCCGAGACTCCTCTCGACGCGCTCTTCATCGGCCTCGAGTGCGTCGGAGCCCCTCTGAACTGGCTGTACGGGCCGATGCTGGAAGGCAAGCTCTCCCGCGAGCACAACAACGGGCGTCGCCTCAAGGGCAGCAACGCCGCCCAGGCCGACGAGCTCGCCCAGCAGCTGGGCGCCCGTCACGTCTATGCCTACGCCATGGGCCTCGAACCCTGGCTCAAGCACCTCACCGGCTCCGAGTACGACCCCGAAGCCGAGCCCGTACAGCAAGCCGGCGTGCTCACTCGGCTGAGCGCCGAACGCGGCATCACCGCCGAGCTCCTGCGCGACCGGGCCGAGCGCACCTGGCCCGCCGTCGACCCGGCGAAGCCGTAGGCCCGAGCGGCTGCCCGTCCGTGAGGAGCGCGGCCGGGCACTCGAGCGTGAATAGAGGGCCATTCGATCGGTGGCGGCTACGCTTTTCGAATCGAGAATTGACAATGATCCGGCAGGGGACGTTTGTTGATGAACCATGACGATCCAAAGACTCTGACTTTTCTTTTCGAGGAATGTGTCAGAAGATATTCTGGGCATACTGCCCTGGAATTCGAAGGTGAATCCTTGAGCTACGGCGAGCTGAATCGCCGGGCAAACAGACTGGCCCACCACCTGAGAGACACCGGCCAAGTCCGCCCCGATGACCGGGTGGCGATTTTGGTCCGGAATCCCCCGGACGTGATCATTGCCATGCTGGCGGTCCTCAAGGCCGGCGGCGCCTATGTCCCCCTGGACCCCGACAACCCGCCGGGGGTGACCCAGCGGATCGTCGAGGACGTGGCACCCAAGGCCATGGTGATCGAGTCGTCAGCGGCCGCCGGCGCGATGTACTTCGACGGCGAGCTGTTCGTTCTGGACGTCATGGGCGCCGCCCTGACCACCCCGGACACCGACCCCGAACCCGCGGCCGCGCCCTCCGACCTCGCGTACGTGATCTACACGTCGGGGTCGACGGGCAGGCCCAAGGGCGTGGCCGTCGAGCACCGTGCGATCGTCAATACGCTGACGTGGCGCAATTCCTCCTACGGTTTCGGTCCGGAAGATGTCACGCTGGCCATTCCGCGGCCGTCTTTCGACAGTGCCGTGGCGGACACTTTCTGCGCCCTCACCTCCGGTGCGCGCCTGCTGCTGCCGCGCCGGGACCGCATCACCGACCGGCATTACCTGACCGGCCTGATGGAACACGGGAACGTCACCCATTTCCTGATCACGCCGATGCTGTACAAGCGTTTGCTGGAAGGCATGGAAGCCGGGCGGGTGACCTCCCTGCGGTGCGTCACGATCGCCGGTGAATGGTTCACGCCGAGCCTGACCCTCGAGCACTACCTGCGCCTGCCGCAGGTGGATCTGTACAACGAGTACGGGCCGTCGGAGAACGCGGTCTGCTCCACCGTCCACCGCCTCGCCGCCGCCGACGAGCGCGTCCTCATCGGCAAGCCGATCGAGAACACGCAGGCGTTCGTCCTGGACGAGGACGGTCAGCCGGTGGGACCGGGCCGGATCGGGGAGCTCCACCTGGCCGGGGCGGGCCTGGCCCGCGGCTACCTGGGCGACCCCGAGCTGACGGCACAGCGCTTCTTCACCCCTGCCGCGGGCCCCGCCGCAGGCAAGCGCGTCTACCGCACCGGGGACATCGTGCGACAGCATGCCGGCGGTGACCTGGAGTTCATCGAGCGCCGTGACGGCCAGGTGAAGATCCGGGGCCGGCGGGTCGAGCTGGGTCAGGTGGCCCAGGTCCTGGCCCAGGACGCGACGGTCAGCCACGTGCACGTCCTGCGCCACGTCACCGACACCGGCACACCGCTGCTGGTCGCCTTCGTCCAAGGGTCCACCGCGCAGGACCTTGACCGGCTGCGCGCGACGGCGCAGGAGAACCTCCCGGAGTACATGGTCCCCTCGGCCGTCATCCCGGTCGACACGGTGCCGTTGACCGGCAACGGCAAGGTCGACGACAAGGCGCTCATCGCCCTGTACGAGGGGACGGTCGGCCGGCGTGTGGCGGGTCCGCAGCCGGGGAGCAAGGCTGAGGCGGCGCTTTTGGAGATCTGGCAGGAGCTGTTCGCGCCGCTGCCCATCGGTCTGGACGACGACTTCCTGGACCTGGGCGGCGACTCATTGAGTGTGATGGACCTGCTGGCTCGTGTGGAGCAGCGGATCGGGGTCCAGCTCCAGGTCTCGGACCCCTATACGGACCGGACCATCCGGAGCCTGGCCCTCGTGATCGAGGACCGACAGAACGACAAGGTGGGAGCAAAGTGAGCAGGCAGAGCGGTACTGACTCAATTTTCGGCGGTGTCGACTACGACGTGGTCGTCGCGGGCGGCGGCCTGGCCGGACTGACGCTGGCCAAGCAGCTCAAGGACGCGCAGCCCGGGCTGTCGGTCCTGGTCTGCGAGCGTGAGCGCTCCCCGATCCCGCTGTCCGCGTTCAAGGTCGGCGAGTCCTCGGTCGAGGTCGGCGCCTATTACTTCTCCCACGTCATCGGCCTGTACGACTACCTTGAGGAAGAGCACCTGGAGAAGCTGGGCCTGCGCTACTTCTACGGCGGCGGTCAAGGCCTGCAGGACGAAGCCGAGTTCGGTGTCAACCGGTTCCTGCCGGCCAAGTCCTACCAGCTCAACCGCGGCTCCCTGGAGGAGCACCTGCGCCTGGTCGTCGAGGGCGCCGGGGCGGAGCTCGTACAGGGCGTGAAGGTCCTCGACATCGACCTCGGCGAGCAGGACGCCCCGCACAAGGTCACCTACCAGGCCATCGACGACGACGGCGCGCAGCCCACGACCGTGACCTGCAGGTGGGTCGTTGACGCGACGGGCCGTCACCGGCTGCTGCAGCGCAAGCTCGACCTCACCAAGCGCTATCCCAAGCCCCACAACTCGGTCTGGTTCCGCCTCGAGGGCCGCCTCGACACCGACGAGGCCGTCGGCGCCGAGCACACCGGCTGGCACGAGCGGATCACCGAGCCGCGCTGGCAGTCCACCAACCACTTCATGTTCGAAGGCGGCTGGATCTGGGCCATCCCGCTGGCCCCCGACCACACCAGCGTCGGCATCGTCGTCTCCGACGACCTCCACCCCGTCACCAAGTTCAACCGGATCGAAAAGGCCATCGACTTCATCGTGGACCGGGTCCCGGGCTTCGACCCGGCCATCCGCGAACTGCCCGTCCTGGACTTCCGGGTACTGAAGAACTACAGCCACTCCTCGCAGCAGGTCTTCTCCCAGGACCGCTGGGCGTGCGTCGGCGACGCGGCCGTCTTCGCCGACCCCTACTACTCGGTGGGCTCGAACCTGATCGGCTACGCCAACAGCTTCGTGACCGAAATGGTCGGCCGGGACGTGAAGGAGTCCTTCGACGAGGGCTTCGTGCGGTACGCGAACCGCTGGTTCCTCTCGCTCGCCGAGGGCCTGACCATGAACATCCAGGGCTCCTACGCCTTCCACGACAACGCCGTGATCATGTCGTTGAAGACGATCTGGGACTACTACGTCGGCTGGTCGTTCTCCGACCCCCAGTTCTACGGCAAGACCTTCCTGGACGAGTCCGCGAGCACCACCCTCAGCGCGCTGGGCGCGCACGCGGTGGCCACCCAGGGCACGATCATGAACCTCTTCCAGGCCTGGGCGCGCAGCTACCGCGGGGTCTTCGCCTTCGACTACATCGACTACTACGACGACGTACCCACCCTCGCCCGTCTCTTCGAGCAGAACCTGCCCGGCGACGGGATACCGGCCTTCGGCACCGTGCTGACGAGCGTGCGCGACGGTCTGGAGCGCATCGAGGAACTGGCCCACGTCATCTTCTACCTCGCCCTCGAAGACGCCCTGCCCGAGCGCCTGGACGAGATCCGCTCGCGGGGCTGGCTCAACGTCTCGGCGCTGAGCCTGAACCCCGAACGCTGGGAACAGGACGGCCTGTTCACGCCCAAGAGCCGCCCGAGGCTCGACGAAGTCGAGGCCCTGGAGAAGGAACTGCGGGCCCTCTACCGCAGCCCCTCGACGCCCGCCGGACAGTAGAGGCCGCCGCCCGCTCACCCGGGCGAGCACCCGGGTGAGCGGGCGGGCACCGTCCCCGACGGCGGGCCCCCCTTTCTCCATCTCGAGTCTCAATCCAGCGGTGCTTGAGCGGTGTTGCGGGCCACCCGGCGCTGTCGTAGCGTCAAGTGCATTGAATGCCTCTGGCGTCGGAGCCAGCCGAGGTGGGCGACCCGCATGTCACCACCGTCGTAGCCGCGCCCGAAGAGCAGCCCACCTCTCCGCCCCCTGTTCAGCAGCCGGTGCAGCCCGACTTGCTTGCGCCGGCCGGAAACACCTCCCGAAGGGCTCATCGCGTTGCGTCACTCATCGACATCGGCTGATTCGATCTACCCGAGGCCGCTGGAGGCCTACGGATGGTCCCCTGAGCTCGACGACCAGTTCGCCTCCGTTGCCGACGCCTCGTGGGTGCCCGGCCGGGTCATCCGGGTCGACCGGGGCCGCTGCGACGTCGTGGTCGCCGACGGCGACTCCGGGGTGAGCGTCGTCCACGCCGACACAGGTCCGGTAGCCGACCCCGACCCCATGAAAATGCCCTGTACGGGCGACTGGGTGGCGGTCCAGGCCGGCGCGGCCGGCACGTACGTCCAGGCGCTGCTGCCGCGTCGCACGGCGATGGTCCGCTCCAGCGCCTCGCAGCGCTCCGAGGGCCAGGTGCTGGCCGCCAACATCGACACCATCGGCGTGGTCGTGGCCCTGGACACGGAGCCGGACCTCGGCCGGATCGAGCGGTTCCTCGCCCTCGCGTGGGAGAGCGGAGCGCAGCCGGTGATGATCCTCACCAAGTCCGACCTCGCCGAGGACGCGGACAGCGTCCGCGAGACGGTCGAGCAGGCCTCGCCCGGGGTGGACGTCCTGGTCGTCAGCGCCACCACCGACGACGGCATGGACATCCTCGCGGCCGTCCTGACGGGGACGAGCGTCCTGGTCGGGCAGTCGGGCGCCGGCAAGTCCACCATCGCCAACGTGCTGCTGGGCCGCTCCGTGATGGAGGTCCAGCAGACCAGGAGCGACGGCAAGGGCCGCCACACCACGACGACCCGGGAGCTCATGCCCCTGCCGGGCGGCGGGGTGCTGATCGACACTCCCGGTATTCGCGGCGTGGGCCTGTACGACGCCGCCGACGGCCTGCAGCAGACGTTCTCGGAGATCGAGCAGCTCGCCGAGGAATGCCGGTTCCGGGACTGCGAGCACGTCGCGGAGCCCGGCTGTGCGGTACGCGAGGCCATCGACGACGGCATGCTGCAGCAGCGCCGCCTGGACAGCTACCACAAGCTGCTCCGCGAGAACCAGTGGATCGCCTCGCGCAGCGATGCCCGCCTGCGCCAGGACCGCCTCAAGGCGTTGAAGACGCAGGGCAAGGAAGGCATGGCCAACATGATCGCGAAGCGCGGCTGACGCGAGGCGACGGCCTGGCCAAAGTACCGGGCGCCCGAATCGCGGGCCGCCCGGTACTCCGGCCCGACAAGTGCATGGGCACCCTGTGGTGTCAGCGGTGACCCGCGTACCGGCTCGGCCACGACCCTGCGGTGCGCGGTCCGTTCGCGTCCCACCTCAGTGACGGATGTGCCCGCACGTGCCCGTGCGGTGTTCGAACCCCCTGGCGGCTCACTCGTCGCGGAGAACGCCGCTTGGCCAACGGGCAGTTGTCTTCATTCGTCCTCGAGCAAGGGAAGTGCCCATGACGTCCGACTCCGTTGTGCCCGCCACCACGATCCGCCCTCGACGCACGGCCGCCGCGCGGTCAGCGCGGGCCGACGCCAGACTCGCGCTGACCGCGGCCACCGTCGACGGCCTGGCCAGGGTCTCCGGCGGGCGCCCCCTGGAGGAACTGGTCGCCCTCACCGCGGCCACGGCAGTGGTGGTCGGTGCGGCGGAGCACACCGACGAGCCGGTGGTGGCCGTGTCCGGCCCGGCCGGGCCGGTGCTGTCCGGGATCGGCCTCGGCGCCCGGTCCACCGTCGGCGACCTGGTCCGGGCCGCCGACTCGGCACTGCGGTCGGCGCCCGTGGTGGCCGACGAGGAGACTGCGCTCGCCGGCGCGGTGCTGGTCCGCTCCACCCGGGTCGGTGACGGCCTCGCCGCCCGGGCGTCCCGGCAGGACGTGATCGAGCTGACACTGACCGGGCCCGGTGCGGACGGCGTACGCGAACTCGTGGCCGAGGCCGGACCGGACCGCGCCGAGGCGTGGTTCCTGGAGGTCCTGCTGCGGTCGGTGTCCCGTGTCCTGGCCGGTTTCGTCGACCCGCACGGCCCCGCCGCCGCCCTGCCGTCGGCCGCGGCGGCCGACGCGGCGGAGGCCACCGCGCTCGGCCGACGCGGTTTCGCACCACAGAGCGTCCCCACGACGCTGACGGCGCCGATCGAGGAGACGGTCCGCGCGCACCCGGACCGCACGGCCGTCGTCGCCGGTGCCGAGACCCTGACGTACGACGAGTTCTGGCGGGCCGCGCAGGCCGTGGCGGCGCGTCTGCACACGGCGGGCATCGGACGCGGGCACCGGGTGGGCGTGCTCACCGGCAAGACGATCCACGCCGTGCCGGCGATCGTCGGCACCCTGCTCGCGGGCGCGGCCTATGTGCCGCTCGACCCCAGGTCACCGGCCGCGAGGCTGGCCGAGATCCTCGACGACGCCGAGTGCGCGGCCGTCCTCGCCGCACCCGACCTGCTCACCGGGCTGCCCGCCGGCCTCACCACCCCGGTGATCGACATCCAGGCCGCGGTCGGCGGCCCCGCCGCCGAGCCCGTGACCGACCGGCCCGGGCCGCTCCCGGACGACCTCGCGTACGTGGTGTACACCTCGGGGTCGACCGGCAGGCCCAAGGGCGTGGAGATCCGGCACCGTGCCATCGCGAGCTACGTGCACTGGAAGGTGCGCCACCACGGGCTGGACCTCGACACCCGGGTGCTGCAACTGCCGTCACTGGCCTTCGACAGCTCGGTCGCCGACCTGTTCCCGGTGCTGGCCTCCGGAGGGCGCCTCGTCCTCGCGGACACGCACCAACTGCTGCCGCGTCAACTGGCCGAGCTGGCGGAACAGCACCGCATCACCCACCTCACGACCGTCCCGAGCCTCTACCGGGTCCTGCTGGGTGAACTCCCGCGTGCCGCGGCCTCACTGCGCGCCGTCACGGTCGCCGGCGAGGCCACGACGCCCGATCTGGTGAGCCGCCACCACGAACTGCTGCCCGGCGTCAGGCTGATCAACGAGTACGGGCCGACGGAGAGCTCGGTGGGCGCGACCGCGTTCGACCACGGCACGGCCGCCGGACCCGGCTTCCCGATCGGGTGGCCCATCGCCAACACCGTCGCCACCGTGACCGGAGCCGACGGCCGGGTCCTGCCGATCGGATTCGTCGGAGAGCTCAGGCTGGCGGGACCCGGCCTCGCGGACGGATACCGCAACCGGCCGGAGCTGACGGCGGCGGCGTTCGTGGCCGACGCCGAGGCGCCCGGGGGGCGGAGCTACCGCACGGGCGACCTCGTCTGGTGGCGTCCGGACGGGATGCTGGAGTTCACCGGGCGGGCCGACGACCAGGTGAAGATACGCGGCCACCGGGTGGAGCCCGGTGAAGTCGAGGGCGTGCTGGGACTGCTGCCGGGCGTCCGGCAGGCGGCGGTCGCCGTGGTGAGCGGCCCCGACGGCGCCCCGGCGCTGGCGGCCTGGATGGAAGTCGTGGACACCACGGTGGAGGAGATCAGGGCGGGGGCCCAGGCCGCCCTGCCGCCCGCGATGGTGCCGACCTCCCTCACGCTGATCGACGAGCTGCCCCGGATGGTGAGCGGCAAGATCGACCGGGGCGCCCTGGTGCGTCTCGCCGAGACGGACGCCGCCCCGGCACCGGCGTCCTCCCCGTCGCGGACGGGAGCGGGAGGCGACGAACTGGAGGCGCAGGTCGGGGCGATCTTCGAGGAGGTCCTCGGCTCCGGCCCGATCGGCCCCGACGGGGACTTCTTCGACGAGGGCGGGCACAGCCTGCTCGCGATCACCGTGATAGACACCATCGAGAAGCAGCTGGGCGTCACCATCGACCTGGGCGACTTCTTCGACACGCCGACGGTCCGCGACGTCTCCGCACTGATCCGCAAGGCGAAGCCGGACCTCGAGGCGTAGCCGCGCCGAGACGCCGACGCACTGTGCCCGGGGCGGGAACGCCCCGGGCACAGTGCTTTGCCTTCTGGTGTGCGGGCCCTCCGCTAGTGCTGTGACCGGAAAGGTTCACCGGGTCGCGGCGCCCGGCACGGCACCTCGCCGCGTTGTCGGACCACGCAAGTACGTCCAGTACGAGCCGTGGCCCTCCGCCTTGCGATGCACCGCACCGGACGCCGCGACCCGGCAAACCTTCCCGGCCACAGCACTAGCCGATCAGGCGGGAGCCGACCGACCGGCGCATGGCACGGGACTTGCGGAGGTCGTGGGTGACGTTGACGCGCTTGAGCCAGCGGTCCGTGCCGTCGTAGCGCGCCTCGAACGCACTACGGCTGTGCACCACCCGGTGGTTGTTCATGAAGACACAACTGCCGGCCTCGAGCGGGCAGTCGGTCAGGCTGCCGTCGAGCAGCTCCGCCGCCGCCGCGAGTGCCCGTACGGCCTCGGGGTCCTCCTCGGGCGCCGACATGTGCGTCGCGTCGAAGCACAGCAGCGGGTGGGACCGGGAGCCGGTCAGCACGGGCACCAGACCGAGTCCGTCGATGAGGCGGGCGATGTTCTCGAAGACCAGCCGGTCCTCGTCGGTGCGCACCGTGTTGTTCTCCGGCAGGTGCGACTTGTCGGGAACGATGTGGAACCGGTTCTGGAACAGGACGTCGAGGACGTCCTGCGGCAGTACCGAGAAGTCCGCCTCCGCGACGGTCACCGGTACGGCGTCCGGATTGCGCAGCGCCGACAGGATGATGTAGTCGGCGCGGTAGGGGTGGAAGGCGTCCTCGGTGTGCAGGGTCAGCGGTGTCTTGCTGCCCGTGCCGAGCAGCTCGCGCTCGTACTGGCGGATCGGGAACACGTCGTTGACCAAGTGCCCGTCCTGCTGGGTGGCCCAGCCGAACGGTTCGCCGAGCAGCGAACCGTAGAGGAGGACGAGGATCTCCTCGGGCAGTTCGTGGTGGATCCGGGTCTCGTCCTTCCAGTGCGCGGGCGTGGGCCCGATGCGCTCGTCGTCCACGAGATGGCCGCCCACCACGCAGAAGCCGCGTGCCTGGTCGAGGGAGAAGGCACGCAGGAAGCGGCGGACCCGGACGGGCAGCTCATCGGTGAGCAACGGCAGCTCCTGGAGCAGCCGTTCGTCGTCGGCCGCGCGATACCGCTCGGCCAGGCGCAGGGTCAGTTCGGACACCTGCCGGGCCTCGGCCGCGGTCAGCCGCAGCTCTGTACCGGTCCGGGGCCTGATCGACGTCGTCATGGTTCAACTCCTCATGTGCGGGGGGCTACAGATCGGGTCAGGCGTCGAACCGGAAGCCGCCGAAGGCCCGGTGCGTCAGCGCCGCTTCGGGCCCGGGCTCCGCGGGGTCACGCAGGAGGCGCGCCACTTCGTCGCCGAGCCGCCCGGCGATCCGCTCGGCGGTGTCCGCGCAGTAGCGCGCGGTGTCGTACTGGAGCCACAGCCGCATGCCGTCCGCCTGTTCCACGAACTGGAAGGACAGCTCGAACATGCCGACGTGCTGGGGTATCGGCCCGCCGCGCAGGGCGATCCCGCCCGGCGGACACGGTCCGGTGTCGATGCGGGGATACAGGGCCACCCACACGTCGAAGAACGGCGGCCGTCCGGGGGACCGCGGTGGAGCGAGCGCCGCCACGAGCGTGTCGAAGGCCACCTCGCTGTGGTCCACCGCGTCCACCGTGCGCTGCGCGACCTGTTGGACGAGGTCGTCCGCCGGTGCCTCGTCCCGGACGTCCAGCCGCAGCGGGACGGTCGCGACGTGGAAGCCGACCGCGTCGTTCGCACCCAGTCGGGCCCGCCGGTCCACGGGGGTGCCCAGACAGATGTCCGTGCTGCCCGTGATGCCCGCCAGGGTACGGGCGACGGCGGCGGCCAGCGGCACGAACGCGCCCGCGTGGTGCCGCCGGCCCAGGTCTGTCAGTTGCCGCACCAGGTCCGGGCCGATCTCGTGCAGGGCGATGCCGGTGGCGCTTCCGGCCCGCTGCGTCCGCGGACCGCTCACCGGGAGGGGCAGCGGCGCCGGAGGGGGGAGGAGCACGCGGCGCCAGTGGTCGAGCGCGGCCTCCTGACCGGTCGGGCGGAGAGCGGGCCGGTCCTCGGGCGGCCGGGAGGCAGCCGGGTCCGCGTAGGCCGCCACGAGTTGCGTGGCGAGGATCTCCAGGCTGCGCCCGTCGCACACGAGGTGGTCCGCGAGCAGCAGGAGCGACCACCGGCCGTCGGCCCGCAGGAACAGGGTGGTCCGTGTGAGCGGGCCGGTCGCCGGGTCGAACGGTACGGTGAGGCGCTCGTCCACCAAAGTGTCGAACCGGGTGTCGCCCGGGTCGTCCCCGCGCAGGTCGACGACCTCCAACGGCGGCACGTCGTCGGTGACCAGCGCCCGCGGTTCGCCCTGGGCCTCGACGAAGACGGTCCGCAGCGCCGGGTGGCGCCGCGCGAGGCCGGCCAGCGCCGCCGCCAGCCGGTCGGCGTCCACGGCACCCTCGCCGTCCAGCAGACAGGGCACCGTGTAGGCCCCGGAGTCGCCGTCCCCGCGCTGCCGTTCGAGCCACAGCCAGCGCGTGGCTTCGGTGACTTCGGCCCCGGGCAGCTCGGTGGCGGGCCGTTGGCGCGACGCGGTCGGCTCGGCGGGTTCCCCGGCTGCGGGGCCGAGCTCGGCCAGCCGGGCCGTGAGAAGGGTGGGCGTGGCGGCGTCGAAGATGTCCCGTACGCGGACCCGCACGCCGAAGGCCCCTTCCACGGCCACGGCGAGGTCCAGCGCGGACAGGCTGTGTCCGCCGGCGACGAAGAAGTCGGTGTCCGCAGTGACGTCGTCCAGTTCAAGTGCCGTGGCGAACAGTTCGCACAGCCGCTGCGTCAGGTCGGGTTCGATCGTGGTCGCCCTGTGCCTGAGGGCGGTGTCAGAAGTCATAGTGTGTTTCGCTCCAAACAGAGCCGGGTGCGGACGGCTCCGGGGTCGGGGGCACGGTCGGTGAAGGGGAGCCGGTGGGCGGTGCGGAGTGGCCGGTGGGCGCTGCGGGCCGGCCGGTGGGCGGTGCGGAGTGGCCGGTGGCCACGCCGCTCAGCACCGCGGCGACGTGATCGGCGTAGCCGCCGGCCTCCGCCTCGTCGAGCAGGCGGTCGTCGTAGGTGAGGTCGAGGTGCAGGGTGTCGCCCTTGACGCGTGCGTACAGCCACAGGTCACTGGTGGCGGGCAGATCGTTCACCAGCAGGTCCTCGACCACGTGGCTTTCGGGGCCCAGGCCCGCGTTCTCCCAGCTCACGCCCAGGTCGAGCAGCAGGCTGCGGCCCGGTGCCGCGCGCAGCGCCAGCCGCTCGGCGAGCACGTCGAACGGCAGCCGGGAGTGTTCGTAGGCCTCGAGGATCCCGATCTGGACCCGGGGCAGCAGCTCGCCCGCGGTCACCGCGTCGTCCAGCGTGACCCGGAGGGGCACCGCGTTGGCCAAGTAGCCGATCAGGTCGTCGGCCTCGGGCCGGTGGCGCAGGCTCGCGGCGAAACCGACGACGAGGTCGGTGGCCCGGGTGCGCTGGTGCACGGTCAGGGCGAACGCGGTGACCACCTGCGCGAACGGGGTCGCGGGGACACCGTGGAGCACGGACGCGGGAAGGGACCGGTGGACCACTGCGGTCCGGCCCCGGCGGCCCCGGCGGCGGGCCGGGTCCACGGGGTCGGGCCCGTCCGCGACGCCGCGCAGCCGCTCCCGCCAGAACTCCACCTGGCGCTCCGCCTCGGGCCCGGCCAGCCACTCCTGCTCCTCGCGGACCCACTCCTGGTAGGTGTAGGGGAGCCGGGGCAGCCGGGGCGCATCGCCCGCGACGGCCCGCTCGTACGCGGTGAACAGGTCGTGCAGCAGCACGTCGACGCTCGCGCCGTCGTAGATCAGGTGGTGTGCGGTGACCGTGAGCAGATCACCACCGACGGGCCCCGTGATCAGCCGCAGTTCGAACAGCGGCGCCTTGTCCAGGGCGAAGCTGACCCGTCGGGCGTCGTGCAGCGCGGCCGCGACCTGCGGCCCCGAGGGGTCCGCGCCGGGCAGGTCCACGACGACCAGCGGTGCGCCGTCCGGTAGTTGGTCCAGTACGGTCAGCTCCGCGTCCGTTCCGCG
This sequence comes from Streptomyces sp. cmx-11-4, assembly GCA_049998195.1. GTDB lineage: Bacteria > Actinomycetota > Actinomycetes > Streptomycetales > Streptomycetaceae > Streptomyces. The sequence continues at coordinate 131,800 of JAEBET010000011.1, forward strand.
GGGCAGGACCTGGGCGCGCAGCATGTCCTGGCGCTCGACGACGGCGTCGAGGGCGCTGCGGAGCGCGTCGGCATCGATCCGGCGGCCCAGCCGTACGAGGTCGGAGATGACGAAGGTGTCCGAGCCCGCCCATCGTGAGGTCAGCCAGACCCGCCGCTGTGCCCGGGACAGCGGCAGGAACCCGCTCTCCGAGGACGCCCCCGCGACCGGGTCCCGCTCCGCCGCGGCCTTCGCCGACTGCTCTTCCAGTGCCGTGGTGAGCGCGGCCACCGTCTGGAAGGTGTAGACGGTGCGCACGTTGACGTGCAGGGCGTGCGCGATGCGCGCGGCGGTCAGACTGTGGCCGCCCAGCTCGAACAGGTTCGCGTCCGGGTCCGTGACGGGACGCTCCAGGACCTGCGTCCACACGTCGGCGACGTGCTGCTCGGCCGGCGTGAACGGCCGGGCGGCGGCGGATGATTCCGCGGCGGCCAGGGCCTGGTCGGGCGCGGGCAGCGCCCGGCGGTCGAGTTTGCCGCCCGCGGCCACCGGGAGGGCGGGCAGGTGCACGAAGGCGGCGGGCATCATGTAGGCGGGCAGCCGGGCCGCGAGGTGCCGGCGCAGGGTCGCCGGGTCCGCGTCACCGACCACGTAGGCGACCAGCCGTGGTTCGGGGCCGGTCGTCGGGAGCACGGCGGCGTTGCGCAGACCGGGGGCTTCGGCGAGGACCGCGGCCACCTCGTTCGGCTCCACCCGGTTGCCCCGGATCTTGAGCTGGTCGTCGGCCCGGCCCAGGTACTCCAGGCGTCCGTCGGGCAGTCGGCGGGCCAGGTCGCCGGTGCGGTACATGCGCTCTCCCGGGCGTACCCGGCTGGTCACGAAGCGGGCGGAGGTCAGCTCGGCGTCGCCGAGGTAGCCGCGGGCCAGGCCCGCTCCGCCGATGCACAGTTCGCCCGGAGCCCCCAGCGGCACCAGCCGGCCCCGCTCGTCGAGCAGATCCACCCATTTGCCGGGCAGCGGGCGGCCGATCGAGGCGTCGCCGGAAGCCGTCCCGGACCGTGTGTCCGGCGCGCCGGGGGTCCCGGTCGCGTCCACCGGCTCCACCGTGGTCACCACACTGTCCTCGGCCGGGCCGTACTCGTTGAACAGCCTTACACCGGGAAGGACTTCGGCATGCCGGGCGGCGAGCGCCCGGGTGACCCGCTCCCCGCCGAGCACGACCTCGCGCACCTCGCGGAACGCCGGGCCGACCTCGTCGAGCAGCATCTGGTAGAGACTCGGCACGATCAGCACATGGCGGATCGGGTGCTGCCGCATGACCGCGGCCACATCCTCCGGCGTGAGCAGCTGCTCCCGGGTGACGATCACCATGGGCGCGCCCGAACCGAGCGCGCTGAACACGTCGGCGATACCGGCGTCGGCATGGATCGGATCGACCTGGAGGACCGCCCCACCGGCGTCGAGGCCGTAGTGGTCGATGCGGAACCGGACGGAGTTGACGATGCCGCGGTGCTCCACCATGACGCCCTTGGGCGTTCCGGTGGAGCCGGAGGTGTACACGACGTAGGCGAGGTCAGCGGGGCCGGCGGGGCGGAGCGGTCGTGGCTCGTCCCGGACCGCGGCGGCCTCGGGCGCGTCGCCGACGGTCACCGTGGGCAGGCCCTCGGCGACCGTGGCCCGCGTGAAGTCCGCCGATGTGACGGCGGCGACCGCGCCGCTGTCGCGGAGCACCCGCGCCAGCCGGGCCGGCGACTGCTCTGGATCGAGGGGAAGGAACGCCGAACCGGTCTTGAGGACGGCGAGCAACGCGACCGGCATCCACTCGGAGCGCTCGCACAGCACCGCGACCACGCGGTCGGGGCCGGTCGGCGCCACCGCGGCGATCCGGGCGGCCAGGGTATCGGCCCGGCGGTCCAGGGCGCGGTAGGTCAGGACACGGTCGCCGCAGACGACGGCCCGGTCCTCGGGCGCGCGCCGCACCTGCGCGCGTACGAGGTCGAGGAGGGTGCCCGCGGTGTCCGCGGCGGAGGGGCTCTCCCCGCTGCCGGCCGCGATGAGCGCGGCGCGCTGTGCGTCGGGCAACAGGGGAGCCGTGCCGACGGGGGCCTCGGGGGCGTCCGCCAGCGCGGTCAGGAGGTGGTCCAGTTGGCCGGCGAGCCGGTCCACGGTCCCCGCGTCCAGTACGTCCTCGCGGTAGGTGACCGCCACCTCGATCGGACGGTCCGGGCCGGGTTCGCCGAAACTGAAGACGAGGTCGAACCCCTCCGCGCCGCTGTCCAGGCGGACGTGTTCGGCCGCCGGGCCCTCCTCGGTGCCCAGCGGGTCCGTACCGGAGACGGCGGCCTCGACCAGCACGTCGAAGAGCGGATTGCGTCCCGTTATCCGTTCGCGCCCCAGGGCCTCCACGAGGTTCTCGAAGGGGTACTCCTCGTGGGCGCGGACCTCCCGCGCGTGCGCCGCCACCGCAGCGACCACATCGGTGAAAGCGAGCTCAGGCCCGATCGGGGTGCGCAGCGCCACGGTGTTGACGAACAGCCCCACCGAGTCGGCCAGTTCGGGACGGTCGCGGCCCGAGACGACCGTGCCGAGCACGATGTCGCCGGACCCGCTCCAGCGCAGCAGAAGGACTCGGACGGCGGCCACCATCGCCGTGAACGAGGTGGTGCCGAGCCGGCGGCACAGCTCCTGCACGGACCGGGTCGTGCCTTCGCCGAGCGTCAGCCGGACCGTGCCCGCCGCCGAACTGCGCTGCGTCGGCCGGTGGCGGTCGAGCGGCAGGTCGACGCTCGGCGCGCCGTCCAGGACGCGCCGCCAGAACGCGCCGCTCTGCGCGTCGTCCTCGCGGGTCTGCTCGCCGAGCGCGTACGCACCGTACTGCGTGGGCCCCGGTACCTGCTCCCCGCCGTTCAGGAACCGCTGGAGGTCGCGCAGGATCACCGCGAACGACCAGCCGTCGCAGACGCTGTGGTGAACGGACAGCAGGAGCGTGCCGCCGGGGCGCCCGTCCTCGACGAGCCAGTGCGCACGCAGCAGGGGACCCTCGGCCGGGTCGAACACGTGGCGCTGCTCCGCGTCGGCGATGCGCCGCAGCAGACCGGCGGTGCCCTCGGGGCCCGTGCGGTGGACCCGCAGCTCGGGCCGGGCCCGCTCGGGAGCGAGCACGATCTGGCGCAGGCCGTCGGGGTCCGCGCGGAACACGGTGCGCAGGGCCTGGTGCCTGCGCACCGTCCGCTCCAGCGCGTCCGCCACGTCGGCCGCCTCGGGGGAGCCGGGCAGCCGGAAGGCTTCCACCATGTTGTACGGGCGGACTTCCCCGTCCTCGTACTGTTCGAGGAACCACATCCGGCGCTGGGCGTTGCTCGCGGGCACGGGGTCCGGGGTCTCGGGCCACGGTGCCCGGGCGGCGGGGGCCGCGCGCCCGTCGGCCGCGGCGCGGCGCAGCAGCGCGCCGAGCCCTTCGGGAGTGCGGGCGGTGAACACGTCGCGGACGGTGATCACGCCGCCGCCGGCAGCCGCGCCGAGCCGGCCCGCGAGGACGGCGGCGGTGAGGCTGTGGCCGCCTGCCGCGAAGAGGTCCTCGTCCCCGGCGCGCGGCGCGGCGCCGAGCACGTCGGCCCAGATCCGGGCGGCGGTGCGGTCGGCTTCGTCGTCGGGCTGCCAGACCTGCCCGTCCAGGCTCGCCACACGGGCCAGGATGGCCACGCGGTCGATCTTGCCGTGCAGGGTGACGGGCAGCTCGTCGAGTCGCAGGATGCGGCCCGGGACCATGTAGCCGGGCAGGCGCAGCTCCAGCCGGCGGCGTACGTCCGCCGGTTCGAGACCCGGGTCCGAGGTGTAGACGGCCACGACGGCCGGGGGCCTCGAGGGCGCGGTGAAGGGAAGGACCGTGGCGGCGACGATGCCCGGGACGGAGCTGAGGGAGGCCTCGACCTCGCCGAGCTCGACCCGGTTGCCGTGGATCTGGACCTGGTTGTCCCGGCGGCCCAGGAAGACCAGCTCGCCCTGGCCGTTCCAGCGGCCGAAATCGCCGGTCCGGAACACCCGGACGCCGGGGTGCGCGGGGAGTTCGCAGAACCGCCCCGGGCCGGTCGGTTCGTCGTCGGCGTAGCCACGGGCCACGCCGGGGCCGAGCACGTGGATCTCGCCGGGTATGCCGGGCGGTGCGTGGTCCCCGTGGGGGGTGAGGACCAGCACGCCGAAGCCCTCGGAGGGCCTGCCGACCGGGACGGTCGTCAACGCGGGGAAGGCCGATCCGGGGCAGGTGAAGGTGGTCGCCTCGATGGTGGCCTCGGTGGGCCCGTACAGGTTGCCGAAGGTGCCCACGCGCAGCCGGTCCGCCAGCCGGGGCAGGAGGCCCGCCGGGATCTCGTCGCCGCCCAGCAGGCAGATGCGGACTTCTTCGGCGGCTCCCGGGGGCAGCCCTTCGGCCATCACGGCGAGCAGGGAGGGCACACAGTTGATGACGTTCACGCGCAGGCGTCGCGTCGCCGCCCAGAACTCCGGGGGCGAGAGCGTCTGCGGTGAGTCCATGACCACCACGCAGCCGCCCGCGGCGAGCGTCGTGAAGATCTGGTACGTCAGGGCGTCGGAGGTTACCGCCGACAGCAGGGCGCACCGGCTCTCCTCGTCGAATCCGAGGAGCCGCCCCGAAGTGAGGGTCTTGTGGGCGAGCTGACGGTGGGTGAGCGCCACCGGGCGGGGGAGGCCGGTCGATCCGGAGGTGAAGAAGAGGATCGCTTCGTCGTCGGGAGCCGGTTCGGCCGCCGTTCCTGGGCCGTCGGCGGTGGCCAGGGCCTCGGGGGACACCACCGGGAGCGCCACCTGTTCGGGCAGTTCGTCCTCTGCGGAGATGACGCAGACGGCCCCGCTCAGGCGCAGCTGACGGGCGACGCGGGCCGGCGGGTGCGAGGGGTCGAGGGGAACCATCGAGGCGCCCGCCCGCAGGACCGCCAGCACCGCGAGCACGAGTGCGGGGCTCTTGGGCAGCAGCAGTGCGACCCGGTCGCCCGGCTTCACACCGTGCTCGAGGGTGAGCGACTGCGCGGCGCGGGACGAGCGCAGCGCCAGCTCCCGGTGGCTCCACACCGCGGTTCCGTCGGACACCGCCTCGCGGTCCGGGAAGCGGTCCGCGGCGTCGTCGACGGTGCCGGTGAGGGTCGCGTCGGCGAAGTCCGCCACGACGGGCAGGCCCGACCACCGGTCCAGTTCGGCGCGCTGTGCGGGACCGAGGACGTCCAGCTCCGTGACCGGCCGCCGAGGTGAGCGGCCGAGTTCCGCGAGGGCGGCCGCCGTGCAGCGGAGAAGGGCTGCCGCGGCCACCGGAAGCTCGCCGTCCGCTTCGGCGGCCAGGGTCAGCCGACCGCCGGCCCGGCGCAGGGTCAGGCACAGGCCGACAGGCTGCAGCAGCTTGCCGCCCGCCTCCTCGCACACGACGCCGAGCCGGCCGAGAGCACGGCCGACGGGCACGCCGGCGAGGTGCAGACGGGTGGTGACCGCCTCCCGGTCGGACCAGGCGAGGGGCAGGGCGGATTCGAATTCGGTGTGCAGCGCCATCAGGAAGGCCGAGGCCGGTGCCTCGCGGTCGAGGGGAGCGCAGAGTGCGAGCTCGCGTGGGGTTCCGTCCGCGCCGGCGCCGGTGCCCGGCCCGGGCGCCGGGTTGGGCACCGGCGCCAGGACCACATGCCCGGACTCCCCGTCGAGCGCGGCCAGCGCGAGCCGGGTGGCCGCGACGGTCAGCAGCAGGAGGCCGGTCGCCTCGCCACCCGTCAGGGCGTCCAGCCGCTCGGTGACCGCGGGTTCCAGGACGTGTTCCGGCGTGTCTGCGTCCGGGGACGCGACGTCCAGGAACGGAACTGCGCGGCCGGCCGCCAACCGGGCGAGCCAGGATTCACTCAGGGCATTGTCACTCAGCATTTTGTACGCTCACCCAATACCTTCGATGGTTCTGAAGAACATGACGGCACCTAAGATCCTGTGCAAGAAAAATGGGTCTTGTCAAACATGAATCCGATGCCCACAGTCGACCATTGCCCTCTCTTCCTCCGGTGGTTATGCTTGCCGATCATCGGCGTCCGGCGCCACGGTTCATTCATCAACCGACGGGATCTCACATGCTCAAATCGCAAAGGCTCGCCACGCTTCCGATCGATTCCTACGACCTTGCCGAAGATCTTTCGGTCATCGATTCAAACGATGCCGGTGGTGAGTACGATGCATTCTCCTTCGGCTTCTGGTCCGCGCATGTCCTCGCGAACTCCGGCGGAAGTGGCAAGGACACCGCCTTCCGGCCCTACGAAGGGCAGCTCACCCTGACTGACCTGGGCAGGAAGCTTCCCGGAATCATGTCGCTCGTCACCGACAACTTCCCTCTCGAGAGGCTTCAGTGGGTACGCGTATTTAGCCTGAGTGACGGAATTCTCGCGCCGCACGTCGATTTTCTCGAATTCTCCGAACCGGGTACGAGGCTTCAGATACCCCTCCGCACGGACGAGGATTCCCTGCATTCCGAGAACGACATCGTCTATCACCTCCGGCGCGGCGAGGTCTGGAAAATCCACACCACGGTTCCGCACTCGGCCCGGAGTGTCTCACCCCTCGCCAGGCTATCTCTCTGCCTTGATTTCTCGGATGCCGAAGCCCCCATTGAAATCAAGAACCCCATCCAGTCGGAGCTTCCCGTCCGCATCATTTCGCGTCCTCCGGTCTCGGACGCCGACGTGGCGGAGCTGCTGGCCTCCGCGGCCGATATGAACGCCACCAACCTGCGCGCCTCCTTCCGGAAGTTCGCCGCGGTCCACTTCACGCGCCAGGCCGATGCGACGGCGGCGTTCGACTGGTTCGTCGAGGCCGCCGTGCGCACCGGGGACAACGCACTGGTCGAAAAGGCCGAGGCGTTCCGGACGTACTGCATCGAGAAGCGCGGCTACCGCGAGGCGTTCGCCTGGTGAGGCACCAGGGACAGGGGCTGCGCCCCGTGGCCGGGCAGGGCCTTGCGATCGAGCTTGCCGTTGGGTGAGACGGGCAGGCCGTCCACCAGCCACCAGCGCACCGGCACCATGTAATCGGGCAGGACCGCGAGCAGCGCCCGGCGCAGTTCCGGGGCCGGCGGCGGATCGCCGGTGAGAGCAGCGTGCAGCTCCACCGCCCCGTCGGCCCGCACCACCGCGAACGCCGCGGCGTCCTTGACCCCGGCGAAGTCCGCGAGGCGCGCCTCCACTTCCCGGGGTTCCACGGCATTGCCCCGGATCTTGATCAGGTCGTCCATCCGGCCCAGCAGCTGGAGCGTCTGGTCGGCCCGCCACACCCCCCGGTCCCGGGTGCGGTACAGCCGCTTGCCCGGACGGAACGGATCGGGCACGAACGCGGTGCGGCTCAGCTCGGGATCGGTGTAGCCAAGGGCCACCCCCGCTCCGCCGATGTACACCTCCCCGACCTCCCCGTCGGGCACCGGCACGCCGTGCTCGTCCAGCACGTAGACGTAGGTGTTCCACACCAGTGACCCGACCGGCGGCCTCGGTTCGAGATTGCCGGCGGCCGCGCTCATCGAGTGGCTGGCCACCATGTGGTTCTCGGCCGGCCCGTAGTGGTTGTGCAGGGTGAGCTCCGGCCGGCGCGTCAGCAGGCCCTCCAGAGCCTCCGTGACCCGGACCGTCTCGCCCGCGCTGATGATGTGGCGCAGGTCCGCGGCGTGCTCGAGGTTCGTCGGCAGCGCCATGACCACGTCGATGAGCGACTGCGGGAAGTCCACGACCTCGATGCGTTCGTCGATGACGAAGTCGATCAGATCCCGTGGATCGCGCCGCACATGGGGCTCCGGCACGTGCAGGCACCCGCCCGAGGCGAGCGTGTGGAACATCTCCTGGACCGACACGTCGAAGGTCAGCGGTGCCACCTGGAGGACCCGCCGTCCGCGCCCGAGCCCGGAGCCGTCCACCTGCCAGGAGATGAAGTTGGCCAGGCAGCGGTGGGTCTGGACGATGCCCTTGGGGTTGCCGGTGGATCCGGAGGAGAAGATGACGTACGCGGGATCCTCCGGCGCCGGTGCCCGGCGGACCGCCGCCGGCGCCGCGTCGCCCGCCGGATCCGGTGGCACCGGACCCGCTGGATCCGGTGCCACCAGGCCCGCCAGACCGGTCGCCCGCATCCCCGAGGCACCGGTGTCCAGCGCCCCTGGATCGGCCAGGACCAGCAGCGCCGCGCTGCTCGCCCGCAGGATCTGCCCGATGCGCTCGGGCGGGTACGTCGTGTCCACCGGCAGATAGGCGGCTCCGGCGCGCAGCGTGCCGAGGACCGCCGCGGTGAAGTCGGCTCCCGCCCGCGCGGCGATGAGTACCGTATCGCCGCGCCCGATGCCGAAATCGCGCCCGAGCCGGCCGGCGACGGTGTCGCCAAGACGGTCGAGTTCCGCGTACGTCACCTCCCGGCCGGGCTCGCGCACCGCGGGCGCCTGCGGGTGCGCGGCCACCTCGCGGTCGATCAGCTCCAGGACCGAGGACACGCCGGTGTCCACCACCGGCCCTGCGTGACCCGGGGGCGGGCTCGCCGCGGTCATCGCCGTGCCCCCGGCCGTCCCTGTCCCTCCCAGGACCGGGTGACCGGCTCCGGCAGGAACGAGTAGGGGTCCTGCGGGTCGTCGGCGGTCGCCTCGACGGCGATGCGGTGACCGACACCGAGGTCTCGTGCGAGCTCCTCGAACACCTCGACCATGACGAGGTCTTGGAGCGCCAGGCCCGTCGAGTCGTACACGGTGGTGACCGGGGACAACTTCCCGTGGGCCTCCGGGTCCAGGAGGATCTCGGCGAGCGAGGGCCCGATCTCCTCGGGAGCGAGCTGCTGGCAGTCGCCCTCGGCCCGCGCCTGCGCCACGTGGTCGGGGACGACGACGGCCTTGCGCAGCAGCTCCAGCGGCAGCTCGGTCTTGCCCGGCATGTCGGAGCCGATGGTGTTGATGTGCACCCAGGGCTTGAGGCCGGTTCCCCGGATGACCGGGCCCGCGTACGGCGCGACCGAAGTGGCGGTGCACAGGACGTCGGCCCGCTCCTCCACCTCCGCCAACGGAGCGATCCGTACGGTCCCGGCAGGCAGCCGGGACCTGGCCGCGAAGGAGTTCTCCGCCCGCACGTCCTCGTCGCACACCAGGATTTCGGAGAAGGAGAAGACCCGGGACAGGGCGTGCAGCTGGGTCACGGCCTGCGCGCCGCAGCCCACGAGACCGAGGACCGCGGAGTCCGGACGCGCCAGCACCCGGCTGGCCAGCGCGGACGCCGCACCCGTACGGATGGCGGTGGCGAAGGTCCCGTCGATGACCGTCCGCAGGTGGCCGCTGTCCGCATCGAAGGCGCACAAGGTGGACAGAATGGTGGGCAGCTGGTTCTTGGTCGGATTGTGTGGGTTGTAGCCGACCATCTTCATGGACACCGTGGCGCCGTGCCGGAGCGCGGGCATCCACTCCAGCAGACCCAGATGGGGTGTCTCGATGAGGAACCCGTCCCGCTGCTTCATCTCCACCGGTGCGTCGCGGCCGGTGGCGAGAACGGCTTCCAAACGGGCGATCGTCAGATCGTAGAGTTGCCCCAGTCCCACCTTCGAGACGATGGTGGCGATGGCTTCGGCGTCGACTATGAGCGTGCGCTCGGCTTGCAAGGGTCTCTCCTGGCGCTCAGTGTGCGGGCTGGTCCGAAGAAGGTGAGGGAACAGAGGGTTTCGACGGGGCCGACGAGGCCGAGGTGCCGCGCCCGTGCCAGGACGCCCACAGCCCGGCGTACGCGCCCCCCGCCGAGACGAGCTCGTCATGAGCTCCCTGCTCGGTGATGCGGCCGGCCTCCATCACGACCACACGGTCCGCGTCATGGGCCGTGTGCAGCCGGTGGGCGATGGCGATGACGGTGCGCCCGCGCAGCACGCCGGCGAGCGAACGCTCGAGGTCGCGGGCGGCCCGCGGGTCGAGCAGCGAGGTCGCCTCGTCGAGCACCAGGGTGTGCGGATCGGCCAGGACGAGCCGGGCCAGGGCCAGTTGCTGTGCCTGGCCGGGCGACACGGGGTTCTCGTCGGTGCCCAGCTCGGTGTCGAGACCGTTCGCAAGGGCCTGGACCCAGTCCTCGGCGGCCACGGCCGCCAGGGCCGCCGTCACCTGCTCGTCCGTGGCGTCCGGCGCGGCCAGTGCGACGTTCTCGCGCACGGTTCCGAGGAACACGTGGTGTTCCTGTGTGACCAGTGCGACGTGTCGGCGCAGTTCTTCCAACGGCAGTTCGTGGACCGGCACTCCGCCCAGGGTGACCGACCCGGTGCGCGGTTCGTGGATCCCCGCGAGGATGCGGCCGAGGGTCGACTTACCGGCCCCCGAAGGGCCGACGATGGCGATGCGCTCACCGGCTCGGACGCTGAGACTGACGTCCTCGATCACGTCGTGACCGGCCCGGTAGGCGTAGGCGATGCCCTCCGCGGCCAGCCGGTCGCCTTCCGGCCGCCGACCGGAGTCGCTCTCCGGGCCGGCCTCGGCCTCGACGCCGATCAGGCGGGCCAGCGAAGCGTCGCCGACCTGCAACTCATCAAGCCAGCCGAGGAGTTCGTCGAGCGGGTCGATCACGGCCCGGGTGTAGAGGGTCGCGGCGGTCACCTCGCCGAGGCTCACCCAGCCCTCGATGTAGAAGAGGCCGCCGAACAGCAGCGTGGCGGCGACCGGCAGCACGTAGCCGAAGTCCATCAGCGGGAACCAGACGCTGCGCAGGAACAGCGTGCGCCGCTCCGCGCCGTTCGCCCGCACGACGTCCTCGTCGGTGCGGCGGATGCGCGGGCCGGACCGGTGCAGCGACTCCACGGTGCGGGCGCCGTTCACCGTCTCGGAGAGGCCCTGGGCGAGGTCGGAGTAGGTGGCCGCCTCGGCCAGGTAGGCCTCCCGGGCACGTGTGAGGTACCAGCGGGTCGACCAGACGATGAGCGGGACGGCGATGAGGCACGGCAGGACCATGATCGGGCTGGTGACGACCAACGCCACCAGCGTCAGTCCCACCGAGAGGCTCGCCACCAGGATCGACGGCGCCCCCATGCGCACGGCGTTGGACAGCGAATCCACGTCACGGGTGCTGCGGGTCAGCAGATCGCCGGCCCCGGCCTTCTCCACGGTGCGCAGGGGCAGGGTCAGGACCCGCCGTACGAACCCCTCGCGGATGTCGGCCAGGACCAGCTCACCGAGCCGGGCCCCCTGAAGGCGGGCCGTGCGGGTGAACACGCACTGGAGCAGGAGGAGTCCGGCGATCATCGCCACGGTGATGTCCACCTGGTCGGTGGTGATGCCCTTCTCCACCTCCCCGACGAGACGGCCCAGCAGGGCGGGCACGACCAGACCGCAGACCGTGGCGAGGACGAACCAGAGCACGGTGCGGGTCAGCAGGCCGGTATGGCTGCGCACCAGGCCCCGTACGTGACGGCGGACCGTCTTCGCGTCGGCTACCGGAAGACTCACTGGGCACTCCTCTGAGGGCGGCTGTCGGAAGGGCGGGGGACGGTGACGGTCACGTCTCCTCCCGCATGACAACGGCGGCGTACGGGGACGCACCGGTGGCGAGTTCACGGTGTGTACCGGTCACGACGACCTTGCCGTCCTCCACGTAGGCGACCTCGTCGGCCTGGTCGAGCAACAGAGGACTGTTGCTCACGACGACGGTCGTGAGCTCCGCCCTGGACTTGTGCAGCCGTTCGGCGATCACCGATTCGGTGTGCGCGTCCACGGCACTGGTCGGATCCACCAGGACGAGGACCGGAGGCCGCGCTGCCAGCGCGCGCGCGAGCCGAAGCCGCTGCTGCTGGCCACCGGAGAAGGTGGAGCCCCCTTCGGTGACGACGGTGTCCAGACCGTCCGGCAGGGCCTCGACGATGTCTTCCGCGTTGGCGTCGTGCAGGGCCTGGGCCCGCACCTGGTCCGAACGTCCGCCCAGATCCTCGGCCAGGACACCGGAGAAGAGGGTGTCGTCGTTGCGGGTCACCATGATGAGGTCGCGCACCTGCTCCAGCGGCAGCGAGTCCAGGGGTACGTCGCCGACGGTCACCTGACCCGGGGCGTAGCGCCCGAGCCGTTCGGCGATCTCGGCACCCTCCTCCGGAGTGGAGGCGGCGATCGCTGTCATCAGGCCCGGCCGGACCCGCAGCCCCGAGTCCGCGTCGTACAGGTCGGGCGCCTCGGAGAGGTCGGCCCGTGCGACGTCGGAGCCGGCGTAGGGCTCGAGGGCCAGCACCCGCACGACGCGCTGCGCCGCCACATCGGCGCCGACGAACGACTGCACCGCCGAAGTCGCCGTGCGCATCGGCAGCATGAGGAAGGCGGCGTATCCGTAGGCCGCGACGAGTTCACCGGCGGAGAGACTGCCGCCGACGGCGAGGCGCGCACCGATCCAGACGACCGCCACCACGAAGATTCCGGGGAGCAGTACCTCGGCGGCGGGCAGCACCGATTCGACCTTCGCCACATGGACGCCCGCTTCCCGCAGCCGCTGCGAGTCCTTGCGGTAGCGCTCGCCGAACGCGGCTTCGCCGCCGATGCCGCGCAGCACGCGCAGGCCGGACACGATGTCGCCGGCCCGGTTCGTCAAGTCGCCCTGCAGGTCGCGGTAGCTGCCGATCCGCTTGTGCAGCGGGTTGAGCAGCGGGCCCGTGCCCGCGAGGAGGACGGGGACGCCGATGAGGACGAGCAGGCCGAGGGTGACCGAGGTGGAGAGCAGCACGACGGCGACGAGCACGACGGTGACCGCGCTGCCGATGCCGCGGGCGACGGCCCCGGGCAGGGCGCCGATGCGGGTGATGTCGGCCGTGCCGATGGCCACGACCTCGCCGGCGGAGATCCGCTTGGGCAGGGTCGCGCCCAGGCGCGCCGCCTGCGCGGCCACGAGGCGGAACGTCAGGTAGTTGGCCTTGAGCTTGCCGATCGTGTCACAGCGGTGGCGCAGGACGCTGCCGGCGGTGGTCACCAGGGCGAGCCCGACGATGACGCCGGTCCAGACCAGCAGCCGGTCGGTGTCCTTCTGTGCCATGGCGTCGATGGCCCGGCCGATGGCGAAGGGGGTCAGGCCCATGCTGGCCATCCACAGGCAGCCCCACACCACCCCGAGGAACAGTGTGCTCGACTGCCTGCCGATCAGCCATCGAAGATAGTGCCGGGGCGATCGGAGGTCCGGATCTCCCAGCTCGGGCAGCGGATCGTTGCGTGGCAATGCGAATTCCTTCGGGGTTGTCCCGTCCCGGATGACCGGGGCGGTCGGGGGACTGAGAGGTACTGGGCGGTTCTGCCGTCCGGGGATGCTCGGGAGCGTCCCCGGTCAGCTGTGCGGTGACAGCAGACCGAGGACGAACGCCCTCAGTTCCGCGGTCACGCGGCGTGGATCGGCGTGGTGGTAGAAGTGGTCTCCGGGGAACGTCCGCACGGTGCCGGCACCGGCGGACCAGGCGAGCCACTTGCGGATGTGTGCGTCCGTCACGCCGGCGTCGTCCTGCCCCCGCCATGCGCCGACCGGGCAGGGCAGGAGGGTGTCCTCGTCGGGCGGCGTGTAGGAGTCGCAGACGGCGATGTCGCCGCGCAGGGGTCGCGCCACCGCCGCGGCCAGGCGGCTGTTGGCGGCCAAGGCGGCGGGTACGGCGCCGTCCGCGACCAGTTCGGCGACGAGCTCGTCGTCGGTCAGTCGAAGTGCGCCGGAGGGCTCGCCCTGTTCGTCCGGGGCCCAGCAGGCCGAGGCGATGAATCCGCGGGGCCACCGGCCGTGCTCCCGGCCCATGGCGCGGGCGAGCTCGTAGCCCACCAGAGCTCCCATGCTGTGGCCGAACACGACGTAGGGCAGGTCGAACCGGGCGGCGAGTGCCGGCGCCAGCTCGTCGAGCACCTCCGCCATCCCGGTCGCGGGCTCCTCGCGCCACCTGCTCTCGCGGCCCGGCAGCTGTACGGCCAGCAGCGCGATGTCCGGGCCGAGCAGTTCCTGCCAGGGGCGGAACTGGAAGGCACCGGAACCCGCGTGGGGCAGGCACACCAGGAGAGCCTTCGCGGTGTGGGGCGGGTCCCATTCCACGAGGGGCCCCGGCTTCACGGCTTCCCCGTTCACAGCCGCCCCCGTGCGGGGGAGCCGGCCATGGGCGCGGATCTCACGGGCACGGGCGCTCGGCCCACGCGCGCTCGGCCCACGCGTGCGCGGGTCCGGTCGGGCAGCATCGGTCCGGAAGCGGCCGCGCTAAGACGGACACGCGCATGCGACGCTTCTGAATGGAGGCACACTGTTTCCCTTGTCAGTCGAAGGTGGCGTTCAGCGGTCGTCGCGAACGGTCCGTGCTCGGCGGCCGGAAATGGCTTCAACGGTGGACGCGGTATGAGGAGTCGGCGGAACGGTCGTCATGTACTGACCCTCGAGTGAGACTCGATTCGAGATACACGGGCCCCTGCCTAGTTGCCAACATTCCTATCACGAAACGGACTTGGAATGTCAACGGGTAAATCACGCCTCATCCTGTCGTCGTCCGCATCGCGGTCGCTTCCCCACGGGCTTTTCCGCCCAATGATTTATGAGCCCGGTCGAGTCTTCCTTGAGTTCCGCTTCCGATCGGCTGGAAGCCAAATGGAACAACCCCCGTCAGCCCTTAAGTTCAGGGAGTTGTGCCGTACGTCACATGGTTGAGCCGCTTCGGCCCGTGATTCACTGGCGAGGAATTTACGGGTAAGAGGTCGGTCGACCTGGAGCCTTGTCGGCCAGGGTGTTTCGACGTAACGAGGCGTACCTCTGGCCGGTCGGCGTGCAAGGAGATCCCAATGCCGCTGAAGCAGGTGTCCAGAACCCCGCCCCTGACGGGGGTGTGGGATGAACGCGTGAAGGTTTCGTGGCGATACAGCGCAACGGGGCCGAGGGGGTGTGCATGGCGCAGGAAAAGCGCGGCGTAGCCATAGTCTCGGGTGCATCATCGGGATTCGGCAGGAGAATTGCACAGGTCTTGTGCCGGCGGGGCTACTCCGTGGTGGCGCTGGCTCGTAGAGCGGACCGTCTGAAGCTCTTGGCGGATGAGGACTCCACTGGGGCGATTCTGCCTTTGGTCGCCGATGTCCGTGACCGGGACGGGCTGGCCCGGGCCCTCGACGAGCTGCCTCCTGAATTCCGTGACATCTCGGTCCTCGTCAACAACGCCGGCCTCTCACGAGGGTTCGGACCCCTTCAGTCGGGCAGTGACGATTCCTGGCGCGAAATGATCGACACGAATATCACCGGCCTGCTGAACCTCAGCGGCCTGGTGCTTCCCCGGCTCGTCAGCCGCGGGTCCGGGCACGTGGTGAACATAGGCTCGATCGCCGCGAGTTACCCGTACATGGGCGGGAACGTCTATGCCGCCACCAAGGCATTCGTCCACCAGCTGTCGCTGAACATGCGCGTCGACCTCCAGGGAACCGGCGTCAGGGTGAGCTGTGTGGCGCCGGGTATGGCGAAGACCGAATTCGCCAAGGTCCGCTACGACGGGGACGAGGAGTGCGCCGACGCGCTCTACCGGGACATCGAGCCGCTCACCGCCGACGACGTGGCCGAGGCGGTGGCCTGGTGCCTCTCGCAGCCCGCCCGCGTCAACGTGAACATGATCGAACTCATGCCGGTCGAGCAGCACTTCGGGCTCGGCTTCGCCGGTAGCCCGCCCGCCCCGCCGGGTGGTGCGCAGGGTGCGTGAGTCGTTGCTGACCGCCTCCCGGCCTGTGACCGCGCCGGACGTGCTCGTCGCGAGACCCGCGCGCCCCGAGGACGCGGAGCAGATCGCTCTGCTCTCCGCCCCGTTCGTCGAGCAGGGCCTGCTGGTCGCTCGCCCGCTGGCCGAACTCGCGTCGATGTCATCGCACTTCGTGGTCGCTTGCGAAGGGGACCGGCTGGTCGGCTGCGCCGGGGTGGCGCCGTCCGGGGACAGTCTGGTCGTCTACAACCTGTGCATTGCGGCGGACCGGCAGGGCAGGGGAATCGGCCGGGATTTGGTCGGTATTGCCGAGACCATCGCCAGAGAACTGGGTTGCAGCTCTCTGCTGGCCCTGACCCGGCACGGCGGGCAATGGTTCGGGAACCTGGGCTTCTCTGAAGTCCCGGCGAGCGAGACCCGTGAGGAATGGCGCACCCTTTTCCGTCCGGGCCGAAGATCCAGCCTCTACCAGTTGAGACTCACCTCCGAGCCGTCCGGAAACCGAAGCACGCCCATGTGCCGACTCAAGCAGACCAAGGAGTGACCCAGTTGATAATCTGCGGGTTGAAGCTCACGCATGATGGTGCCGTCGCCCTGCTCGACGGCGACCGTCTCGTGTTCAGTGTTGAGATGGAGAAGCTGGGGAACGGCCTGCGCTACAGCACCGTCGCCGACTTCAGCCTGATCCCCGGAGTCCTCTCCGACTTCGGCTACAAGCCGGACGACGTCGACCAGTGGGTCGTCGACGGCTGGGACGGAGATGTCTCCGGAACGGTCGCCCTCCTCGACCAGGGGGTGCCCGCGGAGATCGTGGTCGGTCCCTACCGGGAGTCGGAGGCATGCCCGGCGCTCGATGCGCCCAGCGTCTCGGGCACGTTCCCGATGGACGGCAGGACCTACCCGTACACCAGCTATCCGCACGCGGCGGGACACGTGGCGAGCGCCTACGCATCCAGCCCCTTCGCCCAGCGCGACGAAGGCTCCTTCGTCCTGGTCTGGGACGGCGGGCTCTTCCCCCGCCTCTACTGGGCGGACCCGCGCGAGGGCGTGGAGAACCTGGGCGAACTCTTCCCCCTCATCGGCCACGCGTACGCCATCGCGGGACACCACTTCGGGCCCTTCCGCAAAACCGTCCAGTCGCCCACGGTCGACGATCTTTCGGTCGCCGGCAAGCTCATGGCCTACATCGCGCTGGGCCGGGTGGACGAGAGCGTCGTCACGGTTCTGCGGGAGGAGTTCCACCGGATCTTCGAGAGCGACGAGCCGGCCGCCGTGGAGTACCGCGCGACGGTCGGCGGGTACGGCAGTCTCTTCGAGCGGTCCGTACCTCCCATCCACGCGTTCTTCTCCGCGGTCCGCTCCCGGATCTCGGAGAACGGGATCAGCGACGAGGACGTCCTGGCGAGCGTGCACGCCTTCTTCGAGGGCCTCCTCGTCGAACGGATCACCGCCAAGGTCCGCGCCGCCAAGGGCGATGGTCCGTGGAACCTGTGCTTCGCCGGCGGCTGCGCGCTCAACATCAAGTGGAACAGCGCGCTGCGCGAAGCGCCGGACTTCCGTGACGTGTGGGTCCCGCCGTTCCCCAACGACTCGGGTTCCGCCATCGGCGCGGCCGTTCTGGGCCGGGCGCAGCGCGACGGCCTGGCACCGCTCGAGTGGAACCCCCGGCTCGGCCCGGCGCTGACGCCGTCGCCCGAGCTCCCCGCCGGCTGGTCGGCGTCTGCGTGCGCTCCGGAGGAACTCGCCGCGATCCTCCACGAGACCGGAGAGCCCGTGGTGGTCCTGCACGGACGAGCCGAACTCGGCCCTCGCGCACTCGGCGGCCGCAGCATCCTGGCGGCGCCGGTCAGCGCGTCGATGAAGGACGAGCTGAACCGGGTGAAGGACCGCGAACCCTACCGGCCCGTCGCCCCCATCTGTCTCGAGGCCGATGCGCCGGAGATCTTCGCTCCCGGCACGCCGGACCCGCACATGCTCTTCGACCACGAGGTACGGGCGGAGTGGGTGGACCGGATCCCCGCGGTCATCCACCTGGACGGCACCGCGCGGCTCCAGACGGTCGGCCCGGCGGACGACGACCTGCTCTTCGCCGTGCTGTCCGCCTACCAACGGCTCAGCGGCGTCCCCGTGCTGTGCAACACCAGCGCCAACCTCAACGGGCACGGCTTCTTCCCCGACGTGGCGTCCGCCGCCGAGTGGGGCAGGGTCGCGCGGATCTGGAGCGACGGAACGCTGTACCAGCGGGCCGACGGCTGAGCCGAGGGTGACACCGGAGGCACACCCCGACCCGGCCGGCCAGGACGCGGCCCAAACGCTCGTCGCCGTCCTGCCCCGGATCAGGGAACTGCACGGCCGGACCGTGGTCGTGGTGGCCGGGCACCAGGTGCTCGCCGACGACGAGCTGCGGCACGCGTTCTGCGGTGACATCGGGTTCCTGCGGTACAGCGGGGTGAGGACCGTCGTGGTGCACGACGGCGGCCCTCACCTTCCGACATGGCTGGACGACGACCCGGGCGCGCTGCGCACCCATGTCGCGGGATACGTACAGCGGCGACTGGTGGGGAGCCTCAACGACCACACCACGCTGGCGGTCGGCCTCACGGGTGAGGACGGCCGCACGCTGGAGGCGGGCGAGGGAGAGGACGTACGGGTCGATCCGGGGGTGCTCCGCGTGTTCCTCGACAGCGGCCGGATTCCGGTGGTGTCGAGCATCGCGTACGGCAAGGACGGCGGCATCCGCCACCTTGCCGCGACATCGGCTGCCACGGCTCTCGCCTCGGCGCTCGACGCCGCCTTGGTGCTCCCGGCCGGAGCCGGAGAGGTGGGCCCGGCGTCGGCGACCTTCGTCGACATGGCCGTGGCGCACGCCGTGTTGCGGCATCTCCACCGCCTCTGATGACGACCACGCCGCGCGCGACCGGGCCTTGGGCCGGCGGGCCTAGGGCCGGTTCGCGCGACGCAGGAGCAGGGTGACGAAGCCGAGCGTGCCCCGGTAGCCGCGGAGCCATGCCTCGCGGTGTGCGGCCGCGGCCTCGAGGGCCTGGCCGTGGTCCGGGTGCTCCGGATGGTCGAGGGCCCAGCGGGAGAGCGATCCGGTCCAGGACCACTCGTAGTCGTCCCACTCCTCGAGGGTGCTGACGTGCCCGTAGAGCGGCACCCAGCCGGCGGTGGTGACGCGGTCGAGCGTCGTCGCGAGGTCGTCGTAGTCCTCGACGGCGAAACCGGCCTCGAGGGTCTCGCGGTGGGGTTCGCGTTCCCAGAAGCACTCGCCGAGGAGAACGCTCCCGCCCGGGGCGAGGTGGCTGTCGGCGGCCTTCAGGGTGGGGAGGAGGCCCCCGAAGGCGTGCGTGGCACCGATGCAGAGGACCAGGCCGTACCGGTGCGGGGAGCTGAACTCCGCGGCGTCCTGGGCGTAGAAGGCGATCCGGCCGCCGAGCCCCGCTTCGTCGACGGCGCGACCGGCGGCGGCGATTGCCTGCGCGTCGTTGTCCACGCCGTCGGCACGGAGGTCCGGGCGAGCGGTGTGTGCGCGCATCAGCCACGTGCCCGATCCGCACCCGAGGTCGAGCAGCCGGGCGTCGGTGCTCGGCAGGGCCCGGTCGAGGAGAGCGCGTACGGAGTCGTCGCTCAGCGGAGCGGCGACGGGGTGGTCGGTGTGGGCGATGGAGCTGATCTGTCGGCGGTCCATGACGCCACCCTGCCTCCCCGCCCGCCCCGCGTCCCGCGAAACGCCCCGATGCGTTCGACCAGGCAACCCGATCGTGGGGCCCGAGCGCGTCGCTCGTGCCCGGCCGACAACCGGGAGCGCGCGTCCGCCGCGCCCGGCGGAGTGTGACCCCGTGTGCGTCCGGATCGAGTGGGTAGGTCCGGGACGGACGACGAAATGATGGGCGGTCGCATGCGAAGTGTCGGAGTCGAGGAAGAACTGCTGCTGGTGGACGCGGACACCGGAGAGCCGCTGGCCGTGGCGGGAGCCGTGCTCGCCGCGGCCGATCGGGCCGGAGCCGCCGACGAGGGGAGCGGGAAGGACGGCGGCCACACGTTCGAGGCGGAGCTCCAGGAGGAGCAGGTCGAGTTCGCCACCAAGCCGGTGACGGAAATGGCGGAGCTGGGGGAGGAGATCGTCCGGTGGCGCGCCGAGGCCGCCCGGCACGCCGCCGTGGCCGGCGCGGCCGTGGCCGCCGTCGCCACCTCCCCGCTGGCCGTGCGGCCCTCGATGTCCCCGGGGCGCCGCTACGCATGGGTGGCGCGGCAGTTCGGATTGACCGCCCAGGAGCAGCTGACCTGCGGCTGCCACGTCCACGTGTCCGTCGAGTCGGACGAGGAGGGCGTCGGCGTACTGGACCGCATCAGGCCCTGGCTTCCCGTACTGACCGCGATCAGCGCGAACTCGCCGTTCTGGCAGGGAGAGGACACCCTCTACGGCAGCTACCGGAGCCGGGTGTGGAACAGGCTGCCCTCGGCCGGCCCGGTGGACGTGTTCGGCTCCGCGGACCGCTACCACGCGGAAGTACGGGCCATGGTGGACTCGGGGGTGCTCCGCGACCGGGGGATGCTCTGGTTCGACGCGCGGCTGTCCGCCTCCTACCCCACCGTGGAGGTCAGGGTGGCGGACGTGTGCCTCGACGCGTCGACCCCCGTCCTGCTCGCCGCCCTCGTGCGGGCCCTGGTGGAGACCGCGGCCCGGGCCTGGCAGGCCGGCGAGCCCCCCGCGCGCGTCAGCACCGGCCTGCTCCGGCTCGCGTCCTGGCAGGCGGGCCGGTCAGGACTCGACGGCCCGCTGCTGCACCCGCGGACCCTTCGGGAGACCTCGCCCGAAGAGGCGGTCGAAGCGCTGTACGGGCACGTCGCGGACGCGCTGGCCGACTCCGGCGACGAGGAGCTCGTCCGGGCCGGGATCGCCCGCCTCCTGGAACACGGCAACGGGGCGCGCGTCCAGCGGGCCCTGCTGCGGTCGGAGGGGGACCTCGCCTCGGTCGTCCGGCACTGCGCCCGCAGGACCATCGCCGATGCCCACGGTGGCCGCCCGGTGCAGTGACGGGCCCGGCCACCCGCCGGCCGCCTGGAGCGGGGTGCGGGGTGCGCGCCGTGCTCATCCGCCCCGACGGGCACGTGGCCTGGGCCGGCCCCGACCGGGACGATGACCGGCTCGCCGCGGCCGCGAACGAGGCCGTCTCCGCGACGGCAGAGGCCGGGGCGCCACGGGCTGAGTCACGTGGGGGCCGGGCCGTGCGTCAGGCGCCGGCGGACGCCCGCCGGATCGCGTCCAGTGCGCGCCTCACGTCGTCGTCGGTCGTCGACCAGTTGCTCACCGAGATGCGCATGACGCGCCGCCCGCGCCACGTGGAGCCGCTGATCCATGCCGTGCCGTCGTCGAGCAGCCGGGCCAGTACCCGTTCCGTGCGCCCGTCGTCGCCGAACTCGGCGCAGACCTGGGTGAACACCACGTCGTTGAGGACGGTCGCGCCGTCCGTCGCGGCGATGCCGGTGGCGAACGTGGCGGCGTGCCGGCACAGCCGCTCGACGAGGCCGGCCACGCCCGACCGGCCGAGGGACCTGAGCGCCGCCCACACGGTGAAGGCCCTGCCGCGCCGGGAGAGCTCGGGCACTTTGTCGACGGGGTCGCCCTGTTCGTCCTGGATGAGGTAGTCGCCGCGCAGACCCATCGCCGCCCGCAGCGCGGACGGGTCGCGCACGACGGCGAGGCCGCAGTCGTAGGGGACGTTCAGGGTCTTGTGGGCGTCCGTCGCCCAGGAGTCGGCGTCCGCGCAGCCCGCCGTCAGGTGCGCGTACCTCGGGGACGCGGCCGCCCACAGGCCGAAGGCGCCGTCGATGTGCACCCACGCGTCCGCCTCGCGCGCGGCACCGATCGTCTCGACGAAGGGGTCGAAGGCCCCGGAGTGGATGTCTCCGGCCTGCAGGACCACGATCGTGGGACGCTGCCCGCCGGCCGCCAGGGCGCGGCGCAGGGCCGCGGGGTCGATGCGTCCTTGCCCGTCCGCCGTCACCAGTTCGGGCCGGCCGAGTCCCAGGTAGCGGAGCGCCAGGTCGATGGCCATGTGGCGGTCCTCGCCCGCGAGGACGCGTACGGCCGGCCCGCCCGTGAGCCCGTCGCGGGCGACGTCCCGGCCGGCGCGCCGCAGCACCGCGTCACGCCCGGCGGCGAGGCAGGTGAAGTTGGCCATCGTGGCACCCGTGGTGAAGCCGACGGCGCTGGAACCCGGCAGGCCGAGCAGGTCCAGCAACCACGCGCCGGCGACCTCCTCCACCGCCGCGTACGCGGGCGAGGCGGCGCGCATCACGCAGTTCTGGTCCCAGGCACTGACCAGCCAGTCCGTGGCGAGCGCGGCCGGTTCGGTGCCACCGACCACGAACCCGTAGAAGCGGCCGCTCGGAAACGCGGTGAGCCCCGGCTCGCAGGCCGTGGCGAGCAGGTCGACGACATCGACGGGCGGGCTGGGAGCGTCGGGCAGTTCGTCACCGAGCGCGCGCACGATCTCCTCGACCGAAGCGTGGGCGGGAACCCGGCGGTCGTCCAGGCTCGCCAGCCAGCGGACGGCATGGCCGTGTGCCTGTCGGAGCGCTGCCTCGCGCGCGTCCATACCTCGGACTATGCGGCAGGGGCCACCACCCCGCAAGCCACGGCCGGACCGGAGGCGGCCGGGAGCCGTCCCCGCTGCGCCGCCCGAGGACGGGACCCGGCCGTCAGGCGAGGGGCAGGCTCTGTTCGGACCAGACGGTCTTGCCACCCAGGGTGTAGCGACTGCCCCAGCGGTGCGAGAGCTGGGCGACGATGTACAGACCGCGACCGCCCTCCTCGGAGTTCCGCGCTCGCCGCATCCTCGGCTGGGTGTTGCTGGAGTCCGAGACTTCGCAGGTCAGGGTGTCCGCCCGGATCAGCCGGAGCCGGACCGGGCCGCCGGCGTGGCGAATGGCGTTGGTGACCAGCTCGCTGACGATGAGCTCCGTGCTGAAGGCGAGCTCGTCGAGGTCCCAGGCGGTCAGCTGATCCAGGACGAGATGGCGCGCGTCGCCGACGACCGCCGGGTCGGGGTCGAGCTGCCACGTCGCGAGGGAGCCGGCATCCACCACCCGGGTACGGGCCAGCAGGAGGGTGACGTCGTCCCTGAGCCTGCCCGGCGGCAGCCCTTCCACGATGTCGTGCCGGGCCTGACGCAGCGGCCGGCCGAGTACGTCCGCGCGCAGCAGCCGGTCCGCCAGGTCGTGCATGCCCTGGTCGATGTCGCCCTCTCCGCGTTCGATCAGGCCGTCGGTGTACAGGGCGAGGACGCTGCCGGCCGGCAGTTCGCGTTCGACCGGCTCGAAGGGCCAGCCGCCGACCCCCAGGGGCGGGCCGGGGCTCAGCTCCACGTACTCCACGGTTCCGTCCGGGCTGACCACGGCCGGAGGCGGGTGTCCGGCGCTCGCCATGACGCAATGTCGCGTGACCGGGTCGTAGACGGCGTACAGGCAGGTGGCCCCGACCGGCCCGCTGGGCACCGGCATGCCCGCGTCGCCGTCCTCCGAGTCGTCGCTCTCCGCCTCGGCGACGACCTGCAGGACCATGTCGTCCACGTGCGCCAGCAGTTCCTCGGGTTCCAGTTCCAGGTCCGCCATCGCGCGTACGGCGCTGCGCAGGCGACCCATCATGGCCGTGGCGTGCAGCCCGTGACCGGCGACGTCCCCGACCACCAGGGCGACACGGGCCGACGACAGGGGGATGACGTCGAACCAGTCGCCGCCCACTCCGCTGTCGGCGTCGGCGGGCAGGTAGAGGCTGGCGGCTTCCAGTGCGGGCGTTTCCGCGGTGGCCGGCGGCAGAAGGCTGCGCTGCAGGCCCACAGCGGTGCGGCGTTCCTTGGTGTACCGCCGCGCGTTGTCCACGGCGACGGCCGCACGGGCCGCGATCTCCTCGAGGAGCGCCAGGTCGTCCTCCTCCAGCGGGGGAGTGTCCCCGGTGCGCCAGAGCGTGAGCCGTCCGAACCCGACGCCGCGTGCGCACAGCGGCGCCGTCATCGCCGAATGCGCACCCGGGACAGCGGCGGCCCACTCCGGGGCCGCGTCGTTCCCGGGCCCCGTGGGCCGGGTGCCGAGGCCGGTGATCAGCTCGCCCTGGCACTCCCGGGTCCTGGGCGCGGCCGGTCCGGGCCCGCCCGAGCCGGTCACGGCCGGGTCGGGAACGGCCGTGGCGAGAGGAGCCGAGAAGTGGGCCGTACCCGTACGCAGCACGTCCGCTTCCGCTCCGGCAACGGCCATCCGGATCAGGGGCAGCGTGTGGTGCCCGTCAGCGGGTGGTTCGCCGCCGGTCAGAACGGTTTCCGCGAGATCCACCGCGGCGCAGTCGCCGAACGTGGGCGCCAGGACTTCGGCCAGGTCCTCGACGGTGCGCAGGACCGACAGCGAACCGCCCAGCGCTCCGGTCGCGCGGTAGAGCAGGTCCAGGCGCCCGCGCGACCGCTCGTGGTCGGTGACGTCGGTGAACACCGTCGCCACACCCATCGGATGCCCGTCGGGTTCCTGCAGCCGGAACGCCTGGATGGTGACGAGCCGGCCGCCCCTCGGGTCGTCCAGGGTGCGCGTGGTCGCGTTGAACCCGATCAGGGGATTGCCGCTGTGCAGGACCTCCCGCAGCCGGTCGTCGATGATCCGCGCGTCCTCGGCCCACAGGAAGTCGGCCAGGCGCCGGCCGTTCAGTTCTACGGGCACGCCGGTGTACGGCAACAGGTGCGTGTTCGTCCGCAGCAGGCGCAGGTCCGCGTCGAAGACGGCCAGGCCCACTCGGCCCTGCAGGAACAGTTCATGGGTGAAGGCGTGGTCCTGACGCCATCGGGCGACCAGCTCCAGGGGTGCGCCGAGTACGAGGCAGCGGGCCGCGCCCCCGGGCGCGCCGTGGTGCAGCGGGATGACGCGGAAGCCGATCTCCAGCTCGCGTCCCGAGCCGTGCCGCAAAGTGGCCCGGCCCTCCCACCCCTCCCACCCCTCCTGCTCCCCCTGCCCGCCGTGCCCGCCGTGCCTGCCCTGAGCCAGCAGCGCCTCCCAGCTTCCCGCGTCCGCCAGGAGGTCCCGTGCCGGTCGGCCGCACACGTCCGCGGACCGGCGCTCCAGGAGCGCTTCGGCCGCCGGTGTCCAGGCGACGACCGTCCCGGCGTCGTCCAGCAGTGCCGCGGCCGTGTTCGTGACAGCGAAGGGATAGTCCTGGTTGCTCTCAGTGGCGCGCATGCGTGCCCATCTCGTCCGCCGGTCCCGCTGTCCTCATGCTGGTCGATGTCCGCAACGAGAGCCAGAGGCGTTGCGCCATCCGGTACCGCTTCAGGCGTCAGTCATAGTGTCTCGCGCGCCTGCCCCGGGCGGGCGCGGGGAGCGCTGACCTGCTGTGATGCGCGCGCCGGACGGTGCCCCGCAGGTGTGCGTTCGCACGGGCGCGGGGCACCTCGGCCGGTCCGGCCGCAGCGTCAGTACGCCGCGGCCTCGAAGGTGCGCAGCACATCGGCAGCGACGCTCACGGCGATGGTCGCGGGTTCCTTGCCGGTGAGGTCGGCCAGCCCGATCGGGGTCTTGATCCGATCGAGGGCGGCCTCGTCGTGACCGCCCTCGGTGGCGAGGCGCTTGCGGAACCGCACCCACTTGGCCGCCGATCCGATCAGCCCGATGGAGCCGAGATGGGTCGTGCGCAGGGCGGCGTCGCACAGAGCGGCGTCCTCGGCGTGATCATGGGTCATGATCAGGATGTGGGTGCCGCGCGGCAGCTCCTCCAGCACCTCCTCGGGCAGCAGCGGCGTGTGATGTACGTGCACCTGCGCCACCGCGTCGGCCAGCACGCCGAGCCGCTGATCGGCGAGGACGTCGGAGCGGGTGTCGATCAGATGGAGGTCGAGGTCCTGACGTGCCAGGATGCGCGCCAGTTCCAGCCCGACGTGCCCGACGCCGAAGATCGCCACCGCTGGTACCACCGGCAGTGATTCGAGCAGCACCGAGACCGTGCCGCCGCAGCACTGCACGCCGTGCCGGTTGGCCACCTTGTCGTTCAGGGCGAAATCGATCAGCTCCGGCTCGGGCTTGGACGCGGCGATCATCTCCCGGGCCCGATCGATCGCGACGGCCTCGACGTTGCCGCCGCCGATCGAGCCCCACGTCTCGGTCCGCCCGACGACGAGTTTCGCACCGGCGTCGCGCGGGGCATGGCCGCGCATGGTCGCGACGGTCACCAGCACGCCGGACTCCCGCCGCGCCCGCAACCGCGCGACCGCGGCGACCCACGTCATGTCAGGCACCGCTCAGCGCATGTGCTTCGGTGCGGGGGGCGTCGTCGGTCCGGGAGACATCGCCCTGGCGAGCCGCCTGGATCGCCCAGTACACCGCCTCCGGCGTCGCGGGCGAGGCCAACTCGACACTGACCCCGCTCGGCCCGAACGCGGCGGCGGCCTGCCGCAACGCCTCTCGCACCGAGAACGCCAGCATCAGCGGAGGCTCACCCACCGCCTTGGACCCGTAGACCGCGCCCTCCTCGGTGGCGTTCTCCAGCAGCCTGACGTTGAACTCCTCGGGCATCTCCGAAAAGCTCGGCAGCTTGTAGGTGCTCGCCGCCTGGGTCAGCAGTCGGCCGCGGTTCGGCCCGTCGCCGGAGTCCCACCGCAGGTCCTCGAGCGTCAGCCAGCCCGCGCCCTGCACGAAACCGCCCTCGACCTGACCGACGTCGATCATCGGGGAGAGGCTGTCGCCGACGTCGTGCACGATGTCCACCCGCCGGATCCGGTACGCGCCGGTGAAGCCGTCCACCTCCACCTCCGTCGCGGCGGCGCCGTAGGAGAAGTACTTGAACGGGGAGCCGCGGAAGGCCTTCGCGTCCCAGTGCAGCCCCTCGGTCCGGTAGAAACCGGCCGCCGACAACTGGACCCGCTGGAAGTACGCGGTGCGCACCAGGTCGTCCCAGGCCAGCTCCTTGTCGTTGCCGAGGACGCGCGCGACGCCCTCGACGAGGCGCACGTCCGAGGCGTTCGCCCCCAGCTGGGTGCCGGCCACCTGGAGCAGCCGCTCACGGATCTGCTCGCAGGCGTTCTTCACCGCGGCGCCGTTGAGATCCGCGCCGGCGCTGGCGGCGGTGGCGGAGGTGTTGGGCACCTTGTCGGTGCGCGTCGGGGCCAGCCGCACCTTGTGCAGCGGAACGCCCAGGGTGGTCGCGGCCACCTGCAGCATCTTGGTGTGCAGGCCCTGCCCCATCTCGGTGCCGCCGTGGTTGATCAGGACGGAGCCGTCCTTGTAGACCAGCACCAGCGCGCCCGCCTGGTTGAAGGCGGTGAGGTTGAACGAGATCCCGAACTTGATCCCGGTGAGCGCGAGCGCCCGCTTGGTGTGCGGGTGCGCGGCGTTGAAGGCGGCGATCGCGCGCTTGCGGTCGGCGATGCCGGCGTCGTCCTGAACCTGCTGCCAGACGGTGGAGATCCGTTCGGGGTGGGCGACCGGCTGTCCGTACGGCGTCGACTGGCCCTGCCGGTAGAAGTTGCGTGCGCGCAGCTCCATCGGATCCAGGCCCAGCAGCGGCGCGCACCGGCCCATGATGTCCTCGATCACCAGCATGCCCTGCGGTCCGCCGAAGCCTCGGAAGGCGGTGTTGGAGACCTTGTTGGTCCTGGCGATGCGGCCGGCGATACGCGCGTGGGGGATCCAGTAGGTGTTGTCGATGTGGCACAGCGCCCGGGCCACCACCGGCTCGGACAGGTCCAGGCTCCAGCCGCCGTCCGCGGTCAGGGTGGCGTCCAGGGCCTGGATGCGGCCCTCGGCGTCGAAGCCGATCTTCCACGTGGCGTGGAACCCGTGGCGCTTGCCGGACATGGTCAGGTCCTGGGTCCGGTTGAGCCGTACCCTGACCGGCCGGCCGGTCAGCCGGGCGCCGAGCGCCGCGACGGCCGCGAATCCGTGCGGCTGCATCTCCTTGCCGCCGAACCCGCCGCCCATCCGCAGGCACTGCACGGTCACCTCGTGGCTGTGCAGACCGAGCACGTGCGCGACGATTTCCTGCGTCTCGGAGGGGTGCTGGGTGCTGCTCTGGACGAACATCTGCCCGTTCTCGTCGACGTGGGCCAGCGCGGCGTGCGTCTCGAGGTAGAAGTGTTCCTGATCGGAGAACTGGAACTCGCCGGTGAACACGTGCGCGGAGTCGGCGAATCCGGCGTCGACGTCGCCGGCCAGCATCACCGGCCGGGCGCCGTGAAAACTGTTCGCCGCCATCGCTTCCCGCAGCGTGATCAGCGAGGGCTTCTCGTCGAGTTCCACCTCGACGGCCGCCGCACCGAGCCGGGCCGCCTCCAGGGTCTCGGCGAGCACCCAGGCGACCGCGTGGCCGTGGAACATGACCTGGTCGGGGAAGAGCGGTTCGTCGTGCTTCATCCCGGCATCGTTGACGCCGGGTACGTCGGCACCCGTCAGCACGCGGACCACACCGGGCACGGCGAGCGCGGGCTCGGTGCGCAGCGCGGTGATCGTGCCGTGGGCCTTCATGACCTGGACCGGGTGGGCGTGCAGCACGTCCTTGGTGCGATGGACCAGGTCGTCGGTGTAGAGCGCCGTGCCGGTGACGTGCAGGGCCGCACTCTCGTGCGGCATCGAGACGCCGACGACGGGCTTCTCAGGGCGTTCGGACAGATGGCTCATGACGAGACCGCCTCGGTGGTGTGCGCGTGCAGCTTCAGCAGGCTCTGGCCGAGCATCGCGGAGCGGTAGCCGGCGCTGGCGCGGTGATCGTCCATCGGTGTGCCCTCGGCCCGCAGGACCCGGGCCGCGGCCTCGACGGTCTCCGCCGCCCACGGCTTGCCCTCCAGGGCCGCCTCGGTGGCGAGGGCGCGGATCGGGGTGGCGGCCACGCCGCCCAGGCCGATGCGTGCCGTGTGGACGATCCCGTCCTCGATGTCGAGCGCGAAGGCGACCGCGACGCTGGAGATGTCGTCGAAACGCCGCTTGGCGATCTTGTGGAAGGCCGCGACCGGCGACAGCGGCAGCGGGATGCGCACGGCGCGGATCAGCTCGCCGGGACGGCGCACGCTCTGCCGGTAGCCGGTGAAGTAGTCGCAGAGGGGGACCTCGCGCTCACCGTCGGCGTCGGCGAGCACCACCGATGCCTCCAGCGCGAGCAGCACGGGTGGGCTGTCGCCGATGGGGGAGCCGGTGCCCAGGTTGCCGCCGAGGGTGGCGCCGTTGCGGATGAGCCGGGAGGCGAACTGGGGGAACAGCTGTGCCAGCAGGGGGACTTCACCGTCCAGGCGGCGTTCGATCTCGGTGAGCGTCAGCGCCGCCCCGATCTCGATGTGGTCGGATGCGACGCGCAGCTCCCGCAATTCGGGCAGCCTGTCGACGGCGACCACGCAATTCGCCCGGCGGGAACGGATGTTCACCTCCACCCCCCAGTCGGTGGAGCCGGCGACCACCACGGCGTCGGGCCGCTCGCGCAGCAGCCGCAGCGTTTCGGCCAGGGTGCTCTTGCGCAGGAACGCGCTGTCGCCCCGGGTGTACGCGGTGGCGACCGGTGCGGGCGGGGACTGCTCGCGACGCTGCGCGAGCGGATCCTCGTCGGTGGGCGTACCGACGGCGAACGCGGCATCGCGAATCGGGCGGTAACCGGTGCAGCGGCACAGGTTTCCGCTCAGCGCGTGCAGATCGAAACCGTTCGGACCGTGCTCGGCGTCGGTGCCGTCGTCCGAGGCCGCGCCCGAGGCCGAGTCCGAGGCCGATTCCGAGGCCGCGTGCGCGCAGCGGTCGGGCCGGTAGTACTCGGCGGCCATGCTGCAGATGAATCCCGGCGTGCAGTAACCGCATTGGGAGCCGCCGCGGACCGCCATCTCCTCCTGCACCGGGTGCAGGGTGGGCGGCATGCCGGGTTCGCCGGCGGTGGAGAAGCCTTCGGAGGTGATGACCTCCTGGCCGTCGAGCGCCGCGACCGGGACCAGGCAGGCGTTGACCGCCACCCAGTCGGTGGGCTTGTTCACTCCGGGACGGGCCACCAGGACCGAACAGGCGCCGCATTCACCCTCGGCGCAGCCCTCCTTGGTGCCGGTGAGGCCCCGCTCGCGGAGGAAATCCAGCGTCGTGGTGTGGGGCGCGGCCGGCGAAATCGGTGCTTCTCTTCCGTTGACCGTGATCCTCGCCGCTGCCATTACAGGCCTTCGTTTCGGAGCGTGACCGGTCGGTTCATCATGTTCGCCAATTTCAGGCAGCTTTCTGTGTTCAGGCGCGCTACAGGGGAGGAGCGGGCGCAAAACGGCACGCGACAGCGGCGTGTCAAGAGATGGTGACGAAGAAACCCGGAACGTGCCAGGAACGGCACGTCGAAACGGCGTGTCAGCAGCCGTGCGCGATCCGGCCCGAAACCCACACGGTGCAGTGGGCGAGGCGAGCCAGGTCAGAGCTGGTGTACATCTGCTGGTCGCCTCCTTCGGTGGCCATGGGTCGGTGTCCACGCAAAGTAATGGCTGGGGCCACAGCGGTCAAGAGACCGACCTCGGAGAAGAAGTGCACGATCGCGTTCCCGCGTGGCGGTGGGCGGGAACGCGTGGGCGGGGCAGGGCGTCCACGGCGCGGACTGACGCCCTGCCCCGCGGCAGTGATCGTGCCGTCGCCGGGGCGCGGTGCCTAGTGCTGTGACCCGGTGGACCTTTCCGGTCACAGCACTAGCTGCAGTTCAGGCCGGAGTGCGCTTCGGTGACCGCGGTGTCGAGCTTCTCGGTGTGCGGCTTCAGCGCGGTCACCGCGTCGCGGCCAGTGGTGTCGCCCGGCAGGGCCTCGTACGCGGTCTTCAGGTCGTCTGCCGCCGTCTTCACGGCGTCCTTGCGGGCCGCCTGCCAGGTGGCGGTGGAGTCCGCCACGTCCTTCCACTCGTCCTGGACGTCCGAATACGCCTCCTGGATCTGCGCCTTGGTGGCGTTGGCGGGATCCAGCGCCCTCAACTTGGCGTTCTCCGCCTTGAGTTCGTTCAGGTTGGTGCAGAGCTCCGCGGCGGCCGCGGTCGGATCGTCCGTAGGTCCCGCGGCCAGGGCGGCGGAGGCGCCGCTGGCGGACAGCACCAGCGCGGAGACAGTGCTGACTGCGGCTGAAAGAACACGATTCATACAGACGTTCGAGTTTGAGGTCGTCGGGCTGGCGGGTGCGCTCCAGGCCGGTCCGGTCGGGGCGAAGACCCTGCCCTACCCGGGCGGGCCGGCGACCGACCGGGCGGCCCGCGGGGGGAACGGCCGCGCGGTGGCCCTATGGAGGGGTCTCCAGCAGCCCGCCGCCGGACGGCCGCTCCTGGCCGGGCAGGACGCTGACGAAGGGCACCCCGGTGCGGGGATGCTCGATGACCTCTGCCTCGACCTCGTACACGTCGGACAGGAGCGCGGCGTTGAGGACCTCCTCGGGCTTTCCGGTGGCGACGACGCGGCCGCCGGCCATGACGCAGATCCGGTCGCAGAAGGCCGCGGCGAGGTTCAGGTCGTGCAGCGCGACGACGGCGGTGACGCCGAGCCGCCGCACCAGCCGGAGGGCGTCGAGCTGGTGGCGCAGGTCCAGGTGGTTGGTCGGCTCGTCCAGGACCATGGACCCCGTGCGCTGCGCGAGGGCCCGGGCGATCAGCACCCGCTGCTTCTCGCCGCCCGACAGACGGTCGAACGGCGCATGGGCGAGGGCGTCGACGTGGAGCTCCGCCAGCGACCGC
This sequence comes from Streptomyces sp. cmx-11-4, assembly GCA_049998195.1. Lineage (GTDB taxonomy): Bacteria > Actinomycetota > Actinomycetes > Streptomycetales > Streptomycetaceae > Streptomyces. The sequence continues at coordinate 163,133 of JAEBET010000011.1, forward strand.
ATGATGATGTCCCGGTCGTCGGCATCATCACCGGCGAAGGCCCGCTTGTGCGGGGTGCGGCCCATGGCGACCACGTCGTACACCGTCAGTTCGAAGTCCCCCGAGGTTTCCTGTAGTACCGCCGCGAGACGCCCGGCGAGCCGCTTGCCGGGCATGCGCCAGACGTCCTCTCCGTCGAGCAGGACCCGGCCCGACGTGGGGCGCACCGCCCGGTAGAAGGTGCGCAGCAGCGTGGACTTGCCGGCCCCGTTGGGGCCGACCAGGCCCATCACCTCGCCGGGCGCCACGTGCAGCGATGCCTCGTGGACGAGTGCTTTGCCGTTCACGACGACGCTGACGCCCTCGGCGTCGAGACGGCCGGGCGCGCCGGACGGCCGGTTCGTCGGGTCGGTCGGGTTCGTCATCGGGTGGCCTTCCGTCGCATCAGCCAGAGGAAGAAGGGTCCGCCGACCAGGGCGGTGAGGATGCCGACGGGAATCTCCTCCGGGCTCATGAGGGTGCGCGCGGCCAGATCGGCGGTGATCAGGAAGGCGGCTCCCAAGAGGGCCGCGGCGGGCAGCGCGCGGCGGTGGTCGGCGCCCACCAGCAGCCGCACCACGTGCGGCATGATCAGCCCGACGAACCCGATCTGCCCGCTGACCGCGACGATCGTGCCGATCATCAGGGCCACCAGCGTGAACAGGGCGCCGCGGAAGCGGTGGACGTCCAGACCGAGGGCCGCGGCGGCCTCCTCCCCGGCCAGCAGGAGGTTGAGCGGACGGCAGACGCCCAGCAGGACGGCCGTACCGAGCAGGACCGCACCCACCGGGATCCACACCGTGGTCCACGTGGTGCCGGCCAGTCCGCCGAGCATCCAGCGCAGCGCGGACTGCGTCTTGTGCGGATCGTTCGAGGTGACGATCAGGAAGCTGGCCACCGCCGACAGCACCTCGGCCGTGGCCACGCCCGCCAGCACCAGCCGTACCGTCGTCATCCTGCCGCCGGAGCGGGCCAGGAGGTAGACGGCGACCAGGGCGGCGAGGGCGCCGCAGAAGGCCGCGACGGGGAGCGTGAACAGCCCGAACACGGTCAGGTTCAGGACCAGGACGAGCACCGCGCCGACCGACGCACCCGAGGACACGCCCAGCAGCATCGGGTCGGCCAGCGGATTGCGGACCAGGGCCTGGAGCGCCATCCCGGCCACCGACAGACCCGCGCCGACCACGCCGGCCAGCAGCACCCGGGGCAGGCGGACGTCGATGACGATCGTCTCGCGTACCGGGGTCCACGTCGGCTCGGCGAGGGCCGGGTGCACGCGGTGCAGCAGGATGCTCCACACCTGATCGGCCGGGACGCTGATCGAGCCCGCCGCGATACCGGCCGTCGCGGCGCAGGCCACGAGGAGGCCCAGGAAGGTCAGCACCAGGCCGTACGGGATCCCGGAGCGACGCCCGGTGACGGACGGCCGGCCCTCCTCGCGAGGGCCGGCCGCCCCGGCCGCCGGGGCCTTCACCCCGGTCACTGGACGCGGCCGGGGTGGAGCTGCTTCGCCAGCGACTCGACGGCCGCGGGCATCCGCACGCCGAGCACCGTGGAGGACAGGGGCAGCACCGCGAACCGCTGGTTCTTGATCGCGGGCACGTCCTTCAGCGCCGGGTGCGCGAGCAGGAACTTCTTCTTGTCCTCGACGGACTGGTCGCCGTAGTCGTAGATGACGACGGCCTCGGGGGCGCGCTGGGCGACCTGCTCGAACGAGACGTCACCGAAGGCCTTGTCCAGGTCGGCGAAGAGGTTCTCCCCGCCGGCCCGCCGGATCATGTCGTTGCCGATGCCCTTGCCGCCCGCGGTGAAGGCCGTCTTGTCGCCGCTGTCGTAGACGAAGAGCTTGACCGGGGTGACGCCGGCGAGCCGGCTTTCGACCTTGTCGAGGGTGGCGTGCAGGGTCCCCAGCCGCTCCTCGGCCCGCTCGGGCACGCCGAAGATCTTGCCGAGGGTGCGGATCTCCTCGTCCATGGAGGCCACGTTCACCGGGCCGGTGGGGCATTCCTCGGTGTTGAGGTGGGTGTTGATCCCGGCCTTGGTGAAGGTGGCCCGGCCGCGTCCCTCCTTCTCGTCGAAGGTGGACTTCCACCCGCCGTAGACGAAGTCGGGCTCGGCCTCCAGGAGCGCCTCGAATGAGGGGTACTCCTTGGAGAGGACCTTCACGCTGTCGTAGGCGGCCCGGTAGTCGGGGAGGATCGTGTCGTCGAGGTAGCCCGTGCCCACCATCGACTTCTCCAGGCCGAGGGCCAGCATGACCTCGGTCGCGTGCTGGTTCAGCGAGACCGCGCGCTGCGGCGGACGCCGATAGGTGGTGGTCACGCCGCAGTTGTCGACCGTGAGCGGAAATCCCTGGGCGGTCGCACCCGTCTCCGGGGTGGCGGAGGGCGTGGCGGCGCTGCCGCAGCCGGATATCAACAGGGCTGTGGCGAGGGCGGACAGCAGGGATTTCGGGTGGATGCGGGGCATGGGTGGTCCTCTCACCGCGGATGGATGGGGTCGGATGCATCGGAGGGTCTTCACGCCGCGTCGGCGGCACGGCACGGCGGCACGGCACGGCACGCGTCGCAGTGGCCGGGCTCGGCGCAGGTCGGGTCGGCTCAGGTCGGGAGGGAGCGTGCTGCCGGGCCCGGGGAAAATGCGCACGGTCGATGAGGGGCGAGGAGGGCGGGCAGGGGCGCACGGGGTCGCGTACGGCGGCTCGCGCCAGGCGGCCCCGGGACGACGAGGCACGTCCGCGCCCGACCCGGGGCCCTTGGCGGGCCGGAGGCCTCGCGGGCCGTCGGGCTTACGGCCCTTCGCCTACGAGGCGAGCGGCCCGGGGGTGTCGAGGGCCGGGACGGGACGCGGCTCGCCCTCGGCGTTGATCGCGACGAAGGTCAGTCTGGCGGTGGCCACTTCCGTCGTGTGGCCCGAGGCGTTCCAGCGCTCGGCCCTGACGCGCACGCCGACCGTCATCGACGTCCGGCCGGCACGTTCCAGCTCGGCGTCGACACTGAGCAGGTCATCACCGGCCCGCACCGGGGCCGGGAACGCCATCCGGTCCACGGCCACGGTGACGGCGGGGCCGTCGGCATGGCGCCCGGCCGCGGCTGCTGCGGAGTCGTCGATGAGCTCCATCACCACGCCGCCGTGGATGGTGCCGTAGAGGTTGGTGTCGTGCTCGCTCATGATGTGGGCGAGCGTCACCCGGGAGTCACCCGGGTTCTTGGCAACGCACCTCAAGGTAGCGGCGGTCGGGTCGGCCACGTCAACTCTCCTCGCGAGTCGCGGCAGAAAGGCCCCGGAGAGTCTTCTCCGGCACCCCGCATGACGTTCCGGCATGCGGGCAGTGGCAGGTCTTCGGACTCGCGGACACGCCTGCCGGTCTCCCGGCGGGCACCTAATGGCCGTCGCTTCCCGGGACCGGTTCCGGTTCCAGTGCGTATGACGGCGGTCGTTCCCGCTCACCGCTGCGGGGCAGTCCCGGATTCCCACCGGGTTCCCTCTTACGACGCATCCCGCCTGGCGGACGGGGCGAACCAGCTGCGCTCACAGCCTACCCGGCAGCGTCACGGGCCTGACCGGCCCTGCGTCCCGCGGGGCGGGGGCGGGCGGCGCGGCCCTCAGCGGAGGGAGGATCCCCCGGCGCGGCGACGGCCCGGCAGGGCGGGGTAGCGGCGTACTGGTGTACTCCTGTGCGCCCCGCGTGCTCCTTCGACGGCTTCGGCGGCCCCGCGTACGGTTCCGGGCCATGAGTGGATACGCGATGGAACCGGCCGCGTCCAGGGAAATCAGTACCGAGGCCCTGCCCCCTTCCGACCAGTGGTCCACCGCTCCTGTGGTGGCGGCGCCGGTCTGCCGCTTCGAGGACTTCCTCGGCGCGGAACGCGCCGGCACCCTGCTGGCCTACGCGATCTCCCGGCAGGCCGACTTCAACGCGGGAACGGTCCTCGACCCCCTTTCGGGCCAGGTCTCCCACAAAGGCCGCAGTTCCCTCGTACTCCCCGTCACCAGCGCCGTGTTCAGCGCCCACCTCGCGGACTGCCTGCCTCTCGTCCAGGAGGTCCTCGGTCACCGGGCCGCGCTCACGCAGACCCTGACCGTCCTGACGGCCCACGGTGAAGGGGGCCACTACGGGATGCACACCGACGCCTCACGGGTCCGCGACGTCGCCGCGGCCTTGTCAGCCGTGTACTACCTGCACCGCGAGCCCCGTGGCTTCGACGGCGGCCGGCTCCGGCTGTACGACACCCTGCTCGACGAGGGCGGGGCCCGCCCGGCGCGGTCGTACCGCACGATCGAGCCCGAACACGACACCATCGTGTTCTTCCCGGCCAGCGCCTATCACGAGGTCGTCCCGTCCACGTGCCCCAGCGGGCGGTTCGCCGACAGCCGGTTCACCCTGACGACGTGGATCAGCGGTACCGGGTCCGCGCCGTCGACACCCGCCGCGCCGTTCGGGATCTGGCCGTGGATGGCGCGCGCGGCCGAACGCACCCGCCCGCTCGCGGACGCCGCGCACGACCACGACGGCGCCCGCCCCATCGGCCTCCCGCCCGCCGCCCCCGCCACCCGGCTCACCCTGCCCGCACCCCGCACGACACCATGACCGCCGCTCGTGCGGGTCGCGTTCCCGGGGAACCGGCCCCGGTGCTCAGGGCCGCTGGGTCAGATATCCGCCCATGGAGGTGAAGTACTCGGCCGCGGGCAGCTCCCGGCCGTCCTCGGTCCGCACCCGGGTGATGGCCAGCCCGGGATTGCGGCCGGTACGGGCATCGGCGCCCGCGACGATCACCACGCCGTCGCCCTCACGGTAGAAGATGCGCCCCGGTGTGCCGCCGTAGCGGCCCTCGGACACGACCGCCGCCAGGACTTCGAGCCGCTTGCCCTTGTGGAAGGTGAAGGCGCTCGGGTACGGCTCGGACTGGGCGCGGACCAGGCGGTCGAGGTCGGCCGCGGGCCAGTTCCAGTCGAGGCGGCTGTCCTCGACGGACCGCTTGTGGAAGAAGCTCGCCTGGGACCGGTCCTGTTCGGTGAACTGCGCCCGGCCGGAAGCGATGCTGTCCAGTGCGCCGACGACGACCGGGGCGATGAGGTCGACGGTGCTGTGGAAGAGGTCCGTGGCGGTGTCCCGCGGTCCCACCGGCACCGCTTCCTGCCGCACGATGGCGCCGGCGTCGAGTTCGTCGTTCATCATGTGGGCGGTGACGCCCACTTCCGTCTCGCCGTTGATGAGCGCCCAGATCAGCGGGGAGAAGCCGGCGTACTTCGGCAGCAGCGCGTCGTGCACGTTCAGCGTGCCGTGGCGGGGGAGGTTGAAGACCCGGGGAGGGAGCCACGTCCGCCAGTTGTTGGCCACGATGATGTCCGGGTCGGCCTCCTTGAGGCGCTCGAACAGCTCGTCGTCGTCAGGGCGGTTGCGGATCAGCACCGGCACGCCGTGATCTTCGGCGAGGTCGGCGACGGAGTCGCTCCAGATCTTCTCGTAGGCGTGCTCGCTCTTGGGGTGCGTCACGACCAGCACCACGTCGTGCTCGGAGTCCAGGAGGGCTTGCAGGGTGCGATGGCCCCAGGTCTGGTAACCGAACATGACGACCCGCATGGGGTTCCTCCTCGGAGCAGGGGGTTGGCCGATGTCGAGTAAAGCAAGGCTTGCCTAAGTGCGCAACGGCGCGTTTGTGTAAGCGAGTTGACGGGCGTGTCTGATAGCGGTGCCCGATTTGCCTATCGACAGCCTCGTCGGAATCAGGTTAGCCTTCCCTAAGTTCCGGGTCGCGGCTCCGTCGGCGTGCCCGCCCTCCGCCTTTCCCGCCTTCGCCCTTCCCGCTGCTCGACCCGACGGCTGCCGGCCTGCCCGGCGCGGCGGCCGCCCCCCGCACGATGGGAGTGACATGGCTCAGGTCCGCCCTGGCGACGCCCCGTTGGTCCACGACCTCATTGGCATCGGCTTCGGGCCGTCCAACGTGGCCATGGCGATCGCGGTCAGCGAGCACAACGCTCGCGTCGGAAGGCAGGAAGAGATCACCGCGCACTTCTTCGAACAGCAGCCGCGCTTCGGCTGGCACCGCGGCATGCTCATCGACGACGCGACCATGCAAGTGTGCTTCCTCAAGGACCTGGTGACGCTCCGGAACCCGGCCAGCGAGTTCAGCTTCCTGTGCTACTTGAAGAGCAAGGGGCGCCTGGTCGACTTCATCAACCACAAGACCCTCTTCCCGCTCCGCGTGGAGTTCCACGACTACTTCGAGTGGGCCGCGGACCAGGTCGACGACATGGTCTCCTACGGGCACGAGGTCGTCGGGGTCACGCCCGTCGTCCGCGACGGAGTGGTGGAGTACCTCGACGTCACGGTCCGGTCGGGGGAGGGGCTGGCACTGCACCGGGCCCGCAACCTCGTCATCGGCACCGGCCTGCGCCCCCTCATGCCGGACGGCGTGGAGCGTACCGACCGCGTCTGGCACACCTCCGACCTGCTGACGAAGGTCGACGCCCTCGAGGACAGCGTCCCGTCCCGGTTCATCGTCGTCGGTGCCGGGCAGAGCGCCGCGGAGAACGTCGCCTATCTGCACCGGCGCTTCCCCGCGGCCGAGGTCTGCGCCGTCTTCTCCCGGTACGGATACAGCCCCGCCGACGACAGCAGCTTCGCCAACCGGATCTTCGACCCGGACGCGGTGGGCGAGTTCTTCGCCGCGCCGCCCGGCGTCAAGCGCAGGCTGATGGACTACCACGGCAACACCAACTACTCCGTGGTGGACATCGACCTGATCGACGACCTGTACCGGCAGATGTACCAGGAGAAGGTCCTCGGCACCGAGCGCCTGCGCTTCCTGAACGTCTCACGGCTGACCGCGGTCAGCGAGACGCCGGACACGGTCCGCGCGACCGTGCAGTCCCTCGTCACCGGGGAGGAGGCCCCCCTGGAGGCGGACGTCGTGGTCTTCGCCACCGGCTACCGTCCCGTCGACCCGCTCGCCCTCCTCGGCGAGGTCGCCGAGCGGTGCCTGCGCGACGACGAGGACCGGGTCCGCGTCGAGCGCGACTACCGCATCGTCACCGACCCCGAACTGCACTGCGGCATCTACGTGCAGGGAGGTACGGAGCACACGCACGGCATCACGTCGTCCCTGCTCTCCAACACCGCCACGCGGGTCGGCGAGATCCTGGACTCGCTGCTCGACCGGGGCCTCAAGTCCGATGCCGACGAGGTCCGGACCGTCGCCGACGGGACGGGCAGCACCGCACGCTAGTGCTGTGACCGGAAAGGGATGACGTACAGCGACATGGGCACGATTGCAGTCGAGCTCCCCGTGCCCGCAGGCACAACCGAGCCGCGTCGGCGGCGCGTTGTGGGTTCCCTCACGCTCCTGCTGATCCTCCTCGCGGCGGTGGTGGTGTCGTTGGCCGTCGGCGCCCGCGCGCTGAGTCCGGCCGAGGTGTGGCACGGTCTGACGGCGGCGCCGCCGGACGCCGACCGGCGGCTCACCGAGATCCGGCTCATCGTGCAGACCGTGCGGGTTCCCCGCACGGTGCTCGCGGTCGTGGCCGGTGTGGCCCTGGGGATCGGCGGGGCGCTGATCCAGGGGTACACGCGCAACCCGATCGCCGACACGGGCCTGCTGGGGGTGAACGCCGGTGCCTCCTTCGCCGTGGTCACGGTGATCGCCGTGTTCGGGTTCGCCGACCCGTTCCAGTACGTGTGGTTCGCCTTCCTGGGGGCCGCGGTCGCCGGGGTGGTCGTGTTCGGCCTGGCGAGCATCGGCCGCGGGGCCGGCAATCCGTTGACGCTGGCCCTGGCCGGACAGGGAGTCACGGTGTTCCTCGCGGCGATGACCACGGCGGTCGCGCTGTCGGACCAGGCCTCGCTGAACGCGCTGCGCTTCTGGAACGCGGGCTCCGTGGCGGGTGTCGGCTTCGACGTCATCTGGCCGGTGACCGCCTTCATCGCGGTCGGCCTGCTGCTGGCGCTGACCACGCTGCCCGCCGTCAACCTTCTCAACCTGGGCGAGGACGTGGCGCGGGGCCTCGGGGTGAACATCGCGCTGAGCCGGACCGTCGGCATCATCGCCATCACCCTGCTGGCGGGAGCGGCGACGGCGGCGTGCGGCCCCATCGCGTTCCTCGGGCTGATGGTGGCGCACGTGGCCCGCTATCTGACCGGGCCGGACTACCGCTGGCTGGTCCCGTACGCGGGTCTGCTCGGCGCCATCGTCCTGCTGGTGTGCGATATCGCGGGGCGCTTGCTGGTGCGGCCGGGCGAGCTGGACGCGGGTGTGGTCGTGGCCCTGCTCGGCGCGCCGTTCTTCGCGCTCCTGGTGTGGCGCGGAAAGTTCAAGAACGCGTGAACGGGGCCGACGTGAAGCCAGTGGTGCTGGCGCCGGGTGTGCGGCTCGGCCGGGTGTCGTTCGTGTGGCGGCCGTGGATGGTGTGCGTCACGCTGCTGCTGGCCGCCGCGACCTTCCTCGTGTTCTGCCTGTCCATCGGCGTCGGGGACTTCCCCATCGGCCTGCCCCAGGTGGTCGCCACGATCCTGGGCCAGGGCGAGCAGGTCGACGAATTCGTCGTCATGGACCTGCGGATGCCGCGCGCCCTGATCGGGGTGGTCGTGGGCGTCGCGCTGGGCGTGGCCGGGGCGATCACCCAGTCCGTCGCGCGCAATCCGCTGGCCAGCCCGGACATTCTGGGGATCACCGGGGGCGCCGGTGCGGTCGCGGTGTTCCTGGTGACGGTGTCGGGCGGGACGGCGGCCGCGGTCGTCAACTCCGTGGGCCTGTCCGGGGCGGCCCTTGCGGGTGGTCTCGGCACGGGGCTCCTCGTGTACTTCCTGGCGTGGCGGCGCGGGGTCGACGGCTTCCGGCTCATCCTCATCGGCATCTCGGTGAGTGCCGTGATGGAGGCGATCACGACCTGGCTGCTGGTCCGGGCCGACATCAGGGACGTGGCCCGGGCCCAGGCGTGGCTGATCGGGTCGCTGGACAACAGGTCGTGGGACGACGTCCGGGTGGCGCTCTGGTGCACGCTCGTCCTGTCGGTCGTCGTGGCGGGCGCCGCCTTCCAGCTCAAGCCGCTGCACCTCGGTGACGAGGTGGCCGCGGGCCTGGGCGTCCGGTACGCGCGGGTCCGGGCGGTGCTGTTGTTGTGCGCGGTGCTGCTGGCCGGTGTGGCGGTCAGCGCCGCGGGCCCGGTGCCCTTCGTGGCTTTGGTGGCGCCGCAGGTGGCGATGCGTCTGGTGAGGTGTCCGACACCGCCGATGGCGGCCTCCGGCATGGTGGGGGCCCTGCTGCTGATCGGCGCGGACCTGGTCGCGCGTACGGCGCTGCCGATCACTCTTCCGGTCGGCGTGGTCACGGCCGTGATCGGCGGCCCCTTCCTCGTCTACCTCCTGGTGCGGGCGAACGTCCGTTGACCGACTTAGCTTCACACATGCCTGGATCAGGGGGAGTTGTGGCCGTATCGCACATCGCCGGTACCGCGCACCGGACCGATGCCACCACACGGCTGTCAGCCGCGGGTGTCACGGTCGGGTACGGCGGCCGGAGCGTCATCGAAGACCTGCACGTGGCGATCCCGCCGGGAGTGATCACCACGATCATCGGCTCCAACGGCTGTGGGAAGTCGACCTTGTTGCGGACCCTTTCGCGGCTGCTCAAGCCGACCAGCGGGACGGTCGTACTGGACGGCGAGGACATCGCCACGCTCAAGACCAGGGACGTGGCGAAGAAGCTCGGCCTGCTGCCGCAGGCGCCGGTCGCGCCGGACGGGCTCACGGTGGCCGATCTGGTCGCCCGGGGGCGCCATCCGCACCAGAGCTGGCTGCGGCAGTGGTCCTCGGACGACGCCGGTGTCGTGGAGCGGGCGCTGGCCATGACCGGGGTGTCCGACCTGGCGGACCGTCCGGTCGACGCGCTGTCCGGCGGGCAGCGCCAGCGCGTCTGGATCTCGATGACGCTGGCCCAGGGGACCGATCTGCTGCTGCTGGACGAGCCGACCACCTACCTGGACCTGGCGCACGCGATCGACGTGCTCGACCTGGTGGACGACCTGCACGAGTCGGGGTGCACCGTGGTCATGGTGCTGCACGACCTCAACCTGGCCACGCGCTACAGCGACAACCTGATCGTCATGCGGGCCGGCTCGATCCTGGCGCAGGGGCACCCGCGGGACGTGATCACCGCCGAGCTGCTGCACGAGGCGTTCGGCCTGCGCGCCAAGGTGATCGAGGATCCGGTGGGGGACCGGCCGCTCATCGTGCCGATCGGCCGCACCCATGTGCGATCCGACTAGCTCAGACAGAGATACGACGCAAGTAAGGCTAGGCTAGCCTCACTTGGCGCGGTAGGGTTTGGCTGCCCTCGGGCGGAGTTGCAATGGCTGGCACAACGGCAAGGGAATGCGGATGCTTCTCCAGCAAACGGCACGTATGAACTCCCGGCGGCGGCTGGCGGCGGCGCTGTCCGCCGCGACCCTCGGGGTCGGGCTCCTCGCGGGGTGCGGTTCCGACCCGGCGGACAAGGCCGACGAGAAGAGCGACAGCACCGCTGGCGCCGCGGCCGGCACCTTCCCGGTCACGGTGAAGCACGCCTTCGGATCCACGAAGGTCACCAAGGCCCCCCAGCGGGTCGTCTCCGTCGGCTACACCGACGACCAGGCCATCCTGGCGCTGGGCATCAAGCCCGTCGGCATGGTCGACCAGTACCCCAACCCGCCGGGCACGAGCCCCGACATCAACACGCAGTGGCCCTGGGTGAAGGACAAGTGGGGCGACACCCGCCCCGAGGTCGTCATGAACAACGGCGACACCGGCCCGAACTACGAGAAGATCGCCGCCCTGCGGCCGGACCTGATCATCGCGGTCTACTCCGAGATCGACCAGGCCGGCTACGACAAGCTCTCCAAGATCGCCCCGACGGTGGGCCGCACCAAGGCCGAGAAGGAGCCCTTCAGCGCTCCGTGGCAGGACAACGCCGTCCACATCGCCAAGGCGCTGGGCCAGGAGGCCAAGGGCGCCGAACTGGTGAAGGGCATCCAGGACAAGCTCGACGCGGCCAAGAAGGCGCACCCCGAGTTCGCGAACCAGACCGCCGTCGCGCTCTCCTGGTACAAGGACGCGGCGGCCCCGTTCACCTCCACCGACGTCCGCGGGCGCCTGGTGACGGGCACCGGCTTCACGTACCAGACCGAGATCGACAAGATCGCGGACGGCAAGTTCTACACCACGCTCTCCCCCGAGCGGATGGACCTGATCGACGTGGACCGCATCTTCGTCATCAACGACAAGGCCGACACGGAAGCGCTCAAGAAGTTCGAACTGTTCGCCAACCTGCCCGCCGTCAAGAACGGCAAGGTGTCCTACCTCCTGGACAGCGAGGGCCCGGCGGTCGGCGCGGCCATGTCGCAGGGCACCCTGCTGTCCCTGCCGTACGCGATCGACGAGCTCGTCAAGTCGGTCGGCCAGGTGTGAGCATCACCGACACGCGAGCCGCCCCGTCGACCCTGCGCACGACGACCGGGCGGGAGGCCACCCGCTGGGTCACGGCACACTGCCGCCAGGTGCCGTGGCTGACGTCCGCCGCCGTGCTCACCACGGTCGCCGGGGCGGCGCTCCAGGTACTCCCGCTGCTCCTGCTCGGCCGGATCGTGGACGCGGTGGTCCAGGGCGAAGCGCGCTCGGTCCTGGTCACGACCGGCGTGTTGATGGTCGGCGCCGCGCTGCTCGGCGCGGCGGCCACCGCGCTGTCGACGTACCTGATCGGGCGGCTGGGCGCGGACCTGCTCGCGCGGCTGCGCGAAGGCGCCGTCCGGGCGGTGCTGGGGCTGCCGAGCGCACGGATCGAGCAAGTCGGCCGGGGCGACGTACTGTCCCGGGTCGGCGACGACGTGGCCGTGCTGTCCAGGGGCATCCGCGCGGCCGTCCCCACGGTGTTCTCGGCCGGCGTGCTCGTGGTCATCGCCACGCTCGGCATGTTCGGCCTGGACTGGCGGCTCGGCCTGGCGGGCGCCTGCGCGTTGCCGGCGTACGGGCTGGCCCTGCGCTGGTACCTGCCCCGGTCCGCCCCGCTCTACCGCAAGCAGCGGGCGGTCCAGGCCGACCGGGCGCAGGCGCTGATCAGCGGACTGAACGGCATCGACACGGTCCGGGCGTACCGGCTCGAGGGAGCCGTCCGCGAGAAGGTCACCGACGAGTCGTGGCGGGTGCGCGATCTCGGCATCGAGGTGTTCCGGCTCTTCGGCCGGTTCGTCGGCCGGGAGAACCGCGCCGAGTTCACCGGGCTGGTGCTGATCATCGTCGTGGGGTACGTCCTGCTGGAGGCCGACGCCGCCAGCCTGGGCGAGGTGTCGGCGGCCCCGCTGCTCTTCCACCGGCTGTTCACACCGCTGGGCTCCATCATGTTCACCTTCGACGAGGCCCAGAAGTCGGGCGCGAGCCTGACCAGGCTGGTCGGGGTGCTCGGGGAGGACGCGGAGGACCGCCTGGTGGGCGCACCGGCCGTCGCACGCGCGGCCGACGTGCCGTACCCCGTGACGGTGGAAGGGCTGACGTTTCGCTATCCCGACTCCGAAGAACCCGTCCTGCGGGACGTCGACCTGACGATCCCGGCGGGCGGTTCGCTCGCGATGGTCGGGGCGACGGGCGCGGGGAAGTCGACCCTGGCCGCGCTGATCGCGGGGATCGGCACCCCGCAGGCCGGGTCGGTGCGCATCGGGACGACCGACCTCGCGGGTCTGGACGAGGCCGGCGCGCGCGCCCTGGTGAGCATCCTGACGCAGGAGACGCACGTGTTCTCCGGTCCGATCGCGGACGACCTGCGGCTGTCCGCCCCGGAAGCGACCGACACCGAGCTGATGGAGGCCCTGCGCACGGTCGGGGCCGGCGGGTGGGTCGAGGCGCTGCCCGGAGGGCTGAACACACCGGTGGGTGAGGGCGGCGAACGCCTGGACGTCACCAAAGTCGCCCAGATCGCCCTGGCCCGGCTGCTGCTGGGCAGGTCTCCTGTCGTGGTGCTCGACGAGTCGACGGCGGAGGCGGGCAGCGAGGGCGCGGCCGAGCTGGAGCGGGCCGTGCTGGCCGCCTGCGCGGGCCGGACCACGCTGTTCGTGGCCCACCGGCTGACGCAGGCGATGGCGGCGGACCGGATCGCGGTGCTGGGCGCGGGACGCGTGGTCGAGCAGGGCACCCACGAGGAACTGGTGGCCCTGGGCGGCCGGTACGCGCGCCTGTGGCGGGCCTGGCGCGAAGGCAGCTAGTGCTGTGGCCGGAAAGGTCCACCGGATCGCGGCGCCCGGCACGGCACCTCGCCGCGTTGTCGGACCACGGAAGTACGTCCAGTACGAGCCGCGGCCCTCCGCCTTGCGATGCACCGCACCGAACACCGCGACCCGGCAAACCTTTCCGGCCACAGCACTAGCCGGCCCGCGCTGGTTCACATAGTCAACTCATGGATCTGGAAAGGGCGTTGAGTCTTCGATGACGGAATCGACCGCTCGTCTCGTGCGGCTTTCTCCCACACGCCTGGCAGGCGTGCGCCGCCGGACCGGTGACTACTCCGACAGGACCATCGCCGCAGCGTGCTCCATCGGGCTGTCCTACTGGGCGACGGGCCGCGGTCCCGACGGCATGGACCTCACCTCCGGCACCCTGTTCGCCGACGTCCTCGGCTGGGCCGACAACGGAGGCACGGGACCCGCCGGATGGGAGGTCGGCGCGGACGGACGGAGCATCGCCATCCCGGAAGGCGTCGAACCGGCCGACGCGCAGCTCGCCCTCGATGACCTGGCCGACTTCCCGGACCGGTCGCTCGCCACCATCGGCCCGTCCAGCGTGGAGGCGAGGCTCGAGACCCTGGCCGAGTGGAACGCCACCGAGGCGGAGCGGGTCCGCCCGACCATCGTGGAGCTGTTCCGCGAGCAGGCCCGGACCAGGCCCGACGCCGTCGCCGTCGTCGACGAGCACCGGTCCCTGACGTATGGTCAAGCGGCGAAACTGTCCAGCCAGTTGGCCCATCACCTGATCGAACGTGGCATCACCTCGGAACAGGTCGTCGGCATCTCGCTCGGCCGCTCCGCCGACATGGTGATCGGCCTGCTCGGCGTGCTCCAGGCGGGGGCCGCCTTCGTGCCGCTCGACCCGCAGTGGCCGGCAGCGCGCCGATCCGTCGTCATCGGCGACGCCCGTGTGGTACTCCAGCTCAACGACTCCGGCGAACACGACGCGGACGAACCCGAAGCCGTGGCCGTCGACCTCGGCGACTGGCGGTTCGGCTCCTACCCCGGCGGGGGGACCGGGATCACCGTCCCCGGCGGCGCCCTCGCCTATGTGATCTTCACGTCCGGTTCGACCGGCCGGCCCAAGGGCGCGATGATCCGGCACGAGGCGATCAGCGAGCGCCTGCTGTGGCAGGTCGACGAGATCCTGGGCTTCGGCCACGACGACGCCTCACTGTTCAAGGCGCCGCTGTCCTTCGACATCTCCCTCAACGAGATCTTCCTGCCGCTGGTGTCCGGCGGCAGGCTGGTGGTCCTGCGGCCCGGCGGCGAACGCGACCCGCACCACCTGCTGAGCGTGATCGCCGAGCAGCGGGTGACCTTCACCTACCTGGTGTCGTCCATGCTGGACGTGCTGCTGGAGATCGCGGGCGACTCCGGGCGGCTGGACAGCCTGCGGCACGTGTGGTGCGGCGGCGAGGTGCTGACCCCGGAACTCTACGAGCGGTTCCGCGCCCGCCTCGAGATACCCATGTACCACGGCTACGGGCCGGCCGAGACGACGATCGGCGTCTCGCACGTCATCTACCGGGGCGCCGCGGAACGCATGTCGACGTCGATCGGCAAGGCCAACCCCAACACCCAGCTGTACGTGCTGGACGAGGAGCTGCGCCCCGTTCCGGTCGGAGTCGGCGGAGAGCTGTACGTGGGAGGCTTCCTCCTGGGGCGCGGATACGCGGGCGCGCCCGGCCTGACCGCCTCGCGGTTCGTCGCCAACCCCTTCGCCGCCGACGGGTCCCGGCTCTACCGGACCGGCGACCTCGCCCGGTTCGCCCCGGACGGATCGCTGGACTTCCTCGGCCGGGCCGACAACCAGATCAAGATCCGCGGCATGCGGCTGGAACTCGAGGACGTCGAGGTCGGTCTCGCGGAACACCCCGGGGTGCGGCACACCTGCGTTATCGCGCGGAAGAACGCGGCCGGCGGCACCTACCTGGTGGGGTACGTGATCCCGGCCGCGGGCAGCGAGGACCTGCGGGCGGACGAGGTCAAGGCGTGGGCCGCCGGGCACATGGTGGAGTACATGGTGCCCGCCCACCTCGTCGTGATGAAGGCGTTCCCGCTCACCGCGAACGGCAAGCTCGACCGCGGCGCGCTGCCGGAACCAGAGATCGGGACGGGCGCGCTGGTCGCGCCCGCCACCGAGAACGAGCGCCTGGTCTGCGCGGCCGTCGCGGGGCTCCTGCGACGGGACGAGGTGGGCGTCGACCAGGACTTCTTCCAGCTCGGCGGAGACAGCATCCTGGCGATCTCGCTGCTGAGCGCGCTGCGCGAGGTCGGTCTGCACGTCACGGCGCGCCAGATCTTCACCCACAGTGTCGTCGGGGCGCTGGCGGCGGTGGCCGGCCGGGAGCGCGCCGCCGCCGTGGACCACGCCGACGTCGCGACCGGTTCCGTCGTGGGATCCCCCCTCGTGCAATGGCTCGGCGAGACCACGGACGCGATCGACGGCTTCGTGCAGTCGGTGGTGCTGAACACCCCGGCGGACCTGACCGCCGAGGCCCTCGACAAGATCCTCGCCGCCGTCGTCGCACGGCACGACATGCTGCGCGCCAAGCTGGTGCGCGGCGACCGCTGGAGCTTCGAGATCCCGGAGGCCGGCCGGGCCGTCGCGGCCTGGCAGGAGAGCGACCGGCCGCTCGACGCCTGTGTCGCGCTCGCCACGGCCGGGCTGGACCCGGCGGGCGGCGTGATGCTGCGCGCCGTCTGGCGGCGCGCGGCACGCCAACTGGTCCTGGTCGCCCACCACGTGGTGATCGACGGGGTTTCCTGGCGGATCCTGCGGGAGGACCTCGCCACGGCGTGGCGGCAGTACGCCTCGGGCACCCCGGTCGAACTGCCGTCGACGGGCACGTCGTTCCGGCGGTGGACGCAGCTGCTGGAGCGCGCCGTGTTCGACGCGGACCGCCCCCACTACCGGCGCCCCCTGCCCGGAGCGGACGCACCCGTGGGCAGGCGCGCGCTGAGCGCGGCCGACACCGTCGCCCGGGAGCGCACGACGACCGTCACGGTCGGCCCCGAGACCACGGCCGCGCTGCTCGGCGAGATCCCCGCGAAGTTCCACGCGGGCGTCAACGACGTGCTGCTGACCGCGCTGGCCGTCACCCTCGCCCGCCGGCACCGCGACCTCGGGCGGGACCAGACGTTCGCGCACATCGAACTCGAAGGGCACGGCCGTGAAGCACGGTTCGTGGCGGACGCCGCCGGCTTCGAACCGGACCTGTCGCGGACCGTGGGCTGGTTCACCACCCTGTTCCCGGTGACCGTGGACCCCGGCCCGGCGGCCGACCCCACCGATCCGCGGTACCTGGCCGCCGCCCTCAAGGCGGTCAAGGAAGACCTCGCCCGCGTGCCGGCGGCCGGCCTCTCCTACGGCGCCCTGCGCTACCTCGCCGACGCCTCGTTCGACGTGCCCGCGCCCCAGGTGCTGTTCAACTACCTGGGGCGGTTCGACGCGGGAGCCGCCGGTGACTGGGAACTCGCCGGACCCACCGGTCAGTTGGGTGAGAAACGCGATCCGAGGATGCGGCTGCCGCGCGCCCTGGAGTTCAACGCGATCGCCGAACCCGCCACGACCGGCGCGTACGAACTGGTCACCACCCTCTCCTGGCCCGACGGGATGTTCACCGACGAGGACATCACCATCATCGGCGGGTACTTCCGGGAAGCCCTGACCGGGCTGGCCGCACTCGAGCGCGGCGGCCACTCTCCCAGCGACTTCGGCCTGGTGACGCTCACCCAGGCAGACGTCGACGACCTCGACGGCCCGGCGCTGCGGGACGTCCTGCCGCTGACCCCGCTGCAGGAGGGCCTGTACTTCCACTCGGTGTTCGACGACGACTCAGCGGGCAGCTACGTCGAGCAGCAACTGCTCACGCTGGACGGTGAGGTGGACGCCGACCGGCTCGCGGCGGCGGCCACCCGCCTGCTCGCGCTGTTCCCGAACCTGGCCGCACGGTTCACCGCCCTCGCCGACGGCCGGGTGGTCTCCGTACTCGAAAGCGGTGTGCGGGCCCCCTTCACCACGCTGGACCGTCCCGGCATCACGGACGAGGAGATCCGCGACCACGCCGAGCGGGACCGCCGCGCCGGATTCGACCTGGCCACCGGCCCGCTGATGCGGTACACGCTCATCCGCGCGGGCTCCGGCCGCAACGTCCTGGTGCAGACCGTCCACCACATCATCGCCGACGGCTGGTCGGTGCCGCCGATGCTGCGGGCCCTGCTGGCCGAGTACCACGCGCCGGGCACCGTCTACCCGCTCGGCGGCTTCGCCGACTACGTCCGCCGGCTCGCCGGCCGTGACGAGGACGAGAGCGACCGGGTGTGGCGCGAGGAACTCGCCGGTCTGCCGGGCCCCTCGCTGGTCGCCGAGGGGCACACCCCCTCCGACCGGTTCGACGACACCGCCCTGGAGCCGGCGGACGACATCGACGCGGCCGCCCGGACGGCGGGAGTACCGCTGAGCGTGGCCGTGCACAGCGCCTGGGCGGTGACGCTGGGCGGACTCCTGCACGGCAGGGACCTCGTGTTCGGCTCCACGGTGTCCGGGCGCGACGTGGACGTCCCCGGCATCGAGGACATGGTGGGCCTGTTCATCAACACGATCCCCGTGCGCGCCCGGTGGGCCGAGAATACGACCGCCCGGGACCTGCTCGCCTCCGTGCGCGAACACCAGAGCACGGTGCTGGCGCACCAGCACGTCTCGTTGGCACGCATCGGCCGGCACGTCGGGGCCGGCCCGCTCTTCGACACCCTGGTCGTCTTCGACGTCGCGACCGACGTGGCCGGTCTGCGGCAGCCCGACGACACACTCGTCATCACCGGCATCGTGAACGAGGGCGCCCCGCACTACCCGCTGACGCTCGTGGTGGAGCGCGCGCCCGACGGCCGTCCGCGCTTCAACCTGATCTACGACGGCGCGCTCCTGCGGGAGGCGGGCGCCCGCGCGATCCTGGAAACGTTCACCCGCACCCTCACCGGTCTGCTCACCCGGCCGGACGCCCTCGTCGACGACCTGGCGCAGGGCGCGCCGAGGCCCGCACCGATCGCCCCGGTGACCCTGGGGGCACTCTTCGACGCCGCCGCGCACCGGGACCCGGGCAGGGCCGCCGTCACCCAGTGCGCCCTCGACGGTGCCACCCGGTCCCTGACCTACGGCGAACTGGCCGCTGAAAAAAGCGAGTTGGCCTCGGTTCTGCGCGCGGCCGGTGTCGGCCCGGGCGAACGGGTCGCCGTCGCCGTGCCCCGCTGCGTCGAGCAGGTCGTCGCTCTGGTCGCGATCGTCACCGCGGGCGGCGCGTACGTCCCGCTGGACCTCGCCCACCCGGACGACCGGCTGGAGTACATCCTCGCCGACTCCGCTCCGCGAGTCGTGCTCGTCGAGCGCGAGCACCGGGACCGCTTCACGCGGCTGCTGGACCGGGCGGGGGTGCCGGCCCGCGTGGTCGTGCGGGGGGACGAGCTTCCCCGGGACGACAGCCCCGCCGAGGCCGACTGGCACGATCCCGCCTACGTGATCTACACCTCCGGTTCGACCGGCAGGCCCAAGGGTGTGGTCGTCCCGCACTCCAGCGTGGTGACACTGCTCGCGAACACCCGGCCCGCCATGGACTTCGGCCCGCGGGACGTGTGGGTCCAGTTCCACTCGTACTCCTTCGACTTCGCGGTCTGGGAGCTGTGGGGCGCACTGGCGCACGGCGGTGAGCTGCTGGTGCCGGAGTACGGGCTGACCCGCTCCCCGGTGGACTTCCACCGGCTGGTGCGCGAGCGCGGGGTGACCGTGCTCAACCAGACCCCCTCCGCCTTCTACCAGTTCGTCGAAGCCGACCGGCAGACGGGCGATCCGCTCCCCGCACTGCGCCGGATCGTCTTCGGGGGCGAGGCGCTGGACCTCGGACGGCTGCGCGACTGGGTCGGGCGGCACGGCGCCGCCGCGCCCGAGCTGGTCAACATGTACGGCATCACCGAGACCACCGTCCACGTCACCCACCGGGTCCTGACCGACGAGGACTTCGCCGTCGGCGACGTCAGCCCCATCGGCGGCCCGATCCCCGGGCTCGCCACCTACCTGCTCGACGAGCGGCTCCGGCCCGTGCCGCCCGGCCGGGTCGGAGCCATCTACGTGGCCGGCGACCAGGTGTCGCTCGGCTACCTGGGAAGGCCGGGGCTCACCGCGGGCCGGTTCGTGGCGGACCCGTTCGCGGGCGACGGTTCCCGCATGTACCACACGGGCGACCTCGCCCGCCGGACGCTCGACGGCGAGCTGGAGTTCGTCGGCCGCGCCGACGACCAGGTGCAGCTCAAGGGCTTCCGCGTCGAGCTCGGCGAGGTGGAGTCCGCGATCAGGGAACTCGACGGCGTGGTCGACGCGGCCGTCACCGTGGCGGACAGCGGCGATCACCTGGTCGCGCACGTCGTGGGCCGGGTGCCCCGCGACCTCACCGGCCCGCTGTCCGCGAAGCTGCCCGCGCACATGGTGCCCGGCCGGGTGCTGCGGGCCGACGTCCTGCCGCTGACGGTCAACGGAAAGCTGGACCGCGAGGCGCTGACCGAGCGGGCCGGCGCGCTGAGCCAGGAGCACGGGGATGCCACGGCGGCGGCCGGCTCCGCGCTCGCCGCGCTGGTGGACATCTTCACGCAGACGCTGCCCGGCGCCGCCGTGGACGGTGACTGCGACTTCTTCCGGGCCGGGGGCGACAGCATCCTCGCCATCACCGTGGTGAACCGGGCCAGGGCGCTCGGCCTCGCGATCGCCCCACGGGACGTGTTCCTGCTCAAGACACCGCGCGCGCTCGCCGAGCACCTGGCGACCAGCACACCGCGGCCCGCCGCGTCCGCACCCGCCCCCCGCGAGGACGGCCCGCTGACACCGACCCCGATCATCCTGCGCCAGCGGGAACTGGGCGGCTCCCTCGCCCGGTTCGCCCAGGCCAGGACCTTGGTGGCACCCGAGGGCACCGGTTTCGCCGACGTCCGGCGCGCCGCGGACACCGTCGTGGCCGCACACCCGGCGCTGCGGCTGCGGCTGCGCGTCGCGCACGGGGTGTGGGCCCTCGGCACCGAACCCGCCCGTGAGGTCACCGTCGTACGGACGGCCGCGGCCGACGCGACGGCCGCGGCGAACGAAGCCGCCGGACGGCTCGACCCCGAGGCGGGCGACGTCATCGCGTTCTCGTGGTGGGAGGAGAGCCGCACCCTGGTGGTCACCGTGCACCACCTCGCCGTCGACGCGGTGTCCTGGCTGGTCCTGCTCGACGACCTGGCCGCCGCCTTGCGCGGGACCCCCCTGCCGGCGCCCACCACCTCCTACGCCGAGTACGCGGCGGCCCTGGCCGACCCGTCCGCCCACGCCATCGCCGACGTCGGGCACTGGGTCGACACGCTCCAGGCACCCCCGCTGCTGCGCGCGGTCGGGGGGCTGCGCGAGACCACGGTCGTGCTCCCGCCCGCAGCGAGCGACCTGGTGACGCGCACCGCGCCCGCCGCACTCGGCATCGGCCTCACGGAGCTGCTGTGCGGCGCGCTGCGCACCGCCCTGACCGGTATCCAGCCCACCCCGGCCGATCTGGCGATCGACCTGGAGCGGCACGGCCGGGTCCCGGCGCTGCCGGATCACGACTACACCCGTACGGTCGGCTGGTTCACCTCGATCGCGCCCGTACGGCTCACGGCGCACACCGATCCCGTCGCGGCGGCCCGCGAGGTCGCCGAACGCCAGCCGGACGAGCACGCGCACGTCGCGTACGGCCGGCTCAGGTACCTCAACCCGCAGACGGCGCCCTTGCTCGACGGCCGCCCGCAGGTGCTGTTCAACTACCTCGGCCGGGGCGGCGAGTCACAGGCGCCGCACATCACACCCGGCGGCGACCAGGGCAGCCCGTACGCCGTCGAGGTCAACGCGTGGACCGACGCGGCCACCGGCAGGCTGCACGCGGCCTTCACCCTCGCCGAGGGCGTCCCCGACGAGATCGCCGACCACTGGCGCAGGGCACTGGAACGCCTCGCGGACGCCGCCACGACGGCCGAACGAACGGCTCCGGTCACCCCCCTCCAGCGCGGGCTGTTCTTCCAGGCCCAGATGGCGGGCCCGGCCGGACACTACGTCGCGCAGAGCTGGTTCACCTTCGACCGGCGCCTGGACACCGAGGCGCTGGCCGACGCGATGGCGTGGGTGATCGCGCGGCACCCCGTTGTCGGCGCCGGCTTCACCACCGACGACGACGGCAACGCGGTCCAGGTCCTCGCGGCCGGCCGGCGGGTCGGCGTCCGCACACTCACCCTTCGGACGCAGGCGGAGGTCGACGCCCTGCTCGCCCGGGACCGCGACACGGGATTCGACCCGGACCGGCCGCCGCTGATCCGGCTGACCGTGGTGCGCCTGCCCGGCGACCGCGACGGCCTGCTGCTCAGCTACCACCTGCTGCTGTGGGACGGCTGGTCCCGCGAGATCGTGCTGCGGGACCTGTTCGACGCCTACCAGGCCGCCCTCGCGGGCGAGTTGGCGCCGACGGCAGCGGCCACCCCGGGCTTCGAGGACTACGCCCGCGACCTCGACGCCAAGGACTCCGCCGCATCGGAACGCTTCTGGGCGGAGCACCTGACCGGCCTCGCGGGCCCGACCCTGCTCGCCGGACCGGCGCCGGTCCTCGTCGACGATCTGCCGCGCACGCTCGTGCACACGCTCACCGCAGAACAGTCGGACCTGCTGCAGGAGACCGCCAGGGCGCACGGCGTCACCCTGAACTCGGTGCTGACCGGTGCGTTCGGCCTGCTGCTCGGCGCGCGCACGGGCCGCGGTGACGCCGTGTTCGGCGTGACCGTCTCGGGCCGCGAGGGCGAGGGCCTGTCCGACATCGTCGGCGTGCTGCTCAACACCGTGCCCCTGTGGACGCGGCCCCGGCCGCACGACACGGTCCGCGACTACCTCTCGGCCGTGCAGGAGGCCAGGGTCGCGGCGATGGAGCACGAGCACCTCGGGCTCGGCGAGATCCAGCGGGCCAGCGGCCACGACACCCTGTTCGACAACCTGTTCGTGCTCCAGAACTTCCTGGACATGGACGCCTTCGCCGAGATGAACGCCCGCCACGGCATCACCGCGGTACGCGCCGACGACTCCACGCACTACCCGTTCACCTGGGTCGTCACCCCCGGCGAGCGGCTCACGGTCAAACTGGAGTACCGCGACCACGACACGGAAGCCGCCCGGCGGCTCCTGGACGACTACCTGCGCGTACTCGACGACCTGGCCCGGTCCACCGGCCCGGTGGGCGCGCTGCGGGGCCCCGGCCCGCGGCCCGGGTCCGCCGACCGCACGGACATAGGAACGGACACCGTGGTCGACCGGTTCGACCGGGCGGCCGACCGGGACCCGCAGCGGGTCGCGCTCGTCGCCCGCGGCCGGACCATGACCTTCGGCCGGCTCAGGGACCGCAGCCGCGCGGTGGCGGGTGTGCTCGCCGGGCGCGGCATCGGCCCCGAGAAGACCGTGGCCCTCGCGATCCCGCGCTCCCTCGACTCGATCGTGGCGCTGTTCGCGGTCCTGCGCACCGGCGCCGCGTACGTGCCGCTGGAACTGGACCACCCGGACGAGCGGATCGCCGCGATCGTGGCCGACGCCCGCCCCGACGTGATCCTCACGGTGAGCGACGTGTCGCCCCGGCTGTCCGGCGAACTGATCGAGCTGGACCGGCCGCTCCCCGGGGCCGAGCCGTTCACCACTTACGCACCGGACGACCCTGACCGCCTGCGGCACCCCGCGTACGCGATCTACACCTCCGGATCCACCGGGCGGCCGAAGGGCGTGGTGACCGAGTACGCCGGTCTCACCAACATGCTCATCAACCACCAGCGCCGGATCTTCGAACCGGTGCTGGCCGAGCACGGCCACCGGGCCTTCCGCATCGCGCACACCGTGTCGTTCGCCTTCGACATGTCGTGGGAGGAGCTCCTGTGGCTCGCCGACGGCCACGAGGTGCACATCTGCGACGAGGAACTGCGCCGGGACGCCCCCCGGCTGGTCGAGTACTGCCTCGAGCACGGGATCGACGTCATCAACGTGACCCCGACCTACGCACAGCAACTGGTGGCCGAAGGCCTCCTGGACGACCCCGCACGGCGCCCCGCGCTCGTCCTGCTGGGCGGCGAGGCCGTCACCCCCACGCTGTGGCAGCGCCTCGCGGAGACCGAGGGCACGGTCGGCTACAACCTGTACGGGCCCACGGAATACACCATCAACACCCTCGGCGTCGGCACCTTCGAGTGCGAGGACCCGGTGGTGGGCGTGGCCATCGACAACACCGACGTGTACGTACTGGACCCGTGGCTGCGCCCGCTGCCGGACGGAGTCCCGGGCGAGCTGTACGTGGCGGGCATCGGCATCGCGCGCGGCTACCTCGGGCAGCCCGCCCAGACGGCGGACCGGTTCGTCGCCTGTCCGTTCGGCGCGCCCGGCGAGCGGATGTACCGCACGGGGGACCTGGTCGCCCGGCGGCCCGACGGGAACCTGATGTACCTGGGCCGCACCGACCAGCAGGTCAAGATCCGCGGCCACCGCGTCGAACTGGGCGAGGTCGAGGCCGCGTTCGCCGCGCACCCGGCGGTCCGGTTCGTCGCCGCGGTCGCCCAGCGCGACCCGCAGGTCGACGGTGCCCACCGGCTGGCCGCCTACCTCGTACTGGACGACGCAGACCTGGCGGCGGTCGCCGGCGCCGTGGGCGCCGCGCTGCCGGACTTCCTGCGTCCGACCCACTACGCCCAGGTCGATGCCATCCCGCTGACGGTGAACGGGAAGGCCGACACCAAGGCGCTGCCGGAGGCCAAGCCGCTCGGCGCGCTGACCACGGCGGGGGAGCGCGGCCCGGAGACGGAGACCGAGCAGGTGGTGTGCGAATTCTTCGCAGAGGCACTGGACCTGGACGATGGCGAGGTGAGCGCGGTGAGCGATTTCGTGTCCCTCGGCGGACACTCCATGCTGGCGGTGCGGCTGATCGGGCTGCTCCGCCGCGAGTACGGTCCTGTGATCACGATCCGTGATCTGTTCATGCTGCGCACCCCGGAAGCGATGGCCCGCCACCTCGATGAAAACTCCTGACGCGAAGCGGCCCCATCTGGGGGCACCCCCGGCGGTGGCCGGGGGAGGGTCCGACATCCTGCGCACCGCCCTGCGCCGCAACATCGGCGCCATGGCCGGGGGCACCGTACTCATGGGCCTCTACCAGGCCGGTGAGACCGCCTTCCCGATCGCGCTCGGCCTGATCGTCGAACACACGATGCGCGGGGAGCGCAGCCTCGGCGCGCTCGCCGTGTCGATCGCCGCGCTGGCCGTGATCATCACGACGGTGTCCCTGTCGTGGCGGTTCGGCATGCGCATCCTGCAGAAGGCCAACACGACCGAGGCGCACCGCTGGCGGGTCCAGGTCGCGGACTGCGGCCTCCAGCCGGTGGCCAGGGACGTCGACCTCAAGTCCGGCGAGATCCTGACCATCGCCACCGAGGACGCCGACCAGACGGCCGACATCATCGAGGTGGTGCCGCTGCTGATCAGTTCGCTGGTCGCGGTGCTGGTCGCGGCGGTCGCGCTCGGGTTGGCCGACCTCCGGCTCGGCCTGCTCGTGATCGTGGGAACCGCCCTGATCCTGTCGATCCTGAGCGTGATGTCCAGGCGGATCGGCTCCAGCACCCGCGAACAGCAGGCCAGGGTGGCCCGGGCGGGCGCGAAGGTGGCCGACCTGATCACCGGCCTGCGCCCGCTGCACGGCTTCGGCGGCAACCACGCGGCCTTCCGCTCCTACCGGAAGGTCAGTACCGAGGCGAAGCAGCAGGCGGTCACGGTGGCGGTGGCGAACGGGGCGTACGCGGGCACCGCCATGGCCCTCAACGCCGCCCTCGCCGCCGCCGTGACCCTGACGGCGGGATGGCTGGCGTTCGACGGCAGGATCACCATCGGGGAACTCGTCATGGCCGTCGGGCTGGCGCAGTTCATCATGGAACCGCTCAAGTTGTTCTCGGACATGCCCAAGTACGTGATGATGGCGCGCGCTTCGGCCGAGCGGATGGCCCTGGTGCTGGTCGCGCCACCGGTCGCGGCCCCCGGGCCCCAGCGCCCGGCCGCGGGCGGGGGCCTCGAGCTCGACTGCGTCCGGTACGGAGCCCTGCGCGCGCTGAAGTTCCAGGTGCAGGCGGGTGAGTTCGTGGCGGTCGCCGCCTACCAGCCGCGCGCGGCGGCGGACCTCGCCGCGGTCCTGTCCGTGAAGGTGCCGCCCGAGGCGTACGAGGGCGTGGTGCGCGTCAGCGGGCAGGAGATCGCCGACCTGTCGATCGAGGCGGTCCGCGCGCACATGCTGGTGAACCCGTACGACGCGGAGATCTTCGCGGGCACCCTCCGTACCAACATCGACCCGTCGGGCACCAGCGGGACGGTGGACGAGGCCGTCGAGGCCTCCCTGCTGACCGACGTCGTCGCCCTGCACCGCGAGGGACTGGACTACGCCGTCCGCGACCGCGGCGCGAACCTCTCCGGCGGGCAGCGCCAGCGGCTGTCCCTGGCCCGCGCCCTCGCCGCCGACACCGACGTCCTCGTCCTGCACGATCCGACGACAGCGGTGGACGCGGTCACCGAGCAGCTCATCGCGCGCAACCTCGCCGGGCTGCGCCGGGGCCGCACCACCGTCGTGATCACCAGCAGCCCGGCCCTGCTCGACGCCGCCGACCGCGTCCTCGTCCTGGACGACGGGGTCATCACCGCCGAGGACACCCACCGCAACCTCCTCGCGACGGAAGAGGACTACTGCCTGGCCGTGGCCCGGTAACCAGCACCTTCCGACGGGCCCTAGCCGAGCGCCCAGGCGACGTCCCGGAGCAGGGCGTGACGCCAGCCCGCCCGGTCGTGGCCGGACGGGGAGCGGGAGACCCGGACGGCCGCGCCGGCCCGGGCGGTCAGCGTCTCGACCTGTTCGCAGTGGGGGAGCATCCGCGTCTCGTGTTCCCCCACGTCGAAGGCGATCCGCAGACCGGACGGGGCGGGGCGCTCCCGCAGCCGCGCGGCGAGGGCGCCGCCGGCCGGGCCGCTCAGGGGGTCCGCCCGGTCCGTGGCTCCGGGGGCCCACCAGAACGACCCCGACTGGCAGGCGACCCGGGACACCAGGTCGGGGAACTCCAGCGCCGCGTACAGCGCGCTGAGCCCGCCGAGGCTCTGCCCGGCCACCACCAGACGGTCCTCGTCCGCGGGCAGGCCGGTCTCCGCCACCAGCGGCAGCAGTTCGTCCCGTACCGCCTCCCACAGCTCGGGCCGGCACCCGAACTCTTCCTCCCGGTCCCGGACCGGCAGGAAGACGAGGGTGACGGGGGGCATCTCGCCACTGGCGACGGCAGAGTCGAACGCGGTCACGGCCGGGTGCAGGTACAGCCAGTCGTCCCCGTCCAGCAGCAGGACCACCGGTCCGCCGCCGCCCGCGGGGTGGACCCGCACGGTGCGGCGCCCGCCGAGCCGCTCGCTGCTCCAGCGGATCCGGGTCCGGGGCAGGGGCAGCACGTCCGCGGCGCCGATGACGGGCCAGTGCGGCTGGGCCGGCGCGTCCGGGGTGGCGGCGACGGACCGGTCACCGCCCGCCCCGGACGGGTTCAACGGGTCGGCGTGCGCGGCGCCCTCGACGAGGAACTGGTAGGTCACGCGGAGCCGCGCGGGCATGCGGACCTCGGCGTACCAGCAGTCCGTGCCGCCCCACCGGCGCAGGGGCACGGGGTGCGACCAGCTCTCGAAGCCGATGCTCGCCGGTGCGCCGCGCCACAGGAACAGGGTCACCCAGCCCCCGCCGTCGGCCGGGACCGGCGCCGGGGTCCGGGCGGCCGCCCAGAAGGCTTCGGTGCCGGGTTCGCCGGGCAGTCCGTATGCGGCGAAGGCGTGCTCCGTACCGGCGCCGCGGCCGGAGAGGGGATCGGTCGGGCGCATCGGGATCTCCTTGTGAGCGGCAAGGGGAGAGACTAAGCTCGTCGCAATTAGGCGAGCCTAACCTAATCATGACGTTCCCGGGAGGCACCGACCGTGAGCACCAACCCGTTCGACGACGCCGAAGGCCGCTTCCTCGTCCTGGCGAACAACGAGGGGCAGCACTCGCTGTGGCCCTCCTTCGCCGAGGTACCCGGCGGATGGACGGTCGTCTTCGACGAGAACACCCGAGACGCGTGCCTGGACTTCGTCGAGGCCAACTGGACCGACCTGCGCCCCCGTTCCCTCGCCCGGTCGACGGACACCTGACCCGCGCCCGCCGACACCCCCAGGGGACGACACCGCCGATGCTCTGCACCAAGCTGACCAACGCCCGCTTCCTCACCATGGACCCGGACCATCCGGTCGCCCACCAACTGGGCATCTGGCAGGGCCGGATCGTCGGCCTGGACGAGGCCGTGGCCTGCCTGCCCGCGCGCGAGGTGATCGACCTCCAGGGCGCCACCGTGCTGCCCGGCTTCATCGACGCCCACGTGCACCTGCCCTGGACCGGCTTCAAGCAGAACACCGCCGGCATCGCGGGCTGCACGCGGATCGACGACGCGCTCGCGGTCGTGGCGCGGGCCGTCGCACGCAAGAACGCGCCCGGCGCCTGGGTGAGCATCGTCGGCTACGACCAGCGGGCGCTGGGCCGTCACCTCACCGCCGCCGACCTGGACAGCGTGAGCCAGGGGCACAAGCTGTACGTGCTGCACGACTCAGGGCACGGCTGCGTCGTCAACACCGCCGTCCTGGATCTGCTCCCGGCCGACGTGCCGCACGAGAACGGCTTCCTCACCGAGGGCGCGATGGGCGCCGCCCGCGCCCTGAGGCTGCCCTACTCCCAGGAGGAGTTGACCGAGGCGATCGGGCGCGCCGCCCGGACCTGCCTGGCCGAGGGCGTCACCGCCTGCGCCGAGGCGGGCATCGGCGGCACCCTCTTCGGCCACAGCCCGGTCGAGCTGGGCGCCTATCAACTCGCCCGTGAAAAAGGGTTGTTGCCGCTGCGGGTGCAGCTCATGGTCTCCGCGGACCGGCTGCGTACGGTCGCCGCGCACGAGGCCGACGGCATCCCCAAGGCCCTCGACCTCGGCCTGCGCACCGGCTTCGGCGACGACTGGCTCTCCGTCGGGGCGCTGAAGATCTTCACCGACGGCGGCATGATGGCCCGTACCGCCGCCCTGAGCGCCCCGTACGAAGGGCTCGACCACGGCGGCCAGTTGCAGGACGACCCCGAGGTGCTCGCGCAGTCGATCGTGGACGGCCACCTCGCCGGCTGGCAGCTCGCCGTGCACGCCATCGGCGACCGAGCCGCCGACGTGGCCCTGGACGCCCTGGAACGGGCCCAGCGCCTGCGGCCCCGTCCGGGCGCCCGGCACCGCATCGAGCACGCCGGCCTGATCCGCCCCGACCAGCTCCCGCGCATCGCCCGGCTGGGCGTCAGCGCGGTCGTCCAGCCGGGCTTCCTGCGCTCCTTCGGCGACGACTACGCGGCGATCATGGGCGCGGAGCGGGCGCCGTGGCTGTACCGGGGCCGGGGGTTCCTCGACCACGGCATCACCCTGGTCGGCAGCTCCGACCGGCCGGTGACGGACGGCTCGCCGCTGCGGGCCATCCAGTTCATGGTGGAGCGGACCTCCGAGTCCGGCCGACTGATCGGCCCGGACGAGGGCATCACCGTCGACGAGGCCCTGTACGCCTACACCGTCGCCGGCGCCTACGCCTGCCACTGGGAGGACAGCGCGGGCAGCCTCACCCCGGGCAAGCGCGCCGACCTGGTCGTTCTCGGCGACGACCCGCGGCGCGTCGAGGTCGCGCGCATCGGCGGCATCGAGGTGGTGGCGACGTACGTCGACGGCCGCGAGACCGGAAAGCCGGCCGCGTAGGCGACCATCCCGTTCGCCAGAGCCGGCCCGGCAGAGCTCGCCGGGCCGGTCCGCCCGGCGCTTCCCTCCCGCCGTGGCGCCCGAAGCGTGAACGTGTCGAAAAATAACCTATCGGGTATGTTTGTCCTTGTATGGTCGCCGACTGCGAAGCCTGTGGTGCCGGATGAGGAATTCCCGAGCCCGCGATGACGTCCCGAACCGCGCGCACCGGAGGGACGCAGGTGTCGGAGCGCCTCGGGGCTCCCGGCGCACGGCCGTCCTGGCGCCGTGTACGGCGCTGCTGGTCGTGGCGTGCTCCTTCCCCTCCGGCGCGAACGCCGCGGCTCTGCGGGACGGTTCGGCCACGCCTCCGGTGGCGGCGAGCGCGGCCGACCCCACTCCGCCGGCGCTGAAGGCGATCGATCCGGCCGCGCTCCAGGCCGCCGTGGAGCGCGAGGCGAAGAAGCTCATGGTTCCCGGCGCGGTGGTACTGCTGCGCACCCCGCAGGGGACCTTCCGGGCGATCGTCGGCACCGCCGAGCGGGACAAGGCCCAACCGCCCACCACCGGCGACCACTTCCGCATCGCCTCCAACACCAAGACCATGACCTCGGCGCTGATCAACCTGCTCGCCCAGGAGGGCAGGCTCCGGCTGAGCGATCCGGTGTCCGCGTACGTCGAGGGCGTTCCGGACGGTGACCGCATCACGATCGCCGAGCTGCTGAAGATGCGCAGCGGGCTCTACAACTACACCGACGCGCCCGAACTCTCGTCGTCCCTGGACGCCGAACCGCGCAAGGCCAGGACCCCGGAGGAGATGCTGGACATCGCCTTCCGGCGGCCGCCGAACTTCGCTCCCGACGCGTCCTACGAGTACAGCAACACCAACTACGCGCTGCTGGGACTCGTCGCCGAGAAGGCCGGCGGGCGACCGCTGGCACGGCAGTTCCAGGACCGGCTGTTCACCCCGCTCGGCCTGGCGGGAACCTCACTGCCGGGCGTCCACGACGTGTCCCTCCCCGCCCCCTACGCGCACGGCTACATGTACGGCGGAACGGCCTACGCGCTCGTGGACCAGCCCTACCCCGCCGACCTGCGGGCGGCCGCCCGGTCCGGGAAGCTGCCTCCCGTGGACTACACCCACCAGAACCCCTCGTACGCCACCGCCGCGGGCGGGGTCATCTCCACCGCGGACGACCTGGCGACCTGGATCCGGTCCCTGGTGACGGGCAAGGTTCTCGGCCCCGCGACCCAGAAGCAGTGGCTCGACAGCCCGCAGGCCGAGGACCCGGCCGCGCCCGACGGGCAGAAGTACGGATACGGCATCGCCTACCAGCGCTTCGGCCCGCGGGCCGCGATGTACTACCACGGCGGGGAACTCCCCGGTTTCAACTCCTTCATCGGCCACGACCCGGACAACGGGGTCACGCTGGTCGTCTGGACCAACCTGACCGTGGCCCTCGACGGCAGGGCCACGGCCATCGCCCTGTTGCCCACCGTCCTGAACCAGGTCTACACCGGGCTTTCCCTCCCCACCGGCGGCGACGGCTAGTGCCGATGGCCGGGCCGTCGGTGCGGGGGCAGGGGTAGGGGGTGGGGTGGGGTCAGTGGTGTGCGGGCACGCCGTCGGCGGCCGCCGACGCCCTGGCCGCCAGCGTGGTCCGCACCTCGCGCTCGGCGACGCGCAGCAGCAGGGAGTCGCAGATCTCCCCGGAGCGCACGGCCAGCGTGGACAGCAGGGAGGCGGTGATGCCGTGGGTGTGCTCGGCGGCGGCGCCCTGGACGTAGATGCCGGCCCGGATGCGGTCGGTGGTCTCCACCCGGTGGTCGCGGCCGACGCGCAACCGCCCCTGCCCGTCCGTGAGGCACTCCTCGGCCAGGTCGCCGAGCAGCTCCGCCGGGTCGGTGGGCCGGTACCCGGTGGCCAGCACCACCGCGTCGCAGTCGAGGGTGAGCGTCTCTCCCGTGGTGAGGGAGCGCACCACGGCCCTTGCTCCGTCGGGGAGTTCCTCCACGGAGGTGAGGGCGGTGGTGTTCAGGACGCGCAGCCGCTCGGTGCCCGCCACCTTCTCCTGGTAGACGGTCCGGTACAGGTGCTCGATCAGATCGCCGTCCACCACCGCGTAGTTGGTGTTGGAGTGGTAGCCGATCAACTGCTGCTTGACCTCCTCCGGCGCCTGGAAGAACTCGTCCACGGCGGCCGGGTCGAAGATGCGGTTGGCGAACGGGCTGTCGTCGGCCGGGCTGTACCCGTAGCGGGTGAACACCGCGCAGACCTCGGCGTCGGGGAACGTGCGGTGCAGGTGGTCGGCGGTCTCCGCGGCCGACTGCCCGGCGCCGACGACGACGAAGCGGCGGTGCGGGCGGGCGGTCAGTCCCGGTGCGCGGTGCAGCAGGTCGCGGTTGTGCCAGATGCGGGGGCCGGTGCTGATCCCGTCCGGGACGTGGGGGCGCAGCCCGGTCCCGAGGACGAGGTTGCGGGTACGGATGGTGTGGCGCGGCCCGTTCCCGGATGCCGGCCGGGTGGTGACGTCCAGGTGGTCCGCGGCGTCCGCGGACCCGGCCGGCCGCACTTCGACGGCCTCGGTGCCGTAGTCGACCTGCCCGGTGAAGGAGGCGGCGCACCAGCGGAAGTAGTCGTGGAACTCGAGGCGGGTGGGGAAAAAGGTCTTCTGGTTGATGAAATCGGCCAGCCGGTCCCGCTCCTGCAGGTAGTGCAGGAAGCTGAAGGGGCTTCCGGGATTGCGCATCGTCACCAGGTCCTTCAGGAAGGACACCTGCATGGTGGCCCCTTCGAGGAGCATGCCCTGGTGCCAGCCGAAGTCCTCCTGGCGCTCGATGAAGGAGGCCCGGATCTCCTCGCCGGAGGCTCGTCGGCCGTTGTGCTCCCGGATGGCTATCGCCAGGGCGAGGTTGGCCGGCCCGAAGCCGATTCCCACCAGATCCCTGCTGTCCGGGAGGGCGTCCCCGGGTGTGGAGCTCGCGTGCGGTGCGGACATGCCCATCCTTCCTCAGACCTACCTCTTTTGGTTAGGTAAGGCTGGCCTAACATCTCCGACGGTTCGGCGACTGTCAAGCTGGACTCGGAAAGGGATGCACCCCCGGTGCGGCAAGCTCAACTCACGTGCGGGGTCGCCCGGTTGGTCGGCGGGGACAGGATGGGATCGTCGAGCTGCACGATCCGGTACCCGGCGCGGCGGCTCGTGGTGCTGAGGCGTCTGCGCCGCCGGCCCGCGCTCGCCTTCGCCGTCCGCGCTCGCCGGGCCGCCGCGATCAGGGCCGCCACGGGCGGAGCCTCGGCGCGCAGGCGGTTGAACCCGCGGATGGAGATCCCGACGAGGTTCGCCGCCGCCGGTCCGGTCGCGCCCGTGCGGATCGCGTTCAGGATCAACCGCAGTGCGGCGGGGGTGGGCGCCGCCCCCGGTCTCAGGCCGTGCGCCTCGGCCAGTGCCTGCGCCGCGCGGAGCGCGCCGGCGAAGCTGGCGTCGATGTCCAGCCACTCGCGCAGGGTGCGCTCGGGCACGCCTGCCGCGGCCGCGCACCCGGGGATGGTCAGTCCCTGCGCGGCCCCGCGCAAGGCGTCCGCCATCCGGGCGAGCGTCTCCTCGCGTTGGCTGGGCGAGCGGCGCAACGCGTCGCGCAGGGCCCGGTCGACCTCCTCCTGGGAGCTCATCCAGGCCAGCACGTCGTCGGCCCACTCGTCCTGTTGTGCTCGGTGCCGTGCGTTCTCCTGCATCCCCACACCCCCACTTAGGCGAGCCTAACCAAGAATGCGCCGGGTG
The DNA here is from genome assembly GCA_049998195.1 of Streptomyces sp. cmx-11-4. Classification (GTDB taxonomy): domain Bacteria; phylum Actinomycetota; class Actinomycetes; order Streptomycetales; family Streptomycetaceae; genus Streptomyces. Next base: position 196,024 of record JAEBET010000011.1, read on the forward strand.
GGGAGGCGCGTGCCTCGCCGGAGCCGTTCGTGCCGGCGGGATCCATCGGGGGCGTCGCTCTCGTGCGCGTGGTCCGCCGCGGCTGAGGCCCGTCAAATGGAGTAAGTGGCCAGGGGGCGATGATCGGCCATATCAGTGGCGGAATATATACCTTAATTGGATCACGACATCGTGCTTGGATGGCGCCGCGCCGTAATTCGTTTACAACTGAACGGTTTTGACGGACCGACGGTAACTCCTCGAAGCGTCCAGGTTACGGAGAAGCGAGAAAGAGCTGACGAGCATTAATTCGGACATCCTCTGGCTCGACTTCCACAAGATCCGTTATGTAGTGTTCCAGTTATTCACCGCCCAACGGGGGGCGGACGGCAATGCGGGCTTGGTCCGGACTATTTCGGGCGTGTGACGAGCCCCGCGGAACCGGCAGACCACCGCCCCCGCCACGCTCCCTATAGGGGGAATGGGTGTCCCGACACGGGGGATCAGTCATCCGGTTCCAGCTTCTGGGGCCCTTGAGCATTGCGCACGGCCCTGAAACCGTCGTTCTCAAACCGTCCAAGCCGACCAGTCTTCTCGCCGCACTCCTGCTGCATCCCGGCACCGTGGTGTCGACCGCCTACCTGCTGCGCGCCGTGTGGGACGAAGAACCGCCCGCCACGGCCCGCGCCGCACTGCAGACGTGTGTCCTCAGGCTGCGCCGGCTATTCGCCAAGTACGGCATATCCGCGACCACCATCGAGGCCGTTCCGGGCGGTTACCGGATGCACAACGACACCGAGACCCTCGACCTCGTGCTGTTCCGGACGCTCACGGCCCAGGCCGGGGCGGCTGCCGGCCCGGGGGAGGAGCTCTACCGGCTCCGGGAGGCGCTGTCGCTCTGGCAGGGGCAGCCGCTCGCCAACGTGGCCTCGCGCATGCTCCAGCAGGATGCGGTGCCCGCGATCGAACAGGAGCGGCTGCGGGTGCTGGAACGGGTCTGCGACCTCGAACTGGCGGCCGGGAACTGCCATCAGGTCCTGGTCGACCTGTACGAGAGCGCTCGCCGGCACCCGGTGCGCGAACGCTTCACCGAGCAGCTCATCGAGGCGCTCTACCGCACCGGACGGCAGGCCGAGGCGCTCGCCGAGTACCGCACCGTGCGCGATCGGCTGCGGGACGAGCTGGGCATCGACCCCGGCCCGGGCCTGCGCCGTCTGGAGCTGGCCATCCTGCGCGCCGAGGACCTCGCGCCCGCCCCGCCCCGAGCCGCGCGGGCGGTGACCGCGGGCGAGGTCCCCGCACTGCCCGCCGGCGCGGCCGCTCCGGCCCGGCCGGCCCGGGCGGTGCTGCCCGTCCCCGCCTTCGCCGGGCGCGAGAGCGACCGCAGAGCCATGGCCGCACGGCTCACCGCCGCCGACGGACCGCGCCTGGTCGTCGTCTCGGGGGCGCCGGGCATCGGAAAGTCGGCACTGGCGCGCCAGACCGCCCACGAGGTGCAGGGGTCCTTCCCCGGCGGGGTGTTCACCCTCCAGCTGGCCCGGCCGGACGGATCCGCGGTGGCCGTCGAGGAGGCGGCAGGGCTGCTGCCGGAGCCCGGCGCCGACCGGCGGCTGATCGTCCTGGACGGCGCTGTCGGCGCCTGGCAGGTGCTGGCGCTGCTGCCCGCGGCGGAGGATGCCTCGGTCCTCGTCACCAGCAGGCGCGGCCTGGCGGCAGTGGTCGCCACGCACGGCGGCGCCGTGCACCGGCTCGACGTACTGCGGTCCGCCGAGGCGTACGCGCTGCTCGCCGGGCTCGTGGGCACCGAGCGGATCGCGGCCGAGCCTGCCGCGGCCCGGGAACTGGCCTCCGTATGCGGCCACTTCCCGCTTGCCCTGCGGATCGCCGCGGGACGGCTGCTGACCCGGCCCGCTCTGTCGGTCGCGGACTGCGCGGCCTGGCTCGCGGAGGATCCCCCCGCGCGCCTCGCCCTCGCGGAGGAAGCCCGGCTCTCGGTACCCGACGTACTGGGGCAGGCGCTCGACACGCTGCCTCCGCAGCTGCGGGAGGCGTTCCTGCGGCTGGGGGCGCACGCCGCGGACGATGACCTGTCGGCGCTGGAGAGCGAATCCGTACTCGAACAGCTCGTGGAATCAGGTCTGTTGGAGGACGGGCCGCCCGGTCCCTACCGCCTCCACGACTTCCTCCGCATCTACGCGCGTTGGCACGTCCGCACGCACGCGACGGCCGCCGCGGCCGCACCGCACTGACCCGCCTCACGCGCCTCACCCGCCTCACCCGCCTCACCCGCCCCCACATCCCCTCCCCTCTCCTCTTCTCCCCTCCCCGCTCCAGGCTTCCTCCCCCGATCCCGCCCAGACCGCACCCAGGGGTGTTCCCATGGCTCACGCCAGCTATCAAGCCGTTGCCGCGACCCGTCCCCGGATCCGCAGGGACGTGCTGTTCACCGAGACGCCGGACGGCGTGCTGTTCCACAACGCGGACGGCGGCTTCCGCCTCACGGCCAAGTCCGCGTACCGCTTCGCCACGGTGATCGTCCCCCACCTCACCGGCGAGCACACGGTCGCCGACCTGTGCCGCGGCCTCGGCGAAGCGCAGCAGACGATGGTCGGCGAACTCGTCCGGACCCTGTACGAACGGGACTTCGCCCGGCCCGTCGCCGCCCCCGAGGGGCCCGCCGCCGGGCAGGCGCCGCTCGCTCCGGACGTGGCCCGCCGCTACGCCCCGCAGATCGCCTACGCCGACCACTACTCCGACGACGCCGAGGCGCGGTTCCTGCGCTTCCGGGAGACCCGGGTGGCCGTCCTCGGCGAGGACGACGTGGCCCGCTGGTGCGCGTCGAGCCTGATACGCAACGGCTGTGCGACCGTCGGCGTGACGCCCGGCCCCGACACCCCGGCGCTCGACGCGGAGGCGGCGGAGGCCGTCGCCGACGGCTGCCCGGTCGAGCTGCGCACGCTGCCTCCGGCCGCCGGACAGGAGCCCTCCTGGTCCGAACTGGCCGACTACGACCTGGTGGTCGTCACCGGCGGCCGGAGCGCGCCCGCCCGGCTGCTGCCGCTGCTGCGCGCCGGGATCCCGGCCGGCCGCACCCTGCTGCCGGCCTGGACGTACGGCGCCGACGCCGTGATCGGCCCCCTGATGGCGCCCGGCACCCCCGGCTGCTGGGCCTGCGCCGCGCTCCGGCTCGGCGCGGCAGCCGGCCGTGACACCGCCGCCGCGGCCGAGTTGTGGAGCACGCTGTCCCTGCCCGGCAGCCCCGCGGCGGCCGGCCCGGAGCCGGGGCGGCCGCTGGCCGCGATGATCGGCAACCTCCTGGGGTACGAGGTCTTCCGCGCCACCTCGGGGGCCCTGCCCGCCGAGACCGCGGGCCAGGTGATCGTGCAGGACACGGCCTCGCTGGACGTCACGGCGGAGCCACTCCTCGCGCACCCGCGGTGCCCGTTCTGCGCCCCGGGAGAGGGAGAGGCACGGGAGCACCTGGCGCCCGTGGACCTCTCCGCGGCGGGCACCTCCGGGGCGCCCGCGCTGCCCACCCTGGAGACCGCGCGCGAAGCGGACGCGCTCGTGGAGGAGTTGAACCGGCGCTCCGCGCTCGTGCGTCCGTACACCGGTGTCTTCACGCGCTACGCGGACGAGCCGCTCACCCAGATCCCCCTCAAGCTGAGCATGGTCGAGCTCGGTACCGGTCACGCGGGCCCCCGGGCGATCGCGGCCTTCGACGTCCACCACGTCGCCGGCGCGCGGATGCGGGCACTGGACGCCGCGGCCCTCGTCTACGCCGAGCACGTCGTCCCCGTACGAGGTGTGTCCGCCCGGGCCGAGGAGGCGGTCGCGGAGAGCTCGCTGACCGTCGCCTCCGGTCTGCCGGGGACGGCAGCCGCCTGGCAGCAGGCCGTCTCGCTCGTCACGAAGGAGCCCGCGCTGGTTCCCGCCGGTGCGGTCCGCCCCTTCGGCCCGTACAACGGCGACCGGCTCTTCGAGCGCACCCGCGCGGGCTCCGGCGCCGGACCCTCGCCCGCCGACGCGGCCGCCGCGGGCCTGCTGTCCGCCCTGGCCCACGACGCCCTGCTGCGGGCGGTACGCGGGGCCGCGGCCGCGCCCGTACCGCTGACGGACCGGACGCCCGATGCCGAAATCGCCTTCCTCGTGCGGTCGGCGGAGCGCCTCGGGCTCGCCGTCGAACTGCTCGACCTCGGCGAGGGCGCCCGCTCCGGAGCGCAGGTACTGCTCGCCCGGGCGGGGGAGCGCTGGGCCGTGGGCGCCGGCCTGGACCGGCAGACGGCGACGGTGGCCGCGCTGCGGGACCTGCTGGGCGCCGTGCAGTACGAGCAGGAGGCCGCCGCCACCGGCGGACCGGCCGACACCGGCGATCCCCTGCTGCCGGACCTCGACGCCCGCACGCTCACGGTGTCCGCCGACACCCCGCCCGCCGACACCCCGCCCGCCGACGCCCCGCCCGCCCCATCCGGGCCCCTGGACCGCAGCCCGTCCGCCGTCGGCTGGTCCGAGGTGCTGGAGCGGCTGCGGGCAGCGGGCCGTGACGCGTACCTCGTCCCGACCGGGTCCGCGGACCTGGCCTCGGCCGGACTGCACACCGCCAGAGTGCTGCTCACCACCGCCCAGGAGCCGGGCGATGACCACTGACACCGGTCCCCTGACGGCCGGTCCCGAGGTCGCCTCCGCGCTCGGTCCGCAGGCGGCGGCCCGCTTCACCGCGCTGCTGGACCGCGCCCTGGGGGCGCTCGGCGGTCCCCGGGTGACGCTGTCGGCCCTCGGGTGCGCGGACGCCTTCACCCGCCCCGTCCCGGAAGCCGGCGACGGCGAGGCCGTGCCCGTACACCTGTACGGCCACCAGGCCGTCGTGGGGCCGCCCGGCGGCTGCGCCCGGTGTCTTGAACGCCGTTGGCAGGCGGTGCGGTCGGTCGCGCTCCGGGACGCCCTGGAACTCGGCGGCGGCACGCGGACCGCCGGCGACTGGCCGTACGCGCACGCCTTCGCGGCCGACGCGCTGGCCGCCCTGATCGCGGCGGCCCAGGAGCCACGGCCCGGCGCGCCGGTGCCCGGCGGCGGCTTTCCCGAGGTCCGGACGCTGGACCTGCGGACCGGCTCCGTCCGCCGGTATCCGCTGGTCCCCGACCCCGAGTGCCCGGTGTGCGGAGCCCCGGGACAGGACACCGCGGAACGGGCCGTGATGGAGCTGCCGCCCGCACCGAAGTACCGGCCCGGAGTCTTCCGCACCCGCCCCGTCGAGTCGTACGCGATCGACGTGGCGGCCTTCGCGAACCCGCTGTGCGGGGCGCTGGGGCCCTCCCTCGTCCAGGACGTCTCCTCCACCTCCACCTCCGCGACCATCGGCTGCTTCTCCATGCGTTCGGGCGAGTACCTGCGCGAGACGTTCTGGGGCGGCCACACGGACTCCTTCGCGCGCAGTGCGCGGGTGGGGGTGCTGGAGGGGCTGGAACGCTACGCCGGGATGCGGGCGCGGGCACGGACCACGAGCGTCACGGGGTCGCTGAAACAGTTCGGCGCCGACGCCGTCGACCCGCGGGAGGTCGGTCTCTACAGCGAGGCCTTCCACCGGGAGAACCCGCGCGTGCGTCCCTTCGACCCGGACCGGGAGATCGCCTGGGTGTGGGGCTGGTCGCTGCGCGACCGGGCGCCCCGCCTGGTACCGGAGATCCTGACGTACTATCACGCGCCCGGTCTCGAAAACCGGTTCGTGCAGGAGAGCTCCAACGGCTGTGCCTCCGGGGGCAGTCAAGCCGAGGCCGTCTACTTCGGGCTGATGGAGGTCGTGGAGCGCGACGCCTTCCTGCTCAGCTGGTACGGCCGGCAGCCGCTGCCCGAGATCGACCCCGCGAGCAGTACCCGGTCGTCGACCCGCGCGATGGTCGACCGGCTGGCGATGTACGGCTACCGGGCCCGGTTCTTCGACACCCGGATCACCTTCCCGATCCCCGTCGTGACGGCGGTGGCCGAGCGCTTCGACGGCGGCCCCGGCCGGATGTGCTTCGGTGCGGGAGCCGGACTCGACCCGGAGTCCGCGCTGGACTCGGCGCTCTGCGAGATCGCCACGGACGCCGTCAACCTGCCCGGGCGCACCGAGCGCGACGAAGCCCGACTGCGGTCCATGGCAGCCGACTTCGGACGGGTGACGGCGCTGCACGACCATCCGCTCGTGTACGGGATCCCGGAGATGGGCCGGCACGCGGACTTCCTGCTGCGCCGGCCCGGTCACGAGCGCCCGCGCACGGTGGCCGAGCTGCGGTGGCCCGACGCGCGGGGCTCGGCCGCGTCCGAGGACGTGCGCACCGATCTGGAGCGGTGCGTGACGGCGGTGACGGAGAAGGGCTTCGACGTCGTCGTCGTGGACCAGACGATGCCCGAGCAGCGGGCCCTCGGCCTGCACACCGTCAGCGTGCTCGTCCCCGGGCTGCTGCCCATCGACTTCGGGTGGACCCGGCAACGGGCCCTCGGCATGCCGCGGATGCGGACGGCCCTGTTCGCCGCCGGGCTGCGCGAGCGCGAGCTGGAGCCCGGAGACCTGAACCCGGCCCCCCACCCCTTCCCCTGACCCCCGCCGCCACCGGCGTCCCACCCGAACGCAGGAGGACCCATGGGCTACGCCCATGTCTACGCCCACGAGATCATGCACCGCGGCCGGGTGCCGATGGAGCCCGTCGACTTCGTGCCCGATTGGGCCGACCGGCCCCGCAAGGCCAAGTTCCACCCGGCCGCCGAAACGTTCCCGCTGCCGACGGCGTCGCCGCACGCACGGCCGGAACAGCCCGCGGCGGGGTTCACCCTGCCGCTGCTGTCCGGGATGCTCCGGGACTCGTACGGGCTGACCGGACGGCGTCTGGCGGTCCAGGCGAACACCGACCTGGCCGCGCTGCCGCACTACACGCACGCGAACTGGTCGCGGGGCACCGCGTCGGGCGGCGGGCTCTACCCGGTGGCCATCCACTGGGCGGCCGGGCCGGGCGGGCCCCTGACACCGGGTCTCTACCACTACGCGCCGCACCAGCACGGACTGCGACGCCTGCTCACGGGCGACGTCACCGGGCAGGTCCGCGAGGCCCTCGGCCCCGCGGCGGGCACGGCGGCCGAGGCGACGCAGTACCTCGTCCTCAGCGTGAAGTACTGGCAGAACGCGTTCAAGTACAACAGCTTCTCCTTCCACGCCGTGAGCATGGACGTGGGCGCACTGGTGCAGACCTGGCGCCTGTGGGCGGCGCAGTACGGGCTGCGGATCGACCCGGTGCTCTGGTTCGACGAGGACCGCCTGGCCCGGCTGCTGGGCGTGGCGCCCGAGGAGGAGGGCGTCTTCGCGGTCGTGCCGCTGACCTGGGAGGGCGCCCGAGCGCCCCGGGAAGGTGCGCCCGCGCCCGGGGACGGCGGCGCCGAGGACGTCGCCGTCCGGCACCGGGACGTCGAACGCTCCCGCCGGGTCCACGTGTTCGAGACGCTGCTGCGCATCCACGAGGCCACCGCCGGGCGGGCCGCCGACCGCCCGGCACCGGGCGCGCTGGATCCGGCCGCCGCGTTCCCGCCGCGGGGCGCCGATCCGCTGCCGCTCCCGGCGCCCCCCGCGCCGCCGTCCGCCGCCGGGCGGGCCCTGCGCGAACGCCGCAGCAGCTTCGGCCGCTTCGACGCCTCCCGCCCGGTCGCGGCCGAGGAGCTCGCCGCCGCGCTGGCCGACTGTGCCGCCACCGGGTACGGCACGGAGGCCGAGCGCCCCGGCGGCCCGCCGCTGACCTCCCTGTACGCGTTCGTCAACCACGTCGAGGGCGTCGCCCCCGGCGCGTACGCCTACGATCCGGCAGCGCACACCCTGCGCCTGGTGAAGCCGGGCCCGCCCGGGTCCTTCCTCCAGCGCGCCTACTTCCTCTCCAACTACAACCTGGAGCAGGCCGGCGCGGTGCTCGTCCCGACCGTCCGCACCACCGCGGTGCTGGACGCCGTCGGCGACCGCGGCTACCGCCTCGTCGGCGGCACCATCGGCGCCGTCGCACAGACCTTCTACACCACCGCCGCGGCCTTCGGCCTGGGCGCCGGCGTGGCGCTCGGCTTCGACAACATCGCGTACATCGAGGAGCTCGGGCTGACCGGGACCGACGAAGCCCCCTTGCTGATCATGCTGCTGGGCCGTGAGCGCCCGCGGCCGGCCGACTTCCGTCACGAAATCGCCTCGGCTCGCGCCACGCAATCGCCTGAAGGGAGCGGACGATGAACACCACCGAGTGGCACGCGGGCGACCGCTTCATGCTGCGGGTCGCGGGGCTCCCGCTGTCCGCGGTCGACGACCTGCGCGCCGCGGACACCCGCCGCTGGGCCCGGGACGTCCTCACAGCCGAGGCGGGACTGCACGAGGGCGCCGAGCGGATGGGCGACGTGCTCCACGCGGCCGTCGGGGCCACCGACCCGGCACCGGACGGCCCGGGCGCGGCCCAGCGCCGCGCCCTGCTGCGGCTGCGCCGCCAGATCCACAACGGCCGGCTGCCGTCCCGGCCGGACGCGTCGACGGAGACGGCCGTCGAGGCCGTCGCGTCCGTGGACGAGGACGCCGCCGAGCAGCTGGCCGGCTGGCTGCACCGGCGCCGGCTGCTGGACAAACTGCTGGCCGAGGGCCCGCCGCTGCTCACCGCGGACCTGGCCCGCAACCGGGCCGCCCTGCGGGAGCTGGTGGCCGACGACCGGCTGCGGCTCGGCCTGCTGCTGGCCTCCCCGGTGCTCGAAGGACAGCTCGACGGCTACGCGCGCGCCGCCGGAGTACCGAACGGGCGGGCCCGCAAGGCCGAGCGGTCGGTCCTGTCGTACGTGTACCGCACGGCCTGCAAGACGAGCCCGTTCAGCACCTTCACCGGCGTCGCGACCGGCCGCTTCACCGAGGGGGCCGGAGCCGGCGGGATACGGGTGGCCGACGACTGGAGCAGCCACGTACGGCTCAACGTCGTGGTCCTCGCCCGCCTCGCCGAGCTGATCCTGGCCGACCCCGTGCGCCGCCGGGACCTGCCACTGCGCCTGGCGTCGGGCTGGGGCCGCGAGGAGGACCGGATCCGCTACGTGCGGCGCTCCGTCACCGCGGGCGACGACGCGGCCGCCGTCACCTTCGACGCGGTCAAGGACCGGCTGTTCTTCCTGCGCCGCAGCGGCACCCTCGACCGCCTCCTCGGCCTGTTCGCAGAGCGGCCCGAGCTGCGGCACCGGGAGCTGGCCGACTGGCTGGCCGCCGAGCACGACGCCGACCCCGCCGACTGCGAGGCGTACGTCTGCGCCCTCCTCGAGCTCGGCATGGTGCGCGTGCCCTGCCTGGACACCGAGGTGCACAGCACCGACCCGCTGCGGTCCTTCCAGCAGTCGCTGGCCTCGCTGGAGCGGCCCTGGGCCGACCGGCTCGCCGCCCTGCTCGACGCGCCCGCCGCGGCCCTGGCCGACTACCCTGCGGCGGGGCACACGGAACGCGCCGGGCTGCTGCGGGCGCTGCGCACCGGACTGCACCGGGCCCAGGAGGAACTCGGCGCACCGGACGCGGCCCTGCCGCAGACCCTGCTGTACGAGGACGTGAGCGCGGGCCGCGAGCTGCCCTGCCCGCCCCGGGACTGGGCGGCGCTGCGCTCGGTCGAGCGGATCCTGCCCGCCTTCGACCTCACGCTGACCCAGCGGATCACCTTCGAGGGGTTCTTCACCGCACGGTACGGCGCCGGGGGCCGCTGCGAGGACCTCCTGGGGCTGGTGCACGACTTCCACGAGGACTTCTTCGACCAGTACCTGTCGTTCACCGCCCGGCGCAAGCCCTTCGACGAGCGCGGCGAGTACGTGCCGGAGGAGAACTGGCTGGGCCTGCCGGGCATCAGGGCCGTGGACGCGGCGCGCCGGGCCTTCATCGGGCGGATGCGGCAGGCCTGGGCGGCGTACGAGGGCGCGCGGGCCCCGGACGCGGGCTCGGCCGTCCTGCGCCTCGACGAGCCGGACCTGGCCGCGGTCGCGGCCGAACTCGGCTCGGTGACCCCGGACTTCGCGCCCCGCTGCCACCACCTCCAGCTCGCCCGCGACCCCGCCGACGGCAGCCCGCTGACCGTGCTGAACCGTTCGTACGGCGGACTGTCCTTCCCCTTCAGCCGGTTCACGCACGTGTACGACGGGACGGACGCCGGCCTCTCCGGGAAACTGCGGGCCACCGCGGGCCGGGTGAGCCCGCCGGACGCGGTCTTCGCCGAGGTCACCGGCGGGCCGGTCACCACCAATCTCAACCTGCACGGGCGGCTGACCGACTACGAGATCGTCTGCCCGGGCGAGAGCGGCACGCTCCCGCCGGACCGCCGGCTGCACCTGGACGACCTGTACGCCGAACACGTGCCGCGGACCGGACGGGTGGTGCTGCGCTCGCACCGGCTGGGCCGCGAGGTGATCCCCGTCTACCTCGGCTACCTGGTGCCGCTCGCGCTGCCCGCGATCCCGCGCACGCTCCTGCTGCTGTCCCCGTCGTCGATGTCACCGCTCGACGTGTGGGCGGGCGTGCCCGAGGGCGAGGCGCGCGACCACGTCACCACGCGGCCCCGGGTGGTTCACGGCGACGTCGTGCTCAGCCGTCGCAGCTGGACCACCACGGCGGGCCACTTGCCCGTCCAAGGGGCCAAGGAGGCCGGGCACTTCCTCGACTGGCAGCGATGGCGGCGCGCCCACGGCCTGCCGGAGCAGGTGTTCGCGACCGTCTCGGCCGGCCCCTCGGCCGCCGGGGCCAAACCGCAGTACGTCGATTTCGCGAGCCTCCTCTCGCTCGCCGCCTTCGAGACGCTGCTGCGCGATCCGGCACACCGGGTCGTCTTCCGCGAGATGCTCCCCGACCCCGACGGCCTGCACGCGCACTCGGCGCGCGGCGCCCACGTCGCCGAACTGGCCGTCGAGACCTTCACCACGACCGTCCGAGACCCGCAGCACCCGCAAGAGGCGCAAGACCCGCAAGACCCGGAAGACCAGGAAGGCGGCACCCGATGCCCGAGCTGACCCCCTCCACCGGCGCACAGGCGCAGACCCCCGGCGACTGGCAGGCCCTGCACATCTTCTACGCCGCCAACCCGCAGCCCCTGCTGGTGCAGTGCGTCCGGCCGCTGATCGCCGGGCTCACCGCCGACGGGCTGCTCGCCGGGCACTTCTTCATCAACTACTGGCTGGAAGGCCCGCACGTGCGGCTGCGGCTGCGCCCGGCCGCGCCCGAGGCCGGGCCCGAGGTGCGGCGCCGCACCGAGGAGGCCGTCGCCGCGTTCCTCAAGGCCCGCCCGGCCCTGTACGAGGTCGATTCCGGATTCCTCAACGAGTTCTACAACACGCTCTTCGACATGGAGTTCCCGGACGGCGACCGGGCCGCCTTCATGGGCCCCGACGGCCGGATGAACCTGCGGCCGAACAATTCGTATTCCCGGGAACCGTACGAGCCCGAATACGGAAAGTACGGCGGCCCCGCGGGCGTCGAACTCGCCGAATGGCATTTCGCCCGCTCCAGCGATCTGGTCATCGACGCCCTGCACCGCATGAACCTGCACCTGCGGACCGTCCTGCTGGGCACCTCCGCCCAGCTGATGATGGTCATGGCGGGCGTCTTCCTGCCGGAGCGCGAGGAACTCACCGGATACCTCGACCGGTACTACGACTTCTGGCACCAGGCCTTTCCCGGCACCGGGTTCATCGGATCCGAGGAATACGACCGGACCTACGGGCAGACCGCACCGGGGCTCGGCCGCCGCTTCGCCGCCGTCCGCGAGGCCCTCGCCTCCGGGGAGACCGGCCGGCTCCCGGCCTTCCTCGCCGGATGGGCGGAGCACTGCCGGGAGCTGCGCGGGCGCGCCGAGGCGCTCGCCGTCGCCGGGGACCTGGTCTTCCGCTCCTGGGACGGCGCCCGCGACGAGCAGGTGACGGATCCCGCCGAGGCCCTGCCCCTGCTGCTCTCCCCGTACATGCATATGACCAACAACCGGCTCCACGTCACCATCCGCGACGAGGCGTACCTGGCCCACCTGCTGGGCCGGGTGCTACGCGAGAGCGAGGGCGCGGCCGAGAGCGCGGCGGTCGCCCCGTGACCGGCTCCCCTCCCGCGCCGAGCCCGGCGGGGCTGCTCGGCCACCGGCCCGCCCTGCGGCCGGAGGTCCTGCTGTCCGCGCCGCTGCTCGACGGGCCGGCGACCGTCCACCTGGTCAAGGACCCGGTGTCCGGAGCCTCGTTCGAGATCGGGCCCAAGGAGTTCTTCCTCGTCTCGAGACTGGACGGCTCCCGCAGCCTGGCGGACATCGGCGCCGAGTACGCGCATGCCTTCGGGAAACGGCTCGGCGAGGGCAACTGGCAGCAGCTGCTGGCCCTGCTCGGAAGCCGCCGGCTGCTCGCCGGCGGCCCGCCGCCGCCCGCACCCGCACCGCGCGGCAGACCGCTGCACGGCACCCTGGCCCGCGGCACGCTGCGCCTGGTCGCGGACGCCGACGCCACCACGGCCCGGCTGCACCGCGCCCTGCGCCCGCTGCTGCACCCCGCGGTGCTCGCGGCCCTGCTGCTCGGCTGCCTGGCCATGGAGGCCGTGCTCGCCGCGTCGCTGGACGAACTCGCCGACGCCTTCGGATGGCTGCTGCGCCGGCCGGCCCCCCTGATGGCGGTGGCCACCCTGATGTGGCTGAGCACGGCCCTGCACGAGTTCGCGCACGGCATCGCGGCACGCCATGTCGGCGGTACCGTGGGGGAGATCGGGCTGCGGTGGCGACTGCCCGTCGCCATCATGTACTGCACCGTCGACAACTACCGCTTCCTGGAACGGCGTCGGCACCAGCTGGCGGTCGCCGCCGCCGGCGCCTTCGCCAACCTGCTGTTCCTGCTTCCGTTCTTCGGCTGGTGGGCGGCGCTGCCCGAGGACGACCCCACCCGGCGGGTGCTCGCCGCGCTCCTGCTCATCGGCAGTGCGCAGGCGCTCGTCAACCTGATCCCGCTGCCCCCGCTGGACGGCTACACGATGCTCGGGCACGGCCTGCGCGTGACCCGGCTGGCGCCCGCCAGTTCGGGGTACCTGCGCCTGCGGATGCGCGACCGGGCTGCCGCCGCCGCGTACCCCCCGCGGGCCCGCCGGCTCTACCTCGGATACGGCATCGGCTCCGCCGTACTCGTCCTGCTGCTGGCGGCCGGCCTCGCCGGAGCCGTCTGGTACGCCGTGACCTCCTGACCCCCTGACCCCCTGACCCCAGGACCCGAACCACCCCCCCCAGGACCGGCGATACGCCTGGTCCGAAGACAGGCACGACAGACACAGAGGGACGCACGACCCATGACAACAGACAGCACCCAGCCGCCCGACTCACCGGCCATCGCCGTCCAGGACGTACACAAACGCTACGGCGAGCGCCGGGCGGTGGACGGGGTGTCCCTCGACGTGCGCCGCGGCGAGTTCTTCGGACTGCTCGGCCCCAACGGGGCGGGCAAGACCACCCTCATCGAGATCATGGAGGGTCTGCGGCAGGCCGACGACGGCACCGTCCGCGTCCTCGGCCAGAGCCCCTGGCCGCGCAACACCGCCCTGCTGCCCCGGATGGGCGTGCAGACCCAGGCCTCGGCCTTCTTCGTACGGCAGAGCGCGCGCGAGCACCTCGTCACGGTCGCGGGCCTGTACCGCTGCGACCCGGCGGCCGCGGACCGCACGCTGGAGAGCGTCGGACTCACCGAGCAGCGCGACGTCCTGGTCGAGAACCTCTCCGGCGGCCAGCGCCAGCGCCTGGCCATCGCCTCCGCCCTCGTCCACAGCCCGGAGCTGATCTTCCTGGACGAGCCGACGGCCGCCCTGGACCCGCAGGCCCGCCGCGACCTGTGGGAGGTGCTGCGCACCCTCAAGAGCGAGGGCCGCACGATCGTCTACACGACCCACCACCTCGACGAGGCCGAGGCGCTCTGCGACCGCGTCGCGATCCTCGTCGGCGGCAAGGTCGCCGCCCTCGACTCGCCGCACCGGCTGGTCACCGCGGCCGGTGCGCCGTCGCGCCTGCTGCTGCCGGCGGGCCGGCTCGGCGTCGAGGAGGCCGCGGCGCTGCCCGGCGTGGACCGGGCCACCCTCCAAGGCGGCTCCCTGGTGCTGGAGACCTCGGCCCCCGGCAAGGTGCTCCAGGCCGTGGACGCGCTCACCGGGCTGGACGGGGTGATGACCCGGACGGCCACGCTGGAGGACGTCTACCTCGAACTCACCGGCGCCGCACACCCCGGCCCCCAGGCCGGCCCCACCCCGCAGACGGAGTACCAGGCATGAGCGCATACACGGCCCTGACCGCCGCCGGCTACCGGGCGCAGGTCCGGGACAAGGCCACCCTCTTCTTCACCTTCGCCTTCCCGCTGCTCTTCCTGATCGTCTTCGGCCTGATCTTCAGCGGGCAGGACGTGGAGGAGACCGGCCGCCCCTACATCTCGTACATCGCGCCCGGGGTGATGTCCTGGGGCGTCGCCAACGCGGCCGTCTTCGGCATCGCGTTCACATTGATGCAGTGGCGGCGCGACGACCTGCTGCGGCTGATCCGGCTGACGCCGACCCCGCTGACCACCGTGCTCGCCTCGCGGTACGTGCTGGCCCTGGCCGTGGGCGTGGTGCAGGCTGCGGTGTTCGTCGCGGTGGCGATGCTGCCCGGCTTCGGCCTGGTCCTGGACGGGCGCTGGCCGCTGGTGCTGCCCGCCCTGGTGCTCGGGATCACCGCGTTCCTCGCCATCGGCGTGATCGTCGGCACCTACGCGAACACCCCGGAGGCCGTCGCCGCCATCGCCAACTGCCTGATGGTGCCGATGGCCTTCCTGTCCGGCTCGTTCCTCCCGCTGGACATGATGCCGTCGTGGCTCCAGTCGGTCTCCCGGGTGCTGCCGCTGCGGTACCTGAACGACGCCTCGACCGGCGCCCTCACCGGCACCGGATCCCTCGCCGCCATCTGGACCGGCTGCGCGGCGCTGCTCGGCTTCGCCCTCCTCTTCGGCGCGATCGGGCTGAAGACCTTCCGCTGGAGCAACCGGACATGACGACGAACCCGGCACGTCCGCTCGCCCCCGACGGGACGTCCCTGGAGGCCGCCCGGCGCGGCCTCGCCGAGGCGCTGGAGCCGCTCGGCGCCGTCGTGGTGACCCTGGGCGTGCACGACGCCCTGGGGCCGCGCGCCGCCGACCCGTTCGCGGCGGTCCGGCCGGGCGCGAGCGTGCACCTCACGGCGCGGGAGGTGCTGATCGGCCCGTGGGGCGGCGACGGCACCGCCCCGGCCTGCGGCCAGTGCCTGGCCATGCGCCGCCAGCGGCTGCGCAGCCGCAGCGAGCGCGACGCGCTGGAGACCGGCAGCGGACCGGGCACGCCCACCGGCCCCGAGTGGCCGCGGCTGTCCCCGTACGCACACGACGCGGTGTACGCGCTGCACGAAGCCGTCCGCGGCGGCCGGGTGACCGCACCCGCCGGGGAAGCGGCCGACCGGACGCTGCCCCAGGTGTCCCGGCTGGACCTGGAGACGCTGCGGATCCGGACGTACCCGCTGCTGGCCGACCCGCTCTGCCCGGACTGCGGTCCGCGGGGCACCGGTGCACCGGAGCCCTTCGCGCCCGTGTCCCGGCCCAAGCCCGACCCCGGCTCCCAGCGGCTGCGGGCCGCGTCCTCGTACCCGATGCCGTACACGGCGCTGGCCAATCCGGTGACGGGGGTGCTCGGCGGCGGAACCTGGCTGGACGTCACCTCGCCGACCACCGCTCCGGTCGCCGGAAGCGTCTTCATGCGCGGGTACGCGGGACTGACGGACGTCACGTGGAGCGGGCAGGCCAACAGCTTCACCGCCAGCCGCGACCTCGCCCACCTGGAGGGACTGGAACGGTACGCCGGAACCCACCGCCGCACCGGGAACACGCCGCTCACCGCCTCGTACACGGAGCTGGGCGAGCGGGCGCTCGACCCCGCCGCGTGCGGGTTCTACACCGCCGAGACCTACCGCGACGACCCGCTCGTGTCCCCGTTCGACCCGGACCGGCCGATCCCGTGGGTGTACGGGCACTCGCTGCGCGACGACCGCCCCGTCCTGGTACCGGCCCGGCTGGTGCACTACAGCGCAGGCCTCGCCGCCGACAACTTCGTCTTCGAGTGCTCCAACGGCTGCGCCATCGGCAGCTGCCTCGAGGAGGCGCTGCTCGGCGCGCTGCTCGAACTCGTCGAGCGGGACGCGTTCCTGATCGCCTGGTACGCCGGACTGCCGCTGACCGAGATCGACTTGGCGACCGTACCGGGAACGGCGGTGCGCACGATGGCCGACCGGGCGGCGCTCCAGGGGTACGACGTGCACGCCTTCGACAACCGCATCGACCTGGCGGTGCCGGTGGTGACCGGGCTCGCGGTGCGGCGCGACGGCGGCCCGGGCCTGTTCTCCTTCGGCGCCGGGGCCGCGCTCGATCCGGCGCGGGCAGTGGAGGCGGCCCTGTCGGAGGTGCTCACCTACATACCGCACCTGCCCCGCCAGGTCGAAGAGCGGCGGAACGAACTGGAGGCGATGGCAGGGGACTTCAGTCGCGTACGGCACCTGAAAGACCATGCCCAGCTGTACGGGCTGCCGGCGATGGCGGAGCACGTACGGCCCTACCGGGAGCCGGTGGCCGTGCGCGCAATGGACGACGTCTACCGGTCCTGGACGGAGCACGGGCGGCCGCGCACCGGCGATCTGCGCGACGATCTGCTGTGCTGCGTGGACGAGTTGGTGCGGGCCGGGCACGACGTGATCGTCGTCGACCAGACCACGCCGGAGCAGCGGTGGATCGGGCTGCGCACGGTCTGCGCGGTGGTGCCGGGGCTGCTGCCGATCGACTTCGGCTGGTCCCGGCAGCGGGCCCCCTCCATGCCGCGGCTGCGGACCGCGCCGAGGCGTGCGGGGCTGCGGGAGGCCGACCTCACTGCCGCCGACATCCGCAGGGTCCCGCACCCGTTCCCGTAGGCGCGCACACGGGCGGATGCCCCGGTCCTCGCGCGCGCGAGGACCGGGGCATCCGTGTGTCTGCGGCCTGACGGATCAGGCGGAGCAGGAGGTGGTGCTGGTGGTCGAAGAACAGGTCGAGGTGGAGCTGCAGCTCGTGGAGCCGGCGAGCACGACCTCGCTGGCGTCCGAGTAGTCGGAGATCTCGAAGGTCTCGGACTCGAGCTCCAGGATCTCGTCCGCGAGCGAGGCGAGAGGCGACTTCTCCATGGTGACTCCTTCTGGGGCGGGGCCGGCACCGGGCTGTGCTGTGCCTGCACCCATCAGAACCGGTCGCGCCGTCACCGGACCCCGCGAGCCGCTGACACTCCACTGACACGACGTGACAGCACCCTGCCGTTCCCGCTCCCGCCGCACGGGCGGATCATGGCGGCATGACCGGCCATGCCTCCGCACCGCTCGCCCGACTGGACGCGCACCTGCGCGACCTGACGGCGTTCTACCTGGAACTGCACCGCGATCCCGAGCTGTCGGGAGTGGAACGGCGCACGGCGGACCGCTTCGCCGGGCGGCTGGAGTCGGCGGGGTACGCGACCACGCGCGGCATCGGCGGACACGGAGTGGCCGGAGTGCTGCGCAACGGCGCCGGGCCCACGGTCCTGCTGCGGGCCGAACTCGACGCCCTGCCGGTACGGGAGACGAGCGGGCTGCCGTACGCGGCCGACGGCGAGGCGGCGCACGCCTGCGGGCACGATCTGCACCTGGCCGCCGCGGCGGGCGCCGCCGCACTGCTGGCCGAGTCGCGGCAGTCCTGGCGCGGCACCCTCGTGGTGGCCGGACAGCCGGCCGAGGAGACGCTGGAGGGGGCCCGGGCGATGCTGGCCGACGGCCTCTACCGGCGGTGCGGCCGCCCGGACGACGTACTGGCCCAGCATGCCGCGCCGCTGCCGGCCGGGATGGTCGCGCACGGGTACGGGCCCGTGACGGCCGGCAGCGTCACCTTCCGGGTGGTGGTGCACGGCCGGGGCGGGCACGCGGGCGCCCCGCACCTCGCCGTGGACCCCGTGGTGGCCGCGGCCCACGTGGTGACCCGGCTCCAGACGGTGGTGGCGCGGGAGGCCGCCCCGGCGGAGCAGGTGGCGGTGACGGTCGGCTCGTTCCGGGCCGGAGACCGGGCGAACGTCATCCCGGACCGCGCCGAACTGGCCCTCACCGTCCGGGCGGTGAGCGAGGCCTCACTGGCCCGGGCCGCCGCGGCCGTGGAGCGGATCGTGCGCGCCGAGTGCGCCGCCGCGGCCTGCCCCCGGGACCCGGAGGTCGTCCGGCTCTCCGCCTCCCCCGTCACCCACCCCGACCCGGGCCTGACCGCGGCGGTACGGGAGGCGCACGCGGCCGAGTTCGGCGCCGAGCGGGTGGCGATGTGGCCGCCCTCGCTCGCCACGGAGGACTTCGCCCTGTTCGGTGACGCGGGCCTGGACGTGCACGGCGAGCGGGGCATCCGGCTCGGCTACTGGATGCTGGGCACCGCCGGCCCGGCCGCCTGGTCCCGCGCCCCCGGCACGACGGCGGCCGAGAAGCTGGCCGCCCTGCCGGCCAATCACGCCCCGGACTTCGCCCCCGACGTCCGCACCGCCCTGCCGGCGGGCATCCGGGCCCTGACCCGGGCGGCGCTGGCCCGGCTCGGCTCCCCGTGAAGGCGGCGGGGCAGCCGGCCGGGCCCGGCGCACCCGCCCCGGCCGGTCAGACGGAGTCCTTCAGGCTCTGGGCGGCCCGGGCGGCGGCCTGCTCGATGGCGAGGCACTCCGCGTACACCGGAAGCAGACCGGCGGCCCGCGCCTCGGCCAGCGTGGGGGCCACGCTGTCGCGGTCGGAGACGATGCGGGGGACGTCCTGCGGCACCGGCAGACCCAGCTCGGGGTCGAGCACGGAGATCGCCAGCTCGTGCTCGGCGACGTAGGGGCTGGTCAGCAGGTACGACACCACGGACTCCTCGCCCAGGCCCACGAAGGCGTGGCCGACACCGACCGGGAAGTACAGGGCCTTGAAGGTCCGCGGGTTCAGCCGGACGGCGTCCCACTGGCCGAAGGTCGGCGAGCCCACCCGGATGTCGATCACGATGTCGAGCACCTCACCCTGCGGGCAGTACACGTACTTGGCCGTGCCGGGGGGTGTCGTGGTGAAGTGCACGCCGCGCACCACCCCGCGCCGGGACCTGCTGTGGTTGCTCTGCGCCACGCGGAACGCGGCCAGACCGGTCGCCTCGGCGAAGCCGGCCTCCTGGAACGGCGAGACGAACAGCCCCCGGTCGTCGGGGAAGACCCGCGGGGTGAACTCGAAGGCGCCGTCGACGGCGAGTTTGCGTGCTTCCATGTCGTCTCCTGGATCATCGGGTGCGAGCGGCGAGCGGCGAGCGGCGAGCGGCGAGCGGCGAGGAGTGCCGGGGCGGCCACGGCACCGGGTCAGACCTTCAGCAGGACCTCGCGGACGGCGGCGATCACCCGGTCCTGCACCTCCGGCGTGAGCGAGGGGTACATGGGCAGCGAGAAGATCTGCCGGGCCAGCTCCTCGGTGACCGGCAGCGAGCCGTCGGCGTAGCCGAGGTGCGCGAAGCCGCTCATGGTGTGGACCGGCCAGGGATAGCTGATGTTCAGCGCGATGCCGTGGGCCTTGAGGGCCTCGAGGATCGCGTCCCGCCGGGGATGGCGGACCACGTAGACGTAGTAGACGTGCTCGTTGCCGTCCACGGCCCTGGGCAGCACCAGCTCGGTGTCGCCGAGGCCCTCGGCGTAGCGCTCGGCGACGGCCCGCCGGGCCGCCACGTAGGTGTCCAGCCGGCGGAGCTTGCGGCGCAGGATCTCGGCCTGGAGCTCGTCCAGCCGGGAGTTGTGGCCGGGGGTCTCCACGACGTAGTAGCGCTCCTCCATGCCGTAGTAGCGCAACCGCCGCAGCCGCGCGGCCGTGTCGTCGCCGGAGGTCAGCACCGCCCCGCCGTCGCCGTAGGCGCCGAGGACCTTCGTCGGGTAGAAGGAGAAGGCCGCCGCGTCGCCCGTGGACCCGGCCACACGGCCGTTCCTGCGGGCGCCGTGCGCCTGGGCGCAGTCCTCCAGCAGTTTCAGGCCGTGGGCGGACGCCAGCCGCTCCAGCGGTGCCAGGTCGACGCACTGGCCGTAGAGGTGGACCGGCAGCAGCGCCCGGGTACGGCCGGTGATCGCCGCCTCGACCTGTCCGGTGTCCATCAGGTAGCTGTCCGGGTCCACGTCCACGAAGACCGGGACCGCCCCGACCGCGTCGATGGCGAGCACCGTGGGCGCGGCCGTGTTCGAGACGGTGACCACCTCGTCGCCGGGACCGACGCCGAGGGCCTGCAGGCCGAGTTTGACGGCGTTGGTCCCGTTGTCCACGCTCACGCAGTGCCCGGAGCCGTGGTAGGCGGCGAACTCCTCCTCGAAGCTCCGCATGCTGGCGCCGAACACCAACTGCCCCGACCTGAAGACGGAGTCGACGGCGTCGAGCAGGTCCGTGCGCTCGTTCTCGTACTCCTGGAGGTAGTCCCACACCCGGATCGTCATGCGTGTTCCGTCCGTTCTGTCCGTACGGTGCCCCTGCCGGGACCGGCTGGGGCGGGGGGCGTGCGGGGGTGCGCGCCCGGTCCGCCTCAGGCGCGGGCGTCGGCGAGCGCGGCGACGGTCGCCCGCAGGGCTTCCTCCAGCGGCACCCGGGGCTGCCAGCCGGTGGCCCCTCGGAAGGCGGTGGAGTCGATGGTGACGCTGCGGAAGTCGGTCGCCGGGGCGTGCGCCGGGGGTGTGGTGGAGAGCACCGGCACCGGGGGCCGGCCGGTCCGGTCGGCCACGAGCCGGGCGATCGTCCGAAAGACGTCCCCGAGCGGTTCGCCCCGTCCCGAGCCGAGCAGCCAGTGGCCGCCGACGAGCAGGTCCGGCTGCTCCACGGCCGCCAGGAAGGCACGCGCAACGTCCTCGACGCACACCAGGTCACGCCGGACGGTGCCGTCGTGCCACAGGGTGAGCGGCTCGCCGTCGAGCGCGCGCCGGACCATGAACGAGACCACGCCCCGGTCGTGTGCCCCGGGGGCGGCAGGGCGGCCGAACACCGTCGGCAGACGCAGGCTGACGCCCCGCACCGCCCCGGCGGCGGTGGCCTCCTTGAGCAGCTGCTCCGCCCGCAGCTTCTGGCGGTCGTACTCGGTCTCGGGGCGGTCGGGTTCGCTCCCGTCGATCGGCTCCGCCCGCGGCAGCCCGGTCTGCGAGGCCGCGCCGGAGTAGAGGACCAGCGGGGGCCTGCCGTCCGGCCGGTGGCCGTCCAGGACCTCGACGAGGGAGCCCATCACCCCGACGTTGACGGACTCCGGGCTGCTGCCCGTTCCGGCCGCCCGCCACCCGTCGCTGTGGCTGACCAGCGAGACGACCACATCCGACCCGGCCACCGCCTCGGCGAGGGCCCGGGAGTCCGTGAGGTCGGCCGTGCGGACCTCGGTCAGGGCGGCGCCCGGGGGCACGCTGCTGGGCCGGCGGGCCACCGCCCGGAGCCGGACCGGGAGCCGGCTGAACGCCGCGGTGACCGCGGAGCCGACGAAGCCGGAGGCGCCCAGCACCGTGATCAGCGGGGCCTCGGCCGGGAGGGGGACGTGGGCCGTCATACCGTCTGCTTCCTTCGGGGTCCGTGGGCGCCGCCCCGGTGGGGGCGGCGCCGGAGGCGGGTCAGGAGGGGGCGCCGGCCGGGGCGGGGCGCCTGCGGCCGGCCAGTGCGGCCATCACCGGGCGTTCCACCAGCGCGTGCAGGAGCCAGGCCAGGCCCAGGGAGAGCCCCAGGCCCAGGACGACGACCAGCAGTTCGACGCCGAGCGAGGAGGTCCACTCGGGGCCCAGCGCCTTCCTCAGCTGCGTGAGCACCAGGTAGTGCACCATGTAGAAGGCGAAGGACAGTTCGCCGAGCCGGACCCAGACCGGCCCGCGCAGCACGGAGCTCGTGCCCCGGGCGTCTGCGGTCGCGGCACTGGCGATCAGCGGCACCAGCCAGACCGAGGCGATGCCGCCGACGCCCAGCAGGTACGAGGAGTAGGTGGAGACCACGTACCCCGCGACCGCGAGGGCGAGGGCGGGCAGCATGCCGATGCGCACCCACTGGCCCGTCAGCACCAGCCGCGCCACCAGGATGCCGAGGACGAAGTCGAGCATCCGCACGGGCGGGAAGAAGTAGACGAACCACACCTGGTGGTAGGACATCGACTCGAAGCCGGGGTACGGCAGCGCCGGCTCGTTGGAGATCACGTACCGGCCGACCAGGGCCGCGCCCGCGCAGAGGGCGACCACCATCACGGTCGCGGGCCACAGCAGCCGTCGCGGGATCCACTCGATCGCCGCCAGCAGGAACGGGAAGGCGAGGTAGAACAGCAGCTCGCAGGAGAGCGACCAGCTGACCGGGTTGCCGGAGGAGGCGACCAGCGGATCCGGCCACCAGGACTGCAGGAGGAGCAGGTTGGGCAGCCAGTCGGTGACGCCGAGGGCCGTGCCCGTGCTGACGGCCAGCAGGACCGCCGCCGCCAAGGTGACCAGGTGGTTGGGAAAGATCTTGGCCAGTCGCCGGCGCAGGAACAGGCCGCGCGCGGTGTCGGGCCGGTAGGACCAGGTCAGGACGAAGCCGCTCAGGACGAAGAAGAACCCCACGCCGTAGCTGCCGCCCCGGTCCATGGCCGAGTTCAGCCACTCGCCGGTGCCGCCGCTGACGAACCTGACCTCGACGAAGGAGTGGTACAGGAAGACCAGCAGCGCGGCGACGAACCGCAGGCCGGTCAACGTGTCGAGCCTGGCGGGCAGTCGGGATCCGCCCCCGAGGCCGTCCTCCGGGGGCCCGGTGGGCGGCCGTGGCTCGGCCAGGTCTCTCGCCGGTAGCTCGGTCATGGTCTGGGCTCCTCGGGGTGCTCGGTGGGGGAGTCGCTCGGCGGGCACCCGGCCACAGGACCGGGCGCGGGCGGGGTCACCACGCGCTGGGGAGGCAGGCGAGCAGGGTGCGGGCCTGGATGTTGGCGTGGTGCCCGAACCTGGTCATCCGGGCCAGCTGGTCGAGGGTCGCCCAGCGGTACTCGGGGGGCTGCTCGACGGGGAACCCCTCCGGGGCCTCGACCAGCATGTTGCGGCTCTCCGCCCGGTGGAAGCGGCCGCCCTCCTCGGACTGCAGGACGTCGTAGTGCACCCGGGTGGCGGGGGCCGACAGCACCTCGTCGAGGTAGCGGGAGCGCTCACCCGGCAGGCACTGGACGGTCGGTGCCAGCTCGGGCCCGTTGAGCGACCCCGCCTCCTCGTACGCCTGCACCAGGACGTGCAGGACACCGTCGAGCCGGGTGGCCAGGAAGGCGTGCACGGCGACCCCGGTCGGCTCCAGCAGAGGCTGTGACCAGGAGGGCACCTCGCGGTTGTCCGCCTCGACCTGGGCCCCGATGACGCTGAACGCGCCCCCGTCGCGGGCGATGCTGTCCGCGGTACGCACCCAGCCCGCCGCTTGGGTGTCGCTGAGCGGCACCCGGCGCACCGAACCGGGCGCGCCGGCCCGCATGTCGGTCAGCCACCGGGTCAGCTCCGCGAGCGTGTGCCGGGGCCGAGCCGCCGGGCTGAGCGAGTGCAGCACACCGGCGCCGAAGCCGGGGGCGCCCGCCGGGGCGAAGCCGGCCGAGTCGATCGGGACGCAGGACAGGACCGTCCGGGAGTCCATGTTGACGACGTGCTCCTGCTGCAGGAGCAACCGTAGCTGGCCGAGGGTCAGCCAGTGGAAGTCGTCGTGCGGGGAGACGTCCTCGGTCGTCTCCACCACCATGTGTCTGTTGCGCTTGTGCAGGAAGTACGAGCCGTGTTCGGACTGCAGGAGGTCCACCAGCACCTCGGCCCGGCCCGGGCGGGCGAAGTACTCCAGGTAGCGGACGACGGAACCGCCGTGTGCCTGCGTGTAGTTGCTGCGGGTCGCCTGCACGGTCGGCGACAGCTGCACCGTGTTGATGTTGCCGGGCTCCATCTTCGCCTGCATCAGGAAGTGCAGGACGCCGCCGAACTCCCGTACCAGCAGGCCGAGCGTGCCGATCTCGGGCTGGACGATGATCGGCCGGGCGGCGCCCGCGACGAGCCGGTCGCCGTCCTCCGCACGCAGCCCCTCGATCGAGAAGAACCGGCCGGTGCGGTGCCGCAGGTTTCCGGTGCCGCCCTCCGAGTACCACTGGTCCAGCGCGTCGAAGGGGATCCGGGAGACCTTGAACCGGCGGGCGCAGCGTTCGGCGTACCAGGTGTGGAACCCGCTCAGCGGGAAGCGCGGGCTGTCCTCGGCCGCCAGGGAGAGCATGAAGCGCTGCGCGAGGGATGGCTCCTGCACGCCGGACGGCGAGCGGCTGACCGACAGGGCCGGTGATGGCTCTTCCATGGCTTCTCCGCAGCGGGTGGGCCGGCCGGACGGCCGGGGTGTGGTCGATGGGCAGCTGGTTCTCTCGGAGGGGCTACGCCTCGTGGCGGGAGGCGGGCACGCGCGCCGTACGGTGTCGCCGCTGGAGGTCCGCGGATCCCGGTTCCGCCGCCGGTTCCGGTCCGGGTTCCGGTCCGGGCACGGGGCGCGGGCCCGGTTCCGATGGCGCCGGGGACGGCCGGGCGTGCCCGAGCAGGCGCAGCAGGGGGACCGAAAGCGCCGTGGTCAGCAGGGTGATGACGGTGAGGATGGCGAACATGCGCTGGTCGATGATGCCCGCCTGCAAGCCGATGCCCAGGACCACCAGCTCGGTCAGGCCGCGGGCGTTCAGCAGCACCCCGAGGCTCAGCGAATCGCGCCAGCCCATGCCGGTCAGCCGCGCGCACAGTCCGGGTCCGAGGACCTTGGTGAGCACCGCGACCGCCAGCAGCGCGCCGCCCACCAGGAGGGTGTCCGCGTCGAACGGCAGGGCCCCGAGGTCGACCGAGAGTCCGAACCCGAGGAAGAAGAACGGCAGCAGCAGACCGCCGGAGAACGAGGCCACCCGGTCGGCGGCCGCGTCGAGCGGCGCCGGTCCGGTGGGGTAGGCCGCCCCGGCGAGGAAGGCCCCGATCACCGGGTGCAGGCCGATCACCGAGGTCAGCGCGGCCGCCCCGCACGCGAGGCAGAGCAGCAGGGCGGTGGGCGCCGCGCGGCCGCCCCCGGTAGCGCCGGTAGCGCCCTCCCAGCGGTCCGCCGCCCGGCGCAGGGCCCGGCGCACCGGCCAGAGCAGGAGCAGCACGACGGCGAGGCCGCCGACCGCGGTGACCGCGGGGCCCACCGTGCCCGGCCCCTGGGTCAGGGCCACGGCGATCGCCAGCAGCAGCCAGGCGCCCGCGTCCCCGACCGCCGCCGCCAGCAGGCTGAGCCGCCCGACCTGGCTGCGCGTCATCCGCAGCTCCTCCAGGATGCGGGCCAGCACCGGGAAGGCGGTGATGCTCAGCGCGCAGCCCAGGAAGACGGTGAAGGCCACCGGGTCCCCGGCCGGCCCGAGGTAGGTGGTGCCGAGAGCGACGGCGGCAACCGTCCCCGCGGCGAACGGCACCACGAGCGAGGCCTGGGTGACCAGCACCGTGCGGCTCCCCGTGCCGCGCAGCCGGACCGAGGCGAGTTCCCGCCCGACCCCGAACATGAAGAGGACCAGGCCCAGTTGGGCCAGCCCGTTCAGCATGGGCAGGACACCGGCGGGGAACAGCCGCTCGGCCGCGTCCGGGGCGATCCGCCCCAGCAGGGTGGGTCCGAGCGCGACCCCCGCGCAGATCTCGCCCACCACCGGTGGCTGTCCGGCCAGGACGGCCAGGCGTCCGGCGAGCCGGGCGACGCCCAAGACCACCACGACGGCGAGCAGGAAGCGCAGGGTCAGGTCCGGGTGGTCGACGGCGGCGGCCCCGGCGGCGTCGGCGGGGCCGGAGGCTTCCGCATGGCGCAGGGCCAGCAGGCTGACGACCGCCGGCACCACCGTCAGGGCGATGGCGGCGCCGATGACACACCGTCGGCGGACGGTCGGGTTCAGGGTGTGGGGCCTCTTGGGTGCGCTCATCCGGTCCGCATCTCCCACGGTGTCCGACAGGCGAGTCAGAGCGAGAACCTAGGAGCCGCCGCAGGACGCCGGATAGACACAATTGCGCATTCGCGGACGCGGTCGGCCCGCGCGGTGACTCCTCCGTCGCCCGGTCGTCCTCCACTAGGCTGCGGCGCGGCAGACTTCCGCAGGACGGGATGGGTCGTGACTCCACAGACGTTGACGGACCGTGAGTTAAACCGGGCGTTGCTGGCCCGGCAGGGGCTGCTGGAGCGGCTCGACCTGCCGTTGCCGCAAGCCGTCGAGGCCATCGGCGCCGTTCAGGCGCAGTACGGGCCGGCACTGCCGGTCGCACTGTGGACCCGGGTGCGCGGGGTGGACGCCGACAGCGTGCGGACCGCCCTGGAGCGGCGCACCCTCGTGGTGGGCACGCTGCTGCGGCGCACGCTGCACCTGGTGACCCCGGCCGAGCACGCCGCGTTCGCCGCCGTCGTGGTGGCCGCCGGGGACGACACCTGGCGCCGGACCCGGGGCGAGTCGGATGCCGCGGCGGACCGGTTCAGGGAGGGCCTCACGGAGTTCGCCGGGTCCGTGGCGCGCTCCCCGGAGGAGGTCACGGACTGGATCGAGAAGTGGGTCGCCGCACACCCGCAGGCCATCGACGCGGCCGAGCTGGAGTTCCAGCGGACCTACAAGTGGCGGCCGTTCCGCTCGACGGTGGCCGTGACCCGCTCGCCGGTCGGCGGGATCTGGGACGAGGGCGTACCGGAGGGGGTGATCGCGGCCCCCGTGCCGGCCGGCGGGCCGCCCTCGCCCGAGGACGCGCTGCACGACGTGGTCCACCGCCACCTGCGGGCCTTCGGACCGGCCGGAGCCGCCGACATCGCCCAGTGGGCCGGGACGAAGGTCACCCCCGTGAAGACCCTGCTGAAGTCACTGGAGGACCGGCTGGAAATGTTCAAGGACGAGAGCGGGCAACTCCTCTACGACCTGCCCGACGCGCCCCGCCCGCCCGCCGCGGAACCCGCGCCGGTGCGCCTCCTGCCCTGGTTCGACAGCACGCTCCTCGCGTACGCGCCGAAGCGGCGGACCCGGATCCTGCCCGAGGAGTACCGGCACGCGGTCTACGCCAAGGCCAACCTGCAGCTGCGGCCGACGTTCCTGGTGGACGGGACGGTGGCCGGCGTGTGGTCGCTGGACCGCAAGCGGCGGGAGGCGGTGCTCACGCTCACCCCGCTGGACAAGCTCCCGCGCGCCGTGACGGCCGAGCTGGTGGCGGAGGCCGAGCGGCTGCTGCCGGTCTGCGTACCGGACGGGCCGGCCCACGTCGTGGTGGCCGACTGAGCGATGCCCGGACTGGGCACAACTGAGCAGCGGGGGAGCCCCGGTGGACGGTACACACCTGGAAACCGACTGCTGAGGAGTCTTCGATGCGAGTGCTGTTCACGACGACACCGGCCCCCGGACACTTCCATCCGCTCGTACCGCTGGCGGCCGCCGCCCGGGCGGCGGGCCACGAAGTGGCCTTCGCCACCGGCAAGTCGATGCTGCCGGCGGTCGAGGCGATGGGGCTGCGCGGCTTCCCGGCCGGCCTCGGGCGCGACGGCGACGGGGACGCCGAGTTCCTCCGCATCAAGGAGGGCGCCCGGGGCCTGGCACCGCACGGCGTGGAGATGGACCGGGTGGCGATCGCCCGCATCCTGTACGGCGTACGGACCCGCCGGATGGTCCCGGACCTGCTCGCCCTGGCGAAGGACTGGCGGCCCGACGTGATCGTGCGCGACAGCTACGAGGTGGGCGGCGCGGTGGCCGCCGAGGTCCTCGGCGTGCCGCACGCGGCGCTGGACACCACCCCGCTGTACGACATGCGGCCGCTCCAGGACCTCATCACCGAGGAGTTGGCGCTGGCCCGCGAGGAGGCCGGGCTGGCCCCCGACCCGGAGGAGCGGATGCTCCACCGCCACCTGCACCTGTGCTGCGCCCCGCCCGGCTACCTCTACCCGGGGCAGTACCGGCCGCGCACCATGCGCGCCCTGCGTCCGATGCCCTTCGACCGGGCGCAGGACGAGGAACTGCCCGCGTGGGTCGCCGGGTTGCCGGACCGGCCGACCGTCTACGTGACCTTCGGGACGATCGCGAACCGCTGGGTGCCGGGGGCCTTCCCCGGACTGTTCGGCCAGGTGCTGGCCGCGTTCGACGGCGAGCCGGTGAACGTCATCGCCACCACCGACCGGGACAGCGACCCGGCCGAACTCGGGCCGCTGCCCCCGAACATCAGGGTGGAGCGCTACATCCCGCAGAGCCTGCTGCTGCCGCACTGCGCACTCGCCGTCACCCACGGCGGCTTCAACACCGTGGTGGGCGCACTGGACGCCGGTGTCCCGCAGGTGGTCATCCCGTTCCTCGGGGACCACCCGGACAACGCGCGCCGCGTCGAGGAGCTGCGCATCGGCCGCTGTGTCGACCCGGCGACGCTGACACCGGAGGCGGTGCGCGCCGCGGCGACCGAGGTGCTGGCGGACGCGATCTTCCGGCAGAACACCGAGCGTCTGCGCGCCGAACTGCGGGGCCTGCCGGGGCCGGCCGAGGCGGTCGGGCTGCTCGAGCTGCTGGCGGCGGGCGAGAGCCTGCCGCAGGACTGACCGACCGCCCGACCGCCCGACCGCCCGACCGCCCGACCGTGCGGCGGACGGACGGAGGCCCGTGACCGCGTCCCGGTCACGGGCCTCCTCGGGCGGCGGTGTCAGGCGGGGTCGACCGCCGGCTCCTTCTCGGCGGGCTGCGTCATCTCCTGGAGTACCGCTTCGACGTGCCGCTTGCGCAGCAGGGCGACGAACAGCACGGCTCCGACGAACAGCAGCAGGGCGCCGACCGCGAACGCGGCACGGAACCCGGAGACCTGGGCGGCCAGTTGGGCGGCCGTGTCCGGGGAGGGGTTGTCGCCGAGCTGGGCCGTGGCCTGGCGTACCGCGATGGCCGAGAGCACGGCGAGGCCCACCGCGCCGCCGATCTCCTGGACGGTCTGGTAGAGGCCGGAGGCCAGACCGGCGTCCGACTCCGGGACGCCGGAGGTGGCCAGCAGCGTGACGGGGACGAACGCGATGCCCAGACCGACGGACAGCATCAGCAGGCCGGGCAGCAGGTCACCGGCGTAGCTACCGTCCTCCGGAAGGCGTGACAGCAGCAGCATGCCGCCGGCCCCGAGCGCCAGACCCGTCGTACCGACCGGGATCGGTCCGAGCTTGCCCACGGTCGGCTGGGCCAGGGTGGCGCCCACCATGACGCCGATGGCGGCGGGCAGGAAAGCCAGACCGGCCCGCAGCGGGCTGTAGGCGAGGACGCCCTGCAAGTACAGGGAGGAGAAGAAGAACATGGAGAAGATGCCCGAGGTGAGCATCAGCAGGACGAGGTCGGCGACGGCCAGCGAACGGATCCGGAAGATCCCGAACCGGACGATGGGCGCACGGCTGCGCAGCGAGGCCACCACGAACACGGCCAGCAGGACCGCCGTGCCGGCCGCCGCCCCCAGGGTGCGGGTCGAGGTCCAGCCCCAGGACTCGCCGTTGCTCAGGGCGAGCACGAGCAGCAGCAGGCCGCCGGTGATGCTGACGGCCCCGACCACGTCGACCGACCGGTCGCCCTCGGTGACCCGGGAGTCCGGGATGAATCGGGAGCCGAGCAGGACGGCGGCGCCGACCGGGATGTTGATGAAGAAGATCCAGTGCCAGGACAGCGAGGCCGTCAGCAGTCCGCCGAGGAGCAGGCCGAGCGCGCCGCCCGCCGCGGCGATGGTGCCCCATGCGGCGAGCGCCTTGGTCCGCAGCGAGGCGTCCTTGAAGGAGGTGTTGATGATGGAGAGTCCGGCGGGCGCGATCATCGCACCGGCCAGGCCCTGGACGCCGCGTCCGACGATCAGCACGGTCGCATCGGTGGCCAGGCCGTTGACCGCGGAGGAGATCGTGAACAGGACGACGCCGGCCAGCAGCAGCCGCTTGCGGCCGAAGAGGTCGCCGAGCCGGCCGTTGAGGATCAGGAAGCCGCCGAACATCAGCGCGTAGACGTTCACGACCCACTGGAGGTCGCCCTGTGACATGTGGAGGCCGGCATTGATGGACGGCAGGGCCACGTTCACGATCGTGGCGTCCAGCACGACCATCAGGTCGGCGAGACATAGGAACACGATGATCAGCGCGGGTCGGCCGCCCGGTCCGGACAGTGCTGGTGCAGGGCTCGACGAGGTGCCTTTGGCAGGTGAGGTGGTCACTGGCGCTCCTGACAGAACAGCAGGTCGGTGGACCCGGCGAGGCCGGTTCCGCGGGATCGTAACATCGTAAGCGGACCTCCTGGTCCGTTTATTTGAGACAGATGTGGGCGGTGATGACAAGGGGTCGTGGGGGCGGTCCACGGAGCCGGTGCGTGGGCCGAGTCGGGCGGGTGGCGCCCCGGACGTCGCCGGGGCGGGCCCGTCACGGCGCTCCGAGTGCCTCCACCGCCCTGCGGTAGTCGGCCAGGGAGGGAGCGCCCACGGCGTACGGCCGCTCCGCGGCGCCGGGAGCCGGGGTACGGAGCCCGTCGAAGACCACGTCGAGGTAGCGCTGCCACAGGTCGGGCTGTTCGGCGCGCAGCGGGGCGGCCGCCTGCCGGACGCCGCCGAGCAGCAGCATGACGTCCACGGTGCTGATGTCGGCCCGCACCGCGCCCTGTTCCTGGGCCCGGCGCAGCACGGTGGTCACCGCGTCGGTCAGTTTCTCCTCGGCCGCCAGCACATCGGGCTGCGCGTGCGGGGCCAGCGAGAGCGACTCGAAGAAGCCGCGGTCCGCGGCGTACAGCCGCGCCGCCGCCCGCATGAAGGAGTACAGGGCCCTCCCGGCGTCCTCGTCGTCGGCCAGCGTGAGGGTCAGCGCGGTCAGTTCCTCCAGGCGTTCCGTGGCGATCGCGGCGACCAGCTGGTCCTTGGACGAGAAGCAGCGGAACGCCGTCCCCTTGCCCAGGCCCGCCTCCCGGACGATCTCCGATACGGGGATGCCGAGACCGCCCTCGGCGAACGAGCGGGCCGCCGCGTCGACGAGCAGCCGCTGGTTGCGGACGGCGTCGGCGCGTGACCGCGTGGCCGGGGCGCCGGATGCGGGAGTGCTGGACACGGTGCGGGGACCTCCAGGGTGGTGGGGTCCGGCGGGTCCGTCCCGCCGGGCGGAGCGGGTCATCGGACCCGCCCGTCCGGCAGGACGGACCCGCCGGTGGTCGAGGGCGCCCCGACCGAGTGCAGCAGGGGCCCCGCATCATGGTGCCTGACCAGGACCTGACCCGGCGCGAGGACGCACACCGCTCCGGCGTACCCCTCGGCCGCCGGGAGGTCGGTGAGGAAGACCTGGTCGGGCCGGGCTCCGGGGAACCGGCGCAGGCGCGGCGGTTCGCCCGGAGGGCCCAGGTCGACCTCGGCGAGCGGCACCGTGATGCCGACGCCGACGGCCTTCAGGAGCGCCTCCTTGCGCGCCCAGCAGCGGACGAAACCGGCCGCGTCCGAGGTGCCCGCCGCCTCCTCCGGGCCCAGCGTGGCGCCGCCGCGGAAGTCCGGGCCGAGCCCGCCGGGCTCCTCCTCGACGTCCACCCCCACCGGCCCGGCCCGGGTCGCCGCCACCACCACGAACGCGCCGGAGTGGCTGGTCGACACGTGCAGCCCGGTGCCGGGCAGGACGGGCCTGCCGTGCTGCCCCGGACACGAGGGGCAGAAGCGGTCCACGCCCACCGCGTCCGGCGGCGACCCCAGCGCCCCCGCGGCGACCACCCGCAGCAGGACGGCGCCCAGGGCGGAGCGTTCCCGGTCGGCCGGGTGCCGGAAGCGCCGCAGCCGCTCGTTCTCCGCCGCGCTCAGCACGCTCAGGTGCTCCGGGCGGAGCCAGTCCGTCCGGGCCCACCAGACATCGCAGGGCGGGCCGTTCACGGGGGCCGCTACCGCTGCGGGTTCTGCGCGAGCAGGACCGGTACGCCCCCGACGACCTGGAAGTCCCGGGCGCAGTCCAGGCAGGTCAGGGCCTGGGCCTCGGCGTCGTGCCGCAGCCCGGCGTCGGGGTGGTCGGGACAGCCGAGTACGTCGAGCAGGGCGGGGTC
This sequence comes from Streptomyces sp. cmx-11-4, assembly GCA_049998195.1. Taxonomy (GTDB): domain Bacteria; phylum Actinomycetota; class Actinomycetes; order Streptomycetales; family Streptomycetaceae; genus Streptomyces. The sequence goes on from JAEBET010000011.1 coordinate 228,067, forward strand.
GAGTGGCATCGGGGTTCTCCTCCTGGTGGTCGGTGGACGGTGGACGGGTGGCGGGGCCGCTCGGCCGGGCCGGGCGGCCCGGCGGGTCAGGACGGCAGGCCGGTCGCGGGCCGGGCGTGCCGGGCGCGCAGTTCGCGCTTGAGCACCTTGCCGAGGAAGCTCCGGGGCAGGGCGCCGGTGAGGACGTAGTGGGCCGGGACCTCGGGCCCCCGCAGCCGGGACTCGGCGAACGCGCGGACCTCGGGGAGCCGGTCGGGGGAGGTCAGTACGAGGACCGCGGTGACGGCCTGGCCGAGTTCGGCGTCCGGGGTGCCTATCACGGCCACCTCCTTGACGTCCGGGTGCTCGTACAGCTCGGCCTCGACGGCGATGCTGGATATCAGCGCGCCGCCGGACCGCACCGCGTCCGCGGACCGGTCGAAGAAGGTCAGTTCGCCCTCCTCGTCGACCCGCCCGAGGTCCGTCATCCTGGTCCAGTCGCCGATGTTGAAGCGCTGGTCGAGGTCGGTGTCGAGATAGCGGCGCTTGGGTGCGGCAGTGCGCATCCAGATCTCGCCGACCTCGCCGGCCGGCAGCGGCTGCTGCTTCTCGTCGGTGATCTGCAGCTCGGTCCCGTGCGCCGGGCGGCCCATGGAGAGCGGTTTCGCCGGGTCGAACAGGTGGAGCGTGACGGCCGGAGAGGCCTCCAGCGAGGTGTAGGCCATCGCGAGGGACGCTCCGGGGAGCGCGGCGAGCAGATCGCGGGCCACGGCCGGCGGGAACGCCGACGAAGCGGTGGTGACGGTGTGGATGCTGCTGAGGTCGTGCCGCTCGTGCACACGGGCCCGTACGAGCGCCAGGGCGGTGGCCGGCGTGATCATTATCGAGCCGCACGCGTACCGGGTGATCAGCGCGGCGATCTGCTCCGGGTCCTCGGGCGGGGCGACCAGCAGGATGCTGCGGGACAGCAGCGGCAGCGAGGCGGTGCCCTGGCTGGACGAGGTGCCCAGCGGCATCGCGGCGAGCAGGTGATCCGCGTTGCCGAGGGTGTCGATGGTGGGTTTGGCCCGTCCGAACAGCATGTTGGCGTGGGTCACCGTGATGGCCTTGGCCCGGCCGGTGGTGCCCGATGTGTACAGGATGTCGGCGATGCCGTCGATCCGCGGCGCGGGCGCGGGCGGGTCGTACCGCCCGGTGTCGAGCGTCTCCAGGGTGGCTGTCCAGCCGCTGGAGCCGGACGGCGGGGCCAGCGCGGAGCCGTGCACGATGCCGTTCACGCCGCACTCCGCCAGCCGGTGCGCGATTTCGTCCGCCGGCATGGTGTCGTTGAGGTGCAGGGTGGTCGCGCCGACCCGCTGCGCCGCGTGGTAGGCGACCGCGTAGTCGATCCAGTCGAGTCCGCCGAAGTACAGGGCGATCCGCCGCAGGCGCGGCTCCTTGAACCGCAGCAGGCCGTGCGCGGCGGCGTCGGCACGCCGGTTCCACTCCCCGAAGGTCAAGGGGTCCCGGCCGTCGACGACGATCGCTATGCCCTCCGGGTCGGCGGCCGCCCGCTCCCGCAGCAGGTCGGTGAGCGTGCGGCCCGGTGTGCCGTCCGATGAGTCGGCCTGCGGCAGGCCCGTGCTGGTGCTCGATCCCATGTCAGCCCCCCCGGCCGGTCAGTTCTTCACCAGGACGGTGAGCGGGACCCGCCACACCTGGTGCCGTTCGCGGTCCGGGTCCGGCAGCGCCCGCAGCGCCGCGACCACCGGGACGACCAGCCGCTGCCAGTCCGCTTCGCCGACGTCCTTGAGGTAGGACCAGACCCGGCCCGCGATGCTGTCCGCGTACTGGTGGGGCGTCAGGTCGATCTCGTACGGGTTGACGGAGGCCTCCTCCAGCACCCGGAGTCCGAACTTGCCGGCCGCCTGCGCCAGCCGTTCCGGGGTGTCGGGCACCTTCGGCTTGAGCACGTTCAGCGGCGACTCCGCCTCGACCAGGTCGTCGGGCTCGGCGACCGGGACGCCGTGCACGGTGACCAGGCGGCCGCCGGGGGCGAGCACCCGGGCGGTCTCGGCGAGCACCCGTTCCATGTCGTCCACGACGTGCAGCACATGCACCATGATCACGTTGGGCAGCGAGCCGGAGGCGAACGGCAGGTACTGGGCGTTGCCGACCACGACCCGCCCGTTCAGGCGGCTCTCCGCCCGGGCGGCCATCTGCGGGGCGACGTCCACGCCCAGCACGCGATGGCCGAGCTCGGTGAGGCCGACGTCGACCAGGCCGGTGCCGAGGCCGATGTCGAGCACCGGGCCGGGGAGCAGGTGCGGGGAGAGGTCCTCGGCGGCCTTGCGGCCGCGCTCCAGGCCGCCGTGGTACGCGTCGTAGTCGTCGGCGTCCTTGTCGAACCGGAGGGACTCGCTGGTGACAGAGGTCATGAAGGCGCACTCCAATCATGGGGCCGACGGGGCCCGCGGGGTGCCGCGGCCGACGTCCCGAGCCAAGAGGACCGAGCGGTCCGCTTGTCCGGGAGTCTAGTCGATCTGGTGCCGTCAGGCGTTGCCCAAGATTGAGCAGAGCCCGGTTTCCCGGCCCGGCTAGCGTGGCCGCACTGCGGAATCGGGCGTGCGGATCGGCCGCCGGTGCAATCCGCCGAACCAGGCAGAAGGGAATTCTCCTCATGGCATGGTCTTTCATTCCCCCGGCGGCCCAACAGGTCGCCGAACCCCCCGAGCAGTTGCTGCACACCGGCAATTCAGGACTGATCATCCATCGTGTCGGGCAGCTCGCCTACGAATTCCGCACCGAGGGCCGGTCGTTCGCGCGGGATCTCCAATTCTTCACCAACAAGGCGCTGCACCCGAATGCGACCACTCTGGTCTACGAGGAGTTGTTCGGGACGCAGGACCGGCTGCACTGGCTCATTCACATGCGGGCGCCCAACGACTACGGCCGGCTGCTGGAAATGGTGGACCACGACACGGAGTTCCAGGAGGTCGCCAGCTCCGACCGGCTAGCCGACCAGGGCGGCGGCAACTGGGAGCGGATGTTCCTCCAGGGGTCCTTCCACGAGAAGGTGATCGTCCCCCAGCACGGACTCACCCACGCCCACGAGGAAGCCGACCTCGGCGGCCTCTTCGCGACGCCGGCCCGCTTCCAGACCGGCCAGCTCCCCGAGCAGCAGCTCAACAGCGCCAACGCCGGCGTGATCATCCACCGCACCGGGCAGGTCAAGTTCGAATTCCGCAAAGAGGGGCGCAAGTTCGCCTTCGCCTGGCTCAGCCGCATCAACGAGACGCTGGCCGGACATGCGACCGTCTTCCTCTACGAGGAGCAGTGGGGCACCCAGGACCGCCTCCACTGGATGATCCACCTCCACAGCCTCGACGACTACCGCCGCATCGTCGAACTCGAGCGCACCGACGCCGAGTTCCGCGAGATCCTGACCGGCGAACGGATCCCCGTCGGCCGCGGCGGCGGCAACTGGGGCCGGATGTTCCTGGACGGCACCCTCCAGGAGACCGTCCTCGTACCTCACCACGCGGGAGCGGGCAGCTAGATGGAGGTCGGCATCGAGGCGGTCAACGCCTACGTCGGCAGGGCCTCGCTCGACGTACGCACGCTCTTCGAGGCGCGCGGACTGGACATGCGCCGCTTCGGCAACCTGATGATGCGCCAGAAGTCGGTGAACCTGCCCTGCGAGGACGCCGTCACCAACGCCGTCAACGCCGCGAAGCCGCTGGTCGACGCGCTCTCGCAGGCCGAGCGGGACCGCATCGAACTGGTCGTCGTCGGTACCGAGTCCGGCCTGGACTACGGCAAACCGCTGAGCACGTACGTGCACGACGCGCTCGGCCTCGGCCGGCGCTGCCGGTCCTTCGAGACCAAGCACGCCTGCTACGGCGGCACCGCGGCGCTGCGCTCGGCCGCCGCCCTCCTCGAAGTCGGCGCGGACCCGGACGCGAAGGCGCTGGTCATCGCCGCCGACGCGGCCAGCGCCGCCGCCCGCGACACCTACTGGGAACCGTCCCAGGGCGCCGGGGCGGTGGCGATGGTCGTCGGCGGCCGGCCGCGGATCCTGGCCCTCGACCCGGGGGCCAGCGGCTTCTACAGCTACGAGGTGATGGACACCCTGCGCCCCCGGCCCGACCTCGAGGCCGGCGACTCCGACCTCTCGCTGCTCTCCTACCTGGCCTGCCTGGAGCACAGCTACCGGCACTACGCGGAGCGCGTCGTCGGGGCGGACATCGTCACCACCTTCGACCGGCTGGTCCTGCACACCCCGTTCGCCGGGATGGTGCGGGCCGCCCACCGCACCATGCTGCGCAAGCTCAAGGGATACGGGACCGCCGCCGTCGAGGCCGACTTCGAGCAGCGCACCGCCGCCTCGCTCGCGTACTGCTCCCGGGTCGGCAACGTCTACTCCGCCGCCCTCTACCTCGCCCTGTGCTCGCTGATCGACCAGGACGGGCCGCAGGCCGGCCCGCGCCGGGTCGGGATGTTCTCGTACGGCTCCGGCTGCGCCTCGGAGTTCTACAGCGGGGTGGTGCCCGAGGGCGCGGGCGCGGAACTCGCTGCCCTCGGCATCGGCGCCGCCATCGAGGACCGCTACCCGCTCTCGATGCCCGAGTACGAGACGCTCGCGGACGGCGGCGCCCTGCGCATGGCCGGCGTACGCGACCAGCGCTTCGACCCGGCCGGCTACGGACCGGTCTACGAGAAGGGGTTCGCCGGACGCGGGCTCCTCGTACTCGACGAGATCACCGGGTTCCACCGGAGGTACCGGTGGAGCTGACCGGGACCGCACCGGGCCCGGCCGGCCACCGGACGCTGCGCGTGGAACACGACCGGGGCCGGCTGACGGTGACGCTCACCCGGCCCGGGGAGCGCAACAGCATCACCCGCGAGCTGATCACGGAGCTCGGCGCCGCACTGGACCTCGCCGAACGCACCGAGGACTGCCGGGTGGTCGTGCTGCGGGCCGAGGGCGACACGTTCTGCAGCGGCATGGACCTCTCCGGCGTCGCGGCGGCCGAGGCCGGGCCTTCGGCGGACGGGGCGGACGGCGGACACGCGGAGGCCCAGGACACCCGCAAGGGCGGGGAGGACTACTTCGCCCTGCTGGAGCGGCTCACCACCATCGGCAAGATCGTGGTGGCCCAGGTGGACGGCCACGCGGTCGGCGGCGGCGTAGGACTGGCCGCGGCCAGCGACTTCGTGCACGCCACCGACCGGAGCCGGTTCAGCCTCCCCGAGGCGCTCTGGGGGCTGCTGCCCTGCTCGGTGCTGCCCTTCCTGATCCGGCGGGTCGGCTTCCAGCGGGCGTACGCCATGGCGCTCGGCACCCTGCCGGTCGCCGCCCGGGAGGCCGCGGTCCACGGGCTCGTCGACGAACTCGCCGAGGACCCCGGGCCGGCACTGCGCCGGCTGCTCTTCCGCGCCTCCAAGCTGGACCCCGCCACGGTCGCCGACCTCAAGCGCTACATGCGCCGGTTGTGGATCCTCGACGAACACACCCAGCAGACCGCGGTCGACGAGTTCGTCCGCCTGATGTCCTCGGACCGGGTCCGCGGCCGGATCGCCGGCTTCGCCGACCTCGCCGCCGGCACGGGCCGGGACGTCCCGCCCGCGGCCCCGCGCTGACCCGGGGCGGCCCCGGTCGTTCCATCCGCTCACCGACGACGAGGAGGGCACCGTTGCGTGCCTGGATATTCCCGGGGCAGGGATCACACCGCAAGGGCATGGGCGCGGGCCTGATCGACCGCCACCGCGCCCTGGTGGACGCCGCCGACGCCATCCTCGGCTTCCCGCTCGCGCCGCTCCTGCTCGACGACCCCGACCAGCGGCTGGGCGACACGCGCTACGCCCAGCCGGCCCTCTTCGTGGTGGAGGCCCTGACCGTGCTGTCCGCCCGGGCGGACGGCGAACCGGAGCCCGACGTGCTGGCCGGCCACAGTCTCGGGGAGTACGCGGCGCTGTTCGCGGCCGGCTGCTTCGACTTCGAGACCGGGGTGCGCCTGGTCAAGCGGCGGGGCGAGCTGATGTCCGGCGACGGGGACGGCGGGATGCTCGCCGTCGTCGGACTGTCCGCCGAGCAGCTGGCGGAGGCGCTGCCGCGGTACGGGGCGGACACCGTGGACCTCGCGAACCACAACGCGCGGACCCAGGTGGTCCTGTCCGGCCCGGCGGACCAGCTGCGGACGGTGGCGGCCCGGCTGCGCGAGGACGGGGCGGCCAGGACGGTGCCGCTGGCCGTCCGCACGGCCTTCCACTCCCGGTACATGCGGGAGGCCGCCACGGCGTTCGCCGGATTCCTGGCCGGGTTCACGCTGCGCCCGCCCGCCCTCCCGGTGATCGCCAACGTGACCGCCGCGCCGTACGGGGACGATGTCGCCGGGCTGCTGGCCCGGCAGATCGCCGAACCCGTGCACTGGGCGCAGACCATGGACCACCTGCTCGCCCTCGGCGTACGGGAGGTGACCGAACGCGGTCCCGGCACCGCACTGGCCGGCCTCTGGAAGGCGGCCCTGAAGGACAACCCGCCGCCGGCGCCCCCGGTTCCGCCGCTGGTACCAGCCTCGGGCGCGGGGCCCGGGCCGGCCGGCGGCCCGGCGTCCGTACCCGCCGCCGGGCGGGCCGCGCCCCCGGTCCCGACGCCCCCGCCGCCGGGCGGGCCCGCCGTGTTCCGGGCGGAGAGCCTCGGCAGTGCCGAGTTCCGCCGTGACCACCGGGTCCGCGCCGCCTACCTGGCGGGGTCTATGTACAAGGGCATCTCCTCGGCCGAGCTGGTGCTGCGGATGGGCCGGGCCGGGCTGCTGGGCTTCCTCGGCACCGGCGGGCTGGGCCTCGACCGGATCGGGCGGGACCTCGAACGGCTCGCCCGGGAATCCGGCCCCGACCGCCCGTACGGCGCCAACCTGCTGCACACGCCCGCCGATCCGGCGCGCGAGGATGCGGTCGCCTCGCTCTGCGTCCGCGCCGGGGTGCGGAGCGTGGAGGCCGCGGGCTTCACCCGGATCACCCCGGCCCTGGTCCGGGTGCGGTTCGCCGGAGCGAGCCGGGACGCGGACGGCCGGCCCTCGGCCGGCCGGCACGTGGTGGCCAAGGTGTCCCGGCCGGAGGTCGCCCAGGCCTTCCTCGCCCCCGCGCCCGCCGCCGTGGTCGACCGGTTGGTCGCGGAGGGCGGGCTCACCCCGCAGGAGGCCCGGATCGCCCGGGAACTGCCGGTCAGCGGCGACCTGTGCGTCGAGTCCGACTCGGGGGGACACACGGACGGCGGTGTGGCGCTGGCCCTGCTGCCGACCATCGTCCGGCTGAGGGAGCGGGCCGGCGCCGAGTACGGCTACCACCGGCGGGTCCGGGTCGGGGCCGCCGGCGGGCTCGGCACCCCCGAGGCGGTGGCGGCGGTGTTCCTGCTCGGGGCCGACTTCGTGCTGACCGGCTCGGTCAACCAGTGCTCGCCCGAAGCGGGCACCGCCGAGGCCGTCAAGGAGATGCTGGCCGGGCTGGACGTCCAGGACACCACCTACGCGCCGGCCGGGGACATGTTCGAACTGGGCGCGCGGGTCCAAGTGGTCCGCAAGGGCACGCTGTTCCCGGCCCGGGCGAACAAGCTCTACCAGCTCTACCGGCAGTACGGCGCCCTGGAAGAGCTGGACGAGCGGACCAGGCGGTCCCTGGAGGAGCAGTGCTTCGGACGCCCGGTCGAGGAGGTGTGGCGAGAGACCCGGGCGCACCTCGCGCGCACCGACCCCGAGGAGCTGGCCCGGGCCGGCCGCAGCGCCCGGCACCGGATGGCCCTGGTCTTTCGCTGGTACTTCGTCCACTCGACCAGGCTGGCCATGCACGGCACCCCGGAGCAGCAGGTCAACTACCAGATCCACTGCGGGCCGGCGATGGGCGCGTTCAACCGGTTCGTTGCCGGAACCGAGCTCGCGGACTGGCGCCGCCGCCACGTGGACGTCATCGCCGACCGGCTGATGACGGGAGCCGCGTCCATTTTGACGGACCGGACAAACGCGATCCTGCGTGCGCAATTCTGAGCAGGAACTGTCACCCCGGCTCCATAGTCTCTGACAGGGGATTTCCGGAACGTTCCCGGTGACATTCACCGAGTATCCGATCAGGAGGATTTCATGACCGCAGCGGAGACCGGGGAATCGGCGGACGAGGCCAGGGCGGTCGTAGCGCCGGCCGGTCACCAGACCGTTCTGGCGCCGGAGAAGATCCTGCACTCCGGGAACTCCGGAATGATCGTCGAACGCACCGCCCAGGTCCGCAGTGAATTCCACTCCGAATCCCGGGAGTTCGCCCGGGAACTCGCCGAATACATCAACACCTCCCAGGAGGGCGTGGCGAGCGTCTTCGTCTACGAGGAGACCTTCGGCACCAAGGACCTGGTGCACTGGCTGATCCACCTGAAGTCAATGGACGACTACGAGACGCTGGTCCGGATGGGCAGCCAGGACGAGGACTACCGCGGCCTGTTCGGCAAGGCCCGCATCGACGAGAGCAAGGGCGGCGGCAGCTGGGCCCGGATGTTCGTCGACGGCACCTTGAAGGAGTCGGTGCTGCTGCCGCAGTTCTGGGGGATGTACGGCACCGCCGTGGACGGCACGCTGGAGCGGCAGAGCGCGGTGTTCCAGGAGGCCGGCACCGCCGTCTCGCTGCCGCCCGCCCGCCACCAGACCTCGCAGCCCGACGACCTGCTGCTGCACTCCGCGAACGCGGGCATCGTCATCCACCGCACGGCCCAGATCATCTACGACTTCCGCTCCGAGGCCCGCCAGTTCGCCCGCGAGGCCGCCGAGGCTATCAACGACAACCTGGCGGGCGAGGCCACCGTGCTCCTCTACGAGGACGCCTTCGGCCCGATGGACCGCATCCACTGGTTGATCCACATGCGCTCGCTCGGCACCTACCAGCGGCTGCTCCAGCTGCACGTCCAGAACGAGGGCGTCCGGGACATCTTCTTCCGGGAGCGGGCACCCGAAAAGGGCGCCGGCGGCACCTGGGCCCGGATGTTCGTCCAGGGCTCCTTCCAGGACGTCGCCCTGACACCACATCACTGGGGTCTGTACGCCACGGAACTGCCCTCGGCGCGCTGAACCCCCTCACCCCCGGACCAGGAGGTGTCGGCCATGAGCGGCCGAAGTCTGCACGAGATCTTTCACGACAGGGCCCGCGAGGCGCCCGAGCGGATCGCCGTCACGGCATCAGGCGAGCAGCTGACCTACGGTGAACTCGACGCCCGCGCCGAGGCGCTGGCCGTCCGGCTGGCCGCCGGGGGAGTGCGCCCCGGCGTCCTCGTCGGGCTCAGCGCACACCGCGGCACCGAGCTCGTGGTCGGCCTGCTCGGCATCCTCAAGGCCGGCGGCGCCTACGTACCGCTCGACCCCGACTACCCGGCGCCCCGGCTGCTCCACCTGCTCGAGGACACCCGCGTACGGATCGTGGTGGCCACCGCCGAGGCGGCCAAGGCGCTGCCCGACGCGCTGGCCGCCGAGGTCGTGCCCGTCACCGCCGGGATACCGGCCGACAGCACCGGCGCCGCGGCCCCGGACGGCCGCGAGGCGGCGACCGGGAGCGACCTCGCGTACGTGATCCACACCTCCGGATCGACCGGACTGCCCAAGGGCGTACTCGTCGAACACCGCCAGGTGGTGCGGCTGTTCAGCGCCACCCGGGACTGGTTCGGCTTCGGCCCCGAGGACGTGTGGACCCTCTTCCACTCCGCCAGTTTCGACTTCTCCGTCTGGGAGATCTGGGGCGCCCTGCTGCACGGCGGCCGCCTGGTCGTGGTCGACAAGGACCTCGCCCGCAGACCCGCCGACCTGCACGCCCTGCTGCGCGCCGAGCGGGTCACCGTGCTCAACCAGACGCCGTCCGCGTTCCGCCAGCTCGCCGCCGCCGACGCGGACCACGAGGGACCGGACCGCCTCGCGCTGCGCCTGGTGGTGTTCGGCGGCGAGCGCCTCGAAGTCCGGGACCTGGCCGGCTGGCTGCAGCGGCACGGGGACCGGCAGCCCCGGCTGGTCAACATGTACGGCATCACCGAGACCTGCGTGCACGCCAGTTACCGGCCGATCACCACGGCGGACCTGGCCGCGCCCGAGCACAGCCCGATCGGAGTCCCGCTGCCCGACCTGGACTTCGTCCTGGCCGGCCCGGACGGCGCCGCCGTACCCGACGGCACGCCCGGCGAACTGCTGGTCTCCGGTGCCGGGGTGACCCGCGGCTACCTGGACCGCCCGGAACTGACCGCCGAGCGCTTCACCTCCGAGTCCTTCGGCGGCGGCCCCGTCACCCGCTACTACCGCTCCGGCGACCTCGCCGTCCGCACGGCGGACGGGGAACTGCGATACCTCGGCCGCCTCGACGACCAGCTCAAGGTGCGGGGCTTCCGGATCGAACCCCGCGAGATCGAGCACTTCCTGACCGGTCACCCGCAGGTGCGCGCGGCCGTGGTCGTCGCGCACGACTACGATGGCGACCTGCGCCTGGCGGCCTTCGCGGTACCGGCGGGCGGCCCGGACACCGACCCGGCCGGGCTGCCCGCCGCCCTGGCCGCGTACGCCGCCGCCGGGCTGCCCGCCCACCTGCGGCCCTCGGCCCACCGGGTGGTCGACTCCATCCCGCTCACCCCGCAGGGCAAGACCGACCGGGATGCCCTGCGCCGGATCCTCGACGAGGAGCCCGCCCCCGAACTCCCGGCGCACTCCGCGCCCACCACCGTCACCGCCGTCACCGCCATCGTCCACGAGGTCCTGCGCGGCCCGCGGCCGCCCGCGGCCGACGTCGACCTCTTCGACATCGGCGCCACCTCGCTCGCCTTCGTCCGGATCGTCGCGCAGGTCAACCAGCGGTTCGGACTGCGCCTGACCGGCGCCGAGCTGGGCGCCGAGGCGACCGTCGCCAGGCTGGCCGCCTGCGTGGAGGAGCGGACGGGCCGGCACCCCGGGCAGGACAGCGGCGCCCACGACCACCACGTGAAGGAGCAGCCATGACCCAGGCCGGAACGGGCGGCGCGTTCTCGCTGTCCGAAAAGGAGCTGGAGAGCTTCCGCACCAACGGGTTCTTCGGCCCGTTCAAGGTCTACGAGCCCGAGGAGATGACCGCCGAGTGGCGGCGCGAGCGGCTGAAGCTGATGGACCGCTCGATGGCGGTCTACGGCGACGAGGCCGCCTCCTCGGGCAACACCAACATCTCCAACTACGACCGCCACCTCGACTCGGACTTCCTGGCCGGCCACATCGGCCGGGCGCCGATCGTGGACCGCGTGGTCAGCGCCCTGGGCCCGGACGTCCTGTGCTGGCGGACCGAGTTCTTCCCCAAGTACCCCGGGGACGAGGGCACCGACTGGCACCAGGCGGACACCTTCGCCAACGCATCGGGCGAACCGCAGATCCTGTGGCCCGACGAGTTCAAGGAGTTCGGCGGGACCATCACCGTCTGGACCGCCTTCACCGAGGCCACCGTCGAGAACGGCTGCCTGCAGTTCATCCCCGGCTCCCACCAGCAGATGAACTACGACGAGACCAAGAAGATGCACTACGACCCGGACCGGATCAACCAGGAGAGCAAGGGCGGCACCCGCCGGGGCTTCTTCGGGTACGACTACCGCGAGCTGCAGAAGGACGAGAATTTCGTCCCCGACGAGAGCAAAGCCGTCTCGATGGTGATGAAGCCCGGTGAGGCCATCATGTTCTGGTCCACCCTGATGCACGCCTCGCACCCCAACGACGGCCCCGCGCAGCAGATGCGGATGGGCTTCGCCTCCCGCTACGTGCCCACCGCGGTCCGGGTCTACCCGGACACCGAGGAGATCGAGGAGTACGGCGGCAGGGTCTCGCTGGATCGCTACGGCGCCGTCCTGGTGGCCGGCCAGGACACGTACGGACACAACAAGCTGGTGGACCGCACCACCCGGGGCCATGTCTTCGGGGACAGCTGACGGCGCCGCCGGGGTGGGCCTCCAGCCCACCCCGGCGAACGGGCTCGCCCGGCTCGCGCAGGCCGTCCTGTCGCTGGGCCCGCTGCTCGGCGTCCTGCCGCCCGTGACGGTCCCCGCCGGGCCCCGCGCCCGGACCGTCGGCCCGTTGCTGGAGGCGGTCACCCGGCGCCTGGGCGCCCCCACGGTCGTGGTGGGCTCCGGGCCCGGGCAGCCGGACACCTTCGCCCGGGTGGTCGCGGACCGGCTGGACCTGGCCCGGCTGCCCTTCACCGCGGACGGCCGGGTGGAGGGCGCCGACCGGGTCGCCGACATCGTCGACGAGGCGGCGGCCGCGGACTTCGGGCGGTTCTGCACCCGGCTCGACACCAGGACGCCCGACGGGGTGCCGCTGCGCGTGTACACCGCGGGGCGGCCCGGGGAGCAGGCGGTGGTGCTGGCACCGGCCCCGGGCATGCCGGCCCGGTTGGCCGAGCGGTGGATCCGTGAACTCGCCCGTACGCACTACGTGGTGACCTGTGAGAGCCGGGGCCTGTTCGCGGACCCGCACGAGCCGGCGCCGGCCGGCTACGGCGTGACCGCCCAGGCCGGGGACCTGCTGGCCGCGATGGACCGGGCCGGCGCCGCCAGGGCGCACGTGGTGGGTCTGTGCGGCGGCGCCGTACCGGCCGTCACCGCCGCCGCGCTGCACCCGGACCGGATCACCTCGCTCAGCCTGTGGCACGGTGACTTCGACCTCGGCCCGGACAGCCCCAAGACGGACCACCAGCGCAATCTGCAGGCCTTGCTGGCGATGGCCTGCTCCGACCCGGGCCTGGCGGCGACGATCCACGAGACGCTCTGCCGGTCGATCGGCGACAACGTCCCCGCCGACCTCGCCCACCTGGTGCTCTATCCCTACGCGACGGTCGAACTGTTCCGCCGCTACTCCGAGTTGAACACGGCCGTGATGGGTGAGGACCTCCGACCCAGGCTCGCCGGACTGGGTCTGCCGGTGCTCGTCGTGACCAGCGCGGACGACGACACCGCCCACCCGGGCGGGTCCGCGCGGGTGGCCGCCGAGCTGCCGGGATCGGTGAGTCTGGTCCGTCCGCACGGCGACCACATCTCGGTGTTCCGGGGCGAACCGGAGTTGTTCGAGGCGCTGGCCAAGTTCCTGGCCGAGCACCCGGTCTGACCCTCCGACAGGCCGGCCGTTGCCAGCCGCTACCGACCGTTCCCGGCCGTCGCCCGGCACCGTCCGGCCGCCCGGCCGGGGCAGCGCCGTCCCCCGTCCGGCAGCCCTGCCGCACCACCCGGCCCGCCGAGCCGTGCACCGCCCCGCCCTGCCGCGAAGGAGGAACCCATGAACCACGATCAGATCGCCCGATCGGTCGTCCGCCTCGTCGGCGAGGTCCGCCCGGGCGGCGCGGAGCTGTCCCTGGACACACCGCTGCGCGAGCACGGCCTCGCCTCGCTGGCGGCGACCCGCCTGGTGCTCGGGATCGAGGCCGCCCACGGGGTCCGGATCGCCGTCGACTGGCTCGGCGCGGGGGCCACCACCCGCCAACTCATCGACAGGGTGGCCGAGTCGGCGGAATCGGCCGAGGCGGCCGGGACGCCGGACGCCCTGCGCCCCGACTCCCCGGCTCCGGCGGCGGCCGGGCCGGACCATGGGAAGAACGAGGAACCGTTCCCGCTCACTCCCGTGCAGCAGGCCTACCTGGTCGGCCGGGACCCCGACCTCGGCGCGGACCCGGTCGGCTGCCGCCTGTACCGCGAGTTCGCGCTGCCCGGCCTCGACACGCGGCGGCTCACGGCGGCCTGGCAGCGCGTGGTGGCACACCACGACATCCTGCGCGTCCTGATCGACGAGGACGGCCGCCAGCGCATCGCCCCGGCCGCGCACGCCGACGCCCCCGCGCACCCCGACGCCCCCGCGCATGCCGATGCCCTCGCGCACGCCGCCGGCCCCGCCCACACCTCCGTCCCCGCGCACGACGTCCCCGTGCACGACCTCGCCGCCGCAGGACCGGAAGCCTTCGCCCGGCACGTACAGGACGTCCGCGAGCGCCTGGCCGACCCGGCGCGACACCAGGCCGCCGGCTGGCCGCCGTACACCGTCGAGGTGTCACTGGGCCCGGACGGCGCGGGCGTGGTCCACCTGGACATCGACGCCATGCTGACGGACGGCCACGGCCTCGGGGTGCTCCTCGACCACTGGTGGCTCGTCTACGAGCGGCCGGACGACCCGCTGCCCGCCTCCTCGCTCCCGCTGCGCGACGCCGTCCTGACGCTGCACGCCCGGCGCTCCACCCCCGCCCACCGGGAGGACCTGGACTACTGGTGCGAGCGGCTCGCCGCTCCGATGGCCGCTCCGGCGGCGGCCCGGATACGGCCGGAGGCCCGCCCCGGCGGCCACCCGCGCCGCTCGCTCGGCGCCGCCCTGACCCCGGCGCAGTGGAACGCCCTCAAGGAGCACGCCGCGGCCCTGGAGGTGTCGCCCACGGCACTGGTGCTCACCGCCTTCGCCGAGGTCCTGGGCGCCGACGCGCCCGGCGAGCCGTTCACCCTGGTGCTGACCACCTCCGACCGCGTACGGTTGCCCGCCGGCACGGAGAACCTGGTCGGCCCCTTCACCTCCACCGCGCTGCTGGCCGTCGACCCGCTGCCCGACCGCACCTTCGACGAATCCGCCCGCGCGCTGCACGACCGGCTCTGGGCCGACCTCGCCCACACCGGGGTCTCCGGGGTGGAGGTCCTGCGGGAACTGCGCTCCCGGGACAGGACGGCGCCGCAGGCCGCCCTGCCCGTGGTCTTCACCAGCCTGCTGGACACCGGCACGGGCAGCGCGGGCAGCTCGGGCGGCCTGACCGGCCACCTGGCGCACGCCGCCAGCCGCACCGCCGGCGTCGCGCTCGACCACCAGATGTGGGAGACGGACGGGGCGCTGCACTACCGCTGGGACGTGGCCGACACCCTGCTCGCCCCGGGCGCCGCAGACACCCTCTTCACCGCCCTGGGCAACACCCTGCGCGACCTCGCGTCCGGCGCCGGAGCCGACGGGGAGACCAGGCCGCTCAACCAGCTCCAGCAGGCCTACTACGTAGCCCGCGCGCAGGGCTCCGGTCCCTGGGACGGCTGCCAGGTCTACCACGCCTTCGCACTCGACCACCTCGACATCGGCCGTCTCGAGGACACCTGGCACGCCATGACCGAGCGGTACGACGTGCTCCGCAGCCACCTGTCCCACGACGGCGAGCTGCACGTGCGCCGGACGGCCGGTCCGCGCCGCCGGATCCCGGTCGTCGACCACCCCGGTGACGAACCGTCCGGCACCCCCGGCGTGGGCGCCCTCGAGGACGCCTTCCGCGACCGGATGGCCGGGACGGCCTTCGCCCTCGGCCGCTGGCCGCGGTTCGACCTCCGGGTGACGCGTACGGCCTCCGGCCGGTCGACCCTGCACTGCGCCATCGACCTGGCGGTGGTCGACGGCCGCAGCCTCCACCTGCTGCTGCGCGAACTGGTCGCCGGATACGGCGGCCCCGCCGGCCGGCAACCCGGCCTGCCCCCGTCCGGAGCGGTGGCCGCGGGGATCCCCGGCCCGCCCGACCCCGCAGCCGTCGCCTACTGGCGCGAGCGCTTCACGGGCCTGCCCGCGGGTCCCGCCCCGGCCGGCGGCGCCGACCGGCGCCGCACCCGCCACTCCGGAGTCCTGACCGGATGGCGGCGGATCCGGGCGGCGGTCGAGAGCCGTGGGCTGACGCCCGACGCCGCCCTGCTCGCCGTCCTCACCGAAGCCCTGTCGACCCGCGTGGACGGCGACTTCACCGTGGTGGCCGCCCGTTGGCACCAGGACGACGAGCACCGCCGCCCGGGGGAGCACACCCGGCTCAGCTGGCTCGACCACGGCCCCGCCGGGCAGCCGCTCGCCGAGCGCGCCGCCGCCCACCAGCACCGGATGGACCAGGACGACACCCGCGGCGCGGGGGCGGACGGGCTCGCCGAACTGCGCCGCGTCGTCATGCGCGAGCGGGCCGGCGCCGGCCTCGCCTTCCCCGTCGTCCACACCGGCCTGCTCGAACTCACCGACCAGGCGCCCCCGTCCGGCGTACGGAGCGGCCGCTGGATGACCTACACCCCCGACGTCTGCCTGGACAGCATCTGCGTCGAGGAGGGCGACGAACTGCGCTACCACTGGGACACGGTGCCCGGCGACTTCGTCCCCGGCGACGTGGAGGCGATGTTCGCCGCGTACGGCCGTCTGCTGGGCGGCCTCGGCGAGGCCTTCACGGCGGCCGCACCCCGCCCGGCCGGGTTACCCGGTCCGCGGCCGACACGGGCGGTGCTCAGCGCGGAGGAACGTGAACAGGTCCTGCACACCTGGAACGACACCGCCGTACCCGTCCCCGACGAGCGCCCCGTCCACCTGTTCTTCGAGGACCACGCCCGCCGCACGCCCGACGCCGACGCCGTGCGGCACGCCGGCGGCACCGTCAGCTACCGCGAACTCGACCGCTGGGCCAACGGCATCGCGTACCGCCTGCGCGCGCTGGGCGTCGACGCCGGCCAGGTCGTGGCGGTCTGCGCCAAGCGCGGCCCGGCGCTGATCGCCGCCGTCCTCGGGATCCTCAAGGCCGGCGCCGCCTACCTGCCCATCGAGCCCACCGCCCCCGCCGAGCGCGCGGCCGGCATGCTCACCGACGCCGGCGCCACGGTGCTGCTCACCACCACGGACACCGGACCGCTCCCCGTCCCGGACGGCATCCGCGTGATCGACGCCGACCGCGGCGTCGTCCCCGCCGACGTCCCGCCACCGCCGACCGCCCACGCGGACAGCACCGCGTACGTCATCTTCACCTCGGGCAGCACCGGCCGGCCCAAGGGCGTCGCCGTCGCCCACCGCTCTGTGCGCAACCTCCTGAACTGGTGCTGGCGCACCTTCGGCTTCGGGCCCGGCGACCTCGGGCTGATGGTCACCTCGCTCGGCTTCGACCTCTCCGTGTTCGACGTCTTCGGCCTGCTCGGCCGGGGCGCCGCGCTGTACGTCGCCGACGAGGCCCAGCAGAAGGACCCGGCGCTGCTGCTCGACCTGCTGCTGGAGCAGCCGATCACCTTCTGGAACTCGGCGCCCACCACGCTCGCCCAGCTGATGCCGCTGCTGCCCGGCCCGGCCGACGACCTGACCGGCACGGGCGACCTGACCGGCACCGGCGACCTGCGCCTGGTCTTCCTCAGCGGTGACTACACGCCGCTGTCGCTGCCCGGCGAACTGCGGGCGGTGTTCCGCTCCGCCGAGCTCGTGAGCCTGGGCGGCGCCACCGAGGCGACCGTCTGGTCCAACTACCACCGGGTCGCCGAGGTCGACCCGTCCTGGCGGAGCATTCCGTACGGCCGTCCGATCGACAACGCGCGGTACTACATCCTGGACGAGGACCTGGAGCCCTGTCCGATCGGCACCGAGGGCGACCTGATGATCGGCGGGGACTGCCTGGCGGTCGGCTACCACAACCAGCCCGAACTCACCCGCGAGCGCTTCGTGCCCGACCCGTTCGTACCGGGCGGCGGGCAGCGGATGTACCGCACCGGCGACCGCGCGGCCTTCGGCCCGGACGGCGTGATGACCTTCCTAGGCCGGGCCGACACCCAGGTCAAGATCCGGGGCCACCGGGTCGAACTGGGCGAGATCGAGCACCGGCTGCGGAGCCACCCCGCGGTCCGGGAGGCGGTGGTCCTGGTGCGGCCCCACGACTCCGGGGACCACAAGGTGGTCGCCTACCTGCTGCCCGCCGTTGGCGCCGGCGACCTGCCGTCGGTCTCCGCCCTGCGGGAGTACGCCGCACTCGCCCTGCCGGACTACATGGTCCCCAACCACCTGATCTTCCTGGCCACCCTCCCGGCCACCTCCAACGGCAAACTGGACCGCGACGCCCTACCCTGGCCCCCACCCTCAACTCCCCTCCCAACCAGCCCGACTGCCACCACCCCGGCTGCTGCTTCGGCTGCCGCCGTGCCGGCCGCCGCCCTTCCCGCAGCTGCCCTGGATGAGGCCGCGCTGACCGCCGTGCCGGCTGCCGCCGCCGTGCCGGCCGCCGCTGTCGCCGCGTCGACCGGTGCCGGGGTTGCTGGTGCCGCGCCTGCTGTTGCCCCGGCTGCTACGGCTGTGCCTGCTGCTGCCGCTGCCCCTCCCGCCGGTGCGCCGGCCGGGACTGCCGCGCCTGCCGGTGGCCCGGCTGGCGCCGCCGCGTCCGCCGCCGTGCCGGGGACGGGCGGGGATCCGGCCGTGGGGTCGGACACCGCGCTCGCCGGGCGGTTGGCCGAGGAGATCGCCGAGATCGTCACGGGGCTGCTCGACGGCCGGCCGGTCGACCCGGACGCGGACCTCTGGGACCAGGGCGCGACCTCCTTCACCATGGTGCGGATCTCCCGGACCCTCCAGCAGCGGCACGGTGTACGGATCCCGGTCGGTGCCCTGCTGGACGCGCCGACCGTCGCGGGCATCGCCGAGCATCTCGCCCGCGAATTCGCCACGGCTCCCGCCGCTCCGGGCACCACCGCCGTACCTACCCCGGCCACCGGCCCGGCCCCGGCCGTGCCGCACGCTCCCACAAGCGCGGTCATCACGCCCGCCGCTGCCGCCGCCTCGGTTGCGGCCCCCGCGCCTGCCCCCACCCCTGTGTCTGCCCCGGCCCCCGGCCCGGCCCCGGCCGGTGCGGCCCCCGCGTTGGCTGCGGCCGCCGCCCCGACGCTCGTGCCTGACGCAACCTCCGTACCCGCCCCGGCGGCTGTGCCCGCACCCGCCCCGGCCCCCGCGCTCGCCCTGGCTGCTGCGCCTGACCCCGCCCCCGCGGACCCAGCGGACACCGCGGACACCGCGGACCCGCCGTCGGTCGTGCCGGAGTTCGTGGACGTGCTCTCGGGCGAGGAGCGGGCCGTGTTCAAGGGCGGTGCCTGGAACCTGCGCCCGTCCTCGCCGGCCGAACCCGCCCTCCTGCTCCCGTCCACCGGCGCCCCCGCCGCCCGGCACCTCGCGCGGGCCAGCAGCCGGGAGTTCGCCCCGGCGCCGCTGGCGTACGCGGACCTGTGCGCGCTGCTCGACCGGCTGCGGGCGAGCGACAGCGACGGCCGTGAGCGCCGCGGCTACCCCTCGGCCGGAGACACCTACGCCGTCCAGGCCTACCTGTTCGTGCGCGCCGGCGCCGTCGAGTCGCTGGCCGGCGGGGTCTACTACTACGACCCCCACGCGCACGCGCTGCGCCTGGTCAACCCGGCCCCCGCCATCGACCGGTCCGCGCACTTCTTCTACAACCGGCCGCTGTTCGACCAGGCGGCGTTCGAGCTCTACCTGATCAGCCAGCCCAAGGGCATAGCCCCGCTCTACGGCCCGGACGCGGACCGCTTCCTGCTGCTGGAGGCAGGTTACGCCGGACAGCTCCTGATGGAGGCCCAGCAGGACACCGGGGTCGGTCTGTGCCCGATCGGGAGCGTGGCCTTCGACGCGATCCGCGGCCAGCTGCGGCTGGACGACGGCCAGCGGTTCCTCCAGTCCTTCCTCGGCGGCCCCCTCACCGAACGCCCCGCACACCCCGCCGAGCCCGCTGGGGCCCCCGCCCCGGCGGCCGGCCGGCCGGCCGCCGTCACCCCCGTCGCCGTGATCGGCCTCGCCGGGCGCTACCCGGACGCCGCCTCGCCCGACGAGTTCTGGCGCAACCTCAAGGACGGCCGCCGCTCGATCGCCGCCCCGAGCGCGGCCCGCGCCGCCGACATCGGCGCCGTTCCCGGCGGATACCTCGACGACATCGACGGCTTCGACAGCGGACTGTTCCGACTGTCGCCCGCAGAGGCAGCCACCCTCGACCCGCAACTGCGCCAGCTGCTGCACGCCGTCCGGCAGTGCCTCGAGGACGCCGGGCACACGGCGCGGTCACTGCGCCGGAGCGCCCCGCGCGTCGGCGTCTACGTGGCCACCATGTGGAACGACCACCAGCACGTCGGCGCCGCCGACTGGGAGCGCACCGGCCGGGCCGAGGTCTCGGCCATCGCCTCGGACATCCCCAACCGGATCTCGCACGCCTTCGGCTTCCGCGGCCCCAGCATCGCCGTCAACACCTCCTGCTCGTCCTCCCTCACCGCACTGCACCTCGCGCTCGAGGCCCTGCACCGGGGCGACTGCGACGCGGCGGTCGTGGGTGCGGCCAACCTGATCGCCCACCCGTACCACACCGCCGTGCTCGAAGGCCTGGGACTCGTCGCCCAGGACGGTGTCGCGGGCGCCTTCGACGACGCCGCGAGCGGCTGGTCCCCCGGCGAGGGGGTGGGCGCGCTGCTGCTGCGCCGGGTCGAGGACGCGCGCCGCGACGGGGACCACGTGCACGGCGTCGTCGAAGGCAGCTGGATCGACTTCGCGGGCGGCTCGGGCCGCTTCGGAGCCCCGGACGTGACGGCCTTCCGCGATTCGATGGCCCGCGCCCTGGACCGGGCCGGGGTCACCGTCGACGACGTCTCGTACGTCGAATGCGCCGCCACCGGCGCCGCCTTCGCCGACGCCGCCGAAGTGGAGGCGCTCGGCGCGCTCTTCCACGCCCGCTCGGGCGGGCCCGTCCTGATCGGTACGGTCAAATCCGCCATCGGGCACCTGGAGGCCGCCTCCGGGCTGGCCCAGGTCACCAAGACCCTGCTCCAGCTGCGCCACCACGGCATCGCACCGACTCCGACCGCCGGCCGGCTCAGCCGGCTGGTCGACTGGGACACCCTGCCCGTACGGCTCGCGGACCGGGCCACGCCCTGGCGTTCGCCGGACGGCGCCGCCCCCCTGCGGGCCCTGGTCAACGCGGCCGGGGCGACCGGTTCGCTCGCCCACGCGGTAATCCGCTCGGCGACGGCCGAAGAACTCCCCCCGGCCCGCGACCGCGCCGCGCGGGCCCCGCGCGGCCCGCTCCTCGCGGTGCTCTCGGGCCGGGACGAGGAAGGCCTGCGCGGCGTGGCGCAGCGGCTGGCCGACCACCTGCGGTCCGCGGAACCCGACCCCGCCGACCTGGCGTACACCCTCCAGACCGGGCGGACCCACCACGCGCACCGGCTCGTCCTCGACTGCTCCGGGGGCCTGCCCGCCCTGCGGGCCGCGCTCGCGGACCACCTGGCCGGCCGTCAGCCGGCGGCCCCCGCAGCCGGGCCGGGAGCGGCCTGGCTGGCCGGGGAGGAGGTGGACTGGTACGCGTACTGGGCCGTTCCGGCGCACCGGGTGCCGCTGCCCACCGAACCCTTCCCGGCCGCCCGCCCGGCCCGCCCGCACCCGCGGCCCGCGCCGGACCGGGCCCCGGCCGCAGCGGACGCCGCCCGGATCGAGCGGCAGCTGGTGCGGCTCTACGCGCGGGCGGCCGGCCTGCCGGAGGACGGCATCGACCCGCACACACCGCTGGAGCAGTACGGCCTCACCTCCTTCCTGGTGGCCCGGCTCAACGCGGACCTGCGCCAGGAGTTCGGGGTCACCTCGGCCACCGTGTTCTTCGAGCAGCGGGACCTGGCCGGCGTCGCCCGGAGCATCGCCGCCCACGCGACCCCGGGCACCGCCGCAGCCGACATCGGCCGCCCGCAGACGGCCGCGTACGGCCGCGCGGCCGGGGACCGGACCGGCGACCCGGCCGACGACCGGACCGGCGACCCGGCCGACGACCGGACCGACGCCCCGGCCGGTGAGCGGACCGACGACCGGGCCGACGACGCCATCGCCGTGATCGGCCTAGCCGGGCGCTACCCGGGCGCGCCCACCCCGCAGGCGCTCTGGGAACACCTGCTGGCCGGTGCGGACCTGGTCACCGGGCTGTCCGCCGAGCGGCGCACCGGACGGCCGGGGGAGGAGCTGATGCAGGGCGGATTCCTGGACGCGGTGTCCGGCTTCGACCCGCTGCTCTTCGGCATCACCCCGCACGACGCCGACCTGATGGATCCTCAGGAGCGGTTGCTGCTGGAGGTGGTGTGGGAGACCCTGGAGGACGCGGGCCACCCCAGGGACCGGCTGCGCCGGGCCCACGGTTCCCGGGTCGGCGTGTTCGTCGGCTCGATGCACAACGAGTACCCCTACTTCGGGGTCGAGCGCACACTCACCGGTACGCCCCTCGCCGGCGGCTCGACACCGGCGGGCATCGCCAACCGGGTCTCGTACTTCCTGGACGCGCACGGCCCCAGCATGACCGTCGACACCATGTGCTCGTCGTCGCTGACCGCGATCCACCTCGCCGTGCGCAGCCTGCGCGACGGCGAGTGCGCGGTGGCCCTGGCCGCCGGGGTCAACCTCTCGCTGCACCCGAACAAGTACGTGCAGCAGCGGGCGATGGGCATGACCTCCTCCGACCACCGCTGCCGGGGCTTCGGCGCGGGCGGCGACGGCTTCGTGCCGGCCGAGGCGGTCGGGGCGGTGCTGCTCAAGCCGCTGGCCCGGGCCGTCGCGGACGGGGACCGGATCCACGGCGTCATCAAGGGCACGGCCGTCAACCACGGCGGCCGCACCAACGGCTACACCGTTCCCGATCCGGCCGCGCAGGGCCGGGTGGTGACCGAGGCGCTCGCGCGCTCCGGTGTGCCGGCCGCAACGGTGGGGTACGTCGAGGCGCACGGCACCGGCACGGCGCTCGGCGATCCGGTGGAGATCGCCGGCCTTCAGCAGGCGTTCGGCGCACTGGCACCGGGCTCCGTGGCCATCGGGACGCTCAAGTCCAACATCGGGCACGCGGAGGCGGCGGCCGGCATCGCCGGGCTGACGAAGGTGCTGCTCCAGATGCGGCACGGACTCCTGGTCCCCTCGCTGCACGCCGAGGAGCTCAATCCGGCGATCGACTGGGAGGCTTCGCCGTTCCGGGTGCAGCGGGTGGTGGCCGAGTGGGCCCGGCCGGCCGGGGCCCCGCGCCGGGCCGGGATCAGCTCGTTCGGCGCCGGCGGGTCCAACGCGCACATGGTGGTGGAGGAGTACCCGCAGCCCCCGTACGGCCCGGACCGGGCGGCGGCAGCGGGCGAACCGCACCTGGTGGTGCTGTCGGGACGTACCGAGGAGGCCCTGACCGCCCTCGCCGGCCGGCTGGCCGTGCACCTGCGCGAGGCCGTGTCCGGGGACGTTCCGGGCGGGGCGGCGCTCGCGGACCTCGCGCACACCAGCCGGGTCGGCCGCGAGGAACTGCGCGAGCGGCTCGCCCTGGTCGTTTCCTCGGCGCCCGAACTGGCCGACCGGCTCGCCGCGTTCGCGGCCGGCCGGGGAACGGCCGAACTGCGCGGACGGGTGGCGGGCCCGTCCGGTCCCGGCGTGCCCGCCGAGCGGGTCGACCCGGCCGGTCGCGACCTCGAGGAACTCGGCCGCCGCTGGGTCACCGGCACGGGCTGGGACTGGCAGGCCCTGCCGGGCGCCGACCGGCGCCGTATCGTACCGATGCCCGCATACCCCTTCGCGGACCGCCGGCACTGGCTCCCGGAGCCGGCCGTCGCGTCCGCACCGGCCGCCCGGCCGGGGCCGGCCGTCGCGCGGACTGCGTCGCCGGCAGCGCCGGAGGCCATCGGCGTGCCGTTGCGCGTGCGCCGGTGGGAGGCGGCCTCGTCGGCGGCCGAGGCCGGAGCGGCGCCGCGCGGGACGGTGGCCGTGCTCGCCGGCCCGGGCAGCGCGGCGCTCGCGGCGCACACCGTGGAGCTGCTCGGAGCACAGGCCGACTGCGTG
Source organism: Streptomyces sp. cmx-11-4 (assembly GCA_049998195.1). Classification (GTDB taxonomy): domain Bacteria; phylum Actinomycetota; class Actinomycetes; order Streptomycetales; family Streptomycetaceae; genus Streptomyces. The sequence continues at coordinate 251,652 of JAEBET010000011.1, forward strand.
CTGCTCCGCGAGGGCGGCGGCGCGGGCCGCGGCGGGCCGGCCTTCCACGACGAGGCCTCCGCACTGCGGGCCCTCGCCGCGCTGCCCGGCCTCAGTGGGCTGCTGGACCTCACCGACGTGGGCCGGCCGGACGGTGGACCCGGCCCGTGGACGGCCCGGATCGCGATGCTCCAGGAGCTGATCCGCGGCCACCGGGGCGAACTGCGCGTGCTCCAGGTGACCCAGGGCCTCCAGGACGTACCGGGCGCCAGGCCCTCGCTCGCCGGCTCCCGCGTCGCGGGATTCGTCCGGATGCTCGGCGCGGAGTACCCGAGGGTCCGGGCGACCCACCTGGACACCGATCTGCCCCTGCCCGAGGCGATCGTCGCGGAGTGGCGGGCCGCCGAGCCCGCCGCCGAGGTCTGCCACCGCAGCGGGCAGCGGCTGCTCCCGCGGTGGACAGAGGTCGCCGGGGCGGCCTCGGCGCCGTTCCTCGCCGACCCGGACCGCGCGTACCTGGTCACCGGCGGCACGCGCGGCCTCGGTTCCACGGTCGCCCGCCACCTCGTGGCCCGGGGCGCCCGGCGGATCGCCCTGACCTGCCTGCGCGAACTGCCCGCACGCGAGCGCTGGGACGACCCCGGGCTGCCCGCCGCGACCGCCGAGGCGGTGGCCACGGTCCGCGATCTGGAGCGAGCGGGTGCCCGGGTGAGGGTGTTCACGGGCGCGCTCTCCGGCCGGGCCCGGCTGTCGGCCTTCCTCGCGGAGGTCCGCACCGACCTGGGGCCGGTCGGCGGTGTGGTGCACTGCGCGGGTCTCGGTTCCCGGGGCCCGGCCGCCTTCGTCCACAAGCGGTACGAGGACATCCGGGAAGTGTTCGAGCCGAAGACGGACGGGCTGGAGACCCTGGCCGAACTCTGCGGCGCGGACCGGCCGGACTTCTTCGTCCTCTTCTCGTCGGTCTCCTCCGCCCTGCCCCGGCTGGCAGCGGGGATGAGCGACTACGCGGCGGCCAACACCGGCGCGGACTTCGTGGCAGGCCACCTGGCGCGGCTCGGCCGGGGCCGGGTCCGAGCCGTGCAGTGGCCGGTCTGGGCGGACGGCTCCGCGGGCGAGGCGGCCCGGGCGGCCGGCCGGGCCGCCGGGATCGGGCTGCTGTCCACGGCGGACGGACTCGCCGTCCTCGACTGGGCGATGACGACGGACGGCCCGCCGCTGGTGCTGCCCGCCCCGCCGGTGGCCGCGGAGGCGGCAACCCCGCCCGTGGCGGCGGCCGGGCCGGTTCCGGTGCCCGGGTGGCTGGCCGAGGTGTTCGAGGTGGTCGCCGGCGTCCCGCGCGAGGAGCTGGAGCCGACCGCGTCCTTCGCCGAACTCGGCGTCGAGTCCGTCATGTTGGGAGAACTGGTGGTGCAGATCGAGCACCGCACCGGCCAGCCGCTGGAACCGGCGGCGCTGCTGGAGCACGACACGCCGCAGGCCCTCGCCGCCCATCTGGCGCGTACCCTCCCGGCGGCGGCCGCGGCATCCCTCGAGCCCGTGGAGCCTGTGGAGTCCGTGCAGTCCGTGCAGTCCGTGCAGTCCGTGCAGTCCGTGGAACTGGTGGAGCCGGCGGAGCCGGTGGCCGAGAGGGGCGCCGAGCCGGCGGAGCGGCCGGGGCGGGCGCCCGGGGCGGGAGACGACCGGATCGCCGTCGTGGGCATGGCCTGCCGGTTCCCCGGCGCTCCCGGCATCGACGCGTTCTGGGAGCAGTTGGCCGCGGGGGCGGACGCCGTCACCGAGGTGCCGGCCGGCCGCTGGGACACCGCACGCCTCTACCGCCCCACCTACGAGCCCGGCCGCAGCATCAGCCGCTGGGGAGGGTTCCTCGAGGGGATCGAGGACTTCGACCCCGACCACTTCGGCATGAGCGAGGAGGAGGCCACCGGTCTCGACCCGGCGGTGCGCCTCTTCCTGGAGGGCGCGGAAGGCGCCGTACGGGACGCGGGCTATCCGGACGAGGAACTGGCCGGACGCGCGATCGGGGTCTTCGCCGGCGCCCGGATGTCGGGCTACCGGCACCGGGCCGGGGCCGGGGGTCCGGTGGGGCTCGGCGGGGACCAGAACTTCATCGCCGCCCGGGTCGCCCACCAGTACGACCTGCACGGCCCGGCGATGGTGGTGGACAGCGCCTGCTCCTCCGCGCTGGTCGCCGTCCAGCTCGCCTGCCGCAGCCTGCTGGCGGGGGAGTCCGAACTGGCCCTGGCCGGTGCGGTGGAAGTACTCCTGGACGAGGAGCCCTACCTGGAGTTCAGCGCCGCGAAAGCGCTCTCCCCGTCGGGCCGCTGCCGGACCTTCGACGAGCGGGCGGACGGGTTCGTCCCCGGCGAGGGCTGCGGCGTGCTGCTGCTGAAGCGGCTCGACGCGGCGCTCCGCGACGGCGACCGCATCCACGCGGTCATCGACGCGGTGGCGGTCAACAACGACGGCCGGACGATGGGTCTGACCACCCCGAACCCCAAGGCCCAGGCGGCCGTGGTGCGCCGGGCCCTGGCCGAGGCCGGGCTGCGAGCCGCCGAGATCGGCATGGTCGAGGCACACGGCACCGCGACCCTGATCGGCGACCCCATCGAACTCCGGGCACTGACCGATGCCTTCCGGGACGGTACGGAAGGCCCGGGCGGCCCCGGCGGCACCGACACCGCGTCCACCACGGACGGGAACGGCCGCTGCGCGATCGGCAGCGTGAAGTCCAACCTGGGCCACCTGCTCAGCGCGGCCGGGATCGCCGGGCTGATCAAGGCCCTGCTGGCGGTGGAGCACGCGGCGATCCCGCCCACCATCGGCTGCGACCGCCCCAACCCGCGCTTCGACCTGAGCACTTCACCGTTCAGGGTCACCACCGCACTCTCCTCCTGGCCGGCCGGGGTCCGCCGGATCGCGGGCGTCAGCGCCTTCGGACTCGGCGGCACCAACGCCCACGCGATCGTCGGCGAACTCGACCGGGAGCGCCGGGCACGGTACCGCCCGACCCGGCAACCACTGCCCGAACCGGAGTTCAAGCGGCGCAGGTACTGGCTGGACCGCGAGCCGGACGGGCCGTTCCCGGACCCGCCGTTCCCGGAGGGGGCGTTCGCGGACGGGCCGCTCCCGGCCGGCGCCGGACCGGTGGCCTCCATTCTCGACCTCCGATTCGCCGGTGACGACGAAGCGGTCTCAGCACTCGGGCGAAGGGGAACACGACCGTGACCGACCGACCGATCGAGTGTCGCGTGGTACTGACCGACACCGACTTCATCATGCGCAACCACCACGTGCACGGGGTCTCGGTCATGCCCGGCGTGACCTTCCTGGACATCCTGCTGCGGATCCTGCGCAGCCGGGGAGTCGACCACGAACGGGCCGTGTTCAGCCGGATCCTGTTCACCGAGGCGGTGGCCACCACCGAGGGCATGGACCGCGAGATCCGGATCACCCTCGGCACGGCGGACGGATCGGGGGTGCGCCCGGTGACGGTGGACAGCCGCTGGTCGGCCGTCCCCGGTTCGCCTTGGCGGCAGAACCTGACCGCCGTCCTCTCCTTCGAAACCGCCGACGGCGGGCCGGGCGGCACGGCGCAGCCGGAGACGATCGACCTCGACGCCCTGCGGGCCGGCGCGGTCCGCACCACCGACATGGCCGAGCTGTACGCCCGCGCCCGGGACGAGAACATCCGGCACGGCCCCGCGATGGCCTGCCACGGCCCGCTGCACATCGGCGACGGCTACTTGCTGGCCGAGCTGACCACCGGCGCGGCCGCCCCCGACGCCGGCGACTTCCACCTGCACCCCGCGCTGCTCGACGCGGCCACCATCGCCGCCTACGGACAGACCGAGGCGGTCTCGCGCGAACCGTTCATCCCGGTCTACATCGCCCGGTTCAGGGCCCCCCGGCAGCTCGGCCGGACGGTCTACCTGTACGTGCCGCGCATCGAGCGCCTGGCGGACTCCGGCGACGTGATCCGCAGTGACTACGGCCTCTACGACGAACGGGGCCTGTTGCTCGCGGAGTTCGGCGAACTCACCTGCAAGCGCATCCGCCGCCCCGACCTGATCACCCGGCTGCTCGACGAGCCGAGGGCACAACAGGTGCCGACGGGCGCCGGCGCCAGTGCCGGTGCTGCTGCCGGTCCAGGCTCGGGCCGCGCCACCGACCCCTTCGCGGGCGCGAGCCGCGCCACCGACCCCGTAGCCGCGTACACCGCGCACGTGCGCCGACTGGTCGGCGACGCGCTCGGCCTGGGCCCGGCCGAGGTCGCCAGCGGCACGGGCTTCTACGAACTGGGTCTGGACTCCGCCGACTTGGTGCGGATCAGCGGGCTCTTGGAGGAGACGGTCGGCAGCCCGCTCTACCCCACCCTGCTCTTCGAGTTCACCGACATCGACAGCCTCGCCGCCCACCTCGCCGAAACCCACCCCCGGGCCGTAGCCGCCGCCCCGGCTCTCTCCACCCCGGCTCCCGCCGCCCCGGCTCCCGCCACGAAGCCCTCCCGATCCGCCGCAGCCGACGCTGCCGCGGCAGGTCCCGCGGCCACCGCCCTGTTCCGGCCGCGGTGGTACCCGGCTCCGGCCGCCGCCCGGACCCGGCCGGACGGTGACCTCGTCCTGTTCGCCCCCGACGGCGAACCGGACGGCCTGACGGCCGAGCTGGCAGCCCTAACGCAGGGCGCCACGGTCGTCCGGGTCGGCCCGGGGCCGGTGTTCGAGCAGGCCGGAGCCACCGGCTACCGCCTCGACGCGGCCGATCCCGCGCAGCTGGACCTGCTCTGGTCGGCGCTCGACGCCCGGGGCGTCCGCCCGGCGGCCGTGGTCGTCCCGGCCGCTCCGGCCGGCGTCGCCGGCCCGGACGCGCCGGCCCGGACCGTGCTGCGCGTGGCGAGGTCCGTGCTCGCCCGCCCGGCGACGGCAACGGCACCCGCACCGGCGATCCTCTTCGTCCACCCCGCCCCGGACGGCGGCGCCGCCGCCCCGGAGCACCTGGCGGTCGGTGCACTCGCCCGGTCCGTCACGGCCGAGGCCCCCGCGCTGGTCTGCCGGGCGGTCGGAGTCGACCGCTGGACGGCCGGGGCCGTCGCGGCCGCCGTCCTCGTCGAACTCGCCGCCGAGGACGGCGGCCCGCAGTCCCGGCACATCGCGGGCCGCCGGGAACGGAGGGGCCTGTCGCCCCACACCACCCCCGGGACCGACCGGGCGGCGGCGGTCCCACCGCTCAAGCGGCACGGCGTCTACGTGGTGACCGGCGGGGGCGGGGCCCTCGCGAGCGCCCTCGCGACCCACCTCGCCGAGCGGTACGCCGCGCGGATCGCGCTGATCGGGCGCCGCCCGATGGGTCCCGAACTGGCTGCCCGGGCCGACGACTGGCACGCCCTCGGCGCCGAGGTCGCGTACCTGACGGCCGACGTCACCCGCCAAGCGGACGTGGAGGCGGCGCTCGCCCTGGCCCGCGAACGGTTCGGGCCGCTCGACGGCGTGTTCCACACCGCCGGGGTCACCGCGGACTCCCTGTTCCGCAACAAGCCGGACGACGCGCCCGCGGCGGTGATCCTGCCCAAGGCCCTCGGCGCCGTGCACCTCGACCGCGCGACGGCCGGGGATCCGCTCGACGTGTTCGTGCTGTACTCCTCGCTCTCCGCCTCCCAGGCCACCCCGGGTCAGAGCGACTACGCGTTCGCCAACGCCTGGCTGGAGCACTTCGCCGAGGCCCGCGCCGCCCGCGCGGACGCGCCGGGGCGCACCCACGCCATCGGCTGGCCGATGTGGGCCGAGGGCGGCATGCGGCTCACCCCGGCCGCGGTCGAGCACTCCCGCCGGATCCGGGGGACCTGGCCGATGCCCACCGCCGAGGGCCTGGACCTGCTGGAGCGCGTCCTGGCCGGCCCCGACGGGGTGTCGGTGGCGGTGTACGGCGCCCCGGACCGCATCACACGGCCCTTCGCGGACGCGGCCCCGGACGCGGCTGCCGCCCCGGCCACGGACCAGGTCCCGACGGTCCCCCCTCCGGTCCCGGCCGCCGGCGCCGCGGCTCCCGCGAAAGCCGCCCCTGCCCCGGCCCTTGCCCCTGTCCCCGATCCCGAGGCGGACGCCGTAGCGATCATCGGCCTCGCCGGCGCGTACCCGCAGGCCCCGGACCTCGACCTCTTCTGGCGCAACCTCACCGAGGGCAGGGACAGCATCACGACCGTTCCCGAGGAACGCTGGGACCACAGCGGCTACTTCGTCCCCGAGCGCGGCCGGCCCGGCTCCACGTACAGCAGATGGGGCGGCTTCCTCGACGGCGTGGACCTCTTCGACCGGGAATTCTTCGGCATCTCCCGGCGCGACGCCGAGCGGATGGACCCGCAGGAGCGCCTCTTCCTCACCACCTGCTGGCGCGCTCTGGAGGACGCGGGCCGCCCGGCGCACACCCTCGCGGACGAGACGGTCGGCGTCTTCGCCGGCGTCATGTGGAACCACTACCAGCTCTTCCAGGACCAGGGCGTGGCGCCGACCGCCATGCACGCGGCCGTCCCGAACCGCGTCTCGTACGCCTTCGGCCTGACCGGACCGAGCATGGCCGTCGACACCGCCTGCTCGTCCTCGCTGACCGCCGTCCACCTCGCGGTGGAGAGCCTGCGCCGGGGAGAGAGCAGCCTGGCCCTGGCGGGCGGGGTGAACGTCACCGTCCATCCGCAGAAGTACCTCCAGCTCGCACAGGGGCAGTTCCTCTCCGACGACGGCCGCTGCCGGAGCTTCGGCGCCGGCGCCACCGGCTACGTACCGGGGGAGGGCGTGGGCGCGGTCCTCCTCAAGCCGCTGCGCCAGGCCCTCGCGGACGGCGACCACATCCACGGTGTCATCCGGGCGTCGGCCGTCAACCACAGCGGGCGCACCAGCGGTTTCACCGTCCCGAGCCCGGACTCGCAGGCTGCGTTGATCCGTACGGCGCTGGGCCGCTCCGGGGTCGACCCGCGCACGATCGGCTACATCGAGGCACACGGCACGGGCACCTCCCTCGGCGACCCGGTGGAGATCGAGGGGCTCCGCCAGGCGTTCGCCGGCACCGGCGCGGCGGCGGGCGGGTGCGCGGTCGGATCGGTCAAGTCCAACATCGGGCACCTGGAGAGCGCCGCGGGCATCGCCGGCCTGACCAAGGTGCTGCTGCAACTGCGGCACGGCCGGCTCGTCCCGTCCCTGCACTCCCGCGAGCTCAACCCGCACCTCGACCTCGCCGGCTCGCCGCTGCGCATCCAGCGCCGGGCCGAGGAGTGGGCCCGGCCGGCCGACGGCTCCTCGCCCCGGCGGGCCGGGATCAGCGCCTTCGGTGCCGGGGGCGCGGGCGCGCACCTGGTGGTGGAGGAGCACGACAGTGCCGCCCGGCCGGTGCGCGGCACCGGCGGCCCGCTGCTCTTCGTCCTCTCGGCGCCCGACGCGGCCGCGCTGCGCGGGTACGCGCGTTCCGTGCGGGCACACCTCGACGCCGGGACCGGCCCGGCCCCCGACGGCGAGGACCGCACCGGGACGCTCGTGCGGCTGGCCGCCGGACTGCTCGGGGTCCGGGACGACCAGGTCGACCCGGACGCCTGGCTGGGCGATCTCGGTCTGGACCCGTCCACGCTGCTGGAGCTGGCGCGGCGGATCGAGGAGGAACTGGCCTTCGAGGTACCGCCGGACGCCCTCGCGCCCGACGGCTCGCTGCGGCAGATCGCCAAGCTGGCGGCGGCCGGCGGTCCGCCGCGGGGTGCCGGGCCCGATCCGGCCGATCTCGCCTACACCCTGCAGGTCGGCCGCACCCCGCGGCCGTACCGGCTGGCCGTCGTCACGGACGGCCGGGCGACCGGGCTCGACCGGTTGCGGGAGGCGCTCGACGGCTTCCTGGCGGGCGCGGCACCGGAGGACGCCGGGTACGTCGCGGGCGGGCCGGACGAGCAGGCCGCGGCCGGTTCGGCCGGTTCGGCCGGGCGGCCCTCACCGGAGGAGTGCGCGGCGCTCTTCCGGCAGGGCCGGCTGCGGGAGCTGGCCGCCGCCTGGGCGGCGGGTGCCGATGTGCGCTGGCACGAGGTGCACGGCCGGGACGGCGGGACGGCGGGGCGGCGGATCCCGCTGCCGACGCACCCGTTGACCGAGGAGCGGTGCCGGCTCGGGCAGTGGCGGGGCGGGCCGAAGGGGCCGGTCGCCGTCGAGGACGGCAGGGGAGAGGCGGAGCGGGTGCGGGTGCGGGGGACGGCGAACGGTGCGGAGTCGGGGAGCGGGCCCGGCCGGGCGGCGCCCGGACGGTACGCGGCGCAGCGGACGGCGGGGCCGCTCCCCGAGGACGGGCCCGCGGTCGAACTGCGGATCCTGGACCCGGGCATTGCGCTGGTGGTCATGCGGACCGGCAGCAACATGTTCACCGAGGAGACCGTCCGCGGCCTGGAGGCCGCCTTCGCGGAGCTGGGCGCGGACGAGAACGTCAAGGCCGTGGTGCTGACGGGCGCGGGGCCCGCGTTCAGCATGGGCGGCACGCCCGAGGCGCTGGAGCAGCTCGCCGGCGGCCGGGGCAGCTTCACGGACGTGCCCTTCCTCTACGAGGGTCTGCTGTCCTGCGACCGCCCGGTGATCGCGGCGCTGTCCGGGCACGCGTCCGGGGGCGGCCTGATGTTCGGTCTGCACGCGGACATGGTCCTGATGGCCCGCGAGGGGATGTACGCGGCCAGCTTCCTCAAGTACGGCTTCACGCCGGGGATGGGCGCGACGTACGTCCTGGAGCGCAGGTTCGGGCGGTCGCTGGCGACCGAGATGTTCTACACCGGCAGGCCGTTCAGCGGCGCGGAACTGGAGCGGCGCGGTGCGCAGGTCACGTTCCTGCCGCGCGACGAGGTGCTGTCGGCCGCCCTGGACCTGGCCCGCACGATCGCGTCCCGGCCGGCGCTGCCCGTCCGGGCCCTGAAACGGGAACTGGCCGGCCGCACACTCACCGAACTGACCGCGGTGGTCACCCGCGAGGCCGACCTCCACCGCGCGGTCCTCGGCCAGGACTCGGTAACCCGAGTCCACGAACACACCGCCAGGATCCACGCCTACACCCACCCAGCCCCCTCGACCTCGACCCCGGCCCCGGCCATGGCCTCCGGCCCAGCCCCTTCCACAGCTGCGGCTCCCGCCCAGGCTGCGGCTCCGGCCTCCGGCCCGGCTCCGGCCGTGGCATCGGCCATGGCCCAGGGCACGGCTCCGGGCTCGGGCCAGGCTCAAGCCGTGGCCCCGGCCCCCGGCTCAGCCCCTACAACGGCTGCGGCTCCCGCCCAGGCTGCGGCTCCGGCCTCCGGCCCGGCTCCGGTCGTGGCATCGGCCATGGCCCAGGGCACGGCTCCGGGTTCGGCCTCGGCCCCGGTTTCCGGTTCGGCCTTGGGCTCGGGTGCGGTCCCGGCTTTCGCCACCGCTTCGGCGTCGGCCTCCGCTCAGGCCCGGGGCGCGGCCCCGGTCTCAACCTCGGCCCCGGGGTCGGTTCCGGGCCAGGCCCTGGGTCCGGCCGCGGCCCCTGGGTCGGCTCCGGCCGTCGCGCCGCGGGCGGGGGTGGTCGCCGCGGCGCAGCCGGGTGCCGGGGGGCCGGAGCGGGACGTCGTCATCGGCGTGGTGATGGAGACGCTCTGCGGTCACCTGTACCTCGACCGGAACGAGATCGACCCCCAGCTCACCTTCAGTGAGATGGGCGTCGACTCGCTGGGCGCGGTAGAGATCGTCCGCGATCTCAACCAGCACTTCGGCCTCGACCTCGACTCGGTGGCGGTCTACGACCACCCGACCCTCGACCGGCTGGCCGACTTCGTCGACGCGGAGTCCGCCCGTGGCCGCGCCCTGCACGCCGCCGCCGTCCTCCCGTACGCCCCGACTGTTGCCGCAGGGGCCGCCGTGGCTCCTGCCGTCCCCGAGGCCCCGTACGCCGCCCCGATCGACGCCGCTGCCCCGTACGCCTCGCAGGTGGCCGAGGCTCCGTACGCCGCACCCGTCGTCCCCGTGGCTCCGTACGCCGCGCCTGCCGAGGCCGTGGCTTCGTACGCCGTGCCTGCCGAGGCCGTGGCTTCGTACGCCGTGCCTGCCGAGGCCGTGGCTTCGTACGCCGTGCCCGCCGACGCCGTGGCTTCGTACGCTGCGCCCGCCGTCCCCGGGGCCCCGTACGCCCCGGCGCCCGGCGCCGAGGGTTCGGGCGGGCTTTCGCCGGGGGTTGTCCCACAGGCCCCGGCCGACCGGTCCGGTGATGGGCCATCGCTGGGCCGGTCGGTCGGTTCACCGCCGCCGTTGGCGATCCGCCCCGCCGGGGCGAAGGGGTCGCAGGAGGGGCCCCGGGCCCACGGCGGGCCCGGCCCGGTGACCCTCGCCCCGGTCCGCCCAGCCGCCGGCCCGGCCGCCGGCCCGGCCGCCGGCCCGGCCACGGTCGACATCGCCGTCATCGGCGCGTCCGGCCGCTTCCCCGACGCCCCCGACCTGTCGGCCTTCTGGTCCAACCTGCTCGCCGGCCGCAGCAGCGTCCGCGAAGTCCCCGCCGAGCGCTGGGACATCGCCGAGCACTACGACCCCGACCGCCGCGCCGAAGGCCGTACCTACAGCAAATGGGCCGCGCTGCTCGACGACGTGGACCTGTTCGACGCGGCCTTCTTCCACCTCTCGCCGATGGAGGCCGAGCAGATGGACCCGCAGCAGCGCCTCTTCCTCCAGGAGGCCTGGTCGGCCCTGGAGGACGCGGGCTACGCGGTGCCCGGTCCCGGACGGGCGAGCTGTGGGGTGTTCGTCGGCTCCGGCGCGGGCGACTACCTGCGGCTGCTGGAGGCGAACGGCCAGGACGGCACCGGCCAGGCGTTCCTCGGCAACTCGCCGTCCATCCTGGCGGCGAGGATCGCCTACCACCTCAACCTCGGCGGCCCGGCCGTCGCGATCGACACCGCCTGCTCCTCGTCGCTGGTGGCCGTGCACGAGGCCGTCGCCGCGATCAGGGCCGGCGAGTGCGAGACGGCCGTCGCCGGCGGCGTCGCGGTGATGCTGACGCCCCGGATGCACGTCTGGACCAGCAGCACGGGCATGCTGTCGCCCACCGGCCGCTGCGCGCCCTTCGACGCTTCCGCCGACGGCATCGTCCTCGGCGAGGGCGTCGGCGCGGTGGTGCTCAAGCCCCTGGACCGCGCGCTGGCCGACGGCGACACCGTGTATGCGGTGATCAAGGCCACCGGTACCAACACCGACGGCCGGACCAACGGCATCACCGCGCCCAGCGCCGACTCCCAGGCGGCGCTGCTGGCGGACGTCTACCGGCGGGCCGGCCTCAGCCCGGACGAGGTCGGGTACGTGGAGGCGCACGGCACCGGGACGGTGCTCGGCGACCCGATCGAGGTGAAGGCCCTCACCCACGTCTTCCGCGACCGGGCCGAGTCGGCCGGCGCCTGCCACCTGGGCTCGGTGAAGTCCAACATCGGGCACACCACCCTCGCTTCGGGCATCGCCGGCTTCCTCAAGGTCGTGCTCGCTCTTCGGGCCGGGCAGATCCCCCCGTCGCTGAACTTCACCACGCCCAACCCCAAGATCGACTTCGAGGGCGGGCCGTTCCGGGTCGCCACCGCTCCGACGGCCTGGGAGCCCGGGCCGTCCGGCCTGAGGGTGGGCGCGGTGAGCAGCTTCGGGTTCAGCGGGACCAACGCGCACGTGGTGCTGACCGAGGCCCCGCCGCGCGCCGCGTCCACGGCCGGGCCGGTCGGCGAGGCCGTCGTCCTGCCCCTCTCGGCCCGTACGGCCGTCGCCCTGAACCACCGGGTGCGGCAGCTGGCCGGACGGCTGACGGAGCGGCACGACCTGGGCGACACGGCCCGGACGCTCGCGGTGTCCCGCGCGCACTTCCCCGTCCGGGCCGCCTTCGTGGTCCGGAGCGTCGCCGAACTGCGCGAACACGTCGAGGAATTCCTCACCGGCGGCCGGCCTGCCACGGACGGCCACGGCGAGCGGCTGCGGCTGCTCGCGGAGGACTACCTGGCGGGCCGGGAGGTCGACTGGGCCGCCGCGCACGCGGGCCGCCCGCGCCGCAACGTCCCGCTGCCCACCTATCCCTTCGCCCGCACCAGCCACTGGGTCACGTCCCCGGCCACCCCGGCAACCCCGCCCGCCCCCACGGCCCCACGGCCCGCGACGCCCGGCACGCCCGGCACGGCCGCTGTCACCGCCGTCGGAGCATCCGGCTCTGTTCCCGCCGCCATCGCCGGGGTATCCGGCTCTGGTCCCACCGCCGTAGCCGAGGCGCCCGCCCGCGTTCCCGCCGTGCACGCCGCCGTTGCCGCGGCATCCACCCGTGTTCCAACCGTGTCCGCACCCGTAGCCGAGCCCCCTGCACCCGTAGCCGGGGTACCCGCACCCCCACCCGTACCCGCTGCCACGGCGTCCGCCGTCTCCGCTCCCGTCCCCGTCCCGTCCCCGGAGTATCCGCTGCTGGTCTGCCGCCCGACCTGGTACGAGGACGAGGACGAGGACGCCGCGCCGGGCGACCGGCTCCCCGCCGGCGCCGCGGGCCGGCGGGTCGCGGTGGCCTACGCCGAGGGGGACGGCCCGCTCGCCGACGCGCTCGCCGAACTGCACGCCCACGACGAGGTGGTCCGCATCCCGCTGGGCGGAGCCACCCCCGCCCCCGGCCCGTTCGACGTGCTCTACGTCCTCGCCGGCCGCGAGGGGGCCGTGCCGGAACTCGCCGACACCGCGCCCACCGGCGACCCGGTCACCCTGATGGTCTTCTACCTGCTCAAGCAGCTGCTCCGGTTCGGCCAGGCGGCCCGACCGCTCGCCGTGACCTTCGTCGTGCACGGCGTCCTGCCGGTCACCGCGCAGGACCGGCCGCAGCCGCACGGCGCCGGCCTGGTCGGGCTGTCGCGGACGGTGGCGGCCGAGTACCCGCTCTGGCGGGTGGACTGCGTGGACATCGACCCGGAGAGCATCGCGGCCGACCCGGCCCGCGCGGCCCGCCGGATCGCCGCCGAGGACGGCACGCACCCCGTGGTGGCCCTGCGCGGTGAACGCCGGTACCTGCGCCGCTTCGAGCCCGTCGCGGAGCGGTCCGCCGGGCCGGCCCCGCGCGACGGCGGCGTGTACCTGGTGGTCGGCGGGTCAGGCGGACTGGGCCGGGCGGTGAGCGAGCGCCTGGCGGCCGTGCACGGCGCTCGGCTGGTGTGGCTCGGCCGCAGGCCCGGCGAGGACCCGGAGGTGCTGGCCGGAACGGCCGAGATCGGCCGGCTCGGCGGCGAGGTCCGCTACGTCCGGGGAGATGTCACCGACCCCGTCGCGGTCCGGGCCGCGGTGGCCGAAGCCCGGCGGGCCTTCGGCGCCCTGCACGGAGTGCTGCACGCCGCCGGCGAGCTGCGCGACGTACCGCTCGCCCGGATGACGGAGGCGGACTTCACGCGCGTGCTCGCCGCGAAGGCGGTCGGAGCCGCGGTGCTGCTCGAGGCACTCGCAGCCGAACGGCCCGACTTCTGCGTCCTGTTCTCCTCCGCGGCCTCCTTCGTCGCCTCGCCCGGACAGGCCAACTACGCCGCGGCCGCGACCCTGGAGGACGCCCACGCCTGGCAGGCGCGGGGCCGCTGCGCCTTCCCGGTGTCGGTGGTGAACTGGGGCTTCTGGGGGACCGTCGGCGCGGTGTCGCACGAGCGCTACCACCGCTCGTTCGCGGCCCTCGGCGTCGGCTCGATCGACCCGGCGGAGGGCGTCGCGGCCCTGCGGACCGCCCTCTCCAGCGATGCCGGGCAGGTGCTGGCCATCAAGGCCGACCCGGCCCGCCTCGCCGAGCACGGCATGCCGCTCACCGCCGCTCCGGCACCGTCCCGGCCCGTCGCGAACGCCGCGCCCGAGGTCGCGCCCGAGGTGGCGCCCGGCGCCGCGCCGGACCCGGATCTGGACCGTCTGGCCCGTGACTACCTCAAGCGCGTCTTCGCCGGACTGCTCAAGTGCGGGGAGGACGAACTCACGGACCGGGAGACGCTGGAGAACTTCGGGGTCGACTCGCTGCTCGGGGCGGAGATCGTCGAGCTGCTCTCCGCCGACCTGGGCGAACTCCCGGCGACCCTGCTGTTCGAGCACGCGACGATCGAGCGGCTCGCCGACCACCTCCTCGAGGTCCGGGGCGAGCGTCTCACCGCCGTCCTCGCGCGCGGTGCGCAAGACCCGGCGGGTCCGCCGGCGCCCGCCACCGCGCAGACCGGCTCCCCGGCCGCGGGCGCGGCCCATGGCGCCGAGGCGGCGGCCCCGGCCGAGGCGTCGGCATCGCACCCGGCCGCCACGGGCGGGAGCCGGCCCACCGACGACGGCCTCGACATCGCGGTGGTCGGCGTCACCGGCCGGTACCCCGGCGCGCCCGACCTCGACGCCTTCGCCCGGAACCTCGCCGCAGGCACCAACTCCGTGACCGAGGTGCCCGCGGACCGGTGGGACTGGCGGGAGTACTTCGATCCCCGGCGCGGGCGCCCGAACCGAAGCTACGGCAAGTGGGCGGGCTTCCTGGACGGCATCGACGGTTTCGATCCCCAGCTGTTCGGCATCCTGCCGCGCGAGGCGGCCGCCATCGACCCGCAGGAGCGGCTGTTCCTCGAGACCTGCTGGAACCTCCTGGAGGAGAGCGGCTACCTGGGCGAGCACACCAAGGTGCCGGAGACCGGCGTCTTCGCCGGGCTGATGTACGGCTCGTACGGCCAGCTCGCCGCGGCCTCCGGCTGGCCCCGGGGCGAGTTCGGGGCGGCGCACTCGGCGTACTGGTCGGTCGCCAACCGGGCCAGCTACGTCTTCGACCTGACCGGGCCGAGCTTCGCCGTCGACTCGGCGTGCTCGTCCTCGCTCACCGCCGTACACCTGGCCTGCGAGAGCCTGCGCCGGGGTGAGTGCCGGATGGCCATCGCGGGCGGGGTCAACCTCATCCTCCACCCGGCGCACCTGGTGGCCCTGTCCGCCCGCGGCATGCTCGCGAGCGGCGACGCCTGCCGGACCTTCGACGCGGACGCGGACGGCTACGTCCCCGGCGAGGGGGTCGGCGCGGTCCTGCTCAAGCCGCTGGCCGCAGCGCGGGCCGACGGCGACCGGATCTGGGCCGTCATCAAGGCGAGCCGGGCCAACGCGGGCGGCAAGACCAGCGGTTACACGGTGCCCAACCCCAACGCGCAGGCCGCGCTGGTCGCCCGGACGCTGGAGGAGGCCGGAGTCGACCCGCGCACCGTGGGGTACGTGGAGGCACACGGCACCGGCACCGCACTGGGCGACCCGATCGAAGTGGCGGCACTCACACGGGCCTTCGGCTCCGGCCCGGACGCGGCGCGCGGCCCCGGCCAGGTCGGCCCGCCGGTCGCGATCGGCTCGGTGAAGGCCAACATCGGCCACCTGGAGGGCGCGGCGGGCATCGCCGGGCTGACCAAGGTCCTGCTCCAGCTCCGGGACGGCATGCTGTATCCGAGTGCGAACCTGGACCGGGTCAACCCGAAGATCGACTTCGCCGCGTCGCCGTTCCTCCCGCTGACCGAGGCGGCCCCGTGGCCGCGGCCCGAGCTGCACCTCGACGGGCAGGTGACCGCGTACCCGCGCAGGGCGGGCGTCAGTTCGTTCGGCGCGGGCGGGGCCAACGTCCACCTGGTGCTGGAGGAGTACCCGGACGCAGGCGCTCCGGCGGACGTCGGGGCCGAACCCGGGGTGCACGACGAGGTGTTCCTGCTGTCCGCCCGGACGAAGGAACGGCTGACCGTGCTCGCCGGGCAGGTAGCGGACTACTTGAGTGACGGGGCTCGCTCGGCCGACACCGACGGGCCGTCGCTGCGCTCGCTCGCCTGGACCAGCCAGACCGGGCGCCGGGAGCTGACCGAGCGGCTCGCCGTGGTCGCCGGCAGCGTGCCCGCCCTCGCCGAGGGCCTGCGGTCCTTCGCCGATGGGCGGCAGGCCCCCGGGGTCCACGCCGGCACCGCCGTCCGTACCGGCGTACCGCGCTGGCGGGGGGACGACCGGGTGGCGGCCGCCCAGGCGTGGCCGGCCGGGGCGGAGGTGGACTGGCCGCTCCTGTGGTCCGGCCCCCGGCCGCGGCGCGCCGCCTTCCCGACCTACCCCTTCGACCGCGCCCGCTACTGGCTCGCCGACGGCGAACAGGACGCCGGGCACCACAGTAGGCAGGACGGCGAACAGCGCGCCGGGGGCCACGACCTGCCGGTCCCGCCGGCCGGCCCGGCCCCGGAGGAGGCGGCCCTGGTCCGGTTCGCCCGCCCGGCCTGGGAGAACGCGCCGGAACCGGTCGCCGCGTCCGGCACCCCGGGGCCGCGCCTCGCGCTGGTCGCCGCCGAGGGGCCGGGGCTGACCGAGGCCCTGGCCGAGCAGCTTGCCGCGGCCGGGGTACGGGCCGTCGTCCTGACCCCGGCCCCGGAATTCGCCCGGACCGAGGACGGCGGCTACCGGCTGGCGCCCGCGGACCGGGAGCAGTGCACGCGCCTCGTCGCGGACCTCGCCGGTCGGGGCCTGGAACCGGACGCCCTGATCCTCTGCGCCCCCGAGAAGCCGGCCGGCCAGGGCAGCGACGACCTGCCCGGCAGCCTCGACCGAGGCTTCCACTCGCTGGTCGGCCTCACCACCGCCCTGCTCGCCCGGACCGGCGCCCCGAGCGACCTGCGGGTGGTCTACGGATTCACCGCCCCCACGCCGTCCTCGCGCCCCTACGACGCGGCGGTCGGCGCCGCGCTGCGCAGCCTGACGCTGGAGCACAGCCGACTGGGCGCCGCCCGCGTCGCGTTCGAGGGCGCCGACGCGGTGGCGCCGCCGCGGCTCCGGGCCGCGCGACTGCTGGCGGAACTGGCCGGGTGCCGGCCGGGAGCGGCCGCCGAGGTCCGCCACCGCAACGGCGAGCGGCAGGTCAGAGTGCTGCTGGACTTCGTCCCCCCGCACTCCGCGGAGCTGCGGCCGAGCCCGGACGGCGTCTACCTGATCACCGGCGGCGCCGGGCCGCTCGGCCTGCACACCGCGCGGCTCCTGACCTCCCGTGAGCGGGTGACCGTCCTCCTCGCGGGCCGCTCCGAACTGGACGCCCGGCGTCGGCACTTGGTGGAGGAGCTGGACCGGGGCGGCCCCGGCACCGTCCGGTACCTGCGCGCCGACGTCTCGGACGCCGCCGAGGCCCACCGGCTGGTCGCCGACGCCGTCTCGCGGTACGGCCCGCTGCGCGGCGTCGTGCACGCGGCCGGGGTCACCCGCGACTCCCGTGCGGTGGCCAAGAGCCGGGCGGACCTCGATGCCGTGCTCGCCCCGAAGACGGCCGGGGTGCTCGCGCTCGACGAGGCGACGATCGGCCAGCCGCTCGACTTCTTCGTCCTCTACTCCTCCGTGGTGGCCTACAGCGGCAACCCCGGACAGCTCGACTACGCCTATGCCAACGCCTTCCTGGACGAGTTCGCCGAGCAGCGGGCCCAGCGGCAGGCGGCCGGCCTCCGGGCCGGGCACACCGTCTCGATCGCCTGGCCGCTGTGGGAGGACGGCGGTATGAGCGTGGACACCGCAACCCGCGAACTCCTCGCGCGGCGCTGGGACATGGCGCCGATGAGCACGGCCAACGGTCTGCGGGCGCTCGACCTGGCCGCGGGCGGTCAGGAGGTACGGGTCACGGTCGTCCAGCGCCCGGTCCGGTCGGCGGAGCCCGTCGAGTCGGTCGCTCCGGTAACCCCGGTCGCCCCGGTCGCTCCGGTCGCCGTCCGGTCGGACGCCGTAGCCCCCGGCGGGCCGCCCCCGGCCGAAGTGGAACGCGAACTGCGTGCGATGGCCGCCGGATTCCTGCTGGTCGACCCCCAAGAGGTCGACCTGGACGCCCAGTTGCTGGAACTCGGCTTCGACTCCATCACGCTGACCGAGCTGATCAACGAGGTGAACGAGTTCTACGGCCTGGACCTGCTGCCGACCGTCCTCTTCGAGTGCCCCGACCTGGCCTCCTTCGCCATCCACCTGGGCCGCCATCACGCCGCCGAAGTGTCGGCACGGCACCGGCCCGCAGCCGCGGCGGAGCCGGAACACGAGCCGGAGCCCGAGCCGGAGCCCAAGCCGGAACCCGAACCCGAGGCCGTGCCGGTGACCTCGTCCGCGCCGGAGCCCCCGACGGAGCCGGCGTCCGTGACGGGGCCCACCCCAACCCCCGAGGCCGTACAGCCGTCGTCCGAGTCCGCCACGCGGCCGTTCGCGGTCGCGGTGGTCGGTATGGCGGCCGTGATGCCCGGCTCCGCCGGCACCACGGAGTTCTGGGATCACCTGCTGGCCGGGCGGGACCTGGTGACGCGAGTGCCGCAGGACCGTACGGACCTCGCCCGGGCCCCCGGCGCCGCCGCGTTCCGAGGCGGCTTCCTGGCCGACGTGAGCCGCTTCGACGCCCGCTTCTTCGGCATCGCCCCCCGCGAGGCCGCCCTGATGGACCCCCAGCAGAGGCTGTTCCTGGAGACCGCCTGGCGGGCCGTCTGGGACGCCGGCCACCGTCCCGCCGACCTCGCCGGGACGGCGACGGGCCTGTTCGCCGGTGTCTCCACCTCCGACTACGCCGACCTGCTCGGCAGGGACGCGGCCCCGGTCGAGGCCCACAGCGCCAGCGGTGTCGCGCACGCCATCCTCGCCAACCGGGTCTCGTACCTGATGGACCTGAGCGGCCCGAGCGAGTCCGTGGACACCGCCTGCTCGAGTTCGCTGGTGGCCATCCACCGGGCGGTCGGCGCGCTGGCGGCGGGGGAGTGCGAACAGGCCCTGGTCGGCGGTGTCAACGTGCTGCTCAGCCCGGCGCTGTTCAGCTCCTTCCAGCAGTCCGGGATGCTCAGCGCGGACGGCCGCTGCAAGACCTTCGACGCGGACGCGGACGGCTACGTCCGGGGCGAGGGGTGCGGGGTGGTCCTGCTCAAGCCGCTCGACCGCGCGCTCGCCGACGGAGACCACGTCTACGGCGTCGTCACCGGGACGGCGGTGGGCCACGGTGGCCGCGGCGCCTCGCTGACCGCACCCAACCCCGAGGCACAGGCGCGGGTCCTGGTACGGGCGCACCGCGCGGCCGGCACCGACCCTGACCTCCTGACCTACCTGGAGGCGCACGGCACCGGCACGAGCCTCGGCGACCCGGTGGAGATAGAGGGCGTCAAGCAGGCCCTGGCGACCCTGTACGCCGACCGGGGGCGGGAGTTGCCCGACCGGACGCACCTCGCGATCGGGTCCGTGAAGACCAACATCGGTCACCTGGAGGCGGCGGCGGGCATCGCCGGGGTGCTCAAGGTGCTGCTCGGCATGGAGCACGGGCAACTCCCGCCCCACCTGCACCTCGACCGGCTCAACCCGCACATCCGGCTGGCCGGCACACCGCTGCGGATCGCGGACGGGCGGCCGGTCCGGTGGGACGGCCTGGCCGGCGCGGACGGCGTTCCCGTCCGGCGGGCCGGGGTGAGCTCCTTCGGCTTCGGCGGCACCAACGCCCATGTGGTGCTGGAGTCGTACCCGCCCGAGCCCGCCGCCGCAGACGACGGCAGCCCGCGGCTGGTGGTGCTGTCCGCTCGCTCCACAGCCCAACTGGACGAGTACGCGGGCCTGCTGGCCGATCACGTGGAGCGGCGTGAACCACAACTCGCCTCGGTCGCCCGTACCTTGCAGACGGGGCGCGAGGAGTGGCAGGAGCGCCTCGCCCTGGTGGTGCGCGACCGCGCCGAGCTGGTCCGCGGGCTCCGCGAGGCCGCCAAGGGCGGCAGCCCGGCCGGGGCCCACCGGGGTACGGCCCGCCGGGGAGCCCCGGCCGCGGAGGAGTACGGGGACGTCGACGGGCTGGCGCGGGCCTGGGCCGAGGGCGGCGCGGTCGACTGGACCCGCCTGTGGGCCGGGCCGCTGCCGCGCCGCACCCCGCTGCCCTCCGTCCCGTTCGCCGGAACCCGCCACTGGTTCGCGCCCGGCGACGCACCGCAACCGAGCCTGGAGGCCACCATCGAATCGTCACCGTCCTCGCCGTCGTCGCCCTCCCGGGAACGGGTGAAACTGGCCCCTCTCGGCGGGCCCGAGGCCCCGGCAGTTCGGCCCGTCCCGGTGCGGATCCCGGCTCCGGCCCCGACCACTGGGCCGACGCCCGGCGACACGAGCTCCGTCACCACCTCCGTCACCACCGTCGTCACCCCTGCTCCTGCCGCCGCCCTCACGCCCGCCGCCGGACCCGGCGTTCCGCTGGAGGAGGTCCGCCGGACCGTCACCTCGCTGCTCTCCGACATCCTCGGGGCACCGGAGGACGAGCTGCCGGCCGATCAGTCCTTCGGAGAGCTGGGGCTGGACTCGATCTTCCGGATGGACCTGGTCCGGCTGCTCAACGAGACCTACGCCCTGGACCTCAAGGCGGTCGAGCTCTACGAACAGGACTCGGTCGACCGCCTGAGTGCCTGCGTCGCCGCCGCCCTCGCCGCCCTCCCCGGACAGGTCCCCGGACAGGCCGGCCACCAGCCTCCCCCCGTACGGGCGCGGCGCCCGGACCCGGAGCCGCGCGAGGAGCCGGCGCTCGCCCCCGCCGAAGCCCCCGCCCCCGTACCCGCCGACGCCGCCGATGGCCCCGGCCTGACGGCACGACAGCTCGCCCGGTTCATCGAGACGACGGCCGAGCGCCCGGTGGAGGACGGGACGAGCTTCGCCGACCAGGGCTTCACCTCCTTCGACATGCTCAGGGTCGTCGCGGCCCTGGAGCGGCGCTTCGGTCCGCAGCGCAAGTCCCTGCTGTTCGACCACCCCACGGTGGGCGCGCTGGCGGACCACCTGACCTCGGCCCACGGCGCCGGCGCGGTGGACCTGCAGGCCGCAACGCCGTCCGGGCGGCCGGCCCCTGACCTGGCGGCCGAGCCGCCCGCGGCCGGTCCGGCCGTGGTGCGCAAGCGCGAGCTGGAGAGCCATCCGGAGATCGCCGCGGTGATCGCGGAGCTCGACCGCCGGCACGCCAAGGAGGGCGGCCTGCCCGGCCGGGACATCGCTCCGCTGATCTTCCTCGGTTCGGCCCGCGGCGCCTACTTCAACTTCTCCCAGCGGGACGGCTCGCTGCTGGCGTGGAGCTATGTCGGCTCAAAGGAGGACCTCCCGCAGCTCACCGCCGAGTACACCGAGCACGCCGAGCGCCACGGCCTGAAACCCAACCTGCTCTCCATGATCCGTCTGGAGGAGGCCGCCGGGCGCCCGTTCTCGGCCACCCCCTTCGGCGTGGTCCAACGGATGGAGGAAATAGGCGAGTTCACCCTGACCGGCCCCCGGATGCGGCGGCTGCGGTACATGGTCCAGCGCTTCGAGCGGATGCCCGGGGCCGCGGTCGCCGAGTACCTCGTCGGTTCCGATCCGGCCACCGACGCCGCGGTCGCCGGGCTGATCGACGGCTGGTGCGCCACCAAGGACATGGTCAATCCGTACGTGTTCACCGTGCGCGACGAGATCAGCCGCGGGCTGCTCGCGCAGCGCCACCGGATGTTCCTGACGTACGCCGCGAACGAGCTGCGCAGCGCGGTCATCGTGACCCGGATCCCCTCCGAGAACGGCTACCTGCTGGACCTGGAGTTCTACTCCGACCAGACGCCGATGGGGGGCCTGGAGTTCACCATCGTGCGGATCGTGCAGCTGCTCGCCTCGGAGGGCATCACGATGTTCAGCTTCGGGGCCAGCCTGGGCGTGCGGCTGTGCGCATCGGAGAACGCCGACCCGGTGGCCGAGCAGGCGCTGGCCGAGCTGCGGTCCACCGGAGTGTTCACCGGTGAGGGGAACTTCCGTTTCAAGAACAAGTTCCGGCCCGTCAACCTGCCCGTCTACCTGTGCCGGCCGTCCGACGGCGAGCCGACCGATGTCGGCGAGCTCATCCTGATGATCGCCAACCCCGAGGTGTCGGCGGCCCGTCCTCCGGCCGCCCGCCGATTCGCGGGGCCGGCGCAGGTCGCGCCCCCCGTGCCCGCCCCGCCGGGCCCCGCCGTCGCCTCCCAGGCCGTACTGCCGGACGCCCAAGCCGTCGCAGTCCGGGAGCGCCGGCTGGCCGCGCACGGGTACAACCCGCTGCTGCTCGCCTCCGGCGAGGCCGACTTCGACCTCGTCACCGACTCCTGGACCGAACTCGACACCGCGTACGTGGCCGAGGGCATGGCCGCCCTGCGCGCGCAGGCCGAGGCCCGCACCGGACCGGCCGACGACCTGGCGGGCCTGTTGCCCTTCCGGTACGTCGTCCCGACCCTGCGGGGCCGCTCCGCAGAGGCGTTGCTCTGCCGGGCCTGGCCCGGCCGGCGGGGGCTCGTGGTACAGAACGAGCTCTTTCCGACCTGGGCGCTGAACCAGATCGAGCACGGCTTCGCACCGCTGGCGGTCCGGGCGGCCGGCACTGCGGACGGAAAGCCGCTCTTCCGGGGGGACCTGGACGCCGAGGACCTCGACCGGGCGCTCGCCGCCCATCCCGGCACGGTGTCCTTCGTCTGCGTCGAGACCAGCACCAACGCGCTCGGCGGGCTCCCGCTGTCGCTGGCGAACCTGCGCCGGGTCCGGGCCGTGGCGGACGCCCACCGGGTGCCGCTCGTGCTGGACGCGACCCGGGTGCTGGAGAACGCCGCCTTCGTCGCGGAGCACGAGGACGGCGAGCGGGGCCGCAAGCCGTGGGAGGTCGCCGAGGAGATCCTGGGCCTCGCGACCGCCGTCACCCTCGGCCTGTCCAAGGACCACGGCATCGACCTCGGCGGGATCGTCGCCACCGACGACAGCGCGCTGGCCGCCCTGCTGCACGAGGACGTCATGCGGCGCGGCCGCGAGCCGGGCGTCGCCCAGCGCCGGCTGATCGCGGCGGCCCTCGCCGACCGCGAGCGCTCCGCCGCACTGGTGGCCGGACGGATGGAGGCGGTCCGCGTGCTCCGGCAGGTACTCGCAGACGCCGGGCTGCCGGTACGGGAGGCCGGCGGCCACTGTGTGCTGCTCGAAGCGGCCCGGCTGCCCGGGTCCGCCGGGTCCGCCAACCCGGTGGCCGACCAACTGGCGTGGATCTACCGCCACACCGGGGTCCGGGCCGCGCCGCACCTGTCCACCGGCCCGGACGCCGCCGCGCTGATCCGTCTGGCCGTGCCGGTAGGCCTCGGGGCCGACCGGGCGGCGCGGGCCGGCCGCCGGCTGGCCGCGCTGTACCGCGACGGCGGCCCGGCCCCGGAGCTCGTACCGGTCGACGCGCGGGGCGCCGCCGAGCACCCGGCGACGGCCGTCTACCACCCGGCCGCCGCCATCCCCGCCGACGTCCGGGCCGCGATGGACGAGGGCCACCAGCCGCTGAACGAGAACCTCGCCGTCCTGCGGGAGTACCAGCCGGACGTACGCAGGCACCTGGTCGCGCTCAGCGAGGGCGACGTGGAGGTGTTCACCGCGGGCGAGGGCACTGCGCTGGTCCTGTTGCACCCCTTCAACATCGGCGCGGGCTTCTTCGGCCCGCAGTTCGCCGGGCTGGCCGCCCGCCACCGGGTGATCTGCGTGCACCACTCGGGCGTCGGATCGACGACGGCCGCCGCCGACCTCTCCGTTGAGGGCCTGGCCGACCTGCTGCGCCGAACGCTCGACGCCCTGGACGTCCGGGGGCCGGTGCACCTCGGCGGCGCCTCGTTCGGGGCGCTGCCCGCGATGTCCTACGCGCTGCGCCACCCGCGCGAGGTCGCCTCGCTGACCCTGATCGGAGGGTCGTACAAGGTGGGCAACCGGCAGGGCGAGATGAACCGCCTCGCGCTCGTCGCCCGGGAGGACTTCGACCACCTGCTCGCCGAGCCCGGCACCGAGCCGATCGCGGCGCACCGGCAGCGGTACGAGGAGCTGCTGCTGCGCTGCGAGAGCCTGAACGCCCAGATCGGGCTGCGCTATCTCGACGAGTTCGACGCCTCCCCGAACCTGCTGCCCAAGCTGGCGGGCCTGGCCGTGCCGTCGCTCATCGTGCACGGCAGGCACGACACGGTGGTCCCGCTGAAGACCGGCCACCTGCTGCACGGCACCCTGCCCGACGTCCGCTACCGCGAGTTCGAGGACGCGGGCCACTTCCCCAGCCTCACCGCCGCCGGGCGCTTCAACGAGGTGCTCGACGACTTCCTGGCCGCGGTCGACGCGGCCGGCCGACCGGAGGCCACCCGATGACACCCGCTGTCACACCCGCCGTGGCACCTGCCTTCCAGGTGCTGGACACCGGCACCGTCCGCCGCAGGGTGACCGTCTCACCCGCCATGTGCGGCCACAACTCCCTGTTCCTCGGCCGGATCGGCGACTGGACCTGGGAGACGGTCGGCGCCCTCTGCGACACCGACGTCCTCGCGGCCAGGAACGCCGAGGGCCGGCCCGCGTACCTCGCCTTCTTCTACTACCGGGTGCGCGGCAGCCGGGACTTCCACCTGCGCAGCCCCACCTTCGGCGACGAACTCGACGTACTTTCCCGCTCCTTCGACTTCGGCAGCGAGTCGGTGCTGACCGTCCACCGGATCTCCCGGACGGCCGCGGCCGGCACCCCGCCGGAGCCCTGGGACCCGGCCGCCTTCCACCGCGGCCCCGCCCCCGGCTGCCTGCACGTGGAGAACTTCAACCGCTGGGTCAGCCGCCGCGACGCCGACAGCAACCGGGGCCTGATGCCCGCCTCGCCGCCGGACTTCCACCACACCCGGCTGCCGGCCCTGCCCGAGGAGTACTCACCCCGGCCGGTCTACGGCCGCGCCCGGTCGCTGCTGACCTTCTGCGAGGACCCCGCGCGGGAGTACCGCACCGTCGCCGAGGGCTTCACCACCCGGTACGGCATCGACATCACCCGCGACCTGAACGGGGTCGGACTCGTCTACTTCGCGTCCTACTTCTCCTTCGTCGACCAGGCCGTGCTGCGCCAGTGGCGCGAACTGGGCCGCAGCGATCGGGCGTTCCTGCACCGGAGGGTGATCGACCAGCAGCTGTGCTACGTCGGCAACGCCGACCCCGACAGCGAGTTCGAGATCGGTGTCACCGTCCGGGCCGCACGGTCCGACGCCGGCGAGGAGATCGTCGACGTCGTGGTGCGCGACGCACACAGCGCGGACCTGATAGCCGTCAGCACCCAGCGGGTGCTGTGGGACCCCGAGGAGGCACGGTGACCGGCGTGGAGGACGGCGTGGACGGCGTGGACGGCGCAATGCGCACGACGGAAGGGGCCGCCCGGGCCAGGGCCGAGCAGGCGCTGCGCGAGGTGATCCGCGGCATCCTGCCGACCCTGCCACCGGAGGAGATCACCGGGGACAAGCACCTGAGGGACCTGGGCGCCGACTCGGTGGACCGGGTCGAGATCATCCTGGGCGTCACCCGGCGCCTCGGCATCGACGAGCCGATGTCGAACTTCAGCGCCGTCCCGGACATCGACGGCCTCATCGACCACCTGAGCCGGGGGCGGTCGGCGTGATCGGGATCGAAGCGCTCAACGTGTACGCCGGCCTGGCCGGCATCGCCCTGCCCGAACTCTTCGCGGGCCGCGGCCTGGACCCCGCCCGGCTCGGCAACCTGATGATGGAGCGCCGCTCGGTCGGCCTGCCCTTCGAGGATCCGGTGACCAACGCCGTCAACAGTGCCAAGGCGCTGGTCGACGCACTGGACCCGGACGAGCGCGGCCGCATCGAACTGCTCGTCACCTCCACCGAGTCCGGGGTGGACTACAGCAAATCGGTGGCCTCCTACGTCCACGACTACCTCGGACTCTCCCGCTCCTGCCGGGTGATGGAGGCCAAGCAGGCCTGCTACGCGGCGACCGGCGCGGTGCAACTGGCCGCCGGCTACCTCGCCTCCGGCCGCTCCCCGGGGGCCAAGGCGCTGGTCATCGCCACCGACGTGGCCGTGGTGGACGAGTACGCCGAGTACGCGGAGGCCGCCACCGGCCACGGCGCGGCGGCCGTCCTGCTGGGCGACGGCCCCCGGATCATGACCATCGACCCGGGTGCCTACGGCCTGCACAGCTACGAGACCCTGGACTCCGCCCGACCGCTGCCCACCCTCGACATCGCGGACGCCGACCGTTCGCTCTTCGCCTATCTCGACTGCCTCGCCCGCAGCTTCGCCGACTACACCGACCGGGTGGAGGGCGCGGACTTCGCGGGCACGTTCGACCGGCTGGTGATGCACACCCCGTTCGCCGGGCTGGTCCGGGCCGGCCACCGCAAGATGATGCGCGAACACGGCGAGGCGCGACCCGCCGCGATCGAGACGGACTTCGCCCGCCGCGTCGCGCCCTCGCTGACCTACCCCCGGGTGGTCGGCAACCTCTGCTCCGGCTCGCTCTACCTCGCGCTCGCCTCCACCATCGACACCGCGCCCTGCGACCGGCCCGAGCGGGTCGGCCTGTTCGCGTACGGCTCCGGCTGCGCCTCCGAGTTCCTGAGCGGTGTGATCACCCCCGAATCCGGGCGGGCGCTCGGCGCGCTGCGCATCGGCGAGCGGCTTGCGGCCCGGCGCGACATCGGCTTCGAGGAGTACGCCCGGCTGCTGAAGGAGACCCGCGCCTGCCTCGTCCCCGAGCGCGAGCGCCGGATCCGGATCGAGGACTGGTCCGACTACCTCGACCACGCCGGCCGGCCGGGCGAACTGCTCGTGCTCACCGGCGTGGAGGACTACCACCG
The DNA here is from genome assembly GCA_049998195.1 of Streptomyces sp. cmx-11-4. Classification (GTDB taxonomy): domain Bacteria; phylum Actinomycetota; class Actinomycetes; order Streptomycetales; family Streptomycetaceae; genus Streptomyces. The sequence continues at coordinate 278,224 of JAEBET010000011.1, forward strand.
GCGCTACGCGTGGCGCTGACCCGCACCCCGAGAGGACACTGATGGGCGAGTACGACGAGTACACGGTCCTGGACACCCTGCGGCGTCACATCGTCGCCGTCGTCCCCGAGGTCGACCCGGCCCAGGTCACCCGGAACGTCTCGATGGCCGACCTGGGCTGCAACAGCATCGACCGCGCCGAGGTGGTCACCCTGACCCTGGAGGAACTGCGACTGGACGTGCCGGTGGCCGAGTTCCAGGGGCTGCCCGACCTCGGGGCCCTGGTGGACCTGATGCGGACGTACCGCCCGTGACCGCCGCCGCCTCCGTGGTCATCACGGGCATGGGGGTGCACACCGCGGTCGCGGCCGGCGCGGAGGCCTTCGAGCAGGCCCTGCGCGCGGGCCGCAGCGGGATCACCCGGCGGGCGGCGGCGGGACCGCACGAGCCGTCCGTCTCGGCCGACCTTGCGGACTTCGGCCTCCGGGCCGCCCTGGACGCCGTCCCCGGCCTGCCCGCCGGGCTGCGGTCCGGCGCCGTGCGCACGGCGGGCCGGGCCCCCCTCGGGGTCCAGGTCGCGGTGGCCACCGCCGTCCAGGCACACCTCCAGGCGGGCCTCGGTACGGAGGGCAGCCCGGCCCCCGGCCGTACCGGCCTGGTGGTGGCCGGGCACAACCTGACCACCGGCTACGCCGAGCGGCTGTACCCGAAACTCGCGGCGAGCGGTGCGTACGTCCCGGCCAGGGCCGCGCTGCACCTGCTCGACACCGACCATCTCGGCGTCCTCAGCCAGGTGCTGGGCATCACCGGGGAGGGATGCACGGTCGGCGGGGCTTCGGCGAGCGGCAACGTCGGCATCATCACCGCGGCCCGGCTGCTGGCCCTGGGGGCGGTGGACGCCTGCCTGGTGGTCGGCGCCCTCGCCGAGCTCTCCTCGCTGGAACGGCAGGCGCTGGTCAACCTGGGCGCGATGACCGCGGGCCCGGAGGGGCTGGCACCGGAGGAGGTCTGCCGCCCGTTCGACGAGGACCGCTCGGGATTCGTTCCCGGCCAGGGCTGCGGGGCACTGGTGCTGGAGACCGAGGAGTCGGCCCGCGGCCGCGGCGCGCCCGTCCTCGCGCGGATCGCGGGCTACGGGCTCGCCCTGGACGGCAACAGCCAGGCCGACCCGGACGAGCGGGGCGAGACGCAGGTCATGACGGCCGCGCTGCGGATGGCGGGCCTCGCGCCGGCGGAGGTGGATTACGTCAACGCGCACGGCACCGGCTCCGCGCTCGGCGACCACACCGAGGCGGCCGCGCTCCAGCAGGTCTTCGGCGGCGGGCCCGGCGGGCCGTGGATCAACGCGACCAAGGCACTCACCGGGCACTGCCTCTACTCGGCCGGCGTGGTGGAGGCGGTCGCCACCGTGCTCCAGCTGCGCGGGGGCTTCGTCCACCCCAACGTCAATCTGCACCGGCCGATCGACCCGGGGCTGCGGTTCGTCGGCCGCGCGGCCCGGCCGGCGGACCTCTCGTACGCGCTCTCGAACGGCTTCGGCTTCGGGGGCATCGACACCAGCATCCTGCTGGCCGCGTGACCGGGCCGGCCGAGGACAGGAGGGCGAGCACCGTGACGGGACGATGGACCGCGGAGGCGCGCGGGGCCCCGGACGCCGGGGTACGGCTGTTCTGCTTCGCGCACGCAGGCGGCGGTCCGGCTGGATTCCGTTCCTGGCAACGGGAGTTCGGAGAGGACGTGGACGTCCGGCCGATCCTTCTCCCGGGCCGGGAATCGCGCGCCAGGGAGCAGCCGCTGCGCCGGATGACGGATATCATCGGCCCGTTGTGCGACGGTCTGCTGCCCTTGCTCGACCGGCCGTACGCACTGTTCGGGCACAGCCTGGGGGCCGCCCTCGCCTACGAGGTGGCCCGGGAGTTCGCGGCACGCGGTTGGGGAGAGCCGCGCCACCTGTTCGTCTCGGCCCGCCGGGCCCCGCACCTGCCGTCCCGCCGCGCCCGGCTGCACGACCTGCCGCCGGACCAGTTCACCGCCGCCGTCGCACGCATGGGCGGCACACCGCCCGAGGTGCTCGCGCACCCCGAGCTGCTGAACGCGTTCACCCCCGGCCTGCGGGCCGACTTCGAGGTGAACGAGACGTACACCCCCCTGCCCGGCGGCCTGCTCGCCTGCGACGTCTCGGCGGTCGTCGGCCGCGCCGACCCCGAGGTCGAGGCGGACGAGATGGCCGCCTGGCGGGACACCACGCGCGGCGGATTCGACCTGCGGGTCGTGGACGGCGACCACTTCTACCTCAAGCAGGCACCGGGCGAACTGTTCGCCCTGATCCGCGGCCGGCTGGACGTCCCCGTCCGGTCCTGACCCCCCGGCGCACCCGAGCTCATCCCCACCCACCCGATCACACAAGGAGAAGACCATGGAGAAGCTGGACCTCTCGGGCTGCCACCCGATCTTCGTCCGCCAGATCGACTGCCTGCAGAACAAGGACCTCGACGGACTCCTCGAGACCTACCACCCCGACGCCGTGGTGGTCCGCTTCCAGGGCGTGCTCACCGGCATCAAGGAGATCGGCGACACCTTCGGCCGCTACATGGACATCCAGGCCCGCTACGAGCAGCTCCTGGAGTACACGCACACCGACGACACCATCTTCATGCGCGCCCTGATGAGCGTGCGCGGCGAACGTGAACTCGGTTTCGGCGCCTACGTCCTGAAGGACGGTCTGATCTGGCGCCAGGTCGCCGGGATCGAGGGCGGAATGCGCGACTGGTTCGCGGGCCGGGAGGACTCCGGGCATGCTGGAGAGCCGGACGATGCCGCCTCCGCGTGACATCGCCACTGTTCGATGACCCTCTGCTGAGAAGAGATTCGAAAGATGAGCAACGCCACCGGCACCCGCGTCCTGAAGAGCTGGGACGAGCAGCAATTCACCGAGGCCGACGGCCGCAAGCTGACCCGCTCCGCCATCGAGTACTCCTACACCGGCTCCATCGAGGGGGAGGGCGTCCAGGAGTACGTGATGTTCTACCGCAGTGACGAGTCCACCACCTTCGTCGGCCTGGAGCAGATCACCGGACTGCTGGATGGCCGCTCCGGCAGCTTCGTGCTCCAGCACACCGGCGAACTGACCGGTACCGGCGCCGTGGTGACGTGGACGGTCGTACCGGGCTCCGGAACCGGCGAACTGTCCGGTCTGACCGGCAGCGGCGGCTTCACCGCCACCCACGAGGAGGCCGGCAACGCCGAGTACACGCTGGACTACGACGTCGCGTGATCCGCCGGGCCGGGCCTGCCAGCACAAAGTTGAGCAGACTCCCGAACGGCCGACGATGAGGATGGCTGCCGGGCAACCCCGCCCGGCAGCCGCCCCGTTGGACGAGGAGGGACCCGCCCGTTGGATGCCTCGACCCCGCCCGCGTCGTACCCCGTACCCCGCACCTGCCCGCTCGATCCGGCACCCGTCTACCCGCAGCTGCGGGCGGAGCAGCCGGTCTTCCGCACCACCCTGGACTTCGACGGCAGCGAGGTGTGGCTGGTCACCGGCCACGCCGACGCCTGCGCCGTCCTGGCCGACCACCGCTTCAGCTCGGACTTCTCCCGGGAAGGGTTCCCCGCCCGGATGACCGTCCGGCCGCCCGGCCCGGGGACGTTCATCCGGATGGACCCGCCCGACCACGCCCGGCTGCGCCGCACCATCGTCGGCGAGTTCCGGATGAAGCGGCTGGAGCAACTGCGCCCCGCGATCCAGGACATCGTCGACGGACTCGTCGACACCCTGCTGAGCGGCGGCAACTCCGCGGACCTGGTCCAGGCGATCGCCCTGCCCCTGCCCACCCTGGTGATCTGCGAACTGCTCGGAGTGCCCTACCGGGACCGCGAGTTCTTCCAGGACTGCACCCAGGTCATCGGCGACCAGTCGGCGCCGCCGGCCCGCCGCCAGGTCGTCCGCGACGAGCTGCGCGCGTACCTGGACCGGCTGGTCCGCGACAAGACCGCGGCCCCGACCGACGACCTGCTCGGCCGGGCCGCCGCCCGGCTCGACCAGGACGGCATCACGCACGACGAACTCGTCGGCATCGCCACCCTGTTGATGATCGCCGGATTCGAGACCATCGCCAACCAGATCGGCGTCGGCACCCTGCTCCTGCTCCGGCACCCCGGGCAACTCGCCGAGCTCGTGAAGGATCCCGGGCTGGTCCCCGGCGCGGTGGAGGAACTGCTGCGGCACCAGACGGTCATCGACTACGGGCTGCGCCGCGCGGCGACCGAGGACGTCGAGGTCGGCGGGCAGACCATCCGGGCCGGTGAGGGCGTCGTCGTGGTGCTCTCCTCGGCCAACCGGGACGAGCGGGTCTTTCCCGACCCGGACCGCCTCGACCTCGGCCGCCCGGAGGCGCAGGAGCACCTCGGCTTCGGCTTCGGCCTGCACCAGTGCCTGGGCCAGCTGCTGGCCCGTCTCCAGCTGCAGGTCCTGTGGTCCACGCTGTTCGCCCGGATTCCCACCCTGCGGCTCGCCGTCCCGCTGGACGACGTCCCGTTCCGCACGGACATGTTCGTGCACGGCGTCCACGAGCTGCCGGTCACCTGGTGACCGGGCGCCCTCCCCGGCGCTGCTGCCCGCCCCGGTCCTGCCCGCCCCGGCCCTGCCCGTGCCGGCCCGTGGCGGCCTCCGGCCGCGGACTCCCCCCTCCGACCACCGAGCCCGGGCGCACCCCGCTCCCGCGAACCCGAAAGGAGCCGGCGTGAACCGGCTGCCCGAAGACCACCCGACCGCCACCGACGGGAGCGTCGAGCGCTGCCCGTTCCCGTTCCCGATCCGGTCCGCGCTCGACCCGTCGCCCGAGTACACCCGCCTGCGCGAGGAGCAGCCGGTCTGCCCGGTCGCCCTGCCCAGCGGCGACCCCGCCTGGATCGTCACCCGCTACGACGACGTCCGTACCGTCTTCAGCGACCCGCGGTTCAGCCGCCAGGCGGCCACCCGCCCCGGAGCCCCCCGCTTCATGCCCGGTGTCGAGGGCGACCCCGAGTCCATCGTGAGCAAGGACGCGCCCGACCACACCCGGCTGCGCAAGCTCGTCGCCCCGGCCTTCACGGTGCGCCGCATCGAGGCCATGCGCCCCGGCATCCAGCACACCGTCGACGAGCTGCTGGACGCCATGGAGAAGGACGGCCCGGGGGGCGACGTCGTGTCCGCCCTGTCCGGGCCGCTGCCGATCATCACCATCGGCGACCTGCTCGGCGTCCCGCGCGAGGACCAGGGCCGGTTCCGCGAGTGGTCCGACCTGATGTTCAAGACCTCCCCGGACGCGCTGCAGGAGGCCGTCGCCGCCCGCGAGGCCCTGATCGGCTACCTGGCGGCGATGGTCCAGGAGCGCCGCGCCGTCCCCGCCGACGACCTGCTCGGCGTCCTGATCGCCGCCCGCGACAACGACGACCGGCTCTCCGAGCGCGAACTCATCTCCTTCGCCGGCGGCCTCATCGTCGCCGGCTACGAGACCACCGCGAACCGGCTCGCCAACGCCGTCCTGGTGCTGCTGCGCAACCCCGAGCAGCTGGCGCTGCTGCGCGCCGAGCCGGGGCGGATCGGCGACGCCGTCGAGGAGCTGCTGCGCTACATCCCCGGCGGCGCGGCCGGCGGCCTGATCCGAGTCGCGACCGAGGACGTCGAGGTGGGCGGCGAGCTGATCAGGGCCGGTGACGGCGTCATCGCCGTCACCAACTCGGCCAACCGCGACGGCCTGGTCTGGGAGGATCCCGACACCTTCGACATCACCCGCAAGCCGGGTTCGCACACCAGCTTCGGGCACGGCATCCACCACTGCGTGGGCGCCCAACTCGCCCGACTGGAGATGCAGATCGGCATCAGCACGCTGATCCGGCGCTTCCCGGGCCTGCGGCTGGCCGTGCCGGAGAGCGAACTGCCGTGGAAGCGCAACGTGGTCATCCACAGCCTGGAGGCCCTGCCGATCACCTGGTGACACACCGGTCCGGCCGCCCCCTCGGGGAGCGGCCGGACCGGTCGCACGGGACAACGGGGAAGCGGGCCGGGGGAGATCCCCCGGCCCGCTTCCCCGTGTCGGTCTCTCGGTCCCCTTCCGGTGACGTCAGGCGGTGGCGAGCTTCTGGCTGAAGAACCACTCGTGTCCCTCGTGGTCCTCCACCTTGCAGATCCGCATGCCCTGCGGGGTGTCGGTGGGCGGGAAGACCAGCGTGGCGCCGGCCGCCCCGGCCCGCTTGTACTGGGCGTCGGCGTCCTCGACGTCCACCGACACCATCGCACTGCGGTGGCCCGTGGTGGCGGGCGACTTGTAGCCGTCACCGGGCCCGGCCAGGTACACCGGATCGCCGGCGGGCGTGAGCATCTCCGCGTGGAACACCGGGCCGTCCGGGTGGGCGAACCGCTGTTGCTCGGTGAACCCGAACGCCTCGGTCAGCCACTCCAGCGCGCGTGCGACGTCCTCGTACTTCGTGTAAGGGATAGCAGCCATGCCGGGAAGCCTAGGGAGTCCCGTCCGCGCCGCCTGGCCAAAGTTGCGCATCCGCGGGGTCCGTTCGCGGCGGGCGCCGCTCAGCCCACCACGAGTTCGAACGGGATCGACATCCGGCCGCCGAACCGCTCGCCGGTCGCTCGGAACAGCCCGGTCAGCGGGGCCCGGACATCGACCGGGGCGCCGCCGCCCAGCGCCGCCAGGTAGGCCTCGTGCGCCTCCAGCGAGGCCACCGCCTGGTCCACCGAGCCGGTGACGTCCACCGCGTGGGTCGGCTCGGGGGAGCCCACCATGGCGACGTAGCGCACCCCGCCCCACGGATCCCCGGCCTCCGGGAAGATCCACCGGTTGCCCGCGTCGCCCACCGCGTCGAGCAGCGCCCGGCCCGCGTTGCGGTGGTCCGGCGTGTTCCAGCGGCGGGTGTGCGTGGCGTCCCGGTGGTTGTAGCCGACGACCAGCTCCGGCCGGTGCCGGCGGATCGCCGCCGCGATGTCCTTCCGCAGCGTCAGCCCGTGCTCCAGCGTGCCGTCCGGATGGTCCAGGAACTCCACCGTGTCCACCCCCACGATCCCCGCACTGCGCCGCTGCTCCTCCTCCCGCACCCGGGCCGCCTTCGACGGCTCCATCCCGTCGATCCCCGCCTCGCCGCGGGTCAGCAGCAGGTACCCCACCCGCTTGCCCGCCGAGGTCCACGCGGCCACCGCGCCCGCGCCGCCGAACTCCATGTCGTCGGGGTGGGCGACCACACACAGCACCCGGTCGAAATCGGTCGGCATCTCCTGAAGTTGAATCGTCATGCGGCGCAGATTCGCACGCAGTCCGGCGCCGGTCTGCTCCGAAGTGAGCGTGCCCCCGGTTCGTCCGGTCCCATGCTCAATGCTGCGCAGAGCTTGAACGTTTGACATGGATACCTTCCTCGCGCGCCCGGCCCAGCGCAGAAAGCGAACTAGGAGGAACCATGACGGACTCAAGGCCCACGCTGTCGAGACGGACGCTGCTGCGGACGGCGGCCGGCATCACCGTGGGCGCCGCGGGGGCGGGGTTGCTGACCGCCTGCGGTTCGGACGCGAAGGCCCCCGCGGCGGACGCCAAGCCCTCCGCCCAGCCCAAGCGCGGCGGCAAGCTGCGCGCCGCCTTCATCGGGGGCAGCAACGAGACCGCCAACGTGCTCAAGGCCGCGAACACCCCGATCGACTACGTACGGGCCCGCGCCATCTACGACGAGCTGTGCGTCCTCGACGCCGAAGGCCGCACGGAGATGCAGCTGGCCGAGAGCCTGACGCCCAACGCGGACGGCACGGAGTGGACGCTGAAGGTGCGCAGCGGCGTCAAGTTCAGCGACGGCCGGGCTCTCACCATCGACGACGTGCTCTTCACGCTGAGCACGTACGTGGGCACCAAGGCCAACCAGGCCCCGCTGCTGGCCGACCTCGACCTGGCCAAGTCCCAGCGCAAGGACGAGCTCACGGCCGTCCTGGTCATGAAGCGCCCGCACGGATTCCTCGACCTGGTGTTCACCCAGGGCATCTTCATCATCCCGGCGGGCACCACGGACTTCGCGAGCGTCCCCGGCAGCGGCCCCTTCATCCTCCAGCAGCACCGGGTGGGACAGGGCGCCACGCTCAAGCGCAATCCCGACTACTGGGGCAGCGCCGGCCCGTACCTGGACGAGCTCGAACTCGTCTCCATCGCGGACGGCACGGCCCGGCTCAACGCGCTCAAGGCGGGTCAGGTCGAGTACGCGGCGAGCATCTCGCTGGTCGCGGGCAAGACCGAACGCTCCAACGCAGCCGTCCAGTTGATCATCCCGCCGAAGTGGGAGTGGCCGAACTTCGGCGCGATGCTCAAGCGCAGCCAGGATCCGTTCACCGACGCCCGGGTCGCGCAGGCGCTCAAGTACGCGGTCGACCGCGAGCAGATGGTCGAGCGGGTCACCCTCGGCTTCGGCGAGGTCGGCAACGACCTGTTCGGCAAGTACCTGCCGTACTACGCACAGGACCTGCCGCAGCGTCAGTACGACCCCGAGCGGGCCAAGAAGCTCCTCAAGGACGCCGGCGCCGAGAACCTCTCGCTGACCATCCGTACCAGCGACTACGAGTACGGGCTGGCCGAGGGCGCCGCGGTGCTCGCCGAGCAGGCCAAGAAGGCCGGGATCACCATCGGCCTCGACAAGGTGCCCGCCGGAGACTTCTTCGCCGACCCGAAGGTGTTCATCGGCGCCAAGTTCCAGTCCGCCAACCGCAAGCCCCGGCCGCTGCCGCTGGACGTGCTCTTCTTCTACGGCACCGACGCGCTGCTGCCCTTCACCGGCGTCGCGGGCCCGAAGATCGACGACCTGGTCACCAAAGTCCGGTCCGCGGTCTCCGACGAACAGCGCAGGACCTCGATGGCGGACATCCAGCAGCACCTCTACGAGGAGGGCGGCGACCTGGTCTGGGCGAAGGCGCCGGTGCTGGCCGCCGCCACCCCCCAGGTGCACGGCGTCAAGTCGCTGGGCTACCCGACGTTCCCGAGCTTCCGAGACGCCTTCCTGGCATGACCGACACCACGCTCGAAGCCGCAGCGACTCCTGGCTCCGGCCAGGGGTCGCTGCGGTCTCTCCTGGCCAGACGGCTGCTCACCGGTGTACTGGTGCTGGCGGTCGTCTCCGCGATCGTCTTCGTCGCCACCGAGGCCGCACCCGGCGACGCGGCCGCCGCCTCCCTGGGGCCCGACGCCGACCCGGCGTCCGTGGCCGCCCGCCGATCCGAACTCGGCCTGGACCGGCCCGCGCTGGTCCGGTACGGCGACTGGCTCCTCACCGTCCTGCGCGGCGACCTGGGGACCTCCTACGTGTCCGGCAGCCCGGTCTCCGAGCTGATCGCCGACCGGGTCGGCAACTCGCTCGTCCTGGCCGGGGTGACCCTCGCCCTGCTGGTGCCGCTCGCCGTCGGCCTGGGCATCTGGGCCGGGCTGCGGGCCGGCGGCCTGCCCGACCGGCTGATCTCGACGACCACCCTCACCCTGCTCTCGGTGCCGGAGTTCGTCACCGGCACCATCCTGGTCCTGGTCCTCGCCGTCGAGTTGGACCTGCTGCCCGCGGTGTCCCTGCTCGGCCCCGGCCAGGGCCTGCTGAGCAGTCCCGAGATCCTGGTGCTGCCCGTGGTCACGCTGCTGGTCGGCTGCCTGGCCCACAACGCCCGGCTGGTCCGGGCCGGCGTGGTCGAGGTCGCGGGCGGCGACGCCGTCACCACCGCCCGCCTCAACGGCGTGCCGGAGCACCGGGTGGTCCTGCGCTACGTCCTGCCCGCCGCCCTTCCGCCGGTGATCCCGCTGCTGGCGCGCTATCTGTCGCTGCTGGTCGGCGGAGCCCTGGTCGCCGAGACCCTGTTCGGCTTCCCCGGGATCGCCTCGGTGCTGGTGCAGGCCTCGGCCGGCCGCGACGTACCGACCGTGCAGGCCGTCGCCCTGCTGGTGGCGCTCGTGACCGTGCTGGCGAACCTGCTCGGAGACGTGCTCGGCACGGTGCTCGACCCCCTGAGGAGGATTCCGCAGTGACCCTCGTTTCCACCCCGGTCACCGAACCGCCGGCGCCGGCCGGCGGGCCGCCCCTCCAGGCCGCCCCGGCCCGCCGGCGGCCGGTCGCGGCGATCCTCTTCGGCCTGCTCGTGGTGCTGACCCTGTGCGGCCCGTGGCTGGCCCCCAAGGACCCGCGGGTCGGCGCCGGGATGCCGTACGCCCCGAGCAGCGCCGACACCCCGCTGGGCACCGACCACCTGGGCGCGGACGTGCTCAGCCGGGTGCTCTCGGGGGGCCGGACCCTGGTCCTGCTCTCCGTCGGGGTCCTGCTGGTCGCCTACCTCATCGGGGTGACGGCCGGCATGGTCGCCGCGTACCGCGGCGGCTGGGTGGCCACCCTGATCCTGCGCTGCGCCGACGTGTTGATGGGCCTGCCGCCCCTGGTGCTGATCGCGGTGATCGCCACCGGCACCGGGCCGGGCCTGCTCGGGGTCGCCGTCGCGGTCGTCGCCGTGATGCTGCCGGACATCACCCGGATCGTCCGGGCCACCACCACCCAGATCCTGGCCCACGACTACGTGGAAGTGGCCCTGGCCCGGGGCGAGTCCACCGCCGCGATCCTGGCCCGCGAGGTGTTCCCCAACCTGGTCAGGACCTTGGCCGCCGACGCCAGCGTCCGCTTCGCCGGTACGGCCTACGCGGTGGCCACCGCCGGATTCCTCGGCCTCGGAGCCCAGCCTCCCACCCCCGACTGGGGGTTGATGATCATGGAGAACCAGGGCGGTCTGACCCTCCAGCCGATGGCCGTACTGGCGCCCGCCGCCCTCCTCCTGGCCCTGCTGCTCACGGTCGGCCGGCTCTCCGACAGCCTCGGCCTGGCCGCGCCGGCGCCGCGACGCGGGCGCGTCCCGGCCCCCGAGGACGGCGGACCGGCCCCCCAGGCCGTACCCCGGGCGGAGCACGAGCGAGCGGCGCAGGAGGTACCCGAGGACGCGCCGGACACGGCCGCGGCCGTCCGGGGCCTGCGCCTGAGGGCGAGCGCCACCGGCCGGGAGATCGTCCGGGGCGTGGACCTCACGGTCCCCGCCGCCACGGTGGTCGCCCTGATCGGCGATTCCGGGAGCGGCAAGACCAGTACCGCGCTGGCCCTGCTCGGCCACACCAACCCGGGCCTGGAACGCACCTCCGGTGCCACCCGGCTCTTCGGGACCTCCCTGGACGGTCTCGGCCGCCGCGAGCTCGCCCGCCTCCGGGCCCGCGCCGTCGCCTACGTGGCCCAGGACCCGCGCACTTCGCTGCCGGGCAACCTGAAGGTCGCCGACCAGATCGGCGAACAGCTGCGCGCCCTCGGCGTACCGGCCGGGGAACGGCTGGAGAAGGCCAGGTCGGCGCTGCGCCGCGTGGCCCTGCCCGACGACCCGAAGTTCCTGGCCCGCAAGCCGCACCAGCTGTCCGGCGGGCAGCTCCAGCGGCTGTCGATCGCCGTGGCGCTGGCCCGCGAGCCGCGGCTGCTGGTCCTCGACGAGCCGACGAGCGCGCTCGACCCCGAGAACACCGCCCGGCTCGTGATGGAGGTGGTCGGCCTGTGCCGCAAGACGGGCACCGCCGTCCTGCTCATCTCGCACGACCTCGACGCGGTCGCACGGGCCGCGGACACCGTCGTGGTGATGGGCGGCGGCAGGATCCTGCGCTCGGGGCGCCCGGAGGCACTGCTGGCCGCCGTCCCGGACGGCGGGACCGGCCCGCAGGCTCCGGCCTGGCCCGAGCCCGACAGTCGGCCGGCCGGGGGAGCCGTGCGGCCCGGCGGGCCGGAGATGGCGGAGCAGGCCGAGGAGTTGGAGCAGGAGGAGGCGGCGGACGGGCTGGAGGGGGCGGACGGGCTGGAGGCGGCGGACGGAGCCGCGCCGCTGTCCGTGGTGGGGCTCTGCGCGGAGCGGCCCGGCGCGGGCCGGATCCTCGTCGACGTGTCGCTCACCGTTCCCGCGGGGGGCCGCCTGTGCATCGTGGGCACCTCGGGCAGCGGCAAGAGCACCCTGCTGAGGGCGATCACCGGTCTGCTGGCACCGGCCGCCGGGGAGGTCCGGCTGGCCGGCGAGGTGCTGGCGGGGGAGGTGGGCCGGCGCAGTCCGCTCCAGCGCAGGCTGCTGCAACTCGTTCCGCAGAACCCGTACGACTCGCTCAATCCCCGGCAGAGCGTGGCCAGGATCGTCGGACGTCCGCTGCGCCAGTTCGGGCTCGTGCCGGCGGACCGGGTGGAGGCGGAGACCCTGGCGCTGGTCGAGCGGGTCGGCCTGCGGGCCGAGCACCTGAGCCGGCGGCCGTCCGCGCTGTCCGGCGGCGAGCGTCAACGGGTCGCACTGGCCAGGGCGTTGGCCGCTCGTCCGGACGTCCTGTTGTGCGACGAGATCACCAGCGCCCTCGACCGGACGACCGCTCTCGCGGTCCTCGGGCTGCTCGACGAGCTCTGCCGGGAGCTCGGGGTGGCGCTGGTGGTGGTGACGCACGACCGTCTGGTGGTGGAGCGGATCGGCGGGCGCGTCGCGCAGGTTGCCGACGGACGGCTGCGCCATCTCCCGGCTGCCCGGGCGGTATGACGATGCGGGAGCGGCCACCGGCCCGGTCCGGCCGGTTCGGGGCCGCCCCCGGCCCTTGGGGTTCACTGAGGAGGCTCGACGGGGATCCTGGCGGCCGGGTGCACCGCTCGGCCGGAACCGGATCCTCGAGCGGGTGCTAGTGCTGTGACCGGAAAGGTTCACCGGGCCGCGACGCCCGGCACGGCACCTCGCCGCGTTGTCGGACCACGCAAGTACGTCCAGTACGAGCCGCGGCCCTCCGCCTTGCGATGCACCGCACCGGACGCCGCGACCCGGCAAACCTACCCGGCCACAGCACTAGGCGGCCGCGCCGCTCAGGCCGAGGCGGGCTTCGATGTAGCCGGCGAGATTGGCCTCGTCGCGGATGGTGATCCAGCCGCTGCTGGATTCCAGAAGCCCTGCCTCACGGAATCTCTTCAAGAAATACCCGACCCTCGACCGGGTGGTCCCCACCATTTCCGCTAGTTCTTCCTGGGTGAGTCGGGCGGCGATCTTGAGCCCCCGCTGATGAGTCTGCCCGAAGCGGTGTGAAAGCTGGAGCAGGCGGGCCGCCAGTCGCAATTCGCTTTCCAGAGTGACGAGGTCGACGATTACTCGCTGGCGTTCCGATAGCCGACTGGCGAGGTGCTCTGCGAATTCTTCGAGGAGACTCGCGGCGGCCAGCATTTCGAAGAACTTGCCGTACGGGATTTTGGTGAGCTGGGTGTCCGCCATGGCCACGGCCGTCTCGACGCGGCTGATCTGTGTCATGCACAGTTCGCCGAAGATCTCGCCTGCGATGTACAGGTCGAGTAAACATCGCTTTCCCGTGGACGTCACGATCACAGTCTTGACCTGCCCCGACTTCACCAGATAGAGGCTCTGGTCGCTTTCGGTGCAGTTGTAGATGTGGCTACCCCGCGGGATCGCGACGGTCGGCAGCGTGTGTTCGATCGGCCGAAGCGATTCGACGACCCGGTCGGTGAACTTCATTGGGCTGATTGCAGTGGGCAGGCTCATGATGATCTGGAGGGATCGCGAGCATTGAAGGTGGGACTAAAATGCCGGAACCCCCCCTCCCCCCTCCGGTTGCGGCAATGAGTTGTAATAATTGTCCAAAAACGATCGGACTGTCAAGAGTTTTTACAGTCTTGACAGAGTGTCGATCGAGAGTTCTGGTACAGACTTTAACCATCAAGCCGGGGCCAGTATGGACGGGGTGGCTGCAACCGGATTTCAGCCTTCCAGGGAAAATCTGAGTAAAGGCCTCCCCTGACCGCGTGCGGGCGCTCAATGGCACCCGCACGCACGGCGTCAGGAGTCTTTGGCGTGCCGGGGAGGCGGCCCGCGATAAATGATCGCGCCGATGTGCCGATCTTGATGTCGCGGCATGTCCTCCCCCGGCTCGCCCCTTCTTGTCCTCGTGTTTTCACGGGGCGGGCTGTCCGAAACCTGCGGGTCGGAATTCAGCTCGCCGCTTGCTTCACGAGCGCGCCGATCCTCGCCTCGTCGTCTGCGGTCAGCTCCGTCAGCGCGTAGGAGGTCGCCCACATGGTTCCTTCGTCGAGGTTCGCCTTGTCGCTGAAGCCGAGCGTCGCGTACCGGGTGTTGAACTTCTGTGCGCTCTGGAAGAAGCAGACGACCTTGCCGTCCCTGGCGTACGAGGGCATCCCGTACCAGAGCTTGGGAGCGAGCCCCGGTGCGTCGGCCTTGACGATCGCGTGCAGCCGCTCCGCCACGGTCCGGTCCGAGTCGGACATCTCGGCGATCTTCGCGAGTACGGCGGCTTCCTCCTCGGCCGCCTTGGCGGCGCGCGATCCGCGGCGCGCGGACGCCTTCAGCTCCTGGGCGCGCTCCTTCATCGCGCCGCGCTCCTCGTCCGTGAACCGTTCCGAGGTCCGGGCGGTCACGGTGGTGCCCTTGGTGGGCTTCTGGGTGTCCTTCATGGTGGATTTCCTCCTGTGGTGCGGCTGGATGGACTGAAGGGTCATGTCAGGGGGCCGGCCGGGCCGGTCATCCCCACGCGCCGGCGATCTGGCGGGTCGTGGCGTTGAGCCGGTTGAAGAGGTTGGTGACGCCGATCATCAGGACGATCGCGGCCAGCTGCTTCTCGTCGAAGTAGGTGGCGGCCGTGTCCCAGACCTCGTCGCTGACCGCGTCGGGACGGTCGGCCAGCCGCGTCGCGGCCTCGGCCAGCGTGAGCGCCGCCCGCTCCTCGTCGGTGAAGTACGGGGCCTCGCGCCAGGCGGCGACCGTGGCCAGCCGCTCGTCGCCCACCCCGGCCGCGCGGGCCGTCCTGGCGCCGCCGTCGACGCAGGCGCTGCAGCCGTTGATCTGGCTGACGCGCAGGTGCACCAGCTCCAGCGTCTGGCCGTCCACCCCGCCGGAGTGCGCGGCCTTGAAGAGCTGCTGAATGGGCTGCATCGCGTCGGACAGGACGAGGGCGGGGTTCTGCATACGAGACTGCACTGGGGTCTTCTCTCTTCCGGAGCGGCGCCCCGTTCTCCCGGGGTGTGACTCCATGACAGCCGTTCCGGGGTCCCGTGACGACGCCGATGGGACGCCCTGGGACAGTCGAACCAGCCTTGACCAGCCGCGACTTGGCCCGGAATACTCCTGCCGGGGCGGGACACGCAGGCGGGGGAACGGTGGAGATGGAACAGCGGACGGCCAAGGACGACCCACAGGATGAGCTGTCCGCACGACTGCGCCTGATCCAGGAGCTGTCCGGGCTCGGCGTACGGGCCCTCGCGCGGGACACCGGGCTCAGCTCCTCCTCGCTGTCGCGGTACCTCAGCGGCCAGACCGTGCCGCCCTGGCCCGCGGTGGTAGCCCTCTGTCGCCTCGTCAAGCGCGACCCCCGCCCGCTGCGCCCCCTGTGGGAACGGTCCTCGAACCCGCTGCCCGCGCCTCCGAAGGCCAGCCGCCAGATCCACCCGAGGCCCCGCAACGACCTGCCGCGCGACGTGCCCGACTTCACCGGACGCGAGGCCGGGCTCGCCGCCGTGCTCGCCGCGGTGGACAGCCACCGGGCGGTCGCCGTCGACGGCATGGCGGGCGTCGGCAAGACCTGCCTGGCCGTGCACGCCGCGCACAGGCTCGCCGATGCCTACCCGGACGCCCAGCTCTACGTGGACCTGCACGGCTTCACCGAGGGCCGGGAACCCCTCGATGCCGACTCCGCGCTGCGGATGCTCCTCGGCGCGCTCGACGTGCCGTCCGAGAGGGTTCCGCAGGAGGGCGTCGAGCAGCTGGCCGCCTGCTGGCGGGCGGAACTGGCCGGACGGCGGGCCGTCGTGGTCCTCGACAACGCCGCCGATGCCGACCAGGTCCGCCCGCTGCTGCCCGGCGCGGGCCCCTCCGTCGTCCTGATCACGAGCCGCAACCGGCTGCTGGGCCTGGACGAGGTGCCCCCGGTGTCGCTGGACGTGCTGAGCCCGCAGGAGAGCGCGGAACTGCTGGCCCGGGCCAGCGGTGACCCGCGCGGCCCCGAGGGCCGGCTTGCCCGCGAACCGCAGTCCGCCGCCGAGGTGCTGAGGCTGTGCGGCCACCTGCCGCTGGCCCTGCGGCTGGCCGCGGCCCGGCTGCGGCACCGGCCGGGCTGGACGGTGGGCATCCTCGTCGAGCGGATGGCGCAGGGCGCGAGCGAGTTCGACACCGCGTTCGACATGTCCGTCAGACAGCTGGAGCGCGCCCACGCCCGCCTGTTCCGCCTGCTGGGCCTGCTTCCCGGAGGTTCCTTCGACGAGTACCTCGCGGCCGCGCTGGCGGACGTGCCGCTGCACAGCGCCCAGGCGATGCTCGAGGACCTGGTCGACGCCCACCTCGTCCAGCAGCCGACGGCCGGCCGCTACCGGCTCCACGACCTGGTGCACCAGCACGCCCGCCGGGCCTGCGCGGAGCAGGACCCGCCCGCCGAGCGGGAACGGGCGCTGGGCCGCTTCCTCGACTACTACGTGCACGCGGCCGCCGCGGCGGACGCCGCGATGCCGGTCCTGTCGCCCGGCCGGTCGCCCTCCGCGGGCCGGCCCCCGGCCGAACTGCCGCGGTTCACGGACAAGAACACGGCCTTCGCCTGGCTCATCGCGGAGTACGAATCGATGATCGCCGCCTTCGAGACGGCGGACGCCGTCGGGGCCGATCTGCACGTGTGCGAGCTGCCGCGCTTCCTGCGCGGCTACTTCGCGCGGCGCTGCGGCACGACGCACCTCAACCACCTCTTCGAGCGGTCCCTGGCCGCGGCGGAGCGCCTGGGCGATCCGCGGCAACTGGCCGAGGCCTACAGCGACCTGGGCTTCGCCCGCTACAACGCGGGCCGCATGGCGGACGCCGCGGCCGCGTACGAGGCTGCCGGACTGCGGGTGTCCGAGACGGGGGACGTACGCTCGGAGGCCGAGTTGGCCATGCGCCGAGGCTATCTGCGGTGGGACGAGGGCAACGCCGAAGAGCCCCTCGAACTCTTCGTGCTGGCGGGCAAGTTGTACGAGCAGGCGGACTGCCCGGCCGGAGCGGCCCACGCGGCCGCCGCGGAGGCCTGGGCGATGCTGCAGCTGGGACACCGGGACCAGGCGGCGCGGCGGGCCCGCGAGGTGCTGGCGATTCCCCACGCCGACCCCGCGTGGCCGCCGACGCTGACCGCCCGGATCACCCTCGGCGTGGCCATCGCGGGCGAGGCGCCCGAGGAGGCGGCGGAGCACCTGTACCGTGCGCTGGCCCTGGCCCGCGAGGACGGGCACATGAACAACGAGGCGTGGTGCCTCAACTGCCTGGGAGTCGCACTGCGGCAGATGGGCCGGTACGAGGAGGCACTGGCCGGCCATCGCGAGGCGTTCGCGCTGCTGGACGAGCTGTTCGAGGAGCACTGGAAGATCCGTTTCCTCAACGGTTACGCCGAGACCTGCCGGCTCGCGGGCCTGCCCGAGGAGGCCCTGCGGCTTCACCGGCAGGCGCTGGAGCTGGCCCCGAGGCTCGGATACCGCAACGAGGAAGCGCTGGCCCACGAGGGGATCGCGGTCCTGCTCGACGGGACGGATCCGGCCGCGGCCGCCGCCCACCGCGCGGCCGGACAGGCCGTCCTGCGGGAACTCGCCCCGGGGGCCCGCTGATCGAGCCTGTGCGCCGACCACGCGGACGTAAACCGGACCGTGGGCGTGTGGGACCTGGCCGACGGACGCCACGTGGGGGGGTCCCTGCGGGTGGTGCGGGCCGTCGCCCGCCCCGGACGGGCGGCTCGTGGTCGCCTACGGCACGGACATTGCGGTGCTCCGCCCGCCCGCTCACTCCTCCTGGAGGTAGGCGGCGATCAGGGCGAGGTCGTTGGCGATGCTCACGATGCCGCTCGGGTCGGTCGTCGGCGTGGAGGCGCCGGTGACTCCGGCGTAGAAGATGTCGTAGCGGCCGCCGCCCTTGTCCAGGTAGCCCGCGATCGTGATCGCCCCCACGCCCAGCCGGTCGTTGAGGGCGTCGAGCCCCACGGCGGCGCCGGTCTTGGCGAACACCTTGCCGCGCGCGGGGCAGTCGCGGCAGTTCTCCGCCAGCAGGCCGTCGACGCCGAGGATAGGCAGCGCCTCCCGGAAGAGCTTCGCCTCCGGGTCGCGCAGCCAGTACGCCAGCATCTGCGCCTGCGCCTGCGGCGTGGACCGGTCGACGGGGTTGCCGCCGCGGCCGTCCAGGAGCTGCACCTGCTCGCGGTCGACGCCCGCCCGGTCCAGGAAGTGGGCCAGCACGGGGAACCCGTCCATGCACGCGTGGCTGCCGGTGGTGACGGCCAGCAGGCAGATGCCCAGGTTGGCGCCCAGGTTGTGGCTGACCTTGAGGATGAGCTTGGCGTACTCGGCGTAGGGAGGAGAGGTGTACACGGCCACGCGCGGCCGGCCGTCGTAGGTGCGCGGCAGCTCGGCAGCCGGGTTGGGGCCCGTCGGGTCGGCGGTGACCTCCACTCCGGCCCGCTCGAGCGCCTCGATCAGCGCGGTGCGTCCGAAGGCGGACGGGTCCGTGACCGGGGCGACCCGCAGCGCCGGTGCGGCGCCCGCCGCGATCGTGCCGGAGAGCCGGATCCGGGTGCCGTTCCCGGACGTCGTCACCGTGAGATCGGTCGGCTCGCCCGCCGCCACGGTCTTCACCGTCGAGGTGACCTCGTACGGGGCGACCTTCGGCCGCCAGTCCAGCCGGGCGGGTGCGTCGGGGCGGTCCCCGGGCGTGGTCGTCAGGTCGATGAGGTTGTCGTTGACGATCAGCGGGGTGGGCAAGGGGTCGAGGACCGGATCCGGAGCGAACAGCCGGTCGTCCACGATCACGTTCCCGTCCACCCGGGTGATGCCGGAGCGCCGTACCTGCCGGGCCAGGAGGTCGATGCCGGCGAGCGGGTTCTCCGGGGTGAGGGTCGCGCCGGGCACGTCGTTGGCGTAGGTGTGGTCGAGGTCGGTGAAGGAGACCGAGCCGTCGGGGCTCGTCCTGCCGCCCATGGTGAGGTCGCCCTGGGCGACCAGGACCAGATCACCGGTCAGGGTGGCGCCGCGCCGCTCGCCGACCGCGTGGACCGGTGTCTCGAAGCGGTGGCCGGCGCCGAGGGTCTTCCACGGCCCGGACACGCTGAACAGCTTGGCCGTGGACCCGGGGATGAAGAACTGCCCGGGGAACCGGCTGTGGATCACGCGCCCGGAGACCGGGTCCTTCTGGAGGAGGCCCCACTGGGCGTTGCGGTACTCCGGCTTCCGCATGATCTCCGTGATCCGCGGGTCGAGCGCGCCGGAACCGCCGTCGCCGGACGGCGTCGGAGTCGGAGTCGGAGTCGGGGTCGGCGTCGGGGTGGGAGCCGGTGGAGGTGCGGGCGTCGGCGCTCCGGATGCCGTCCCCGACATCAGGGCCACGAGCAGCAGGGCCGCGCTTCCGCCGGTCGTCCGACGCCGCCACGCTCGGGTGCCCGCTCCTCGCACCATGGCATGCCCCGTTCGGCTCGACGGACATGGGCCGCGCCACCCGGTCAGCCCCCTGGGGCCGGTCTTTCGGATCAGGCCCCAGGCCTCCGACCAGCGTGGCACGGTCCCCTGCGGCGCGCACGTCGCCTGCGGACCCGTTCAGTCCACGAGCACGCCGGGGTTGAGGATGCCCCGGGGATCGAGGGCCCCCTTCGCGGCCCGCAGCGCGAGGGCGAAGGGCTCGGGACGCTGGCGGTCGTAGCCCGGACGGTGGTCCCGGCCGACGGCGTGGTGATGGGTGATGGTGGCCCGGTGGCGGTGCAGGACCTCGCCCGCGACGGCCTTGAGATCGTCCCAGAGCGCGACCTCGTCCCCGGCGCGCCCCGCGGCGAGAACGGTGAAATAGGGCGCCGCACCGTCCGGATAGACGTGTGTCAGGCGGCAGTTGACGGTCGCGGGGTGCCCGGTCGCCTTGAGCGCCGCCGCGCCGACCTCGGTGCGCACCGCCTCGATCAGGCCCGGGATCCGGTCCCAGGTCGCCGCCGTCTCGAAGGTCTCCGCGACGGCGCCCATCCTGGCCAGCCCGTCACGCAGGTACGGCATGCGCAGGAAGGCCGCACGCCAGGCGCTCACCGCCGTGTCGCCGTCCGGCGCCTCGGCCGGAGCCGCCTGCGAGCGGTCGGTCCCGCCGTACCGGCCGCCGTACGAGCGGGCCAGGCCGACGGCCCTCTCCAGCCGGGCGGTCACCGGCTCGTCCGCGGACTCGAACCCCAGCACCAGCACGGCGCAGTCGTCCCGCGCCGCGCCCGACAGCGCGGCCTCACCGGAGTCCAGAAGACGGCAGTTGGCGGGGGAGAGGTCGGACTGCGCGAGGGCGCGCACCGCCCGCAGAGCGCCGTGGAAATCGGCGAAGGCGACCGCGGCGGAGGCCTTGTGGCGGGGGCGTTCCTGCAGGCGGACCCAGGCCTCGGTGATGACGCCGAGGGCCCCTTCGGAGCCCAGGAACAGGCGGTCGGGGGAGGGGCCCGCCCCGGAGGCGGGCAGCCGCCAGGAGACGCTCGTACCGGCCGGGGTGACCACGCGCATGGCTTGTACGAAGTCGTCGATGTGCGTGCGGCCGGTGGCGTAGTGGCCGCCGGCCCGGGTGGCGAGCCAGCCCCCGAGGGTGGAGAACTCGAAGCTCTGCGGGAAGTGCCGCAGGGTGAGGCCGTGGGGCCGCAGCTGGTCCTCCAGGCTCGGCCCCAGCGTGCCGGCCTGGATGCGCGCGGCCCTGCCCTCGACGTCGACCTCCAGGACCCGGCCCATGGCGGTCAGGTCCAGGGACATCACCGCCCGGTGGGCGTCGCCGCGGTACTCCACGCCGCCGGTGACCGAGGAGCCCCCGCCGTACGGGACGACGGCCACCTGCCGGTCACCGGCCCAGTCCAGCAGGTCGGCCACGCCCTGCTCGTCCGCCGGCCGGGCGACGAGGTCGGGGATGCGGCCGGGGCGCCCGCGCAGCGCCCGTACGACGTCCCGGTAGGCCTTTCCCATGGCATGGGCGGCGCGGTCGGCGGGGTCCGAGGTGACCAGGCCGGCGAGGCTCCCCGGGGGTTCGACGGCGGGGCTCCCGATGCCCAGGTCGCGGATGCGGGGGACGGGGAGCGGGCGGCCGAGGGTGCCGGGGAGCAGGGCGCCCATCGCGGCGCATTCCGCGTCGTCGGGATGCGCGTCCGTCCAGCCCCAGCCCCACCAGGAGCGGGTGCGGGACGTCGGCTGCGGGATGGCGGCGGCCATGGGGGCGCTCCAGGGTTCGGGTAATTTACCTAGCGGTAAATTACCTACTGATAATATCGGCGCATGGCAACCCCTCCAGCCCCGCGGACCTCGCCCTCGAAGGCCGGCACCAAGGGAGTCCCGCGGCACCACCGCCGGCAGCAGATGCTGGAGGCCGCCACGGAGGAGTTCGGCGCCCACGGCTTCGCCGCTGCCTCGCTCCCCGCGATCGCCGCGCGCGTCGGCGTCACCAAGACGCTGCTGCACCAGTACTTCGGGACCAAGGAGGACCTGTACATCGCCTGCCTGGTCCCCGTCGGAGACCGGCTTTTGGAGGCCATCCGTACGGCGATGGGCCCCGACGGGACCACGCCGCACACGCCGCTGCGCGTGCTCGACGGCATCTTCACCGCGCTGGAGGGGCGGCGGGAGGCGTGGTTCGTGCTGTACGACACCTCCCTGCCGCCCGGCGGCGAGGCCGCGCGCCGGGCCTCCGCGTACTGGTCGGCCATCGACCGGCTCGCCGCCGGCGGCACCGCCGAACTGCTGCGCGCGGCCGGATCCACCGACCCGCTGGACGCCGACGCGCTCACGTACGTCTGGCGGGACCTGGTCGCCACCCTCGTCCGCTGGTGGGTCAAGCACCCGGAGCAGACCCCGGCGGCCATGACCCGGCGCTGCGCCCGCCTCTTCGCGGCCGCGGCGACCCTTACCGACGACGGCCGCCGCCCCCGATGACCCGGCGGCCGACCTGTGCTCCGCGGGGATCCGGGCCATGATGGCCAGGGGACGGCGGGGCTTTCACGCGCTCGCCGGACCCGCGCAAGGCGGCCCGTCGGATTCGGGAGGCGACTCGTACGCATGGACGAATCACGCACGGACGAATCACGCACGGCCTGGATCATGATCGGCGGCGTCGTCGCCGTCATCTTCCTGAACCTCTTGGCCATCGTCCTGATGAACGCGCTCGGACGATGACCGTGTGACGGTCTTCGGCGCACACCCGGCCCGGACTCCCGCACCGTGCGGGGCCGGGCCCTCGTAGCCGACAGGACCCCTTCCCGCCCGGGCCCCGCGCCTCTCGGGGCGCGTGCGCCCGGGTCCGGCCGCTGCGGTCCGGCCGCTCGGCGCCGACCGGTGCCGCCTGCCGCGTTCCCCCTCGCAGACCGTAGTGTCTGACGTTTCATCAATTCCCCTTGCCCGAGCGGCTGTCAGGAAGTGCCGTCGTGCGAGGAAGACAGGCTGCTCGGACTCTTGCCGTGTCGCTCCGGTTCGCGAATGATGCTCCGGGCGTGTCGGACGACGGTGGTCGCGATTCGCCCGCCCCCGAACCCGACCGGCCAGGAGGCCTGTTGTGCGGACGAACCGTCACATCCAGAGATCGTCAGTGGTCGTCGGCGCCGCCCTCGCGCTGGTCGTCGGCCTCCCCCACGCGGCCTTCGCGGCGCCGCCCCCGGCCCTGCCCGCCCAGGCCGAAGCGATCGAGCAGACCTTCCAGCCGGCCTATGACTACGACACCGACGGCTGCTATCCGACACCCGCCATAGGCCCGAGCGGAGTTCTGAACGGCGGACTCAAACCCACCGGCGCCCTCAACGGCAACTGCCGGGACGCCTCGGACCTCGCCAACACCAACGGCTACTCCCGCTGGACCTGCAACAACGGCTGGTGCGCCGTGATGTACGCGCTGTACTTCGAGAAGGACCAGGCCATCCCCGGCATCGAGCTCGGCGGCCACCGCCACGACTGGGAACACGTGGTGGTCTGGATCCAGGGCAACGAGGCCAAGTACGTCGCGGCCTCCGCCCACGGCGACTTCGACATCCACGCACGCGACCAGGTCCGCTGGGACGGCACCCACCCCAAGATCGTCTACCACAAGGACGGCGTCGGCACCCACTGCTTCCGCGCGGCGAACACCAACGACGAACCGGCCGAGAACCACCGCCGCGCCTGGCAGTTCCCCGCGCTCGTCGGCTGGTCGGGCTACCCCGCGACCCTGCGGGACAAGCTGAGCCAGGCCGATTTCGGCAGCGCGCACTTCGGCCTCAAGGACAGCGCCTTCGCCTCCCATCTGGCGAAAGCCAAGCCGGCGGGCATCCCCTTCGACCCGTACCAGACCTGACGGTTCCCTATCCGGACCCGCTGGACCCGCCGGAGGCGCCGGTCTCCGCGGAGGTCGGGGTCGGCGCCCGGTACACGGGAGGCAGCAGCTCGACGGGAGAGCGCAGGCGCAGCTCCGCGGGCAGGTCCAGGCGGCCCTCCCGCGCGGCGACCACGATCTGCCGGACGGCGAGCTTCGCCTCTACCACGCAGTCCGCGGCGCGTACGGAGACCAGGCGGGCGTCGCGGACCGCGGCGACCAGTCCGCTGATCCGGAAGACGACGGTGAGCCCCACGTCGACCGTGGCGGCCGGGGCCCCGTCCACCAGCACGTCCACGGCGGGGTGGTGGGTGGACGTGATGCTGTGGGTCGCCAGGGCGACCACCTCCTCGCTGCCCGGGTACTGGCGGGTCCGGCGGGCGGCCTCCCTGAGGGCGTTGTGCTTGGCCCAGCCGCCCGCGACCAGCGACACGAGATCGAGGTCGAGGAAGCCGCCGATGACGGAGGCCAGTTCCGCCTCGACGGCCCGGTCCGCCGCGTCGGTCAGGCCGCGCGGGCCGGGGAGGAGGCCCGTACCGGTGTGCTGGTCGTGCAGCGCCTCGGTGAGCCCGGAAGCGGCCCGGTCCTCGTCAGCGCCCAGCAGGAAGGACCGGACGGTGAGGGGCGCGGCGACAGGGGCAGTGGTCATCGGTCTTCCTCCTGCACGGTCTGCTCTCCGGGATCCGCACGCGGCTCCAGCCGTACGGAGTGCCCGGGCGGCCCGGTGACGTGGGTGGTCCCGGGGGAGGGGCGCAGCCGGGCGCCGACGTGCTGGTGCACCCAGCGCGGCCCCCGCTGACGGTGGGCCAGGAAGGCGGCCCCCACGGCGGCCAGCAGGCCCGCGCCGAGGAGGCCGGAGCCGACCACCCAGCCGACGGGGGCCGTACCGCCCCCGGAGTTCGCGTTCGGATCCGGCGGGTCGGGGGTCGGCGGGTCCGGGGTCGGGGGGTCCGGCGTCGGCGGGTTCGGGCTGGGCACGGGGCTGGGGTCGGTAACCGACGGCTCCGGTGACGGCTCCGGGGACGGCTCCGGGGCCGTCACCGTGAACGCGGCCTCGGCGGCCCTGCCCGGGTCCGCGTCGCACCGGGCCACCAGCGCGTGGTCGCCCGGCGCCTCATCCACCGCGATCTGGATCGTGGCCTCGAACGTGCCCTCCTCCGAGACCGCGGCGGAGCCCAGCGACGCGTCGTCCCAGAGCAGTTCCACGCTCGGACAGTCGAATCCCGAACCGGAGAGGACGGGTTGCGCCGTACCGGCCTCCCCCTCTTCGGGAGCGAGGGTCACCACCGGCTCCTGCGCGGGGCCCACCACCGCGAAAGGCGCCGTGGCGAGGATCCTGTCGTCCCCGTCGCAGACGGCCGTCACGGTGTGCTCCCCGAAGGGGGCGTCGGCCGGGACGGCGGCGTCCGCGCTGAACCCGTCCGCCCCCGTGGGGATTTCGGCGGCTCCGAGCGGGCTTTCGTCCCAGCGCAGCGAGACCGTCCCGGGAACCTCTCCGGAACAGCCCCCGAACGCGGAGCCGTCGACCCGGACCGGCGCCCCTGCCGGGCCCTCGGCCGGGCTCAGCGCCAGGGTGGGGAGCGGCACGGTGAACGTGGCGGTCGCGGTGGACCGTACGGCACCGTACCGGCAGTCGGCGGTCACGGAGTGGGGACCGGAGCCGGCGTCGTCCGGAACGGAGAAGGAGAGCTCGAACGCGCCGTCGCCCGTGATGTCGGTGCTCCCGACAGGGCTGTCGTGCCAGCGCAGGACGACGTTGCCGGTCTCCCCACGGCCGTGTTGGCCGTCGGGTCCGTTTCGCACGTCCCGGTGACGGCGACCGGGGTTCCGGGAGGCCCCGCGTCCGGGGAGAGGACGACCGAGGCGGGTGCCCGGGCCTGGGCGGCGGGTGCGGCGACGGGTGATCCCCACGCGACCGCCGCGCTCAGAAACACCGCGGTCAACGATCGGCCGGACCATCGGACAACGGCAGACATGACCCTCCGTGAGCTGTCTCCCATTCTCCTCCGCCCGCCCGGTCCCCGCCCCTCGTCGGTCCCCGCCCCTCGTCGGGCGCGGCCCCGGCCCGGGCAGTCGGCCCCGGACGCGCGGCCGGCCACTCCGTCCAGCCCTCGTTTTCCCGGAAACGGCAAAAAACTTTGCCGCCGAGTCACGGGCACGCGCAGGCTCACGCGCATGAGCCCACACCGTGATTCCGAGCCGCCGGCCCGCGTGTCCCAGGGGACGCCTGCCGTGCGCTGGGCGCTCGCCGCCCTCTCGCTCTCCGTGCTGCTGTCCTCGCTCGGCACGAGCATCGCCAACGTCGGACTCCCCACGCTGGCCCAGGCGTTCGGCGCGTCCTTCCAAGAAGTGCAGTGGATCGTCCTCGCCTATCTCCTCGCCATCACCACACTGATCGTCAGCGCCGGACGGCTCGGTGACCTCGTCGGCCGCCGACGGCTGCTCCTGGCCGGCATCCTCCTGTTCACGGCGGCCTCCGTCCTGTGCGGCGCCGCGCCCACGCTCTGGCTGCTGATCGCCGCCCGCGCGGCGCAGGGTGTCGGAGCGGCCGTGATGATGGCCCTCACCATGGCGTTCGTCGGCGGGACCGTCCCGAAGGCGAGGACCGGCAGGGCCATGGGGCTGCTCGGCACGATGTCCGCCATCGGCACGGCGCTCGGTCCCTCACTGGGCGGAGTCCTGATCTCCGGATTCGGCTGGCGGGCGATCTTCCTCGTCAACCTCCCGCTGGGCATCCTGGCCCTGCTGCTCGCCCACCGCCACCTTCCCGCCGACCAGCCCCGGGGGACGGCAGGCGCGGCCCGCTTCGACCATGTCGGCACGCTGCTGCTCGCGTTGACACTCGCGGCGTACGCACTCGCCATGACCCTGGGGCGCGGCGGCTCCGGCCCGCTGGGCGGGGCCCTGCTCGCGGCCGCCGTCTGCGGAGCCGGCCTCTTCGTACGCGCCGAGGCGAGAGCCGCGTCCCCGCTGATCCGGCTGCGGACGCTCCGCGATCCGGGGCTGAGCGGGAGCCTCGCCACGAGCGCCCTCGTCTCCACGGTGATGATGGCCACGCTGGTGGTCGGGCCGTTCTACCTCTCACGCGGCCTCGGGCTCCACGAGGCCCTCGTCGGACTCGTCCTGTCGGCCGGTCCGCTCGTAGCCGCCCTGACCGGCATACCGGCCGGCCGCCTCACGGACCGCTTCGGCGCGCCCCGCACGACCGTCGCCGGGCTCATCGCCATGGCGGCCGGAGCCGGCGTCCTGTCCGCGCTGCCGGCGCGCTCCGGCGTCACCGGTTACCTGGCGCCCATGGTCGTCCTCACGGCGGGGTACGCGGTGTTCCAGACGGCCAACAACACCGCCGTCATGGCCGACGTCCCCGCGGACCGGCGGGGCGTCGTCTCCGGCCTGCTCAACCTGTCGCGCAACCTCGGCCTCGTCACCGGGGCGTCCGTCATGGGAGCCGTGTTCGCCCTCGCCTCGGCGACGGCCGACGTGACCACCGCGCGTCCCGAGGCCCTCGCCACCGGCATGCGGATCACCTTCGCCGTGGCGGCGGGCCTGATCGTCGCCGCGCTCGCCATCGCCATCGCCGTCGCCGTCGCGAGCGCGTCACGGCGAGCCGACACGCTTGCGGAAGACCCAGCAGGTCCACGCCTGGTGGGCGAGGATGCCCTCGAGGGTGAGCGGTCCGGTGAGCGTGTTGCCGGGGCAGGCCGTCGCGTCGTGGCCCGAGCCGATCAGCCCGCTCGTCAGGACCCCGCTCCGGACAGTGCCGCCTGACGGGCGGACCTTCGCCCTACGGAAGCCCCTGCCTCCCCCGTCCGGGAGAGGCAGGGGCCGGCACGTGAAGCGTCTCCGGCCCCGACCGGTCAGCGGACGGCGACCACCACATGGCTGTGGCCGAACTGCCATACCGTGCCGGTCTGATGGAATCCGGCCTCGCGCAGCAGGGCGACATGACCGGAAAGGGTGAGGTCGTTGCCCTCGCAGTGCGGATGCCGGTCGGGCCCGCAGTCGGCGAGCCGTGGTGCCAGCTCGGGGTCGGCGGCCGCCTCCGACCACCAGGACTCCCAGTCCTCGGTGGTGTCCAGGTACCGCTCGGAGTGGCGCTCGCCCACGTGGAGGGCCAGTTCGGCGATGCGCGGGCCGTCGGGGCGGATGTGGTCGCCGTTGACGAGGACGCCGCCGGGCCGCAGCCGTTCGGCGAGTTCCCGGTAGACCTGCCGCAGCGTGGACTCCCCGAGGTAGTGCAGGGCCGTCGCCGAGACCACCGCGTCCACCGGGCGGTCCAGGGCGAGCGCGTCCAGCCAGCCGGGCCGCCCGATCACGGCCTCGACGTGGCGCAGGGCGGGTCCGTAGTGGGATCTGCCGAGTTCCAGGAGCAGGGGGTCGGCGTCCACGGCCAGTACCTCGGCGTCCGGGAGGCGGCCGGCCAGCCGCGCGGCCAGGGCTCCCGGTCCGCTGCCCAGGTCGAGGACCAGGGGAGCGGCCCGGCCGGCCGTCACCTGTTCGACGACGTCGGCGATGACCGTGAACCTCTCCTCCCGGTCGACGGCGTACCGCTGTTGCTGACTCTCCCAGCGCTCCACCCAGCGGGCTGCCGTACGGGCCGTCATCGTGCTCATCTCCATAATGGAAATCATTGCAGAGTAGCCAGTGTGGTGAGCAACGCTTCCACCTCTTCACGCGTGTTGTGCACGTGCAGGCTCACCCGTACCGAGGACTCCCGGTCGCCGCCCGCTTGGCAGTGGCCGTCGGAGCGCACCATGATGCCGTGGCTGAACAGGATGAACCCGAGGTCCTGGGCGCCCATCCCACGGTGCCGGAAGGTGACGATGCTCCGCCGCCGCTGCACCTCGGAGGCGCCGGCCAGGCTCGAGCGGCAGCCGAGCACCTCGTACGCGGGCAGTCGCCCGAGCCCGTCGGTCAACAGGGAGGTCAGCGCCACGGTCCAGCGCTCGATGCGGTCGGTCCCGGCGGCGTCCAGCCAGTCCAGGGCCGCCGCCAGGGAGGCGATGCCCACCGTGTTGGGGGTGCCGCTCCATCCGCCGGGCCGGAAGGCCGGCCCGCGCCGGTCGCGCGCCCAGACCGCGCCCGTACCGGGCAGGGCGAGGGCCTTGTGCCCGGAGAAGACCACGAAATCCACGTCGAGCCCGGCCACCGAGACCGGGAGGTGGCCGATGCTCTGGGCGGCGTCCAGACAGATGGGGACGTCGGGCCCGACCACCTGGCGGACGCGGTGCACGTTCATGTCGGCCCCGTACACGTGGTGCACGTGCGTGGCGGCCACGAAGCGGGTGCGCGGGCCGACCATCGCGGCGAGGGCCGCCGGATCGTAGTCCCCGGAGCCCGCCTGGCAGGGCAGCTCCCGCACCCGGATCCGGACCCCCTGGCGGGCCAGCAGCTCCCGCGCCTCCAGCCACGGAGCCAGGTTCGCCTCGTGGTCGGCGAACGGGACGACGATCTCGTCGCCGTCCGCCAGCAGTCCGGGCAGCCACTCCCGGGCGATGGTGCGCAGTCCGTCCGTGGCCCCGGTGGTGAAGTGCACCGAGGACCGGTCCGGCCGCGGATCGCCGAGGAAGTGCTTGACCCGGTCGCGGGCGCGGTCCACCAGCGCCGTGGTCGTGTTGGCCCAGGGGTAGGAGCCCCGGCCCGCGTTGGCGTTCGAGGTGGTGAGGTAGCCGTGCACGGCGTCCAGGACGGCCTGCGGCTTCTGCGCGGTGGCCGCGCTGTCCAGATAGGTCAGGTGGGGATGCCCGGTGATGATCGGGAACTGGGCGCGCAGCCCGCGCTGCCACGAGGCCAGTTCGTCGATCTCCCCGGCGGGGTCGGCTGCCACGTCAGTCACGCACCAGAGGCGCGCCGGCGTCCCGCCAGGCCACGATGCCGCCGGCGAGACTGCGTACGTCCGGGTGGCCCATGCGCGTCAGCAGGGCCGCGTACCGGGCGGACTTCTCGCCGACCGGGCAGGTCAGCAGCACCGGCTGCCGGGTGCCGAAGGGCAGGCCGCCGCGCAGGAGTTCGTCGAAGAGCTCGTCGACGATGTTGACCGCGCCGTCGATGTGCAGTGCGGCGTACGCGAACGGGCCGCGGAGGTCGATCACCAGCGGGCGCCGGTCCTCGATCCACTTCTGCGCCTCGGCGACCTCGATGACGGCCGCCGAGCGCACCTCGGTCACGGTCAGCGTGGTCACCGAGTTCTTCGCCGGAGGCCTGCCGAACAGCTCCGGACGGCGCTGCCGCACGTAGCCGAGGTAACTCTCCGACCGGTCGCAGACGATGAACACGGCCGTCCTGCGCCCGCCGGCCGACGGGGTGTCCAGCGGCCGGAGATGGCGTACGGCCCCGAGGTACGCGGCCCCGCCGGTCGGACCGGCGAGCAGCCCGCAGCGGCGCATCAGCGTCACCATCCCGTCGATGGCCTCGCCCGAGCTCACCGCCTCGATCGTGTCGTAGGCGGCGGGGTCGAAGAGGCCGACCTCCTGTACCTCGTCGAGGGTGCGGATACCGGGGATGAAGTCGGACTTCTCCCCGACCAGTCCGACGACCCGCACCGCCGGATCGTGGGCGCGCAGGGCGCGGGCGACCCCGGTGGACGAACCGGCCGTGCCCACGCAGGCGACGAACCAGTCCGGAGCCCGGCCGTCGAGATCGGCGATGATCTCCGGTCCGGTGCCCTGCGCGTGTGCCTCGGCGTTCAAGGGGTTGAAGTACTGATCGGTGTGGAGGAGGGCGCTGTCCGGTCGGCTGAGGCGCTGGTGGAACCGGGTCAGCGGGTCCTCGGTGTCGGTCGGGTCGAGGCATTCGCTCTGCCCGGGCAGCTCCTCGATCTCGGCGCCCAGCAGCAGGAGCAGCTCCTTGATCTCCGGTATGCGCATCCGGTTGGTGACGCTCTTGAACGGCAGTCCGTGCAGCCCCGCGATCAGGGCCAGGGCCTTGGCGGTGTTCCCGCTGGACAGCTCGACGATCGTCGCGGCCTCGGCCTGGGCGTCGCCCAGCCCGGAGCGGACCATGTGCCAGGCCGCCCGGTCCTTCAGCGAGCCGAAGGGGTTGAGCATCTCGAGCTTGGCGTAGAGGTCGATGTGGCGCAGGCCGTGCACGGCCGGGTCGATGCGGACCAGCGGGGTGTTGCCGATGGCCTCCGTGATGCTGTCGTACCTCATGTCCGCCGTCCCCCCGTGGCTGTGACCGGCCAGTACTCCTCGTCGAGGCACCAACTCCAGGCCCCTCTCCCCTCCCCGGCGTTCTCCTGCCGGACAGCGATCTTGCGGGCCACCGGCTGCTGTTGGGCACGGGTGGCGGTGAAGTCCATGCAGTAGCCGGCGGTGTTGGCGAAGGCGAGGAGATCACCGGGTTGCGGCAGCCGTGGCAGGAACACCATCCGGCGGGTGATCAGGTCCGCTTCGAGGCAGAGGTTGCCCATGAGGTAGACGCCCACCGGTCCGGCCGCCCGCCCAGGGGGCTCGTCGCGGGCGAGCAGGACGGGGTCCATGAGGACGCCGTGGTCCTCCAGGCCCACGTCCCCGGCGTTCAGGGCGAGCCGTACCAGGTGCTCCCCGGCCCCGCCCGCCCGCACCTCCTGCACCCTCCCGAGCGTGAGCCCGCACTGGTCCGCCAGCGCCCGGCCGGGCTCGGCGTACAGGTCGTACATGCTCTCCAGGAGCAGGGTGCCGAACGGGCGGCCGAGGCCCGGCGCGGGACGCGACAGGAGCTCGTCGAGATAGGCGGCGCCGGCGACGGGGCGATGGGCCGGGTACAGGCCGAGGGACCCCCGGAGGGTGCCGTTCTCCGCGCGCAGGCCGTAGCCGTGGCCGCCCCAGGTGAGGGGCGGGCGCCGGCCCATGACGGCGTGCGTGAGCTCGGTGGTGTAGCGGTCCCACTGCTCGGCGTGCGCCAGGTAGTTGACGCCGAAGCCGCCGCCCACGTCTACCACGCGCGGCGCGAACCCCCGGATCTGCAGCTCCTCCATCGCCCGCAGGCACCCCTCGAGCGCCGTCGCCTTCTCGTCCAGGCTCGTGGTGTCGAGGTGGTAGCCCACCCCGATCGGCTCCAGCGCGTCCTGGTGGCGTTCGAGTACGTCGAGCAGGTCGCTCAGCGACTTCACGGCCGTGCCGAACCGGCTGCGGCGGGACAGCACCCGGGTGCCGGAGGTCTCGAACTCGGACAGCCGCAGGATCACGCGCAGGCGGGGCAGGCCGAACGCGCCGACGATCCCGGCCGCTTCCTCCAGCTCAGCGGCCCCGTCGGCGTTGACCACGGCCCCGCTGCGCGCGGCGAGCCAGAGCGTCTCGGGGTCCTTGGGGCCGGTCACCACGATGCGGTCCCCGGTGAATCCCGAGCCCAGGGCGTTCCTCAACTCCCCGAGCGAGGCAGCGTCGAGGGCGGCGCCGGTCGTGGTCAGGTGCCGGACCAGGGCGCTGGAGCGGCTGGCCTTGTGCGCGAAGCAGACCCGGCCGCCGAGGTGGTGCCGGCGCAGGACGGAGCCGAATCGCACCACGTTCTCGGCGAACTGCTGGGGAAGTACGAGGTTCAGGGGTGATCCGAGCCCGTCCACGAGCCCGTGCAGGAAGGAGGCCGCATCCAGCAAGGACGTCAGCCGCGGTGCCAGCCGTGGTTCCAGGTACAGAGGTGCGTTGCTCATCCCAGCTGTTCCTCCCCGACGAGGAATACGTACCGGTTTCGGCAAACGGTCATACGACCGTAACCCGCGCCGGCCTCTTTGGGCCCGGCCCGGCGGGGGAGGGACTGCTTCGCGACGCCCGACGGCCGAATCAGGACGGTCGGGGCCGCCGTCGGGCCCGTGGCCGCTTCGGATCGGCCACGGGCCCGACAGGCGCCCTCTACCGAGCGGAGTAGGGGAGCAGGGCCATCTCACGGGCGTTCTTGACCGCCGCGGCGAGCCGGCGCTGCTGCCGGGCCGTGACGCGGGTGACGCGGCGGCTGCGGATCTTCCCGCGGTCGGAGATGAACTTCCGCAGCAGGTCGGTGTCCTTGTAGTCGATGTAGGTGATCTTCGCTGCGTCCAGCGGGTTGGGACGGGAGGCGAGGGACTTGCGGGGCGTGATGGGTCGGGCCATGGGGAGTCCTGAAGGTGTGAAGTGTGAACTGCGATGTGTGAACTGCAATGTGTGAACGGGGTGACGTAAGGAGCCGTAGGCGTACGTACGCGTTCGTAGGCGTTCGTACGCGTCTTACGAGACGGGGGTGAGGAGGGCGTCGAAGGCGGCGGGCAGGCGCTTCCACGCCTCGCGCCCCGCGGTGAACTCGGCGTCCGTCAGCAGGCAGGAGTCCAGGAGCCGCTCCAGCCCCTCGCGGTCGAGGCCGGGTGAGGTGAACACCAGGTGCTGGCAGCAGTCGCCGTGCTCGGGGTGCCAGCCCAGCGCGGCGGCCGCCCGGCGCACCGGCGGCACCATCTCCCAGGCGGCGTCCGGGAGGGAGGCCAGCCAGGGGCCGCTGTCCTCCACGCAGAGCGCGCCGCCCCCGGCGTCCCAGGCGAGCAGGGTGTCGGGGCGGTCGGCGAGCCAGAACCGGCCACGGCTGCGGGCGGCCGCGCAGGCCAGGTCCTCCAGCGCCTCGTACAACCGCTCGGGGTGGAACGGCCGGTGGCGGTGCCAGACGAGGGTGGCGACCCCGGCTTCGTCGGCTTCCTGCGGCAGCAGTGCGCAGGCCGGGTGCTGCGCGGCGGCGGCGGCCTCGGTGTCGAACCCGGCGAAGGCGAGCCGCGCCAGGTCACCGGACCCGGTCTCCACCCGGCGAGCGGTCGGGTGGAGCTGCTCCAGCAGGGCCCGGTCCTCCTCGTCCGCGTCGGCGCCGTCGAGGAGGGCCAGCACGGGTGCGTACTCGAGCTGCCGGGCCCAGGTGTCCCCGACCGTCCGCCGGTCGGAGGCCGCCGCCGCGAGCCCCGCCTCCGCGAGGTCGTCCCCGTTGGACAGGTACGGCAGGACGAGGGCGGGATCGACGGCGGTGATCACGTTGGTGAGGTCCAGCCGCCCGCCGCCGTGCGCGGCGACGACCTCGGCCATCGCCCGCGGCTCGACGGAGTCCCACAACTCGACGACGGCGAGCCGGGTCAGCCCGCCGTCGGCGAGCCGCCACAGCTCGGGGACCAGGTCCTCGCGCAACGCGCAGCAGGCGCAGTCGTTGACGAGCGGCGTTTCACCGGACCCGAGCATTCCGGAGGTGTCGCGCACGGTGCGCCGGACGGTGCCCTCGGGCGCCGTGGACAGGTCGTGGTGCAGGGCCACGCTGCCGGGGACGGTGGCGAGCAGCCGTTCCACGGTGGTGCGGCGGGCATCGGAGTGCAGCCCGCCGACGATGACGACGGGCAGGGTCACGCCGTGCTCCCGTAGCGCCGCTGGAAGCGCTCGACGCGTCCGGCGGTGTCCAGGACGCGAGCCGTGCCGGTATAGAAGGGGTGGCTCTGCGAGGAGATCTCGACGTCGATGACGGGGTAGGTGTTGCCGTCCTCCCACTCCACCGTCTTCTCGCTGGTGGCGGTGGAGCGGGTGAGGAAGGCGAAGTCGGCGGCCTTGTCGCGGAAGACGACGGAGCCGTAGGCGGGGTGGATTCCGGGCTTCATGGCGGGTCCTTCTGGGCGGTGGGGGTGGGTTCAGCGCTCTTCGCGGAAGTCGACGTGCCGGCGGACCACCGGGTCGAACTTGCGCAGCACCATGCGGTCGGGGTCGTTCCGCCGGTTCTTGCGGGTGACGTAGGTGTAGCCGGTGCCCGCGGTGGAGCGGAGCTTGACGATCGGGCGTACTTCGTTGCGTGCCATGCCGCTACTATACGGGAATGGAAATCATTTCCAATAACTCGTTCGCTCCAGAGAGGGGCAGGTGACACCGTGTCCGCCCACTGCCAGCTGACCGGGGCCCAGCCGGGCTTCGGCAACAACATCTCCCACTCCCACCGGCGCACCCCGCGCCGCTTCGACCCCAACATCCAGCGCAAGCGCTACTGGCTGGCGAGTGAGGGGCGGCACGTCCGCCTCGCTCTCAGCGCGAAGGCGATCAAGACCGTCGACGTGATCGGCGTCGAGGCGGCGGTGGCCCGGATCCGGGCCCGAGGGGGGAAGGTCTGATGGCGAAGAAGAGCAAGGTCGCGCGTAACGAGAAGCGCAAGGCGATCGTCGAGCGCTACGCCGCCCGGCGTGCCGAACTGAAGGAGGTCCTGCGCCGGCCCTCCTCGACGCAAGCCGAACGCCGCGGCGCACTGGGCGAGCTGCGCGGGCAGCCGCGCGACGCCAGTGCGACCCGGGTGCGCAACCGCGACAGCGTGGACGGGCGCCCCCGCGGCCACCTGCGGAAGTTCGGGCTCTCCCGGGTCCGCATGCGCGAGCAGGCGCACGCCGGCCTGCTCCCCGGAGTCACCAAGTCGTCCTGGTAGGGCCGTGCGCCGGGCGACGGCGCGGCGGCCCGCATCTCCGGCGGGATGCGGGCCGCCGCGCCATCGCCCCGGGGTGTGTGCCCGGTGCCCCGGGGGTTCAGTGCGCTTCCGTGGCGACCCTGTCGTGCAGGCCCAGACGCAGGTGCTCCACGTGGAAGAGGGCCTGGTCGAGGAGTTCGGCGACGTGGTGGTCGTACAGGGAGTAGACGATGGAGCGGCCCCGCCGCTCGCCGGCGACCAGGCCGAGGTTGCGCAGCAGGCGCAGCTGGTGGGAGCAGGCCGACGGCTCCATGCCCACCGCTTCGGCGAGGTCGCCCACCGCGCAGGGGCCCTCCTGGAGGCGGGCGAGGATGTAGAGCCGGGAGGGGGTGGCCAGGGCCTGGAGGGTCGCCGCCACGTCCGCCGTCCCCACGGCGTCCAGGCGTTCGCGCGTCGTGGCGGTGTTCTTGGCGTCCGTTCCGTGGCCCATGGCGGCCATCTTACCGGCAACATATGAAGACCTCTTCAGATGTTCCTGTACGGTGATGAGGCAGTCGTCCCCTGGCCCGCGAAGGGTTGTCCCGTCATGCCTCCAGTCCTGCTCCAGCGCCCCCGGCGAGCCCCGTCGGCCGCTCCCCCGACGGCTCCGCGGCGCCGTACACGGGTGTTCGCACTGGCGGAGGCCCGCTGGGCCGCGGCCGCGCTGCTGCTCTTCCTGACCGCGCTGCCCCTCCAGCTGACCGGCGCCCCGGCGTGGGCGTGGGGTCCGCTGTACGCCGCCGCGTACGCCACCGGCGGCTGGGAGCCGGCCCGGGCCGGGCTTCGGGCACTGTGGGACAAGACCCTGGACGTGGACCTGCTGATGATCGTCGCCGCGCTCGGTGCGGCATCGATCGGACAGGTGATGGACGGCGCGCTGCTGATCGTCATCTTCGCCACCTCGGGGGCCCTGGAGGCACTGGCCACCGCCCGCACCCAGGACGCGGTGCGCGGCCTGCTCGACCTCGCACCCGCGACCGCCACCCGGCTGACCGGGGAGGGCCGCGAGGAGACGGTCGCCACCGAGGACCTCGGGATCGGCGACATCGTCCTGATCCGGCCCGGGGAGCGGATCGGGGCCGACGGCCGGGTCCTGGAGGGGGCCAGCGAGGTCGACCAGGCCACCATCACCGGTGAGCCCCTGCCGGCGCTGAAGGAGACCGGCGACGAGGTGTTCGCCGGCACCCTCAACGGCACCGGAGCCCTGCGCGTGGCCGTCGAACGGGACGCCTCGGATTCGGTGATCGCCCGGATCGTCGCGATGGTCGGGGAAGCCTCCGAGACCAAGGCGCCCACCCAGTTGTTCATCGAGAAGGTCGAACAGCGCTATTCGATCGGCATGGTCGCCGCCACGCTGGGCGTCTTCCTGGTCCCGCTCGCCTTCGGCGCGGACCTCACCGGCTCCCTGCTGCGGGCCATGACCTTCATGATCGTCGCCTCGCCCTGCGCCGTGGTGCTGGCCACCATGCCGCCTCTGCTGTCGGCCATCGCCAACGCCGGGCGCCACGGAGTCCTGGTGAAGTCCGCCGTGGTGATGGAACGCCTCGGGCAGGTCGACGCCGTCGCACTCGACAAGACCGGCACCCTCACGGAAGGCACCCCCCGCGTCACCGACGTCCGGCCGCTGGCCGGCGCCGGACTGACCGAAGACGCCCTCCTGGCCCTGGCGGCCGCCGCCGAGCGCTCCAGCGAACACCCCCTCGCCCGCGCCATCACCGCCGCCGCCCGAGAACGGCGCCTGCGCCCGGCCGCCGCCACGGACTTCGGTTCCGTCCCCGGATGGGGAGTGACGGCCACCGTGAACGGCCGCGTCATCGAGGCCGGAGCCCCGGCCAGGCTGCTGGACGGCTCCCCGTACTCCGCCGCCGCGGCGGACGCCGCCGAGGTCGCGGGCGCGCTGGAGGGCGACGGCCGTACCGCCGTGCTCGTCCGGCGCGACGGGGTCCCCGTCGGGGTGCTGGGGCTCGCCGACCGGCTGCGGCCCGGCGCGGCCGCCGCCGTCCAGGCCCTGCACGCGCTGACCGGCACCGCGCCGGTGCTGCTGACCGGTGACAACCCGCGCGCCGCGGGCCGCCTCGCCGCGGAGATCGGCATCACCGACGTCCGCGCCGGGCTGCTGCCGCAGGACAAGGTCGCCGCGGTCCGGGAACAGGAGGCGGCCGGACGCAGGGTGCTGGTCGTCGGCGACGGAGTCAACGACGCCCCCGCGCTGGCCGCCGCCCACACGGGCGTCGCCATGGGCCGGGCCGGATCCGACCTCGCCCTGGAAACCGCCGACGCGGTCGTCGTCCGCGACGAACTGGCCGCCGTACCAGCCGTGATCGCGCTGTCCCGCGCCGCGCGCCGCCTGGTGGCGCAGAACCTGGTCGTCGCCGGGGTGTTCATCTCCGTCCTGGTCGTCTGGGACCTGGCCGGCCACTTGCCGCTGCCGCTGGGCGTGCTGGGCCACGAGGGATCGACCGTCATCGTCGGCCTCAACGGCCTGCGCCTGCTGCGCGACGCCGCGTGGACGAGAGCCGCCGCCGCGGGGGAGTGAGGGCCCCACACCGGTACCGGGCCGACCCGGGCAGGCGGCCCGGGGCCGGTCGGTCAGGCCAGCGCCACCCTGACCCTCTGGGTGGCTCCGGCCTGCCCGGTGAGGTCCGCGAAGGTGAGGGTGAGCGCGGAGCCGGTGGTGGCCGAGGAGACCGTGGGCGGCCGGGAGAGCACGGACGCCACCGGGCGGTTCCACGTGACGGTGAGGCCCGTCTGCATGCGCATCGGGTCGCAGACGCAGAGGGTGGCCGTGCCGTCGCCGTGCTCCCGTACCAGGACGCACGCGGGCTTGTCGGCGGCGAGCGTGCCGACCGTCCCGGCGAACCAGAAGTTGACGGCGGTGACGCCGAGCGAGGCGACCCTGATGCCCTGCCGGCCGTTGTCGTTGGCCAGGACCGTCAGCCAGCCGCTGTCGGCGGCCCGGGCGGCGGTGGCCGCCGTACCGGCACCCGGCATCAGGATCCAGGAGCAGGCGGCGCCCACCGGGTCGACGCCGTGGTCGAACCAGAGGGTCACGTACCGGCGGGTGATCGGGTCCGTGGCGCCGCCGGTGTTGATGTCGTGCCAGGATCCGGTCCGCGCCTCGCGCCGCGCCTTCACCGTGGCCCCGCCGGGGAACACGTACCCGCCGTGCCCCGCGATCTGCGCCCAGTCGGCTCCGGCGAGCGTCGCCGACCAGCCGAGGGCGGTGGACTGGGCGGCGCCGTTCACCGTGAGGGCCTGCGTGCCAAAGGCCCCGAGGTTGCGGTTCTCGACCACGGTCTCGACGGTCGTGCCGTCGGTGCTCCGCACGGCGCCCGCCAGACAGACGATCGAATCGGCCAGGCAGAACCAGGACTTCTTCGCGTACAGCGTGCTGGACAGCCCGCGCACGAACTGGCCCACGGCGGCGAACTCCCCGTCCGTGGCGCCGCCGACCCAGTTGACGTCCGGCCTCGGCAGTCCCCAGGCACCGCCCTCGGCATCCGCGAGCACCTTGCGGGAGACGGTGGTCCCCGGCAGCCGGTACGGGTCCACGGTCGGCCAGAACGCGTCGGTGTACTGGCCGTTGGCGTACGTGTCCCCCCACCACTGGAGCATCCCGGCGCCGGCGTGCCAGCCGCGGAGGTTCTCCCCGTTGCCCGTCTCGTAGAGGCCCATCCGCTTCGAGGCCATGCTGATCGAAGCGGCCCAGCCGGGCCGGCGGTGGACGGCCCGGTCCATGCCGGGGAAGAGCCGGTGCCCGGTGGGCTCGGCGACGGCGGTGACAGCGTTGTCGTCCTGAACGGCCTTGAGCCTGGCCAGCGCCGCGACGCTCAGGTCGGTGTCGCCGAGCACCGGGCTGTAGTAGTCCCGCTGCATCCAGCCCTTCACCAGCCCGCGCCAGCGCAGGCTCTCCGCGCCGCTCGCGGCGGCGGCGAGCAGGGCGACGGAGGCGAGCACGCCGTGGCCGCGGCCGTGGTCGCCGCCCTGGAATCCGTACGAGGTGATCCTCGGGTTGCCCCGGCTGGTGGCGCGGCCGGAGACCGCGTCCATCATCAGCCCGTTGAACAGGAACGGCGCGTAGGACTTCTCCACCGAGTCGAGGACGAGCTGCCGCTCGGGGTCGGTGACCGCCCAGGTGGAACCGCTGAGCAGGGAGAAGAGTCCGGCCAGGCCGCCGAGCAGCACCGCCCCGTAGGAGCCGGTGTAGGAGAGGTAGGTGTGCTGGACGAAGGAGCCGTCCGCGTAGAAGCCGTCTCCGCTGGTGACGAGGGGGAACACGGGGGAGAGGGCGTCGCGGGCCAGCGCGACCTTGGCCGCGTTCCTGCCGAGGATGCCGCGCAGGGCCAGCGAGCGGCACAGGTCCACCCGGTTGGCGCCGGTGCTGGTGCCGGTGTAAACGGAGACCGATGAGTCCGGGACGAAACGGTCGACGGCCGCGAGGTGGCCCGCGAGCCGGCCGGC
This sequence comes from Streptomyces sp. cmx-11-4, assembly GCA_049998195.1. Classification (GTDB taxonomy): domain Bacteria; phylum Actinomycetota; class Actinomycetes; order Streptomycetales; family Streptomycetaceae; genus Streptomyces. The sequence goes on from JAEBET010000011.1 coordinate 317,429, forward strand.
GGAGAGCTGGTCGTGCAGGAGCACGCTGATGTCCAGGAGCAGCTGGGGGGAACCGATCTGGAAGTCCCACCAGTTGCCGAACTGGCTCTTCGCCGGGTTGTACGCCTGCTGGTAGAGGTGGTCGAGACCGGTGGTGATCTCGGCGGCGAGCGCCGCGCTGCCGGTGAGGCCCGTACCCGGCTGGGCGTACGCCTGGGCCATGGTGGCCAGCCGGGCGTAACTGCCCGTGATCGAGCTGGAGATGGTCAGCCGCAGGTCCGGCCAGAGCGACCCGCTGACGGCCGCCATGGTCGCGCGGTGTTCGGCGGCCTGCGTGCCCAGCAGCGCGAGTTTCCCGGCGAAGGGCTCGGCCGCAGGGTCGAATCCGCTGCCCAGCAGCATGGCGCGCCACGCGAGTCGGAGGGTGTCGTACTCGTCGGCCGCGGCGGATGCGGATGCGGATACGGATGCGGACGCGGACGCGGACGCGGTACCGGTCGACGAGAGGGCGCCGGCCGAGGAGATTCCGGCCAGCAGGAAGGAACGGCGGGACCATGGGGTGGACATGGAACCTCCAGAACTGGGGCGCGGCCGGCTCGCCGGACAGCGGACCGTGCCGTGCGCACGTCTGCGCGCAGCAGGAGGCGACCGCTCGGCGGTGAGGCGGTGACACGCGGGGGAGCGGGGTGGGAGGGGGCGCCCGCTGACCGGTTTGTAGCATGCGCGCGAAATAACGTTCAAGAGGTGCGTAAGGATGGATCGTTCCCATGCCCTGGCGATCGTATGGAGCGATCGATCGCCATGCTCACATCCGGATGTCCACAACGGTGTTCTCGCGTCGGGCGCGTTCTGCGGCCAGCACGGCCAGATGGCTGGTGAGGGACTCCTGCGGCCCGGACTTCACCAGGCCGGGATCCCCGGTGGCGACGGCGGAGACGAAGGCGTCCATCAGGCCCGCGTCGCCGCCTCCGTGGCCCCCGGCGGCGTCCATCGCCCCTTCGGGGCCGAGCCCGATGACCTCCTCACCGCGGGTCAGGAAGTCGTAGAGCCGCAACTGCTCGCCGTCCCCCCTCAGTTCGGCGCGCGTGCCGAAGATGCGGGTCTGACGGTACGCGGCTTCGGTGAACGCGGTCATGGTGAACGTGGCCGTGGCCCCGGAGGCGAACTCCATCGCGACCACCTGGTGGTCGACCACGTCGTTGTCGCAGGCGTACACGCAGCGTCCGTACGGGCCTTCGCGCATCGCGGTCTCCAGGGCCAGTGGGGTGAACTCGTCGATCACCACGCTCAGCGGCCAGCCGTGCCGGCCCCCGGCGAGCCGGTCGCCGTAGTCGCGGGTGGCGGAGTAGGGGCAGGTAACCTCCACGGCGCAGTCCAGGCACCGGTCGGCGGCGCCCAAGGGCTTGCGCTCGGGCCGGAAGTGGGACAGGCGTCCGAAGCTGGAGACGCGCACGGGCGGCCGGCCGAGCACGTACTGCAGCCAGTCCAGGTCGTGGCAGGACTTCGCCATCAGCATGGAGGTGGCCTCGTCCTCGCGGCGCCAGTTGCCGCGCACGAAGGAGTGGGCCTGGTGCCAGAAGCCGACCGGCTCCAGGTGCTGGACGCTGACGACGTCTCCGATCCGTCCGGAGTCGAGGACGCGCTTGAGCGCCTGCGTGTACGGGGTGTACCGCAGGACGTGGCCGACGGAGAGGATCACCCCGGCCTCCTCGACGGCGGCCACGATCCGCCGGCACTCCTCCTCGGTCAGGGCCATCGGCTTCTCGAGCATGATGTGGTAGCCGAGCGCGGCGAATGCCAGGACCGGCTCCAGGTGGTCGCGGTCCAGCGTGCAGATCAGCACCGCGTCGGCCACGCGACCACGGGCCGCCAGCGCCCGCCAGTCGTCCACGACCGCTCCGGCGTCCAGACCGTGCGCGGCCGCGATCCGGTCCCGCCGCAGCGCACGCGGCTCGGCCACCGCGACGACCGTGGCCCGCTCCGGATGGGTCAGGGCCCAGGCCGCGTGCCGGGCTCCGCGGTCCCCGGCACCGACGACGGCAAGAGTGACTCCGACGGGCATCCGTCCCGCTTTCCGTACGTAGGCGACGTCTGGGGCGCGAGGCTAGTCCTCGCGGATCACCGGGACAAGACGCCCCGGCCCGGTGCGCCGTGCCGCGCGGGCGCCCGGTTCAACTCCCGGGTCACAGCACCAGCTCGGCCGCTTCTCCGTCGCGGGCGCGCCGCGGCCGACGACTGCGAGGACACCGGCGGCACACCGCGCTCTTCGGCTGATCCGAGTCAGTGGAGCGGCTGCCTGGTCTCCGTGCGCACCTTCAGGGTGGTCTCCGCGATCTTGGCCAGGTCCACGGCCTTCGGGTCCTGCTGCACGGTCTCCGGAGCGACGACGCCGACCGACGCGCCGGTGTTCTCGTCCGCCCAGGCGCACATCGGCAGGGTGCTCCTGGTGCCGTCCTGAGTCATCGTCAGCACCTGGCAGGAGACGGTGATTCCGGAGCCGGCCGGGGTGATCTCCCGGGACGGGACCGCCAGGGTCGCGCCCTTCGCGTCCGCGGCGCCGGACAGCATCTTCTCGCGGGCCGTCGCCGGATCCTTGAACTGGCCGTACATCCCCGAGAAGACGAGGGCGCTGACGCCCTTGCGGGACTCGGCGGTGTACTGGCCGACCGCCGGCTCGGGGTTGCGGATCTTCGGGTCGTAGGCCCCCTTGAGCGCTGCCGCGCCCTCGGACTGCGACAGGTCCTGGACCAGCTCGTACTCGCCGTTCAGCAGGGTCTGCGGCACGGTGAGCCGGTACTCGGCCTCGGGGAACCCGGACCCGCTCGACAGGGCCCCGGCCCCGGCGATCCGGCTCACCGCGAAGGCGAGGATGCCCAGCCCGGCCAGCGAGGCCGCGATGATCCCGACCACCAGGCCGGTCCGGTTCTTGCGCGGCGGCGGGTACGGCGGCTGCCCGGGGTACGGGTACGGGTACTGCGGAGGATGCGGCTGCGGATAGTGCTGCGGCTGCTGGTACGGCTGCTGGTACTGAGGGGGCCCGTACGGGCCGGGGGGCTGCTGCGGCGGTGGAGTGGTCATCCACCGAACGCTACTCGAGCCGCCGAACGGCCCGCCCCGGGAGGGGTGATGCCCCCGCGTGACCGATCCACTGCTCAGCGTGATCCCGGGGAGGCCGCCGGCTCGGGAGCGCCCGCGGACCGCGCATGGACGAGACTGAAGAGGGCAGACGCCTCCCACGACGGCGGCCGGGCGACGAAGGCGCGGGAGTCGGACGGGCGGGGTGCCATCCGGTCGCACGTCCGACGACGGAAGCGGGTAGCCGTGCTCACCATGGGAGTCGAGGAGGAGTTCTTCCTCGCGGACGTCCGCACGCGGGCGCCGGCGCCCCGGGCGCCGCAGGTACTCAGGGCGCTCGCTCCGGATCTCGGGGACCAGGCCCAGGCCGAGTTCTACACCTCCCAGCTCGAGGTCTGCACGCAGCCCGTCAGTACCGGCGCCGCGCTGCGCGACCAGCTGGCCGCCCTGCGGACCACGGCGGGCCGCGCCGCACTGGAGGCGGGATGCCTGCTGGTGGGCACGGGCACGGCCGTGGTCCCGCCGGACGATCCCGTACCGGTGACCGACCGGCCGCGCTACCGGCGCATGGCCGGCGCCTACCGCGCGGTGGTCGACGGCCGGCTCGGGGCGGTCTGCGGCTGCCACGTCCACATCGGCACCCTCGATCACCCCCAAGCCCTGGACCTGGCCAACCGCGTGCGCCCGTACCTCCCGGCGCTCCAGGCGCTCGCGGTGAACTCGCCGTTCGCCGGCGGGCTGGAGAGCGGCTTCGCCGGCTGGCGCTCGGTGGAGTTCGGCCGCTGGCCGACGGTGGGGCCCGCGCCGCTGCTGGACCCGGCCGGCTACGAGTCCACCGCGGACGCCCTGGTGAGCTCGGGCGTCATCCTCGACCGGGGAATGATCTACTGGTTCGCCCGTCCCTCCGAGCACGTTCCCACGCTCGAGATCCGGATCGCGGACGTCAGCGCCGACCTGGACACCACCGTGCTGCTGGCCCTGCTGATCCGGGGCCTGTGCACGACGATGACGGCCGAGGCGGACGGCAGCCCCCCGCCCGACGTCCCGGAAGGCCGGCTGCGGGCCGCCCACCTTTTCGCGGCCCGTTACGGCCACCACGGAGAGGGGCTCGACCCGCTCACCGGCGACACCGTGCCCGCCCACACCCTGACCACCGCGCTGCTGCGCCGCGCCGAGCCCGGTCTGGCGGCGACGGGCGACCTCGCGGAGGCCGAGTGGCTGCTCGGCGAGCTGTGCAGGCGGGGCACGGGCGCGGAGCGCCAGCGCGCGGTGTACCGGCGCACGGGCAGCCTGCACGCGGTGGTGGACGACCTGGCGGCCGCCACCACGCCGGACCTCCGCCCCGAGATGGCGTGGCGCTAGGGCTGCTCAGGCGGCGTTGGGCACGGTGCGGGGGCGGCCGGGAATGCGTGGCCGCCCCCGCACCGTGCTGTCGTTCGGGCCGACGGACAGGCTGACGGCCGGTCAGTTCGCCAGGCCGGTCAGGCCGCCGTCGCTTCCGCGCGTGCCCCCGGCGGGGCGGGCACGAGGCGGCCGGAGCGGTGCAGCGCGTGCAGGGCGGCCGCGCAGCCCAGGCCGAGGACGGTGAGTCCCAGCCAGGGGAGCGCGGAGAGTCCGGCCGACCGGGCCGCGTCCAGGGCCGCACCGGTGAGCAGGTTCCCGAGGGCGATGCCGACACCGCAGACCGTGTTGTACAGCCCGTAGTGCGTGGCCACCAGCCGGTCGCCGGAGAGGCGGACGATGGTGTCCATCTCGAACGGGTAGGCGATCATCGTGCCCACGGCCAGCAGCAGCGCGGACAGCGCGGGAGGCACCGCCGCCAGCAGCCATGCCCCGAGGCCGCCCTCCGGTACGGGCAGCGCCGCGGCTGCCGCCAGGGGCAGGAAGGCCGCGCCCATGACCAGCAGCCCCCGGGCAAGGGCCTGGCCCGGCTCCATCCGGGCCTTGCACCAGGCGGTCACCCGGGTCTGGAAGAGGACGGTGCTCAGCCCGGACACGGCGAAGAGCAGGGCCACCGCGGCCGTGCCGGAACGGCCTTCGCCCACGAGCCGCCGGACGTCCAGCGGGAGCGCCAGGTAGACCTGGAAGGTCATGACGTACGAACCGACCATGGCCCCGGAGAACAGCAGGAACGGGCGGTTGGCCAGGATGCCGCGCCACTGGGCGGCCACGCTCTCGCGCGGGCCCGCACCCGGGTCCGGGGCGTCATCGCCCCGGCGGGCCGGCAGCGCCCGGATCTGCACGATGCCGAGCACCGCGAAGACCACGGCCGCGACCAGGCAGGTGAGGCGGAAGTCGACTCCGGTCAGCACCATGCCCACCAGGGGGCCCAGCAGGATCCCGGCCTGGTAGAAGACGTTGAACAGGGCGAAGGCCTCGACCCGGCGTTCCCCCGCCTCCGCGGCCAGGTACGCCCGCGTGGCAGGGTTGAACAGCGCCCCGGCCAGACCGGTCGCCGCGGAGGCGGCGATCAGCGCGGGCACGGAGTCGACCAGGCCGAGGGTCGCGAAGCCGGCGAAGCGCAGCACGAGGCCGGCGATGATCATCGGTTTGTACCCGAAGCGGTCGGCCAGCGTCCCGCCGATGAGGAACATGCCCTGCTGGCTGAAGTTGCGCACGCCGAGGATCAGCCCGACCGTCCACCCGGCGAGCCCCAGCGGCCCGGCCAGGTGCGTGGCCAGATAGGGCATGAGCATGTAGAAGCCCAGGTTGATGGCGAACTGGTTGACCATCAGCAGCCGGACGACGGGCTCGTACGAACGGACCTGTGCGAAGGTTCCCTTCACCGGGTCCGCTCCCGCACGCCGGGCTCGCCGAGGGTGAGCGGGTCGACGACGGTGGCACAGCGCGTCCACCGCGTGACCTCCTTCTCGTCCAGCCGGCCGATCACATCGGGTTCGGCGGCCGGCGGGGCGTCGAGCAGGCCGTGTGCCGCGCAGTAGTCGTCGTCGTACACGGTGCCGAGGTAGCGTTGCGGCCCGTCGGGGAACACCGCGGCGATCCGGGTGTCCTTGGGCAGGGTGCGCGACAGCCACCCGGCTACCAGGGCGACCGCTCCGACGCTCCACCCGCCGGTGGCGTAGTGCGAGGTCGCGAGTTGGCGGCAGGCCCACACGGCCTCCGCCGGGGCGACCCAGTGCACCTCGGAGAACTGGTCGTAGGCGACGTTGCGCGGGTAGATGCTCGAACCGAGGCCGCGCATCAGCCGGGTGCGGGCCGGCTGGCCGAAGATGGTCGAGCCCACCGTGTCCACCCCCACCAGGGCGAGGCCGGGGTAGAGCCGGCGCAGGACGCGCGAGACTCCCGCGGAGTGCCCACCGGTGCCGACGCTGCACACCAGGACGTCGATGTGGCCCAGTTCGGTGGCCAGTTCCAGGGCCAGCGGTGTGTAGGCGGTGGTGTTGTCGGGGTTGTTGTACTGGTCCGGGCACCACGAGCCGGGGTGGCGCGCCATGAGCTGCGTGACGCGTTCCCGGCGGGCCTGCTGCCAGCCGCCGGTGGGGTGCGGTTCGCCGACGACGTTGACCTGGGTTCCGTAGGCCGTCAGCAGCCGGGTCATCGACCTTTCGAGGCCGGGGTCGGTGACCAGGGTGACGGGGTGTCCGTAGACCATGCCGGCCAGGGCGAGGCCCAGGCCGAGGGTGCCGCTGGTGGACTCGATGATCCGGGCGCCCGGCTGCAGATCGCCCCGGGCGCGGGCCCGCTCGACCATGTGCAGGCCGGGGCGGTCCTTGATGCCGCCGGGATTGAAGCCCTCCAGCTTGGCCCAGAAGCCGGTTCCCGCCGGGGTCAGCGGCTCCGACACGCGCAGCAGGGGGGTGTTGCCGACCAGCCCGGACAGGGCGGTGCGGGCGGGGGGTGTCACATCGGCGGTTGAGGAAGGGGTTGAGGAATCCATTGGTCCGCTCTCGTTCGATGATGCGTCAGGACGTCGCTCATGCGGTACGGGAGCGGTCTAGACGCGCCATCGGCACACGCTGGTCAGCGTGGAGCGGCCGGTCCGGGCCGGTCGTGCGGCGCCGGCCCCGGGGGGTGCGGCCGGATCCGCCGAGGGCGGACCGGCGACGGGGACGAGGGGGAGCGCGGGCTCCGCGCCCGCCGGGTGGCGGGGCTCGCTCTGCGCCTGGGGGGCCAGGCCGGTGGAGAGGCAGTCGGCGTGGTGGTCCGGGTGATCCGGATGCGGCGGGTGGGCAGGGTGCTGCGGGGCGATCCCGGCCGCCGCCGCCGCGCCGACGGAGGTGGCGCCGAAGGGCACCGGCTCATCGCCGGGCAGCTGGGAGGAGCAGTGCAGTACCGCGAACAGCAGCGCGCTCAGGAGCCCGACGAACAGGCCGACGCGCGAGGTGCGACGCGGGTCGGCTGTGATCATGCCGTGATCGTAGCGTCTCCTCGCCGTGATGGGACGGCGCTGATCCGGACATTGTCGGAAGGCCCGATCGCGCGGCGCGAGCCGTGGTCGGAAGGTCCCACCCGGGTCGCGGGGACGCGCCGTGAGGTACTCCCGACGGGGCGCGGGCGGAACAGGATCGTAGGATGACCGCATGATCCCCGCCCCGCAGTCGCCGCGCCGCCGCCCCGCCGGGCCCGGCCGCCTGCTGCTGGTGCTCGCTGTCCTGGCCGGTGTGCTGGCCATGCACGGGCTGGGGACCGGGGCCATGAGCGTCATGCCCGTACGGGCGCACGCGGTCCCCGCCGCCGGGCACGGGTCGGGCCACCACCAGACGGCTGGGGACTGCTCGCACGACGCCGGCGGCCAGGGCCACGTGCACCACGCGGACGCCACCTGCGCCGCGACCGGGATCACCACCCCGTACGCGCCGCCCGCGCTCTCGGCCGCCCTGCCGGGCGCGCCCGCGCCCGCGGTGTTCGCCACCCGCGCGTCGGCGCCGGCGACCGGCGGCCGCGCCCCGCCCGACCTCGCGGAACTGCAACTCCTGCGCATCTAGGGCTGTCACCGGAAGGGTTCACGGGGTCGCGACGCCCGGCACGGCACCTCGCCGTGTTGTCGGACCACGCGAATACGTCCGGTACGAGCCGTGGCCCTCCGCCTTGCGATGCACCGCACCGGACGCCGCGACCCGGCGAACCTTCCCGAACACAGCACTAGAGCGGCCCGCACGGCGCCCCCGCCCCGGGGTCGCCGCGCTCCACCCTCCCCTCACGCGCCAAGGAGTCGCACCCCCATGAGCAAGAACCGTTCCCTGATCCGCCGTACCACCGCCGTCACGGCCGCCGCCGCGACCTCGCTCGTCCTCGCCGCCTGCGGTGCGGCCGACGACGGCGCCACCGCCGGGCACGGCGGCCACGCCGCCCCGTCCCCGTCGCCGACGGCATCGTCGCCCGCCGCGCAGGGGCAGCACAACGCCGCCGACGTCGCCTTCGCGCAGGGGATGATCCCCCACCACCGCCAGGCCGTGGAGATGGCCGACCTCGCCCCCTCCCGGGCCGGTTCGGCCGAGGTGAAGCAACTCGCCGAGGCGATCAAGAAGGCCCAGGACCCGGAGATCAAGATCCTGTCCGGGTGGCTGACCGCGTGGGGCGAGCAGGTGCCCGGCGCCGGCGCGGGCGACCACTCCGCCCACGGGGCCGGCGGCGGGATGATGACCGCCGAGGAGATGGACGGGCTGGGCAAAGCCTCCGGCAAGGCCTTCGACACCGCCTTCATGGAGCTCATGATCAAGCACCACGAGGGTGCCGTCGCGATGGCGAAGACGGAGCGCGCCGACGGCGCCCACCCCGAGGCGAAGACGATGGCCGAGGCCATCATCAGCTCCCAGACCGCCGAGATCGCCACGATGAACGGGCTCCTCGGCAAGAACTGATCCGGCGGCGCGGGCGCGGCGGCCCTCAGTGCCTGTCGGACGAAGGTCCATCAGGCGGGCCGCCGCCTCGCGACGCATCTCGATCTTGCGGATCTTCCCGGTGACCGTCATGAGGACCGCCCCGATCCTGGCCGTGGCGTACTGGACCAGCGTTCACTCGGCGCGGTTCGGCGCCCAGATCCCGACCCGGTCGCCCTTGGCGATGCCGAGGCCGAGCAGTCCGGGTGCGAGGGCGTCGACATCGGCCGCCAGCTGCGCGTACGTCCAACGGCGCCCGGACGCCCGGTCGATGAGGGCGTCGTGCCCCGGTAAGCGCCGGTGCGGTCCAGGTTCTCGCCGATGGTGTCGCCCAGCAGCGGCAGTTCACAGGCACCGGACGCATCACTCGACGCGGACGACACACGTATCTCCAGGGCTCGGTGGCGGGGCGCGGGGCGCGGGGCCGGCTGGCCGGACTCCTGTCATGATCCACAGCGCCCCGTCCGGGGGCTACCCCCCGGACGGGGCGCCGTGGGACGCACTCAGCGCGCGTGGCGCTCCGGCAGATCCACCTCCGCCGGGGCGACGGCGAAGCCGCGTGCCGTGGCCGAGGCCGACCGCTTTCCGCAGAAGGCGGCTTCGAGGGTCCCGCCCAGCGCCGTGTTCGCGGCGCCCCGGTTCGAGGTGTTCGCCATGGCGGTGAGGCTGCGGCGGCCGTCACGGGTGGCGAACGCGTAGGTGTAGAAGCCCTGCACGGTGCCCGTGTGGCCGTACACAGACGTGCCGCACGACAGGTCGTAGCGGCGCAGGCCCAGCCCGTAGAAACGGGTGCCGGCGGCGTCGGTCGGAGTCATCTTCAGCATGGCGTCCAGCATCCGCGCGTCCAGCAGCCGGCCGCCGAGCAGCGCCGAGGTGAAGGTGTTCAGATCGGCCGGGTCGGAGATCACCGCCCCGGCGGACTGCGCCCAGGACACGGTCTGCTCGGTGGAGTCGACCAGCGGCGAGCCCGCCTCGTCGGGGTGGAGGTAGCCGCGCGCGTGCCGCCCCTGGATCCGCGTCCCGGGGTGCACGTACGAGGTGTTCCGCAGGCCCAGCGGCCTGATCACGCGCCGTTCGTACTCCTCGCCCACCCGGTGCCCGGTCACCTTCTCGATGAGCATGCCGACGACGACGAAATTGGTGTTCGAGTACGCGTACGCCGCACCGGGTTCGCTCGTCCTCGGCTCCTTCAACGAGAGGCCGACGAGCTCCCGGTAGCCGAACACCCTGGTGCGTACGGCCTCGAAACCCGGCACGGTCCGGGCGAACATGGCGTCCGTGTAGTCGGCCAGCCCACTGCGGTGGCTCAGCAGGTGGCGCACGGTGATCCGGTCGTCGGGCAGCAGACCGGGCAGGTAGTGGTTGACCGAGGTGTCCAGCCGGAGCTTCTTCTCGGCCACGAGCTGCAGCAGCACCACGGCGGAGAACGTCTTGGTGACGCTGCCGACGCGGAAGCGGGAGCGGGCGTCCATGGCCGCGCCCGTGGCCCGGTCGCGTACGCCCACCGCCCTGGACTGGACGCCGCCGGGGCCCGAGAGCCGGGCCATGGCCCCGGGCGCTCCGGCGTCGGTCGTCTGGCGCAGGGCCCGGACCAGGGCCTGGAGGTCGGCGGGTGCCTCGGCGGCGTGGGCGGCGGTGGCGGTGGCCGGTGCCACGCCGGCCAGCACGGCCAGCAGGGCGGCACCGAGGGCCAGCCGTCGGTTCAGGGGCAGGAGCATGTCGTTCCTCGACTCGGTCGGCAGCGGTGGCGGACGCGCGGCCGTCGACGGGCGCGCCCGACCGCTCAACTGGTGCGAGTGGGTCCGGGGGACGGGGTGGGGGCAGAATTGACGGGAAAGCCGGGAAGCCCGAAAGGGGGCGTCTGGTGCCGACGGATCCGCCGGGGGGCGAGCGCGAGCAGTCCCCTGGCCTCCTGAGGTCGGAGCCCGGCACGCTACTGGAGCACGTGGCCGTGGCGGTGTTCGGCCTCGACGGCGGGGGCCGCATCCGCTACTGGGGACCCGGGGCCGAGGAACTCTTCGGACACCCGCCCGAAGCAGTGCTCTCCGGCTCGGCCGACGTCCTGTTCCCGGCCCCGCCCGCGGGCCGCCCCGGCGCGGCCGCGCAGCTGACGGAACGCGGCCGCGCCCTGGGTTACTGGCGGGTCCGCATGCCCGCCGCGCACCGCGACGGGACGGTCTTCGACTGCGGCTTCCGGGTCTTCCCCGTCACGGGCCCCGACGGCAGCTCCGTGATCATGGGCCTGGCCAGCAGGGGCGAGGACCTCGACCGGGTGAAGACGAACCTGACGTTCCTCGACGCGCTCTTCGAGACCTGCCCCATCGGCCTGGTCATGCTCGACGAACGGCTGCGGTACGTCCACCTCAACCAGGCGCTGGCCGACATGGACGGCATGCCCATCGCGGAACACCTCGGACGCCCCATGACCGAGGTCATGCTCACCTCCGACGGGGGCGAGTACGAGCGCACGCTACGGGCCGTGGCCGAGGGGGGACGCCCCGTGGTCGGCGCCCTGGTGGGCCTGCGCACACCGGGCCGCCCCGACCGCGACCAGGTCCGGTCGGTGAGCCTCTTCGCGCTCAGCGGGGCCGGCGACACCCGCCCGGGCGTGGGCGGCCTGCTGGTGGACGTGACCGACCGGGAGCACGCCATCCTGGAGGCGACGCAGGCCCGCGGGCGCCTCGCGCTCCTGGACCGGGCCGGGGCACGCATCGGCACCACCCTCGACCTGCACGTCACCGCGCGCGAGCTGGTCGACACCGTGGTCCCCGGATTCTGCGACGGCGCCGTCGTGGAACTCGTCGACCGGGCGCCCGACGATCCCGAGGTGTTCGATCCGGCGCTGCCGCTGGTCACCCGCCGCATCGCCGCGGGGACCGTCCTGCCCCCGCCCGCCGACGAGCTCGTCGGCGGACTGGAGTACGTCACCTACCCGCCGGGCTCCGGCATCCACGCCACGCTGAGCACCGGACGTCCCGTGTCCCTCCCCGTCAACGAGGAGTTCGCCACCCGCACCGTCGTCCACCAGGAGCGCGCCCGGCTGCTGCTCGACAGCGGGCTGGGGGACATCCTGATCGCCCCGCTCATCGCCAGGGGAACGGTCCAGGGCATCACCATGTTCGGCAGGGCCGCGGGCCGCCCGCCCTTCACCGAGGAGGACCTCGGGCTGGCCGGAGAGCTGGCCTCCCGGGCCGCCCTCTGCCTCGACAACGCGCGCCTCTACGGGCGGGTCCGGGACATCGCGCTCACCCTGCAGCGGGCCCTGCTCCCCAGCGCCACGGGCGCCGGCCCGTACGTGCGCTTCGCCCACCGGTACCTGCCGGCCGGCCACGTCACCGAGGTGGGCGGGGACTGGTACGACGTGATCAGCCTGCCCGGCGACCGGGTGGCCCTCGTGGTCGGCGATGTGATGGGGCACGGGGTACAGGCGGCGGCGGCCATGGGCAGGCTGCGCATCACCGCGAAGGCCCTGGCCCGCCACCACGCCGACCCCGGCGAGCTGCTCGCCGAACTCGACGCCTGCGCCCAGGAGGCCGGGATCGAGCTCGCCACCTGCCTCTACCTGCTCTACGACCCCGCGACCGGCCGCGCCCGCATGGCCAACGCGGGCCATCCGCCGCTCCTGGTCCGCCTCCCGGACGGCACCGTCGACACGGCCGCGGAGGGGACCGGGGTGCCGCTGGGGGTGGGCGGGTTCCCCTTCGAGACGACGGAGCTGGACCTTCCGGAGGGTGCCACCCTGGCCCTGTACACCGACGGCCTCATCGAGGCCAGGGGCCGGGACATCGACGTGGGCATGGAGGCGCTGCGCGACCAGCTGCGCCAGGCGCGGGGCACGATGGAGGAGGCGGCCGACCGCATGCTGGCGAACCTGCTCCCCAGCACCCCGGCCGACGACACGGTCCTGGTCCTGGCCCAGGTCAGCCGGGCGCCGGGCCGCTGAGGCCGGTCAGCCGCGTCCGTGCCTCCGAGACCATCGGCCATGCGGCCGAAGCGCCCGTGCGAGGCTTGTGCGGCACACAGGGCCGGCGCACCGTCCGGCCGTACCGGGGAGGGGACCCGCACCATGCACAAGCCGAGCCGGCCCGAGGACCTGGACCGTCCCGAACTGCTCCGGGCCAGGGCGGCGACCCTGGCCGTGCTGGACGCCGCCTGCTGCGACAGGACCGAGTTCGCGATCGACGACGACGGCGTGTGGTGCCACTCCACCGGTGCCGGCGGCTGGTGGCGCCTGACCGTGCTCGACGGGGCGCGCGCCGTCTTCTGCGGCCAGGACCCGGACGGCAGCCACACCCATGTCGGCGGCCGGCAGATCGACTTCCTCGAGGGCGGCCCCGACTGGCTGCCGTGGGACCTCCTGCGCGAGGACGCCGCCGGCAACCTCCTCGGCTTCGTCTACTGGTGGCAGGACGGTGCGTGGCACCGCATCCCGTACCCGGACGAGCTGCCCGAGGACGGGCTGGACGGCGCCGCGCCCTGGGCCGGTTCGCACGAGGAGTTCCTCGAACTGGCCGTGGACTCGCGCGACGTGCCGTACGAGCGGCGGCGGAGCCTGACCGAGGCCGTCGAGCGGTTCGTGGAGACGGCGCGGGAAGGCAAGGCCGACGAGGCCGCCGTGGCGGCGCTGCTGGCACCGGCCCGCGCCGTGCAAGGGCCCGCGCCGCGGCCCGAGGCGGCACTCACCCTGGCCGCGCGCGCGGGCATCCTCGCGTAGCGCCCGTACGGCTACTTGAACGCCGCGAACGCCTTGGTGAAGGCCAGCGGCTCCTGGAGGATGGAACTGCACGTGGCGTCGGCGTGGTTGACGGCTCCGGCCGCGCACTGCTTGTCGCGCGTCGAGGACCACATGGCCAGCCGGCCGATCCCCTTCGACGCCGCGAAGTCCACCAGCTGGGAGGCGTCGGCGACGGTGAAGATCTCGCTCACCACGTCGTTGACGCCGATCATCGGCGTGACGGCGACCGCCTTCCAGGCCGCCTCGTCGGAGAGTCCGAGCACACCCTTGAGCTGGGCCTGCGTGGCCGTCGCGGCCTGGATGGCGTACTGGCCCATGTCCCCGCTGTACGCGGGCCCGTAGTCCATCGCCATGATGTTGACGGCGTCGATCCGCACGCCGTTCTTCTTCGCGTCGGCCAGCAGCGCCACGCCCGGCTGCGTCAGGCCCTCGGGCATCACGGGCAGGGTGAACGCCACGTCCAGGCCCGGGTGCGACTTCTGCAGCCGGGCGATGGCCTGGGCGCGGCGGGCGTTGGCCGCGGTGTCCGGCAGGGCCGCGCCCTCGATGTCGAAGTCGACCTTGGTGAGCCGGTAGTGGTCGATGACCTTCCCGTAGGCGGCGGCCAGGTCGTCCACAGTGGCGCAGTTCAGCGCCAGTTCGTGCCCGGCGGCCCCGCCGAACGACACCCGGACGTCCCCGCCCTCGGCCCGCAGGGCGCCTATCTGGGCGGCGACCTTGTCGCTCGCGAGGTCCGTGACACCGCCCCACAGCGGTGCGCAGCCGCCGCCGGAGGTGATGAAGGCCAGGTGGAACTCCTTCACCCCGGTCCTGGCCGCGGTGTCGAGCAGGTCGTAGGCGGGGTACAGCGAGGTGTCCACGTACGGGGCGAAGCGCGCCCCGGCGGTGGCCGGGCCGGTCCCGGTGGGGGCGGGCGACGTGGGCCGGGTCGGCTGGGCGGAGGTCGCGGTCGGGGCCGCGGTGGACGTGGACGTGGGCGACGGCGTCGGCGCGGAGCTGGGACGGACGGTGGGGCGCCCGCTCGGGCCGGCCGTCGCGCCCTGGTCCACCGAGCACTTCAGCCCGTTGATGCGGCAGCCGGTCGGGTCGCCCGGGGCGCCCGGCCCGCTCGTCACGAAGCCGACGGTGACGGAGGCCCCCGCCGCCAGCTGCCCGTTCCAGCTCGCGGGCTTCACCGTCACGCGCTGCCCGTCGACCGTGTGGACGCCGTTCCACAGCGAGTCGATCCGCACGCCCGCCGGCAGGTCGAACTGGAGCGTCCAGTCCGACCGGCTCTGCCCGGAGCCGTTCGTGATGACGTACTGACCCGTGTAACCGCCGCTCCACGAGCTGGACTTCGTGTACACGGCCCCGACGGAGCCGGCCTGCGCGGTCCCGGTGAACGCGAAGGCCGCGCCCCCGATCACCGCTGCCGCCACGACCGCGCCCGTGACCTTCGCCGTACGACTCGCCTTGCGCCGGTGCCCGACTGTCCTGCTCATCGCATGCCTGCCTTTGTGTTACTGGGGAGTTGGGTGCGGCAGCACGCTAGCCGCCCCGAAACGGACATTCGTTCGTTCGGGGGCGGCAAGAGAGAGTCTTAGGTTCCGCTTAAGGAAGCGATCGGCAGGGGTTAAGGCTCAGGCGTGGCTGGTGTCGATGACGCAGAAGCGGTTGCCCTCCGGGTCGGCCAGTACCACGAAATCGGGGTCCTCGGGGTAGGAGTCCCAGTCGACGTGCCGGGCTCCCAGGGACACCAGGCGGGCCACCTCCGCCTCCTGTTCCGCCGCGTCCGCGGCGTACAGGTCGAGGTGCACCCGGGGGCGCTCCTGTACGGGGGAGGCGCTGCGGCCGAGGGCAAGGCCCGGGCCGGTGCCGTCGGCCGGGACCAGGACGGTCCAGCCGTCCGCCACCTCGCCGTCGCGCGGGACGTACCCCAGCGCCCGGCCCCAGAATTCCGCCGCCCTGCGTACGTCCGCGGCGCCCATCACGATCGTTCCGATGCTCAGCATGATCGGATTCTGGCAAAAAGCGCTTCAGTGCGGGAGCCGCTCGATCGCCACCATCGCGGCGTCGTCGCCGAGGGTGCTGCCGGCCGCGTGGGACAGCAGGTCCGCGCACAGCCGGTCCAGGAGGGTGCGCGGGTGGCTGCCCGACCAGGCGGCCGCGCGTTCCGCGAGGGGGTAGAAGGTCCCCGCCGCGTCGCGTGCCTCCAGGACGCCGTCCGTGTACAGGAGCAGGACGTCGCCCGCGGCGAAGGCGAACGTCTGCGCGGTGACGGACGATTCCACCAGCCCCGCCAGACCCAGCGGCGGCGAGGGACGGTCCACGTCGAGGGGGAGCGCCCGGCCGTCGCGCAGCAGCAGCGGCGGCGGGTGGCCGCAGCTGACGAGGTGCAGGACCGGTTCGTCGTCGGGGATCTCCAGGACGGCCGCGGTGATGAAGCTCTCGCCCTGGTCGCCGGAATCGTCCAGGTCCGGGGAGACCGCCGCCTCCAGGTAGGCCACCAGCCCCGGCAGACCGGCCTCCTGGTGGGCGGCCGCGCGGAAGGCGCCGAGGACGAGCGCGGCGTCCCCGACGGCCTCCAGCCCCTTGCCGCGGACATCGCCGATGATCAGCCGGGTCCCCGTGGCCGTCCGGGCGGCGGCGTACAGGTCCCCGCCGATCCGGGCCTCGGCCGCGGCGGCCAGGTACAACGAGGCCACGCCCAGCGGACCGATCCGGTCCCGCAGCGGCCGCAGCACCACCTGCTGGGCGGTCTCGGCCACCGAACGCAGCTGGACCAGCTCCCGCTCGCGCACCTCCCGCAGGTGGGCGAAGAGGGTCACGAACACCGAGATCATGATCAGCGCGACGATCTGGAAGGTGTGGTTCAGATCGGTGAGGGTCGTGCGCACCATCGCCACCACGGCCTGGGCCAGCACCGCCACCAGGCCGACGAACCCCGTCATCCACGGCCCGGCGAAGGAGGCGGTGACAGCCGGTGCGGCGACGAGGAAGGGGCCGAGGTGGACATCGGGCGGTGCGAGTACGTCCACCACCGTCACCAGGGCGATCAGCGCGAAGGGAACCGCCAGCTGTGCGGGGCGCACCTGCCTGGACCGTGGGCGGGAGGAGAGCGGCGGCCGGAGATCCATCCTCCCTGCATACACCGCGAGGGGATCGGTGTCCTCCAGACCCGGCCGTCACGGGCTGCCCTTCTCGAGCCGGGACTCCGGGCTCAGTGCCCCGGGCCTCCGACCCCGGGCTCAGTGCTCACCGCCCTGGGAGTGCGGGTGCGGGCGGGCGCGCGCCCGGTCCGGACCGCCGTCGGCGGCCCGGACCCGTGCGGCTACGAGCGGCGGCGGGGCTTTCCGCCCTTGCCGCCCTTGGGGCTCCGGCCGGCCGACTTGCCCGGCGCGGCCTTGCGCGGTGTGCCCCCGCCCGCCTCCGGACGCTTGGCCTTGGCCTTGGCCTTCGCCTTGGCGGTGGCCTTCGGCTGCGCGGTGGCGGTCGGGCGGCCCCGGGTGCTGTTCACGGTCCGCCCGCGGACGATCCCGATGAACTGCTCCACCAGATCGGTGGTCTCCTCCTGCGGCCACGACAGCGCCACGCGCGACTCGGGAGCGTCGGTGACCGGCCGGTAGGTGAGGTCCTTGCGGTGGTGCAGGCGCGCGAGTGACTGCGGGACGACGAGCACGCCCACCCCCGCCGCCACCAGCTCGATCGCGTCCGCGGTCGTCGCGGGACGCTCGATCGCGGGCTGTCCCGGCAACCGCTCCCAGTCGAGGGTGTCGTCGAGGGGGTGCAGCACGATCTCCTCGGCCAGATCCGCCGTGGAGACCTCCTCGACCGCCGCCACGAGGTGGTCCTTGGGGATCACGACGACCGTGGTCTCGGTGTAGAGGGGGATCGCGCTCAGGTCGTCCCGGTCCACCGGCAGCCGTACGAAACCGGCGTCGGCGGCGCGGTCGCGCAGCACGCCGAACGCCTCGGTGGGGGACACCGGCACCAGGGTCAGCGGGACGTCGGGCAGCCGCTCATTCCAGATCCGGATCCACTTTGTGGGTGTCACCCCGGGGACGTAAGCGAGCCGGAACGAATGGGGTACTTCCGAGCCTGTCACCCCGCCAGGTTACCGGTCGTGGTCGGAGGTAGCGCACATGCTCGATACTCTGGACATATGACGTCCCACCAGAGCACCCAGACGATGAAGCCCGCGACAGCGGCGAAGAAGCTGGGTGTGTACCTCGAGGCCACCCCCGCCGAGTTCCAGGAGGGTGTCGTCTCGCGCGCCGAGATGAACGCCCTCCAGTCCGACCCGCCCGCATGGCTGGTGGAGCTGCGGCGCAACGGCCCGCACCCCCGCCCCGTCGTCGCGGCGAAGCTGGGCGTCTCGATCGCCGGTCTCGCCCGCGGCGGGGTCACCGAGCCGCTCACCACCGAGCAGATCGAAGCGCTGAAGCAGGAATCTCCCGAGTGGCTCCAGCGCGAGCGCACCACCCAGGCCGAGGTCCGCAAGGAAGCGGTCCGGATCAAGGAGAAGCAGGCCGAGCAGGCGGCGAAGAACGCCGACTCCTGACCCGCGCACGCTCCCGGTCACCGGGCCCGGCACCCTTCGGGGAGCCGGGCCCGGTGCCTTTATGCCCTGACCTTTGTCCACGTTCACCTGCGGTCGTCCACGCCGGCCTTCAGGCGGCCACGGCCTCCGGGCTGCGCTCGTCGCGACTCCGGCCCGCCGAGGTGCGGGAGGCGAACAGGCCGTCCACCGCGAGGGCGCCCGGGCCGGTGAACACCAGCAGCAGGAAGGCCCAGCAGAACAGCGCGGAGAGCTCCCCGCCGTTCTGCAACGGCCAGAGGGCGTCCGGCTGGTGGGCGCTGAAGTACGCGTACGCCATCGAGCCGGAGGCGACGAAGGCGGCGGCCCGGGTGCCGAGGCCCGCGAGGACCAGGACGCCGCCGACCAGCTGGATGACGGCGGCGTACCAGCCGGGCCAGGCGCCGACCGGGACCGTGCCGCCGCCGTGGGCGCCGCCGAGGACGCCGAACAGGGAGGCGGCGCCGTGCGAGGCGAAGAGCAGTCCCGTCACGATCCGGAACAGGGCGACGGCGTACGGCTGGTTTCTGTCGAGAAGGGAGGTCATGTGGGGGGCTCCTTCGGTGGGGACGGATTCCGAAGCGGTGGCCGGTGGGGCGGCTGAGAGCGGGGGATGCCCCCTCGGGTGTGCCACAGGTTAGGAATGCCTAACTGCACTGACAAGATCGAGTTCCGGCCACCGTACGAGCGGTGGCGACGCTACCCGGCAGCCGCAGGACGGCGCCGACGGCGCGCGGAGCCGGCGCGGCACGCACCGCCCGCTGGCGGCTCGCGGAACGGTGGGGTCCGCTGGAGGGATGAGCCCTCTGCCCGATCGCGGCTGGTGGACCGGTCTCCCGCCGGCGGCGGGAGCCGCCGTCATGGCCGTCGGCATCCTCTCCGTCGGGCTGCACCTGACCGGGTACGAGGTGCTCTCCCTGGTGGCGCTGGCCCTGTCCGGGGCGCTGTGGCTGGTTCTCGCCGCCGACTTCACGGTCCGCCTGCTGGCGGACCGCGGCAGGTTCCGGGCCGAGGCGGACACCCCGGCCGCGCTCACCGCCGTCGCCGCCACCACCGTGCTCGGCACCCGGCTCTCTGCGCTCGGGTGGCAGACCGCGGCCGCCGCGCTGCTGGCGCTGGCCGCGGCGCTCTGGCCCGGGCTGCTGACGGCCGTCGTACGGCACTGGCGGCGGCGCATGGGCGGGGTGGCGTTCCTCGTCTGCGTCGCCACCGAGGGGCTCGCCGTGCTCGCGGCGGTACTGGCCGCCGCCGGTCACCACGACTGGCTGGCGTGGGCGGCGCTGGCCGCGTTCTGCTTCGGGCTGCTCCTCTACGGGGCGGCCCTGGTCCGCTTCGACCTCCACGAGGTCATCGGCGGCGCGGGCGACCACTGGGTGGCGGGCGGTGCGCTGTCCATCTCCGCCCTGGCCGGCTCCAAGCTGACGGCCTCACCCGTATGGACGGGCGCGGCCCACACGGCCCTGCGGACCGCCACGCTGGCGGCGCTGGCCCTCTCGCTCGTCTGGTACGTCGTCCTCCTCGGAGCCGAGCTGCGCCACCCCCGCAACCACTACGACATCCGGCGCTGGGCCACCGTCTTTCCGCTCGGCATGACGGCCACCGCCTGCCTCTCCGCGGCGGACCCGGCCGAACTGCCGTGGCTGCGCCCGCTGGGCGAGGTCCTGCTCTGGATCGCGGTGGGAGCCTGCCTGCTGACCTGCGCCGCGTTCCTCACCACCCGCCGTACCGCCCGCCGCCCCCACCCCTGAGGCGCCGCACGCGCCCGACGCGCCCCGCTGCTGTGGCGGCCGCGGGTCCCGCTCAGTAGGGTCCCGGCATGGCCTACACATTTCAGCTGACCATCGATTCCCAGGACCCGCACCCCCTCGCGGACTGGTGGGCCGACGCTCTCGGCTGGGAAGTGGAGCCGAGCGACGAGGACTTCATCCGCGGCCTGATCGCCGCGGGCCACGCGAGCGAGGACGACACCACGACCCACCGCGGCACCCTCGTGTGGAAGGTGGGCGCCGCGATCCGCCACCCCGACGGCCTGGAGGGCGCTCCCCGGATCCTCTTCCAGCTCGTCCCCGAATCCAAGACCGTCAAGAACCGCGTCCACCTCGACGTCCGCACCGGATCCGACGACCCGAAGGGCGTGGTCGACCGGCTGCTCTCCAAGGGCGCGACCTTCCTCCACGACGGCCGGCAGGGCCCCTCGGTGTGGACCACCCTCGCCGACCCGCAGGGCAACGAGCTCTGCGTCAGCCACTGAGATCCGCCGGATCGCGCCGGACCTCGTCATCAGCACCGAGGCACTGGGCCGCGCCGTGATCGCCGTCGCGACACCCGGCACCGAGGCCACCGGCCGCATGCCGCGCCCCAAGGACACCAACCGGCTCGGCGGGGCCGCGACCAGGCATAATTGACTACCGGGCAGACCCTCCCGCAGGCGAGAATCAGCCACCTCAAACCGGGAGGAACCCATGAGCCAGGACCGCCTGACTCTTCATGACCTGCTGCCCGCGCAGGCGCTGGCGGACGCGATCGACGCCGGGTACGTGACCCGCAAGACGCATCCCGAACTGCCGCTGTCCATCTACACCTACACCAGGACGGCCCAGTACGAGGGCGTCTGGAACCAGGTCACCACGCGCTGCCGCGGACTCGTCGCCGACGACACCACCGGCGCGGTCGTCGCCCTGCCGCTGCCGAAGTTCTTCAACGTCGGCGAGCACGAGGCGGGCCGGCCGTACGCGCCCGCCCTGCCGGACGAGCCGTTCGAGGTGTACGAGAAGGTCGACGGCAGCCTCGCCGTGGTCTTCCACTACGCGGACCGCTGGCGGGTCGCCTCCAAGGGTTCCTTCAACAGCGCCCAGTCCACCTGGGCCCAGCGCCTCCTCGACACCAGGGACACCGCGGCGCTGCGCCCCGGGACCACCTACCTCGCCGAGATCCTGTACCCGCAGAACCGCATCGTCGTGGACTACGGCGGCCGCCGCGACCTCGTCCTGCTCGCCGCGTTCGGAGCGGACGGCACCGAGGTCCCGCTCGCCGAGGCCGCGCCCCACTGGGAGGGGATCGGCTCCGTCGTCACCGTCTGGCCCGCGATGCCCCTCGACGAGCTGATGGCGCTGACCGAGTCCAGCATCCTGCCCGGCGGCGCCGCGGCGACCGGCACCGACGCGGAGGGCTTCGTGCTGCGCTTCGCCTCGGGCGTGCGCGCCAAGGCCAAGCTGTCCGAGTACGTACGGCTCCACAAGGTGCTCACCGGCGTCAGCGAGCGGGACATCTGGCGCGGCCACGGCGTCCAGCGGTTCGCCGCCCTGCCCGCCAAGCAGCTCGCCCAGGGCCTGAACTGCACGGTCGCCGACATCGAGGCCTCGGGCGGCAAGCCGCTCGACGCGCTGCTGGAGCAGGTGCCCGACGAGTTCGACACCTGGGTCCGCGAGGTGATCGACCGCCTCGAGGGCGAGGCCGCGCGCCACGAGCAGGCCATCGACGAGGCCTACGCCGGACTCGTGCACCTCGCCGGCGACCGGGGTGCCTTCGCCCGCGCCGTCAAGGAGCTCGGCGACCGGGGCATCCGCGCCGCGATGTTCCTGCGGCTCGACGGCCGCCCGACCGAGCTCACCACCTGGCGCCACGTGCGGCCGGAGACCGGCGACCCCTACGCCACCGACGAGGAGGACCAGACCGTGTCCGAAGCCGCGCCCCAAGAGGTGCGGGCCCCCGCGCCCCCGGCCGCGTCGCCGCGCGTTCCCGGCCCGGGCCGGGCTGCGGCCCCGGCCCGCCCGGCGGACCGCGACCCGCAGGAGCCCGCGCTGCCCGTCGTGCACGTCATGACGGGGCTGCCGGCCTCCGGCAAGACCACCGCGGCCCGCGCCCTCCAGGCGGAGTCCGGAGGCCGGATGCGCCGCGTCAACCTGGACGACCTGCGCAGCATGCTCGACCTGCCGGACCCCGAGCGGGGCCGGTCCCACGCGCACGAGCTGACCGTGCTGGCCGTCCAGGACGCGGCGGTCCGCGCGGCCGTCGACGGCGGTTTCGACGTGGTCGTCGACAACACGCACCTGACCAAGCACATCCCGAAGCGGCTCAAGGCGGCGGTCGGCGGACTCGCCACCTTCGTCGTGCACGACTTCACCGACGTCCCGCTGGAGGAGTGCCTGCGCCGGGACGCCGCCCGGGAGAAGCAGGTCGGCGAGGAGATCATCCGCATCCTGGCCGACAAGCACCGGAAGGCGCGCAAGGGCGGCTGGCGGCTGACGGCGGAGTGGCTGAACGGCACGGCCGGCGAGGCCGCCGTACCGCCGGTGCGGGAGTACGTCGCCGACCCGGCCCTGCCCGCCGCGGTGATGTGCGACATCGACGGAACGCTCGCGCTGACCGGCGACCGCGGCCCCTACGACTTCTCGCGCTGCGAGCTCGACCTGCTCAACGAGTCGGTCCGCCACGCCCTGGACGCCTTCCGGCGGGCCGACGGCGACGTGATCGTGCTGCTGTCGGGGCGGAGCGAGGAGCACCGCCCGCAGACCGAGTCCTGGCTGCGGCGGCACCGGGTTCCGTACGACGAGCTGTGGATGCGCGCGGCCGGCGACACGCGCCGCGACGACGTGGTGAAGGCGGAGCTCTTCGACGCGCACGTGCGCGACCGGTACGCGGTCCGGGTCTCGCTCGACGACCGGGACCGGGTGGTCGCGGTCTGGCGCCGGATGGGCCTGCCCACCTGGCAGGTCAACTACGGCGACTTCTAGGACGCCTCGATGGGGCACGTGCTGATCGTGGACGGCGCGAACGTCGTCGGCTCGGTACCGGACGGCTGGTGGCGGGACCGGCGGGGCGCGGCCGAGCGGCTGCGCGACCGGCTGGCCGCGCGGGACGGTGACGAGGAGATCATCCTCGTCGTCGAAGGGGCCGCCCGGGGTGTCGCGTCGGTTCCCGGCGTACGGGTGGACCCGGCGCCCGGGAGCGGCGACGACCGCATCGTGGAGCTGGCCGCGGCCCATGCGGACCGCGGCTGCGTGGTGGTCACGGCCGACCGCGAACTGCGTGAGCGGGTCCGGGCGTACGGGGCGCGTTGCGTGGGGCCGCGCGCCGTACGCCCGGACCGCTGACCGGCCCGTGCGGGGTCAGCGGCAGAAGCGCACGGTGCCGAGGTTCTTGACGTAGCGGGCCGCGACCCAGCGCTTGTGGTCGTTGGCGGCCTTGTCGCTGCTGTTGCCGCCGGTGCCCGTGCCGGTGTTCGGGTTGCCGCTGCCCGGCCAGGTGCCGTTCCCGTTGCTGCCGTTCTGGTCAGAGCCGTTCTGGTCCGAACCGTTCTGGTCGGAGCCGTTCCGGTCGTACAGGCGGTACCAGAGGCGGTTGCCGTCGACCGACTCGCCGTACTTCTTGCACCTGATCTCGACCGTGCGGTTCGGGTACACGTGACCGACGGCCTGGGAGCGGGTGGTCGGCTTGCTGCGGACCTTGAGCGCGCCCTTCGAGACGACCTTGCCGAGCGAGTGCCGCAGGCCGGCGGCCACGCTCTGCTGCGACGAGACTTCGGCCACCGGTTGCTCGTCCGCGACCGAGGCCCCGGCCCCGACCAGGCCGAGCACCAGGCTTCCGGCGGCGAGAGCGAGGGTGGTCCTGGTGGGCTTCAGCATGAGCCGGCTCCTCTACGAAAGCGTCCGCCCGGCCGCGGCGCGCGGCGCGGGGCGGCAACCTGGCTGGTTGCCAGGGACGACTATGGCGACGGCGGCGCGATTCATAGGGTTGGCTCACCGTGACTTAGCCCGATATGCCCAATCTGTACCCCGCCGGACGGAGTATGCGTCCCCGCTTCCGGGTGGGCCGGACCCCTGCGAATTCGCTCGGCGGCCGATTCAACTGCCGTTCATACTCCAGCTGTTGGATTTCGGTGAGCGATCAGGGGGCGGTCATGCGGCGTGGGCGGGCGATGGCGGGGGCGTTGAGCGGGACACTGGCGGGGCTGCTGGCCCTGACCGGATGCGGGTCGGGCGCGAAGGCCGGGGACAAACCGCAGCCCGGGCCGACGGATTCACCGACGGGCGCGGCCAAGGCCCTGTACCGGATCGAACGGGTACTGAAGCCCTGATGCGGCCGCTGCAGCCCACCGACCCCGCCCGCATCGGCGGCTACCGGATCCTCGGCCGGCTCGGCGCGGGCGGCACCACCACCGCCTGGCTGCTGCGGGAGAAGGACGGACCCGAGGACAAGGGGGCCGGCCCCGTCCGCCCCACCCTCGCCATCGGCCTGCAAGCCGACCTGAGCGGCCCCGGCCAGAGCGTGGGCAAGGCCCAGCGCGACGGAGCCCTGCTGGCCGTCGAGGAGCTCTCGTCGGGCACGGACCAGCCCTTCACCTACCGCCTCGCCGAGGCCGACGACCAGGGAGCGGCCGGACCGGCCGCCGCCGCGGCCGCCCGGTTCGCCGCCGACACCTCCGTCGTCGCCGTCCCCGCCGCCACCGCCACGGCGGCCGTCGCGGCCGTCCTCACCCCCTACGACCAGGCGGGCCTGCCCGTCCTGACCGTCAACGACGGCGACACCACCCACCTGAACCGCGTCTACACCTGCCTGCGCCCCAACGACGCCTACCAGATGCGGCCCGTCGTCGAGTACCTGACCGCACGCGAGCGCGGCACCACCCTGGTCGTGGACGACGGCACCCCGTACGGCTGGCAGACCACCCGCTTCCTCAGCGAAGCCCTGCGCGCGGGCAAGCGGGCGATGACCACGGCGACGGTGGCCGCGGACGCCGACCACACCGACCTCGCGCGCGAAGCCGTCCGGGCCGCCGCGGGCGCCGTCCTCTACGGCGGCGGCCCCTCCGGCGCGGCCCGCCTCGCCGTGGCCCTTGCGGCCGCCGGCTACCGCGGCCGGGTCCTCGCCACCCAGGCCGTCCACGACCCCCGCTTCCTCGGGGAGGCGGGCGCGAGCGCCGAGGGCTGGCTGCTGGTCTCCACCGCCGTCGACCCCGCCGCGGCCCCCGCGCCCCCGGTGGCCCGCGCCTTCGACGCCGCCTTCCGCGCCCGCCACGCAGGCGCCGCCCCGCTCTACGCGGCCGAGGCCTACGACGCCGTGCACCTGCTGGCCCGGTGTGCGCGGGACCTGGGCCGCCCACAGGTCGGCCGCGGGGACCTGCTGCCCAGCCTGCGCGGGACCACGTACCAGGGCGTCTCCAAGACGTACGCCTTCGAGCGGGCCAACGGCACCTACACGGGCGACGGCCTGTTCTTCTACGAGGTCGCCTCGGGCCGCTTCCGCTTCCTCGGCACCCGCTCCACCGCCTGGCCCGCCTGACCCCCACCGCCGCGCGAGCGGGGCCGTGCCCGCCCCCGAACGGGCACGGCCGCGCGGCGGAGCCCCGGGGGGTGAGGCCGTGCCGGCCGGTGAACCGGCGCTGCCGAACCTACGGGCGGGCGACCACCCGCCGCGACCGTCCACGGGTTGAATCCGGCCTACCCCCATGGGTGGCGACCCTGTACAACCAGGGGTGTACACAAGGGGGTTGACGTGCAGCTGTCCGCACATCCGGCCATGGTCCGGATCCGCGCCGTGCTTCCGGCCGCGGGCGAGATCGTATGGGCCGCCGGTTCCCTGTGGATGTCGTCCACGCTGCTCCACAACTGGCCCGACCCGCACGACTACTGGCGCGACACCGACGCGCTCGCCTACGCCCTGCTCGCCGTGGTCTACCTGCCGCTCGTGCTGCGCCGCCGCTACCCCGTCGCGATCCTGCTGAACACCGGCCTGTGGGCCGGCGTCTACTTCACCCTCGGCTACTACCACGTGGTCGCCGCGTGCGGTCTGGCCACCGCCCTCTACACCGTGGCCTCCCTGCGCCCCCGCAGGGTGTCGGTCCGGTCCGCCGGCGGGGCACTGGCCGTGCTCCTGTGGGGCACCCGGCTCGCCGAGCCGGGCGTCGTGCCGATGAGCATGGCCTTCGTCACCGTCGCCACCGTCGTCTGCTGGGTCGCCGGGGACGGCTCCCGCAGGCTGCGCGAGCTCACCCGCCAACTCCGGCTGGAGCAGGAGGAGAAGGCCCGTCGGGCCGTCGTGGAAGAACGCATCAGGATCGCCCGCGAACTCCACGACGTCATCGCGCACCACGTCTCGGTGATCTCCGTCCAGAACGGGCTCGCCTCCTACGTGCTCGCCTCCGACCTCCCGACCGCCCGCAAGGCCCTGGACACCGTGGGGGACAGCGCCCGCGAGGCCCTGACCGAGATGCGCCGGATGCTGCTGGTGCTCCGCGAGGAAGGACCGCTGCCCGCCCCGGAGGAGCACCACGGCCCGGTGGCGGGACTGGGGAGGCTCGAGGAGCTGGTCAGGCGGGTCGGCGAGGCCGGGGTGCCCGTCGGCGTACGGGTCACGGGGACGGCGTACGACCTGCCGCCCGGGATCGACCTGTGCGCCTACCGCGTGGTCCAGGAGGCCCTGACCAACGTGATCAAGCACGCCCCGGGCGCGCGGACCACCGTCCTGGTCCACTACGGCGCGGACGAGGTCCGGGTACGCGTCGACGACGACGGCAGCGGTCGCACGCCGGCCCGGGTACCGGCAGGTTCGGCAAGAACAGCCGGGCAGGGGTTGATCGGTATGCGCGAGCGGGCGACGATCTACCACGGCACGGTGACCGCGGGGCCGGTCCCCGAGGGCGGCTTCGAGGTCAGCCTGCGGCTTCCCGTGCCCCGACCGGGAGGGGGAGACGCGCATGCCGTCCGTACTCGTCGTCGATGACCAGTACCTGATCCGGTCCGGACTGACCGCGCTGCTCACCGCCGCTCCCGGCTACGAGGTCGCGGGTGAGGCGGCGGACGGCGAGGAGGCGGTCCGGCTCGCCGCCGAGACCCGGCCCGACGTCGTCCTCATGGACATCCGGATGCCCGGCACGGACGGGATCGAGGCCACCGAGCGGATCCTGGCCGCGCGCGCGGACGGCATGGACGGCACAGACGGCCGGGACGGCGGTGAGGGCCGTGAGGGCCGGGAGGGCACGGACCGCCCGGACGGTACCGGCGGCGGGCCCAAGGTGCTCGTGCTCACCACCTTCGACTCCGACGAGTACGTCTTCCGCGCCCTGCGGGTCGGCGCGAGCGGATTCCTCCTCAAGGACACCCCGCCCGACCGGCTTCTCGCCGCCATCGCCACCGTGCACGCCGGCGAGATGCTGTTCAGCCCCCGGGCCCTGCGCGGACTGATCGACACGTACGCCGCCCCCGTCGCCCGGCCCCCGCACCCGGGCCTCGACACGCTGACCCCGCGCGAGCGCGAGGTGCTCGGCCTGGTCGGCGCCGGCCTGCCCAATGCCGACATCGCCGAGCGACTGGTCCTGAGCGCCGCCACCGTCAAGACCCACGTGCACCGCTGTATGAGCAAGCTGGGGCTGTCCAGCCGCGCCCAGGCGGTGGTCGTGGCCCACGAGTTCGGCCTCGCCGCCCGAATGCCGTGATCGCGGCCGCTCCGGATGCGGGCGGCGGCGGGCCGGGCGACAGTGGGTGCCATGGGAATCGAAGACTACGGCGGCGGCCCCGGCGCCGAGCAGACGGGTGTGCTCGTCGTGACCACCAACGACGTTCCGGGCTACCGGGTGGAAAAGGTCATCGGGGAGGTCTTCGGGCTCACCGTCCGCTCCCGGCACCTGGGCAGCCAGATCGGCGCGGGCCTGAAGTCGATGATCGGCGGAGAGCTGAAGGGGCTGACCAAGACCCTGGTGGAGACCCGCAACCAGGCCATGGAACGGCTCATCGACCAGGCGAAGGCGCGTGGCGCGAACGCCGTCCTCATGATGCGCTTCGACGTGTCCGAAGCCGCCGACGTCGGAACCGAGGTGTGCGCCTACGGCACCGCCGTCATCCTGGTCCCGGCCTCCGCGTAGCCCCGCGCACGCACCTCCCCTTCCCGAGCACGTAAATCCAGGACGGCGCTCCGCTTTGTCCATGGGTTTGCCCGGTCGCGGTCCGCAAGCTGTCAGGTCAGTGAGCGGACCGCTCGGCCTTGCGTGCCGAGCGGTCTTCCGCCAAGGAAGCGCCGACTCCCGGAGGTCCGATGCGAACCCCCCTCTGGCCGGCCGCGGCCGCGGTGGCCGGCCTGGTCGCCACCCTGGTCGTGGCCGCACCCGCCGCACCCGCCGCGGCGGCCGCACCCGTGACGATCACCTCGCCCGAACTGTCCGTCAGCGTGGACAGCGGCTTCCCCCGCGTCATCAGCTACACCCGCCGGGCCACCGGCGACGTCCTGCACGGCAACGAGGACGCGCTGAGCACCGTGCTCGTCAACGGGACGAACCACACCCCCACCGTGACCTCCACCCCCTCCGCCTCGGGCGTGGACTACGCACTCGCCTTCTCCGGAGTGACCAT
Organism: Streptomyces sp. cmx-11-4; assembly: GCA_049998195.1. Classification (GTDB taxonomy): domain Bacteria; phylum Actinomycetota; class Actinomycetes; order Streptomycetales; family Streptomycetaceae; genus Streptomyces. Next base: position 345,956 of record JAEBET010000011.1, read on the forward strand.
CAGGTCCCGCCTCTCGGTGGCCGGTTCGGTCGTGGAGTTCAAAGTCACCGCGATCGAGGACACCGCCTCCTTGCGCGTACGCACCCTCGCGATCCCCGACCACCACCTCGTCAGCGTCCGCAGCGACCAGCCCGGCGCCGCCCTGGCCACCGCGAACATGCACACCGCCACCACCGGCACCGGGGACAGCTTCACCCCCGTCACCGCCGCCACCCCCGTCGACCCCGCCGCGACCACCGTGATGTACGGCCTGGCCCACACCGGCAGACTGGCCGCGGCCATCGACTCCAACTCCCTGTACGACACGCCCTCGGGCGGCACCGCGCGGGAGAACGGCCGGATATCCAAGCGCGTCACCGACAAGGGCGGCTACCGCCGGGCGGGCCTGTGGAGCGGAGCCTGGCTGCACCGGGCCGCGGGCGCCGCCGACACGGACACCGAGCCCCTGCCGTACGTCCGCGTCGCGATCACGGCCGACCGCAACGCGGACTCCGCCGTCGACTGGCAGGACGCCGCCGTCGCCCACCGCGACATCTGGACCCCGCCCACCGGCTGGCAGGACACCGCCGACCGCGTCGTGCAGCGGATCCCCTTCAACTTCGCCTCCCAGGCCACCCACCCCTTCGCGCAGACCCTGGACGAGACCAAGCGGGTCAACCGCGCCACCGACGGCCTCGGCCAGTTCGTCCTCCTCAAGGGCTACGCCTCCGAGGGCCACGACTCCGCGCACATGGACTACAAGAACATCGGATCCAAACTCGGCGGCGCCGTCGACCTGAACACCCTCACCACCGCCGGCCACGCCTACAACGCCGACTTCGGCGTGCACGTCAACGCCACCGAGGAGTACCCGGTCTCGGCCACCTTCGACCCGGCCCACCAGAGCGGCGGACTCGGCTGGGACTGGCTCGACCAGTCGTACTACGTGGACACCCGCAAGGACGGCCAGTCCGGGCAGCGCCTCAAGCGGCTCCAGGACCTCAAGGCCGCCGCCCCCGGCCTCGACTTCCTCTACGTGGACGTCTGGTACGGCGACGGCTACGTCTCGCGCAAGCTCCAGCGCGAGATCACCGGACTGGGGCTCCAACTGACCACGGAGTTCCCCAACACCCTGACCGAACAGTCCCTCTGGCACCACTGGGCCACCGACGTCAACTACGGCGGCAGCGACCTGAAGGGCATCAACTCCACCATCGCCCGGTTCATCGCCAACCACGCCAAGGACGACTGGATCGCCCGCAGCCCGCTGCTCGGCGGCGCCGAGATCACCGCCTACGAGGGCTGGCAGGGCAAGAAGGACTTCACCGCCTTCCTGAACACCACCTTCGCCGTCAACCTGCCGACCAAGTACCTCCAGGAATCCCCGATCGTGAAGTGGACGGCCGACACGGTCACCCTCGCGAACGGCACCACCGTCACCACCACAGGCAACAAGCGCCAGATCACCACGGCCGGCCGCACCGTCCTGTCCGGCGACGCCTACCTGCTGCCCCGCGACGGCAAGCTCTACCACTGGAACGACAAGGCCGGCTCCACCACCTGGACCCTGCCCGCAGGCTGGAGCGCACCCAAGCTGTACCGGCTCACCGACACCGGCCGCGTGCCCGCCGGCGACCTCACCGTCGGCGCGGGCGGCCAGGTCGCCATCAACGCCGCCGCCCGCACCGCCTACGTCGTCACCAACGGCGCGCCGGCCGCCCCGGCCGACCCGCAGTGGGGCGAGGGCACCCCGGTCAAGGACCCCTCCTTCTACTCGGGCAGCCTGAACGCCTGGACCGTCACCGGGACCGGCGCCGCCGTCACCCGCAACGCCCAGGGCCAGAGCGAGCTCACCTTCGCCCCCGGCACCGCCCCCGCCGTCTCCCAGCAGCTCACCGGCCTCGCCCCCGGCACCTACGCCGCGTCCGTCTGGGTCTCCACCCCCACCGGCCGGGCCGCCACCCTCACCGCGACCCCCGCCGGCGGCGGCGCCGCCTCCGTGTACGCCGACTCCTCACCGCTGACGAACAACCTCGGCGGCAGCGAGAAGAACGGCACCGGGATGCAGCGCATGAAGGTCCTCTTCGACGTCCCCGCCGGGCAGTCCACCGCCGGCCTCAAGCTGTCCGCCGCCCCCGGACCGGGCACCGTCTACCTGGACGACGTACGCGTGGTCCGCTCCGCCCGCACCCCCCTCGCCGGGCACTGGTTCGCCGAGGACTTCGAGAACACCGACGCGGGATGGGGCCCCTTCGCCTTCGGCGGCGCGGGCGGCTCGGCCACCGACCCGCGCACCCACATCGCCCAGCGCAACGCCCCGTACACCCAAGCCGGATGGAACGGGAAACTGGTCGACGACGTGATCGGCGGCCAGAACTCCCTGAAGTCGCACGAGGAACGGACCGGACTGGTCTACCGCACACTGCCGCAGACCCTGCGCTTCACCCCGGGCCGCTCCTACAAGGCGACCTTCCGCTACGAGACCGGATTCAGCGGCGACTACCGGTTCATCACCGGATCCGGCGCCACCGAGACCGCCACCGCACTGAACCAGGCCCGAACCCCCACCACCTTCACCAAGACCTTCACCGCCGGGACGGACGCCTGGATCGGCGTACGCAAGGTCACCCCCGAGGACTCCCACAACGAGGCCGACCTCATCCTCGACGACCTGACCGTCGACGACCTCGGCCCCGTGGGCGGCGGCGAACTCCCCGTTCCGCAGGGCCAGATGAGCGTGAAGGCCGTCGACAGCCAGGAGACCGCCGGCGAGAACGGCAGCGCCGCCAACGTCCTGGACGGCGACGCGTCCACCATCTGGCACACCCAGTGGTACGCCGCCACCGCGCCCATGCCGCACGAGATCACCCTCGACCTCGGCGCCTCCTACAACGTCTCCGCCCTCCACTGCCTGCCCCGGCAGACGCAGAGCAACGGCCGGATCGCCGACTACCAGGTGTTCACCTCCACCGACGGCGTCACCTGGGGCGCGGCGGCGGCCTCCGGGACCTTCGCCGACACGGCCGCGCAGCAGGACGTCGCCTTCAGGCCGCGCACCGCGCGCTACGTGAAGCTGAGGGCCACGAGGGAGGTGGCGGGCAACCCCTGGACCTCGGTCGCCGAACTCACCATCGGGTACGTGCCGTAGGAGGTGTCCTGCCCGTCGACTGCTGGGCCCGGAACCGTACGGGAGCCATCCCCACCCGGCGGCTGAACAGCCGGCTGAAGTAGGCCGGATCCTCGTAGCCGACCCGCCGGGCCACCCCGGCGACCGGCAGGTCGGTGCGGGCGAGCAGCTCCTTCGCCCGGCTCAGCCTGATCCCGAGGAGGTACTCCTTGACCCCTTCCCCGGTGCTGCGCCGCACCGCCCAGCGCAGTTGGGGCAGGGGCATCCCGAGCCGGGCGGCGTGCTCGGCCACCGATATCGGCAGCAGGGCGTCCCGCGCCAGGGTGTCCATCACGGTGTCCCCGTGCCGCGACACCTCGGCGCGGGCGTAGCGCAGCGCCACCAGCAGCCCGTGCACGGCGGCCGCGGCCTCGACCTCCAGCAGCGGGCCGCCGCGCCGGGCCGCCCGTACGATCCCGTCGACCACGTGCTGCACTCCGGCCGTCCCGCTCAGCGGCACCAGCGGCCGGTCCGGGGTCACATAGCCCAGGTCGGTGTACGCCTCCACGCTGCTGCCCGTGAAGTCGACGAAGCACTCGTCCCAGCCGGTCCGCGGGTCGGGCCCGTAGTGGTGCTCCACCCCCGGGACCAGCCACAGCAGCGCGGGCGCGGTCACCGGCTGGGGAGGCCGGCCGCCATGGCCGAACCAGCCCCGGCCGCGCGTGACCACCACGGCGACGTGGTGGTCGAGGAAGCGCGGCCCCACGACCGGCAGTTCGCCCTGCTGGACCCCCACCCCGAGGCAGACCAGGCCGAGTCTGCGGTGGTTGGGGGTGGGGGAGAAGTACCGCATCCAGCTGTTGTACCGAGGGCTGCCGTACGGGGCACTGCTGTACGAGGGCGTCGCCATCTGCGGATTGTGATCCACGGGGCCCGGCGCCCTCAAGGGGACGCGGGCTCCCCGTGCGGGAGCGGCGCGGCCGCGCGGCGGGGCGGCCGCAGGCCCGCCGCCAGCCCGGCGATGACCACCGCCAGGCCCAGCCACACCGCCGGACCCGGAACCCCGCCGCCCGTGAGGACCCCGGTGCCCGCGGCGGCGAGCGGCGCGACCCCCGTCAGCAGGCCGGCCCGGCCGGAGCCCACGGCGGCCACCGTGCGGTACCAGAGCAGGAACGCCACCGCCGTCACCAGCACGGCGAGGTACGCCGCGGCCGCCCACTGGGCCGCGCCGAGTTCCCGCAGGCCGGCGGGTCGCTCGAAGCACACCGCGAGCCCTGCCAGCATCACCGCGCCCATCCACACCGCGTGTACGGACACCCCCCACGGCCCGTGCCTGCGCAGCACCGGTACGGCGAGCAGGGTGAACCCGGCCTCGCAGCCCAGCGCGAGGGCCGCCCAGGCGACCCCGGCGGCGTCCGTCCGGCCCGTCCCCTCCACCAGCACCGCCCCGGCCACCACCACCGGCGCCGCCAGCAGCACCTGGCGACTGGGGCGCCTGCCCTCCAGGAACGGGCCGATCAGCCCCAGCAGAATCGGTACGGAGGCCACCGCGACGGCGATGACGGCCGGTTCGGCATGCGCGACCCCGCGTACGACGGCCACGTTGAACAGCACCAGCCCGGTCGCCGCGACCCCGGCCAGCCACAGCCACTCACGGCCGCGCGGCCGCGGCAGCGGCACCCGGGCGGCCCGGGCCAGGGCGAGCAGCAGCAGCGCGGCGGCCGCGTACCGGACGGCCTGGACGGCGAACAGCGGGGCGTCGACGAGGGAGCGGGAGACGGTGACGCTGCTGCCCACCAGCGCCATCCCGGCGATACCGGGCGCCAGGTCCCGGAAGGCGACGGACGGGGAACTCGCGGCCTTGCCGGCCGTCACGGCTTTCGCGCCCTTCGCTGCCTTCGCGTACGGAGCGGACTTGGCCGGGCCGGTGGCCTTCATGCTCTTCATACCGTCCAGCCTCGCGGCACAATGGTCCGGTGAGCAGGTCCAATGAAGGCGCGAACCAGGGGTCCAAAAGCGGATCGGACTTCCTCCAGCTCGACATCGGCCAGGCCCCGCCCGGCGGCCGCACCGACTGGCTGGCGGGCCGGCTGCGTGCCGCCATCGCCGACGGCACCCTGCCGGTCGGCAGCCGGCTCCCGGCCGGCCGGGTGCTCGCCGCCGAGCTCCGCGTCTCCCGGGGGCTGGTCACCGAGGCCTACCAGCGGCTCGCGGAGGCCGGCCAGGTGTCCGGCCGCGGCCGGGGCGGCACGGTCGTCGTCGCCGCCCCGCCGCCGGTGGCCGAGCCCGCCGCCGCCCCCACGCGCGGCGGACTCGTCGACGCCCTGCGAGCCGTGCCCTGCCGGATCGACCTCTCGCCCGGGGTCCCCGACCTGACCGCCTTCCCCCGTACCGCCTGGCTCCAGGCCGAACGCCGGGTGCTCGCCGGTCTCACCCCGGCCGACTTCGGCTACGGCAACCCGCAGGGCGCGCCCGCGCTGCGCGCGGCGGTCGTCGGCTGGCTGGCACGCAACCGGGGGATCCGCGCCGACCCCGACGAGGTGGTGATCGTCGCGGGAGTCGCCCAGGCCCTGGGACTGCTGGCGCAGGTCCTGCGGGAGAGCGGGGTGCGCCGCATCGCGGTAGAGGACCCCGGCTCGCTGGGGGCCCGCCAGCAGCTGGAGTACGGGCGGCTCGAGCCGGTTCCCGTACGGGTGGACGCGCTCGGGCTGGACGTGGCCGCGCTCCGGGCGAGCGGGGCGGAGGCCGTGCTGCTCACCCCGGCGCACCAGTTCCCGACCGGGGTCGTGCTCGACGGTGAGCGCCGCCGGGACCTGCTCGGCTGGGCGGCCGACGGGGGAGTGGTGATCGAGGACGACTACGACGCCGAGCACCGCTACGACCGGGCCCCCGTCCCCGCCCTGCGCGCCCTGCTCCCGGAGGGCGTCTGCTATGCCGGGAGCGTGTCGAAGCTGCTGGCCCCGGCCCTGCGCCTCGGCTGGCTCCTGGTCCCGCCGCGCCTGAGCGAGGCCGTGACCACCGCCAAACGGTACGCAGACCTCGGAAATCCGGTCCTCGCCCAGCTGGTCCTCGCCCGGCTGATGGACTCCGGGGAGCTCGAGCGGCACCTGCGCTTCGTCCGGCGCCGCCACCGCCGCCGCCGCGACGCCATGCTCCGGGCCGTCGCGGACCGGCTGCCGGGGGCCCGGGTGCACGGCGCGGCGGCCGGGCTGCACCTGATGGTCACCTTCGACGGTGCCGGCTTCGAGGACACGGCTCTGGCCTCGGCGGCCCTGGAGCTCGGGGTCAAGACCCACCCCCTGTCGTGGCACCGCCTCACCCCGGGCCCGCCGGGCCTGATCCTGGGCTACGCGGCGGGCTCGGCGGGCGAGATCGAGGAGGGGGTCGCGACGCTGGGCGCGGCCCTGCGAAAAATTCTTGGCCGTAGGCGGCAACCTCGCGGGGGGTCGCGCGTCGTGCGGGGGTGAAGGGTGCGGTTCCGCGCCCTGCCCTCGATCCGACCGTGGAGAACCACCGTGATGAACCTGAAGCGCGTCCCCCGCACCCTCCGCCGGGCGGCCGTCACCGCGGCCGCGGCGGGGGTGGTCGTCGCCCTCGCCGGCCCGGCGGCCGCAGCGGGGGGCTCCGCCTCGTCCGCGCCCGCGCCCGCGTCCAGCGCGTCGCCGAGCGCCGCGCCGAAGACGGCCGTCACCAGCGTGCCGCCGAGCCCGTCCGTCAGCGTGCCCGGCGGCGAGCAGCCGAGCGCGGCTCCGAGCGCCGCCCCCAGCAAGGCCCCGAACACGGCCCCCAGCGCGGCCCCGAGCGCGGCCGAGGGCGGCGCTGCGCAGCCCTCGGCTTCGCCCGCCGGGTCCGAGCTGGCCCATACTGGCTCCTCCGCGACCACCGCCGCACTGGGGGCCGGGGCCACCGTCCTCATCGCCGCCGGCGCCGGGACCCTGTACGCCGTGCGGCGCCGCGCCAACGGCTGAGGAATCCCGTGCTCCACCTCGCACCACCCGTCGGCCCCCTCACGCCCGGCTTCGCCCGGGCGTGGCGGGGCCTGTGGTCGTTGCTGCGCCGCGACCGTTCCGCCCCGGCGGCGGAGCCCCGGCGGTACGGGCTGCCGTACGAGGGCCCGTACGGGAGCCCGTACGGCGACGACACCACGGGCGGTCCGGGAGACCCGCCGCCCACCGTCACGGCGCTCTACCACGCGCACCGGCTGCGCATGGTCCGGCTGGCGGTGCTCCTCGTCGACGACCCGGCCACCGCCGAGGACGTGGTCCAGGACGCCTTCACGGCCCTGTACCGCCGCCACGGCGAGCACATCACCGAGGTGGACAACGCCTTGGGCTACCTGCGCACCGCCGTGGTCAACACCTCGCGCTCGGTCCTGCGCCGACGCCGCACCGCCCGGGCCTGGATTCCTCCCGCACCGGCCGACGTACCGTCCGCGGAGGCGCACGTGGTCCTGGACGAGGCACACCGCGAAGTGCTCGCCGCGCTCGGCCGGCTGACCCCGCGCCGGCGCCAGGTGCTGGTGCTGCGGTACTGGGCCGACCTCAGCGAGGCGGAGATCGCCAGCACCCTCGGGATCAGCCGGGGCGCGGTGAAGTCGAACGCGAGCAGGGCACTGGACGCGCTGGAACGGATTCTGGAAGGACGGGTATGACGTACGGCGAACGCCCGCTCGAGCGCCCCGTCGAGCGCAGGCTCCGGGAGGCCCTGGACGCCCGCGCGGCCGGGATCACGGTCCGCGGGCTGCGCCCCGCCGATCCGCCGGGGCCGCAGGTACGGAGGTTCCCGGCGCTGCGGCTGCGCAGGCTCGGGCTGCCGCTGGCCGGGCTGGCCGCCGCGGTGGGCTACCTCGTGCTCGCCCCGGACTCCGCCCCGGTCCGCCCGGTGCCGCCCGCCGCCCCGCCCGAGATCGTGCCTCCGACGCCGTCGCCGTCGCTGACGCCGTCCGTGAGCCCGCGGCCGAGCACCGTCCCGAGCCCGGACCCGAGCGCCTCGCCCTCCGCGGCGCCGACCCCGACGGGGAGCTCGCTCCCTGCGTCGAAGTCCGCGACCCCCTCGGCGGCGACCCGGCCCACGAGCTCCCGCTCGGTCCCGGCCTCGGTGCCCCCGAGCCCCTCGCAGCCGGAGGGGTAGGGGCGTCCTTCGGTCCCGGGCGGCCTGATCGGCAAGACGTCCCCCAAGGGTTGTCCCGTAACTGCTGACGCTGCGGCAGCTCGCCCCGCTGTTCGGGGTGTCGAAGTCGGCCGCTGACCGCATCATCGGCCACCTCGGGCCGTCGCTCGCGTTCCAGCCCCGCAAGCGGTTTCGCAAGGACGCCGTGCCGATCGTCGACGGCACCCTGGTTCCCACGCGGGATCACACGGTTGCGGAGCAGTCGAAGAACTACCGGTACTCGACCAACCATCAGGTGGTCATCGACGCCGACACCCGACTCGTCGTCGCCGTCGGCCGGCCGCTGCCCGGCAACCGCAACGAACTGCAAGGCGTGGGAACTGTCCGGTGCGAAGGCCGCCGTCGGCCGGACCACGGTCATCGCGAACGCGGCCAGACCGAACTGCCTGCATGGAAGGAGGAGTACAACACCTCCCACCGCAAGGTCCGCGCCCGCGTCGAGCACGTCTTCGCGCGGATGAAAACCTGGAAGATCCTTCGCGACTGCCGTCTGAAGGGCGACGGCATTCACACCGCGATGCTCGGCATCGCCCGACTGCACAACCTTGCCCTCACGGGATAACTCCCGCCCCACACGAGACCATCTTCAAAGAGAGGCCCAAGGAAGACGGCTCCCCACCTCGCCGGCCCGGAGCATGCTCAGTCGAGACAGAACTCGTTGCCCTCGATGTCCTGCATCACGATGCACGACTCGTTGGTGCCATCGGCAAGCATCGTTTGCACGTGTACCGCGCCGAGCGCGACCAGTCGTGCGCACTCGGCCTGGAGTGTGGCGAGGCGCTCCTCACCTACGAGCCCGGTGCCGGCCCGCACGCAGAGATGCACCCGATTCTTGACGACCTTGCCTTCGGGAACGCGCTGGAAGAGCAGCCGCGGGCCCACAGCTGAGGGATCAATGCAGGAGAACCATTGCACCTGATGCTCAGGCGGCAGCGAGCGATGGTAGTCGTCCCACGTGTCAAACCCCTTCGGCACCGGCGATACGACGTACCCCAACACCTCGCACCAGAAACGAGCAACGCGCTCAGGTTCTGCGCAGTCAAAGGTGACTTGGAACTGCTTGATCGATGACATCGGCGCACCATAACAGGGGGACTCTCTTGCTCATTCACTGGTGTGGATCCGCATGCTGTCGGGAGGACGGCCCCTGCTAGGCCGTCTCTTCCGGATCTTGCCGGTTAAGCCCGCGTCTCCCCCAGCTACCGCTGGGAGGGGCCCCAGGTGCCGTGCGTCGCAAGGCGGAGAGGCTCCCGTGTACTGGACGTACTCGGGTGCCTCGACAACGCGGCGAGGTGCGGTGCCGGGCGGCGCGGGTCAGGCAAGATCTGGAAGAGGCGGCCTAGTGCCGCATCAGGCAACGTTCGCCTCGGCCTCGCCGGTGGGGTGGGACGCGTAGTCTCGCGGAATGCACTCTCATCTGCGCTTTGAGAACCATGAGGTGGCGGCCGAGGCCTTGGAACGGGCTTTGCGCGACCGCTCGCACGAGGGCGAGGCGGCGGGCGTTCTGGTCGGGAGTGCGCTGAACGACGACGATCGGGAGTTCGTTGAGCACTGGTGTGTCCAGGTCGGGACGCGGGCTGTGCCGGGCAGTCCTCTGCTCGGTCTGGCCGGCCTGTGCCTGGGGCATACCGCCCGACGCTTCGGACATCTCAGCGATGAGGCCCTTGCGCTGGCGGAGTCGCTGGCGGTGCGGGCGGAGGCGGATGCGTCGGATGTGGACGGTCGGGCTCTGGACGGCTTTGACGACATCCGGAGCTTCCTGCACCTGTGGTGAGGCTGGTCGCTGCAGCGGGGGTCAGGCAGCCTTCGCTCTCTTGTGGCGCGTCGCCCGGTTGCCGTGATCGGTAGCTCCGGGCGGCCAGAATGATCACGTGGCTGAACGCGTGCGGGTCCGTGAGATCGATGACGACGAGGGGCGACGGCTGCTGCGGATCATCCGCCGGGGCACCGGGTCGGTGGTGACCTGGCGGCGGGCCCAGATGGTGCTGCTGTCGGCGCAGAGCATGGACGTGGCGAAGATCGCGGAGGTGACGTTCACCAGCGCGGACCGGGTCCGCGACGTGATCCACAACTTCAACGCCGACGGCTTCGACTCGCTCTACCCCAAGTACGGGGGCGGGCGACCGATGACGTTCGCGCTGCCCGAACGCCGCGAGATCAAGAAGATCGCCAAGTCCAAGCCGGTCGAACACGGCCTGCCGTTCTCGACCTGGAGCCTGGCCAAGCTGGCCGACTTTCTGGTCGCCGAGGGGGTGGTCGACGACATCACCCACGAGGGCCTGCGCATTCTGCTCCGCGAGGAAGGCGTCACCTTTCAGCGCGTGAAGACTTGGAAGACCTCCCGCGACCCCGACTACGCCGCCAAGAAAGCGCGTGTCGAGCATCTCTACGCGATCGCCGACGGCGAGGTCATACCCGAGGAAGGCGAACCCGAAGTTGTCTTCTGCATGGATGAGTTCGGGCCCCTCAACCTCCAGCCCCACCCCGGCCGGCAGTGGGCTGAACGCGGCGGCCGGCACAAGGACCGCGACCGCGATCCCAGACCCCGAAGACGGGCGACCTACACCCGACCGCACGGGGTCCGCCACCTGTTCGCCGCCTACGACCTCGTCAAAGACCAGCTCTACGGCCACATCAAGAAGACCAAGAACCGGTCCAAGTTCCTGGACTTCTGCCGCTACCTGCGCTCGCTGCACCCGGCCGAGGTGCGGATCGCAATCGTCTGTGACAACTACTCCCCGCACCTGACCACGAAGCGGTGCCAGCGGGTCGGGACGTGGGCGGCGGCGAACAACGTGGAGATCGCCTACACCCCAACCAACAGCTCCTGGCTCAACCGGATCGAGGCCCAGTTCACCGCCCTGCGCTACTTCGCCCTCGACGGCACCGACCACCCCTCCCACAAAGCCCAGGGCAGCATGATCCGGCGCTACATCATCTGGCGGAACAAGCACGCCGCCGACGAACGGCTACGCGAAGTGATCACCAGGGCGAACGTTGCCTGATGCGGCACTAGTACTGCGTCGGCGAGGTGAGGGCGTCGAGGGCACTGTACGGCCGCCCTCTTTCGAGGGCGGCCTGGGGGTCATCCCGCGCTGCCGGGTGGGGCGATGTTGAACGAGCTGTGCTTTGCCCAAGTGCCTTCGTCCGAGCCGCCGTCCCACCAGTGTGTTCGTATCGATCCGTCCGGGCCGACCCAGAAGACGTCGAGGTGGCCTTCTCTTTGGGCTACAGCGGTGACGGCTGAGTTGGGAGCCGCGCTGCCGGGTGGGGCGATGTTGAACGAGCTGTGCTTTGCCCAAGTGCCTTCGTCCGAGCCGCCGTCCCACCAGTGTGTTCGTATCGATCCGTCCGGGCCGACCCAGAAGACGTCGAGGTGGCC
>JAEBET010000012.1:0-304137 GCA_049998195.1 Streptomyces sp. cmx-11-4
TCCGGCGGGGCCAGGGGCTGGGCCCGGGGGCGGGCGCGGCTTCAAGATCGGGGCTCCGCGGTGGGCCGTCCGGCGGGGCCAGGGGCTGGGCCCGGGGGCGGGCGCGGCTTCAAGATCGGGGCTCCGCGGTGGGCCGTCCGGCGGGGCCAGGGGCTGGGCCCGGGGGCGGGCGCGGCTTCAAGATCGGGGCTCCGCCCCGGACCCCGCGCCTCAAACGCCGGCGAGGCTGCAATTGACGGTCGGCGGGGCTGAAATTGCCGCCCGGTGGGGCTGGATGTGTCAGGTGTCGCGGCTCGTGAACCAGGTGCTGGCGGCCTGGGTGTGGAGGGGGAAGGCCAGTTCCGTGGGGGTGTGCAGGATGTGCCAGCCTGTGGTTTCGTTCGTGGGGGCCGAGGCGGGGAGGGCGGTGGCCGGGCGGGTCGGGAGGAGGCCGAAGAGCAGCAGGTGGCCCGCCGGGGAGCTCAGGGCGTCGGCGAGGGTGACCTCCGAGGCGGGGGCGGTGATGCCGGTCTCCTCGCGGAGTTCGCGGACCACCGCGTCGCGCCAGTCCTCGCCGAAGTCGATGAAGCCGCCGGGCAGGGCGGTGCCGCCGCGGGCCGGTTCGATGGTGCGGGTGATGACCACGAGGCCGGTGCCGTCCGCGTCCTCGACCGGGAGCAGGGCGACGGCCACCGGGAGCGGGTTGCGGTAGGCGACGGCTCCGCAGACGGCACACGCGCGGGGCCAGGTCCGGGTGGAGTAGGGCGCTCCGCAGGTGGAGCAGTGCGAGTCCCTCAGCTGTGCCGACATGCCGCGATGGTATGGCAAGCGGCGTTCGGACAGCGGCTGTTGGTGGGAGCCTGCGTTGCCGGCCGCCGTGTCGGGGCGTCCTGCGGCTGTCGCCTCCGCCCGGCCGTGAGTACCGTGCCCGGCATGACTTTCCGTTCGTACGAGGAGTTCTGGCCCTATTACGTCGCCATGCACTCCCGCGCCGCCACCCGCTGGGTCCATCTCGCCGGGACGCTCACCGGCCTGGCCGTGACCGCCTACGGGGTGGCGCGCGGCCGGAAGCGGTATCTCGCCGCGCTGCCGCTGATCGGGTACGGGACCGCGTGGCCGGCGCATTTCCTCGTCGAGGGGAACAACCCCGCCACCTTCGGCCATCCCGCGTGGTCCCTGCGCGGGGACGCGCAGATGATCCGGATGATGCTGGCCGGGCGGGACGCGGAGCTGGGCGAGATCGCCGGGAAGTGGCTCGCCGAGAACCGGTGACCCGGCCCGCCCTCCCATGACACACTCCTGACGATGCGTCAGGTTTCGGCATGGGAGGGGTCTTGGCACTCACACGTACACCCGTCGTGAGCGGGTGGTTCACCGACACCGCGGCGGACGGCGGCTTCCGGCTGCTCGGCACCCGGTGCTCGGCCTGCACCGCGGTGTTCTTCCCGCGCGAGGACGCGTACTGCCGCAATCCGCACTGCCCGGGCGGCGGGGAGCTCGCCGAGGTGCCGCTGTCCCCGCGCGGGCGGGTCTGGTCCTACACCGACGGGCGCTACCGGCCGCCCGCGCCGTACGTGTCCGACCCGGCCGCGCCCTGGGAGCCGTACACCCTGGTCGCGGTGGAGCTGGAGGCCGAGGGGATGGTGGTGCTCGGGCAGGCGGTGCCGGGCGTGGGGGTCGGGGACCTGGCGGTCGGGATGGAGGTCGAGGTGGTGGGCGGCGTGCTCAACGAGGACGCGGACACCGCGACCGCCTGGACCACCTGGCAGTTCCAGCCGGTGGGAGGGAACGCGTGAGCGCCGACATCGCCGTCCTCGGGGCCGGGATGCACCCCTGGGGCAAGTGGGGCCGCAGCTTCGTCGAGTACGGGCGGGCCGCCGCCCGGGCCGCGCTGGCGGACGCCGGGCTGGACTGGACGGACGTGGGGTCCATCGTCGGGGCGGACACCGTGCGCTCGGGATACCCGGGCTACGTGGCCGGCGCGACCTTCGCCCGGGCCCTGGGCTGGCAGGGAGCCCGGGTGACCAGCGTGTACGCGGCCTGCGCGTCCGGCGCCCAGGCGATCGGGACGGCCCGGGCGCAGATCCTGGCCGGCCTGGCCGACGTGGTGCTCGTGGTGGGCGCGGACGCCGCGCCCAAGGGGTTCTTCGCCCCGGCGGGAGGCGACCGGCCCGACGATCCGGACTGGCTTCGCTTCCGCGTGCTGGGCGCCACCAACCCGGCGTACTTCGCCCTGTACGCGCGCCGCCGGATGGCCGTGTACGGGGACACTCCGGAGGACTTCGCCCAGGTCAAGGTGAAGAACGCGGCGGCCGGGACGCTCAACCCGAACGCCCGCTACCGCAAGGCCGTCTCCGCCGAGGAGGTGGCCGCCTCGGCGGTGGTCGCCGATCCGCTCCGGCTGCTCGACATCTGCGCCACCTCCGACGGGGGCGCGGCGCTGGTGCTCACCAGCATGGACTTCGCCCGCTCGCGCGGGATCAGCGACCCGGTGCGGATCCGGGCCGTCTCGACGGTGACCCCCACCTATCCGCGGACGGTCCTGGACCTGCCGGACATCGCCACCGATTCGGCGGTGGCCGTGCGACCGGCGGCCGGCTCCTTCCGCGCCTCGATCGCGCGCGCCGCGTACGAGGAGGCGGGGCTCGGCCCGGACGACCTCTCGCTCGCCGAGGTCTACGACCTGTCCACCGCCCTGGAGCTGGAGTGGTACGAGGACATCGGGCTCTGCGGGGAGGGGGAGGGCGCGAAGCTCGTACGGGAGGGGGCGACGGCTCTGGGCGGGCGGATCCCCGTCAACGCCAGTGGCGGGCTCGCCTCGTTCGGGGAGGCGGTGCCGGCGCAGGCCATCGCCCAGGTGTGCGAGCTGACCTGGCAGCTGCGCGGTACGGCCGGGGAGCGGCAGGTGCCGGGGGCACGGGCCGGGATCACCGCGAACCAGGGGCTGTTCGGCCACGGATCGGCCGTGGTCGCGGTGCGCTGAGCGGGCCGCGACCGGCGGGTGTTGCCGGAACGCTTGACGGCCCCCGGTGGCGGGTTCACACTCGCTCCACAGTCCCGTGCGGCGCCCGGGAACCGGATCCCCCCATGAGAGCTGCGGCCCGTACCCCAGTCGGCGGGGGTACGGGTCGCCTCGCTGTCAGGTCCCTGTCGTCAGGCTCCGGCGCCGCGCGCGGGCCAGCGACATCGCGTGCTCCACGACACCGACGAGCACGTCCTTCACGGACTCCCGGTCCCGCGCGTCGCACAGCAGCACCGGCACCCCGGGGTCGAGGTCGAGCGCGTCCCGTACGGTCACCACGGGGTGCCGGTCCGCGCCGTCGAAGCAGTTGACCGCGACGACGAACGGGATCTCGCGACGTTCGAAGTAGTCGACGGCGGCGAAGCACTCGGCGAGGCGGCGGGTGTCCGCGAGGACCACCGCGCCGAGCGAGCCCTGCGCGAGCTCGTCCCACAGGAACCAGAAGCGGTTCTGGCCGGGCGTGCCGAACAGGTACAGGACCAGATCCTCGCGCAGCGTGATGCGCCCGAAGTCCATGGCCACGGTCGTGGTGCTCTTCCCCTCCACTCCCCCGGTGTCGTCGATGCCGACGCCCGGCTCCGAGAGCAGTTCCTCGGTCCGCAGGGGTTTGATCTCGCTTACCGCACTGACCAGGGTGGTCTTGCCCACCCCGAAGCCGCCCGCGACCAGGATCTTCAGGGTCAGCGGCTCGACCGGTGACACGGCATGCATGGCACCGGTGCGGCTAGAGCGCCCGAAGGCCATCGATCACCTCACGCAGTATGGATTCGTCGGGCAGTTCGGCCGGCGGTACCGGCCGGGTCACGTGGACCAGTTGGTCGTCGGCCAGGTCGCCGATCAGGACGCGCACGACGCCGACCGCGAGGTCCAGGTCCGCCGCGAGTTCGGCGACCGACTGCGGCCGGTCCCGGCACATCCCGAGGATGTGGGCGTGCTCCGGCGACAGGGTCATGTCCCAGACCGGATCGTCGGCGGCCGGTTCGGCGACCACGAGCGCGATCAGGTCCAGCCGGTGCTGGCCCGCGTGGCTGGTCCGGCCGCGGGTCATCGCGTACGGGCGCACGACGGGACCCGCGTCGTCGTCGAACCAGTGCGCGTGGTCGGGGGTCTGGTCGGGCTCCCCGGCCGGGGTGGGGGCGGGGTGGTCCTGGCCTGGATCGCTCATGCCGTACGACTCACCCTCCGGCTGGCAGCCCGGTGCGCGGGGCGGTGGCCAGGTGGTCGCCCACCCGCTTGACCATCAGGGTCATCTCGTACGCGACCTGGCCGACGTCGGAGTCGGAGTCGGCGAGCACGGCGAGGCAGCTGCCGTCACCGGCGGCCATGACGAAGAGGAAGGCCTCGTCGAGCTCCACGACGGTCTGGCGGACCTGGCCGGAGTCGAAGTGCCGGCCGACTCCCTTGGCCAGGCTGTGGAAGCCGGAGGCGACCGCCGCCAGGTGCTCGCTGTCCTCGCGGGTCAGGTCCTTGGAGCTGCCGGTGGGCAGGCCGTCGCCCGAGAGGACCACCGCCTTGCGGATGGAGCCGACCTTGTCGACGAGCTCGTCGAGGAGCCAGTTGAGCGGGCCGGAGCCGCGGCCCCTGGTGTCGTTGCCGGTCTGCGGTGCGGTCATCGACCGTCCCCTTCGTTCTCGTGCGCGGGACCGGTGGCGGCGGGGGTGCCTGCCCCGGTCTCGGACTGCTGCTGGGCGTGCTGGTCGCGGCCCGCCGTCCAGCCGCGCTGGAGTGCGGACATGCGCGTGCGTACGTCCTCCGCGTCACGGTCCCGAAGGGGGGCGGTGGCGGCGTTGTCGGGGGCCGCGGCCTGGGTGTTCCTGAGCTGCGGTGCCAGGCTGGCCTGGCGGACCCGGCGGGGCAGCCCGGCGCCGGCCGACGCGTCGCCGGAAGCGGGTGCGGGGGCGGGCGCGGGGGCGGGTGCAGGCGAGGGTGCCCGTGCGGGGCCGGGCTGGGGGACGACGGACACCGGGCGGGGCTCCACGCGGCGGCCGTGCTCGGCGACCAGGGTCGGGGCGGGACGGCGGCGCGGCAGCGGGACGGCTCCCGGGGAGCGGGGGCCGTCGGGGCGGGCGGTCTCCACCCGCTGGGCATCGAGCCGGACCGGGCCGGTGGGCCGGTCACGGTCACGGTCCCGGTGGCGCTCGGTGTGCGGCTTGTCCGCCGGGCGCAGGCCCAGCAGGGCGCTGCGGGGGGTGCCGTTCGGCGGGGTCTCGTCGTCCAGCGTGGCCATCACGGGACGGGGGGCGACGCGGTCCAGGGCGGCCGGGTCCGCGTCGACGCCGTCCACCGCGTCCAGGCCGAGGGCGTCGATCGGGGCCTCCAGCTCGACCGGGCCGCGCAGTTCGGCGACCGGCAGCGAGCGGCCGGAGCCGGCGGGGACCGCGCGTTCGACGGCGGCCGCGGACCGCGCGGAGGGGATCGAGCCGGTCCGCCCGACGGCCTGGGCCGCCGGCCCGTCGTCCAGCCGGATGCCCGTGCCGTTGGTCTCGGGGGCCTCGGTCAGCAGGACCGCCGGGATGAAGACCACGGCGGTGGTGCCCCCGTACGGGCTGGGCTGGAGGACGACCTTGACGCTCTGGCGCTGCGCGAGGCGGCTGACGACGAACAGACCGAGGCGGTCGGTGTCGGAGAGTTCGAACTCGGGGGTCTCGGCGAGGCGGAGGTTCGCGTCGAGCAGTGCCTCCGGGTTCATGCCGAGGCCGCGGTCGTGGATCTCCAGGGTGAAGCCGTTGGCGACGCGCTCGCCGTGCACCTGGACCGCGGTGTGCGGCGGCGAGAACACGGTGGCGTTCTCCAGGAGTTCGGCGACGAGGTGGGTGATGTCGGCGACGGCGGGGCCCGCGATGCCCAGGCGCGGCAGGCGGCGTACCTCGATGCGCTCGTAGTCCTCGACCTCGGCGACGGCGGCCCGTACGACGTCCATCAGCTGGACGGGCTTGCGCCACTGGCGGGAGGTGGCGGCGCCGGAAAGGATGACCAGGCCTTCGGCGTGGCGGCGCATGCGGGTGGTCATGTGATCGAGGCGGAAGAGGTCGGCGAGCTCCTCGGTGTCCTCGGTCCGGCGCTCCATGGTGTCGAGGAGGGTCAACTGGCGGTGCAGGAGGACCTGGTTGCGGCGGGCCAGGTTGACGAAGACCTCGGAGACGCCGCGGCGGAGCTCGGCCTGCTTCACGGCGGCCTCGACGGCGGCGCGCTGGAGGGTGTTGAGGGCGAGGCCGACCTGGCCGACCTCGTCCTTCTCGTACTCCAGGCGGGGCGCTTCGGTCTCCACTTCCACGTGCTCGCCCGCGGCGAGGCGGCGCATCACGCTCGGCAGGCGGACGCCGGAGACCTCGTGGGCCTCCTTGCGGAGCCGGGACAGGTCGCGGATCAGGTCGCGGCCGATGCGCACGGAGAGGATCAGGGAGACGACGAGGGCGATGAAGCCGAGGACGCCGGCGACGGCGGCCTGGACCAGCACGTCCATGGCGACGGGCTCGACGCGCTTTTGGTAGCGGTCTCCGGCGTCGGTGCCCATGACGGCGAGCTCGTCGAGGACCTTGCCGGCGGCCTCGTCCCACTGGGCGGCGGTGACGCGCGGGTTCTTGCCCGGGCCGCCGCCGAGGAACCGTTCCTCCGCGTCGCGCAGCACCTTGCTGTCGGGGCCGCCCCAGTACTGCTCGAACCGCTGGCGGTCGGCGTCCGGGAGGATCGCCAGGTTGAACTCGTACAGCAGCCCGCGGTTCGCGACGAAGTCGGAGACGTGCCGGATGTCGGCGGCGCTGACGTTGCGGGCGGCGAGGGCGGAGGCGATGACCGCGTCCTCGCGGGAGAGGGTCTCGCGGGCGCGGGTGATGCCGACGAGGGCGCGGCCCTGCTTGTCCATCTCCACGTTCTCCAGCGCGTGGAGATTCATGAGGAACTCGTAGCAGGGGTCGATGAGCCGACTGTAGAGGTCCAGTGCCTGGCTGGGGTCGAGGGTGTTCTGGTCGACCGAGCGGCGTAGGGCGCTGATGCCGTGGAAGGCGGCGAGGATGGAGCGCAGGCGCTGGGCGTTCTCGGGGCTCAGCTCATCCATGACCTCGGGGTCGCGGGCGTTCGCGCTGATCTGCTCGACGGCTTCGTCGGTGGCGGCGCGGCGCTTGGCGAGTTCGGTGGTGGCCGCGGAGGCGCGGGGGTCGCCGACGACGACGAGGGTCTGGCGGCGTTCCTTCTGGATGACGCGGACGACGTCCTCGATGGGGTAGCCGACCTTGTCGATGACGTAGGCGACGTCGAGGAGTTGGACCGCCTGGCGCCCCGTGATGACCGTGGCGAAGGACCACAGCGCGGTCAGGGAGACGAGCGGCACAAGGAGCAACGCGACGATCTTCCGGCGGATGGACTTCCCGCGAAAGCGCATGGCCTCCCCAGCCTCCCCCAGCTCATCCCCGATGTCGGGGGGTCGGTGTTCCGTCGGTCTTCCGTCGGTCTTCCGTCGTTTAAACCGGCGTGAGCCTACTACTGCCACGGAGCGGGTTCGAAGGCGTGTCCGGACGTTTTCGGCCGGACCTCTGGACGAAGATCATGAGTTGTCCGATAATTCCGGTCAGGAGCAGCCCGATATGTGGCACATGACACTTGGTGGGGCGTCAGTTCCCGCACCAGGATGGATGGCTGGAAGTATTCGTTCCGCGATCACGGGGGCGGGGGGACCGTTCCGCGATGCGGGAATCTCTCGTCGGCGCCGTACGTCTTCTGTTCACGGGGGCACGTCGGGGTAGACGTGTGGGGTAGGCATTGCGGCCGCGCGGTGGGGAGTGAGCGGACCATGAGCAGGTACGAGGACGGCGAGGGCGGGGGCGGCGCGGGCGAAGGCGGCAGCCGACGCGGGCTGTGGGTGGAGGAACCGGCCCGGCGGCGCCGGATGCCCGATCCGGTGCGGGCGTCCGCGGTGCGGGCGGTGCTGATCGTGTCCCTGACCCTCATACAGGCGACGGTCGGCTTCTTCCTCACGCTCACCGGATCCTGGCTGGCCTTCCCGATGGCGCTGGGCGCGATCGCGGCAACCGTCGTGGCCACGTGGGGCGTGCTGGACGTGTGGATCACCCGGCAGATGTGGAACCAGCGGTACGGGGTGGTGTCGGAGCCGAGCAGCACGGCGCGCAGCCGCCGCGAGGAGCGCCGGGCCGCCCAGGCCGCCCGTGCCGGGCGGAAGGCGGGCCCGGCCCGAATACCCCGCGAGGACGGCCCCCTCGCGGCCTTCGGCCGCCGCTGAGGAGGCCGCTGAGGAGGCCGCTGAGGAGGCCGCTGAGGAGGCCGCTGCCTCGGCGCTGAGGGCGCCGCTGCCTCAGCTCCGGCGGAACATCCGGGTTGCCGTGATCTCGCCGTGGATCGTCTCCTGCTCCGGGGACTGCTGCGGCAGGCCCGGGCGCAGGTGCTCCTCGACGCTGATGTACTTCAGCCCCGCCCGCAGGTCCGCGTCGTTGCGCAGCCGGATGACCAGCGGGAACTCGGCGAGGGCCGTGGTGTCGAACAGGCCCGTCGTGTAGAGCAGCTGGACACCGAGGGCGTCGGACACGGCCCGCTGGAGCTCCAGCAGGTACGTGGCGTTCGCGCGGCCGATCGGGTTGTCGAGGAACAGCGTGCCCGCGTGGCGGTGCTTGTCGCGGCCACGGTCGTTGCTGCGCAGCGCCGCCATGGTGCAGTACAGGGCGATCGCGGCGGTCAGCAGCTGCCCGCCGGAGAACACGTCGCCCATCTGCCCGACCGGCACGCGCTCGGCGCGCAGCACGGCGTCCGGCTTCAGGATCTCCACGGAGATGCCCTTGGGTTCCAGCGCCGCCTGGACGCCCCGCAGCAGCAGGGACATGCCGTCGCGGCGTCCCTCGCCGAAGGAGGCGGTGCTGTTCTTCTTCACCGCCGCACGCGTGGCCTCGTCGATGACCTCGCCGAGCCGCTCGGTGAGCGTGGCCTGGTCCGGCTCCTCGAAGCGGATCCGCAGGAACTCCTGGCCCGACCACTCCCCCAGGCCCTCGGGCAGCTGGGAGAGGCGCTGCGCCGAGCGGAGCGTGGCCAGCGCCGACTCCACGAGGCCGCGCAGCCGGTCGACGATGCTGTCGCGGTTGCGCTCCAGCTGCGCCAGCTCGTCGGTCAGGACCCGAAGGCGCGGGGCGAAGGCCGCGGCCCAGGCCGCCGCGTGCTCGGGCAGGGCGGAGGCGGGCAGTTCCCGGATCTGCTGGCGCGCGGGGGTGCGCACCTGCTCGTAGCGGGTGGCGTTCGCGTGCCGCACCAGGACGTCGCTCGCCTCGCGCACCGCGGCCTCGGCGGCCGACAGGTCGGCCGCGCAGCCGCGCAGTGCGCGACGGGCCTCGGTGGCCGACTGGCGGGCCTCCTCCAAGGTGCCCGCGTGGGGCGCGGGCGCCTGCTCGTCCTCGGCGTGGGCGTGGTCGCGCAGGAGGTCGCGCAGCAGGGCGGCGGTCTCGTCGAAGCCGCCGGCGCCGTCCTCGGCGGTCCGGTGGGCGCGCAGCAGGTCCGCGTGGGCGGCCCGGGCGCTCTCCACGGCGGCGCTGTGGGCGGCGAGCTGGGCGGTGGCCGTCCGCAGCAGGCCCTGCGCGTGCTCGACGTCCCCGGGGATCAGTTCCTCGGGCAGTTCGGTGTGTGCCTCGCCCTCCGCGGGGGCGTGTCGTTCGGCCTCGCCGCGCAGCCGGCCGAGCTGCTCGCTCGCGGTGGAGGCCCGGGTCTCCAGCATCTGGACGAGGGACTCGGCGCGGGCGGCGGCGGCCTGCCGCGAGGGGCCGTCGGCGCCGTCGGCGCTCTCGAGGAGCTGGGCGGCGCGGGTGCGGACCTTGTTGGTGAGGCGGTCCAGTTCGGCGAGGGCGGCGCTCTCGTCGCTCTCGGCGCGGGCCTGTTCGGCGCGCAGGTCGGCGCCGACGCCGACCTTCTCGTACAGCTGGGATGCGGCGCGGTAGGCCTCGCGGAGGTCGGGCAGCGGCGCCTTGGAAGCGCCGTCGCCCTCGGGGAGCGGATCGGGGGCTCCGGCGATGTCGGCGCGCTCGGCGCGCAGGGCGCGGGCGGTGCGGCGGGCGTCGTCGGCGGCGCGCTGGGCGGCGCGCCGGTCCTCATCGGCGGCGCGGGCCCGGTCCAGGCAGACCTCGGCGCGGGCCTCGGACTCGGCGGCGTCGTCGGCGAGTTCGCGGAGCCGGGCCTGCCAGCCGGCACGTTCGCGCAGGCGGAAGGCGAGGCCGGCCAGGGCGTCGGCGACGCGGCGGGCCCGCTGGGCGGTGTCCTGGCGTTCGTCGCGCACCCGGGCCGCGTCGGCGGCCGCCTCGTCGGCCTCGGCACGTACGGTACGGGCCTGCGCGAGCTCGGCGTCGGTCTCCTCGGCGAAGGCACGGGCGGCCGTGGCCTGCTGCGCCAGCTCGGCGAGGCGGCCGGGCGGGCAGCCGGTGCGCCAGGAGGCGAGGCGGGCGGCGAGCTCGCGGTCCCCTGCGAGGCGGGCGGCCAGGTCGCGGATGTCGGTGTCGCGGGCGGTGGCGCGGGTGCGCAGCGCCTGGCGCTCCTCGTCGGCGGCGAGCTCGTCGTGCATGGCCGGGTTCGGCGGGACGAGGAACACCGCATCGGAGTCACCGGCCGGCGGTACGGGGGCCAGCAGGGCGGCGGCCGTGCCGACCGCGACCGTGGAGCGGGGCAGCAGGGCGGCGGCGGAGAGGACCTCGCGGGCACGGCTGTGGGTGTCGGGGTCGGTGATGACGACGCCGTCGACGAGTTCGGGTCGGGCCGCGAGGACGGCGGCGTGGTCGGCGGGGTCCACGGACTGGGCGAGGTAGCGCCAGCCGGGGAGGGCCGGGATCCCGTGTTCGCCGAGGTACTCGACGGTGGCGAGGACGTCGGGGCCGGGCGGCAGCAGTCCGCCGTCGCCGAGCGCGCCGAGGATGCGGGCGTCGTCGGCGGCGGCGGTGCGCAACTCGAACAACTGCCGTTCGGCCGCGGTGACTCCGTCGGTCAGCAGCTGGTGGAGGTCCTCCGCGTTCCGGTCGAGGTCCTCGGCGGTGAGCCGTCCGGCGGTGGCGGGGTCGTCGTGGGCTGCGCCCGGGACTGCGGCGCCGGCGCCGCGGCTTTCCGCGGAGCCGGGCACGCCTGGAGCGGCGCCCGCGCGGGCCGCCGTGCCCTGCGGGCCGCCGGGGCGGGTGCCTTCGGCGGAGCCGGGCGACCGGTGGTCCGTACCGGACCCGGCCCCGCCGCCGGGGGCCGCGCCGCGGGGGCCCGGCACCGGGGCGTCGGGGGCCGCCGGGAGGCCCAGGAGGGCGGCCAGGCGCGGGGACCCGGCGACGGAGGCGGCGGTGCGGTGTTCGGCGTCGTGGGCGGCCTCGGCCGCGTCGGCGGCGTCCGCGGCGCGGGCGGCGGTGAGTTCGGCGCGGGATTCCGCGACGGCGCCCTCGCGGGCGGCTTCGGCGGCGGCGCGCGCGGCCTCGCGGGACTCGTCCCAGGCGGCGACGGCGGTCTTCTCGGCGTCGGCGGCGGCCAGGGCGGCCCGGGCCGGGTCGGCGTCTGGCGCGGAGTCGTCGAGCCAGCCGGCGCGGACGGCCTCGGCGGTCTCCTGCTGGACCTCGCCCAGGCGCGAGCGGAGGTGTTCGGCCTCGCTGCGGGCCCGCTGCGCGGCCGTCGCGGCGGCGGTGGCGTCGCGGTGCGCGGCCTCGCCGGTGGCCTGGAGGACCGCGGAACGCTCCTCCTCCTCGTTGGCGACCCGCTCGCCGTGCTCGGCGGCGGTGTGCAGGGCCCGTACGAGATCGGCGGCGGCCGTGGCCCGGGCGGCCAGCGCCGGGGCGGCGTCGCGCTCGGCCTCCAGGATCGCGGCGGCGACCCGGGCGGAGCGGTCGGCGGCGGCGCGGTGGCGCAGTACGGTCTCGGCGGCCTGCCACGCGGAGTGCAGGGTGCGTGCTTCGAGGAGTTCGCGGCGCTGGGCGGTGGCGGCCTTGTCGGCGACGGTCAGGGCCAGCGAGGCGTGCCGGTAGGCGAGTTCGGCGGAGACGGCGGCGCTGCGTGCGCGGGCGGATTCGGCGGCGGTGACCGCGTGGGCGGCGCCGGTGACGCGCTCGGCGAGGTCGGCGGCGCGGCCGCGCTCCTCCGTGGCGCGGGCGGACAGGCGCCGGGCGAGGGTGCGGGTGCGGCGTTCGGCGCCCGCGTGGACGTCGCGCAGCCGGGAGCGGGTCCCGGCGGCCTCGACGATGCGTCCCAGGAGGTCCACCGAGCCTGCGGTGAAGTCCCGTTCTGCCATCAGCTCGGCGCGGCGGCCGAGCTTGTTGCCGAAGCCGTGGACGAGGTCGGCGAGGCCGTCCGTGTCACGGGTGTCGGTGACGGCGCGCAGCAGCAGGTCGGTGAAGTCGGAGTCCTTCTTCACCGCGAAGAGGCCGGCGGCCTCGCCCTCGTCGGCGTTCATCTCGCGCTGGTAGCGGAAGAGTTCGGGGTCGAGGCCGAGTTCGGTGAGGTGCTCGTTCCACCGGTCGTGGATCTCCTCGAAGGAGACCTCGAGGTGCGGGTAGGCCTTGCCGGCCTCGGTGAGGGCGTCGCGGAAGCCCTTCATCGTGCGGCGGCGGCCCTGGGCGCCGGAGGCGCCTTCGACGGGCGGGCGTACGGCGGTGGCCTCGGCGACGGGCAGGCTGTCGAGGCTGAGGCCCGGGCCGGGGCGGAAGGAGTACCAGGCCTCGGCGAACTTGCGCGGGTCGTTGGACACCTGGCGGCCGCGCCATTCGCTGACCTTGCCGACGACCACGCACTCGCCGGTCTGGGTGTGCTGCCACTCCAGGGCGACGTGGCCGCAGTCGTCGGCGAGCAGGAACTTGCGCAGCACTCCGGAGCTGGCGCCGCCGAGGGTGTTGCGGTGGCCGGGGAGCATCACCGAGAAGATCAGCTTCAGCAGGACGGACTTGCCTCCGCCGTTCTCCAGGAAGAGCACGCCCGCGGGCGCCGGGCGGCGCGGCGGGCCGGTGGGCTCGTCCTCGAAGAACTCCGCCTGGGCGGGCGCCGGGTGGGGCACCGGCTCGCCGACTCCGCGCAGGTCGAGCACGGTGTCGGCGTAGCGCGCACCGGCGGGCCCGATGGAGTAGAGGCGGATCCGGGACAGCTCGTACATGGCGGCGGACTCTCGTTGCTTCTCGGTGTTCTCGGTACGGAGGGCGGGTGGCTCAGGCGTGGAACGGCAGGCCGGCGTCGGCCGCGAGTTCCAGGTCGTCGCCCTCGGGCGGCGGCAGCAGGGTGGCGGAGCCGTCGCCGACGGGGACCACGCCCAGTTCCAGGAGTTCGGCCATGGCCGCGCTGCCCGCCATGTCGCGGACCTGGAGCTGGTAGCGGGGGGTGGTGCGGTACGTGCCTCCGGCGTCGTCCCCGGTGCGCTGGAGGAAGCCGGACTCGGTGAGGAAGGCGGCGGCCTTGCCGACGATGCCGGTGGTGGAGCCGGCGAGGCGGCGGGCGTCCTTGGTGGCGCCGGTCGCGCTGCGGCGGGCGTAGACGCGCCAGGCGGCCTCCAGCCCGGGGGCGTCGGAGGCGGGGTCGGTGTTCTCGCCGAGCTCCTCGGCGCGCTCCTCGAGGCGGCGGCAGGTCTGCCGGACGAACGCGTCGACGCCGTTGACGGTGACGCGGCCGATGTAGCCGTCGTCGGCGAGGTCCTCGGGGCGGGGGAAGGCGAGGGCCGCGACGGCGAGGTGGGCGAGGCCGTGCAGGAAGCGGTCGGCGGAGTCGGCGGCCGTGCGGCGGGCGTAGTCGCCCATGCGGACGGCGAAGACGGAGTCCTCACCGGCGGCCACGGCCATGCCGGCGCGCGGGGACACCTCGAGGACGACGAGGCCGAGGCCGGTGGCGACGGCGTCGGCGAGGCGGCCGAAGGCCGGGTCCTCGCGGTAGCGGCGGAGCAGCTCGGCGTACTCGGCGTCGCGGGCGGGGAGCAGCTTGGGCTGCAGCCCGAACGCGACGAGCCGGGCCGCGTCGGCGGCGTCCGCCGGGGTGACGGTCCCTCCGGGGGCGGGCGCGACGGGAGCCGACGGCGCGTCGGGCTCGCTCCACGCGGGGTGCGGCTCGCTCCAGGCGGGGCGCTCGGCGTGGTGGTCGCTCACGGGTGGATCTCCTCGGCGGTGCGGGTGGTACGGGCGGTGCGGGTGATGGCCCCGGCGGCGGGCCGCCGTTCGGGCTCCGCCCCGGTGGACGGTGCGGAACGAGCCCACGCGGGCGCGGCACAGCGGCTCGTGGCGGTGCCCCGCACGCGCCCGGCCCCGGCGCTGCGGCGGGCCAGGACGGACGTGCCCGCAAGCGCGGGGCCGGGTACGGCCTGAGCCCCGAGCATCCGGCGGCGCGACGCGGGCGCGGCCCGCAGGCCTCCGAGCGGAGCGAACGCCCCGACAGCGGCTGGACGCGGCAAGGCAACCGCGGGCGCGTGGCGGTGCGACGCCAAAGCGGCAGCGGGCGCGTGGCGGTGCGACGCCAAGGCGGCAGCAGGCGCGTGGCGGTGCGACGCCAAGGCGGCAGCAGGCGCGTGGCGGTGCGACGCCAAGGCGGCAGCAGGCGCGTGGCGGTGCGACGCCAAGGCGGCAGCGGCCGCGGGCCGGCGGGGAGACGGGGACGCTTTCCGCCCGGCTCGGCCGGTGGCGGCGGCGGTCATGCCGCCTCCGCGCGGTCCGCAGCCATGCCCGCGGCGTCGAGGAGGGCGGTGCCGACGATCAGGTCCGCGCCGCCGAACTCGGGGTCGTCGAGCCGGGTGCCGTCGTCCACCGCGAAGAGCAGCCGCTCCTCGCCCTGGCGGTAGGCCGTGCCGACGGCCGGGCTCGCCGCGTGGACGGCCAGCAGGGCGACCAGGTACGGCAGGTCGGGGTCGCTGCGGCGGGCCTCGGCCAGCAGGCCCGACAGCCGGCGCGGCGCGTCGTGCGGCAGGTCCAGGAGGTCCATCGCCGCGGCGAGCTGCTCCTCGCTGAAGCGGCTGTCGTCCGGGGTCGCGATGAGGTCCGGCTCGGGCATCTCCGCACCGAGGTGCTCGCGCTCCACGGGCGGGGTGAGCAGGATGTCGACCAGGTCCCCCACCCGTACCGAGACCGGGGTGCGCAGGCCCGCGCCGGAGGCGAAGAACGCGTCCGTCACCCGCCTCGCCTGTTCCAGCGGGAGCGGCAGCAGCGGGGCCACCAACTGCCCGTACAGGTCGATGCCGGAGCGCGGCGCGGGGGCGGTGAAGGCCTGGCGGTCCTGCTCGGCGCGGAAGAGCGGCCCCGCGTCCAGCAGCCGGGACTGGAGCTGGGTGTGACGGCGGATGCAGTCCTTGACGATGTCGACGAGCTCGGCGGCCCGCCGTTTGCTCTCGGGCTCCTCCGCCTCGTCGCGCGCCCGGCGGATGTTGGTCAGGATCGCGTTCTCGTGGCGGTAGCGGTCGGCGACGTGGTCGAGGGCCTCCTCGATCATGTCGGGGACGGTCTGGAGCCAGTCCACCGCCCGCACGTTGCGGCGCGTCGCGTCCAGCGTGCGCCGCAGGGTCTCCGCGTACTGCACCGTCCGGTACCGGGCCTGCTCGGCGGCGAGCTGGGCGTCCGCCAGCCGGCCCCGGCTGATCAGCACCTCCAGCTTGACCTCGGCCGCGATCTGCGCGCTGGTCACGTCGGTGTCGAGGGCGCCGACCAGCACGTTGACGGCCTCGTCCGTCGTGCGCAGGTAGACCGCGCCGCCGTACCCCGGTACCTCTTCGATCAGCTTGAAGTCGTAGTCGCGCCGGACGTAGACGCCGTCCGGCCCGAAGGTGCCGTAGATCGCGCGGAAGCCGCGGTCCACACTGCCGACGTTGATCAGGTTCTCCAGCACCCAGCGGGCCACCCGCTCGTGCTCGGCCGCGGGTCGGGCCGGCGCCTGGGCGGCGACGCGCGGGAGCAGCCTCGCCACTATCTGCTCGTGGTCGGCGCCCGTGTCGAAGTCCATGTTCAGGGTGACCAGGTCGATCGCGGCCAGCGCGACCTCCGCCATCGCGTAGACCCCGTACTCGCCCGCCAGATTGGCCTTGCGCACGTCAAGGTCGTGCAGCGGGGCGGTGCAGGCGAGCGCGCGCAGCCGCCGGGCCAGGCCCTCGTCGGCGGCCGGGCCCGGCGCCGGGGACGGAAGGGTCTTCGCCGGGGCGGGGAGAGTCACGGACAAAGACTAGGCGCTGACCCTGACAACATCCCAAACGGCATGGTTCGGCCGGATCGTCCGCGGATCGTCCGCAGGTCGTCCGCGGGACGTCCGCGGGACGTCCCCCGATGGTCCGCGGATCGCCCCGGCTACGGGTATCACGGCGGCGGGGCTGTTCTACGCTCACCGCATGGCTTCCATGATCACACCCTCCGAGGCGGCGATCGACCTCAACGCCGACCTCGGCGAGGGCTTCGGGCGCTGGACGCTCACGGACGACGAGGCCCTGCTCTCGGTCGTCACGAGCGCCAACGTCGCCTGCGGCTTCCATGCCGGGGACCCGTCCATCATGCGCCGGGTCTGCGAGCTGGCGGCCGAGCGGGGCGTACGGATCGGCGCGCAGGTCTCCTACCGCGACCTGGCGGGCTTCGGGCGGCGCTCCATGGACGTGCCGGCCGGTGAGCTGGCGGACGAGGTGGCCTACCAGATCGGGGCGCTGGAGGTGTTCGCGCGGGCGGCCGGTTCCCAGGTGGCGTACGTGAAACCGCACGGCGCGCTGTACAACCGCACCGTGCACGACGCGGACCAGGCCGACGCGGTGGTCGCGGGGGTCGTGACGGCCGGGGGCGCCCTGCCCGTGCTCGGCCTGCCCGGCTCCCTGCTGCTCGAGGCGGCCGCGGCGGCCGGACTGCCCCCCGTACCGGAGGCGTTCGCCGACCGCGCCTACACGCCCGCCGGGACGCTGGTGCCGCGCACCGAACCGGGGGCGGTGGTGCACGACCCGGATGCCGTTGTGGCGCGGGCGGTACGGATGGCGGCCGAGGGGGCGGTCACGGCGGCCGACGGCTCCCCGGTCCTGATCTCCGCCCGTTCGCTGTGCCTGCACGGGGACACCCCGGGGGCCGCGGACCTCGCGCGCCGGGTCCGCGCGGCGCTGGGCGCGGCCGGGGTGCGGGTGGAGGCCTTCGCGTGAGGACCCTCGTGGTCGGCGGGGAGGCCCTGCTGATCGAGGTGGGCTCGGCCGCCGAGGTGGCCGCGCTCCACGCCGACCTGCTGCGCCGCCGCGACGCGGGCGAGCTGGGCCCCGTACGGGACCTCGTGCCGGCCGCGCGGACCGTGCTGCTGGACGGCGTACGGGACCCGGCCGGGCTGGGTGCCCGGATCGCCCGCTGGGAGGTGCCCCCGCTCGCCCCGTCGCAGGGCCCCCTGATCACCGTCCCGGTGCGGTACGACGGGCCGGACCTGGCGGAGGTGGCCGGGCTGTGGGGGGTCGCCCCCGAGGCCGTCGCGGGCATCGTCGCCGACACCGAATTCCGGGTGGCCTTCTGCGGGTTCGCGCCCGGCTTCGGCTATCTGACCGGGCTCCCCGAACGCTTCCACCTGCCCCGGCGGGCCACGCCCCGGACCGCGGTCCCGGCCGGCTCGCTGGCCCTCGCCGGGGAGTACGCGGGGGTGTACCCGCGCTCCTCCCCCGGCGGCTGGCAGCTGATCGGGGCCACGGACACGGTGCTCTGGGACCCGGGCCGGGACCCGGCGGCCCTGTTCGCGCCCGGGGTACGGGTGCGGTTCACGGAGGCGGGCCGGTGAGCGGGCTCCTGGTGGTGCGGCCGGGCGCGCTGACCACGGTCCAGGACCGGGGGCGCCCGGGCTACGCGCACCTGGGGGTCCCGCGCTCGGGGGCGCTGGACACGGCGGCGTACGCGCTGGCCAACCGGCTGCTGGGCAACGCACCGGACGCGGCGGCGCTGGAGACGACGCTCGACGGGGTCGGGCTCCGGGCCCTGGCTCCGGTCACCGTGGCCGTCACGGGCGCGCCCTGTCCGGTACGAGTGGCCGGCCGCCCGGCGGCCTGGGGAGCCGCGGTCAGGCTGCCGGCCGGCGCGGAGCTGGAGGTGGGCCGGGCGGAGTCGGGGCTGCGCGGCTACGTCGCGGTGCGGGGAGGCCTGGACGTCCCGCCGGTGCTGGGCAGTCGCTCGACGGACCTGCTGTCGGGCCTGGGGCCGCCGGTCCTGTCGGCCGGGACGCTGCTGCCGGTGGGCCCGCCGGGCCCGGATCCGACCCCGGGGGCGGATGGCTGCCCCCTGCCCGGGGCGCCCTCGGAGCTGCTGCTCCCGCTCCGGCTGGGGCCGCGGGCGGACTGGTTCACCGCGGCCTCGCTCGCCGGGCTGTGGCGCTCGGTGTTCCGGGTGTCGCCGATGTCCAACCGGATCGGCCTGCGCACGGAGGCCGGGGTACCGCTGGTCCGGGCCCGGGAGGGCGAACTGCCGAGCGAGGGCATGGTCCTGGGCGCGGTCCAGGTGCCGCCGGACGGCCTGCCGGTGGTGTTCCTGGCCGACCACCCGGTGACGGGCGGCTACCCGGTGGTCGGCGTCGTCCCGCCGGGCCGGGCCCTGGACGCGGCGGCGCAGGCCCGGCCGGGTGTTCCGGTGCGGTTCGCGGCGGCCCGGTGAAACGTTCCCGGGGGCTTCGGCCAAGTACGGAGTGAGGGGGCCGACCGGGTCCCCTGCGCAGGGGAGGAACCGGGTGCTCAGCCCACGACACGAGACCGGACCACCGGATCTCACCACGCCCGAGGGATTCGGGGCGTTCTACGAGGAACACATCGACGCCGTACTCGGCTTCGTCACGCGCCGGGTCGCCGACCCGCACCTGGCGGCGGACCTGACGGCCGACATCTTCCTCGCCGCGATGGGATCGGCCTGCGGCTATCGGCCCGACAGGGGAGTGCCGATCGCCTGGCTGTTCGGGATAGCCCGCAACATCCTGTCGGGCCACGCCCGCGGGCTGGCCCGCGAGAGCGGCGCGCTGGCGCGGCTGAGCGGGCGCCGCCTGCTCGACGACGAGGACGTGGCGGCGCTGGAGGAGCGGATCGACGCCCAGCGCGCGTACAGGGAGCTGGCCGAGCGCCACGCCGCCCTGTCCGAGCCACTGCGCGCCGCCCTCGACCTGGTCGTGCTCGACCAGCTCACCCCGGCCGAGGCCGCCCAGGCCCTCGGCGTCACCCAGGCGACGATCCGCGTCCGCCTGCACCGGGCCCGCCGCGCCCTGGGCGCCCCGGGCTCCGTGACCGAACGCCACTTGGAGGCAGCCCGATGAGCACCCGGCCCAGCGGCTTCGAGGAGCGGCTGAAGGCCGCGCTCCTGGCCCGCCTCCCGGAGGCCGCGCCCGCGGCCCCCGCCCGGTCCTTCGCCCGTCGGTACGGCATCCCGCTCGCAGTGGGGGTCGCCACGGCCACCGTGGTCGCCGCCATGACCCTGACGGGCAGCAGCCGCAACGGCTCGCTGCCCGCCGGCTCCCCGAGCCCTTCGGTCTCGGACGCGCCCGAGATCACGAAGGATCCGGACGGGTCGCTCCGGTTCGACCTGCCCCAGCACGAGCAGATCCCGGCTCTGGTCGATCGGCTGAAGGAACTGGGGGTCCAGGTCGTCCTGGTCCCGAAGCGGCCGAGGTCCCAGTGCACCGAGATCGGCGGCGGGTACCGCGGTCCGCAGGCCGACCCCGAGGCCGAGATCATGCCGCGCGGCGGTGACGGCCCCGGCCTCAAGGTCAACGCGAAGACGGTCCCCCCGGGTTACACGCTCACGTTCACGTGGGCGGACTACTACCCGCTGGGTCAGCAGGGGATCGGCTTCGGCGTGATCGAGACCTCCAAGGTCCCGTCCTGCTCCATCGACTACTCCGAGGGCCTGGAGGAACTCCTGAAGGCGCGGTCGGGCTCCCCCACCCCGCCCAGCGGCCCACCGGCCACCCCGGCGCCCTGACGTCGCTCGTTTCCACGGCACCGTGCCGGCGCAGCACGCGGCCCGGCCCCCTCATGCCAGGGGGCCGGGCCGGCGTGCGTGTCGGGCGGGGGCCGGCGGGCTACACGGCGGACTCCGGTGCGATCCGGCTGCGTACGGCGGACTGGACGTCCTCTTCCTCCGCCGGGTCCGCCGCCAGGCGCCGCAGGCGGGGTGCGACGCGGGCGTCGGCCGTTTCGGCGTGGCGGGCCGCCACCTCGCGGGTGGTCTCCTCGCAGTCCCACAGGCATTCGACGGCGAAGCCGGCCGCGAAGGAGGGGTCGGTGCTGGCCAGGGCCCGGGCGGCCCGGCCGCGCAGGTGGGACGAGGCCGTCTCTCGGTAGACGTGCCGCAGTACGGGGGCCGCGCAGCCGATCGCGAGGCGGCCCGCTCCGTCCACCAGGGCGTACAGCGCCCGGGTGTCGGGGCCAGCGCCGCGGACGGTGGAGCGCAGGGCCCCCAGGACCAGGCCGGCGTCCTCGGCTCCGCCCCGGGCGGCCAGGACGGCCCCTGCGGCCGCGCCCAGGGCGTCGGGCCGGTGGATCCAGCGGCGGGCGCGTTCGACGGCGCCGGGGCCGCACATGCGCTCGTACGCGGCCACGGCGGGCTCGTCGGCGGCGGCTTCGATCAGGTCCAGTACGGCCGGGTTCTCCGGTTCGGCGAGGACCAGGTGGTGCAGGGCGGTGGCGCGGGCCGCCTCGCCGGAGGCGCCGGCCGCCGCCGCGAGGATGGCGGGGCGGTCCTCGGGCTGGGCCACGGCGGCGAGGCAGCGTGCGGCGGGCACGTGCAGCGGGGTGCCGCGGCGCAGGCCGTCGGCGGCCCAGTCGAAGACGGCCTGCACTCCCCAGCCGGGCCGGGGGCCGCTGGGGGTCAGCTGGCGCTGCCAGCGGTCGAAGGAGCCCTGCCGGCGGGCGGCGCGCAGGCGCTCGCCGTACCGCGGTGACTCCTCCCACAGGCACCAGGGCCTGGGCTCGTACGCGTCGCGGATGGCGGCGGCCAGCCGCGCCTCACCCTCCACCGTGGCGGGGAAGCGGGCGATGACCGGCTCCGCCAGGAACCGCAGCCCCTCGTCGTCGTCGCGCAGGGCCAGCTCGTCGAGGGCCCAGGCCCAGTTCGCTCCGTAGGCGGCGTACCGGCGCAGCAGCATGAGCGCGTCGTCGCGGCCGTACGAGGCGAGGTGGCCCAGTACGGACAGGGCGAGGCCCGTGCGCTGGTCGGCTTCGTCGAGGAGGTCCTCGGCGCCGAAGAGGTGGGCCTCGATCGAACCGAGGGGGCCGTCGAGGTCCAGGTACAGCCGGGCGTAGTACAAGGAGCGGTTCTCGACCTGCCAGTCCTGGCGCGGGTCGCGGATCACGCACTGGTCGAGGGCCTCCAGGGCCTCCGCCCTGGGCGCCGCGAGGGCGTGCAGCGTGCCGTCGCCACGGCCCCGCTGGAGCAGCCCGAGCAGCGTGCCGCTCGGCGCTATGACTGGTTCGAACATGGGAATGGCCTCAAATCAAGCTGGGGACGCAACCGGGAATCGGGATTCACAGGGCCGCGTAACAGCATGTGAGGACGTTCGCCGTCAGGTTCCGCTCGATGTAGACCATTGCCTTCTCACTCTCGTCGGTGCTTCGCGGCCAGGGCGGCCGGTGCGGCAGGCGCCGGGTGGGGACACCCGTCGTGTCCAGCCCGCTCCTGCCCTTCCGTCATGTTCGCGAATCGAATCCGTCGCCATGATGACCCAGCCGCTTTGTGCGCCGCGACCACATTTACGGCCGCCGTGACCAACCTGTGAGGTCGGACACCGGCCCGGCACGGCCTGTACCGGGCAAAAAAGCGGACTACTTGGCTCCGAAGAGTTCCAGCAGGTCGGCCTTGGCGAACATGCGCGCCGTGTCCACGGCGGAGGGGGTTCCGGCGGCCGGATCGGCCCCTCCGGCGAGCAGGGCCCGGATGACGGCCTCCTCGCCCTTGAAGACGGCCCCGGCGAGCGGGGTCTGGCCGCGGTCGTTGGCGCGGTCGGCCTCGGCGCCGCGGGCCAGCAGGGCCGTGACGGTGTCGGCGTGGCCGTGGTAGGCGGCCAGCATGACGAGGGTGTCGCCGCGGTCGTTGGTGAGGTTCGCCGGCACTCCGGCGTCGAGGTACGCGGCGAGCGTCGCGGTCTCGCCCTGGCGGGCGAGGTCGAAGATCTTGGTGGCCAGTTCGATGACGTCCTCGTCGGGGACGTCCTGGGAACCGGAGCCGCCGTCGGTGTGCTCGCTCATCGGTCGTACCGCCTTTCACTCGCTGCTGGCATGGTCCGCCCCGGTGGACAGCCCCGGGCCGGGCGGGCAGGGGGGTGCACGGCACTGCGTCCGTACGGGTGAATCGTCAGAGTAGCGCCCGGACCTGCACATGTCGGGGCCAGGCCGAGGCAATGATCACCCTTGCCCCCCTTCGCGCCGGACGCGCCAGTCGGAGTGACCCGGTCCAGTGAAAAACTCCTGGATTCACCCTTATGCACCTTTTGTCGCATTGATACTTCCTGTGAGCCTGGAAGAACTGATGGTGACTGTCCCCACCCACCAGGAGAAATTCTCATGGTCCTGTCCATCTCAGGCGTCGTCCTGCTCGGCATCATCTGCTTCCTCTTCTTCAAGAAGGACGGGATGAAGCTGACCCACGCGTTCGTCTGCTCGCTGTTCGGCTTCTTCCTCGCCGGCTCCGCCATCGCTCCGAGCATCACCGCGAGCACGGCGAGCCTCGCGAGCCTGCTCGGCGGGATCAAGCTCTAGCCCGCCCGAAGCACGGCGACAACCAGCCGCACCCGAAGCACCCGAACACCCACAACTCCAGGAGACGCCCGTGGCCCGGCGCCCACTTCCCCGCATCCTCAGCAGCGGCACCGCGTCGCTGACAAGGGGCCGCGACCTCGCTCGCACGGCCGCCGACAGCGCCACGGACGTCCTCCATCCGCTCCTCACCATCGGACGCGGCCTGCGCCTCCTGGCCTCGGCCGGGCGGCGCAAATGGTCCGAAACCCCCAAGGACAAGCGTGGTCCCGCGCTGTTCCTGGGAGCCGCCTGCGTCCTCGTGGTCGCACTCGTCCCCTACGGCCCGCTCCTCGCCCTGATCACCCTCATGGCGGCGGCGGCCTGGCAGGGACGCGACCGCACCCTGGTGAAGACCGGGCCCAGCGATGCCGAGACCGAACGCCTCGGCTCCCTCTACGAAGCGCTCGTGCCGTACTTCTCCACCCCGGAGGACCCGAGCCCGCTCTTCGCCCACGGCGGGGAATGGGACAAGGCCTTCAGCGGCTACGAGTTCGACGAGGCGGGCCGCGTCACCCGGCTCCACATCCGCTACCCGGCCTACTTCACCGATGGCGAGGCCACCTCACGGGCCCGGATCGAGGCACTGCTGCACGCCAAGTCCGGGCGCGGACGGGAGTATCTCTTCGAATGGGACGAGGAGGGCAACCAGCTCGACCTGAGTGTGCTGGCGGCGCTGCCGACGGGCATCGCCGCCCAGCCGTTCGTGACCTCCCCCGGTGAGACCGTCCTCGGCTTCACCGACGCCGGCAGCGTCCAGCGCACCCTGCCCGTCCTGGAGGGCGACGTGCCCCGGGACGTGCCGCCGGTCATCTGGCGCACCGGCCCCCGCGCCACCGAACCCCACCTGCTGGCCGTCGGCCAGCCCGGCAGCGGCACCTCCACCCTGCTGCGCTCCATCGCCCTGCAGGCCCTGCGGCACGGCGGCGACGTACTGATCGTCGAGGGCGGCGGCAGCGGCGAATACTCCTGCCTGTCCGGCCGCAGCGGCGTCATCGCCGTGGAATGCGGGCCGGTCGGGGCGCTGGCCACCCTGGAGTGGGCCGCGAGGGAGACCGAGCGGCGCCTGATCGCCGCCCACCGGGCCCGCGAGGCCGGCCGCCCCGCGCCCGAGGACACCCGCCGCCCCCTGTGGATCCTGCTGGACCGACCCAGTGTGCTGGCGCACCTCGCGGCCGCCGAGGGCGGCCCCGATCCGCTCGCCCAGCTCCAGGTGCCGCTGCGGCACGGGCGGGCCGCGCACATCACCGTGGCGGTGACCGAACAGTTCGACCACCTGGAGCTGCTGCACGACGCCGTCTGGCAGCACACCCGCGCCCGCGTCGTCCTCGGGCCCGCCGCGATCCAACAGGTCGCCGACGTCCTGGGGCTGCCGCCGCACACCACCCCGCCGGCCCAGGTCCCGCCCGGCCGGGGATACGCCCGGCTCGGCTCGGGTCCCGTGCACCGGCTCCAGGTGCCCGCCACCCCGGACCCGTACGACGACGCCGCCCACCCGGCGTTCCGGCAGGCGGTGCTGGAGCTGCTGCCGGATCGGCTCGCGCCCGGCGGGGGCGCTGGGCGGGGTCAGGGGCCCGTCACACCGCCGAAGCCGGGACAGCCGCCTGCCCAGGGTTCGGCGATCGACCCGTCGGAGGTGCCGGCCGAGACGCCGTAGGCGGGCAGCGAGCGGGGGCGGGGCCGGCCCCCGGGCTACGCCACGAACGTGCGGGGCGGCTCCGCGCCGCTCCCGCCCGCGCCCGTGCCGACCAGCCGGGCCGCCGCCGCAAGGCGGGCGGCGGCCTCCTCGGCGACTGGGCCGCCCACCGTGAACGGCAGCCGTACATAGCCCTCGAAGGCCCCGTCCACGCCGAACCGGGGCCCCGAGGGCACCCGTACGCCGACCCGCTCCCCGACCTCGGCCAGTCGGGAGCCCGACAGGCCACCCGCCCGGGCCCACAGCGTGAGCCCGCCCCGCGGAACTTCGAACTCCCAGTCCGGCAGCTCCCGCCGCACCGCCGCGACCAGCGCGTCCCGGTTCTCCCGGGCCTGGTCCCGGCGGATGCCGACGGCCTCCTGCCAGCCTCCGGTCCGCATCAGCCAGTTCACCGCGAGCTGCTCCAGCACCGGCGTACCCAGGTCGGCGTAGGCGCGGGCGGCGACCAGGCTCCGGATCACGTCGGGGGCCGCGCGGACCCAGCCGATCCGCATGCCCGCCCAGAAGGCCTTGCTGGCGGAGCCCACGGTGATCACCGTGCTGCCGGCCGGGTCGAAGGAGCAGACCGGGCGGGGCATCTCCAGGTCGGGGTCGAGGCGCAGTTCCAGCATGGTCTCGTCGACGACCAGGACGGTGCCCGCGGACCGGGCGGCCTCCACCATGGCCCGGCGCTGCTCCTCGGAAGCGAGGGCTCCGGTCGGATTGTGGAAGTCGGCGACGACATAGGCGAGGCGGGGGGCGGAGTCGCGCAGCACCTGCCGCCAGACGTCCATGTCCCAGCCGCTCAGCCCGTCCGCCATCGCGACGGGGACCAGGCGCACCCCGGCCGCGCGCATGAGCTGAAGGATGTTCGCGTAGGAGGGGGACTCGACGGCGATCCGCTCCCCGCGCCCGGCGAACAGACTGCAGATGGCGTCGATCGCGCCCATCGCGCCGGTGGTGACCATGATCTGCTCGGGCATGGTGGGAATGCCCGCCTCGGTGTAGCGATCGGCGAGCATCCGGCGCAGGGCGGGCAGGCCCGCCGGGTAGTCGCCGTGGGTGTGGGCGTACGGAGGCAGCTCCTCCAGGGCGCCCTGGACCGCCTTGGTGAGCCAGGGCTCGGGGGCGGGCAGGGCGGCGCAGCCGAGGTCGATCATGGAGCCGAGGGACTCCGGCGGCAGCGGTTCCAGGCCGCGGGCGGGCAGCGGGTTCCCGGCCGGTACGGAGGTCCAGCTGCCGGCGCCCCGGCGGGACTCCAGGAACCCCTCCCCGCGCAGGGCCTCGTACGCGGCGGCGACGGTGGTGCGGCTGAGGGAGAGGGCGGCGGCCAGCTCGCGCTCGGCCGGGAGCCGGGCGGCCACCGGGACCCGTCCCTCGAGGACCAGGAGGCGGATCCCGTCGGCGAGGGTGCGGTACGCGGGCAGCTTGCGGGCGCCCGCCACCGCGGGGCGTTCCTGCTGGGAGCCGATCAGGCGGGCGAGCTGCGCGGCACCGACCGCCGAGGTCCATTCGGCCATTGCGTCGGTCCACTTTCGTCGAATTGGCCTCGACTGGGGCGCGCCGGAGGCCGGGATTGGATTGCAGTCTGCGGGGACAGCCTGCCACGCCCCGGTCCACCTGCACCAGGGGGCCTGCTCGGCTGGGGTGTTCTCGTCCGACGGCGTTCTCGTCCCCCGTTCACCTTGCGGACCACCAGCACCCCTCGCCTCGGGGGATACTGCGGCCGTGACGCACGTACGCCTTCGCCATCCGTATCTGGACCACCCGGCTCCGATCCCCTTCGCGCACCGGGGAGGGGCCGCGGACGGGCTGGAGAACACCGCCGCCGCCTTCCGGCGGGCCGCCGACGCGGGCTACCGGTACTTCGAGACCGATGTGCACGCCACGGCCGACGGGAAGCTCGTCGCCTTCCACGACTCCACCCTGGACCGGGTCACCGACGCGCAGGGCCGGATCGCCGAGCTGCCGTGGAAGCGGATCCGCGAGGCACGGGTCGGCGGCACCGAGCCGCTGGCGCTCTTCGAGGACCTCCTCGAGGAGTTCCCGGGCGCCCGCTGGAACATCGACGTCAAGGCCGAGTCCGCGCTGCACCCGCTGGTGAACCTGATCGCCCGGGCGGGCATCTGGGACCGGGTCTGCGTGGGCTCCTTCTCCGAGAGCCGGGTCGCCCGGGCGCAGAAGATCGCCGGCCCCCGGCTGGCGACCTCCTACGGGGTGCGCGGGGTGGTCGGCCTGCGGCTGCGCTCGTACGCGATCCCCGCGGCGCTGCGCGTGGGGGCGGTGGCGGCCCAGGTTCCGGAGACCCAGGCGGGCATCCGCGTGGTCGACCGGCGCTTCGTGCGGACCGCGCACGAGCGGGGTCTGCAGGTGCACGTGTGGACCGTGAACGAACCGGAACGCATGGAGTCTCTCCTCGACCTGGGAGTCGATGGCATCATGACCGACCGGATCGACATCTTGCGCGCGGTGCTGGACCGGCGCGGGGCCTGGGCCTGACGAGGCCGCGGGTCCCCGCGCGGACTCCGGGGGACCGCGCGGTACGGGGACCAGCGAGGGGGCACCGATGAGTGCGCAGACTTCGGACGAAGCGGAACCGGGGGCCGAGGACGGCAGACCGGACGCGGCGGCGGCCGCGCGCAAGCGCGAGCAGCGGGGCTGGTACTTCTACGACTTCGCCGTCTCGGTGTACTCGGCGAGCGTGCTCACGGTGTTCCTCGGGCCGTACCTGACCTCGGTGGCCAAGGCCGCCGCGGACGCCGAGGGCTTCGTGCACCCGCTGGGCGTCCCAGTGCGGGCCGGATCCTTCTTCGCCTACTCGGTCTCCGCCTCGGTGATCCTGGCCGTGCTGCTCATGCCCCTGGTGGGCGCCATCGCGGACCGGTCCGGCCGCAAGAAGCCGATGCTCGCGGTGGCCGCGTACACCGGCGCCGCGGCCACGGGGGGCATGTACTTCCTGGGCGGCGAGCGCTACCTGCTCGGCGGGCTGCTGCTGGTCGTGGCGAACGCCGCGCTGTCGGTCTCGATGGTGCTCTACAACGCCTATCTGCCGCAGATCTCCACACCGGACGAGCGGGACACGGTGTCCTCGCGGGGCTGGGCCTTCGGCTACACCGCGGGCTCCCTGATGCTCGTGATGAATCTGGTGCTCTACATGGGGCACGACTCCTTCGGCCTGTCCGAGAGCGAGGCGGTACGGATCTGCCTGGCCTCGGCGGGCCTGTGGTGGGGAGCCTTCGCGCTGATCCCGCTGCGCAGGCTGCGGGACCGGGCCGTGGTCCGGGAGGCGGGGGCGGGCCCGGCCGTCAGCGGCTGGAAGCAGCTCGTCGCCACGTTGAAGGACATGCGGCGCTATCCGCTGACCCTGTCGTTCCTGCTGGCGTACCTGATCTACAACGACGGCGTGCAGACGGTGATCTCCCAGGCCTCGATCTACGGCTCGGAGGAGCTGGAGCTGGAGCAGTCCACCCTGATCGGGGCGGTGCTGCTGGTGCAGGTCCTGGCGGTGGCGGGCGCGCTCGGCATGGGCCGGCTGGCCCGGATCTACGGCGCCAAGCGGACGATCCTCGGCTCGCTGGCCGCGTGGGCGGTGACGCTGGCGGCCGGATACTTCCTGCCCGCCCGGACCCCGGTCTGGTTCTTCGCGCTCGCCGCGATGATCGGGCTGGTGCTGGGCGGCAGCCAGGCGCTGTCGCGCTCGCTGTTCTCGCACCTGGTGCCGGCGGGCAAGGAGGCCGAGTACTTCTCGGCGTACGAGATGAGCGACCGCGGCCTGAGCTGGGTGGGGCCGCTTGTGTTCGGCCTCACCTACCAGGTCACGGGCAGCTACCGGGACGCGATCATCTCGCTGGTGGTCTTCTTCGCACTGGGATTCGTGCTGCTGGCCAGAGTGCCGGTGCGGCGCGCGGTGGAGGCGGCAGGCAATCCTGTACCGGAACGGATCTGAGAGCGGGTCCACGAGTGCGCGCGGTCCGGATTCACGAACGAATTCCGAACGGATTTAGACGTTGAAGCCAAGGGCCGGTAGTGTACGCCTTTGGCCTGCCAGGCGGACCGTTACTGCGCGCTTAAGAAGTGTAGACGTTGGGTGACATCTGCTGCCAGATGTGACAAAACGGGCATTGGTGGG
The DNA here is from genome assembly GCA_049998195.1 of Streptomyces sp. cmx-11-4. Lineage (GTDB taxonomy): Bacteria > Actinomycetota > Actinomycetes > Streptomycetales > Streptomycetaceae > Streptomyces. The sequence continues at coordinate 28,466 of JAEBET010000012.1, forward strand.
TACAACAAGGGGCGGCACGACGGGCGACGCATGACCCGGAGCGGGAATCTATACCGCCGACCGGACGTTGACCGGATGACGACGACAGCGACACCTGTCCTGTGGGCGACAAAGCCCGGGAGGCACGATTCATGAGTGAGCGAGCTCTCCGCGGTACGCGCCTCGTGGTTACCAGCTACGAGACGGACCGCGGCATCGATCTGGCCCCGCGCCAGGCGGTGGAGTACGCATGCCAGAACGGACATCGATTTGAGATGCCGTTCTCGGTTGAGGCAGAAATTCCGCCGGAGTGGGAGTGCAAGGCGTGCGGCGCCATGGCACTCCTGGTGGACGGGGACGGGCCCGAAGAGAAGAAGGGCAAGCCTGCGCGAACGCACTGGGACATGCTCATGGAGCGGCGCACCCGCGAGGAGCTGGAGGAAGTGCTGGCCGAAAGGCTCGCGGTCCTTCGCTCCGGCGCCATGAACATTGCCGTGCATCCGCGGGACAGCCGCAAGTCCGCCTGACAGCCGGACGACAGCAATAGCCGAGGGGCCCCGCCACACAGTGTGTGGCGGGGCCCCTCGGCTATTGCGCGGCTCCGGCTATGGCGCGGCTCCGGCTGGTGCGCGGCTCCCGGAGTTACGCCTCCCTGTCTTACGGCTCCCCGTCTTACGGGGCGAGCGGCGGGCGGTAGCCCGTGTCGGGCCCCGGGGGCTGCTCGGGCCGGTCCTCGCGGATGACCTCGCCCTGAACGACCTTGCCGTCGGGGTAGTGGATACGGGCCTGCTGGAAGGCGTCGCCGAAGGCGCCGGCGGGCGCCGCGGCCATCTTCCGCTCCAGCGAACGGGTCGCCCGGCGGCTGATCCACGCGCGGACGGGGGGCAGCAGGCAGAACAGGCCCGCCACATCGGACAGCAGGCCCGGCATGATCAGGAGCAGGCCCGCCAGCATGGTCAGGCCGTTGCCCTGGCCGGGCTGCTGCGGGGTGGGCGCCACGCCCTGCTGCGCCTGCTGGAAGGTGTCGGTCAGGTTCTTGAAGGCACGGCGCCCCGCGCGCTTGATGACCACCACACCCAGGACCATCCCGCCCGCGAGCAACGCGGCCACGGTCAGCCCGCCGGCCGCGCCCGCGACCAGGCCGAGCAGCCAGATCTCCAGGATCAGCCAGGCGGCGACCGCCAGGGGAAGGAACGTACGGGCGGGTGAGCGCCGCGGCCGCGGGGCCGTCGAAGTGGGAACGCCGGTCGTCATACCCACCAGTGTGCCCGGGTCCGCGTAAAAGCAGCCTCAGCCGGAGGTACCGGACGTCCCTTAGGGGGGCGCGCCCGGCCGGTCAGCCCTTGCCGGTGTCCTTGCCGGTGTCCTTGGCCTTGGCCGGCGCGGCCCTGCCGGGAAGCAGCTTGGCCGCCTGGGCCTTGAGGCCCCACTGGGTGACCCGCCACAGGGCCTCCACCACGATGTCCTTGCTCATCTTGCTGTCGCCGAACTCGCGCTCGACGAAGGTGATCGGCACCTCCACGACGCGGAAACCCTTCCGCACGGCCCGCCGGGCCAGGTCGACCTGGAAGCAGTAGCCCGCGGAGGCCACCTCGTCCAGCCCCAGGCCCTCCAGGGTCTCGCGGCGGAAGGCCCGGTAGCCGCCGGTCACGTCGCGGATCGGGACGTCCAGCATCAGGCGGGAGTACGTCGAGCCGCCGCGCGAGAGGATCTCGCGGCTCTTGGGCCAGTTGACGACGCGGCCGCCCGGCACCCAGCGGGAGCCCAGCACCAGGTCGGCGCCGGCCAGCGCGGTGAGCAGGCGCGGCAGCTCCTCCGGCTGGTGCGAGCCGTCGGCGTCCATCTCGACGATCACTCCGTAGCCGGCGTCCAGGGCCCAGACGAAGCCCGCCAGGTAGGCGGCGCCGAGCCCCTCCTTGCCCTTGCGGTGCAGGACGTGCACGTGGTCGTCGCCGGCCGCCAGCTCGTCGGCGAGCTTGCCGGTACCGTCCGGGCTGTTGTCGTCCGCGACCAGGATGTGGGCCTCGGGCACCGCCGCGCGGACGCGGCCGACGATCAGCCCGATGTTCTCCGCCTCGTTGTAGGTCGGAATGATCACCAAGGCCGTACCGAGCGGTCCGTAGGTCCGCTGTCCGCCGTCGCTCACTGAGTCCCCTTTTGTGCTCGTGCACGTCCTGTAGGTCTGGTCGCAGTCAATGACTTTAGAACAGTGATCGGGGCCCGCGGTCCTTCGGGCCGGTCGGACTCCCGCTGGCTGCGGGCCGCCGTGACCGTTGTCTACTGGACCGCCGGGCCCCGAACTGGGGCCACCCTCCCCCAACTGCCGCTGGGGGTGCCCCCACCGGCGAAACCTTCCCTCGCCCCCGAGGCGCGGGCGCGCTGAGCAGACGGATCCGTCCGGCACGGACGTCCTGTGGTGGACCCGGCCGAACCTATCCGGGTCCGGGCGCCCGTATCGAACCGAGGCCCACCGGATCACCCCTGTGGGCGTACGAATACCTCCCGCCCGCCGACCACCGTCGCCAGGCACAACGGCAGGTCCGCGCCGGGGGTCAGATCGGGCAGTCCGGGGGTGCCGGAACGGGGGTCGGTGGACCAGCGGGCGACCCGGTCGTCAGGGGCCTGGACGACCAGTTCCTCGGTCTGCCAGACGGCATAGTCGGCCGGCGCGCCGGGCACCAGGACCCCCGCGTCGTCGCGGCCCAGCGCCCGCCAGCCGCCCCGGGTGTGGGCGGTGAAGGCGGCCCGGACGGAGATGCGGTGCTCGGGGGTCCGGTGGAACGCGGCCGCCCGCACGGTGCCCCACGGGTCGAGCGGGGTGACCGGCGCGTCCGAGCCGAAGGCCAGCGGGACACCGGCCTTGAGCAGGGCCGCGTACGGGTTCAGGGTGCGGGCGCGCTCGGCCCCGAGCCGGTCGGCGTACATGCCGTCCTCGCCGCCCCAGGCCGCGTCGAAGGCGGGCTGCACGGACGCGGTCAGGCCCAGCTCCGCGAAGGCGGCGATGGTGGCGGGGGTCATCATCTCGGCGTGCTCGACGCGGTGCCGGGCGGCGCGGACACGGGCCAGGCCGACCTTCTCCGCGGCGGCGCGCACACCCTCCACGACGGCGCTGACCGCGGCGTCGCCGATGGCGTGGAAGCCGGCCTGGAGGCCCGCCCCGGTGCACGCGGCGACGTGCTCGGCGACCGCGCGCGCGTCCAGGTAGCCGGTGCCGGTGTGCGGTGCGTCGGCGTACGGGGCGTGCAGGCACGCGGTGTGCGAGCCGAGGGCGCCGTCGACGAACAGGTCCCCGGCGGCGCCGACCGCACCGAGCGCCCTGGCGTGGTCGAGGTCCGTGTCGGCCCAGTACCCGAAGACGCGCGGCCCGGGCCGCTCCGCCGCCAGAGCCAGCAGGGCCGTGAAGTCCTCGGCGGAGGAGATGCCGGGCCCGCCGCACTCGTGCACGGAGGCGATGCCGAGCGAGGCGGCCCGGTCCAGGGCGGCCCGCTGCGCCTCGGCGCGCTGGGCGGGGGTGACGGCCGCGAGCGCGGCGGCGCGCACGGCGTGGTGGGCGTCTCGGGTCAGCGGCTCGTCGCCGTCGGGGGTCACGCCGGGGACGAGGTCCAGCAGGGCGGTGGTGACCACCGCCGAGTGCACGTCGATGCGGCTGAGGTAGAGCGGGCGGCCCCCGGCGGCCTCGTCGAGCTCGGCACGGCGCGGAGCGCGCCGCTCGGGCCAGCGCGCGGCGTCCCAGCCGTGCCCGAGGAGCACGCGGTCGGCGGGACGGCTCGCGGCGTAGGCGCGTACGAGGTCCAGGGCGGCGGACAGGGAGGGCGCGGCCGAGAGGTCCAGCCCGGTGAGCGCGAGGCCGGCGGAGGTGGTGTGGACGTGGGCGTCGGTGAAGGCGGGCGTCACGAGCGCCCCGCCGAGGTCGACTACCTCGTCCACGCCCTGCGCGAAGGCGTCGGCCGCGCCCTCGGAGCCGACCCAGGCGATGTGACCGCGCTCGACCACCATCGCCGTGGCGAAGGGGTCCGCGGGGCTGTGTACCTCGCCCCCGCGGAGGAGGACGGTCCTGGTCGGTGCTCCGGCGGCGTCGGCGGAGTGGGCGGTGCGGTCAGTCATGCGCAACAGTCTCGCGCGTCGCCCTGCCCCGCCCGACCGCCGGGTCGGCCGCGGGGTCCGGCCGCGGGGTCCGGCCGCGGGGTCCGGCCGAGCCCCTCTGGGTCCCTCCGGGTGCCTCCGGTCCGCTACACGCGGGGCGGGCGGGCCTCGTACGGAGTGGACAGGACCACCGTCGTGCGCGTGGAGACGTGCGCGAGGGCGCGCAGGCGGCCCAGCAGGTCTTCCAGCTCCAGGGGGGTCGCGACACGGACCTTGAGGATGTAGTTCTCGTCGCCCGCGACGCTGTGGCAGGCCTCGATCTCGGGAACCCCGGCCAGCCGGTCGGCGATGTCGTCCGGGGCGCTCGGGTCGAACGGCTTGACCGAGATGAAGGCCGTCAGCGGCAGCCCGACGGCCTCGGGGTCGACCACGGCCGCGTAGCCGCGGATCACACCGCGCTGTTCCAGCCGGCGTACTCGCTGATGGACCGCCGACGTGGACAGTCCGGTGGCCTTGCCCAGATCCGTGTAGCTCATCCGCCCGTCCCGCACGAGCAGATCCACGATCTGGCGGTCCAGCTCCTCCATTGCGCTCATAGCCGCTCAACTTAAGGCCCAACGCCTCTCCAGGCACAGTGCTGTCCGCCCACTGGAGGCATCTGCGCCGGGCATGTGACCAAGGCCACAACCGTATGCGGGCGTACGGCGGGCTGTTGTGGTTACTCGTGCCGCGCGACGGGAAGTGCTTGCTGTGGCCGAGGCCGAAGAACCAGCCCGCCCGGCCCACCCAAGGGGGAGTACATCCATGCTGAACACCAAGCGCGCCGGTCGCACCGAACCGGAGCCCCTGGCACCTCTCGATCCCGGGGAGGAGACCGCGTACGCCGACGATGGCGAATACCTCGACGACTACGAGGGTTTCGACATCCACCACGCGGTGTGCCCCGACTGCGGCCAGTCGATCGCCCTCGTCGCCGACGAGGAGTACCTGCCGCAGCACGCCCTCTGCCTGACCCCGTGGAACCCCTTCGGGCTCACGGTCTGCGCGGGCACCGGGCGGCCCGTCGGCGACGCGCTGCCCACCGTCGGCATGATCCAGCAGCCGACGGGGACGCAGGAGCTGGAGCCCGTGGTGATGCTGAGCCTCCCGCAGGGACTCGACTGGCGGACGCAGCCCTTCTCGCACGTCGGCGGTCCGGGCTCGCGTCCGGTACGCACGGCGAGCCCCCTGCCTCCGCAGACGCGCCGCCAACACGCACAGGCGGCCTGACCGGGAAACCTTTTACCAATACGTTCCCTGCACCATGGCGGCCAGACTGGCGTGGTGCAGGATCAGGCCGTCCGGATCCGCGGGGATCTCGACCTCGCCGAAGTGCGCCTGCCGGTAGGCGATGCGCAGCATCACGATCCCGTGTCGCAGGGCCGCGTAGAGCGTGTGGAACTCCATGTCGCGCGGGGTGTGCCCGGTGAGTTCCGCGTAGCGGCGTTCCAGGTCCTCGCGGCGCAGGAAGTCCGGCAGTCCGGGCTGGCCGAAGCCGACGGTGAGGTCCTGGAAGAACCGGTGGAGGTAGACGGTCCACCCGAGGTCCACCTCGCGCGGGGCGTACGCCGCCATCTCCCAGTCCAGGACGGCCACGGGCGTGAAGCCGTCGTAGATAACGTTGCCGATGCGGGCGTCCCCCCAGTTGAGGACCGCCGGGCCCTCGTCCTGCGGCCACAGCTCCTCCAGGCGGGCGAACGCCCGCTCGATGAGCGGGGACGGGGCGAGTCCGCCCACCACCCAGGAGTAGTAGGCGCGTTGGGCGGCCACGTGCCGGCGGAGCGGACTGCCCGCGCCCTCGGGCAGCAGGAACTCGGCCTCCTTGCCCGGGAACTGGTCGTGCAGGCGGGCCAGCAGGGAGATGCTCGCCTCCTGGAGCGCGGCGCGCTCGGCGTCGGTGGCGGCGTGCAGCCAGTTGCCCTCGTAGGTGTAGGGCATGACGTCGGGCGGGACCCGCCCTTCGGCGCGGGCCATCACGAAGAACGGCGCCCCGAGCGGCCCCGGGTCCTCCTCCAGCCACTGCACGCGCGGGACGGGCAGGTCCGTGTGCTCGGCGACCAGGCTCATCACCCGGTGCTGGCGCGGCATGTCGTAGGTGGGGAAGACGGTGTAGGCGGCGGGGTCGGCGGCGAGCCTCAACGCGCAGGCGCGGAGCGGGGTGTCGGGGTGGTCTATGTCGAAGAGCAGGGTCTCGCTGGACATGCCGTTGGACCCGGGGACGGAGACGTTGGTGACCTTCGCACCGGGGAGCATGCTGTCCAGCCAGGCGGCGAGCCGTCGGCCGAGCTCCTCGGGTTCCCGGGTGGAGGTGCGCGGACGTGGTGCGGTGGCCATGGGTGAGCCCCTTTCCTGCGGGTCCGACGGGAATGGCTGTCCGGATGGGCTGGGGCGGCCTACGGCGCGACGGAGGAGTAGTCGGCGAAGCCGCTCGGGTCGTGGCGGCCGAAGCTGCCGTGCTCGAAGATGCCGTGGCCGACCTGTCCGTCGAGGGTGAAGCGGGCCGAGTGGTCGGTGACGCCGAAGGCGGCCATGGGGTGGGCGGTGGGGTCGGAGAGGTCGTAGACGCGACGGTCGGTCCAGCCCCGGCCCTGCCAGGTGCCGTGCTGCCAGTCGGCGGCGGGCGGGTAGCCGGCGCCGACGGCGAGCGGGGACGAGTTGAGTATCTCGACGCCGAGTTCGATCGGTTTGCGGCCGTCGGGGTCGGTGAGGTGGACCACTGCGCCCTGGGGGTGGCGGGTGCCGGGCCGGTAGCGGATCTCGGTGTGCGGCCAGCCCAGTTGTACGTCGTGGCGGCCGCTGTCCTCGGGGAAGACCTGGAGGGCCTCGCTCAGGGTGCGGTGTCCGTCGGCGTCCTCCTGGGCGATGACCATGAGGAAGCGGTCCTCGAAGCGGACGGGGATCCAGAGCCAGTGGAAGCCCTCGGGGCGGTACTCCTCTGCGGCCCGGCCGCCGTCCTCCCCGGGGATGGGGCGCACCCCCCAGCTGCGGTCGCGGGTTCCGGTCCACTCCCCCGGTGTCAGGGTGAACTCCTCGCCCCTGGCCCGGATGGTGCCGGTGACGCTGCCGGCCTGGACGAACCGACGGCCTTCCAGCATGAGCCGGTCGCCGCGCCGCTGGATGTGGTGGGGCTCCCAGACGGCGGGGAACTCGGCGGTCCAGGTGACGTCGCACGAGAGGCCGTCCGGGTCGTCCGGGTCTGCGGCGCAGCGCAGGGTCAGCTGCCGCAGCGGCACGTCGACGGTGACGGACAACGGCCCCACCGAGAGGTTCATCCGGTCGTCGGTGAGGGCGTCGGAGGCACGGACGGCGAGGAGTTCGTCCCCCATGCGGAGGGTGGCGTAGGCGTCGATGACTCCGGCGTTGGGGTAGACCCCGAGGCCGAGGATGAGGACGGCGCGGCCGGCGTGGTCGAAGACGTGGAAGATGCACCGGTCGTAGGCGTTGCGGTCCCCGCTGACGAGATGCTTCATCGACAGCGGTGCCTGGTGGATGGGGTACTCGTCGAGGGCGACGGGCCGGTCGGCGGGCATGGCGGACCTCCGGGAGGGCGGGGTGGGTGGGGGCAGGTCGGGGGGTGCGGCGGCGACACGGCTGAGCGGATATGACGGTACGTCAGAATCGCGAGCCGCGGCCAGACTTATGGCACAACCTGACAGGACGGCACGGTTGGCCGGGTGCCGCACGGCGGAGCCGGGGAGGGGCTCGGGGAGGGCTACGGGAACTGCGGGGCCTGATTCCGGCTGATCCTGATCAGGGAGGGTTTGGGGGGTTCCCGCCCGTCCTACTGTCCTTCCGGGTCGGGCCGCCCTGTCAAGGGCGCTCCCTGCGGTCGCGTCGCTTCGCGATGGCCTCCGGCCACCCTTGACAGACCGTCCCGCCCCGGAAAGACAAGGACCGGCGGGAACCCCCCAAAAGAACGGTCCACTGGTTCACGATCACGGGCAGTGGGCGTCAGGGACCGACACCCAGGTTCCCGGGGGCCGGCAGGATCCGCGCCCGGGCCGGGCAGAAAGCCATTCCGAGTCGGGGGCGGCCCAACCCGCACCAAACAGCGGCGAGATGCCCATCCGGAGCCACCTACGCGCCAGATCGCTACGCGGTTCTCACGTCTCGGCGCCCGACGGCCGTCTGGGGCTGGGAATAGGCCGCCACGGATCGCTACACAGCTGAGGTGGTCTGGCGGCGATCAGCCCGGCACGGACTGATCACAAGCCGCCCCAGATGGCGAGCGGAGGATGACTGATGGCGCCTGCGGGTGAGGGAAGGGGCGAGGGCGCACCCAGCGGCCGATAGCTAGCTGGTCGGCAGGTACCTGGGGGTGGGTGGGGGGCGCGGAAACGATTCAGCGGCCGACGAGAGGGGCGCCTTCGGCCGCTGGGGGCGCCTACACGTCGGGTGCGGGCGCGGTGGGCGGCCTGCCGGAGCCTGGCGCCGAACCATCGGGCATCTGACTCCGCCAAGTGATCCATTCGCCCCCAACCCGCCACCAAATAGGGACAAAATGCCTGCTGTCGCGCGATGCGGACGTATGTAGCGGTCGTGGGCGGTCGTGGGTGGTCTATGTCCAGTTCCAGACGGCCGCCCGGCGGCCCGGCCGCCCGGCCGGCCGGGCGCTGAGACGTGAGAAGCGCGTAGCGTTCCTGTGATGCGTCTGGGGGGTCTCGGATGGGCATCTCGGCGCTGTTTGGTGTGGGTTGGGCCGCCCCGGCGGGGAATGGCTTTCTGCCCGGGCCGGGCGCGGATCGTGCCAGGCCCCCGTTGCCTAGGGGTCGGTCCCTGATGGGCATGGGAAGTCTTCGGAACCAGTGGACCGTTCTTTTGGGGGCTTCCCGCCGGTCCTTGTCTTTCCGGGGCGGGACGGCCTGTCAAGGGTGGCCGAAGGCCATCGCGAAGCGACGCGACCGCAGGGAGCGCCCTTGACAGGGCGGCCCGACCCGGAAGGACAGTAGGACGGGCGGGAAACCCCCAAACCCTCCCTGATCAGGATCAGGCGGAATCAGGCCCCCCGAAGCCCAGCTCCCCCGCCGCGATCCCGCCCCCGCGGCGCCGGCCACCCGTCGAAGCCCAACCCCCCCACCCCCCCGGGTACCCCTCGAACGGATCCCCGGGCGGGGGAAGCGGTTACCCGTGGGCGGATTGCCGCGTTGCCCCGGCATGACCACGGTTGAGACTTCCACGCCACGGACGGGACGCCGACGGCGGCAGGTGCCGCCCGGTTACGAAGAATCGGTTCAGCAGGGACCGGGATCCCGGCAGCGGTTTCCCGACCCACCCATCTACAGCGCGCTGGTCGCCCGCTGGACCGAGGACGGCCGGACCGTGCCGGGGCGGCGCGACCCGGAGTGGTCCCGGATCACTGCCTCTCCCATCTGGCCGAACGGCCCGCTCTTCGGAAGCTGACCCGCCTCCGGTCCCTAGCCCGCCTCCGCCCCGAGCCGGCCTCCGGTCCCGAACCCGCCCCCAGCCCCCTAGCGCGTCTCCGGCCCTGCCAGGTGGCGGGCGATCACCATGCGCTGGATCTGGTTCGTGCCCTCGACGATCTGGAGCACCTTCGCTTCGCGCATCAGCCGCTCGACCGGGAAGTCCGCGGTGTAGCCGTAGCCGCCGAGGACCTGGACCGCGTCCGTGGTGACCGCCATCGCCGCGTCCGTGCAGAACAGCTTGGCCATCGCGGCCTGCCGGGAGAACGGCTTGCCGGCGTCCCGCAGCCGCGCCGCCGCCAGGTAGAGCGCACGGCCCGCCTCGATCTTCGTGGCCATGTCGGCCAGCATGAAGCGCAGCCCCTGGAAGTCCGCGATCGGGTGCCCGAACTGCTTGCGGTCCAGCGCGTACGCCAGGGCCTCGTCCAGCGCCGCCTGCGCGACGCCGATGGCGCACGCGGCGATGCCCAGGCGCCCGGCGTCCAGGGCGGCCAGGGCGATGGTGAAGCCCTGGCCTTCCTCGCCGATGCGGCGCGCGTCGGGCACCCGTACCCCGTCGAAGTGCAGCTGGGCGGTGGGCGAGCCCTTCATGCCCATCTTCTTCTCGGGCACGGCCGCCGTCAGGCCCGCCGCGTCCCCGGGGACCAGGAAGGCGGTGATGCCCTTGGGCCCCTCGACGCCGGTGCGGGCCAGGACGGTGTAGAAGTCGGCGACTCCGCCGTGGGTGATCCACGCTTTGGTGCCGGTGATGATCCATTCGTCGCCGTCGCGCACCGCCTTGGTGGTGAGCGAGGCGGCGTCGGAGCCCGCGGCCGGCTCGGAGAGGCAGTACGCCCCCAGCAGGCCGCCGCCGAGCATCCCGGGCAGGTGCGCGGTCTGCTGCTCCTTGGTGCCGTAGCCGGCCAGCCCGTGGCAGGCCAGGGAGTGCACGCTGACGCCGAGGCCGACGGTCAGGCGGGCCGCGGCCAGCTCCTCCAGGACCTGGAGGTAGACCTCGTACGGCTGCTCGCCGCCGCCGAACTCTCCGGCGTACGGGAGGCCCAGCAGTCCCGCCTCGGAGAGCAGGGTGAAGACCTCGCGGGGGAAGCTCCCGGCGTCCTCCTCCTCGGCGGCCCGGGGGCGGATCTCCCGCTGGGCGATCTCGCGTACGAGGGCGAGGAGGTCCCGGGACTCCTCGGTGGGCAACTGACGGTCCACCGTCTGCGGGGCGCGGTCTGTCATGGCGGCGCTCTCCTCCCTGGTCGGGGCACGGCGGCGACGCGTGAGGTTGTGGGACGCGCCGCCGGATCTCGGTGCTCTCACAGCCGATGTTGCCCTCCCGGATCACGGAAGGGGCTGTTCAGCGGCTGCGGCGGGTTGAGTATGCCCGATCAGGGGCTTCCCGTCACCGGTACAAGATCGTCTCGCTGCCCGGCCGCTTCCCCGGGGGTGGGCGGAGCGGGGCACTCCGGGACGAACTCCTCGATCACGTCCAGGGTGGTGCGCAGCTGGCGCACCAGGAGCGCCGCGAGCCGGGCCCGGTCGGGCTGGTCGGCCGCGCCCGCGCCGAGGGCGCCGGTCCATTCCAGGGTGATCCCCTCGACCGAGGACAGCCAGCCCACGAGTGCGAGCCGGGCGATCGGCGGGATGGTGCGGTGTCCGTACGCGCCGTCGGCGATGGTGGCGACCAGTTCCTCGCGGACGGCGTCGCGGATGGCCAGCACCTCGGCGTCGGAGCCGACGCCGCCGGTGACGATGGTGCGGTAGGCGGCCCGGTGGTGCTCGGCGTAGTACAGGTAGCCGTCGATGGTGCGCCGGACCCGCTCGGCGGCCGGGAGTTCGGTCTCGCCACCGGCGCGGGCGACGAGCTCGGCGACGGAGTCCTCGACGATGGCGAGGTAGTAGCCGCGTTTGCTCTTGAAGTAGTAGTAGATCAGTCCTTTGGCGACGCCCGCCTGCTTGGCGATGTCGTCCATGGACAGGGCGTCGTACGAGGTGTCGGCGAACAACTTCCGCCCGGTCGCTATGAGTTCGGCTCTGCGGACCTGCGAACGCCCGGTCGTACCCCGCTGTTGACTATTATTCAAATTCGGCCCTAGCCTCGAACTGCCACCGGATGGCTGAAGTATGGCAGCCCCTGGCAGCACTTCCCCTGCGCACTGGACCCGACGAGGTTCAGCGGCTGCATCGAGGGGCTGCTGTGCGTCACCTTCAGCCCGGACGGGCTGCCCGCTCCGCCGGTGATCCCGCCGTTCGTGTTCATGAACCGGGTCACGGCCGAGCAGGCGCTCGTCACCTCCGATGTGATCGTCGCCGAGGGCCCCTGCGCGCCGCCGGCCGGCGCGGGTCAGCCGGCCGTGACGCGGATCTTGGACTGGCCGTGCCCGAGCCGCTCCCAGTCGTCCATGAGGCGGGCCTTGAGGCCGTGCCGGGCGGCGAGGTCCACCAGGGTCTCGGTGCGGTAGTAGAAGTCCTCTCGCAGGACCTGGTGCTCGGCGCCCTCGGTGCGGTCGAAGGTGAAGTCGAACCAGCCGCCCGGGGCCAGTACGCGCTCCACGTGCGCCAGGCACTCGTCGATGATCCCGATCGGGGAGTGGGAGAAGACGCTGTGGGCGTGCACCACGTCGAAGTGGCGGTCGGGCAGGAAGTCCAGCGTGAGGTCCCGGGTGATGGTCAGGTGCGGCAGCTTGTCCTGCAGGCGCTGCCTGGTCAGGGTCTCCTTGGCCGAGATGAGGATGTCGGGCGAGATGTCGATGCCGTAGTAGTGGCCGGCGTCGAGGTGGTCGATGAAGCGCCAGCCGGCCCGCAGGTTGCCGCAGCCGATGTCGAGCATGCGGTGGGCGGGCGTGAGGCCGTGTTCCAGCAGGTAGTCGAACTGCATCTTGCCCAGGGCCAGCCAGCGGTCGTGGGTCTGGCTGCCGACGGCGGCCTCGGGGTTGCGGCCGGTGTCGGAGGCCATGACGGCCCGGTAGTAGGACACGTGGTCGGGGTGCTTGTGGCGCAGCCAGGCGTCCCGGGCGGCGCGGCGGACGTAGGGGGCGATGCGGGTCGGGTTGCTCAGCGCGTAGCGGACCTTGTGGGTGACGCTGGTGCGGTCGGCTTGAAGGTTCTTCTTCGTGGCCATGAGGGGTCCCCTGTGGTGGGTGGGAGGGAGTTCAGACGCCGGCGGTCGTTCTGGTCGTGGCGTTCGCGGTACGCGTGGCGGTGGTGGCGGCGGCGCGGGCCGTCGCGGCGGGGCGGCGCAGGACGTACGGGACCAGGGCCACCAGGACGGCGGCGAGGCCCAGGTAGAGCGCGGTCTCGATCCACTGGAAGGTCCAGAAGTCGCCGCTGGGATAGACCTTGTGGTAGCGGGCGACGAAGCCGTGCTCCGCCATGCACTGCCTGAGCTCTTCGCCGGAGGTCTGGCAGACGGGGGTGTTGATGTCGTGCTCGCGCCCGTCGGGCGTGAGGTAGCCGAACTCGCCGGTGGACCAGGCGCTGCCGACCATCTGCTTGGGGGTCATGCCGGGGGTGATCCGGGTCTCCGGGGCGATCCAGCCGCCCCGCAGTACCCGGGTGAGCACACTGACCGTGCCGATCGCCGCGAAGGTCACGGCCATGGCCGGCAGGGTGCGGCGGACCAGCAGGCCGACCGCCGTACCGGCCGCGAGGCCGAACAGGGCGCAGGCTACGGAGGCGGGGCCGGTCGCGTTGAATATGTACGCGTCGTACCAGTAGAGGCCGTCCAGGGTGTTGGACACGGGCGCCCACCACCACGCGACGAGGGCGGCGACGACGCCCGAGGCGAGCACGGCGAACAGTGCGGCGAGGCCGAAGCGGGCGGCGAACCAGCGGTGGCCGCTGACACCCTGGGTGAGCGCCAGTTTGAAGGTTCCGCTCTCCAGTTCGCGGCCCAGCAGGGGCGCGCCCCAGAACACTCCGATGAGGGCGGGGAGGGCGAGTCCGAGGGTGCCGAGGGTTCTGATCGGGCCGGTGCTGGCGTCCAGGACCAGGAAGCTGCCCAGGCTCTCGCAGCCGCCGTTCCAGCCCTTGCAGGGGACGAAGCCGTAGTCGTCGATCAGCGTCATCATCTCGGAGCGCATGTACGCGGCCCAGGCCGCGACGGCCGCGAGCAGCACGATGCCGGTGATGATCATCGCTCGCTGCTGGCGCCAGGCCAGCCACAGGACGCCCTTCACGCGGCTGCCTCCGTACGGTCGGCGCGCGGAGCGCGCAGGTGGGCGAGCAACAGGTCCTCCAGGGAGGGGGTTTCGGTGATCCAGCGGTCCTCGTCCGCGGCGGCTGCGGCTGCGGCGGGGCCGCCGCGGACGAGGGCGGTGACCTGACGTCCGGCGGTGACGGCGTGGACGACGGTGCTCCGGTCGAAGGCGTGGGGCAGGCCGTCGTCTTCGATGGGGTCGGCGCGGCCGGTGAGCCGGGTGTGCGCCGCGCGGAGCTCCTGGGCGTCGCCCGCGAGGCGTACGGCGCCGTCCTTGAGGAGCAGGACGTGGTCGCAGACGTCCTCCAGCTCGGACAGGACGTGCGAGGACATGACGATGGTGACGCCGCGCTCGGCGGCTTCGGTCATGAGCAGGGCCGTGACGTCGTGCCGGGCCACCGGGTCGAGGTCCGCGAGGGGCTCGTCCAGGAGGAGGAGTTCGGCGCGTTTGCCCACGGCGAGCGCGAGGGCCACGCGGGTCCGGTTTCCGCCGGAGAGGGAGCCGACGCGGGCGGTGAGGGGGATGCCTCCGGCCCGTACGAGGCGTTCGGCGAGGGCCTGGTCCCAGCCGCGGTTGAGTTCGCGGCCCAGCCGCAGGGTGTCCGCGACGGTGAACCGCGGGTGCAGCGGCTTCTCCTGGGCCAGGAAGGCCGTGCGGGCGCGGGCCTCGCGGGAGCCGGGGGCGTGGCCGAAGACCCGTATCTGCCCGGTGGTGGGGCGCAGCAGGCCGGCCGCGAGCTGGAGCAGGGTGCTCTTGCCGGCGCCGTTGGGGCCGACGAGTGCGGTGACGCGTCCGGCGGGAAGTTCGAGATCGCAGTCGCTCAGGGCGCTGCGGCCCCGGAAGGCCCTGCCGAGCCGTGTCGCCCGGAGTGCGGCAGCGGCGGTCGGGTCGCTCATGTGGTGTCCTCTCTGAAGCTTGCGTCCACGGTGGCCGTGATCAGCGCCGTGACGTCCTCACGGTCCAGGCCCGCCTCGCGCGCCCGGGCCATCCAGGCCGACAGCTCGAGGCGCAGCGGCGAGTCGGCGGCCGCTTCGGGGCGGGAGAGGGAGCGCCGTACGAAGGTGCCCGCGCCGGGGCGGGGTTCGACGAGCCCTTCGCGCTCCAGCTCCCGGTACGCCTTGAGCACGGTGTTCGGGTTGATCGCGGTGGCCTCGACCACCTCCCGGGCCGTGGGCAACCGGTCGCCGGGCTCCAGTACGCCGAGCCGCAGCGCCTGTTTGACCTGGGTGACGAGCTGTAGGTAAGTGGCGACGCCGCTGCGCCGGTCGACCCGGAATTCCATGCCCTTCACCTCATTCCACTAACTGATTAGTGGAATAGTGCAGGCATGATCCACTGCCGTCAAACAGCCCCGCCGCCCGGAGACGCGAAAACGCCCGTCACGGCGAACGTGACGGGCGCGCGGGGTGCTGCGGGGAAGGAGGAGGTTCCGGGAGGGGGGCAGCCAGGAGGGGGTGGGCCGGGGAGGGGCGGGGCCGGGGCGGGTTACAGCCAGCCGACCTGGGTGACGAACATGGCCACGACCACGACGAGCGTCCAGCCGAGCACGTGCTCCAGCCAGGAGGAGTCGTCCTTGGGTCCCCCGGTGCGGACGAGGGTGCGGGCGGGGGCGTCGGCTGCGGCGTTGGCTGTCATGGTGTCCAATGTGCCAGCGTTCGCGGCGTTCGCGGGAGAGAGGATCGTCACGGGTGGCGCGCGTCACGCCGCCGGGCCCCGGCCGCCCGGACGTGCCGGTGCGGCCGGGGCCCGGCCGATGAGGATCCGCGCGGAGGCCCGGTCAGATGCGGGTCTCCCGGTTGCGGCCGGCCATCGCGGCCATCGCGAGGCCGAGGCACAGGGCGACGATTCCGGTGATGACGTTGCTGACCACCGTGCGGGTGGTGTCCATCTCGCCCGCGATGACCCACGGGGCGATGATCGTCCATGCACCGAGGGCGACCGCGGTCCACGCCATGGCGTGGGTGCGTTCGTAGGCAGAACCCAGACCGCCCATGCACAGGCAGAACGCCAGGCCGGCGATCAGGTTGTTGATGGCCAGCGGAGTGAGGGTGCTGAACCCGGCGATCCACGGCGATGCCGCCAGATACAGGCCGGTGAGCAGGGACATTGCCTCCACGGCTTGCGCTGCGGGGGTGCTGGTCACCCGCTCGAAGCGCGTGCGCATCTCGGCGAGATCGGGGTGGTGCTCGATGCTTGATTGGGTGGTCATGGTTGGCCGCCTCTCCTGGAGAAGCCTTTATGTGCCTTTTACCCCCTTATGTTCCGCCTATCCGGGCCGTCAGGTCAAAGGTGGGTCTCACAGGATTCCGACCGCCCGCAGCGCGGCGATCCGGGCCGGGTCCGGCAGGGCCGGAGCGTAGACGTAGCAGACCCCTCCCGGGCCGGAGACCGCCTTCCCGGCCGCGTTGCGGCGCTTGGTGCGCAGCCAGGCGTTCTCGAACTCCCGGCGCTGGTAGACGCGGCGTACGGACGGGTTGTCGGGCGAGTGCGGGTCGTTGACGACGACGTCCCCGGCGGCCGTGAACCCGGTGACGGTCATCAGGTGCCCCGCGGTGCCGTAGCCGGCGCCCGTGAGCTCCTCGGCCAGGAAGGACTGTGAGGTGATGGCCGGGATCCCGGCCCGGACCAGGGCCTCCAGGTCGGCGAGGGAGGCAAGGCGGGTGACGACGCCGGCGAGCCCGGGATGGGTGGCGGCGTACGCGGCGTTGAAGGACCAGTTGCCGCAGCCCCTGTAGGCGGCGTCGTAAGTGGAGCGGGCCGCGTGGCACACCTGCGGGTCGGAGTACTGCGGATTGACCCAGGCCGTGGAGGAGGCGGCGGCCCGGTGGCCCCAGAACTCGATGACCATCTGGGAGGAGGTGGGACTGCACCAGGCCTCTCCCCCGTTGTCGTACTCGGGGTAGCGCCCCTTGTGGACCTCTTGGGAGTAGCGCGGGACCTTCAGCTCACGGGCCTGCCCGGAGGGGGCGGAGGCGGGGACGGTGAACCGGTCGGGGACGTCGGAGACCATGGCGCCGGCCAGCCACACGGTGGGCCCGCGGTCGGCGCCGGGCCTGCGGTACAGGGTCAGGCGCAGCTGCCAGTCGGTGAGGCGCGGGCCGCCGGCCGGGGCGTCGACCGCCAGGGTGTCGGTCCAGACGGTGGACCGGCCGTCGGTCTGGCCGTCCACGGAGGTGCGGCGGATGTCGCCCTCCCCGGAGGCCCACCGGCCCATGACGTACCAGGGGGTGGCCGTGCCGTCGTCGTAGGTGCCCCGCAGTTCGGTCTGGATCCAGGTGCCGGCGGGGGTACGGGCGTTCCAGGAGGCGACGGCCTCCGTGCCGGGGACGGCCGAGCGGTGCACGGGGGAGGTCCAGGTGGCGTACTCCCAGACGCTCTTCCTGCCGGTGTGCGGGTCGGCGTACTCGGTCCGGCCGGCCGGGGTCATGATCTCCAGGCCCGGGCGGGCGCCGGCGACGGCGGTGGTGCCCTGGTGCGTGCCGGCCAGCCAGTGGGCGTACGAGAACCAGAACCGGTTGTCGACGGTCCGGCCCGGGCCCCGGGGGGCGGGCGGGGCGGCCGCGGAGGCCGCGGAGGCGCTGCCGCCGCAGACGGTGGCGGCCGTGGCGGCGGTGGCGACCGCGAGGGCGGCGACGAGTACGGCCCTGCGCGGTGTGGGTGCGGTCATCGCGAGGTTCCCCCAGGGTGGGTCGGTGCTTCAGTGGCTTCACCCTTCCAGTTCCCGGCAGGAGCGGGCCGAAGCCGCGCGTCGTGTCGGCCCTGTCTACGCTGGTCGGGTGGAGCCACACCTGTCACTCGAGTCCCTCGCGCGGGAGCTCTGCGCGCTGCCCCCGTCCCTCGGCCCGGTCCGGCTCGTCGGGATCGACGGGCACGCTGGCTCCGGGAAGAGCACCTTCGCCGGGCGGCTCGGTGAGGCCCTGGGCGGGGCTCCGGTGCTGCATTTGGACGAGGTGGCCACCCACGAGGAGCTGTTCGGCTGGCAGGAGCGGCTGCGGACGCAGGTGCTGGAGCCGCTGGGTGCCGGCCGGCCCGCGCACTGGGCCCCGTACGACTGGGTGGAGCGCCGCTTCGGCCCGGAGCGGGTGCTGGAGCCGGCGCCGGTGGTCCTCGTCGAAGGCGTGGGGGCCGGACGGCGGGCCCTGCGCCCGCATCTGGCGCGGCTGCTGTGGATGGAGACGCCGCGCGAGCAGTCCTGGGGGCGGGGGCGAAACCGGGACGGGCGTGAACTTTCCGATTTCTGGGACGGATGGGAGCGCGCGGAGCTCGCGCACTTCTCGGACGACCCTTCGCGCCCCTTCGCGGACACCCTGGTACGCCAGAGCTGTACGGGATACGAGTGGTCTTCCGGGACGGGTGCGACCGCCCGAACACCCGCTTCCGTGACCGAGGGTGACGGACTCCCCCGGGCCTGAGCCGTCCCGGAACTCCGCTCCGCCGGGGCTCCACCGACCTGCTTGACCCGGGGCCCGCACCGGCCTTACGTTCTCAATGCGGGGCTTTACCGGCCTCCGCAGACACGAAGCCCCCGATCGTTCCCCCGTGATCGGGGGCTTCGTCCTGCCCCCGGCCACCCCCGCACCTTCACCCTGAGTCACCGGGCGTACCCGGGACACAGCCCCAACCCGGCTCCTCGCGCCCTACGTAAGGTGCGAAACCGCAGGTACGATGCAGCCCTGATTTCATCGGCGCGAGGGCAACTCGCGCGATCGACGCGGGGGTTGCCGCGCACCACGGGGGCAGGCTTGTGGGGGACGTGATGGATTTCGGCACGCCGGGCACGCACGCCCCGGCCGAACTCGCCTGGCTGCGCGGGGTCGACGCCTGCACCATGGGCGCCTATCCGCAGGCCGAGGAGGAGTTCCGGGCGGCCGTACGGCTCGATCCCGCGATGGCCGACGCCTGGCTGGGTCTGCACGCGCTGCGGGTCGACACCACCGACGCGTTATTGCGCATGTACGCGCACCGGGACCGCTTCGGGGAGCAACGGGCGCGGCACCGGCGGACGCTGAACTCCTGGTACTGGCTGGGCTGGTGGGTGCAGCCGGTGCTGGAGAGCCGGCGGGACCTGCTGCTGGCCCACGCCTCGCACTGGCTGGACGGCCGCCACGTGCCCGAGCTGGACCAGGCGCTCGCCGCCCTGCCCCCGGTGGACGCCGATCCGCAGGTGCGGTTCCTGCACGCCTGCCGGGCCTACCTGGTCAAGGACTGGGAGCAGCTGGTCCGGCACACCGAGCCGCTGGTGGACGATCCGCTGCTGGGCATCGAGGCGGGGCTGTTCGGCGGGATGGCCCGGGTCCGGCTGGAGATGTACGGGCAGGCGGAGCCGATGCTGTCGGCGGCGCTGATGCGCTGCCGCAGCGAGCAGCCGCAGCGCAAGGAGCTGCGGTACTGGCTGGCGCGGGCCCACGAGGGCACCGGGCGCAGTGCGGCGGCTCTGCCGCTGTACCGGGCGGTGCACCGGGTGGACCCGGCGTTCATGGACACCGCGGCCCGGCTGACGGCCATCGAGGACGGCGACGACACCGACGGCATGGCCGCGATGGCCGGGTACTCCGGGTTCGGGAGCTACGGCGGGCACGGTCCGCCTCCGGCGGGCGGGGACTTCGCGGCGGTGGCGCTGGGCGGGGGCGGGCCCGTCCAGGACATCGCGGCGGACAGCCAGGCGGAGCCCGATCCGCTGGGTGCGGCGCCGCCGCCCGCGGGCCGGGTGCAGGGCGTACGGCGCAAGGTGTCCGTGCCGCCGCAAGGCGCCCCCGTGGGGCTGCCGCCCGGGCCCGCCGACCCGGAGGCGCTCGCCGAGGCGCTGGCGGAGCTGGAGCGGATGGTGGGGCTGGAGCCGGTCAAACGGCAGGTGAAGGCGCTGTCCGCGCAGCTGCACATGGCGCGGCTGCGGGCCGGCCAGGGGTTGCCGGTGCAGCCGCCGAAGCGGCACTTCGTCTTCTCCGGGCCGTCGGGTACGGGCAAGACGACGGTGGCCCGGATCCTGGGGCGGGTGTTCTACGCGCTGGGGCTGCTGGGCGGCGACCATCTGGTGGAGGCGCAACGGGCGGACCTGGTGGGCGAGTTCCTCGGGCAGACCGCGGTGAAGGCGAACGAGCTGATCGATTCGGCGATCGGCGGGGTGCTGTTCGTGGACGAGGCGTACTCACTGTCCAACTCGGGTTACAGCAAGGGCGACGCGTACGGGGACGAGGCCCTTCAGGTGCTGTTGAAGCGGGCCGAGGACAACCGGGACCACCTGGTGGTGATCCTCGCGGGCTATCCGGCCGGGATGGACCGGCTGCTGTCCGCCAATCCGGGGCTGTCCTCGCGGTTCACCTCCCGGGTGGACTTCCCCAGCTACCGGCCGCTGGAGCTGACCGCGATCGGCGGGGTGCTGGCGGACGCGAACGGGGACCGGTGGGACGAGGAGGCGCTGGAGGAGCTGCGCAGCATCAGCGGGCACGTGGTCGAGCAGGGGTGGATCGACGAGCTCGGGAACGGTCGGTTCCTGCGGACGCTGTACGAGAAGAGCTGCGCGTACCGGGACCTGCGGCTGGCGGGCTTCGCGGGTGAGCCGTCGCGGGACGACCTCGCCACGCTGCGGCTGCCGGACCTGATGCAGGCGTACGGGGAGGTCCTGTCCGGCCGCGGCCCGCAGGAACGGCCGGAGCCGCCGGCGTTGTAACGCCGGCGGGGCCGATGTGCGGCCCCGCCGGCGTTCGAGGGACCGGCTACGCGCCCCGCACGTACGCGCGGTGTGACGGGTCGCGGACTTCGCCGACCAGCGTTTCCAGGACGTCCTCCAGGGCGACCAGGCCGAGCACCCGGCCCGCCGGATCGGCGACCTGCGCCAAGTGGGTGGCGTCGCGCCGCATGACGCTGAGGGCGTCGTCCAGCGGGAGGGTGGCCGACAGGATCGGCATCCGGCGCCACACGCGCTGCGGCACGGCCCGCTCCCGCTCCTCCAGGTCCAGGACGTCCTTCACGTGCAGGTAGCCCATGAAGGCACCGCCCGCGGAGCGGACGGGGAAGCGGGAGTAGCCGGTGCGGACCGTCAGCTGTTCGATCAGCCGCGGGGTCGCGGACGGACCGACCGTGACCAGGCGGCCCGGCGAGAGGAGGACGTCGGTGACCGGGCGGCTGCCCAGTTCGAGGGCGTCCTCCAGGCGTTCCTGCTCGCCGGGTTCGAGGAGGCCCGCCTGCCGGGAGTCCTCGACCAGACGGCCCAGTTGGGCACTGGTGTAGACGGCCTCGACCTCGTCCTTCGGCTCGACCTTGAAGAGCCGCAGGACCAGCGTGGCGCAGGCGCCCAGCGCGGTGGTGACCGGCCCGCACAGCCGTGCGAAGGCGACCAGGCCGGGGCTGAACCACAGGGCGGTCTTCTCGGGGGCGGCCATGGCGAGGTTCTTGGGGACCATCTCGCCGATGACCAGGTGCAGGAAGACCACGGCGGCCAGCGCGAGGGCGTAGCCGAGGGGGTGGATCAGGCCCTGCGGTACGTGGACGGCGTGGAAGGCGGGCTCCAGCAGCCGGGCCACGGTGGGTTCGGCGACCGCGCCGAGGGTGAGCGAGCAGACGGTGATGCCGAACTGTGCGGCGGCCATCATGCGGGGCAGGTTCTCCAGGCCGTGGAGCACCTGGCGGGCCCGCTTGGAACTCGCCGCGAGCGGTTCGATCTGGCTGCGGCGTACGGAGACGAGGGCGAACTCGGCGCCGACGAAGAAGCCGTTGGCGAGGACGAGGAGGAGGGCGAAGAGGAGTTGGAGGACGTTCATCGGGCAGCGCCCTCCAGCTGGGCCGGCTGCGCGGCCGGGTCACCGAGGACGGCGTGGTCGCCGTTGCCGCCCGCAGCGCGGACGGGCACGGGGGCGGCCCCGTACGAACCCGCCGCGGGAACCGCCGCGAGCCGGACCCGCTCCGCCCGGTTGCGGCCGACCTGGCGGACGGACAGCCGCCAGCCGGGGAGCTCCGCGCGGTCCCCGGGGGCGGGGATCCGGCCGAGGAGGTCCGCGACGAGGCCGGCGACGGTCTCGTACGGGCCCTCGGGCACCTCCAGGCCTATCCGGCGCAGGGTCTGCACCCGGCAGCTGCCGTCGGCCTCCCAGCAGGGGCGGCCGTCCTCGGCGGCCACGGCGGCCAGCTCGGGCCCTTCGTCCTCCGCGAGGTCGTGCTCGTCGCGGACCTCGCCGACGAGTTCCTCCACGATGTCCTCCAGGGTGACCACGCCGGCGGTGCCGCCGTACTCGTCGACGACCACGGCCATCGGCTGTTCGCTGCGCAGCCGCTCCAGCAGCGGCTGCACCGGCAGGGAGCCGGGCACCAGCAGCGGGGCGACGCTGATGCGGCCCACGGCGGTGCGGGCGCGCTCCGGCTCGGGCACGGCGAGGGCGTCCTTGAGGTGGACCACGCCGGTGATCTCGTCGATGCGCTCGCGGTAGACCGGGAAGCGGGACAGGCCGGTGGCGCGGGTGAGGTTGAGCACGTCGGCCGCGGTGGCCGTGTGCATCAGGGCGCTGACCTTCACCCGGGGGGTCATGACGTGCTGGGCCGTGAGCCCGCCCAGCGAGAGGGTCCGTACGAAGAGGTCGGCGGTGTCCTGTTCGAGGGCGCCTGCCCGGGCCGAATGGCGGACCAGGGAAACCAGTTCGCCGGGGGTGCGGGCGGATGCCATCTCCTCGGTCGGCTCCACGCCGAGCGCCCGTACGAGCCGGTTGGCGACGGCGTTGAGGCCGGCGATGACCGGCCGGAAGACGCGGGAGAAGGCGTGCTGGGGGCCGGCGACGAAGCGGGCGACCTGGAGCGGCCGCGAGACCGCCCAGTTCTTCGGGACGAGCTCGCCGACGACCATCTGGACGGCGGAGGCGAGCAGCATGCCGATGACCACGGCGACGCCGGAGGCGGCTCCCCCGGAGAGGCCGGTCGCGGCGAGCGGCCCGGCCAGCAGTGCGCCCAGGGCGGGTTCGGCGAGCATGCCGACCACGAGGGAGGTGATGGTGATGCCGAGCTGGGTGCCGGAGAGCTGGAAGGACAGCTCCCGCAGGGCCTTGACCACCGTGCGGGCACGGCGGTCACCGTCGGCGGCGGCGCGCTCGGCCTCGGGCTTCTCCACGGTGACGAGCCCGAATTCGGCTGCCACGAAGAAACCGTTGGCGAGGATCAGGACGAAAGCCGCGCCGAGCAGGAGTAGCGGGATGGTCATGCCGCCGCCTCCGTGGGGAGAGCGGCGCGGATATTACCGGACGATCCGTCCATTGCTGGAGGGAGTCACTCCTCAAGTCGAAGGGTGCCCGCGGGCCCCGGGGGTCCCGGGGACAGGCGGGAGGGCGCACGGCTGCGCCCCGTCACCAGGGTAGTCATTGAGATCGCGGCCGCAACGGTAGGCAGCCACGAGGATCTCGGCGGGCTCAGTCCTCGATCGCGCCGGTGCCCCTGGTCTCGGCGAGGGCGCGCAGGGCGCGGGCGTCGCCGATCGCCTGGGCCCTGGCGACGCCGGGCTGGATGCCGAGGGCGGGCAGGCTGGTGCCGTCGCTGAGGTCGAGGAACACCCAGGGGTCGCCCGGGCGGAGGTTGACGCGCAGGATCTGCGCCCACTCCAGGCGGCGGGTGTTGGTGAGGTTGACGACGGTGACCCCTGCCTCGTCCGCGACCACCTTGGGGCGGCTGAGCAGGACGAGGACGGAGGTCAGCAGGACCGCGATGAAGACGAAGCTGATCCGCTCCCCCGTGCTGAGGGTCTCCAGCAGGAGGGCGACCGCCGTGATGGTGGCGAACATGGCGAGCCCGACGCTCAGCAGGACGGCCCGGGTGCGGGTCGGCCGGAAGGTGACCGGCAGGGCGGGCGGTGCGGGCTGGGCGGCGGGCTCGGTCATGGTGTGCGCTCGGTTCTGCGAGTGGTTCCGGGAGAGGGGGGTCAGAGACGGCAGGCGTGGATCGAGGTGGTGAGGATCGCGCGCGCGCCGAGCTCGTACAGGTCGTCCATGACCCGCTGGGCCTCCTTGGCCGGGACCATGGCACGGACGGCGACCCAGCCCTCGTTGTGCAGCGGGGAGACGGTCGGCGACTCCAGGCCCGGGGTGAGGGCGACCGCGCGCTCCAGGTGCTCGGCGCGGCAGTCGTAGTCCATCATCACGTAGCTGCGGGCCACCAGGACGCCCTGGAGGCGGCGCAGGAACTGCTGGGCGCGCGGGTCGTCGGCGTCGGTCTGGTTGCCGCGGATGACGACGGCCTCGGAGGTGAGGATCGGCTCGCCGATGACCTCGAGGCCGGCGTTGCGCAGGCTGGTGCCGGTCTCGACGACGTCCGCGATGATCTGGGCGACGCCGAGCTGGATGGCGGTCTCGACCGCGCCGTCGAGGTGCACGACGGAGGCGTCGATGCCCTTCTCGGCGAGGTGCTTGGCCACGATTCCCTCGTACGAGGTAGCGATGGTCATCCCGTGGAAGTCCTCGGGGCCCTTCGCGGTGCCGGGGAGGGTGGCGTAGCGGAAGGTGGAGCGGCCGAAGTTCAGTGCCAGGATCTCCTCGGCGCTGGCGCCGGAGTCGAGCAGCAGGTCGCGGCCGGTGATGCCGATGTCGAGGCGGCCCGAGGAGACGTAGATCGCGATGTCCTTGGGGCGGAGGTAGAAGAACTCCACCTCGTTCTCGGGGTCGACGACCACGAGCTCCTTGGACTCCTTGCGCATCCGGTAGCCGGCCTCATGGAGCATCGCCGACGCCGGTCCGGAGAGTGAACCCTTGTTGGGGACGGCGATGCGCAGCATGGGGCTTCCTTCGGTGCGTGGGATACGCGGATCAACGGATGGGGAATGCGGGTGGCGCGTCGTGCCGCAGGGGCGGCGTGCCGGAGGTCAGAGGTGGGAGTAGACGTCGTCGAGGGAGATCCCGCGCGCGACCATCATCACCTGGACGTGGTACAGCAGCTGGGAGATCTCCTCGGCGGCGGCTTCCTTGCCCTCGTACTCGGCGGCCATCCAGACTTCGGCGGCCTCTTCGACGACCTTCTTGCCGATGGCATGGACGCCCTTGCCGACGAGCTCGGCGGTACGGGAGGTGCTGGGGTCGCCGTTTGCCTTGCCCTGGAGCTCGGTGAAGAGCTCTTCGAAGGTCTTGGAGGGTGTGTTCGCCATGATGGTCCTCAGAATACGGGGTTCCCCCACGCCACTCAGCGCCAGGGTTCGCTGACCGTCCGCAGGGTCATGGCGGTGGAGACGGCGGCGGTGACCGCTTCGTGCCCCTTGTCCTCGTTCGACCCCTCGAGGCCGGCGCGGTCCAGCGCCTGCTCGTCGTTGTCACAGGTCAGGACGCCGAAGCCGACGGGGACTCCGGTGTCGATCGACACCTGTACCAGGCCCTGGGTGACGCCCTGGCAGACGTAGTCGAAGTGCGGGGTGCCGCCGCGGATGACCACTCCGAGGGCGACGATGGCATCGTAACCGCGACCGGCGAGTACCTTGGCCACGACCGGGAGCTCGAAGCTGCCGGGGACGCGGAGCAGGGTCGGCTCGTCGATGCCGAGTTCGTGCAGGGCCCGCAGGGCGCCGTCGACCAGGCCGTCCATGACCTTCTCGTGCCACTGGGCGGCGATCACCGCGACTCGCAGGTCTCCGCAGTTCTTCACGCTCAGTTCGGGTGCGCCCTTGCCGCTCACAGCTCTGCTCCTCGGTGGTTCGTGTTCGGGTGGTGGTTACGGGTGGTGGTTACGGGTGGTGCCTGCTTGCCGGTGTTACTGGTTGCCGCAGGTGGCGGACGCGGCCACGGCCCCGTCCAGCCAGGGGAGGTCGTGGCCCATCCGGTCCCGCTTGGTGCGCAGGTACCGCAGATTGTGCTCGCCCGCCTGCACCGGCATGGCCTCCCGGCCGGAGACCTCGATGCCGTGCCGTACGAGGGCGGCGGCCTTGTCGGGGTTGTTGGTCAGCAGCCGGACGCTGCGCACGCCGAGGTCGGCGAGGATCTGGGCGCCGGCCCCGTAGTCGCGGGCGTCGGCGGGCAGGCCCAGTTCCAGGTTGGCGTCGAGGGTGTCGCGGCCGCGCTCCTGGAGTTCGTACGCGCGCAGCTTGGACAGCAGTCCGATGCCGCGGCCCTCGTGCCCGCGCAGGTAGACGACGATCCCGCGGCCCTCGGCCTGGATGCGCTCCATGGAGGCGTGCAGCTGGGGGCCGCAGTCGCAGCGCTGGGAGGCGAAGATGTCGCCGGTCAGGCATTCGGAGTGCATCCGGACGAGGACGTCGGTGCCGTCGCCGATCTCGCCGTGGACGAGGGCGACGTGCTCGACCCCGTCGACGGTGGAGCGGAAGCCGTAGGCGGTGAACGCGCCGAAGGCGGTCGGCAGGCTGACCTCGGCCTCGCGGCGCACCGTCGGCTCGCTGGAGCGGCGGTAGGCGATCAGGTCCTCGATGGAGATGATCGTCAGGCCGTGCTTGCGGGCGAAGGGGATCAGCTCGGGCAGGCGCAGCATGACGCCGTCCTCGCCGGCGATCTCCACGATGGCGCCGGCCGGGCGCAGGCCGGCGAGGCGGGCGAGGTCGACGGCGGCCTCGGTGTGGCCGTTGCGGACCAGGACGCCGCCGGGCTTGGCGCGCAGCGGGAAGATGTGGCCGGGGCGGACGAAGTCGCCGGGCTCAGAGGCTCCGTCGGCGAGGAGCCGCAGGGTGGTGGCGCGGTCGGCCGCGGAGATGCCGGTGCTGACGCCGTGGGCGGCGCTCGCGTCGACGGAGACGGTGAAGGCGGTCTTCATCGACTCGGTGTTGTTCTGGACCATCTGGGGGAGCTCGAGCCGGTCCAGCTCGGGGCCCTCCATGGGGGCGCAGATCAGGCCGCGGCACTCGCTCATCATGAACGCGATGATCTCGGGGGTGGCCTTCTCGGCGGCGATGACGAGGTCGCCCTCGTTCTCGCGGTCCTCGTCGTCGACGACGACGATCGGGCGGCCCGCGGCGATGTCGCGGATGGCCTGTTCGACGGGGTCGAGGCGGAAGGGCTCGTCGAAGCTCTCGGGGACGGCGGGCACGGGCTTGAGGCTGGTCATGCCGTTGCTCCTTCCAGGGCCGGGGCGGGGGTGGTGCGCGAGCGCTGGTACCAGTCGTAGGCGCCCCACAGCACGAGGGCGAAGTACACGACGTAGACGAGGCCGGAGAAGGCCAGGCCGTTGTTGAAGGCGAGGGGGACGCCGACCAGGTCGACGAGGAGCCAGGCGAACCAGAACTCCACGAGGCCGCGGGCCTGGGCGACCATCGCGACGATGGTGCCCACGAAGATGTAGGCGTCCGCCCACGGGCTCCAGGACAGCTGCGGGAAGGCGGTGAAGAGGCTGCCGACGGCGAGGGTGCCGAGTGCCGCACCGGCGAGGAGCAGTCCGCGTTCCTTCCAGGTGGCGGTGCGTACGGCGATGGAGCCGTCCTGGGCCTGCTGCCGGCCGCGGTGCCAGGCGCGCCAGCCCCAGACGGCCACGCCGATGACCAGCAGCTGCTTGCCGACGCCGCCGGAGAGGTGGGCGGAGGCGTATGCGGCGATGAGGATCAGGCCGGAGAGGAGCTGGGCGGGCCAGGTCCATATGGAGCGCCGCCAGCCGAGGGCGAGGGCGGCGAGGCCGATCAGGTTGCCGATCATGTCGGACCAGATGACCTTCTGGCCGAAGACGGTGAAGGCCTCGGCGTTGAGCCAGGTCAGGGCGCTCACTGGTCGTCTCCCGTCGCGCGCAGCGGGTTCACGCCGGCGGCGAGCAGACGCTCGACGTACTTGGCGAGGACGTCGACCTCGAGGTTGACGGGGTCGCCGGGCTGCTTGCTGCCGAGGGTGGTCAGCGCGAGGGTGGTCGGGATGAGGCTGATGGTGAACCAGTCGGCGGCGGCCTCGACCACGGTGAGGCTGACGCCGTCGACCGTGATGGAGCCCTTCTCGACGACGTAGCGGGAGAGGTTCTCCGGGAGGGCGACCTTGACGATCTCCCAGTGCTCCGAGGGGGTGCGGGAGAGGATCTCGCCGGTGCCGTCCACGTGGCCCTGGACCAGGTGGCCGCCGAGCCGGCCGCCGAGGGCCATCGGGCGCTCGAGGTTGACGCGGGAGCCCTTGGCCAGGGCGCCGAGGCTGGACCGGTTGAGGGTCTCCTGCATGACGTCGGCGGTGAACTCGCCGTCGGCGGTGTCCACGACGGTCAGGCAGACGCCGTTGACGGCGATGGAGTCACCGTGCTTGGCGCCCTCGGTGACGAGGGGGCCGCGCAGGCGGAAGCGGGAGGCTTCCTCGAGCTGCTCGACCGCGGCGACCTCGCCCAGTTCTTCGACGATTCCGGTGAACACTTCAGCGCTCCTTGAGGGCTGTGGGGACTTCGGTGGCCGTGGGGACGGCGGTGATGCGGATGTCGGTGCCGATGCGTACGGTCTCGGTGATCCGGAGGCGGAGCGCGTCGGTGAGGGTGCCGATGCCGGCGTCCGCGAGGGCGGCGGGGCCCGCGCCGAGGAGGACCGGGGCGAGGTAGCCGACGACCTTGTCGACGGCGCCCGCGGCGACGAAGGCGCCGGCCAGGGTCGGGCCGCCTTCGAGGAGGACGGAGCGGACCCCGCGCCGGTGCAGCTCGCCGAGGAGGGCGTCCACGCGGATGCCGTCCTTGTCTGCGGGGAGCCGGGTCAGCTCCACGCCCGTGAGGTGGCGGGTGGCTGCGTCTTCGAGGTTCTCGGCGACGACGATCAGGGTGGGGGCGGCCTCGTCCAGGACGCGGGCGGCTGGCCGGACGGTGGCGTGGGTGTCGAGGACGACGCGCAGGGGCTGCACGGCCCCCTCGATGCCGCGGACGGCGAGGTGCGGGTCGTCGGCGCGCAGGGTGCCGGAGCCGACGACGACGGCGTCGGACTCGGCGCGCAGCCGGTGGACGTCGGCGCGGGACTCCGGGGAGCTGATCCAGCGGCTGGTGCCGTCGGCCGCGGCGATGCGCCCGTCGAGGGTGGCGGCGTACTTCCACAGGACGTACGGGCGTCCCAGCCGTACGGAGGTCAGCCAGGCGGCGTTGCCGGCTTCGGCCTCGTCCGCGAGCAGCCCGGCCTCCACGGTGATCCCGGCCTCGCGCAGGGTGTCGGCGCCGCCGCGGGCCTGCGGGTTCGGGTCGGGTACGGCGTGGACCACGCGGGTGATCCCGGCCTCGATGAGGGCGCGGGCGCACGGACCCGTACGGCCGGTGTGGTTGCAGGGCTCCAGGGTGACGTAGGCGGTGCCGCCGCGGGCTGCTTCGCCCGCCGCGCGCAGGGCGTGGACCTCGGCGTGCGGGCCGCCGGCCTGTTCGTGCCAGCCTTCGCCGACGACGGTGCCCGAGGCGTCGGTGATGACGCAGCCGACGACGGGGTTGGGGCTGGTGGAGCCGAGGCCGCGCGCGGCGAGCTCGACGGCTCGGCGCATGGCGCGGGTGTCCGCGTCGGGTGCTGCGTGCGCGGCGTGGGTCGCCACCGGGTCCTCCTGCCTCATCGGGCACGGACTCCGGGGCCTGTCGGGATACGACAGATGAAGCGGTACAGCGCACACGGGGACGCCGAGGCCGGAAAAACGGTTCACTGCGCCACATCCGCAGGGATGTGCCGAGGAACCGCCGACGGCGGCGTACCGGTCACTGGCCCGCCGCGCACTGCCTCCCATCCGGACTTTAACCGTCGGTCCAGGAATCTCACCTGGTCAACCGGCCGCTGGCTGCGGACGGGTCGCGGACTATAACCGCCGGTTCGGAATTACACCGACCCCGGAGTGCGCTGCTTACTGGTACTCCAGCCAGTTTGCCACGGGTGATCGGCGGCTACGTGAGTGAGGACGTGTGGCCTGGCTCACACGGGAGGGGCGTGCGGGCGCCCGGGGGCGGACCCGTCCCCGTGGACGCGGGGTTGGTCCAGACCTATTGACGGGGTGGTCTAGTCCTCTTAACGTTCCCTTCATCTTCCCCGGGAGCAGCCCGTCAGATGTGCGCACGTCACGGGCCAACACGCTTCACATTTCCGCCTGTTGTGTTCTGTTGTGTCCCGCCTTCCTCCCCTCCCCAGGAGGCACGATGCTGTCCCCCACACGTACGAGAGCGATGCTCCTGGCATCCGGCGCCGCAATCGCCGGACTGCTGGTCGCCGGGCTCTCGACGGGCGTCTCGCACGCCGCCGACAACGAGAGCTGTCGCCCCGACGGCCTCTACAAGACGGCCGGCGTCGACGTCCCGTACTGCTCGGTGTACGACGCCGAAGGCCGCGAGAAGATGGGCGCCGACCATCAGCGCCGGGTCATCGGCTACTTCACCGGCTGGCGCACCGGCAAGAACGGCGAGCCGGCGTACCTGGCCAACAACATCCCGTGGTCCAAGGTCACCCACCTGAACTACGCCTTCGCCCACGTCGGCGCCGACAACAAGATCTCCGTCGGCGCGGACAACGCGAACAACGCCGCCACGGGGATGACCTGGCCGGGGGTCGCGGGCGCCGAGATGGACCCGGCCCTCCCCTACAAGGGCCACTTCAACCAGCTGACCAAGTTCAAGAAGCAGTACCCGAACGTCAAGACCCTGATCTCGGTCGGCGGCTGGGCGGAGACCGGCGGCTACTTCGGGGACGACGGCAACCGGGTCGCCTCGGGCGGCTTCTACTCGATGGCCACCAACGCCGACGGATCGGTCAACCAGGCCGGCATCGACGCCTTCGCGAACTCCTCGGTCGAGTTCATCCGCAAGTACGGGTTCAACGGCGTCGACATCGACTACGAGTACCCGACCACCATGAAGGACGCGGGCAACCCGCTGGACTGGCAGCTGTCCAACGCCCGCCGCGCCGGTCTCGTCCAGGGCTACGACGCCCTGATGAAGAGCCTGCGCGAGAAGCTCGACCGAGCCGGCGCCGCCGACGGGAAGCACTACCTCCTCACCGTCGCCGCGCCCTCCTCCGGCTACCTGCTGCGCGGCATGGAGACCTTCCAGATGCAGAAGTATCTGGACTACGTCAACATCATGTCCTACGACCTGCACGGGGCCTGGAACGAGTTCGTCGGGCCGAACGCCTCGCTCTTCGACGACGGCAAGGACGCCGAGCTGGCCGCCGCGAACGTCTACGGCAGCTCCCAGTACGGGAACATCGGCTACCTCAACACCGACTGGGCGTACCACTACTTCCGCGGCTCCATGCCGGCCGGCCGCATCAACATCGGCCTGCCGTACTACACCCGCGGCCACAAGAACGTGCAGGGCGGCACGGACGGCCTGTGGGGCAAGGCCCCCGCGACCACCTGCCCGGCCGGTGCGGGCCTGACCAAGTGCGGTGACGGCGCCGTCGGCATCGACAACCTGTGGCACGACAAGGACACCAACGGCGCCGAGTCGCCCGCCGGTTCCAACCCGATGTGGCACGCGAAGAACCTGGAGAAGGGGATCGTCGGCGACTACGTCACCAAGTACGGCTTCCCCGCGAACACCACGCTGACCGGCACCTACGCCCGCAAGTACGACGCGACGCTGGTCGCCCCGTGGCTGTGGAACGCCCAGAAGAAGGTCTTCCTGTCCACCGAGGACGAGCAGTCGGTGGCGGCCAAGGCCGACTACGTGGTCGACCGCGGCATCGGCGGCACCATGGTCTGGGAGATGGCCGGCGACTACGCCTGGAACGCCGCCAAGGGCCAGTACGAGATGGGCGACACGCTCACCTCGCTGATGTACGACAAGTTCAAGACGGCGGCCCCGTACGGCGCGAAGAAGTCGAACACCGCGCTGCCGGCGCAGGCCGTGGACATCAAGGCGGAGTTCACCGAGTTCAAGCTCGGCGACTCCAACTACCCGATCACCCCGAAGCTCAAGATCACCAACAACACCACGGCCACCCTGCCGGGCGGCACGGAGTTCCAGTTCGACTACGCGACCGCGGCCCCGAGCAACGCCTCCGACCAGTCCGGCTTCGGCACCAAGGTGATCCGCAGCGACCACACGGGCAGCAACGTCGGCGGCCTGAAGGGCGACTTCCACCGGGCCTCCCTGAAGCTCCCGGCCTGGCAGACGCTGGCCCCGGGCGCCTCGGTGGACCTGGCGTTCAACTACTACCTGCCGGTCTCCACGCCCTCCAACTGGACGGTGAACATCTCCGGCACGACGTACGCGCTCGCCGGTGACCTGGCGCGCGGTGTCACGGTGGTCCAGCCCGGCTCCACCACGCCGCCGACCACCCCGCCCACCTCGCCGCCGCCGACCACGTCCCCGCCGACCTCTCCCTCGCCCACCACCCCTCCGCCGACGGGCGGTGCGTGCACCGGCCCGGCGTACGTGGCGGGACAGGTCTACACCGGCGGCAGCGTCGTCTCCCACAAGGGGCGCACCTGGAAGGCCCAGTGGTGGACGCAGAACGAGGAGCCGGGCAGCACCGGCGAATGGGGCGTCTGGAAGGACCAGGGCGCCTGCTGACACCCCGGACACCCGAGGGGTGAACCGAAGACGCGAGGACCCGGTGGCCCGGCGGCCACCGGGTCCTCGCACGTGGCGCGGGACTGGGAATTCCCCCGGAGCCGGCTGTCACATTTCCGGGGGCCGTCCTGTCTGACTGGTGCCGGACATCGGTTCGGATCAGTTCGGATCCAGGAAGGACGGACCACACCATGAGCACGATCCTCGTCACCGGAGGCACCGGCAACCTCGGCTCGCTCGTCACCGTGCGGCTGCGGGCGGCGGGCCACGAGGTCCGCGTCCTGAGCCGGCACGCGGCCGAGCACCCGGTGGACCTGCGGGACGGCAGCGGCCTGGACGCGGCGATGGCGGGGGTGGAGGTGGTCGTGCACTGCGCGACCTCCCCGCGCGGGGGCGACGAGGAGGCCGCCCGGCACCTGATCGACGCGGCCCGGCGGGCGGGGACCGTCCGGAACCTCGTCTACATCTCGATCGTCGGGGTGGACGTGGTCCCCCTCGGCTACTACAAGTCGAAGCTGCGGGTGGAGCGGCTGCTGGAGGAGTCCGGGCTGGGAGTGACGATCCTGCGCACGACGCAGTTCCACGACCTGGTGGCGCAGGTGGTCGACATGGCGGCGAAGCTGCCGGTCGTGCCGCTGCCGTACGGGGTCCGGGTGCAGCCGATCGCGGTCGAGGAGGTCGCGGACCGGCTGGCGGAACTGGCCGTCCCGACCCCGTCGGGCCGTGTCCCGGACATGGGCGGCCCGGAGATCAGCACCCTCCCGGACCTGGGCCGCGCCTACCTCGAGGCGACGGGCCGCCGCCGCCGGGTGGTCCCGCTGCCGCTGTGGGGCAGGGCGTACGCGGGCTTCAGGCGGGGCGGCAACCTGACGCCGTCGCACGCGGCGGGCCGGGGGACGTTCGGGGAGTACGCGGCGGGCGGTAGGAGGTGAGGCCGTAGGGCGCGCCGCCCCCCTACCCGCCGAACAGGACCTCCTGCGCCGCCTCCCGCGCCGCCAGTCTGGCCCCGGTCAGGACCGCCGGGCCGCCCAGGGTGGTGGCGCGGACCTCCGTGGGAACGGGGGTCAGCGCCGCCAGGCGGCGGGCGACCCGGGCGGCCAGGGCCGGGCCGCCCGCCCGGCCCAGTTCGCCCGCCAGGACCACGCAGCCCGGGTCCAGGACGGCGGTGACCGCCGCCGCGCCCAGGGCCAGGCGCGCGGCCAGGGCTTCCAGGAAGGCCTCCCCGGCGGCCCCCGCCACGCCCTCCTCCGCGGGACCGGCGAAGCCGTGCGCGCGGGCCAGTGCCGTCACGGCCTCGCGGCCCGCCAGGGCGTGGAAGCCGCCCCCGCAGTCGGTGGCCGAGGGCAGCCCGCCGGTGCCGGGAACGGGCAGGAAGCCGATCTCGCCGGCCCCGCCGGAGGCGCCCCGGCGCAGCCGTCCGTCCAGGACCACGGCCGCGCCCACTCCCGCGCCGAGCCACAGGAGGACGAAGGAGTCCACGTCGCGGGCCACGCCCAGGCGTTGTTCGGCGAGGGCGGCCAGGTTGGTCTCGTTCTCGACGGCCACCACGGCGGGCAGGGTCCGCTGCAGGGCCGCCACCAGGTCCCGGTGCCACGCCGGCAGGCCCTCGGTGTCGCGGAGTTCGCCGGTGGTGGGGCCGACCAGGCCGGGGGCTCCGACGACGACGGTGTGCAGCTCGCCGGCCCCGGCCTCGCGCGCGGTGCGCAGCAGGGCCGCGACCGCGTCCTCGGGGGCGCCGACGGGCAGGGCGGCCTCGGCCAGCGGGTGGCCGAGGAGGTCGGTGACCACGGCGGTGACGCTGTCGGTCCGGACGTCCAGGGCGGCCAGGTGGGCGCGGCGGGCCACGATCCCGTGGAGCTTGGCGTTGGGGCCGCGCCGCTGTTCGCCGGACTCCCCGACGACCTCGATCAGCCCGGCTTCGGTGAGCCGCTCGACGAGGTCGGCGACCGAGGGGCGGGACAGGCCCGTCCTGGCCTTGAGCTGGGTGGCCGTCAGCGGCCCCGCCTCCTGGAGGAGTTGCAGGGCGAGGCGGTCGTTGATGGCGCGCGCCGTGCTCGGTGAGGCGGGGGACGGTACCGGCGTCGAGGTGGGGGCAGGGGTCACGGCGCCCATCCTAGGCAGTCACAGCCATTAACCATCAGGCAGGGTCCCTGATAGTTTAACTCGCATGACCGGGGAAACCGACCTCAGCCCGGCGCGGCTGCGCCATGCCCGTTTCGCGATCGCCGCCGTCTTCTGCGCCCACGGCGCCGTGACCGGCTCCTTCGCCACCCGCATCCCCTGGATCCAGGACCACGCCCAGCTCAGCGCCGGCACCCTGGGTCTGGCCCTCGCCTTCCCCGCCCTGGGCGCGGCGCTCGCGATGCCGCTGGCCGGGCGGATCAACCACCGTTTCGGCGCCCGTACCGCGCTGCGGGGGCTGCTGGCGCTGTGGACCCTCTCCCTCATCCTGCCGAGCCTCGCCCCGAACCTGCCCGCGCTCTGCTTCGCGCTCTTCGTCTACGGAGCCACCTCCGGCATGTCGGACGTGGCGATGAACGCGCTCGGCGTGGAGACGGAGAACCGGCTGGGCCGCTCGGTCATGTCCTCGCTGCACGGCATGTGGAGCGTGGGCGCGCTGCTCGGCTCGGCCGCCGGTACGGTCGCCGCGCACGCCGGGGCCGACGCCCGGCTGCACCACCTGGTCGCCGCGCTGGTCCTCACCGCGGCCGGGCTGGCCGCCGTACAGGGGGTGCTGGACCTCAAGAGCGACCAGGGGGAGGCGGCTCCGCCGCACTTCGCGCTGCCTCCGAGGTCCGCGCTGCTCATCGGCGCCATCGGTTTCTGCGCGGTCTTCGCCGAGGGGGCGAGCCTGGACTGGTCCGCGGTCTACCTGCGGGACGTGCTGGACACGAACGCCGGGCTGGCGGCGGCCTCGACCACCGCCTTCGCGCTCACGATGGCCGTCGCCCGGCTGGCCGGGGACCGGGTGGTGGACCGGTTCGGTGCGGTGCGGACCGTCCGGGCGGGCGGCGTACTGGCCACCGCGGGCGGGCTGATCGTGGTCTCGGTCCGCGAGCCGGCGGCGGCGATGGCCGGGTTCGGGCTGATCGGGCTGGGCATCGCCGTCGTGGTCCCGCTGGCCTTCGCGGCCGCGGCGCGCAGCGGACCGGCCCCGGCTCAGGCGATCGCGGGTGTCGCGACGATCACCTACACATCGGGACTGATCGCCCCGTCGGCGATCGGCGCGGTGGCGGACGCGACCTCGCTCGTGGTCTCCTTCGGGCTGGTCACCCTGCTGGCCTTCATGCTGGTGGCGGGGGCCGCGGTACTGCGGCAGAAGCCGGCCGCTCCCGGGGCCTCCGAGGCCAATCGGGACGAAACTGCCGGTATCCGCCCGTAACATGTCGGGGGCCCGGCCTGATCCGAGTGACAGGCCCCAGCGGCCTTGATGCTTGATCAGCGGCGGAACGGAAGTGGTGGAACATGGGCCTCGGCGTGCGCTGGACCCTGCACGGCGACGGGCGGACTCCCGCCCCCGGCGCGGTGGTGCGGCCGGACGAGCGGCTGTCGTGGCCTCGGACCGCGGGCCTGGGAGCCCAGCACGTCGTGGCGATGTTCGGCGCGAGCTTCGTCGCGCCGGTCCTGATGGGCCTGGACCCGAACCTGGCCATCATGATGTCCGGTGTCGCGACCGTGATCTTCCTCCTCGCGACGCGCGGCCGGGTCCCCTCCTACCTGGGCTGCTCCCTCTCCTTCGTCGGTGTGGCCGCGGCGATCCGGGCCTCGGGCGGGAACAGCGCGGTGGTGACCGGCGCCGTCTTCGTCGTCGGTGTGGCGCTCTTCCTGTCCGGGCTCGCCGTGCAGCGCTTCGGGGCACGGATCATCCACGCGGCGATGCCACCGGTGGTGACGGGCGCGGTCGTGATGCTGATCGGCTTCAACCTGGCGCCGGTGACGGCCTCGACCTACTGGCCGCAGGACCAGTGGACGGCGTTGCTGGTCATGCTGTTCACCGGGCTGGCCCTGGTCTGTCTGCGGGGTTTCTGGTCACGGATCGCGATCTTCCTGGGGCTGGTCTTCGGGTACGGGCTCTCCTGGGTCCTCGACCGGGTCTTCGGCAAGATCCACTCCTCGGCGGGCGGGCCCGAGGCCGTGGACCACTGGCGCCTGGACCTCTCCGGGGTCGGCAAGGCCGACTGGATCGGGCTGCCCGCATTCCACGCGCCGGTCTTCGAGTGGTCGGCCATCCTGATCGCCCTGCCCGTGGTGATCGCGCTGATCGCCGAGAACGCCGGGCACATCAAGGCCGTCGGCGAGATGACCGGCGACCCGCTGGACGACAAGCTCGGCACGGCCATCGCCGCCGACGGCGCCGCGTCCATGCTGTCCACGGCGGTCGGCGGCCCGCCGAACACCACGTACTCCGAGAACATCGGGGTCATGGCGGCCACCCGGGTCTACTCCACGGCCGCGTACTGGGCCGCGGCGGGGTTCGCGCTGCTCTTCGGCCTGTGCCCGAAGTTCGGGGCGATCGTCGCCGCGATCCCGGGCGGGGTGCTCGGCGGCATCACCGTCATCCTGTACGGCATGATCGGCCTGCTCGGCGCCCAGATCTGGATCAACGGCCGGGTGGACCTGCGCAATCCGCTGAACCTGGTGCCGGCCGCAGCGGGCATCATCATCGGCGTCGGCGGGGTCACGCTGCGGATCACCGACACCTTCGAGCTCGGCGGCATCGCGCTGGGCACGATCGTGGTGATCACGGGCTACCACGCACTGCGGTACTTCGCCCCCGCGCACCTGAAGCAGCAGGAGCCGCTGCTCGACGCGGGCACCTCCGCCTACGATCATCAGGACGGCCACGACACGCCACGTTGACGGGGTTTCGCCCGAACCGGGGAAGCGTACGGCCAAGTTCCCCGCATCCGTGCCGGTGCCTGCGACTCTGCCTGACATGGAAGCGGTGCTGGCGCGGATGCGCGCCCTGGACGAGCGGCTCCCGCCGCAGGACGGTGTCGCCGTCTTCAACAGGGTCTACCTGACGGTGACGGAGACCCTGCACCGGCGGATCGAACACGGCGCCTTCCCGGCGCCGCGGCGGGCGCAGACCCTCAGCGTGCGCTTCGCGGAGCGGTACCTGGCGGCGGTGGACGCCGACCGGGCCCCGGCCTGCTGGCGGCCCCTGTTCCAGTACCGCCGCCATCCCGGGATCCGCCCGCTCCAGCACGCGCTGGCCGGGATCAACGCGCACATCGGCCACGACCTGGCGGTGGCGGTGGTGTCCACGTGCCGCGCCCTGGACTGCGAACCGGGGGCCCTGGAGGCCGACTTCGACCGGGTCGGCGACACCTTGGTCGCCCTCGAGGAGCACATCCGCGAGGACCTGATGCCGGGCCCGGACCTCCTGGAGATCGCCGACCCGCTGACCCACCTGCTCGGCTCGTGGAGCCTGGAGCGCGCCCGCGCGGGCGCCTGGGCGTCGGCCCGCCTGCTGTGGACCCTGCGCCGCTCCCCCGACCTGGCCGAGGAGTTCCGCGAATCCCTCGACGCGGGCGTCGGCCTGGTCGGGCGCTGCCTGCTGACCCCGGGCCGGCTCAGCCGCGTGTGACGGCGAACGGGCCACGGTCGCCGAAGGCCAGTTCCGCGAAGCGCTCGCCGATGCGGCGGTGGCCGGCCGGATCCGGGTGGAGCCGGTCGGGCAGGGGCAGTTCGGCGAAATCCGCCTCGCCGTAGAGGGCGCGGCCGTCAAGGTGGTACAGGTTCGGATCGTCGGCCGCCCGCTGCGCGGTGATGCGGGCGAGCTCGTCCCGGATGACGCCGAGCGTCAGCCGGCCGACGGCGCGGTCCGCCGGGTCGCCGAGGGCCGTGAAGCGCAGCTCCCCGTCCTCGAAGTCCGGCGCGGTGGGGCCCGGGGTGTCCTCGTGGATGGGGCACAGGACGGGAGAGACGACCAGCAGCGGGGTGGTGGGGTGCCCCTCGCGGACGGTGTCGAGGAATCCGTGCACGGCCGGGACGAAGGCGCGCAGGCGCATCACGTCGTGGTTGACCAGATTGATGCCGATCTTGAGACTGATCAGGTCGGCAGGAGTGTCGCGGATGGCGCGCGCGGTGAACGGGTCGAGCAGAGCGTTGCCGCCGAATCCCAGGTTGACCAGCTCCACGCCGCCCAGGGCGGACGCGAGCGCCGGCCAGGTACCGGTCGGGTCGGCGGCGAAGGAGCCGTGGCTGATGGAACTGCCGTGGTGCAGCCACACCCTGCGGCCGCGGTCCGGGAGGTCCTCGACCGGGGCGTCGGTGCGCAGGGCGATGAGCTCGGTGACCTCCGTATGGGGCAGCCAGATCTCGACGTCCTTCATCCCGGCGGGGAGCCCGGTGAACCGGACGGTGCCGGGCGGGCCGGGGCGCAGCACCTCGGACCCGGTGGCCATGTCGACGACGCGGACGTTGCCGCCCGCCACGCTGCCGCGGCCGGCCGGGCGCCCGTCGACGAGCAGCTCGTACACGCCGTCCGGCCGGGCCGGGGCTCCCTGGTAGACCGTCTTCGTGGGGAGCGCGTCCAGCTCGACGGCGGTGGCCCCGGTCCGGAAGGCCAGCCGCACCCCGGAGGGCTGGGCCTCGACCGCGGCCAGGTTCGCGTCGGGGAACTGCTCGCGCGCGCGGGCGGGCAGCCGGTGCGGGAGCACGCCGTGTGCGGTGCGCTCCACCTCGAGGGCGCCGCGCAGCAGGTGCGCCTCCACGGCGGTGGTGATCCAGGGGGCGGGGCTGGTCTGGTCGATCGGGGCAGTCATGCTCCCCACCCTGCCGACCTCGGGCCCGGCCCGC
This sequence comes from Streptomyces sp. cmx-11-4, assembly GCA_049998195.1. GTDB lineage: Bacteria > Actinomycetota > Actinomycetes > Streptomycetales > Streptomycetaceae > Streptomyces. Next base: position 67,347 of record JAEBET010000012.1, read on the forward strand.
ACGTCCTTTTCCGCCGGGCGGGCGGAGGCGCCGGGTATGAGTACGGGCCGCCGCCGCGATGTTTGCGCGGGGGCGGCCCGTGGTCACGGGGTCCGGGGCGGGGGTAGCGCCCACGGGGTCCGGGAGGGGGAGGTCAGTCCTCCGGAAGCTCGACCGGGGCGATGTCCTCGTAGACGTCTCCCGGGCCGGGGTTGGTGGCGTCCGTGGAGCCGCCGAGGTGGTGCATGACGCCCCAGACCGCGTTCAGGGCGGTCTGGACGGCGCCCTCGGCCCAGCCGGCCGTCCAGGAGATGTCGTCGCCCGCGAGGAAGATGCCGCGCTTGTCCTCGGGGAGGCGGTCCTGCATGAAGTGGGTGAACAGGCGGCGCTGGTAGCGGTAGTGACCCGGCAGGTTGGCCTTGAAGGCGCCCATGAAGTAGGGCTCGTTCTCCCAGGACACGGTGACCGGGTTGCCGATGATGTGGCGCCGGATGTCGACCTTCGGGTAGATCTCGCCGAGGGACTTCAGCATGACCTCCATCCGCTCGCTCGCGGACAGCGGCAGCCACTTGAGGCTGTCGTCGCACCAGGTGTACGAGAGGCAGATGACGGCGGGCTTGTCCGGGCCGTTGTCCAGCAGGTAGGTGCCGCGGGTCATCCGGTCGGTCAGGGTCATCGACATGACGTCGCGGCCCGTCGGGTTCCCCTGGTCGTCGACGGCCTTGTCCAGCCAGAACGGGCGGTCCACCGGGATGAAGAGCTTCGAGCTCTCCATGTAGTGGGTGCGCTCGATCGCCGTCCAGTGGTCGATCGGGAACAGCGTGTCGTCGCACTCGATCTTGGAAAGGAGCATCCAGGACTGGGCGGTGAAGATCGCGGCGCGGTAGGTACGGATGTCCCCGGACGCGTCGGTCACCGTGATGCGGTTGCCCGCCGTGCGGTGCAGACGGGTCACCGCCGGGCGCGGGGTGCCCTCGTGCAGCGAGGACAGCGAGGTGCCCTGGGCCCAGTGGATGATCTTCTGGGGCTCGCGCTCCCACAGGCGCAGCGGAAGCTGCTGGGAGCCGCCCACGATGCCGCGGTGGTGGTCGTCGGCCTCGGTGTAGACGACGCGCAGGATCTCCAGGATGGAGTTCGGGAAGTCGGTGTCCCAGCCGCCCGTGCCGAAGCCGACCTGGCCGAAGATCTCGCGCTTGCGGAAGGACTGGAAGGCCTCGGACTTGCAGAGGAAGCCGTAGAAGGTCTCGTCGTCGAGCTTCTCGACGAGCTTCGCCCAGATCTCGCGGATCCGCGGGACGTCCCGCTCGCGCATCGCGGTGTTCATGTCGGAGAAGTCGGCGCCCTCGTCCAGGCACGCGTTCCACGCGGCGGCGACGTCGCGGTAGACCTGCGGGAGGTCGGCGATGGTCTCGGCGTAGTGGGTCTCGCCCTTGAGGTCGACGACCGTGGAGGGGGTGGCCTCGGCGAGCGGGTTCGGGAAGGGCTCCGTGACCAGGCCGACGAGGTCGATGTAGTGCTGGAGCGCCGTGGAGGACGGCGGGAAGCGCATCGCGCCCATCTCCGCGGTCAGCTCCTCGGTGCCGGCGCCCTCGAAGCCCACGGTGCGCAGCCGGCCGCCGATCTGGTCGGCCTCGTAGACGACGGGCTTCAGGCCCATCTTCATCAGCTCGTAGGCCGAGATGATGCCGGACAGCCCGCCGCCGATGACGGCGACCTCGGTGCCGTGCTCGGTCGCGGGTATCTGGCCCAGCCCCGCCGGGTGGGCGAGGAAGTCGTCGTACGCGTACGGGAAGTCCGGGCCGAACATGGTGATCGGCGGCTGTCCGTCGCTGTGCGGGACGGCGGTGGTGGGCACCGTGGACGTCATGGGGGTACGTCTCCTTGCGGCAGGGCTGGGGGAAGCGGAGGAGCGGAGGGGTCAGACGAGGGAGGCGTAGAGCCCGGGGCGGCGGTCGCGCAGGTACGGGTTGTTCGTGCGGGACGCGCTCAGCAGCTCGGGGTCGGCCTCGCCGAACACCAGCTCCTCGCCGCGTCCGGCCCGGGTCCGGGTGACCCCGTCGGGGCTCGCCAGGCAGCTGAGTCCGACGAACTCGAACTCGCCTTCCGGGCCGGTGCGGTTGACGTACGCGATGTACATCTGGTTCTCGAAGGCCCGTACGGGGACGAGCTGTTCGGCGACGAACTGGAAGGGGTGCATCTGCGCCGTCGGCACCAGGAGGAGGTCGGTGCCGGCGAGCGCATGGGCCCGGACGTTCTCGGGGAACTCCACGTCGTAGCAGATCATGATGCCGATGCGGAGGCCGCCGAGGTCCGCCTGGACGACAGTGGTGTCGCCGGGGGTGAAGGCGTCCTGCTCGAAGCAGCCGAAGAGGTGCGTCTTGCGGTAGTTCGCGAGCGGGACCCCGTCGGGGCCGATGAGCTGCGCCGCGTTGAACACGGCGTCGCCGCCGCGCTCGGGGTAGCCGTACAGGACGGCGACCCCGTGGCGGCGGGCGATCTCGCCGACGGCGGCGGCGGACGGGCCGTCGGCCGGTTCGGCGAGCGCGGCGATGTCCTGGATCTCCAGGGCGTAGCCCGTGAGGAACATCTCCGAGGTCACGAGGAGCCCGGCCCCGCCCTGTGCGGCGCGCGCCGCGGCCTCGTCGAGCGCCTTGAGGTTCTCGGCGGTGTCGCCGAGACGTCCGGAGCTCTGGAGGAGGGCGGTGCGCAGCGGGGGCATGGACTACCTCTGTGGCAGGAGGGGTGGGGTCCTAAAACGGTACGTTCGCGCGTTCGATCGGGACAAGCCGTGACCGTTGCGCTCCGCGCATCGATTCGTTGCGCGTTCCGGCGCGCCTGCGGAGATTCGTTGCGCGGGGGTGTGAAGGGCGGGTGACCGGCGGGGATACGGAGATCGTCGCGGGTGCCGGGGCGCCCTCGGGCGGGAGCCGCGGCGGGCGCGGGCCGTCCGGTACCGGGGCGGGCGGGCCCCGCGCGGGGCGTCCGGCGGGCGCCGCGGGGTTTCGGCGGTCGTGCAGCGGTCAGACGCGGGGACAACCACGGAGAGGAACTGCCATGACGGACGTCACCCGCCTGCCCGGGGCCACCCACCACTTCTGGGAGTGGCAGACCGGGGCCGCGTGCCGGGACCTGGGATCGGGGCGGTTCTTCCATCCCGCCGGCGAACGCGGCGAGGACCGCGAGGAGCGGGACGCGGCCGCGAAGCGGATCTGCGCGGCGTGCCCGGTGCGCGCACAGTGCCTGGAACACGCGCTGCGGACCCGTGAGCCGTTCGGGGTCTGGGGCGGCCTGACGGAGGAGGAGCGCCGCTCGCTGTCCGGCCGGGACCTCGAAGGCGCGGGCGCTACGCGGGCGCGCCGGAGGTGAAGCGGCGCAGGAGGGGGGAGAGCACCAGGACGGACTTGGTGCGCTCCACGAAGGGCTCGCCCGCGATGCGCTCCAGGACCCGCTCGAAGTGACGCATGTCGGAGGCGAAGATCTGGACGACGGCGTCCGCGTCGCCGGTGACGGTCGACGCGGACACCACCTCGGGGTACCGCTCCAGCCCTCGCCGGATGTCGTCCGGCGAGGTGTTGTGGCGGCAGTAGATCTCGATGAAGCCCTCGGTCTCCCAGCCCATCGCGGCCGGGTCCACGCGGACCGTGAAGCCGGTGATGGCCCCCTCGGCGCGCAGCCGGTCCACGCGCCGCTTCACGGCGGGGGCGGAGAGCCCGACCTCGGAGCCGATGTCCGCGTAGGAGCGGCGGGCGTCCTCGGCGAGGGCGTGCACGATGCGTTCGTCGAGATCGTTCAGTCGCACTGCGGGTGGATCACTTCTCTGCTGTGGCCAGTGTGGAGCGGCGCATGCCGTACACGAAGTAGACCACGAGGCCGACGGCCATCCAGCCACCGAAAGCGACCCACGTGGCGACCGGCAGGCTGTACATCATGTAGCCGCAGGCGAGGAAGCCGAGGATCGGGGTGACCGGGAAGAGCGCCACCTTGAAGGTGCGCGGCATGTCGGGCTTGGTGCGGCGCAGGATCACGACCGCGACGTTGACCAGGGCGAAGGCGAAGAGCGTGCCGATGCTGGTCGCGTTGGCCAGCTCACCCAGCGGGATGAAGGCCGCGAGCGCGCCGCAGAAGAGCGAGACGATCAGCACGTTGACGCGGGGGACGCCGGTCTTCGCGTCGACCTTGGCGAAGGCCTTGGGGACGAGGCCGTCACGGGACATCGCGAAGAGGATGCGGGTCTGTCCGTACAGGACGGCGAAGACGACGGAGGCGATGGCGACGACCGCGCCGGCCGCGAGGACGACGCCCCAGAAGCTGTGGCCGGTGACGTCGGTCATGATCTGGGCGAGCGCGGCCTCGGTGCCCTTGAAGTCCTGCCAGGGCATCGCGCCGACGGCGACGAAGGCGACGAGCACGTACAGGACGGTGACGATGCCCAGCGAGAGCATGATCGCGCGCGGCAGGTCCTTCTTCGGGTTCTTGGCTTCCTCACCGGCGGTGGAGGCGGCGTCGAAGCCGATGTACGAGAAGAAGAGCGTGGAGGCGGCGGCGCTGATGCCGGTGATGCCGAGCGGGGCGAGCGGGGCGTAGTTGCCGGCCTTGATGCCCATGAAGCCGATGCCGATGAAGAGCAGCAGGGTGATGATCTTCACCGCGACCATGATGGTGTTGATGCGGGCGCTCTCCTTGGCGCCGCGCATCAGGAAGACCATCGCGAGCAGGACGACGACCAGCGAGGGCAGGTTGATGAAGCCGCCCTCGCCCAGCGGCGCCGAGAGGCCTTCGGGGATGGTGAAGCCCAGGGTGCCGTCGAGGAGCTCGTTGAGGTACTGGCCCCAGCCGACGGCGACGGCCGCGACCGATACGGCGTACTCCAGGACCAGGCACCAGCCGCAGATCCAGGCGATGAGCTCGCCCATGGTGGCGTAGGTGTACGAGTACGAGGAGCCGGAGACGGGGACGGACCCGGCGAGCTCGGCGTAGGACAGGGCCGAGAACAGCGCGGTCAGGCCCGCGATGATGAACGAGATCGTCACGGCCGGGCCGGCCTTGGGGGCGGCTTCGCCGAGGACGACGAAGATGCCGGTGCCCAGGGTCGCTCCGATGCTGATCATCGTCAGCTGCCACATGGTGAGCGAGCGGCGCAGCGAGCCGCCCTGGCCCTGGCCGCCCTCGGCGACCAGCTGCTCGACCGGCTTGCGGCGGAGCAGCGGGTGGACGGGCCTGGGGGCCTCGGTCGTGGCGGGTGGCGCCTGGCCGTGGTCGAGCACGGGGTGACTCCTTCTTGCTGCGGGTGGGGATTCAGGCGTCGACCGCAGCGGTCCGGAACAGGGCAGGCGGGCGAGAAGCCTGCCTGGGCATGGGAGGACCGCCGAGCAGGCGGTCCGCGCCACTCCACGTACAGCGAGTGAGCCTACGAGCTGAGTGATACCGCCCGTAATGCACCATCCTTGCACATTGCCGCACGATCGTTGCGCGGATCTGTCCCAGATGGTCCTTTGTTGCGCGCGGATGATCGATCGCTGCATGGGGGACCTCGACCGGCGTTCTTGACAGCTCATCAGATCTCCCGCAGCGTGCCGCCATGGACCTCGATCTGTGGCAGGACCCCCGGCCCTTCCTGCGCGGGGTCGCATGGCTCGACCAGGGGCGACCCGTGCGGGCCGACCCCGCCGACACCATGCGGCTGCCCTGGGACACCGGCGAGCGGGCCACCCTGCCCATCGGGGTGCGGCTCGAGTTCACCGCCGGGACCGCGCGGGCGGTGGAGATCCGCTACCGGGCCACCGTGCCCGGCCCCACCGACGCCCTGCGCGACCTCGCGCACGGCTTCGCGCTGTGGGACCGGCACGGGGTGGTCCACGAGGTGTTCACCGAACCGGCCGCGGAGGCCGTCGTACGCATCGAACTGGGCGGCGGGCCGGGACCGTTCACCATCCACCCGCCCGAGACCCAGTCCCCGCTGGTCCTCGGCCTGCGCGGGATCGGCGGCCGGCTCGCCCCGCCGCCGCCCGCCCCGCGCTGGGTGGTGCACGGGGACTCCATCACCGAGGGCTGGTGGTCCACCCGGCCCGCCCACGGCTGGCCCGCGGTGGCCGGCCGGGCCCTGGGCTGGGACACGGTCAACCTCGGCTACGCGGGCGCCGCCCGCGGCGAGCTCGCCACCGCCGAACAGCTCGCCGCGCTGCCCGCCGACGTCCTCACCCTCGCCTTCGGCACCAACTGCTGGTCCCGGGTGCCCCACTCCGCGCCCCTGCTGTACGAGACCACCCGCGCGTTCCTCGAACTGGTCCGCCAGGGGCATCCGCGGACCCCGCTCCTGCTGGTCTCCCCCGTCCTGCGGCCCGACGCCGAGCGCACCCCGAACCGGCTCGGCGCCACCCTGGGCGCCCTGCGCGACGCGATGGAGCGCGCCGCCCGGGACCGGATCGCCGCCGGGGACGAGCGGCTCGCCGTGCTCCCGGGCCGTGACCTGCTCGGCCCCGAGCACCTGGCGGACGGGCTGCACCCCAACGACGCCGGGCACCAGGTACTCGGCCTCGCTGTGGCCACGGCCCTGCGGCGGGCCGGGTTCGGCGCGGGGTGAGTGAAACAGCCCACACCGTTCGCCCTGAACAGACCGAACCCACCAGGGCGTGTCCTGTGCACAGTTGCCGCCGCTGGGGCGACGGCGCGGAACGGACACCACACGTGGGAGAGATCAACATGGGCATGAAGCGCGGAACCACCCTCGCCGCGGCCGCCATCGCCGTCGTCCTGGCGGCGACCGCCTGCGGCCCGTCGGAAGACAAGGCCGCCGACACGGCCAAGCCGGCCGGGGCCGCCGCCCAGGCCTCATCCCAGCCCGCCGCGGACGGCGCGGCCAAGCCCGGCGGCCGGCTGGCGATCGCCAACAGCGAGCAGCTCGGCTCCGTCCTCACCGACGGCGCCGGCCTCACCCTGTACCGCTTCGACAAGGACACCGCCAAGCCCCCGAAGTCGAACTGCGACGGGGACTGCGCGAAGACCTGGCCGGTGGTCGCGGCCGGCGACGCCACCGCCACGGCGGGCATGGACCCGGCGCTGCTCGGCGAGGTCGTGCGCAGCGACGGCACGAAGCAGCTGACGGTGGCGGGCTGGCCCGCGTACCGCTTCGCCAAGGACACCAAGGCGGGCGACTTGAGCGGCCAGGGCGTCGGCGGGGTGTGGTTCGCGTTCGCCCCCGACGGCAAGAAGGCGGCGAAGGCGGCTCCGGCCCCGGCTCCGGCCGGTGCGACCGAGGCGGGCGCGGCCCTGTCCGTCGCGAAGGACCCCAAGCTGGGTGACCACATCGTCGACGGCACGGGCATGACCGTCTACCGGTTCAAGCCGGACACCGCGTGGCCGATGGTCTCCCAGTGCGTCGGCGACTGCCTGACCAAGTGGCCGGTCGTGCCCCCGGTGGACAAGGCCAACGCCAAGGGCATCACCGAGCGGAACTACCTCGTGCTGGACCGCCCCGACGGCAAGAAGCAGCAGACCGTGGACTGCTGGCCGGTGTACACCTTCGCCGGCGACAAGAAGCCGGGCGACATCAACGGCCAGGGCGTCGGCGGCACCTGGTACGCGGTCGCCCCCGACGGCAAGCTCATCACCGTCCAGTAACCCCCCACCTCCCGACCGCGCGGCCCTGCCCACATCCCCCGGGGCGGGGCCGCGCGCCGTTCCGCCCGGGCGGGGCACCTCCTAAACTCCCCGCATGCTGCGCGTACTGGCCGTCGACGACGAGAAGCCGCTCCTGGAGGAGCTCCTCTACCTGCTGCGCTCCGATCCGCGGATCCGCAGCGCCGAGGGCGCCTCGGACGCCACCGAGGCGCTGCGCCGGATCACGGTGGCGCTGGAGGCCGGGCCGGACGGCGCGGACGGCATCGACGTGGTCTTCCTCGACATCCACATGGCCGGGCTGACCGGGCTGGACATCGCCCGGCTGCTGGCCGGGTTCGCGCGGCCGCCGCTGATCGTGTTCGTCACCGCCCACGAGGGGTTCGCGGTACAGGCCTTCGACCTCAAGGCCGTGGACTACGTGCTCAAGCCCGTACGCCCGGAGCGGCTGGCCGAGGCCGTGCGGCGGGCCTGCGCACAGCTGGGGCAGCCCGGGGAGGCGCAGCTGGCGCTGCCGCCGCGCCGGGCGGCCGAGGTCGCCGTCACCGACCGCGCGCCGGAGCAGATAGCCGTCGAGCTGGGCGGCGTCACCCGGTTCGTGGCGATCGCGGACATCGCGTACGTCGAGGCGCAGGGCGACTACGCCCGCCTGCACACCGACGAGGGCAGTCACCTGGTCCGCATCCCGCTGTCCACGCTGGAGGAGCGGTGGGCGGCCCGTGGCTTCGTACGGATCCACCGCCGCCACCTGGTGGCCCTGGCCCGGATCGACGAACTCCGGCTGGACGCGGGCACGACCAGCGTCCGGGTGGGATCGGCGGAGCTCCAGGTGAGCCGTCGCCATGCGCGGGAGCTACGCGACCTGCTCATGCGGCACGCCACCGGCTGACCCTGGGCCGGCCCGGCCCACCGCCGTCCGGGCGGCCGGGGCGCGCGTCCGGCGGTCGGGCGACCGTCCGGCGGCGGCGGGCTGCCGTTCGTCGCACGGCGAGTGGCGTACGGCGATCCGGCGGGGCCGTCGGCCGTCGACGGCTTCGTGCCCGCGTATCGTGGATCTTCCGGCGCGGGAGGAGCGTGATGTCGGAAATCCAGGCTCTGCTCGACGCGCTGACCGGACTGCCGCGCAGCGTGCCGGCCGGGCCGGCCGAGGCGGAGGCGCTCCTGGCCCGGCTGCGGAGTGCTGCCGCGCGCTGGGCCGATGTCCTCTACGAGGCGGGCGAGGGGGTCCGCGGGCAGGTGCCGCCGCGGGCCGAGGCCGCGCTGACGCTGGCCTTCCGGCGGGCGGAGGAGTCGTACGTCGAGCTGGAGATCGCCCTCCGCGACTGCGCGGAACACCGCGACCCGGCCGTCTGACCCGCCACCGCTGCGCGGGGCCCGTCCCCTACCCGCCCTTCCACCGTTCCCTGGAGCTCCGCCCCAGACCCCGTACGTGCGCTCCGCGCCCGTGTCCGCAAACGCCGGGCGGGCTGAGGATTCAGCCCCGCCGGCGTTTGAGGCGCGGGGGTCCGGGGGCGGAGCCCCCGGTTTCGGGAAGGGGCGGGGTGGGGGACAAGCCGCGCAGCGGCACCCGCACCCCCACCGGTACGGGCCGGATCGCGCCTGTTGCCAGGTCGGCGGCCCTGCATAGACTCCCGTCACCCTCCCCCGGCCGAAGGACCCCCGGTGAACCAGACGTACGCGCTGACCGCCGTCGCCGTCGTCGTCCTCGCCACCGTCCTCGTCGGCGCGCTCGGCCTGCGCATATCCCGGACCACCTCCGACTTCTACGTCGCCTCCCGCACCGTCGGCCCCCGACTCAACGCGGCCGCGATCAGCGGGGAGTACCTCTCCGCCGCGTCCTTCCTCGGCGTGGCCGGGCTGGTGCTGCTCCAGGGGCCCGAGATGCTCTGGTACCCGGTGGGGTACACCGCCGGGTACCTCGTGCTGCTCGTGCTGGTGGCGGCCCCGCTGCGCCGCTCGGGCGCGTACACGCTGCCGGACTTCGCCGAGGCCCGGCTCGAGTCCCAGACCGTGCGCCGGATCGCGGTGCTGTTCGTGGTCGGGGTCGGCTGGCTGTACCTGCTGCCGCAGTTGCAGGGCGCGGGCCTGACCCTGGAGATCCTGACCGGGGCCCCGCACTGGGTGGGCGGGGTGGTGGTGGCCTTCGTGGTGAGCGCGGCCGTGGCCGCCGGCGGGATGCGCAGCATCACCTTCGTGCAGGCCTTCCAGTACTGGCTCAAGCTCACCGCGCTGCTGGTCCCCGCCTTCTTCCTGGTCGCTGCCTGGGCCGGGGACGGCGCGCCGCGGGCCACGTTCGACGCGCCGGCCGTCTTCCGCGCGCACACCTCGGTGACGGTGGCCGAGGACGTCCGGCTGTCGGTGGAGGCGCCGCTGACGCTGACGGTGACCGGGCAGGTGGACGGGCGGACGTACGACGCGGTCCCGCTGACCCTCGCGGCCGGGCAGCATTCCGTACGGGCCGACGCGCGGCTGGAGTTCGCCCCGGACACGCCCGTCCCCGCCACCCGGGCGGAGGCCGGCCTGGGCGTGTCCAGCTGGTCGGAGCCGCTGTCGGGGGACCACTGGGAGTACCGGCTGTACGCGACGTACGGGCTGATCCTGGCCACCTTCCTCGGGACCATGGGCCTGCCGCACGTGGCGGTGCGCTTCTACACCAGCCCCAACGGGCGGGCCGCGCGGCGCACCACGCTGGTCGTGCTCGGCCTGGTCGGGGTGTTCTACCTGCTGCCGCCGGTGTACGGGGCTCTGGGCCGGATCTACGCGCCCGAGCTGGCCCTCACCGGCGACGCGGACGCGGCGGTGCTGGTGCTGCCCGAGCGGATGCTGGGCGGGCTGCTCGGTGAGCTGCTGGGGGCGTTGCTGGCCGGGGGAGCCTTCGCTGCGTTCCTGTCGACGGCCTCGGGTCTGACCATGGCGGTGGCGGGGGTGCTGCACCAGGACCTGCTGCCGACGCGCGGGGTGCGCAGTTTCCGCTTCGCGGTGCTGCTGGCGATGCTGGTGCCGCTGGCCGGGAGCGTGGCGGCCCGTGACGTGCCGGTCGCGGACGCGGTGGGGCTGGCCTTCGCCGTGTCGGCCTCGTCGTTCTGTCCGCTGCTGGTCCTGGGCATCTGGTGGCGGCGGCTGACCCCGCCCGGGGCGGTGGCCGGGCTGGTCACGGGCGGCGGCGCGGCGCTCAGCGCGGTGCTCGCGACCCGGGGCGGGCTGGCCCCGGCGGGCTGGGCGCACACCCTGCTGGCGTGGCCGGCGGCCTGGTCCGTGCCGCTCGGGTTCCTGACGATGGTGCTGGTGTCGCTGGGCACCCGGTCGCGGATCCCGGCGGGGACGGCTGCCACCCTGGCGCGGCTGCACCTGCCGGAGGACGTGGCGGCCGGGGACCGGGCCGCGGGGGGTGCCCGGTGAACGGGACGGCTCTGGTGGTGCTCGCGGTCGCGGGCGCGGCCCTGCTGCTGGGCGCGGGCTGGCTGGCGGGCCGGTGGCAGGCCCGGCGCGGTGAGCGGGCGGCCGGGCTGGACCTCGGGACGCCGGTGGAGCGGGCCACGTTCCACACCCTGCACACGGCTTCGCTGGCCGCTCCCCCGCTGCGGGCCGGGCTGACCGAGGACGCCGCCCGCAAGGCCGCCCGGCGGCTGCGGTCGCTGCTGGGGACGGAGGCGCTGTGCCTGACCGACCGGGAGTCGGTGCTGGCCTGGGACGGCCCGGGCGCCGATCACCACCAGCGGCGGGCGATGGCCCGGGTCGCGGTGATGCTGGAGTCGGGGCGTGGCCAGAGCGTGCGGACCGAATGCCAGCGGCCCGGCTGTCCGCTGAAGTGGGCGGTGGTGGCCCCGCTGACGGGCGAGGACGGGATGCTGGGGGCGCTGGTGGCCTACGGGTCGCGGGAGTCCGCGGTGCTGGTGCGGGCCGCGACGGAGGTCGCGCGGTGGGTGTCCGTACAGCTGGAGCTGTCGGAGCTGGACCGGTCGCGGACCCGGCTGATGGAGGCGGAGATCAAGGCGCTGCGGGCACAGATCTCCCCGCACTTCATCTTCAACTCGCTGGCCGCGATCGCCTCGTTCGTCCGGACGGATCCGGAGCGGGCCCGGGACCTGCTGCTGGAGTTCGCCGACTTCACCCGGTACTCCTTCCGGCGGCACGGCGAATTCACCACGCTCGCCGAGGAGTTGCGTTCCATCGAGCAGTACCTGGCGCTGGCCGGGGCCCGGTTCGGGGACCGGCTGAAGGTGACCTTGCAGGTGGCGCCGGAGGTACTGCCGGTGGCGCTGCCGTTCCTGTGTCTCCAGCCGCTGGTGGAGAACGCCGTGAAGCACGGACTGGAGGACTCCCCCGAGGAATGCCGGATCACCATCACCGCCCGGGACGCGGGCGCCGACGCGGTGATCACCGTCGAGGACAACGGGATCGGGATGGACCCGGCACTGCTGCGCCGGATCCTGGCCGGGGAACACGCCGGCTCCTCCTCCGGCATCGGCCTGCCCAACATCGACGAGCGGATCCGGCAGGTGTACGGGGACGCGTACGGGCCGGTCATCGAGACGGGCATCGGCGCGGGCCTGAAGGTGACCGTGCGGATCCCGAAGTACCGTGCGGGTGTGCACAGTTCACCTCCGGGCCCGCATCCTTCCCGTTACTGACGGACGCGCCGCGTGCCATCTGTGAACGGCGCGACCAGGCCGCGGCACTCGGCTGCGGGTGCGCTACGCGGCGGCCGAGCCCCTCGCGGTGGGCCTGTCCGCCGCTTGACGTATCCCGCCGGGCCGGTCGCCGACCGGTTGAACGGCGCGCCGAAGGGTTGCCGGGGCTCCGCCCCGCCCCCACCGGGCTCTGCCCGGCCCCGCGCCTCAATCGCCGGCGGGGCTGGACATGCCTCCGGCGGCGCCTCAAACGCCGGCGAGGCTGGATTTGGGCTCGGCTGCGCTTTTGGGTGCCGCCGGCGGGCACAACCCAGCCCCGCCGGCGTTTGAGGCGCGGCAGGCTGGGGCGGAGGCCCGGCGGCCATGGCGGGCCCGGGTGTGCCGCAGCCCCCGGTCGGCAGGCGACCGGGGCTGCGGGAAAAGGGCCTAGTTCCAGCTGGCGTGCAGCGGCTTGCCCTCCGCGTAGCCCGCGGCGGACTGGACGCCGACCACGGCGTTCTCCTCGAACTCCGCGAGGGAACCCGCGCCGGCGTAGGTGCACGACGAGCGGACACCGGCGATGATCGAGTCGATCAGGTCCTCGACACCCGGGCGGGCCGGGTCCAGGAACATCCGCGAGGTGGAGATGCCCTCCTCGAACAGACCCTTGCGGGCCCGGTCGTAGGCCGACTCCTCCGACGTACGGTTCTGCACCGCACGCGCCGACGCCATGCCGAAGGACTCCTTGTACCAGCGCCCGTCGGCGGACTGCTGCAGGTCGCCCGGGGACTCGAACGTACCGGCGAACCAAGAACCGATCATGACGTTCGACGCACCGGCGGCCAGCGCCATCGCCACGTCGCGCGGGTGACGGACGCCGCCGTCGGCCCACACGTGCTTGCCGTACTTCTTGGCCTCCGCCGCGCACTCCAGCACCGCGGAGAACTGCGGGCGGCCCACGCCGGTCATCATGCGGGTGGTGCACATGGCGCCGGGGCCCACACCGACCTTGATGATGTCCGCGCCGGCCTCGATGAGGTCCTTGACGCCCTCGGCGGCGACGATGTTGCCGGCCACGATCGGGACCTGCGGGTCCAGGGCGCGGACGGCCTTGATCGCGTTGATCATCGACTCCTGGTGGCCGTGCGCGGTGTCGATGACGAGCGTGTCCACGCCCGCGTCGAGCAGCTGCTTGGCCTTGGCCGCGAAGTCGCCGTTGATGCCGACGGCGGCCGCGATGCGCAGCTTGCCGTTGGCGTCTGTGGCCGGCGTGTACAGGGTCGCGCGGAGCGCGCCCTTGCGGGTGAGGATGCCGACGAGCCTGCCGTCCTTGTCGACGGCCGGGGCCAGCTTGCGGTGGCCCGCGTCGAGCTTGTTGAAGGCCTCGCGGGGGTCGATGTCGGCGTCGATGAGCAGCAGCTCCTTCGACATGACCTCGGAGAGCTGGGTGAAGCGGTCCACGCCGGTGAGGTCGTGGTCGGTGACGACGCCGATCGGTCGGCCCTCGCCGTCGACGACGACGCCCGCGCCGTGCGCGCGCTTGGGCAGCAGGGACAGCGCGTCGGCCACGGTCTGCGTGGGCGCCAGCGTGATCGGGGTGTCGAGCACGAGGTGGCGGGTCTTCACCCAGGAGATGACGTCGGTGACGACCTCGATCGGGATGTCCTGCGGGATGACGACGATGCCGCCGCGGCGGGCGACCGTCTCGGCCATCCGGCGACCCGCGATGGCGGTCATGTTCGCCACGACGAGCGGAATGGTGGTGCCGGTGCCGTCGGGCGCGGAGAGGTCGACGCCCTGACGGGAACCGACCGCGGAGCGGCTCGGCACCATGAACACATCGTCGTACGTCAGGTCGTACGGCGGCTTCTGGTCATTGAGGAAACGCACGTGCTGAACATCCCAGTCGATCGAAGGATCCTTCTATGGCCTCGACAGGGCAGCCGAGGAAACGCACGTACTTCATTCTCCCATGACCTGGGGTTTACACCGCCCGGGCCGATCGTCCAGGACATTCCGGGCCGTCTGGTCGTTTCCTACGGGACCTTGGTCCTGCGGTGGTGGATCGGACGGCGGCCTGCCGCCAGCGGGAGGGCCGATCCACCGTGCCGGACCGCCGTGAACTCGGCGGCGATGGCCAGCGCGGTCTCCTCGGGGGTGGCGCCGCCCAGGTCGAGGCCGATCGGGGAGCGCAGCCGGGCCAGCGCCTGCCTCGGCACCCCTTCCGCGCGCAGCCGCTCCACCCGTTCGGCGTGGGTGCGCCGCGATCCCATGGCTCCGACGTAGGTCAGCGGCAGCCGTAGGGCGAGGGACAGCAGCGGTACGTCGAATTTGGCGTCGTGGGTGAGGACGCAGACGGCGGTACGGGAGTCCAGCCGGCCCGCGTCCCATTCGGCGGCCAGGTGCCGGTGCGGCCAGTCGACGATCACCTCGTCGGCGCCGGGGAAGCGGGCCGGGGTCGCGAAGACGGGCCGGGCGTCGCACACGGTGACCCGGTGTCCGAGGAAGGCGCCCATCCGGGCGAGGGCGGCGGCGAAGTCGATGGCCCCGTAGACGATCAGCCGGGGCTTTTCGGCGGCCGACTCGACCAGCAGGGTGAGCGGTTCCCCGCACAGCCCGCCCGCCGTGCCGAGTTCGGCGGTGCCGGTGCGCCCCGCCAGCAGCAGGGCGCGTACCCGGTCGGCCGCCTCCCGGTCCAGGGCCGCGCCGCCGCCCAGCCCGCCCTCGTACGATCCGTCGGCGCGGACGGCGAGGGCCCGGCCGAGCTGCGGCGGCGGGCCGGAGACCACCCGGGCCAGTGCGGCCCGCGTCCCGCCCGCGGCGGCGTCGAGCACCGAGCCGAGGACCGGCCGGACGGGGTCGCCGCCGCGCACCGGGGTGACCAGGACGTCGAGGACTCCCCCGCAGGTGAGTCCCACGGCGAAGGCGTCGTCGTCGCTGTATCCGAAGCGGTGCAGGCCGCCTTCGCCGGACTCGATGGCGTCGAGGCACAGTTCGTGGACGGCGGATTCCACGCAGCCCCCGGAGACGGAGCCGAGGGCGGTGCCCCGGTCGTCGACGGCGAGCGAGGCGCCCGGTCCGCGCGGCGCGCTCCCGCTGACGGCCACCACGGTGGCCAGGGCGAATTCCCGGCGCGCGGCACACCACGCGCGTAGCTCGTCGGCTATGTCGAGCATCAGCGGATGTACTCGCGTCTGGGGGTCTGCCCGGGGATGAGCGGCCGCGGCGGCAGGACGGCGGGTGGCCGGGCCGCGGTGGCGGAGCGGGGGGCGCTGGTGCGGGCGGGTCCGGCGTATTCCCCCAGACTCCGTCCGGCGGGACCGACGTCGGTCACGCGGTCCCGCGACGCGCTGAGGAGTCTGGCCGCGTGGGCCACGCTCGCCAGGGTGGCGTGGTGGTGCCAGCCGCGGAAGGAGCGCCCCTCGAAGTCCCTGATGCCCACGGGTTCGCAGGTCTCGGTGTAGTCGAGGGAGACGCGGTCGGTGAGCTTGGCGAGCAGGAACAGCTGGGCGAGGGGCCGGTCGCCGATGTTGGTGATCCAGAACTCCGAGGGCAGCAGGGCGGCTTCGGTCCAGGCTCCGACCAGCAGCAGCGGGGTGGTGGGCGCGGGTGCAGGCCGGTCCTCGCTGGGGGTGGCGAAGATCGAGGCCGAGGTCAGCAGGGTCACCGCACCCTCGGCCCGGCCGTGCCGGGTCCACTCGACGACGCGGCGCTGGGAGCGCAGGGAGTCGATGAGCTCGCGGGCGGGCGCGGTGTGCGGGCCCGGTTTGTGCCGGCCGGTGCCGCCGAAGGAGACGGGCAGCGAGCCGTCGACCTTGAAGACGAAGGGGATGTCCTGGAGGGCGAAGGACTCGATGCTCTGCGGGAGATCGCCGTTGGCGACCTCCATCACCACGGGCCGGCGCTGGAGTTGCCAGCTGGCGGCCATTCGCTGGACGGCGTGTACGGCGTCCTGGGCGGGGGTGAGGGAGCGGGCCGTGTCGGGGATTCCGGCCCTGCGGCGACGCAGGAGTTCGCTGGTCCAGGGACCGGGGAGGGTGAGGGTCCACTCGACCGGGAAGCTGGCCTCGCTGGAGGCGAGCCAGATCCCGCTGGCCTGCTGGCAGTTGGCGGTGCGGCCGAGCTGCGGGACGAACTGCCGGCCGACGCCGACCGAGCGGTCGCCGGCCTTCTCTATGACCATGGGCTGAAGCACCCAGGCCAACGGGCGCTGTGCGGTGCGTTCGAGGTGCTGCGCGAGGGAGCGGCGGACCGGGGTCCAGTCCCAGGGCGACTTGCTGATGAACTGCTGAAGGCTCTGCTCTACGGAACTGGCTCCGGTTCCGGCGATGTTGCGGATTGTTTTCTTCCCTTTAGTCCGCACGAGGCCGTTCAGATAAACGCGGGCCCAGTTTCGCTGGTCCCGCCGGGGTAAGGACTCGAAGAGAAGAGAGATCAGGACATCGATCAATTCGGAGATTTCCTTCGTGGATTCCTCCGGCAGGACTACGCGAGCCATCTGGGCCTCCCCCGCGACCAGCTAGATCCAATACCCTACTTGACCGCGGAGAACGGCCGTAGGCCCCGGCGGCTACTTCCTGAGGTCGCTGGCAGAATCGAGCCGCTCTTCCTCTACCACGAGGGGGATGGGGATCTGGTTCGCCGCATAGTAGATCGCGATCAGGAAGTGCGCGACAAGAGTGAGCGGTGCGGAGTAGAACGCCAGGACGACGGTCAACGGGTAGGCGATGGCACCGAGGCCGAAGCGGATACGGGTGGCCCGGGCGCCTTCCTTGTCGACGTGCTCGTGGAAGAGGTGCCCGACCCGGGTGACGTACCACCAGAAGGCCAGGAACGCCAAGGCATAGGCCACGGTGACGAGGCTGTAGAGCACGGCCGCCGGGTTGGCGGAGCCGTCTTCCATGAGGTGTTCGGCGAGGACGTTGGTGGTGTACGGAATCACCGATACCACCATGAGCACCAGGAGATTCAGGAACAACAGCGGACGGTCAACCCGCTTGAGGTGACTGAAGATGGTGTGGTGATTCACCCACATCACGCCGATGATGAGGAAGCTCACCACATAGGCGGCATAATGCGGCCACTGTTCCCGGACTCCGTGCCAGAACTCGGATCCCGTTTCTTCCGGAACTTTCAATTCCAACACGAGGATCGTAATGATGATGGCAAATACGCCATCACTGAATGCCTCGATCCGTCCGGTTTCGCGCTCCATGGCCTCCCCTTCGCCACTGCTTGCATATATCTACTTGCATATATCTACGGCGTGCCACACATACGGGGAGGGCGTACGTGTAACGCCCTCCCCGCACACGCTACCCAGATTTCTGCTCTCAGCCGCCGAAACCGGCCGTCTGCCTCCAGATTCGGCCATCGCGGACCACAAGTGTCCCGAACGCGTGCTCCGGTTCGCCGTTCAGGTTCATGATCGCCCGGTAGAAGATGGTGTCGTCCGTCTCGATGTACTCCTGGAGCTCGACCAGGGTGGGCTTCACCGTGAGATACCCGGTGAACGTCTCGCGAACGGCGTCGATGCCGACCGAGACACCCTCGAAGCGCAACAGCACCGCGTCGTCGGTGTAGTTCTTCATGACCGCCTCGATGTCCAGGGCGGCCAGCGCTTCCATCTGGCGCACGAACACCGGGTGCAGCTTGGATATGTCGTACTTGGCCATGTCGACTCCGTTCGATCAACTGGTGGAGGTGGGAACTTCGGGTGTTGCGGCAGGTGGGGCGCAGGACTAGGCGCCGCCGGCGAAGGGCAGCCGGACCACCATCCGGGTCTCGCCCGGACGCGAACGGGCCGTGATGGACCCGTGGTGGCGCTGGGTCACGATGCGGTAGCTGAGGTGCAGCCCCAGGCCCGTGCCCTTGCCCACGTCCTTGGTGGTGTAGAAGGGTTCGAAGATCCGCGGCAGGGATTCCTCCGGGATGCCGCGTCCGGTATCGGTGATCTCCACGACCATGCAGATGCCCTCGGCGCGGGCGCGCAGGGTCAGGACGCCGGAGCCCTCCATGGCCTCGGCCGCGTTGTCGACCAGGTTGGTCCACACCTGGTTCAACTCGCTGGGATAGCCCGTCAGTTCGGCCAGGCCGGATTCGTACTCCCGCACGATACTGATCCCGGCGAGCTTGGCACGCAGGACGACCAGCGTGTTCTCCAGTCCGTCGGTGACCTGGAAGCGCTGCTCGGGGGCGCGGTCGAGATTGGCGTAATCGCGGGTGGCGGAGACGAGTTGAGAGATCCGCGGACCGGCCGCCCGTAGCTCCGCGGCCAGCGAGCGGATCTCCAGGAGGGCCGCCAGGTGGTCGAGGGCGGCCGGCAGGGACGGCTCGCCGACGCCCTCCAGCCGTTCCAGCAGCCAGCCGAGCTCCAGCCCGAGGTCCGAGACCCCCGAGCCGAGCAGGCCGGGCCGTTCGGTGCCCGCCTCCTGCGCCCAGTCGGCGATCTCCTCCTCGGCGTCGGCCTGGGCCAGCGCGTCGGTGGTCACCGGTGGCGCCGACTTGTCCAGCTCGTCCGTCAGCCGGTCGAATACGGAGCGCTCCGCGCCGGTGGCGGCCGCGCCCCAGTCCTGGGCGGTGCGCGTGAGCCGGTCCAGGGCGGGGGCCAGTTCCTGCGCGGCCCGGGCCACCGCGGCCGCCGGGTTGTTCAGCTCGTGGGCGAGGCCGGCGGCCAGGGTGCCGAGTGCCTCCACGGTGGCCCGTTTGCGGGCCTGCACCTCGGAGGACTTGATCCGCCAGGCCAGCACGGGGATCAGCACGGCGGCCACCCCGTGGCAGCGGGTCAGCATCTCGAAGAAGACCGGCTTCGCGTAGGCCACGACGGTGGTCGAGGGCCCGCTCGCGGCCGCGGTGGCCACGTAGGCGCCCTCGGTGAGCAGGGGCAGCTCTCCGGTGAACCGGTGGGCGGCGGACGGTTTGCCGTCGTGGTCCTCGGCGGCGGCGCTCTCCTCCTCGGTGGAGTGCCGGGTGAGCACCTCCTCCCGGCCGTCGACGACCTTCGTGACGACCAGCCCGCCCGAGAGCAGGACGTGGAAGCCGGTCGCCTCCTCGCCGTCGCGGAAGAGCACCTCCCCGTCGGCGAGGATCCGCGTCTGGGAGACCGACACCAGCCAGTCCAGCTGCTCTTCGGTGATCCCGGCGAAGATCTCCAGTCCGCGCAGGGCGGACCTCAGCTCCCCCCGGTCCGTGTCCGCGGTGCTCACGCGGCCCTCCCCTCGGCCCGCGTACGGGCGGCCAGTCGCAGGGTGACCACCAGGGCCAGCGCGCACACCGCGGCGACGGCGGCCATGAAGCCGACCGAGGTGCGGTGCAGCCCGTGGATGTTGGTGAGCATCCCGGCGAGGACCGCCGGCACGCTCATCGCGAGGTACGCGAACACGTAGACGGCGGCGGTCAGTTCGCCCCGGTGCGCCGGGTCGGCGAGTGTGCTCAGCGCCCGGAAGGACCCGAGGAACGCGGCGCCCCAGCCGCAGCCGAGCACCGCGGTGGCCACCAGGAACACGGCGGCCGAGCCGAGGCCGAGCGCGAGCAGGACCAGGCCGAGTCCGGCGAGCAGTCCGCACAGCCCGAGCACGGCGGTGCGCAGGGCCTCGGTGCGGCCCAGCACCAGCTGGGCCACGGTGGCCGCGCCCGCGAGCAGCGCGACCGTGCCGCCGCCGACCAGGTAGTTGGTGGACTCCAGGAGCGAGAGCGCCAGGTGCGGGCCGAGCGAGAGGTAGAAGCCGCCGACCGACCAGACCGCGACGATGGTCAGGATCAGGACGGCGAAGGTGCGGCGGGAGCCGGCGGGCACGTGGATCCGGTGCGGGACCACCCGGAAGCGGCCGCCCGCCCCCGGTGCGCTCTCCCGCATCCGGACCACGCCCACCAGGGTCACGGCGAAGGCCCCGATCAGCAGCAGGTAGCTCAGGACGGTCGGTGCGGGGGCGAACTGGACGAGGAGGCCGGCCCCGATCCCGCCGAGCCCGATCCCCACGGTCGGCCCCGCGCTGTTGACCTGGGCGCCCAGTGCGGGCCGGGACGCCGGGCCGAGTTCCAGCAGGGCCGCGCCCATCGCCCCGGTGGCCAGGCCCACGGCGAGGCCCTGTACCGCGCGGGCGGCGAGCAGCAGCCCCAGCCCCTGGGCCCCGGCGAACAGCCCCATCGAGACGATCGCCAGGATCAGCCCGGCGGCCAGGACCGGGCGCCGGCCGAGGGTGTCGGACAGCGACCCGAACAGCAGGAGCCCGGCGAGCACGGTGACCGCGTACAGGGCGAAGACCACCGTGATGGTGCCGGAGGACAGCGCCCACTTCTCCTGGTAGAGCACGTAGAGGGCGGAGGGCACGGAGGAGGAGAGCATCAGCAGGACGAGGACCGCGCCCACCACCCAGAAGCCGGAGCCTCTTCGCGCACTGGCCGCGGCCGGTGCGGCTGGGTGCACGCTGACCCCCGTGGTCGTCTTCGATGTGTCGGCCACTGCTCGTTCAACTCCCCCGTGTGGGGCCCCCGGGAGGGGGCCCGCGGTGTGCGGTCAGGCGAGGGCCTGGGCCCTTGCCAGCGCGCGGGCCGTGAGGACCCCCGCGAGGTGGCCGAGGTACTCGGCCGAGGTGCCGCGCCCGGGGACGAACAGCTCCCGGGGCTCGGCGCGGAAGGCGGCGAGGACGGCGTCCGTGGTGTACGGGCCTGCGCCCAGCCGGTCTTCGACCCCGCGCAGGCGCAGCGGCCGGGCGGTGGCGCCGGTGACGGCGATGCGCGGCCCGCCGGGCGTGACCCGTACGGCGGTGGCGCACACCGGGTAGCGGGTGGCCCGGTCGGCGGTCTTCTCGAAGGCGCCGGCCCGGCCGGCCTCGGGCACCAGCAGGGCGGTGACGACCGTGCCGGCGGGTGCGCCGGAGGCCGCGAACTCCTCGGCCGGTACGGTCGACAGCCCGCCGGGACCGGCCAGTTCGACCAGGGCGTCGGCCGCGAGTGCGGCCACCGGCAGGTCGGTGGCCCGGCCGTCGGCGGCGAGGTTGCCGCCGACGGTGCCGAGGTTGCGGACCTGGGGGTCGCCGTTGGCGCGGGCGGCGGCGGCCAGCTCCGGTGCCCCGGCGCGGACCAGCGGGTCCGCGGAGAGCTCGGCGAGGGTGGTGAGGGCCCCGATCCGCAGGCCTTCGGGACCGCGGGCGATGCCGCGCAGCTCCTCGAGCCGGCGGATGTCGACCAGCAGCCGGGCCCGTCCGGCCCCGGTGCGCAGGTCGGGGAGCAGGCTCTGACCCCCGGCCAGCACCCGGGCGCCGGGCGTCGCGGTCAGCAGGGTCAGCGCCTCTTCGAGGCCGACGGGCCGGACGTAGTCGAACTCGGTGAGGATCACTGGGCTTCCCCTCTCAGGCGGCGCCAGACCTTCTCGGGGGTGAGCGGCATGTCGATGTGCCGGACGCCCAGGTCGCAGAGGGCGTCGACGACGGCGTTGACCACGGCCGCGGCGGGCGGGACGGTGGCGATCTCGCCCGCGCCCTTGGCGCCGAGCGGGTTGTGCGGGCTGGGCGTGACCGTCTTGTCGAGGTCGAAGAACGGCACGTCGGCGGCGCGCGGCAGGGCGTAGTGGTTCAGGTCGGAGCTGATGAGCAGCCCGTTCTCGTCGTATTCGGCGGCCTCCATGAGGGCCTGGCCGAGGCCGTGCACGATGCTGCCCTCGATCTGGCCGAGGACCACCTTCGGGTTGCCGATGTGTCCGGCGTCGTCGACGGCGGTGTAGGCCACCACCTCGGTCTCGCCGGTCAGTTCGTCGACCTCGACGACCGCGACGTGCGTCCCGAAGGGGTAGTTGAAGTCCGGCGGGTCGAAGTGGGTGGTCTCGTCGAGGGCGGGCTCGATCTCCGGGGGCAGGCCCCAGCCGTACCACATGGCCATCGCCAGCTCGGCGAAGGTCTTGGTGTTGGACTCGTTGCCCTCTTCGTAGACCTTGCCGCCCGCGTAGACGACCTTGTCCTCGGGGACGCCCAGGAAGACGGCGCCGGCCTTGACCAGCTTGCTCTTGATCTTCCGGGCGGTGAGGGCGACGGCGGGCGCGGCCATGCTGTAGGAGCGGGAGCCGTAGGTGCCCTGCCCGTACGGGGCCTTCTGCGTGTCGCCTTCCAGGACCTGGACGGTGTCCGGGTCGATGCCGAGCTCCTCGGCGGCGACCTGGGCGAAGACCGTGCCGTGGCTCTGGCCGGTGGAGGCGGAGCCGACGGTGACGGTGACCTCGCCGGTGGGGTGGACC
The DNA here is from genome assembly GCA_049998195.1 of Streptomyces sp. cmx-11-4. GTDB lineage: Bacteria > Actinomycetota > Actinomycetes > Streptomycetales > Streptomycetaceae > Streptomyces. The sequence goes on from JAEBET010000012.1 coordinate 89,778, forward strand.
CGGATGTTCGCGCTCTCCCAGGTGCCGCCCAGCATGCCCTCCTTGGACATCCGGGTGGAGGGGCCGACTCCGCAGATCGCCACGTAAGTGGCGAGTCCGACGCCGAGCCGCTTGCCGCGGGTGCGGGCCTCGGCCTTGCGGGCGGGCATGTCGGCGTAGCCCGACAGCTCGATCGCCCGGTCGAAGTTCAGCTGGTAGTTCCCGGAGTCGTAGGTCCAGCCGAGGCCGTTGTCGTACGGGAACTTCTCCTTCGGCACCAGGTTCTTGCGCCGTACGGCCGCCGGGTCCATGCCGATCTCGGAGGCGTACCGGTCGACGAGGCGCTCCATGAGGAACGCGGCCTCGGCGCGTCCGCTGCCGCGCTGGGCGCCGAGCGAGACGGTGTTGGTGAAGGCGGCGTAGACCTCGCAGAACGCGGCGTCGATGTCGTACATCCCGCTGATGGAGCGGCCCATGAGGGCGGTGGCCACACCGGGGCCGATCGTCGACGGGTAGGCGCCGAGGTTGGCGTAGCTGGTGCAGCGCACGGCGGTGATGCGGCCGTCGCGGGTGCCGGCGAGGGTGACGTGCTGGCGGTGGTCGCGGCCCTGGACGGTGGAGTTCATCAGCCCGGTCCGGGTGTCCACCCACTTCACGGGCCGGCCGAGCGCCTTGGACAGCAGCAGGACCAGCGCCATGTCGGGGTAGAGGTACCCCTTGGTGCCGAAGCTGCCGCCGACGGTCGGCGCGAGCACCCGGAGCTTGTTGAAGGGGATGCCGAGGACCAGCGCGGAGAGCAGGAAGCGGTGGTTGTGCGGCCCCTGGGTGGAGGCGTAGAGCGTGTACTCCCCGGTGGCGGCGCGGTAGTCGCCGACCGCGCCGCGGGGCTCGATGGGGCTGTTGATGGTGCGCTGGTTGACGAGGTCGAGCTCGACGGTGACCTCGGCCTCGGCGATGGCCGCGTCCGTGCGGTCCTTGTCGCCGCAGGTCCAGTACGCGTTCAGGTTGCCGGGGACGGCCTCGTGCAGCTGGGGCGCCCCCTCGGCGAGCGCCTCGTCGGCCCGGGTGACCACGGGCAGCGGCTCGTACTCGACGGCGATGGCGGCCAGCGCCGCGGCGGCCTGGCGCGGGGTCTCGGCGACGACCACGGCGATGGGGTCGCCGACGTGGCGGACGGTGTCGCCGGTGAGGACCGGTCGGGCGCCGGGAAGTCCGTAGGGGTGGGGCGGGAAGTGGCTCTCGACCCCGCCGGGGATCCAGATGCAGGGCAGCGGCATGACGTCGGTGAAGTCGGCCGCGGTGGCCACCTTCAGCACGCCGGGCAGCTGCTCGGCGGCCTTGGTCTCGATGGAGAGGATCTTCGCGTGGGCCACCGGGCTGCCGAGGATCGCCATGTGGGCGGTGCCGGGCAGGTCGATGTCCGCGACGTACGTGGCCTCGCCGCGCAGCAGCTGCGGGTCCTCGCGGCTGTCCAGCGGCCGGCCGAGGACGCCGTTGCCGGGGAGGGAGGCCTCCCCCGTCACTGTGGTCATGTCCCTCACGCCTCCTGTCCGGCAGCGCTGGATGCGGACGAGCCGGCGGGCGCTTCGGCGCGGGCCGCGGGCGCTTCGGCGCGGGCCGCGGCGCAGGCGCGCTGCACGCCGCGTACGACGCTGTGGTAGCCGGTGCAGCGGCAGAGGTTGCCGGTGAGCCACTCGCGGATCTCGGGTTCGGTCGGGGCCTCGCCGCCCGCGGTGCTGTCGACGAGCTCGCCGAGGGCCATGACCATGCCCGGGGTGCAGAACCCGCACTGGGTGCCGTGCTCCTGGCGCAGCGCCTCCTGGAGGCCGGTCAGTTCCCCGCCGGGGGTGGTGACGCCCTCGATGGTGGCCACCTCGGATCCGGCGGCGGACGCCGTGAGGATCAGGCAGCTCTTGACGGACCGGCCGTCGAGCCGGACGACGCAGGAGCCGCACTGGCCGGTGTCGCAGCCGACCTTGGTACCGGTCAGTCCGAGGCCGTCGCGCAGCCGTTCCACGAGCAGTTCGTTCGGCTGCGCCGAGAACTGCTCGGGTCTTCCGTTCACGTTCAGTGTGATATCCATGCCAGCGCCTGCGCTTCCGTGAGCGGCCGGTTGAAGAGGGGCCCGCCGGGTTGCTGGAGAATTCCCCCGGAGTGCAGCGGGCCGGTGTCTACGGGCGCGAATCCCAGATCCGTGATGATTCCCGCGACGATTTCCTTCGCTTTTCCGTCGTCGCCCGCCGTGTAATGCGCCAGGCGCTCACCGGACGCTGTGCCGGCGACGGCGAGCATTTCGAAGTGCATGGTGTTCAGGGATTTCACGACCTGGGCGCCGGGATACCACTCGGCGACCAGCTCGCTGGAGCCGCGCCCGCCGAAGTCGGCGGGTTCCCCCGGGCCGGTGAACGCGTTGGTGGCGTCCACCAGCACCTTGTCCTGCACCGCGTGCGGGGGGAGGAGCCCCCGGACGCGGTCGAACGGCACCATCAGCACCACGAGTTCGGCCTGCCCGGCGGCCGTGGCGGGGTGTGCTGCCGAGGCCGCCGGTCCCAGTTCGGCCACGAGCGGGCCGAGGGTCTGCGGGCCCCGGGCGCCCGCGAGCACGACCTCGTGGCCTGCCGCCACGAGGATCCGTGCGAGGACCGTGCCGATCCGTCCGGTGCCGATGATGCCTGTCCGCATTGACGCTCCTCAGTTGCCGGTCTCGGTTCCGATCCCGTCCCGGTTCCGGGCAGGGGTCAGTCCATGCCGATCCAGACCGACTTGGTCTGGGTGTAGCTCTCGAGGGATTCGGGCCCGCACTCGCGCCCGAATCCGGAGGCCTTGTAGCCGCCGTAGGGCACCGAGGGGTCGTACTGGTTGTAGCAGTTGACCCAGACCGTGCCTGCCTTGATCTGCGAGGCGACCCGGTGGGCGCGGCGCAGGTCCTTGGTGTGGACGCCGGCGGCGAGGCCGTACGCGCTGTCGTTGGCGATGCGTACGGCGTCCTCCTCCGTGTCGAAGGGGATGATCGACAGAACGGGGCCGAAGATCTCCTCCTGGGCGATGCGCATCCCGTTGTCGACGCCGGTGAAGACGGTCGGGAGGAAGTAGAGGCCTTCGGTGGAGGCGCCCTCGGGCGTCCACCCGGTGCCGCCGGTGCGCAGGACGGCGCCTTCCTTCTCGCCGACCTCGATGTAGGAGCTGACCTTGTCGAACTGGCCGCGGTGGGCCAGGGGCCCGAAGAGGGTGGCCGGGTCGCGCGGGTCGCCGGGCTTGAGGGCGGCGGCCCGGCGGACGAGGCGTTCGACCATCTCGTCGTGGATGGGCCGCTGCAGGAGCAGGCGGGAGCCGGCGGTGCAGATCTCGCCCTTGTTGTAGTAGATGCCGAAGAAGGCGAGCTCCTCGGCGGCGTCGAGGTCGGCGTCGGCGAAGACGATGTTGGCGGACTTGCCGCCGAGCTCCATCGTCACCTTCTTCAGGGTGCCGGCCGCCTTGCGGATGATGGACTGGCCGACCGCGGTGGAGCCGGTGAAGGCGATCTTGTCGATGTCCGGGTGGTCGGTGAGGGTCTCCCCCAGTTCCACGCCGGGACCGGTGACCACGTTCAGCACGCCGTCCGGGATCTCCGCCTCCTGGAAGAGCTCGGCGATCTTCAGGGCGGTGAGCGGGGTGGCCGGGGAGGGCTTGTGGACGACCGTGTTGCCCGCCGCCAGCGCCGGTGCGATCTTCGTCATCGACAGCAGGAGCGGGAAGTTGAACGGGGTGATGGCGCAGACCACGCCCAGCGGTTCGCGCAGGGTGTAGGCCAGCTGCCCGCCGGCCGGAGCCCGCGAGGAGCCGTCGACGCGGGTCACCGCGCCGGCGTAGTAGTGCATGAGCTGCGCGGCCATGGGGGCGTCGACCGTGCTGGAGAAGGCGAACGGCTTGCCCATGTCCACGGTCTCCAGCAGGGCGATCTCCTCCAGGTCGCGCTCGATGAGCTCACCGACCCGGTTCAGCCGCAGCGCGCGTTCCTGCGCGGAGAGTCTGCTCCACGGACCCTCTTCGTACGCCTTGCGGGCCGCGGCGACGGCCGCGTCCGCGTCGGCGGCGGTGGCCTGGGCCACCGGCACGATCTCCTGGCCGTCGACGGGGCTGATGTCCGGTTCGGTACGGCCGTCCTGGGCGGGTACCCATTTGCCGCCGATGAACAGTTTCCCGGGGTTGGCCAAGGGCTGGTCGCTGAGCGCGCGCTTGGTCATGGCTGCCTTCCGGTGTCGGATGCGGGGGCTGTGCTAGCCCTTCGCGAGCTGCGTGAGGAACGTCTCCGCGAGGGCCTTGGAGGAGTAGGGGTTCTGGCCGGTGGTCAGCTTGCGGTCCACGACCACGTGCGAGTCCCAGATCGCTTCGGCCTTCTCGTAGCGGGCGCCGAGCCGGGTGAGCTCGGCCTCGAGGATCAGCGGGAGCCGGCCGGCCATGTTCGTGACGAGCTCCTCGGCGTGCGAGAAGGCCGTCATCCGGTAGCCCTCGAAGGGCCAGCGGCCTTCGCCGTCGCGCAGCGCGAGCAGCGAGGTGTGGCCGTGGCACACGGTGGCGAGCGGCTTGTCCTGGGCGATGACCCAGCGCAGGATCTGCGCGAGCTCGTCGGACTTCGGCAGGTCGCCGATGGCGCCGTGGCCGCCGCTGACGTACACGCCGTCGTAGTCGGCGAGGTCCTTCTCGGTCAGGGACTCCAGCGCGAGGGGGGACGTGAGCTGCGGGGTGTTCTCGATGACCCGGACGTACTCGGCCGCGTTGGCCTCGTCCTCGTTCGGGGAGCCCTGCGGGCGGACCCACTGGAGGAACCGGGGGTCGATGCTCGTCTGGTCGACGGTCGGCGCCCGGCCCCCGATCGTCGCCACGTCCACGGTGTGGCCGGCTGCCTTGAAGAGCTGATAAGGAACGACGAATTCCTCGGCCCAGAATCCCGAGGGGTGCTGTTCGCCGTCCAGCAGATGGAGCGTGGCCTTGGCCGTCATGACGACGAGAATCTTCATGATTCTCTCCTTGTTCTGGATTCGCTGCCGATTCAACACGGCCCCTACTGGGGGGCGTAAGGGGGCGGCGTCAGGCACGCGATACTTCGTCACGTGCGTCCAACGCCGAGATGATGGTGCGGAATTCACCGACCAGGGGGTGGTCGGGATGGGCTTCTGCGAATATGCGCTCTCCGTACAGCGCCGCCATTTCCGGCGAGTACGGAAGGATTCCGGCCAGGGGTGCGCCATAGACCTCTTCGGCGCGCCGCCGGGCCTCTTCCCGGTCGATGCCTTCGGGAGCCATGCTCAGTACGAGGATCCGCCGGCAGGCCAGCCGCCCGGCGAGGGCGATGGTCTCCTCGACCCCGGAGAGGTCGATCCGGTCGGCCCGGGCCATGATCATCAGTACGTCGGCGCTCGCCATGGCGGTCACCGACTCGTTGTTGAGCCCGGCGTGGGTGTCGAGCAGCAGTACGTCGAGGGCGTAGTGCCCGGCCAGCCGGTCGAAGCCCTCCGGAAGCAGCCCCACGTCGTATCCGCTGGTCATGATCTCGCGCAGGGCGGCGGTCCCGGTCCGGGCCGGTACGACGTACAGGCCCCCTGCCGGAAGGGAAGCGTCGCCCACCTGCTGGGCCGCGGTCTCGATCTCGCAGCGGCCGAGCAGGTAGTCGGCCAGCGAGGCGCCCGGTCCGAGCCGGAACAGCAGGTCCAGGGTGGGTGACTGGATGTCGGTGTCCACCAGCCCCACCCGGCGTCCCTCGGCCGCGAGGAGCAGCGCGAGGTTCGCCAGTACCGAGGACTTCCCGGTGCCGCCGCGGTGCGAGTGCACCACGATGGTGCGGGTCATCTAGGCCACCACCTGGTGGCGGGCACCGTCCACGTGCGGCCCCCGCGCCGCGCGTGGTCGGTGCAGGGCCAGCATGGTGACGTCGTCGTGCTGTTCGGCGGTGCCGGTGTGCTCGCGCACCGCCAGGTCCATCCGGTCGACCACGGACTTGCCGCTCACCTGGGTTCCGGCGAGCAGTTCCAGCATCCGTTCGTCACCGAGGAAGCTGCCGTTCGGGCAGCGGGCCTCGGGGACCCCGTCGGTGAACACGAAGAGCGTGTCGCCGGGGTTCAACTGGGCGTAGCCGAGGGTGAAGACGCAGTCGGGCAGCACCCCGACGGCCGGCCCGGTGACCTCGAGGGCGACGGGCGGGCTGCCGTCGGCGGGCAGCAGGAGGGGCGGGTTGTGGCCGCCGTTGATGTAGACGAGGCTGCCGGTGACCGGGTCCAGCACCCCGAAGAAGAGGGTGGCGAAGTAGCCCTGTCGCAGGTGGTTGCGGGTGAGGTAGCCGTTGGTGGCGGTGACCGCGTTGAGCAGCGGGGTGGCGCCGACCACCGGGATGCGTCTGCTGCCACCGGTGCGCCCGGCGGCGACCAGGTGCTGGAGGCCGCTGTTCTCGGCGGTGTGCCGCAGCAGCGAGCGGATGAGTGCCATGAAGAGCGCCGCGCCCACGCCCTTGTCGCAGACGTCGGCGACGACGAGGGCGAGCCGGCGGCCGCGGGAGATCTCGAAGACGTCGTAGAAGTCCCCGGCGACCTGCCGGGCCGGCCGGAACCGGACGTCGATCTCCCAGCCCTCGGGGACCGGCAGCGATTCCGGCAGGAAGCCCGCCTGGATCTCCCGGCCGATCTCCAGTTCCTTCTCGTATCCCATGAGTTCGGCGCGGGCGTCGGCTTCGCGCAGGGTGCGGCCGAGTCCGGCGCGCTCCGAGCAGCTGTGCAGCCGGGCCCCGACGAGGGCGGGCAGGAAGGGCGGTACGAGGTAGTCGTGCCCGATCCGGACGTGTTCCTCCAGGGCGGCGAACTCGGTCACCGTCCAGACGACGACGATGGGCGCCCCGGCCCAGCGGCGCAGCCGGCGTACGGCCAGCCGTACGGCCTCCCCGTCGGTTTCGGCGGGGGCGAGCAGTACGTCCGCGACGGGCAGCAGGTCCTGCGGGCCGTCCCGGAGCTCCGCCAGCGTTCTGGCGACGAGTCGCGCGTCCATGGTCCGCAGCGCCGCCAGTAGCTCGGGCGGCGGGGGCGGGTACTCGTCGAGGATGATCACGGTCGTGGAGGGCATGGGTCCGTCCCCTCAGCCTTCACAGTGAGTGTGCTGATGTTGCGGCCGTCCCTGTGCACGTAGTTGAACTCGTCCACGCTGGTCAGCGCCAGGTGGATGCCGAGGCCGCCGATCCGCCGGTCCTCGGGTGGAACCCCGGGGGCGGGCGGGAGGCGGCCTTCGACGGGGTCGAAGGCGGGTGCGGCGTCTTCGATCGTGATCCGGACTCCGCCCGGGCCGGAGCGGCCGCGGACGGTGATCCGTCCGTCGCCGCCCCGGTACCCGTGCATCACGATGTTCGTGGCCAGCTCGTCCACGGCCAGCCGGAGCCGGTAGGCGGAGCCCTTGTCCAGGCCCGCCCGTCCGGCCAGCCGCAGGACGAACGAGGCGATGTCGCCCAGTGCCCCCACCGTCGCGGGCACCTCCAGTACGCGGGACGTCCTCGCCAGTTCGACCATGTCAGTCACGGTGGTCACTCATCGGAGAGGACGATGCTGCGGTCGAGTCCGGCCGTCCGGATGGTCCGGGAGACGGGCTCGATGGCACCGACCACCTTGATGGTGACGTTGTTCGCGACCTTCTGCTGGGCGAAGACCAGGGAGCGCAGTCCGGCGCTGGCCATGTAGCCCACGCCCGCCATCCTGATCTCGACGGTGGTGGTGCCGTGGCCGGCTGCCTTCTCGATGGTCTGGTGGAACTCCGGTGCGGTCTTGGCGTCCAGTTCGCCCGTCAGCTCGATCACGGTGGTGTCGCCCTCGATGCTCAGGGACACGGAAAGCGGCATGTCAGGTCTCCTTCGGTCAGGGCGTGTCGAAGCGCTCGGGATCGTTGGTACGGCCCACCAGGATCACGACCGAGCGCGGGCCGATCAGGTACTTCCCGGCGTTGTCCAGCTCCTGCTCGGTGCCCGGGGTGCGGATGTCGTGCGGCGCCTCGGCTCCCGTGTCGGCGAACAGGTGCCAGCTGCGGCCGCCGGGCAGGGCGGGCAGCTCCAGGTCGTGCGACTCCCAGTGCGAGTTCATGGCCACGTACACCACGTCGTCGTCGCCGGTGCCGCAGCGGGCCACCGCCAGCAGCCGGCTCTCCTGCGACCAGTCGGGCTGCCAGGCCCGCTCCCCGTGCCAGCTGATGTCCGGCAGGCCGAGGTTCTCGCGGACCTGTCCGGTGGGGTGGGCGGTGGAGCGCAGCTCGCGGTGGTGCTTGCGGAAGGCGATCATCTCCCGCGTGAACCGGAGCAGTTCGGTGTTGTCGTCTACCTGGTCCCAGTCGAACCAGGAGAGCTCGTTGTCCTGGCAGTACGTGTTGTTGTTGCCCGCTTGCGTCCGCGCGACCTCGTCCCCGGCCAGGAGCATCGGGATGCCCTGGCTGGTGAAGAGGATGGCGAGGGCGTTCTTCATCTGCCGGGTCCGCAGCCGGTTGACCTCGGGGTCCTCGGTCGGCCCCTCGGCGCCGCAGTTCCAGCTGTTGTTGTCGTTGGCCCCGTCGTTGTTGTTCTCGCCGTTGGCCTCGTTGTGCTTGTCGTTGTACGAGACCAGGTCCGCGAGGGTGAAGCCGTCGTGCGCGGTCAGGAAGTTGACCGAGGCGGCGGTACCGCGGCTGGAGTAGAGGTCCGGCGAGCCGGCGATGCGGGTGGCCAGCTCACCGGTGACCCCGGCGTCGCCCTTGAGCCAGCGGCGTACGGTGTCGCGGTACTTCCCGTTCCACTCCGCCCAGCGGCCGTAGGCCGGGAAGTTGCCGACCTCGTAGAGGCCGCCCGCGTCCCAGGCCTCGGCGATGAGCTTGGTGTGCCGAAGGACGGGGTCGTAGGCGAGCAGTTCCAGCAGCGGCGGGTTGGGCAGCGGGGTGCCGTCCAGGGCCCGGCCGAGGATGGCCGCGAGGTCGAAGCGGAAGCCGTCGATGTGGTAGTCGGCGACCCAGTGGCGCAGGCAGTCGAGCACGTAGTTGCGCACGACGGGGTGGTTGCAGTTGACGGTGTTGCCCGTGCCGCTGAAGTTGAAGTAGTACCCCTCGGGCGTGAGCATGTAGTACGTGGAGTTGTCGAGCCCCTTGAAGGAGATCGTCGGCCCGTGCTCGTTGCCTTCCGCGGTGTGGTTGAAGACGACGTCGAGGATGACCTCGATGCCCGCCGCGTGCAGGTCCTTGATCAGGGTGCGGAACTCGTCGCCCTGCATCCCGTACCGCCCGGTGGCCGCGTAGCCGGCCTTCGGGGCGAAGAACGAGACGGTGTTGTAGCCCCAGTAGTCGAAGAGCTTCTCGCCGGTCTCCGGGTTGGAGCGCGGGTTGTCGCTCTCGTCGAACTCGAACACGGGGAGCAGCTCGACGCAGTTCACCCCGAGTTCCTTCAGGTACGGGATCTTCTCGCGCAGCCCCGCGAAGGTGCCGGGGGCGGTGACCCCCGAGGAGGGGTGCCGGGTGAAGCCGCGCACGTGGGTCTCGTAGACGACGAGGTCCTCGGCGGGGATGCCCAGCGGGGTGTCGTCGCCCCAGTCGAAGTCCTGGAGGCAGACGCGGGAGCGGTACTGGTAGCCCCGGCTGTAGTCCGGCTCCACGCCCCACACGTCGCGGCCGGCGATCAGCCGGGCGTACGGATCGGAGAGGACCTGCCGGGCGTCGAAGCGGTGGCCGCTGACCGGGTCGTAGGGGCCGTCGGCCCGGTACCCGTACTCGATGTTCTCGTGGTCGAGGCCGAAGACCGTCATGGCGAAGACGCTGCCGGTGCGGAATTCCTCGGGGAACTCCAGCTCGGCCATCGGCTCGGGCTCTCCGCGCTTGAAGATGACCAGGGTCATGGAGGTGGCCTGGTCGGAGAAGACGGAGAAGCTGACCCCGCCGGGGACCACATTGGCCCCGAAGGGGAACGGTTTGCCGGCGCGGACGCGGTACCCGCCCACCTCGTGGGTCGGGTACGCGTCCACCCGCAGGACCTGCTCGGCCTGGGCCTCGCTCATCGCGCGGCCTTGGCCTTGGCCTTGGCGGCCGCGGCCGCCGCCTCGCCGGTCTCGAAGAAGTCGAGGAAGCCGGTCGCCGACATGACGAACCGGACTTCCTCGCTCACCCCGTAGAGGGTGACGGCGACGCCGGCGTGCTGCGCCTCGCGGTAGACGACGAGCAGGGTGCGCAGGCCCGCGCTGGACACGTAGGTGACCGCCGTGAGGTCGATCTTCAGCGGCTTGCCCTCACGGACCAGCGGCAGCAGGGCCTGGAGCAGCGCTCCGGATGTCTCGCTGTTGATCTCACCGGTGGCGACGAGTACGGTGCCCGTCTTGTTCCGGCGTTCCTTGACGTTGAGAGTCATTGCTTTCCCCTCTGGTTGGGGCGCCCCCCGTTGAGCGCTACTTCTTGGCCACTGGACGCAGCCGGACCTTGACCTTCACCCGCCCCTGGACATCGGGCAGCCGCACGGTCAGGGCGTCCGCGTCGAAGTCCGTGTACGGCTTCTCGTCGATCTCGACGGAGGCGATCCGCACCGAGCCCGCCGGGAGCAGGTCGGGCGAGACGCGCAGGACGCGGTCGGGCAGGTTGGTCGGGTCGGGCTGGAAGTGGAAGTCCATCTCCCGGCCGTTGATGAGCAGGTTGTTGTAGACGGCGGCGAGGTAGCACAGCTCCGCCGAGTGGTACATGGACATCGAGTGGCTGCCCTTGAGCCGCTCGGTGCCGAGGAGGTACGGCGTGCCGCTGGCGAGCACGTTGAAGTAGACGGCACCCTCGTCGTGGTCGAGGAAGAAGGTGTTGTAGAAGGCCTCCGCCTGCCGGGCCTCGCGCACGTCGGCGTCGCCGCCGACCGTGCCGCCCAGGATGAGGTAGGCGAGGATCGCCTGCTCCTGCTGCCACCAGGCCTTGCGGTCGTGCCAGGCGAAACGATACGTCTCCTCGTCGCCGGACTTGGTCCGCTCGACGACGTCGTACCAGCCGCCGCGCTGCACGTCGCTGCCGACCGCGGGCATGATCTCGCCGATCTTCTTGGCGAGCTCCTCGTACGCCGGCTTGGCCTTCAGCGAGTTCATCCGCATCAGGTTCCAGGCGATCTTGAGGTTGTGGCCGACCACGGCGCGGTCCTGCTGCCAGCTGTGCGCCTTGTCGTGCGACCAGTCGCGGTGGAAGCGCTCCTGGACGAAGGGGCTGTTCTTGTAGTCCGGGAACTTGTCCGCGATGGTGTCGAAGGTGTACTCGAGGAAGTCGGCGTACTTCTGGTCGCCGGTCGCCAGGTACAGGTTGATCAGGTAGGCGGGCGCGTGGTCGCCGACCGAGTTCCAGTTCTTGCGCTCGGCGTTCTCCCCGAGGGACTCGTGGTCGGCGCTGAAGAGGATCGGGTCGATGTGCGAGTAGTAGCCGCCCTGCTCCGGGTCGAAGAAGAACTTGTCGAACAGCCGGATGGTGGCGTCCGCGTCGTTCTTGATCCGGACGTCACCGGTGACCCGGTACGTCTGGATGGGGCCGGCCAGCGCGTAGATCTGCTCGTACATCGGGATCGCGTCGTAGTCGTCGGAGAACTCCGAGGTGAACAGCTTGCGCTCGCTGTCCCCGTCGACGCTGATGCCGTGGTACCAGAAGACCACGTCCTCCTCGCTGTCCACGACCCGCATGTGCTTGCGCAGGTACTCGGTGCCGCGCTCGGCGACCTCCAGGTACTCGTCCTTGCCGGTCAGCAGGTAGGCCGAGGCCATGCCGTAGACCAGGCGGGAGATCGTGTCGGTCTCCTGGACGTGGCTCGCGGTCTTGTCACCGCCGAGCCGGACCTCGGTGCGGTACTCGGTGAAGTCCACCGGCCCGTCGCCGAACTGCGCCCGCTTGTAGAAGTCGGCCAGCGACTCGATCTGCTTGATCCACCAGCTGGGCTCCTCGAAGCGGTAGTCCTCGGCGCCCCGGCCCAGGAACACCAGGCGCTTGGCGTCGTACCGCCCGCCCTGCTCCGGGTAGTGGACCCCGTAGACGAAGAGGAACCGGCCCGGCGACAGCATCTCGTCGATGTGCCCCGAGGCGTCGATGTACGGCTCGTCCAGGTTGCGGACCAGCTCGGCGCTGGGGTCCCAGGCGAGCGAGACGTCGAAGCCCCGGCCGTCGGACGTCTTCAGGCGCAGCAGGCGCGACGCGGAGTCGAAGCGTTCGACGTAGCCGGCGATCGTGTCGGAGAAGGAGAAGCTCACGGCGTCCGCCATGTCATGCACCGTCCTTGTCGTGAGAATCCTCGTGAGTGCGGTCGTCCTCGAATCCCTGGCTGACCTCGACGATGACCCCGTCGGGATCGCGGACCCACACGGTCCGCCAACCGCAGATGAAGTCGTCGAAGTCCAGCGGCCCCAGGGTCACTTCGGCCGCGTCGCCCAGCGATGCCAGGAACGCGTCCACGCTGTCGGTCTGGAAGGCCAGGTGGCGCATCCGCCCCGGAGCCTGCGGCCCGTCCTCCTGTGCCGGGCGGGCCGGTTCGCCGTCGCCGGCCGCGAAGAGCTCCAGGTACGCGTCCCCCTTGCGCAGGAACACGATCCGGGCCTCCCCCAGGTCGACCACCCGGGCCCGGGTGAAGCCGAAGTACCGGGTGTAGAACTCCTCGGTGGTCTTCTGGTCCGCGCAGTTCAGGCCCACGTGCGACCAGACCATCGGGCCCGGCATCAGGGGGCACCTCCCAGCGGTAGCCGGGGGACGGCCCCCCGGCCCCGTCCGGCCGCCACCAGCTCGATGATCCGGCGGGCGAAGAGGTGGTGGTGGGCGCCGGTGCGGCCGGTGACCAGGTCCCCGTCGACCACCACGTCCTCGTCGACGTACTGGGCGCCCATGTTGCGGACGTCGCCGATGAGGTTGTTGTGGCAGACGACCTTGCGGCCGCTCACCGTGCCGGGGATCGAGGAGGCCAGCCACATGCCGTGGCAGATGATCCCCTTGAGGACCGTCGGCTCCTCGAAGGCCCGGCGCAGCAGCTCGGTCGCCGGGGCGAGGACGTCCACGTCCTCGGTGTAGCGCAGCCGGTCGGCCACCATGCCGGAGGGCACGATCACCGCCGCGTACCGGCGCAGGTCCTCGTCGCTCAGCCCCTCCAGGGACTGGCTTACGGTGAAGGGCGCCCGGTACTCGTGACCGGAGAAGGTGAGGGAGTCGTTGCCCCACAGCCGGGTCAGGAAGTCGACCTCGGCGCCCTCCTCCGCGAACCGGTGCTGGTAGTAGAAGATCTCCGGCTCGTAGAAGTCGCTCTCGACGAGCACCGCGATCCGGGTCCCGCTCAGCGCGCCCTCGCGCAGCACGACGTCAGGCACGGGAGGCCCCCTTCAGGAAGTCCGCCGCGCGCTCGGCGATCATCGCGATGGCGGTGTGGCAGTTGCCCGACGGGACCGCGGGCATCACGCTGGCGTCGACGACGCGCAGGTTCCGTACGCCGTGCACGCGCAGCTCGGGGTCGACGACGGAGAGGTCGTCGATGCCCATGCGGCAGGAGCCGGCCTGGTGGTGGTAGCTCTCCGACTTCTGCCTCGCGAAGGTGCGCAGCTCCTCGTCGGAGGCGTAGCCCGGTCCGGGCTGGAGCTCCTGCTTGTACCAGGGCGAGAAGGCCGAGGTCGCGAAGATCTCCCGGGCGATCTTGATGCCCTGGACCATCCGCTCCAGGTCCCACCGGTCGCCCAGGTAGTTCGGGTTGATCAGCGGGTGGGCCAGCGGGTCGGCGCTCGCCAGCCTGATCCAGCCGCGCGAGACGGGGCGCACCACACCGGGCAGGATGGACACCGTGTTGGGGTGGTCCTGGCCGACGATCACGTCGAAGGGCACGTGGACGAAGGCGATCTGGAGGTCCGGCGCGGGCAGCCCGGGCCGGGAGGACAGGAACAGAGCGCTCTCCGACAGGTTCTGCGCCGGCGGCGGGAGCTCCTGGGTGACCTCGGCCATCAGCCCGGTCAGCACGTGGTTGTGGAAGTTCTCGCCGACCCCGGGCAGGGCCGCGGTGACCTTGATGCCGTGCTCGCGCAGCTGCTCGGGGTGGCCGATGCCGGAGAGCAGCAGCAGCTTGGGGGACTCGATGGCCCCGGCCGCCACGATCACCTCCCGGCGGGCGCGTACGGTGTGCGGCCCGGGCGCGGCGGCTGTGTCGCTGGTGATGTGCCCGTCTCGAACGGTCCGGCCCGGGAACTCGGCGGGGGCCTTGAGCCGGGCGTACTCGACGCCCGTGCAGGTGTCCCCGTCGAAGAGCAGCCGGGTGGACTGCGCGTTGGTGCGCAGGGTCAGGTTGGCGCGCTCCAGGGCGGGCTCCAGGTAGGCGGCGAGCACCCCCTGGCGGCGGCCGTCGGCCACGTCGATGTGGTGCCAGCCGGTGCCGAAGAGGCCGCGCCGGGGGCCGTCGGTGTTGAAGTCGGCGATCTCCTCGTGGCCCAGCTCGACCGCGGCGTCGATGAAGGCGCGCGAGACCGGATTGGGGCCGTGCTGTCCGGCGTTGGTGATCCGCTGGGGACCGCGGGTGCCGGTGGTGGCGGCGGTCGCGTCCTCCTGGCCCTCCAGCAGGGCGAAGTACGGGAGCACGTCGTCGTACGCCCAGCCGGCGGCGCCCTGGTAGGCCCAGTTGTCGAAGTCCGAGGCGTGGCCCCGGATGTGCATCATGATGTAGAGGTTGCTGCTGCCGCCGGGGGCCTTGCCGCGCGGTTCGTAGGTGCGCCGGCCGTCCAGGCCGGGCTGCGGGGTGCTGGTGTAGCCCCAGTCCACGGGCCCGCCGAGCAGCTTGTACCAGGAGGACGGGTCGTCCACCTCGGGCGGGATCCGGGAGCCGCCCGCCTCCAGGACGAGGACGGAGACGTCCGGGTCCTCCGAGAGCCGGTTGGCCAGGACGCTGCCCGCCGTACCGGATCCCACCACGACGTAGTCGTACTCTTCCACGCTCATCGGTCCCCCCTCAGCCCTGGCTCAGGACCTGGAAGGGGACGGTGTCGTGGTAGTTCGCCATGTAGGCGATCCTTCCGTCCACGATCCGGAAGAAGTTCATGACGCGGGCCTCGATGGCCTCGCCCGAGGCGCTGACCGCGGTCAGGTGCGAGACGGCGGCGGCCTTCTCCCCGTCCGCGTCGACGATGAAGTGCACGGGCTCGTTCCGGAAGACCCGGTACATGGTGCCCATGCCCTTCATCATCGACCGCAGGACCTCGAGGCCCTCGATGTGACCGGCGAGCTGCTCGTCCATGACCTGGTCGTCGGCGAACAGGTCGCACCAGCGGTCCCAGTCACCGGCGTTGGCGTACTGGTAGTACTTCTCAAGGATCTGCTTCGCGTCCATCGCGCTCATCCCCCTATCGGTCCCTGCGGGTTCCGTCCGGCGCGAACGGCGCCCAGAACTGGCTGAAGGCGGAGGCGGTGTCGCCGAAGAGCCCGTCGCGGCCCTCGACGATCCGGCCGTCCCGCCACCGCATGAAGTGGAAGACCGGGTAGTCCATCCGCTCGTACGGGGACCGGCTGTCCTCGTCCGCGCCCTCGCGCAGGGCGACGTTGCGGCAGACGTCGGCGGAGCAGTCCTCGCCGACCAGGACCGCTTCCAGTTCCATCCGGAAGGTGCCGCCCGTGAGCTTGTGGGTCTGCCCCATCAGCTCCAGGAAGGCGTCCAGGCTCTCGTACCAGCCGGCGAGCGGGTGGTTGCCCGGCACCAGCCAGCGCAGGTCCTCGGAGTAGTACTCGAGGATGCGCGCCCGGTCGCCGGAGCCGAGGGCGGCGTAGGCCGCCTGGACCCGCTCCCGTGTCACTTCGGTCATCGTCGCTTCTCCTTCGCCGGCGCGGTCAGAGGGAGCCGGAACCGGGCATCGGAGCCAGGTCGTTGACGGTGTACTGCTTGATCAGCGGCCCGTCGGGGCCGGCCACCAGCGTCCAGGTCTGGTCGGCGTCGAAGCCGAGCCACTCGCTGCGGGCGCCCGGCGGGTTCCAGATCTTGGCCTGCCAGTTGACGAGCACCCGGACGATCGCCCGGTCGCCCTCGATGACGGGCTCCACCTTCGTGACGGTGTGCACCTCGTCGAAGAACCGGTGGGTGACGGCCTCGTACCAGCGGCCGAAGCCCCGGTGCCCGAGGAACACGTCCTCGGGGACCTTGAACTCCAGGTCCTCGGTGATCAGGGCGAGCACCTGGTCCAGCGGTGCGTGCTGGTCCAGCGCCACGTACCAGTCCTCGGCGAAACTGCGGATCGCGTCCTCGGTCAACTGCCGCTCGGCGGGCATGCGGTCTCCTCCTGTTCCGTGTTGCGTGACTGCTCTGGTCAGATCTGGATGTCGACGAGGAACGGACCGGGGTGGGCCAGCATCCGGCTCACGGCGGCGGCCGCCTCGTCCGGCTTCTCCACCCGCATGCCGCCGGCGCCGAGCGACCGGGCCAGCCCGGCGAAGTCGATCTCGGGGTGGGAGAGGTCGAAGGAGCCCGGGAACCCGTGCTCCGGGATGTCCCGCTCCCGCCAGTACTGGGCGATGTTGTCGTCCAGCAGCCGGTACTTGCGGTTGTTGCAGACGACGAACTTGGCGTCGATGCCGTGCCGGGCCGCCGTCCACAGCGCCTGGTACGTGTACATCGAGCCGCCGTCTCCCGAGAAGCCGACGACGAGCCGGTCCGGACGGGCCAGCTTGGCGCCGACGGCGCCGGGGAAGCCCACGCCCAGCGAACCGCCCCGGGTGAGGTGGTAGTCGCCCGGGCGCTCCGCGGGCAGGTACTTCGTGACCAGCGGGGAGGTGGTCAGCGCCTCGTCGAAGACGATCAGGTCCCCGCCGGTGCGCTCGGCGAGGGTCCGCAGGAAGACCTCCATCGGCGTGCCGCCGTCGGTAACCGACTGCGCCTCGCGGGCCCGCTCCCGGGCCCGTACGTCGATCCGGGCGGCCGCGGCGGCCCGCTGCTGCGGGGTCAGCCGGTGCTCCAGTACGCCCGCCAGGGCGCGCAGCGCCTGCTTGGGATCGGCGGCGAGGCCCAGGTCCACCGGGTGGTTCTTGGCGATCTCATAGGCGTTGAGGTCGATGTGGACGACCTTCGCGCCGGCCCGGAAGGGGCTCTCCAGTTCGGGGAACACCTCCGGGAAGACGTAGGTGCCGACGATCAGCACCCCGTCGGCGGCCCCGACCAGCTCCTTGCTGTGCGGGCCGAACATGTGGCCCGTCTGGCCCCGCCGCAGCGGGTGCGAGGCCGCGATGTTGACCTCGGAGGAGTCGACCTCGTACACGTCGGCGCCCAGCAGCTCCGCGACGGCGGCCAGTTCGTCCTGTGCCCCGGAGAGCGAGACCCCGTCCCCGATGAGGAGGAGGGGCCGCTCGGCGGAGGCGAGCAGCTCGGCCGCCCGCCCCACCGAGGCCGGCGACGGCGCCACGTCCGTCAGCGGCACCGTGGTGGGCAGCACGGGCTCGGAGTTGAGCTCGTCCAGCACGTCCATCGGCAGCGCCACGAACACGGGTCCGCGGGGCGGGGTGAGCGCGATCTTCACGGCCCGCCGGATGGTGCGGAGCACGGAGTGCCGGTCGGTGACCCGGGTCGCGTACTTCGTCACCGGCTTGGCCATCGCCACCAGGTCGGACGCCATCTGCGCGTCCATGGCGTCGTAGCGCACCCCGGCGTCACCGGCGATCACGACGAGCGGGGTGTGGCCGCGCAGCGACTGGTAGAGCATCCCGATGCCGTTGCCCAGCCCCACCCCGGAGTGCAGCTGGAGGAGCGCCGCGCCGCCGGTCGCCCGGGCGTATCCGTCGGCGATACCGGCGGCCACGGTCTCCTGGAGGGCGAGGATGTACTGGAAGTCCTCCGCCGCGTCCACCGCGTCGAGGAATCCCTGCTCCACCGTCCCCGGATTTCCGAACATTACCTTCAGGCCGTCGGCCTTGAACTGCTCGATCAGCCTTTCCCGTCCGGGAGTGGCTCCGGTATTCATCGAACTCCCCCTCATTCCCACGAGTTTCCGGAACTACCAGCCGTATCGGGTGAGGCCGTCCTCGAGGACTTCCACGATCTTCTGTCCGGTGAGGTACGAGTCCGGGGTGGACCGTCCGGTCACGAACGGGAAGTCGACGATGACGGACACGGGCTTTCCGAAATTCCCGTGGTACGCGCCGCGCGGGCCCGTCGCATCGCGCAGGATGTATTCCAGCGGGTACGGCGGCGGCCCCATGTTGAAGTCGGTACCGAGGAATCCGGTGCCGTCCTTGTAGTCGTACTCCTTGCAGTGGCCGGTCACGTGCTTGCCCCAGATGATGCTCTTGCGGTCGCTCCAGTCCCGGGCGAAGGCCAGGCAGGCGACCCCGTAGCACTCGGCGGCCACGACCTTGCCGGCCTTCTTGAAGGCCAGGATCAGGGCGTGCACGCGCTCGTTGTTGGCGAGGTCGGCGATCGGGCCGCTGCCGCCGACGATGAGGATGGCGTCGTAGTCGGCGATGTCGTCGTCGAGCTTGTCCAGATCGCGGTGGTACTGCTCGAGCTTGCGCAGATAGCCCTCGTCGCTCGTGTACGGGCGCTCGGGGACCCACGCCTCGATGTCGAGCGGCGAGTCGAGCCGGCTCGACTGCTCGAACTCCCGGCCCAGCCGGGCGTTCTCCTCGGTGGTGACCGAGCGTCCCAGTGGAGGGTCGATGTAGTTCGCGTCGAGGCTCGGCGGGAGAGCGTGTGCACGCTTTCCGGTCGGCGTGGCGAATATGACCTCGTAGCCCCGCTCATCGAACTTCGATACGGGGCCTATCAGTTCTTCGGCCCAGTAACCGTGTTCGGAGACAATGACCAGAATCTTTCTGCTCACGTATTCCTCCAGGCGCCGCCTGTTGTCGTTGGCGTCCACCACACTGGCCGCGCCCAGAGGCTCCGTCAAAGCGCCCGTGTGCGACTTCGTGAGGTAGCGGCCCAGGTCATGGGGGCACCTCAGGAAGTCGTCCGCCGACGTCATGAAGTAGCTTCAGCACTTCCTGACTTCGGCCGAATCAGTGAACCATCGCGAGGGCCCCGATCTATCGTCTGGACGCGCCGTGCACCACGGGCGCGCGGCCGTGTTGGTTGACGAGCACGAGGAGAGGGACGGGGACGATGACGATGGACCTGCTGTGCACACACATCGACCAGATACGTCCGGTGAAGCCCGGAACCGAGGGCTGCGAGGAGTGCCTCATCGCCGGTGACAGCTGGGTGCATCTGCGGATGTGCCTCAGCTGCGGACACGTCGGATGCTGTGACTCCTCGAAGAACCGTCACGTCACCCGGCACTACCGCACGTCCGAGCACCCCATCGCCGCCTCCCACGAGCCCGGTGAGGACTGGGCCTGGTGCTACGCCGACCAGCTGATGCTGGACCCGGCGTGAGCGCGGCCCCCGAGAGCGCCGCCGCCGTGACGGCCGCCGTGACGGGCTCCGCGACGGCCGCCGCGACCGAGCGCGCGGAGAACCGCAAGCCCGTCATCCTGGCCGTGGACGACGACCCGCAGGTGCTGCGCGCGGTGCGCCGCGACCTGCGCAGCGCCTACGGAGACCGCTACCGGGTGCTCGGCGCGTCCTCGGCCGCCGACGCCCTGAAGATCCTGGACTCCCTCGACGAACGCGGCCACGACCCGGCGCTGTTCCTCGTGGACCAGCGGATGCCCGACGTCACCGGCGTCGAGTTCCTGCTGGAGGCGGTCAGCCGCTTCCCGGACGCCCGCCGCGTGCTGCTGACCGCGTACGCCGAGACCGACGCGGCGATCACCGCGATCAACCGGGTCCGGCTGGACTACTACCTGCTCAAGCCGTGGGACCCGCCGCACGAGCGGCTCTTCCCAGTCCTGGACGACCTGCTATCGGACTGGCTGGCCACCTACCGGCCCGCGTACGACGGGATCATCGTCGCCGGCCACCTGGTCTCCCCCGGCACCCACGCCGTACGGGACTTCTTCACCCGCAACGGCCAGCCGTTCCGCTTCCTCAACGTGGAACGGGACCCCGAGGCGCTGACCCTGATCGCCGGCCAGCCCGACGCCGCGCTGCCGCTCGTCCGCTTCCCGGACGGAGCGGTGCTCTCGGCCCCGACCGACACCCAGCTCGCCCAGCACCTGGGGCTGGCCACCACCGCCTCCCGCCCGCACTACGAGTGCGTCATCGTGGGCGCGGGCCCGGCGGGCCTGGCGGCCGGGGTCTACGCGGCCTCGGAGGGCCTGTCCACGCTGATGCTGGACGCCCGCGCCCCGGGCGGCCAGGCTGGTACCTCCAGCCTGATCGAGAACTACCTCGGCTTCCCGTCGGGCCTCTCGGGCGGCGACCTGACCCGCCGCGCCACCATCCAGGCCTCCCGGTTCGGCGCCGAGATCCTGCACCCGGTCGAGGTGGTCTCGCTGACCCGCGACGACCCGGCGAAGATCCTGACGATGGCCGACGGCACGGAGATCAGCGCGGAGACGGTGCTGCTGGCCACCGGGGTCTCGTACAACCGCCTCGAAGCACCCGGCGCGGACCGTTTCGAGGGCGGGGGGCTCTACTACGGCGCGGCCACCACCGAGAGCTCGGCCTGCATCTCGCAGCACGTGTTCATCGTGGGCGGGGCCAACTCGGCCGGCCAGGCGGCCGTCCACTTCGCCAAGTACGCGGCCCGCGTGACGATCCTGGTCCGCGCGGCCTCCCTGGACGCGAGCATGTCCCGCTACCTGATCGACGAGATCGACCGCACTCCGAACATCGAGGTGCGGGTCCGCACGACGGTGGTCCGCCTGCACGGCGAGGAGCACCTGGAGCGGCTGACCCTCCACGACGCGGACACGGGAGAGGACACCGAGGTCCCGGCCCGCTTCATGTTCACCTTCATCGGCGCCCGCCCGCACACCGACTGGCTCTCGGGCGTCGTCGAGCGCGACGAGTACGGCTTCGTGCTCACCGGCTCGGACCTGATCGCGAACGGCGGCGAGCTGCCGGCCGAGTGGAGCCTGGAACGGGCCCCCTACCCGCTGGAGACCAGCGTCCCCGGCGTCTTCGCGGCGGGCGACGTCCGCGCCCACTCGGTGAAACGGGTCGCGTCGGGCGTCGGCGAGGGCGCGATGGCGGTCTCGCTGATCCACCGCTACCGCTCGATGGGCTGAGGGCGAACACGCAACGCTTGCGATCAAGCCGCTATCGGATGCAACGTTGATTACATGATTACAGCCGAACAGAGCGAACAGCTCCGCGTGTGGTTCGCCGAGCGCCTGCCGGTGGACGTGTACGAGTCCCTCGTGTCGGTCACGGCCGACCGCGAGGAGATCACGGTCGTCGGCACCCCGCCGGCGACCGAGTCGGTCAAGGCGTTCCGCGAACGCACCCGCGAACAGCGCATCGAAGTGGCCCGCGAGGCCGAGGAGCTCTACCGCCGCAAGGTCGCCTGGGGCGTGCGGGTGGGCGAGGAGACGACCCTCTTCACCCACCTCGCGGTCCCGGTCATGACCCGCCTGCGCCAGTCCGAACGCCAGGTCCTGGACACCCTGGTCGCCGGCGGCGTCGCCCGCAGCCGGGCCGACGCCCTCGCCTGGTGCGTGCGCCTGGTGGGGCGCAACACCGACACCTGGCTGACGGAACTGCGCGACTCCCTGGACAAGGTCCACCAGGTCCGCGCACAGGGTCCGGACGTGGCGCAGGACGCCGACTCCAGGAAGTCCGACTCCGAATAGCGCGATTCCCCCACGGGCACGCATGATCCCGTAAGGCTGGCCACGACCACCATCCAGGGAGAGGCACGCACCATGACCAGCACCGTCGAATACATCCGCTACCGGATCGCATTGGACGACCAGCAGGCGTTCGAGGACGCGTACACCCGGGCGGCCGAGTCCCTGGCCGCCTCGCCCGAGTGCATCGACTACGAGCTGGCCCGCTGCGAGGAGGAGAAGGAGCGCTACATCCTGCGCATCCGCTGGACCTCGGTCGACGCGCACCTGGGCGGCTTCCGCAAGGGCGAGCACTTCCCGGCCTTCTTCAGCGCGATCCGGCCGTACGTGACGGCCATCGAGGAGATGCAGCACTACACCGTGACGTCCGTCGTCGGAACGGGAAAGGCCGCGGGGTAACCATGAGCACGACACCCACGATCTACGAGTGGATGGGCGGCGCGGAGGCGATGAACCGCCTCACCGACGCGTTCTACGCCCACGCCCTGCGGGACGAGATCCTGGCCCCGGTCTTCGCCGGCATGGACTCCGAGCACCCGCAGCACGTCGCGGTCTGGCTGTCGGAGGTCTTCGGCGGCCCGTCGGACTACTCCGCCCACCACGGCGGCCACCAGCACATGGCCACCAAGCACCTGGGCCGCGCCATCACCGAGAAGCAGCGCCGCCGCTGGGTGGACCTGCTCATGGACACGGCCGACGAGGTCGGCCTCCCGACGGACCCCGAGTTCCGCGGCGTGTTCGCCTACTACATCGAGTGGGGCACCCGCATGGCCCTGATCTACTCGGGCCCCAACCCACCCCCGGTCGACGCGGCCAAAATCCCCGTCTGGACCTGGGGCCAAACCCCACCGTGGATCCCGAAGACCCCAACCCCCTGACACGGAAGGGGGCAGGGCCACCCTTGCCCCCTTCGCAGGACCGTCCCAGCCCCGCGAAGCCAATCCAGCCCCGCCGGGCACATCCGGCCCCGCCGGCGCTTGCGGCGCGGGGTCCGGGGCGGAAGCCCGATCTTTCACCCCGCCGGCCAGTCAGCCCGGCCGAGCCAATCCGGCCCCGCCGGCGCTTGACGCGCGGGGTCCGGGGCGGAGCCCCAGGGTCCTTCAGCCCCGCCGGCGTTTGAGGCGCGGGGCCTCGGGCGGAGCCCCGGCGACCGGCCCCGGCCCGGACTCGGCCAGCAACACCGTCAGCCCCGGCCCACCGTCCGACTCCCGCCAGAAATCCACGGCCTCCTCGAGCACCTCCACCAGGACCTCCCACTCCCGCGGCCGCGCCCCCGCGAAGCCCCGCCACGAGGTCACGGCCACCAGCCGCCCCGCGGAATCCGGCAACCACGACAGATCCCTCAGCGCATCGGCCAGCGCGTCCCAGTTCCCCCCGAACCACTCCGGCACCCGCAGGGCGTCCCCGCAGCGCCGCATCAGCTCGGCCTTCCCCCGTACGCCGTCCAGGTCCAGCCGCAGGGTCGTCCAGCCCGCCTCCTCGGCGGCGGCGAGCGCAGGGGCGAGCGGCTGCGGATCCAGGGTCATCGGAGAACCGCCTTGAAGGTGTCGTAGTGGTCGTCCGTGTAGTAGAACTCCCCACCCTCACCCGTCACGATCCGCCGGGCCCCGCGGTCCCGCTCCCCCGGCGTCCGCACCGTGAACTCGTGGTAGTAGCCGCGCTTCTGCTTGGGCAGGATCTTCTCGAAGTTCCCGAAGACCGTCCCGTCCTGCCGGTACGGATACGGCCCGCCCTTGTCGATGAGCGCGAGCACGTCCCGGGCCTGCTGCGGCAGGGCGTCGGCCCGTACCGTCGCCATCCCCTTCGCCCACCCGGGAGCAGCACCGGGCGCAGCACTGGGCGACGCGGCACTGGGTACTACAGCACTGGGCGCGGCACCCGACACGGCACCGGAACTGGCCGCGGCAGGCGACGCGGCTTCCTTCCCGCCGCATCCCACCGCGCCGACCAGCGCGGCGCACAGGAAAACGGCCCCCAGCACACGCAACAGCAACCGGGGCACGTTCCAACGGATCATGCACCGATCGTGCCAAATATCCGATTCGCTCGCGAATCGCGCCTTACGGCCTCAGAGCGCGGACATCTTGGTGTACGGGCTCAGGACCCGTTTCTGGACCGACCCGAAGTCGACGAGAACGGCGATACCCTCCTCGATCCCGACGACACGGCCGAGGCCGTGCTCATCGTGAGAAACCCGGTCGCCGACGCTGAACTGCCGGATGGGCTGTTCCACGGGGGCCTTGAACGGGCTGGACGGCAAATGGCGGCGAGGTACTGCAGACTTTGTCATTGAGACCAGTATGCGCCCAGCAGGCCGCCTCGCGGTCCGCCGTTCGGATCTCAATTCCGGCACCATCCGCACCAGCGGGGCCTACAGGTCGTCCGGATCCGCCCGCTCGAGCGCCGGGCGCAGCCCGGGGGCCGACTCGGTGAGCAGGTAGTCGGCCACCGCCGTGTCCGTGACCAGGCTGGTCACCAGCCCCGACCGCAGCACCGCTCCGATCGCGGAGGCCTTGCGCAGCCCGCCAGCGATCGCCACGACCTCGGGGATCCGCCGCAGCCGGTCGGCCTCGACGGTGATGCACCGCTCGCCGAGGTCCCGGCCGACACGCCGCCCCTCGGAGTCGAACAGGTGCGCGGACATCTCGGCCGCCACGCCCAGCGAGGCGTAGTGCGCCCGCTCCTCGTCCGTCAGCATGTCGTGGACGGTGGAAATGCCCGGCTCCCACGACCCGATGGAGACGGCCGCGACCGTCACCTTGTCGAAGTACTCGAAGGCGCGCGCGATCCCCGTCTGGTTGCGCAGCGCGGCCGCGGTCGCCGGGTCGGGCAGCAGCATCGGCGCGTAGATCGGGTGGGCGTCCCCGCCCGAGACCTGTGCGGCCCGCCGTACAGCCTCCACGGACCCCCGCTCGGCGGTCCCCGCGTCGTACACACCGGTCAGCTGAACGACGGTGCAGGGCGGCAGCCGGTGCAGGGAGGCGGCCATGTGAATGGTCGACCGGCCCCACGCCAGGCCCAGTACGTCGCCCTCGTTGACCAGTTCGCCCAGCAGATCGGCGGCGACCGCACCCAGGTTCTCCGGATCGGGCGCGTCCTCGGTGGCGTCGGCGGGCGACTCCACGACGACGGCGTGCCGGAGCCCGTACCGGGCGCGCAGCGCGTCCGAGCGCTCCGCGTCCAGTTCGGCCGGCACCCGGATCTCGATCCGTACGAGGTCGCGCTCGAGGGCGGTCTCCAGGACCCTGGCCACCTTGAAGCGGCTCACGCCGAACTCCTCGGCGATCTGGATCTTGGACTTGCCCTCGAGGTAGAAACGGCGCGCCATGGCCGCCGCCTGCACCAGCTCCGCGGGTCCCATCCGCAGGGCTGACCGTCCCGCCGACATTGCAGACACCGCGTTCTCCTCACTGCTGTTCACACTCTCGTGTTCACACTCTCGACTCGCCGTTCATCCTGTCAGATCCGACGGCCGTTGATCAGCCTGGACAGCTCCCGTTCACCGAGCTGTTCACCCACGCTTGGTTCAGTGGTCGCAAGCCCACGGCGCCACGGCGATCGCCGCGTCCGCCTGCTCACGCAGCGTGCGTACGGCCGCGGACGGATCGACGGCGCCGTAGACCGCGCTGCCCGCGACGAAGACGTCCGCGCCGGCCTCGGCGCAGCGCTCGATCGTCGAGGCCGAGACCCCGCCGTCCACCTGGAGCCACAGCTCCAGGCCGTGCTTGGTGATCAGCTCCCGGGTGCGGCGGATCTTGGGCAGCATGATGTCCAGAAAGGGCTGGCCTCCGAAGCCTGGCTCGACCGTCATGATCAGCAGCATGTCGAGCTCGGGGAGCAGGTCCTCGTACTGCTCGATCGGGGTCGCGGGCTTGAGCGCCATGGCCGCCCGCGCGCCCTGCGCCCGGATCTCCCGCGCGAGCCGCACCGGCGCGGCCGCCGCCTCGGCGTGGAAGGTGACCGACCCGGCGCCGGCCTCCACGTACTGCGGGGCCCAGCGGTCCGGGTTCTCGATCATCAGGTGGAGGTCCAGCGGGATGTCCGTGGCCCTGCTCAGGGACTCCACGACCGGCACCCCGAGGGTGAGGTTGGGGACGAAGTGGTTGTCCATGACGTCGACGTGCAGCCAGTCGGCGCCCTTGACCGCCTTCGCCTCCTCGGCGAGTCGGGCGAAGTCGGCGGACAGGATGCTGGGAGAAATCTGAGCGGCCATGCCCCCAAGCGTGCCATGCCCCCGCACGGTTCCGGCCACGACCCCGGAAGTCACCATCCCTGTAGCGGGCCTTAAGTGATCATGGAGAACATTTCACTTGTCCTGCGAGGTCGACTTCGGCACGGTTCTGTCCATGACATCCAAGCCCCACGAGCGGCCGGGGCGGCTTCCCGGGGACTCCGGGAAGCCGTCCGCGTCGGCCCCGGAAGAGGGCCCCCACCCCTCCTCTCCCTGGGGCAGCCGGGACTTCCGTACGCTCTTCGGCGCCGCCACGCTCAACCAGCTCGGCACCAACACCGGCCACGTGGCCGTCCCCCTGCTCGCGCTCACCGCCCTCGACGCCTCCCCCGCCCAGGTCGGCGCCCTGGCCGCGCTGGCCACGACCGCCTTCCTGCTGATCGGCCTGCCGGCCGGCGCCTGGGTCGACCGGCTGCGCACCCGCGGTGTCCTGATCGCCGCGGACCTCGCCCGGGCGGCCCTCTTCGCCTCGCTCCCGCTCGCGTGGTGGCTGGACGCGCTGACCCTGACGCAGCTCTACCTGGTCGTCCTCCTGAACGGCTGCGCCACCGTCTTCTCGGACGTGGGCTCGCAGAGCGTGCTGCCCCAGCTGGTCGGCCGCGGCGGCCTGGTCCGGGCCAACGCGGCCATGGTGACCCTCATGGCCGCCGCCAACATCGCGGGCCGGGGCGTGGGCGGCGCGCTGATCGCCGCCCTCACCGCCCCGTTCGCGCTGGCCTGCTCCTCGGCCGCGTACCTCGTCTCGGCGCTGCGCCTCACCCGGATCCAGCCCGCCCCCGCCCCGCCCGCGACCGTGCGCACGCCCTTGCTCTCCCAGATCGGGGAAGGCCTGCGGCACGTACTGGGCCACCCCGAACTGCGCGCCCTGGCCCTGGCCTCCACCCTGACCAACCTGGGCGGCTCGATCATCAACGCCATGCTCCCGGTGCTGTTCGTACGGGAGCTGGGACTCTCCGCCGCCTCACTGGGCCTCTTCTGGGCGGTGGGCGGCGCCGGGCTGCTCCTGGGCGCCCGGCTGGCCCGCCCCTTCGCGGCGCGCGCGGGCTACGGCCGCGCCCTGCTGCTGAGCCTGACCCCGGCCGCGCTCCTGGTACCGCTGCTGGACCACGGCCCCTGGCTCTGGCTCGCGGGCGCCGGCTGGATGGCTGCCCACATGAAGATCGGCTCGGACAACGTCCTCGGCGTCAGCCTCCGCCAGCACCTGACCCCGGACCCCATCCTGGGCCGCATGAACGCCACGTTCCGCTTCATGCTGACGGGCGCCCTCGCCCTGGGCGCGGCCGCCTCGGGCCTCCTCGCCGAACTCACCACGCTCCACACGACCCTGTGGGCGGGAGCGGCGGTCCTGGCGGTGTCGTGGCTACCGGTGGCCCTGTCCCCGATCCGCACGAGACGTACGGGGGCATGACCACCACGAGCCTCAGGCCGTGCGCCTCAGCAGCGCCAGGTACATCGCGTCCGTCCCGTGCAGGTGCGGCCACAGCTGGACGTCCGGGCCCTCGCCCAGGCCCGGGACGCCCGCCATGAACGGCCTGGCGTCGATGAGTTCGGCCGACACCGGGTCCACGCCCGCGCCGCGGCCCTTCAGGACGTCGTCCACGACCACCCGCGTCTCCGCCAGGTGCGGCGAGCACGTCGCGTAGCCCACGACGCCGCCCACGCGCACCGCCGACAGCGCCTCCCGCAGCAGACCCCGCTGGAGCGGCGCGAAACCCTCCAGGTCCTCCGGGCGGCGGCGCCACCGGGCCTCAGGGCGGCGGCGCAGCGCGCCCAGGCCGGAGCACGGGACGTCCATCAGGACGCGGTCGAAGGTGCCGGGCAGCCACGGCGGCCGGGTGCCGTCCGCCGTGATGACCTGGTACGGGCCGGGGTTGCCCGCCAGTGCCCGCTCCACCAGGCGGGCCCGGTGCGGCTGCTTCTCGGAGGCCAGCAGGAACGCGCCGCGCTGCGCCGCCAGCGCCGCCAGCAGCGCCGCCTTGCCGCCGGGGCCCGCGCAGCCGTCCAGCCAGCGCTCGTCGCGGCCCTCGACCGGTACCGCCGCCAGCGCCATCGCCACCAGCTGGCTGCCCTCGTCCTGCACGCCGGCGCGCCCGTCGCGCACGGCCTCCAGCGCGCCCGGCTCGCCGCCCTCGGACATCCGCACCGCGTACGGGGACCAGCGGCCCGGCAGCGCCGACTCCTCGCCCACCGCCTCCAGCAGCTCCTCCGGGGTGGACCGCCCCGGCCGCGCCACCAGGGTGACCTCGGGCCGCTCGTTGTCGGCCTCCAGCAGGTCCTCGATCCCGGCGCGCCCGCCGCCCAGCGCGTCCCACAGGGCGCTGACGACCCACCGCGGGTGCGAGTGGAAGACCGCGAGGTGCTCCTCGGCGTCATCCTCGTACGGCGGCGCGACCCGCTCCAGCCAGCCGTCCAGGTCGTGCGCGGCGATCTTGCGCAGCACGGCGTTCACGAACTTCGCGCGCCCGTCCCCGAGCACCACCCGCGCCAGCTCCACGCTGGCCGAGACCGCGGCGTGCGTGGGGATGCGGGTGCCCAGCAGCTGGTGCGCGCCGAGCGAGAGCACGTCCAGCACGGGCGGGTCGACCTCCCGAAGCGGGCGGTCGATGCAGGCCTTGATGACGGCGTCGTACGTGCCCTGCCGGCGCAGCGTCCCGTAGACCAGCTCGGTGGCCAGGGCCGCGTCCCGCGCCTGGAAGCTCTCGTCCTGACGGGCCTTGCGCAGCAGCGGCGGCAGCACGAGGTTGGCGTAGGCGTCGCGCTCGTCCACCGCCCGCAGCACCTCGAAGGCCAGCATCCGGACGGGGTCCTTCTGGGGCCGCCGGTAGGGCTTGGCCGACTTGTTCGGCTTGCCGCCCGCGCCTGCGGCGGGACGGCGACGGGGCTGTTCGCTCACGTGAAAGGTGCTCCGGATTTACGAGGTACTGGCGGTACGGGAGGTACTAAGAGATACGGGAGGTACTACGAGGTACGGGAGGTACTAAGAGGTACTGGAATGACCCGAGGTGGAATCAGCCTACGTCCGCGCCGCCGACGCGCTCGCCGGGAGCGATCCGCACCCCGCGGGCCCAGTCGGCGCCGCGCATCGGCTTCTTCCCCTGGGGCTGGACCCACAGCAGTTCCACGGCGTGCGAGCCGGTGCCGACGTAGACGTTGTTCTTGGCCGGGGCCAGCACACCCGGCGCGAGGTCCGTACGGTCCGGCACCAGGCCCACCGAGATCAGCTTGAGGCGCTCCCCGCGGAAGACGGTCCACGCGCCCGGCGCCGGCGTGCAGCCGCGCACGACGCGGTCGGCGCGCAGGGCCGGGGCGGTCCAGTCGATCCGGGCGTCCTCCACGGTGATCTTGGGCGCGAGGGAGATCCCGTCGGCGGGCTGCCCGACGGCGCGCAGGGTGCCGTCCTCGATGCCGTCCATGGTGGCGGCCAGCAGTCCGGCGCCGGCGAAGGCGAGCCGGGTGAGCAGGTCTCCGCTGGTGTCGGTCGGGCGGATCTCCTCGGTGAGGACCCCGTAGACCGGGCCGGAGTCCAGGCCTTCCTCGATCTGGAAGGTGGAGGCGCCGGTGAGCTGGTCCCCCGCCATGATCGAGTGCTGTACGGGCGCCGCACCGCGCCAGGCGGGCAGCAGCGAGAAGTGCAGGTTGACCCAGCCGTGCTTGGGGATCTCGATGGCGCTCTTGGGGATCAGCGCCCCGTAGGCGACGACCGGGCAGCAGTCCGGGTCGATCTCGCGCAGCCGGGCCTGGAAATCGGGGTCGCGCGGCCGGGCGGGCTTGAGCACCTCGATGCCCGCTTCCTCGGCGCGTTCGGCGACCGGGCTGGCGACGAGCCGGCGCCCGCGGCCGGCGGGTGCGTCGGGCCGGGTGACGACGGCCGCGACCTCGTGCCGCCCGGAGGCGATGAGGGCGTCCAGGGCGGGCACGGCGACCTCGGGGGTGCCTGCGAAGACCAGCTTCACTGGGGTCCTACCTCGCTATCTCGGCTGTCAGCAGCGCACCAGTCTATGGGGCGCGGGCCCGGCGCCCCACCGGTGGCCGACAGGGGGCGTACGCACACACACGCGCCTCTCGCATATGCCGACACGCCCCCAGAGCGTGACCTGGGCGCCAGGTGGCGCGTTGGTCAAAAGAGATTGACCAAAACGGGCCGCGTCCGCGAACGGTTTCTGCGGCCCGATCCGCCCTTAGCACCGGTTCGAGAGGCTTCTTCATGGCCGACCACGCCACCCACGACGCCCAAGCCCGGGCCAGCCTGCACCTGCTGGTGCGGGACATCGAGCGGGTTCGCCGGCAGGTGGATGCCCTGCGTACGCTCACCGCCCAGCTCGGCAATGTGTACCGCCCGCGCCGCTCCGGTCCCTCCACGGGTTTCGTCGTCTACGGCCGGGCGCCCGCGCCCACCGTCCGCCTCGCCCAGGAGCTGCGGGACAGCGTCGAGACGCTGGTCACCGCGGCCGTGGACTTCGACCGCTCACTCGGCTTCTCGTGGGACGCGGTCGGCTCGGCGCTGGGTGTCACCAAGCAGGCCGTGCACCGGCGTTACGGCGCGCGGCGCGCGCAGGCCGTCGAGGCCGCGGAGCCGCCGACGGAGGGGACGACCACCCGGACCATGGGCCCGCTGCCGACGGTCCCGGCGGCCCGCTCGGTCCCGCCGCAGCCGCTGCGCGAGGAGTCCCAGGCCGTGACGGCCCCCCGCTCCCCGGCCCTCCCGGGCCCCCGCAACGGCTGACCCCCCGCCTGCCGCCGGGACGCCGACCCCCGACGACAGACCCCCGCGCCTCAAACGCCGGCGGGGCTGCATCTTCAGCCCGCCCGGCGTTTGAGGGCACGGGCGCAGCGCATGTACGGGGTCCGGGGCGGAGCCCGGGTTCCGGGAACGGGCGGGATGGGGGACAGGCCCCGCCCAGCGGCCCCACCGGCACCCGTCAGCCGATGTCCGGCGGATCGATCCGCACCCGCACCGCATCCGCCGCCGCAACCCCCCGCGCCATCCGCGCCGCCTGCGCGGCCTTCAAGGCCGCCGCCAACGCCGCCCCGCTCCCGGGCGGCACCCGCACCAGCGCCCGCTCCCCCGGCGAACTCTCACCCCGCCGCCCCGGCAACGGCACCGGCCCCAGGATCTCCGCGTCCGGCGGCAGCCCGGCCCCGGCCAGGAAGGCCTCCACCGCTTCGCCCCGGCCGGCCACCGCCGCCATCCGGGACACCGGCGGGAACCCGAGCTGGGCCCGCTCCGCGAGTTCCCGTACGGCATGCCCCACCGGGTCCCACCGCACCAGCGCCTGCACCGGCCGCAGCGTCGGCTCCGCGACGACGACGACCTGCCCCTCCCCCCGTACCAGCGAGGCGGCCGCGATCCAGCGCCGCAGCGCGTCCTCCCCGGCCCGCAGGTCGGGCCGGGTCAGCATGGCCCATCCGTCGAGCAGCAGCGCCGCCGCGTACCCGGCGCCCGCCGCGACCGGCTCCGCCCCGGGGGTGCTCACCACCAGCGCCGGCCCGTCCGGCACCTCGTCCAGGACGTGGTCGCGTCCGGAGGTCCGGACGGGCACGGCCGGGAAGGCCCGCCCCAGTTCCTCGGCCGTCCGCCGCGCGCCGACCACCTGGGCCCGCAGCCGGAAGGACCCGCACTCCTCGCAGTGCCAGGACGGCTCGGGCCGCCCGCACCAGCCGCACTGCAGGTCCCGCGCGTCGGGGGCCTCCAGCGGCCCGGCGCACGCCGTGCAGCGGGCCGGCGCACGGCACCGCTCGCACGCCAGCCGGGGCACGTAGCCGCGCCGCGGCACCTGGACCAGAACGGGCCCGGTCTTGAGCCCTTCCCGTACGGTCTCCCACGCCAGGCTCGGCAGGCGCGCGGCCCGGGCCGCCTCGTCGCGGGCCAGCAGTTCGTCGCCCACCGTCCGGATCCGCGGGGCGCACTGCCGCACCGTCTCCCGGTCGGCGACCAGCGGCCGCGCCCACCCGGACTCGACCAGCTGGGCGGCCTCCACCGTGCAGCTCGTGCTCCCGGCGAGGAACCCGCAGCCGTCGTTGACCGCGCGCAGTTCGAGGACCTCGCGGACGTGCGGGAAGGGGGCGTTGTCGTCGCTGTGGCTGGAGTCCCCGTCGTCCCAGACGGCGACCAGCCCGAGGTCCCGTACGGGGGCGAACATCGCCGCGCGGGTGCCGACGACGGCCCGCACCGAGCCCCGGCTCACGGCGAGCCACTGCCGGTAGCGCTTCTCCGGCCCGGACTCGGCGGTCAGCAGCGCGTGCCGCCCCTCGCCGAGCAGGGCGGTGAGCGCCGCGTCCACGCGGGCGGCGGTGCGCCCGTCGGGCACCACGGCGAGGGCTCCGCGCCCGGAGGCGAGGGTGGCGGCCATGGCGCGCGCCAGCTCGTCGGCCCAGCCGGGGCCGGGCAGGGCGGTCCAGACGGCGCGCGGGGCGGCGCCGGTGGCGAGGGCCCGCAGGAAGGCGGGCCCCGAGCCGTACCGCTGCCAGCCACCGGGCTCGGGTGCGGCAGGCGCGGGCAGCGGCTCCGGTGAGGGCTTGGCCTCGGCGCGGGCGCTCCGCGCGGGCAGGGCGAGCTGGAGTACGTCGGCCAGGCTGCCCGCGTACCGGTCGGCGACGGCCCGGGCCAGGGCCAGCATGCGCGGGCTGAGCACCACCTCGGGCGAGACGACGTGGGCGAGGGCGGCCAGCGCCCCGTTGTAGTCGGACTCGGCACGCCGCTCGACGATGAAGCCGTCGATGAGGCCGCCGCCCTCGCGGCGGCCGCCGTGGACCTGGTGGGAGCCTGCTCCGAAGCGGACCCGGACGCGGACGCCGGGCTGCGCGGCCTGCGAGAGCTCGGCGGGGACGGCGTAGTCCCAGAGCTGGTCGAGGTGGAGCACGCCCTTGTTCACGAGGATCCGGGCCACGGGAAGTTCCTCGGCGAGGGCAGCGCCGCGCCAGGTACGGGGCTTCGCCTTGGGCGCCTTGGCCTTCGCCTCGGCGACCATCTCCCGGATCAGCGCCAGCTGCTCCGGCGGGGAATCGTTCGCGCTGCTCACACAGCATTCTTACCAAAGACCACTGACAGGCCGGACATGCGAACGGCCCCGGACCGCAAGGTCCGGGGCCGTTCGTCGTGAGCGGTGGTGCTTTACAGGCCGGCGGCCGCGCGCAGCGCGTCCACGCGGTCGGTGCGCTCCCAGGTGAAGTCCGGCAGCTCGCGGCCGAAGTGGCCGTAGGCGGCGGTCTGGGCATAGATCGGGCGCAGCAGGTCGAGGTCGCGGATGATCGCGGCCGGGCGGAGGTCGAAGACCTCGGCGATGGCCTCCTCGATCTTCTGCGTCTCGACCTTGGCGGTGCCGAAGGTCTCGACGAACAGGCCGACGGGCTCGGCCTTGCCGATCGCGTAGGCGACCTGGACCTCGCAGCGCGAGGCGAGGCCGGCGGCGACCACGTTCTTCGCCACCCAGCGCATCGCGTACGCGGCGGAACGGTCGACCTTCGACGGGTCCTTGCCCGAGAAGGCGCCGCCGCCGTGGCGGGCCATGCCGCCGTACGTGTCGATGATGATCTTGCGGCCGGTCAGGCCGGCGTCGCCCATCGGGCCGCCGATCTCGAAGCGGCCGGTCGGGTTCACCAGCAGGCGGTAGCCCTCGGTGTCCAGCTTGATGCCGTCCTCGATGAGCTGGGCCAGCACGTGCTCGACGACGAACTCGCGGATGTCGGGAGCGAGCAGCGAGTCCAGGTCGATGTCCGAGGCGTGCTGCGAGGAGACGACCACGGTGTCGAGGCGGACGGCCTTGTCGCCGTCGTACTCGATGGTGACCTGGGTCTTGCCGTCGGGGCGCAGGTACGGGATGGTCCCGTTCTTGCGGACCTCGGACAGCCGCCGGGAGAGCCGGTGCGCCAGGTGGATCGGCAGCGGCATCAGCTCGGGGGTCTCGTCGCAGGCGTAGCCGAACATCAGGCCCTGGTCGCCGGCGCCCTGCTTGTCGAGCTCGTCCTCATCGCCCTCGACCCGCTTCTCGTAGGCGGTGTCGACACCCTGCGCGATGTCCGGGGACTGCGCGCCGATGGACACCGAGACGCCGCAGGAGGCGCCGTCGAAGCCCTTCTTCGAGGAGTCGTAGCCGATCTCGAGGATCTTGTCGCGGACGAGCTGCGCGATCGGCGCGTAGGCCTTCGTCGTCACCTCTCCCGCGATGTGCACGAGACCCGTGGTGATGAGGGTCTCCACGGCGACACGCGAGGTCGGGTCCTCGGTGAGGAGCGCGTCGAGGATCGTGTCGCTGATCTGGTCAGCGATCTTGTCAGGGTGGCCCTCGGTGACGGACTCCGAGGTGAACAGACGACGGGACACAACGCTCCCTGGGGTTGCAGCGGCTGCTGGCTGATCATTTGTTGGAACCACACCAGAGGCTGCGCCTGATCACGTTCCGCATGCAGTTTATCGGTTGCCACCGTTCACCGGTCCACCCGTCTCGCCTTATGGGAGCCGTGTGACCTGCGGCACTCCATTCTGGCGCACGGATGTGACAAGGAGAAGGGAAGCGTGTCAGGCGCGTCGCGCGGGCAGGCGCGCTCCCACCTGGTCCCACACCAATTCCGCGAGGGCTTCCTTCGGACCGTAGGGCACGGGGAGCTCAGAACCATCCGAGGCCAGGATCACAGCCTCGTTCTCCTCCGAACCGAAGGTCTTGGTCTCGCCCACCTCATTGACGACGAGAAGGTCGCAGCCCTTGCGCCGGAGCTTGGCGCGGCCGTTGGCCAGGACGTCGTCGGTCTCGGCGGCGAATCCCACGACGACCTGCCCCTCCCGGGCCCGATCGGCCGAGATCTCGGCGAGGACGTCGGGATTGCGCACGAGGGCGACCGGCGCGGGCTCCTGCCCGTCCTTCTTCTTGATCTTCCCGCCCGCGTACTGGGCGGGCCGGAAGTCGGCCACGGCCGCGGCCATCACCACGACGTCGGCGTCCGCCGCCGCCTTGAGGACCGCCTCCCGCAGCTGTACGGCCGTCCCCACCCGTACGACGTCCACCCCGGCCGGGTCGGCGAGCGCGGTGTTGGCCGCCACGAGGGTGACCCGGGCGCCGCGCGC
Source organism: Streptomyces sp. cmx-11-4 (assembly GCA_049998195.1). Classification (GTDB taxonomy): domain Bacteria; phylum Actinomycetota; class Actinomycetes; order Streptomycetales; family Streptomycetaceae; genus Streptomyces. The sequence goes on from JAEBET010000012.1 coordinate 124,673, forward strand.
GACGGCGGTGCGGGCGAGCGCGTACCCCTGCTTCCCGGAGGAGCGGTTGCCGAGGAAGCGGACGGGGTCCAGGGGCTCCCGGGTGCCGCCCGCGCTGATCACGACGTGCCGTCCGGCGAGGTCGGGCTCGGCCGCTCCGCGGGCCAGGACGCTCCGGCACACCTCGAAGATCTCCTCGGGGTCGGGCAGCCGGCCCTTGCCGGTGTCCTTGCCGGTCAGCCGGCCCACGGCGGGCTCGATGACCACGGCCCCGCGGCGCCGCAGCGTGGCGACGTTCTCCTGGGTGGCCGGGTGCTCCCACATCTCGGTGTGCATGGCGGGGGCGAAGACCACCGGGCAGCGGGCGGTGAGCAGGGTGTTGGTGAGCAGGTCGTCGGCCAGCCCGTGGGCGGCCTTGGCCAGCATGTCGGCGGTGGCCGGGGCGACCACGACGAGGTCGGCGGACTGCCCGATGCGCACGTGCGGCACCTCGTGGACGGTCTCCCACACCTCGGTGGAGGCGGGGTTCCCGGACAGCGCGGCCCAGGTGGCCTCGCCGACGAAGTTCAGGGAGGCCGCCGTGGGCACCACCCGCACTTCGTGCCCGGACTCGGTCAGCCGGCGCAGCAGCTCGCACGCCTTGTAGGCGGCGATTCCACCGCTCACCCCCAGCACGACCTTGGGCTTAGCCATCCGTACACATCCCTTCGACAAGCTCGAACAAGCTCGACAGTACCCATGACACACCACAGGCCCGGCAGATGGTCTGCCGGGCCTGTGGCGAAAGGAATGCTCGGTGCCTTACTGAGCCGGGGCCTCGATGGCCTCGGAGGTCAGCAGACCCGCGTTGATCTCGCGCAGCGCGATCGAAAGCGGCTTCTCGTGGACGTGGGTGTCCACCAGCGGGCCGACGTACTCGAGCAGGCCCTCACCGAGCTGCGAGTAGTACGCGTTGATCTGACGCGCGCGCTTGGCCGCGTAGATCACGAGGCTGTACTTCGAGTCCGTGGCCTCGAGCAGCTCGTCGATCGGCGGGTTGATGATGCCCTCGGGCGCAGTAATGGAAGAGGACACGCTCTACCTTCCGAAGATGGGGAAAGATCGTAACGATCAGGTGGTGTCTGATCGACTCAAAAACATCGAACGACGATCAGACAACGTTCATCAAGGCTAGCAGCTCACGGGCTACATCCTCGACGGAGGTGTTGACAAGGGTGGTGTCGAACTCGGATTCGGCAGCGAGCTCGGTCTTGGCCGCCCCGAGCCTGCGCTCGATGACCTCGGCCGATTCCGTGCCCCGGCCCGTGAGCCGGCGGACCAGCTCGTCCCAGCTCGGCGGAGCCAGGAAGACCAGCTGGGCGTCGGGCATCGACTCGCGGACGAGCCGTGCGCCCTGGAGGTCGATCTCCAGCAGTACCGGCTCGCCGTTGTCCAGGCGTTCCAGCACCGCGCCGCGCGGTGTGCCGTAGCGGTTGCCCGCGAACTCGGCCCACTCGAGCAGCTCGCCGTTGGCGATCAGCTTGTCGAACTCGTCGTCGTTGACGAAGAAGTAATGGACTCCGTGTCGCTCACCGGGCCGCGGCTTGCGGGTGGTGGCCGACACCGAGAGCCAGACCTCGGGGTGGACCTTGCGCATATGCGCGACGACCGTGCTCTTGCCGACCCCCGAGGGGCCGGAGAGCACGGTCAGCCGCGGACGAACCTCTGCTGCCATAGAGCGATTATCCAGGTTCCAGAGACTGCCTGAGAACGCCGGACGAACTCCGGGCGACGCGTCAGCCGGCAGGAGTGCCGAACTCACGCTCCAGAGAGGCGATCTGGTTGGAGCCGAGACCTCGGACACGCCGGGACTCGGAGATGCCGAGGCGCTCCATGATCTGCTTGGCGCGCACCTTGCCCACGCCAGGCAGGGACTCCAGCAGGGCGGAGACCTTCATCTTGCCGATGACGTCGTTCTCCTGGCCCGTCTTGATGACCTCCTGGAGGGAGGCGCCGGAGTGCTTGAGTCGATTCTTCACCTCGGCCCGCTCCCGGCGAGCCGCGGCGGCCTTTTCGAGCGCGGCTGCGCGCTGTTCAGGGGTAAGGGGCGGAAGAGCCACGCCTACGTCACCTCGGATGTCGAACTGTCGGATACGGACCGGTGGGGAACCCAAGGGCACCACACCTGGCGAGGTCCCGAACAGCGGTATTGCTCGTTCGCTGCTCGTTCACTCTGCTCGGAGACTAGCGGCCATGACCGCTCCAGTCAGCGAGAACGGACGAAAAGTCCTGGTCAGCCTCCACTGAACCGTACATCACGGACAAAATACCCCTGATTTGTCCGGTGAAAGCCGTTCGAATTTCGTCAAAGCTTCCGGAGTTCCTGGTGCGCGCGGCCACATCAGTGACGCACGTCACGCCCTTACGCGGACACGGCGGCGCGGATCTCCTCCGCGAAGGCGCCCGCGCAGGCCCGCAGGGCCGCGATGTCCGGCCCGTGCTTCAGCACGCCCCGCGACACGTTCGGCACGACATTGCGCACGGCCTTGCCGAACACCGCCGGCAGGTCCGCCGCCGTCGCCCCCTGCGCCCCGATCCCCGGCGCGAGCAGCGGCCCGTTGATGTCCAGGTCGAAGGAGGACAGGTCGCCCAGCGTGGCGCCTACCACGGCCCCGAAGGAGCCCATGGGCTCGGCGCCCTCGTTCTCGGCCGCCAGGTGCGCCAGCATCGTGGCCCCGACCGACCGCCCGTCCGCACGGACCGCCCGCTGGACCTCCGCCCCTTCCGGGTTCGAGGTCAGGGCCAGCACGAAGAGCCCCGCCCCCGACTTCCGCGCCAGTGCCACCGCGGGCTCCAGCGAGCCGTAGCCCAGGTACGGGGACACCGTCAGCGCGTCGGAGAAGAGCGGGGAGGCGGGGTCCAGGAAGGCCGAGGCGTACGCCGCCATGGTCGAGCCGATGTCGCCCCGCTTCGCGTCCATCACGACCAGCGCGCCCGCGGCACGGGCGTCCGCGACGGTCTGCTCCAGCACCGCGACGCCCCGCGAGCCGAACCGCTCGAAGAAGGCGGCCTGCGGCTTGAAGACCGCCACCGAGTCCGCCAGCGCCTCGACGACCGTGCGGGAGAAGCGCTCCACGCCCGCCACGTCGTCGTTCAGGCCCCACTGGGCCAGCAGCGCCGCGTGCGGGTCGATGCCCACGCACAGCGGGCCGCGGGAGTCCATCGCCTCGCGCAGGCGGGTGCCGAAGGGGGTCACAGTGCTCACTTCGCGGCCTTTCGGGTCTCCGCGCCCACCGCTTCGGCGAGCGTCGCGTACGGGCTGTCGGCCAGGCGCGCCGCCAGGCCCTTGTGGATGGCCCGGGCGTAGGACGGGCCCTCGTAGATGAAGGCGCTGTAGCCCTGGACCAGCGTCGCGCCGGCCAGGATCCGCTGCCAGGCGTCCTCGGCGTTCTCGATGCCCCCGACGCCGACGAGGACCAGCCGGTCCCCCACACGGGCGTACAGGCGGCGCAGGACCTCCAGCGAGCGCTCCTTGACCGGGGCGCCGGACAGGCCGCCGGTCTCCTTGACCAGCTCGGGCGGGGAGGCCAGCCCGAGGCCCTCGCGGGCGATCGTGGTGTTCGTCGCGATGATGCCGTCCAGGCCGAGCTCCAGGGCCAGGTCCGCGACCGCGTCGACGTCCTCGTCCGCCAGGTCCGGGGCGATCTTGACCAGCAGCGGGACCCGGCGGTCCGGCACCACCCGGTCAGCGGCCTCGCGTACGGCCGACAGCAGCGGGCGCAGCGACTCGGTGGCCTGGAGGTTGCGCAGTCCGGGGGTGTTCGGCGAGGAGACGTTCACGACGAGGTAGTCGGCGTGCCGGGCGAGGCGCTCGGTCGAGGCGACGTAGTCCGCCACCGCCTCGTCCTCGGGCACGACCTTGGTCTTGCCGATGTTGACGCCGACGACGGTCTTGAAGACGGCGCTGCGGGCGGCCAGGCGCGCGGCTACGGCCGCCGAGCCCTCGTTGTTGAAGCCCATCCGGTTGATCAGCGCGCGGTCCGCAACCAGCCGGAACAGCCGCTTCTTCGGGTTGCCCGGCTGCGCCTCGGCGGTGACGGTGCCGATCTCGATGTGGTCGAAGCCGAGCATCGACATGCCGTCGATGGCGACGGCGTTCTTGTCGAAGCCGGCCGCGAGGCCGAAGGGGCCGTGCATCCGCAGGCCGAGGGCCTCGGTGCGCAGCTCCTTGAAGCGCGGGGCGAGCCAGGCCGCGACGAAGGTGCGCAGCACGGGGGTGCGGGCGGCCAGGCGGATCCAGCGGAAGGCCAGGTAGTGCGCCTGCTCCGGGTCCATCCGCTTGAAGACCAGGTTGAAGAAGAGTTTGTACATCGTCGAGAGGATCCCTCTGCGCTCATGGAAAGGGGGACACCGTGGTGAAACCGGTGTCCCCCTCCCCGTGTCCGGGCTGTTCGGGCTGCTTAGTCGCGGGCGGCGGTCAGGTGCTGCGCGTGCTCCTGGAGGGAGCGGACGCCCACGTCGCCGTGGCCCAGTGCCTCGATGCCCTGGACGGCCGCGGCGAGGGCCTGGACCGTGGTCAGGCACGGGACGCTGCGTGCCACGGCCGCCGTGCGGATCTCGTAGCCGTCGAGGCGGCCGCCGGTGCCGTACGGGGTGTTGACGATCAGGTCGACCTGCCCGTCGTGGATCAGCTGGACGATGGTCTTCTCGCCGTTCGGGCCCTCGCCCTCGCTGAGCTTGCGCACCACGGTGGCGTTGATGCCGTTGCGGCGCAGCACCTCGGCGGTGCCGGAGGTGGCCATCAGCTCGAAGCCGTGGGCGACGAGCTCGCGCGCCGGGAAGATCATCGAGCGCTTGTCGCGGTTGGCGACGGAGATGAAGGCGCGGCCCTTGGTGGGCAGCGGGCCGTAGGCGCCGGCCTGCGACTTGGCGTACGCCGTGCCGAAGACGGCGTCGATGCCCATGACCTCGCCGGTGGAGCGCATCTCCGGGCCGAGGACGGTGTCCACGCCGCGGCCGTGGATGTCGCGGAAGCGCGACCACGGCATCACGGCCTCCTTGACGGAGATCGGCGCGTCGATCGGCAGGGTGCCGCCGTCGCCGGTCTTCGGCAGCAGGCCCTCGGCGCGCAGCTCGGCGATGGTGGTGCCGAGCGAGATGCGGGCGGCGGCCTTGGCGAGCGGGACGGCGGTCGCCTTCGAGGTGAAGGGGACGGTCCGGGAGGCGCGCGGGTTGGCCTCGAGGACGTAGAGGATGTCACCCGCCATCGCGAACTGGATGTTGATCAGACCGCGTACGCCGACGCCCTTGGCGATGGCCTCGGTGGAGGCGCGCAGACGCTTGATGTCGAAGCCGCCGAGGGTGATCGGGGGCAGCGCGCAGGCCGAGTCGCCGGAGTGGATGCCGGCTTCCTCGATGTGCTCCATGACGCCGCCGAGGTAGAGCTCGGTGCCGTCGTACAGGGCGTCGACGTCGATCTCGATGGCGTCGTCGAGGAAGCGGTCGACCAGCACGGGGCGGGTCGGGGAGATCTCGGTGGACTCGGCGATGTACGACTCCAGCCGGGCCTCGTCGTAGACGATCTCCATGCCCCGGCCGCCGAGCACGTACGAGGGGCGGACCAGGACGGGGTAGCCGATCTCGTCGGCGATGGCCTTCGCACCCGTGAAGGTGGTGGCGGTGCCGTGCTTGGGGGCGGGCAGTCCGGCCTCGGCGAGGACCTGGCCGAAGGCGCCGCGGTCCTCGGCGGCGTGGATGGCCTCGGGCGAGGTGCCGACGATGGGCACGCCGTTGTCCTTGAGCGCCTGCGCCAGGCCGAGCGGGGTCTGGCCGCCGAGCTGGACGATGACGCCGGCGATGGGGCCGGCCAGCGACTCGGCGTGGACGATCTCCAGCACGTCCTCGAGCGTGAGCGGCTCGAAGTACAGGCGGTCGGAGGTGTCGTAGTCGGTGGAGACGGTCTCCGGGTTGCAGTTGACCATCACGGTCTCGTAGCCGGCGTCGCTGAGCGCGAAGGAGGCGTGGACGCAGGAGTAGTCGAACTCGATGCCCTGGCCGATGCGGTTCGGGCCGGAGCCCAGGATGATCACCGCGGGCTTCTCGCGCGGGGCGACCTCGGACTCCTCGTCGTAGGACGAGTAGAAGTACGGGGTCTTCGCGGCGAACTCGGCGGCGCAGGTGTCGACCGTCTTGTAGACCGGGCGGACACCGAGCGCGTGCCGGACCTCGCGGACGACGTCCTCGCGCAGGCCGCGGATCTCGGCGATCTGCACGTCGGAGAAGCCGTGGCGCTTGGCCTCCGCGAGCAGCTCGGGGTGGAGCTTGTCGGCGGCGGCCAGCTCGTCCGCGATCTCCTTGATGAGGAAGAGCTGGTCGACGAACCAGGGGTCGATCTTCGTGGACTCGAAGACCTCTTCCTGGGTGGCGCCGGCGCGGATGGCCTGCATGACGGTGTTGATGCGGCCGTCGGTCGGGCGGACCGCGGTGGCGAGCAGCTCGGCCTTGTCGCCGGGCTCGCCGACGAAGGTGAACTGCGAGCCCTTCTTCTCCAGGGAGCGCAGGGCCTTCTGGAGCGCCTCGGTGAAGTTGCGGCCGATGGCCATGGCCTCGCCCACCGACTTCATGGTGGTGGTGAGGGTGGAGTCGGCGAGCGGGAACTTCTCGAAGGCGAAGCGCGGGGCCTTGACCACGACGTAGTCGAGGGACGGCTCGAAGGAGGCCGGGGTCTTCTCGGTGATGTCGTTGGGGACCTCGTCGAGGGTGTAGCCGATGGCCAGCTTGGCGGCGATCTTGGCGATCGGGAAGCCGGTCGCCTTGGAGGCGAGCGCCGAGGAGCGGGAGACGCGCGGGTTCATCTCGATGACGATGACGCGGCCGTCGACCGGGTCGATCGCGAACTGGATGTTGCAGCCGCCGGTGTCGACGCCGACCTCGCGGATGATCGCGATGCCGATGTCGCGCAGCCGCTGGTACTCGCGGTCGGTGAGGGTCATGGCCGGGGCGACGGTGATCGAGTCGCCGGTGTGGACGCCCATCGGGTCGAAGTTCTCGATGGAGCAGACGACGACCACGTTGTCCTTGGTGTCGCGCATCAGCTCGAGCTCATACTCCTTCCAGCCGAGGATGGACTCCTCCAGGAGCACCTCGGTGGTCGGGGAGAGCGTGAGGCCCTGGCCGGCGATGCGGCGCAGCTCCTCCTCGTTGTGGGCGAAGCCGGAGCCGGCGCCGCCCATGGTGAAGGAGGGGCGCACGACGACGGGGTAGCCGCCGAGCGTCTCGACGCCGGCGATGACGTCGTCCATGGTGTGGCAGATGACCGAGCGGGCGGACTCGCCGTAGCCGATCTTGGCCTTGACGGCCTCGACGACGCCCTTGAAGAGGTCGCGGTCCTCGCCCTTGTTGATCGCCTCGACGTTGGCGCCGATGAGCTCGACGCCGTACTTCTCCAGCACACCCTGCTCGTGCATGGAGATCGCGGTGTTCAGCGCGGTCTGGCCGCCGAGGGTCGGGAGCAGCGCGTCGGGGCGCTCCTTGGCGATGATCTTCTCGACGAACTCGGGGGTGATCGGCTCGACGTACGTGGCGTCGGCGATCTCCGGGTCGGTCATGATCGTCGCCGGGTTGGAGTTCACCAGGATGACCCGCAGGCCCTCGGCCTTGAGGATGCGGCAGGCCTGGGTGCCGGAGTAGTCGAACTCGGCGGCCTGGCCGATGACGATCGGGCCGGAGCCGATGACCAGGACGGACTGGATATCGGTGCGCTTAGGCACGCTCGGCCTCCATCAGGGATACGAAGCGGTCGAAGAGGTACGCGGCGTCGTGCGGGCCGGCAGCCGCCTCGGGGTGGTACTGGACGCTGAAGGCCGGCTGGTCGAGCAGCTGGAGGCCTTCGACGACCTGGTCGTTCAGGCAGACGTGGGAGACCTCGGCGCGCCCGTAGGCGGTGTCCGAGACCTTGTCGAGGGGCGCGTCGACGGCGAAGCCGTGGTTGTGCGCGGTGACCTCGACCTTGCCGGTGGTGCGGTCCTGCACCGGCTGGTTGATGCCGCGGTGGCCGTACTTCAGCTTGTAGGTGCCGAAGCCGAGCGCGCGGCCCAGGATCTGGTTGCCGAAGCAGATGCCGAAGAGCGGCGTCTTGCGCTCCAGGACGCCCCGCATGACGGCGACGGGGCCGTCGGCGGTGGCCGGGTCGCCCGGGCCGTTGGAGAAGAACACGCCGTCCGGGTTGACCGCGTACACGTCCTCGAGGGTGGCGGTGGCGGGCAGGACGTGCACCTCGATGCCGCGCTGGGCCATCCGGTGCGGGGTCATGCCCTTGATGCCGAGGTCCACGGCGGCCACGGTGTACTTCGCCGCACCGAGCGGGACGGCTTCGCCGTCCGGGCCGATCGCGGGGACGACGTACGTCTCCTTGGTGGCGACCTCGGCGGAGAGGTTGGCACCCTTCATCTCGGGGGCCTGGCGCACCTTGGCGAGCAGCGTGCCCTCGTCGGCGAGTGCGTTGCCGGAGAAGATGCCGACGCGCATGGCGCCGCGCTCGCGCAGGTGGCGGGTCAGGGCGCGGGTGTCGACGCCGGAGATGCCGACGACACCCTGTGCGACCAGCTCGTCGTCCAGCGACCGCTGGGAGCGCCAGTTGGAGGGGACGCGGGCGGGGTCGCGTACGACGTAGCCGGACACCCAGATGCGGGAGGACTCGGGGTCCTCGTCGTTGACGCCGGTGTTGCCCACGTGCGGGGCGGTCATCACGACGACCTGGCGGTGGTACGACGGGTCGGTGAGGGTCTCCTGGTAGCCGGTCATGCCGGTGGAGAACACGGCCTCGCCGAAGGTCTCCCCGTGGGCGCCGTAGGCGCGGCCGCGGAAGATCCGACCGTCCTCCAGGACAAGTACGGCGGGAGTTTTGGCTGCTCCCCTGGTGGAGGTCGTCATCGTTCGGCGCCTTCCGTCGTGATGGATGAGTCGTGTGAGTTCATGAGGTTGATCGCCTCGACCCAGGCGGCGTGCTCGGCCGCGCGGTCGGAGCGGAATCCGGAGTCGATCAGCTTGTCACCGTGCGCCCAGGTGACGACGAGCAGACCGCCCTCGGTGAGTACCTTGCCCGCGATTCCCTTGTCGAGGCGGGCGCCGCGCAGCTGCGCGGCCGGTACGAAGAAGTCGTTGGCCCCCGGACGGACCACGTCGAGGCCCGCGTCGGTGAGCGTGAGCTCGACCCGGCTGCGCAGGCCCAGCCCGTGGGCGACGATCCGGTCGAGCCACTGCCCGGCGGTGGTGGACCCGTGGTACCGGCCGGTCAGGGCCAGCCGGTGCGCGGGGAGGCCGTCGGGGGCGGCGGGCAGCTCCGGCAGATCGTTCTGCAGAGCGCCGCGCCATTTCCAGCCCTGCCGCATCAGCCAGTACACGAACGCGACGAAGACGGCCAGGCCGATCACCCACGCGATGCGGGCGCCGACGCTGGTCACCTCCGCCGACTGCCGTTCGGCGGCCTCGGCGGCCAGTTGGATCACTGCAGGTGTCACGCCAGTTTCCCGTCCACGACCGTTGCCCGGCCCCGCAGGAAGGTGTGAGTGACGCGCCCCGGCAGCTCACGGCCCTCGTAAGGCGTGTTGCGGCTGCGGGAGGCGAAGTGTGCGGGGTCCACGACACCACGGTACGAGGTATCGACCAAGGTCAGGTTCGCGGGTTCACCTGCCGAGACGGGACGGCCGTGGTTTTCCAGGCTGCCGATGCGCGCCGGGGCGAAGGACATCCGCTCGGCGACACCCGCCCAGTCGAGCAGTCCGGTCTCCACCATCGTGTGCTGGACGACGGAGAGCGCGGTCTCCAGGCCGACCATGCCCATGGCGGCGGCGGCCCACTCGCAGTCCTTGTCCTCGTGCGGGTGCGGGGCGTGGTCGGTGGCGACGATGTCGATCGTGCCGTCGGCGAGCGCCTCGCGCAGGGCCATGACGTCGCGCTCGGTGCGCAGCGGCGGGTTGACCTTGTAGACCGCGTTGTAGGAGCGGGCGAGCTCGTCGGTGAGGAGGAGGTGGTGCGGGGTGACCTCGGCGGTGACGTCGATGCCGCGGGACTTGGCCCAGCGGACGATCTCGACGGAGCCGGCGGTGGAGAGGTGGCAGATGTGCACGCGGGAGCCGACGTGCTCGGCGAGCAGGACGTCGCGGGCGATGATCGACTCCTCGGCGACGGCCGGCCAGCCGCCCAGGCCCAGCTCGGCGGAGACGACGCCCTCGTTCATCTGGGCGCCCTCGGTCAGCCGGGGCTCCTGGGCGTGCTGGGCGACGACGCCGCCGAAGGCCTTCACGTACTCCAGGGCGCGGCGCATGATCACGGCGTCGTCGACGCACTTGCCGTCGTCGGAGAAGACGGTGACGCGGGCGGCGGAGTCGTGCATGGCGCCCAGCTCGGAGAGCTGCTTGCCCTCCAGGCCGACGGTGACGGCGCCGATGGGCTGCACGTCGCAGTAGCCGGACTCCTTGCCCAGGCGCCAGACCTGCTCGACGACGCCGGCGGTGTCGGCGACCGGGAAGGTGTTCGCCATGGCGAACACCGCGGTGAATCCGCCGGAGGCGGCGGCGCGGGTGCCGGTCAGGACGGTCTCGGAGTCCTCGCGGCCGGGCTCGCGCAGGTGGGTGTGCAGATCGACGAGGCCGGGGAGGAGGACCTGGCCGTCGGCCTCGATCACCTGGGCACCGTCCGCCGACAGGTTCTGCCCGACCTGGGCGATGGTCTCGCCCTCGATCAGGACGTCCTGCGCCTCGCCGCCGAGTACCTTCGCGCCACGGATAAGGATCTTGCTCATGGTTACTTGGTCTCCTCGGTGCGAGCGGCGGCGGGGGTGGTGGTGACGGCGGGCTCGGATCCTCCGAGCAGCAGGTACAGGACGGCCATCCGGGTGGAGACGCCGTTGGCGACCTGCTCGACGGCCGTGCAGCGGTCGGAGTCGGCGACCGCGGCGGTGATCTCCATGCCGCGGTTCATCGGGCCGGGGTGCATCACGATGGCGTGCTCGGGCATCTTCGCCATGCGGTCGCCGTCGAGCCCGTACCGGCGGGAGTACTCGCGCTCGGTCGGGAAGAAGGCGGCGTTCATGCGTTCGCGCTGCACACGCAGCATCATCACCGCATCGGACTTCGGCAGCACCTCGTCCAGGTTGTACGAGACCTCGCACGGCCAGCTCTCGACGCCGATCGGGACCAGCGTCGGCGGGGCCACCACGGTGACCTCGGCGCCGAGCGTGTGCAGCAGCTGGACGTTGGAGCGGGCGACCCGGCTGTGCAGGACGTCGCCGACGATGGTGATGCGGCGGCCGTTCAGGTCCTTGCCGAGGCCCGCGTCACGGCCGACCAGGCGGCGGCGCATGGTGAAGGCGTCCAGCAGGGCCTGGGTGGGGTGCTCGTGGGTGCCGTCGCCGGCGTTGACCACGGCGGAGTCGATCCAGCCGGAGGTCGCGAGCCGGTAGGGGGCACCGGAGGCGTGGTGGCGGATGACGACGGCGTCGGCGCCCATCGCCTCGAGGGTCAGGGCGGTGTCCTTCAGGGATTCGCCCTTGGAAACCGAGGAGCCCTTGGCGGAGAAGTTGATGACGTCGGCGGAGAGCCGCTTGGCGGCCGCCTCGAAGGAGATCCGGGTGCGGGTCGAGTCCTCGAAGAAGAGGTTGACGACCGTGAGGCCGCGCAGGGTGGGCAGCTTCTTGATCGGCCGGTCCGCGACGCGGGCCATCTCCTCGGCGGTGTCGAGGATCAGGACGGCGTCGTCGCGCGTGAGGTCGGCGGCCGAGATGAGGTGGCGCTTCATCTGGATGGCTCCGTAGGTCAGGAGGGCAGGCGGGGGTCGGGGCAGGGCAGGCTTCGGCGCGGACCCCCCATGGGGCCCGGTTCACTCGAAAGGGCTACTGCCCGGCTGCCTGGGGGGTCCGCTGGCCGAGCAGCACGGCGTCACGGCCGTCCTCCTCCTGGAGCTGGACCTTGACGGTCTCCCGCAGCGACGTGGGGAGGTTCTTGCCGACGTAGTCGGCGCGGATGGGAAGCTCGCGGTGGCCGCGGTCGACGAGGACGGCCAGCTGCACGGCGCGCGGGCGGCCGAGGTCGCCGAGGGCGTCGAGGGCGGCGCGGATGGTGCGGCCGGAGAAGAGCACGTCGTCGACGAGGACGACGAGGCGGCCGTCGAGGTCGTCGCCGGGGATCTCGGTGCGGCCGATCGCGCGGGCGGGCTTCATGCGCAGGTCGTCGCGGTACATGGTGATGTCGAGGGAGCCGACCGGGATCTTGGTGCCGGTGATCTCTTCGAGCTTGGCGGCCAGCCGGCGGGCGAGGTACACACCGCGGGTGGGAATGCCGAGGAGCACCACGTCGTCGGCGCCCTTGGCGCGTTCGACGATCTCGTGGGCGATCCGGGTCAGGACCCGGGCGATGTCCTGCGCCTCGAGAACGGGGCGCGCCGCATCGGTGTTCTGAGCGTTCTGAGCGTCCATGAAAAGGACCTCCTTCTCCGCCTCACGGGACGGACCTTAAAGGACGTCTGATGTACGTGTCCCACGGTACCAGGGGGCCGCCGGTGGACCGTACCCGGGCGGCGCTCGAGGGCTCTCACGAAGCCCGCGGGGACCGCTCTTGAGGGGGCGATGGAGACCATTCGGCTTGACGCATCCAAGTAACGCTGCGTAACCTCACAGTGAGTTACCAGCCGCGCGGCGGAGCCGCACGTAGTTACGTAGTCGCAGTGTCCAAGCCGTCACAGCGTCACAGCGTCCGGGAGCGTTATGTCCAGCGAATACGCCAAACAGCTCGGGGCCAAGCTCCGTGCCATCCGCACCCAGCAGGGCCTTTCCCTCCATGGTGTCGAGGAGAAGTCCCAGGGCCGGTGGAAGGCCGTGGTGGTCGGTTCTTACGAGCGCGGAGACCGCGCCGTGACCGTCCAGCGCCTTGCCGAGCTGGCGGACTTCTACGGGGTGCCGGTGCAGGAACTCCTGCCGGGCACGACTCCGGGCGGAGCGGCCGAGCCGCCGCCGAAGCTGCGTCTCGACCTGGAGCGCCTGGCGGGTGTGCCCGCCGAGAAGGCCGGTCCGCTCCAGCGCTACGCGGCGACGATCCAGAGCCAGCGCGGCGACTACAACGGCAAGGTGCTGTCGATCCGCCAGGACGACCTGCGCACCCTGGCCGTCATCTACGACCAGTCCCCCTCGGTCCTGACCGAGCAGCTGATCAGCTGGGGCGTGCTGGACGCGGATGCCCGTCGCGCCGTGGCGCACGAGGACATCTAGCCTCCTCCAGTCCCAGCAGAAACGTTTACCGGCGGGTGCCGGGAGCCCACGAGGCTCCCGGCACCCGCCGTTTCGCGTTGCGCCCGCGGCCGCGGGAACGGCCCGCGTCCGCCGCACGCACGGCGGAGGGGCCGCAGCGCCTGCTGCGGCCCCTCCGCTCAGCCGAATCCGCCGGTGACTACTGGCGGCGCAGGTTCGGCTTCAATTCCTTGAAGCGGGCCAGTAGCCCGTTCACGAACGACGGGGACTCGTCCGTCGAGAACTCCTTGGCCAGCTGGACGGCCTCGTCGATCGCCACGGCGTCCGGGGTCTCGTCCACCCAGATCAGCTCGTAGGCACCGAGCCGCAGGATGTTCCGGTCCACGACCGGCATGCGGTCGAGTTCCCAGTCCACGGCGTAGGTGACGATCAGGTCGTCGATGCGGTTCACCTTGTCGGCGTACCCCTCGACGAGGTCCATCGTGAAGGCGTTGACCGGCGGCTGCCGGTCGTCCGACCGAGCGTGGCGGATCCAGTCCCCGAGGACCTCGCGCACGGGCACCCCGCGCTGGTCGGCCTCGAACAGGATCTGGAAAGCGCGCTTGCGCGCGTTGCTCCGGGCAGCCACGGTTAGCTGTTCACCCGGCCGAGGTAGTCGCTGGTGCGGGTGTCGACCTTGATCTTCTCTCCGGTGGTGACGAAGAGGGGGACCTGGATCTCGTGACCGGTCTCCAGGCGGGCCGGCTTGGTGCCGCCGGTGGAGCGGTCGCCCTGGACGCCCGGGTCGGTGTGCTCGATGACCAGCTCGACGGCGGCCGGGAGCTCGACGTAGAGCACCTCGCCCTCGTGCTGGGCGACGGAGGCGGTGAAGCCCTCGATCAGGAAGTTGGCGGCGTCGCCGACAGCCTTCTTGTCGACCATCAGCTGGTCGAAGGTCTGCATGTCCATGAAGACGAAGTACTCGCCGTCCATGTACGAGAACTGCATGTCACGCCGGTCGATCGTGGCGGTCTCGACCTTCGTGCCGGCGTTGAAGGTCTTGTCGACGACCTTGCCGGAGAGCACGTGCTTGAGCTTGGTGCGCACGAAGGCCGGGCCCTTGCCGGGCTTGACGTGCTGGAACTCGACGACGGACCAGAGCTGGCCACCGTCGAGCTTGAGCACCATGCCGTTCTTGAGGTCGTTCGTGGAAGCCACGGTTGCGGAATCTCCTGCACTGGAAGACCACGGGTGCGCGCACAGCCCGGCGACGGGCTAGAGCGCGAGCAGCTCCTTGGTCGTAATGGTGAGTAGCTCGGGACCGCCGTCCGCCTCGGGGCGCACGACGAGCGTGTCATCGATCCGGACACCTCCCCGGCCCGGGAGGTGAACCCCCGGTTCGACGGTGACCGGCACGCAAGCGTCCAGTTTACCCATTGCCGTAGGTGCAAGCTGCGGGTCCTCGTCGATTTCGAGACCGACGCCGTGTCCGGTCCACGGCGCGAGGGCTTCGCCGTGGCCCGCGGAGTCCAGTACGGAGCGGGCGGCGTGGTCCACGTCCCGGTACGCGGCGCCCGGTACGAGGGCCTCCCGCCCGGCCCGCTGGGCGGCGAAGACCAGGTCGTACAACTGGATCTGCCAGTCCGCGGGGGTGGTGCCGATCACGAAGGTACGGCCGATCTCGCAGCGGTAGCCGCGGTAGCCGGCGCCGAGGCAGACGGTCAGGAAGTCGCCCTCCTCGACCCGCCGGTCGGAGGGCCGGTGCCGGGAGCGGCCGGAATGCGGGCCGGTCCCGACGGAGGTCGGGAACGCCGGCCCGTCCGCCCCGTGGTCGACGAGCCGCCGCTCCAGCTCCAGGGCGAGGTGGCGTTCGGTGCGTCCGACGAGGATGGACTCCAGCAGTTCGCCGAGGGCCTGGTCGGCGATCTCGGCGGCGATCCGCAGGCAGGCGATCTCCTCCTCGTCCTTGACCAGGCGCTGCTGCTCCACGGCGTTGCCGAGGTCGCAGAGGCGCAGCTTGGGTGCCACGGAGCGCAGGGCCCGGTGCCGGGCCACGGTGAGGTGGTGCTCCTCCACCGCCAGCGAGTCGGCGCGGACGGCCGCCGCCAGGTCGCCGGCCGCGACGGCCGGGTCCCCGCCGGGGCTCGCCAGCACGGACAGCTTGAGGTGTGCGTCGAGGCGGCCCTCGTCGGCCTCACCGGTGGGCGCGTTGACGCAGAACATCACGTCCTCGGTCGGCCCGACGAGGAGTACGGCGCCGAGCGGGGACGCCCCGGAGAGATAGCGGACGTTCGCCGGACGCGTGATCAGCGCGGCGGCGTTCCCCGCGGCGGCGCAGCGGTCGCGAAGCGTGCCTCGTCGGGCGGCGTACACGTCTGACATGTCTTCGAGCGTACGAGCGCCGAGCGCCTCCGGCCTGGCGAGCGCGTCCGGACGTGCGCCGCCGCTGCCGGGGACCTGCCCCGACCACGGAGCCACGGCTTCGGACCGGTCAGGTCAGCGCGCGCGCCAGGGCCTCGTCCAGGGCTCGCGCCGTGCCCTCGACGTCGAGGTGGGAGTTGTCGATGATCGGCAGGCCGGAGCCGTACCAGCCCGCCATCCGGCCGTGGATGCGGGCGACCTCCTCGTCGGAGAGCCGGCGGTTGCCGGAGCGGGCAGCGTTGCGCTCCAGGACGATCTCCAGCCCCGGCAGCAGGACCACCGGCAGCAGCGCGGGGCCCACGTGCCGCTTCCAGCCGCCGAGGCCCACGACGGGCCGGTCCGGGAAGACGGCGTCGTCGAGGATGCAGGAGATCCCGTTCGCCAGGTAGTTGCGGGCGGCGAACCCGCAGGTGCGGCGGGCGAGGCGGTACTGGGCCTCGGAGTGCTCGTTCCAGCCCGCCTGCGGGTCCGCGAAGCCCGAGCAGACCCACTCCCGGACGTCGTCCAGGCTGATGTGGGCGGTGGCCACGGGCCGGGTGCTCGCCCAGTGCCGGGCCACGGTGGTCTTCCCCGCCCCGGCCGGGCCGATCAGCAGCACCGCGAGCGTGGCCGCTCCGGTGCCCGCCACCGCGGGCGGCAGCGGTATGTGCCCCGTGGCCTCCGGCACCGGCGGTATCCCTGCGGGGTGCGCCGCCGGCGCCTGGTGCGACACCGGCGGGGGCACCTGGTGCGCCGCAGGCACCTGGTGCGACGCCGGCGGAGGCGGCGGGGACCCCGGCCAGCCCTGCGCAGGGGGTATCGGCGGCTGCGGCGGCGCTGCCGGGTGCTGTCCCGACTGCCCCCAGCCCGCGCCCCCGCCCCCGCTCCCCACTCCTTGCTGCATCCGGTGCAACTCCGTCTCGTTCCGGCGACTGATGCGAGAACGTTATATGACCCCGGCGACCTCGTCCGCCAGCGCCCGCAGCGCCAGCCGGTACGAGCCGATGCCGAAGCCCGCGACGGTCCCGGTCGCCACCGAGGCGATGACCGAGGTGTGCCGGAACTCCTCGCGCGCGTACGGGTTCGAGATGTGCACCTCGATCAGCGGCGCGGTGCGCTGCGCAGCCGCGTCCCGCATGGCGTACGAGTAGTGCGTGAAGGCCCCCGGGTTGATGACCACGGGGATCTTCCCGTCGGCCGCCTCGTGCAGCCAGCGCACGATCTGCCCCTCGTCGTTGGTCTCGCGGACCTCGACGTCGAAGCCGAGTTCCGCGCCCAGCGTGCGGCAGCTCTCCACGAGGCCCGCGTACGAGGTCGCCCCGTACACATCGGGCTCGCGCGAGCCCAGCCGGCCCAGGTTCGGGCCGTTCAGCACGAGCACGCGGCGGCTCACGCGGACACCTCGCCGTAGGCGGCGATCAGGTGCGCCGGGTCGGGGCCCTCGAGCACGGTGGGCTTGCCCAGACCGTCGAGGACGACGAAGCGCAGCAGGTTGCCGCGCGACTTCTTGTCGACCTGCATGGTCTGGAGCAGCTTGGGCCACTGGTCGCCGCGGTAGGTCAGCGGCAGGCCCACCGACGCGAGCACCGAGCGGTGCCGGTCGGCCGTGGCGTCGTCGAGCCGGCCCGCGAGCCGGCCGAGTTCCGCCGCGAAGACCATGCCGACGGAGACGGCCGCGCCGTGCCGCCACTTGTAGCGCTCGTTCTTCTCGATGGCGTGCCCGAGGGTGTGCCCGTAGTTGAGGAACTCGCGGAGCCCGGTCTCCTTGAGGTCGCTGGAGACCACGTCGGCCTTGACCTGGATCGACCGCACGATGAGTTCGGTGGTGTGCGGGCCGGTGGGCGTACGGGCCCCCTGCGGGTCCGCCTCGATCAGGTCGAGGATCACGGGGTCGGAGATGAACCCGGCCTTGATGACCTCGGCGAGGCCGGAGACGTAGTCGTTGACCGGCAGCGAGTCCAGCGCCCCCAGGTCGCACAGCACACCGGCCGGCGGGTGGAAGGCGCCGACGAGGTTCTTGCCCTCGGCGGTGTTGATGCCGGTCTTGCCGCCGACCGCCGCGTCGACCATCGCGAGGACGGTGGTCGGTACGGCGATCCAGCGCACCCCGCGCAGCCAGGTAGCCGCGACGAAGCCGGCGAGGTCGGTGGTGGATCCCCCGCCGACGCCGACGACGACGTCGGTGCGGGTGAAGCCGGACTGGCCGAGCGCCTTCCAGCAGTACGCGGCCACCTCGGCCGTCTTGGCCTCCTCGGCGTTCGGCACCTGGATGGCGACCGCCTCGTAGCCCTGTTCGGCGAGGTCGTAGCGCAGGGCCTCACCCGTCGAGGCCAGGGCCTCGGGGTGGATCACGGCGACCCTCTGGGCCCTGCCGCCGATCAGGCTGCCCAGCTCGCCGAGCAGTTGGTGCCCGACCAGCACCTCGTACGCGTCGTGGCCGGCGTCGCCGCCGACCTGGATCCGCGTCACCTGGTCCGTCATACGTCCTTCAACTCCAGAGCGTCGAGGACCGCCTGGGCGACCTCTTCGGGGGTGCGGTCGTCGGTGGCCACCACGACGCGCGCGACTTCGGTGTACAGGGGGCGGCGGGCGTCCATCAGCTCGCGCCACTGGCGGCGCGGGTTGACGGCCAGCAGCGGGCGGGCGGCGCCGAGGCCCGCGCGCCGGACGGCTGCCTCGACTTCCATCGACAGGTACGCGACGGGCAGCCCGATCAGGAGTTCGCGGGTGCCCTGGTCGAGGATCGCGCCGCCGCCGAGGGAGAGGACTCCGGTGTGCTCGGCGAGGCCGGCGGCGACCGCCTGCCGCTCCAGCTCACGGAAGTACGGCTCGCCCTCGTCGACGAAGATGTCGGAGATCTCCCGGCCCTGGGCGGCGACGATGTCCGCGTCGGTGTCCCGGTAGGCGACACCGAGCCGCTCGGCGATCAGCGCCCCCACCGTGGACTTGCCGGACCCCGGGGGCCCGACGAGGACGACGACCGGCCCGCTCGGGGTGCTGGGTCCGCCGGTCACCGGATCTGCAGGTTGTCGAGGTACGCCTGGACGTTGCGGCGGGTCTCGGGCACGGAGTCACCGCCGAACTTCTCGACCACGGCGTCGGCCAGCACGAGGGCGACCATGGCCTCGGCCACGATGCCGGCGGCCGGGACGGCGCACACGTCGGAGCGCTGGTGGTGCGCCACCGTCGCCTCACCGGTGGCCACGTCCACGGTCGCGAGCGCGCGCGGCACGGTCGCGATGGGCTTCATGGCGGCCCGTACGCGCAGCAGCTCACCGGTGGTCAGACCGCCCTCGGTGCCGCCGGAACGGCCGGAGGTCCGCTTGAGGCCCTCGGGGGTGGAGACGATCTCGTCGTGCGCCCGGGAGCCGGGCACGCGGGCCAGCTCGAAGCCGTCGCCGACCTCGACGCCCTTGATGGCCTGGATCCCCATGAGCGCGGCCGCGAGGCGGGCGTCGAGGCGGCGGTCCCAGTGGACGTGCGAGCCGAGGCCGACCGGGACTCCGTACGCGAGCACCTCGACGACGCCGCCCAGGGTGTCGCCGTCCTTGTGCGCCTGGTCGATCTCCGCGACCATCGCCTTGCTCGCGTCCGCGTCGAGGCAGCGCACCGGGTCGGCATCGAGCTTCTCGACGTCGGCGGGGGTCGGGTAGACGCCGTAGGGGGCCTTGGCCGCGGCGAGTTCCACCACGTGCGAGACGATCTCGATGCCCGCGACCTCCTTGATGAAGGACCGGGCGATGGCGCCGAGGGCGACACGGGCGGCGGTCTCACGGGCGCTGGCGCGCTCCAGGATCGGCCGGGCCTCGTCGAAGCCGTACTTCTGCATGCCCGCGAGGTCGGCGTGGCCGGGTCGCGGACGGGTCAGCGGCGCGTTGCGGCCGGTGTCCTTGAGCAGCGCGGGGTCGACCGGGTCGGCCGACATGACGGTCTCCCACTTGGGCCACTCGCTGTTGCCGACCATGACGGCCACGGGGGAACCCAGCGACAGCCCGTGCCGGACGCCGCCGATGAAGGTGATCTCGTCCTGCTCGAACTTCATCCGGGCACCGCGGCCATAGCCGAGCCGACGCCGGGCCAGGTGGTCGGCCACCAGCTCGGTGGTGACCGGGACGCCGGCGGGAAGCCCCTCCAGCGTCGCCACCAGTGCCGGTCCGTGGGACTCCCCGGCGGTCAGCCAACGCAACCTGCTCAACGATGCTCCTCATGCTCGCGCCTGGTACAGCACGGCGCGCCCCGGTGCGCGGCCCGGACCCGCCTGACCCGATCCTCCCATGTCCGGACGGGGATACAGGCCTCGAGTCCAGCTATCGGACGGCTTGTCCGTCAGTTGACCCCGCGACGGCGCTCACGGAGCCAGGTGACGGCCCGTGCGGGGGGAGTGCCTAACGGGCGGCGAGCGCCCGCTCTCCGGCGGCGCGTATGGCGGCGAGCGGTCCCCGGGCGCGCCCCGTCATCTGCTCGACCTGGAGCACGGCCTGGTGGACCAGCAGGTCCAGGCCTCCGATGACCGTGCCGCCCCGCTGCGACCAGGAGGCCGCCAGCGCGGTCGGCCAGGGGTCGTAGAGGACGTCGAAGAGGGTGCCCGGCGCTTCGGGTACGGCTGCGGCCAGTTCGTCGGTGGCCCCGGCCGGGGTGGTGGCGACGACCAGCGGCGCGGCCAGCGCCGCGGCCGCCTCGGACCAGTCGGCCGTACGGACGGGAACGCCGAGGCGCTCGCCCCACTGCCTCATCTCGTCGGCGCGCACCCGCGAGCGGACGTACGCCGTGACCTCGCCGGTGCAGATCCTGGAGAGGGCGGCCAGGGCCGAGGAGGCGGTGGCTCCGGCGCCGAGGATGGCGGCGGACGGCACCTTCTCGATGCCGCGCTCGTGGAGCGCGGCGACGATGCCCGGGATGTCGGTGTTGTCGCCGAGGCGGCGGCCGTCCTCGGTGAGGACCACCGTGTTGACCGCCTCGACCGAGGCGGCGGTGTCGCTGATGCCGTCGAGCAACGGGATGACCGCCCGCTTCAGCGGCATCGTCAGGGACAGCCCGGCCCACTCGGGGCCGAGTCCCGCGATGAATCCCGGGAGCGCGGCCTCGTCGACCTCGAAGCGGTCGTACGACCAGTCGGCGAGGCCGAGCTCCTGGTAGGCGGCGCGGTGCAGCACCGGTGAGAGGGAGTGCTCGATGGGCGAACCCAGCACCGCGGCCCTTATGCGTGACATGCCTTGCCTAACCGCCGTTCTTCTTCTGCCGCTCGAGGAACTCCGCGACGAGCGTCTGGTGCTCTTCGTAGGTCTGGGTGAAGGTCGTCGTGACGCCGTCGACCGACACGAAGAACATCCAGCCGCCGTGGTCGGGGTTGAGCGTAGCGCTCAGGGCGTCCGCACCGGGGTTCCCGATCGGGCCGGGAGGCAGTCCCCTGACGAAGTGCGTGTTGTAGGGGTTGTCGAGCGCCCTCGCCTCCTTCATGGAGAAGTTGATGTCGCTCGTGCCCTTGATGTAGTTGAAGGTCGAATCGAATTCGAGCTTCTGGTTGGTGACGTCGTTGGTCTTCTTGAGGCGGTTGTAGACGACCTCGGACATCTTGCGGAAGTCTTCGTGGTTCTTGCCCTCGGCGTTGACGAGGCTGGCGACCGTGACCACCTGGAGCGGGTTCTCCAGGCCCAGTTCCTTGGCCTTGCCCTCGAGACCCAGCTCGGAGTACTTGTCCGACGCGTTCTTGACCATCTGCTTGAGCAGGGACTCGGGCGTGCTGTCCTTGCTGATGTCGTAGCGCGCCGGGTAGAGGAAGCCTTCGAGCGGATCGATGAGCTTCGGGTTGTTGCCCGCCCAGGCCGGCAGGCCGAGGTTCTTGGCCTCGCGCTTGGCGATCTCCTCGGTGGTGCCGGCGGGCTTGCCGAGCCGGGTGTCGATGGCCTTGTAGACCTCGACGTTCCGCTTGCCCTCGGGCACCGTGATCACGTTCAGCTTCGTGGGGTCCGTCATGAAGGCGACGGCGGCCGCGGCCGACATCTTCTTCCTGAGGGGATAGACGCCCGCCTGGATCGACTTGCCCTTGGGGTTGATGTTCGCCGCGGTGGTGAAGGCCTCCACGCTCGCGACGATGCCGTGCTTCTTGAGGATGTTGCCCATCTGGGCCAGGGAAGAGCCCTTGGGGATCTCGACGTCGACCGTCTCGCCGGTGCCCTCGCCCGTGTAGTCCTCGGCCGTGGCGAACCGGTCCTTGAGGTAGGTGTAGCCGTAGTAGCCGCCACCGCCGAGCACCGCCACGATGACCAGGGAGGCGACCAGGCACGCGGCGCCGCTGCGCTCCTTGGTCTTGCCGCCCTTGCCGCCCTTCGAACGGCCGCCCCTGCGACCGCCGCCGGACGGCTCGTCACCGTCACGGCCGCCGTCGGCGGAGGACGCGCTGTCGGAGTCCTCGTCCTCCTGCTCTACCGGCTCCGGCTCCAGGTGGCGCCGGCCCGGGGGCTGCGGCGGCGGATAGGCCTCGGGCGTGGAGTACAGGTCGGGCGCCTCGCCCGGGTAGCCGGCGACGGCCTGCTGGGCGTACGGGTCCGCGCCCGCGTAGGGGTCCGCCGGCGCGGGAGCCGCGTACTGCCCCTGGCCGGTGTCCCAGCCCTGGGAGTCGTACATCGGCTGCTGAGGCGCCTGCGGGACCTGCGGGACCTGCGGAGCATAGGCCTGCTGCTGGGCGTACTGCTGGTACTGCTCCTGCTGCTGGTGCTGCCCCTGCTGCGGGTGCTGCTGCCCCTGCTCCGGGTACTGCTGCTCGTACTGCGGCTGCTGCGCGTACTGCTGCTGCTCGGGGTACTGCTGCTGGTACTGCTGTTCCTGCGGATACCCCTGCTGCGGATCGGCGTACGGCGCCTGGCCCTGCTGGGTCTGGTGCCCGGTCCACCCCTGGTCCCCGTACAGGGGATCCTCCGGGTGCCACGGTTCGGGGCCACGGCCCCGGCCATACTCAGTCATCGGTCCCCTAGAGCCGCGAGACGAAGGCGACGGCTGTTCGAATGCCGTCTCATCGCGCGGAACGTTACCGTATCGCGATCAGACAACCACTTCGACGCACTCGCCGGGCGGATTACCCGATACCCGTTCGGTCTCAAGAGCGTTCTGAAGGATCACCACAGCGGCCGCCTGATCGATGACCGATCTGCCCTTCTTCGCGTTCTTTCCCGAAGCCCGCAGACCCTGGGCGGCGGTGACCGTGGTCAACCGCTCGTCCACCAGACGGACCGTCACCGGCTTGATGCCCTTCGCCAGTTCGCCCGCGAAGACGCGCACCTTGGCCGCGGCCGGCCCCTCCCGCCCGCTGAGCGAGCGGGGCAGGCCGACCACGACTTCGAGGGGCTCGTACTC
Organism: Streptomyces sp. cmx-11-4; assembly: GCA_049998195.1. Classification (GTDB taxonomy): domain Bacteria; phylum Actinomycetota; class Actinomycetes; order Streptomycetales; family Streptomycetaceae; genus Streptomyces. The sequence goes on from JAEBET010000012.1 coordinate 147,600, forward strand.
CGCGACGAGCTGCCGCAGCCGCCGGTGGGCGAACGGGATGTCCCGGCCCGGGACGGTTTCCACCGGAGTGGCCAGGACCCCGTCGGGGTCGCACGAGGCGACCCCGATCCGGGCGTCCCCTACATCGATCGCCAGTCGGCGGCCGCGGCGCAGAGTCATCGTCAGGCCGTCTCTGCGACGAGACGCTCGACGGCGCTGATGGCCTCCGGGATGGCGCCCGGGTTCTGGCCGCCGCCCTGGGCGACGTCCGGCTTGCCGCCACCGCCGCCACCGAGGGTCTTGGCAGCCGTACGGACCAGGTCGCCGGCCTTGAGACCGCGCTCGCGGGCGGCCTCGTTGGTGGCGATGACGGTCAGCGGGCGGCCGCCCGCCACGGTGAAGAGCGCCACGACGGCCGGGCGGTCGCCCGCCCCCGCCAGTTGCTGCAGCCGGCCGCGGACGTCCAGGACGAGCTTGCGCAGGTCGTCGGCGCCCGTGCCGTCCGGCACCTGGCCCACGACGAGGGCGACGCCGTGGATGTCCTGGGCGTTCTGGGCGAGCCCGGCGGCGGCCTGGAGGACCTTCTCCGCGCGGAACTTCTCGATCTCCTTCTCGGCGTCCTTCAGCTTGCCGAGCATGGAGGCGATCTTCTCCGGCAGCTCCTCCGGACGGCCCTTCACCAGCTCCTGGAGCTGGGCGACGACCGTGTGCTCCTTGGCGAGGAAGTTGTACGCGTCCACGCCGACGAGGGCCTCGACGCGGCGCACGCCGCTGCCGATGGAGGACTCGCCGAGCAGCTTCACCAGACCCAGCTGGGCGGTGTTGCCGACGTGCGTGCCGCCGCACAGCTCCTTGGAGAAGTCGCCGATGGTCACGACGCGCACGCGCTCGCCGTACTTCTCGCCGAACTCGGCGATGGCGCCCTGCTTCTTCGCCTCGTCGATGCTCATGATCTCGGCGGTGACGTCCAGCTCGCGCGAGAGCACGTCGTTGATCTTCTGCTCGACGTCGGTGAGGACCGCGCCGGGAACGGCGTTGGGCGAACCGAAGTCGAAGCGGAAGCGGCCCGGCGAGTTCTCGGAACCGGCCTGGGCGGCCGTCGGGCCGAGGGCGTCGCGCAGCGCCTGGTGGGTCAGGTGCGTGGCCGAGTGGGCGCGGGCGATGGCCCGGCGGCGGTGGACGTCGATGGCGGCGTACGCGGAGGCGCCCACCGTCACCTCGCCGACCTGGACGGAGCCCTTGTGCACGGAGACGCCCGGGACCGGCTGCTGCACGTCGCGGACGACGATGACGGCGCCCGAGTCGAGCTTGATGCGGCCCTGGTCGGCGAGCTGGCCGCCGCCCTCGGCGTAGAAGGGGGTGCGGTCGAGGACGACCTCGACCTCGTCGCCCTCGGAGGCGGCGGGCGCGGAGACGCCGTTGACCAGCAGGCCGACGATGGTGGACTCGCCCTGGTTGGTGGCGTAGCCGGTGAACTCGGTGGCGCCGGCGCGGTCGGCGATCTCGCGGTACGAGGAGACGTCGGCGTGGCCGGTCTTCTTGGCCTTGGCGTCGGCCTTGGCCCGGTCCCGCTGCTCCTGCATGAGGCGGCGGAAGCCCGGCTCGTCCACGGAGAGGCCCTGCTCGGCGGCCATCTCGAGGGTGAGGTCGATCGGGAAGCCCCAGGTGTCGTGGAGCAGGAACGCCTTGTCGCCGGAGAGGACCGTGCCGCCGGCGGCCTTGGTCTCGGTCACGGCGGTGTCGAGGATGTTCGTACCGCCCTTGACGGCCTTGAGGAAGGCGGCCTCTTCGGCGAGCGCGACGGTCTCGATGCGCTTGCGGTCGGTGACCAGCTCCGGGTACTGCTGCCCCATCGTGTCGATCACGACGTCGACGAGGTCCTCGACGACCGGGCCCGTGGCACCCATGAGGCGCATGTTGCGGATGGCGCGTCGCATGATGCGGCGCAGCACGTAGCCGCGGCCCTCGTTGCCGGGGGTGACGCCGTCGCCGATGAGCATGACGGAGGTGCGGATGTGGTCGGCGACCACGCGCATGGACACGTCGGTGTCCTTCGCGGCGCCGTACTGGACACCGGTCAGCTCGGTGGCCTTGTCCATGACCACGCGCAGGGTGTCGGTCTCGTACATGTTCTGCACGCCCTGCAGGATCATGGCGAGACGCTCGAGGCCCAGACCCGTGTCGATGTTCTTCGACGGCAGGTCGCCGAGGATCGGGAAGTCTTCCTTCCCGTCGCCGGCACCGCGCTCGTACTGCATGAAGACCAGGTTCCAGATCTCCACGTAGCGCTCGTCGTTGACGGCCGGACCGCCCTCGACGCCGAACTCCGGGCCGCGGTCGTAGTTGATCTCCGAGCACGGGCCGCAGGGGCCGGGGACGCCCATGGACCAGAAGTTGTCCTTCTTGCCCAGGCGCTGGATGCGCTCGGCGGGCACGCCGATCTTCTCGCGCCAGATCTGCTCGGCCTCGTCGTCGTCGAGGTAGACCGTGATCCAGAGCTTCTCCGGCTCCAGGCCGTAGCCGCCGTCCGCCACGGAGCTGGTCAGCAGCTCCCAGGCGTACTTGATGGCGCCTTCCTTGAAGTAGTCGCCGAAGGAGAAGTTGCCGCACATCTGGAAGAACGTGCCGTGGCGGGTGGTCTTGCCGACCTCTTCGATGTCCGGCGTACGGACGCACTTCTGCACGCTGGTGGCGCGGGGGGCCGGGGGCTTGGTCTCGCCGAGGAAGTACGGCTTGAAGGGGACCATGCCCGCGTTGACCAGCAGCAGAGTCGGGTCGTCCGCGATGAGCGACGCCGAAGGGACAACGGCGTGACCGCGCTCCTCGAAGTAGCTCAGCCAGCGGCGGCGGATTTCAGCCGACTCCATCAGTGGTCCTCATTCCGGTCGTACGAAAACTTCGGTCGGTGGGTGGTCTTGTCGTGCTCGATGGCCCGCAGCCGCCGGGGCCCGGGCAGGGCGGTGACGTTGTCGGGCCGGTCGGGGTCGCTGTTCAGCCCCAGCGCATCGTTCAGCTCGTCCTCGCGCTGCGTCATTCCCGCCTTGACGTCGAGGGCGAAGTCCTTGAGGCGGTGCCCCGCCTCCACGGCCTTGTCGGCGGCCTGGGCGGCGAGGCTCTCCGGTGTCAGCTTCTTGAGCTGACGGTTGACCTTGGTGGTGGCCCACACACCGGCGGCGGCGCCTGCGGTGAACCAGAAGGCTCGGCGGAACATCGGCGGTCTCAGCCCTTCTGCTTCCGGCGGCGGGCCGCCGGCACGGTACGGCCGACGATCACGGTTCGCCTGGTGGTCTTCGCGGGCGCCTCGTCCGTGCGGCCCAGCGCCCGGCGGACGCCGTAGCCGAAGGCCGCGACCTTGACCAGCGGTCCACCGAAGGCGGAGGCCACCGTGGAGGAGAGCGCGGAGGCGTTGGAGGTGACCTCCTGGACGTCGCTCGCGATGGCGTCGACCCGGTCCAGCTGGGTGCGCGCGGAGCGGACGGTCTTCGAGGCGTCCGCCAGCAGCGGGACGGCCTGCTCGGTCACGTCGGCCACCAGCTTGGTGGTCGCCTTGAGCACCTGCGCCAGCCTCGCCAGCGCCACGGCGAGGAAGGAGACCAGGATGGCCCAGAAGACGGCCACGAGGATCCCGGCCACCTCTCCACCGGACACGTTGCACCGCTCCCTGAGCCTAGAAATCCACAAAGAAAAGTCTCCCCCGACCCTATCGCGCCGGGGATCCGCTGCCGTACCCGAATTCCGAGGTCGAGGCACCCGCGTTGTACGCAGCGCGTCCGGACCAGTACCCTCCGTGTCCCATGCGACACAGGACCTACGGCAATCTTCCCTCGGAGCTGAGCGGCTTCGTCGGGCGGGGTGCCGAACTCGCCGAGGTGGGGCGGCTCCTGGAGTCCTCACGACTGGTGACGGTGACCGGCGCGGGCGGGGTGGGCAAGTCCCGGCTGGTGCTCGCCGCGGCCGGCGCGCGGGCGGACGGTGCGCAGGAACGCTACTGCGACGGTGCATGGCTGGTCGAACTGGCGACCGTACGGGATCCGAACCTGCTGGAGCTGACCGTCGCGGAGGCCCTCGGGCTCACCGACCACACCACCCGGCCGCCCCGGACCGTCCTCGCCGAGCACCTGGCCGGGCGCCGGCTGCTGCTGGTCCTGGACGGCTTCGAGCAGCTGGTCGACGAGGCGGCCGGGCTGGTCCGGGCGCTGCTGCGCGGCTGCCCCGGCCTGCGGGTGCTGGCGGCGGGCCGCCGGCCACTGGAGCTGGACGGGGAGCTGGTCTTCCCACTGGCGCCGCCGCCCCCGGAAGAGGCGCTGGCCCTGCTGGCGGCCCGGGCCCGCGCGGCGGACCCGGCCTTCGCGGTCACCGAGGCGAACCGGGCCGAGCTGACCGAGCTGTGCGCCCGCCTCGACGGGATCCCGCTGGCCCTGGAACTGGCGGCGGGCCGGCTGCGGGCGCTGTCCCCCGCCCAGGTGCTGGACCGTCTCGAGGACCGCTTCGCCCTGCTGACGGGAGGCCCGCGCGGGGCGCTGCCCCGGCACCGGGCGCTGCGTACGGCGATCGGCTGGAGTCACGAGCTGTGCACGGCGGCGGAGCGGCTGCTGTGGGCGCGGCTGTCGGTGTTCGCCGGGCCGTTCGACCTCGACGCCGCCGAGTACGTGTGCGCGGGTCCCGACCTGCCGGTGGAGAGCGTGCTGGACCTGGTCGGGGAGCTCCTCGCCCAGTCCCTCCTGTTCCGGGAGGAGACGCCGGCCGGAATGCGCTACCGGATGCTGGAGACCGTACGGATGTACGGAGCGGGCTGGCTGCAGTCGCTGGGTGACGCGGGCCGGCTGCGGCGGCGGCACCGGGACTGGTACGTGGGCCTGGCGACCTCGTGCGAGCTGGACTGGTTCAGCCCGCGGCAGGCGGAGGTGGCGGCGCTGGTGGAGACGGAGCTGCCGAATCTGCGCCTCGCGATGGAGTGCTCCCTGGACGAGCCGGACGAGGTCCACCTGGGCCAGTACCTGGCGGGGACCCTGTGGTTCTACTGGGCGGGCTGCGGCCGGCTCACGGAGGGCCGGCACTGGCTGGATCGGGCCCTGGAGGACGCGGACCAGCCGGTGGAGTACGAGAATTCGCGGCTGAAGGCGCTGTGGGTGCTGGGATACGTCGCGGCCCTCCAGGGCGACGCGACGGCCTCCATGAGCGCGCTGTACGAGTGCCGGGACGCGGCGGCGCGCAGCGGAAACCCGGTGGCGTCGGCGTACGCGGTGCACCGGCTGGGCTGCCTGGCCCTGGTCTCGGACGACATGGCGCGGGCCGCGGAGCTGCTGGGACAGGCGCTGGAGCGGTACCGGGACGCCGGGGAGCTGAACAGCAACGTGCTGATGTGCCAGGTGGAGCTGGCGATGGCGCTGGCCTTCCAGGGGGAGCCGGCCGGTGCGCTCTCGCTGTGCCAGGAGGTCCGGGAGATCTGCGAGGAGCGCGGGGAGCGCTGGACGAAGGCGTACGCCCTGTACGTCCTCGCGTACGCGGCGCTGGACGCGGGGGCGGCGGACGAGGCGCGGCAGCTGCTGACCGAGTGCGTGACCATCAACCACGCCTTCCACGACCTGGTGGGGCTGGTGCTCTCACTGGAGCTGCTCGCGCTGGTCGCGGTCGCGGAGGGCGATCCGGCGGAGGCGGCGGTGCTCCAGGGCGCGGCGGAGCCGATGTGGGCCGGGGTGGGCCTGCAGCTGTTCGGCTCGGGGTACTTCAACGCGCCGCGGCTGATGTGCCAGGAGCGGGCGGGTGAGCTGCTGGGTGCCGAGCGCTACGCGGCGTACGCGGCCGAGGGGCGGAGCCTGAGCCGGGAGGCCGTGGTCGTACGGGCGCAGCACGGGCCCGGGGGTCCGGAGGACGGAAAAACCCGCCGCCCCCGAAGGGGACGGCGGGTTTCCACCAGCCTGTGAGGCCTAGGCCTGCATCAGCGGGCGTAGTACTCGACGACGAGCTGCTCGTCGCAGATGACCGGGATTTCCTTGCGGTTCGGGTCGCGGTCCAGGCGGAAGGCCAGGGCCTTCAGGTTGACCTGCAGGTAGCGCGGGGTCTCGCCCTCGCCTGCGTAGCCACCCTCACGGGCAACCTGGAACGGAACCTTCTCGCGGCTGCGCTCGCGCACGGTGATGACGTCGTCCGGACGGACACGGAACGACGGCTTGTCGACCTTGTCACCGTTGACCTCGATGTGGCCGTGAACGACCATCTGGCGGGCCTGGTAGATGGTGCGGGCGATGCCCGAACGCAGAACCAGGGCGTCGAGACGACGCTCGAGCTCGACGACCAGCGCCTCGCCCGTCTTGCCCTCGGCCTTCTTGGCGCGGTCGTACGCGCGGGCCATCTGACGCTCAGAGATGTCGTACTGAGCGCGCAGACGCTGCTTCTCGAGCAGACGGACCTTGTAGTCCGAGTTCTGCTTGCGGCCACGGCCGTGCTCGCCCGGCGGGTAGGGGCGGGCCTCGAAGTACTTGACGGCCTTCGGGGTCAGCGCAATGCCGAGGGCACGCGACTTCTTGACCTTGGGTCGCTTCTGGTTCACGTGGAACCTACCTCCATGTAAGTTAGGTGAGGCTTACCTTAGCGAGGAGGACGTAATGTCTCGACCACATGGGATCCCCCTGCCCAGTGCGCGTCGAAGTTCAGATTCCAACGAAACGGAATCTGCTTTCGACGACGATAAGCAAGGTCAGCCGCGTCCCAGGGAAGGCGTTCGGCAGCTCACCGGAGCCGAACGCGTACGAACCCTCGTAGAGTCCAACGCCTCAGTATCCCTCACCTTGCCGGGTGCTCGTGACAGTCACGGGCCCGACGAGTTCGGGACAGGGATGCCGGCCGCACGGACCGTCACCCCGGACGGGGACGTGATTCTCCTTGTTTCCGCGGAATCCGCGGCTGCCAGGGCAGCCGCTCACGCCCAGGACGACGACCTCACCGCCGTGATCGAGATCACGGATGTGGCGCCGGTGTCCGTGCCTCATCGTATCCGAGGCCGCGCGTGGCTGGCGGGCTGGCTGACGGCGGTCCGCGGGACCGAGCGCGCGGCCTGCGCGGCCCTGCTCGCGGAGCGCCGGCCGGTGGGCGAGCTCCTGGAGACGGCCGGCCGCCCCGCGTGGGTGCTGCTCCGTCTGGAGGTCGGCGAGATCTCGGTGGACGACCTGTGGGGCGCCGAGCACGTGGACCCGCAGGACATGGCCGCCGCGGAGCCGGACCCGATGGTCGCCCACGAGGCGGAGCTCCTCCAGCACCTGGCCTCCGCGCACTCCGACCGGGTCGGGGAGCTGTGCGGCCTGCTGGGCGCGAGGGGGGCGGACGGCATGAGCGCCACCCCGCTCGCCCTGGACCGCCTCGGCCTGCGCGTGCGCTTCAGGGGCGGCGCCGCCGGTTCCTTCGACGCCCGCTTCGACTTCCCGGAACCGGTCGCGGACATCTGCGGCCTGCGCCGTGCCATGCGGACCCTCTTCGCGGCGGCTGGGGGCCCCTCCCAGCGGTAGCTGGGGGAGTCACTGAGGGCAGGTAACGAGCATCTCCTGGAGCGCGAGCTTCTCGGGAGCGGTCACGGACAGGCGGTACTTGGCCTTGATCCCGGTGTAGCGGCGCGCGTACGCGCACCAGTACGTCTTGACGGGCGGCTTCCACTTGTCGGCGGTCTTGCTGCTCTTGTCGTGATTGGTCTGCTTGTCCACGGCGAGCAGCACGTCGAGGTCGTTGGCGTACTCGAGCCTGCGCTGCGGGGTCCAGGCGTACGCGCCGCCCCGCCAGGCGGCGCCCAGCGCGACGACGTGGTCGGTCTGGATCTGCGAGGCGCGCCGGTAGGAGTAGGGAAGCTCCTTGCCGGTGTACGGGTCGTGCAGCACCCCGGAGAGCACGACGCACGGGTTGCGGTCCCCTTCGCGCAGTTCCTCGAGGTCCCGGCGCAGCACGTCGTCCCGGGTGTCACACCCGTTGCGGCCGCCGACGCCGTCGGTCTCGTCCGACCAGTACCGGCCGAAGTTCTCCCGCTTGTACGTCTCCCCGTTCTTGCCCCACTCGACCGTCAGCCCGGCCAGCTGCGTCCTGGCGGTGGCGGCGCTCGGCGGAAACCCGGCACCGGCAAGCGGCACCTGGGCCACGAGCGCCCGGGCCTCGCCCGGCGCGGGGTCGTCGTGGTGGCATGCGCTGACCAGGAGCACCGCCGTCACGGCGAGGCTGAGCGGAGCCGGGCGTCCCATGCGGCGAGCCTAGCCATTCCAGCCCCGCCCGGGGGTCCGCCGGACGGAGTCCGGGGGAGTTTTGCGGCGCGAGGTCCGGGGCGGAGCCCCGGCAACGGCGCCGCAGGTCAGGACCCGCCGCGCAGCCGCTCCCGCACCTTCTCCACCACATCCGCGTACCGCGCCTCCGCCCCGTACCGCGTCGGCTCGTAGTACCGCTTCCCGTGCACCGCGTCCGGCGCGTACTGCTGAGCGGCGATGCCTCCCGGCACGTCATGCGGGTACACGTACCCCACCGCATGCCCCAGCTTCGCCGCGCCCTTGTAGTGCCCGTCCCTCAGGTGCGTCGGCACGGACCCCGCCAGCCCGGCCCGTACGTCCGCCAGCGCCGCCCCGATCGCGGTCGTGGCCGTGTTCGACTTCGGGGCCAGCGCCAGCGCGATCGTGGCGTGCGAGAGGGTCAGCGCCGCCTCCGGGAAGCCGATCATCGCCACCGCCTGGGCCGCGGCCACCGCGAGCGGCAGGGCCGTCGGGTCGGCCAGGCCGATGTCCTCGCTGGCCGAGATCATCAGGCGCCGCGCGATGAACCGCGGGTCCTCCCCCGCGTCGATCATCCGGGCCAGATAGTGCAGCGCCGCGTCCACGTCCGACCCGCGGATCGACTTGATCAGGGCGCTCGCCACGTCGTAGTGCTGGTCGCCGTCCCGGTCGTAGCGGACGGCGGCGCGGTCGACCGCCTCCTCCACCGTCTGGAGGGTGATCTCCTCCTCGCCCTTGGCGATGGCCGCCCCGGCCCCCGCCTCCAGCGCGGTGAGCGCCCGCCGGGCGTCGCCGCCGGCGATCCGCAGCAGGTGCGCCTCGGCGTCCGCGGGCAGGGTGACCGCCCCGCCCAGGCCCCGCTCCTCCGTCAGCGCCCGCCGCATCAGCGCGCTCAGGTCCTCGTCCGTCAGCGGCTCCAGCGTCAGCAGCAGGGAGCGCGACAGCAGCGGGGAGATGATCGAGAAGTACGGGTTCTCGGTGGTGGCCGCGATCAGCGTCACCCAGCGGTTCTCGACGGCCGGGAGCAGCGAGTCCTGCTGCGCCTTGCTGAAGCGGTGGATCTCGTCGAGGAAGAGGACGGTGTCCTTGCCGTAGCCGCCGGCCGCGCGCTTGGCGCCCTCGATGACCGCCCGTACCTCTTTGACGCCCGCCGTGATGGCGGACAGCTCCACGAACCGCTTCTTCGTGGCCTGGCTGACCACATAGGCCAGGGTCGTCTTACCGGTGCCCGGCGGGCCCCAGAGGATCACCGAGGAGGCACCGGCGGGGCCGCCGGCCCCGTCCCCGACCAGCCGTCGCAGCGGTGACCCGGGCTTCAGCAGGTGCTGCTGGCCGACGACCTCGTCCAGGGTGCGCGGGCGCATCCGGACGGCGAGCGGAGAGGTCGAGGGGTCCTTCTCCTGGCGGTCTTCGGCAGCGGCGGTGAACAGGTCTGGTTCCACACAGGAAGCCTATGCGAGGCCACCGACAGTCCCGCCGTTCCCGGTCAGGAGGTCCAGAAGTCCCACCAGCGCGTCAGGATCAGCATCCCGATGATCCCGATGTGCAGGACCGGGAGCACCCAGGTGAACTCGTCGAGGAAGCCCCTCAGCCAGCCCGGCGCGGGCAGCAGGCCCTGGCGCACGTTGTGCGAGGTGACGTACCAGAACATCAGGATCGTGGCGACCCAGGCCAGGCAGCACCACAGGCACAGCGAGCTGATGGTGTACAGCGACTGGTAGGTCAGCCAGGCGCAGAACACGACGCCGAAGAGGGTGCCCGCGTTCAGCGTCAGCCAGTACCAGCGGCGGAACCGGGCCCCGGCCAGCAGGCTCATGCCGACGCAGATCACGATGCCGTAGGCGACCAGTCCGAGCATGGGGTTCGGGAAGCCGAAGACGGCGGCCTGGTCGCTCGTCATGATGTTGCCGCAGGAGACGATCGGGTTGAGGCTGCAGCCCGGAACGAAGTTCGGGTCCTCGAGCAGCTTGAACTTGTCGATCGTGATCACCCAGGCGGCGAGGAGGCCCGCGGCCCCCGTGATCACCAGCAGCAGGGCCAGCGCCCGGCTGCCCCCGACGGTGTTCCCCGGTGCGGCGTCCGCGTCCGTAGCTCGTGTCGTCATACCGCCCGCTCCACATCTGCAAGGTCAACAAGCACCGGCCATTGTGCCGTACGCCGCTGTGAACGGACGGGGCCGGGGAAACATCCCCGGCCCCGCCCGACCTTCGCTGCCGCTGCCTCAGGCGAGGCGGGCCACGACCGTGTCGAGGAGCTCGGCGACGGGCACGGCGGCCTGCTCGCCGGACTCCATGTCCTTCAGCTGGACGACGCCGTCGGCGAGGTCGCGGTCGCCCGCGACCACCGCGAAGCGGGCGCCGCTGCGGTTCGCGTCCTTCATCGCGCCCTTGAGGCCCTTGCCCCCGTAGGACATGTCCGCGGCGATCCCCGCCTTGCGCAGCTGGGTCACCAGCCCGAACAGGGCCGGCTTGGCCTCGCCCAGTGCCACGGCGAACACCGACGTCGCCGCCGGGATGTCCAGCTCGACGCCCTCGGCCTCGAGCGCCAGCACCGTACGGTCGACGCCCAGGGCCCAGCCCACGGACGGCAGCGCCGGGCCGCCGATCATCTCGGACAGGCCGTCGTAGCGGCCGCCGCCGCCGACCGCGGACTGGGAGCCCAGGCCGTCGTGGACGAACTCGAAGGTGGTCCGCGTGTAGTAGTCGAGCCCCCGCACCAGCTTCTCGTCGTCCTCGAAGGCGACGCCGGCCGCCGTGATCAGGGACCGCACCTCCTCGTGGTACGCCTTGCACGCGTCACACAGGTAGTCCCGCAGCATCGGCGCGCCGACCAGCTGCTTCTGCACGTCGGCCCGCTTGTCGTCGAGCACGCGCAGCGGGTTGATCTCGGCGCGGCGGATGGTCTCCGCGTCCAGGTCGAGGCCGCGCAGGAAGGACTGCAGCGCTTCCCGGTACACCGGGCGGCATTCCTTGTCCCCCAGCGAGTTCAGCAGGATCCGGAAGTTGCGCAGGCCCAGCGAGCGGTACGCCTGGTCGGCCAGGATGATCAGCTCGGCGTCGAGGGCCGGGTCCTCGGCGCCGATCGCCTCGGCGCCGACCTGCGAGAAGTGGCGGTAACGGCCCTTCTGGGGGCGCTCGTAGCGGTAGTAGGAGCCCGAATACCAGAGCTTGACCGGCAGGTTGCCCTGCTTGTGCAGGCTCGCCTCCAGCGCCGCGCGCAGCACGGAGGCCGTGCCCTCGGGGCGCAGGGCGAGCTGGTCGCCGCCCTTGGTCTCGAAGGCGTACATCTCCTTGGAGACGATGTCGGTGGACTCCCCCACACCGCGGGCGAAGAGGCCGACGTCTTCGAAGCCGGGGGTCTCGATGTAGCCGTAGCCGGAGTTGCGCAGGGGGGCCGAGATGGCCTCGCGTACGGCCAGGTACTTCACGGAGACCGGCGGGATCAGGTCGTACGTGCCCTTGGGGGCCTTGAAGGTGCTCACGAAACTCTCGTCACATTCCTCGTCGTGGAGCGGCTGTCGGGTCCGCTGCCAGGCCGGCCGCGACCTCCCGCAGGTACGGGTTGGTCGCGCGCTCGCGGCCGATGGTGGTCTGGGGACCGTGGCCGGACAGCACCACGGTCGAGTCGTCGAGCGGCAGGCACACGCGGCCCAGCGACTCGAGCATCTCGGCGTGGGAGCCGCCGGGCAGGTCGGTGCGTCCGATGGAGCCGGCGAAGAGCAGGTCGCCGGAGAAGAACACGGACGGCACGTCCGGGGACTCCGGCATCCGGAAGGTCACCGACCCCTTGGTATGACCCGGCGCGTGCGCCACGGAGAAGTCCATTCCGGCCAGCTTCAAGGCGGCGCCGTCGGTCAGCTCGCGGACGTCGTCCGGCTCGCCCACGGTCAGCTCGCCCATGAGCGGCATCCCGATGGAGCGGCCGAGGGCCTTCTCCGGGTCGCTCATCATGTAGCGGTCCTCGGGGTGGATCCAGGCCGGTACGTCGTGTGCTCCGCACACCGGGACGACCGAGGCCACATGATCGATGTGGCCGTGGGTCAGCACGACCGCGACGGGCTTGAGCCGATGCTTCTTCAGCGTCTCCTCGACACCCTGGACGGCCTGGTGGCCCGGGTCGATGATGACGCACTCCTCACCGGCGGCGGGGGCGACCAGGTAACAGTTGGTCCCCCAGGCCCCGGCGGGGAACCCGGCAATCAGCACGTTCGTCCTCAATCGTCGTCCGGCGGGAGGCTGCAGATCGGAATGCTGCTGCTCAGAGCCTACCGGCGCCCCTCATCACACAGCGAACCCATATACGGTACGGCCTAACCCAGCCCGGACAGTGGTACCAGAGACGCACAAGGAGACGACCCGGTGGTCACGAGCGATCAGCGGCGGCGACAGCTCGCCAGGGAGAAGTACGAGCGCCAGCAGCAGCGCCGGGCCGAGGTCCGGCAGAAGGCGCGCCGACGGGCGGCGGTGATCGGCGCGGCGGTGGCCGTGGTGGTCGCGACGCTGGTGGGCCTCATCGTGGGCGGCGTCTTCGACAAGGACACGAAGGACCAGGCGGCCGACCCGGCCGCCAGTCCGTCGGCATCGCCGTCCCCGAAGCAGTCCCCCTCGCCCGAGATGGCCATCGACCAGAAGGCGAAGTACACCTTCGCCCTGAAGACCAGCGCGGGCGACATCGGCTTCGCGATGGACGCGGCGAAGACCCCGCAGACGGTGAACTCGTTCAAGTCGCTTGCCGACAAGGGCTACTTCGACAACACCAAGTGCCACCGGCTGACGTCGAGCGGGATCTTCGTGCTCCAGTGCGGGGACCCCGAGGGCACCGGCATGGGCGGCCCGGGCTACACGATCCCGGACGAGAACCTGGACGCGCTGGGCAAGGCGAACGACCAGGGCCAGGTCGTCTACCCGGCGGGCACGGTCGCGATGGCCAACACCGGCCAGCCCGGCTCGGGCGGCAGCCAGTTCTTCCTCGTCTACAAGGACAGCCCGCTGGCACCCTCGTACACGCCGTTCGGCAAGATCGACGCGGCGGGCATGAAGGTCCTGGAGGAGATCGCGAAGGCCGGTACGGCCGACGGCGGCCAGGACGGGGCGCCGAAGAACGAGGTCAAGATCGAGAAGGGCACCGTCACCCAGAACTGACCGAAAGCAGCTGCCGCGGGCCCGGCGGTCCCCTTACCGCCCGTACGCCGATATTCCGTCGTGCGGGATGCGGACAGCCGGCCCGGCGGTCGCCTATGTTGGCGTTGTGCAGGGCGGGCGCGGCCCGCCCCAGGAAACTGTGGACGATGCCCAGGGGGTGAACCCCTCGCAGGGCATCAGGTGGAGGAGGCGCTGTGAGCAGCGACCCGTGGGGCCGAGTCGACGAGACGGGCACCGTGTACGTGCGTACTGCCGATGGCGAGAAGGTCGTCGGTTCGTGGCAGGCGGGCACCCCTGAGGAGGCCCTGGCCTATTTCGAGCGCAAGTACGAGGGCCTGGTGGTCGAGATCGGCCTCCTCGAAAAGCGGGTGCGGACCACCGATCTGTCCGCCAAGGACGCGCAGACGGCGATCGACCACCTGCGCACGCAGGTCGACGAGCACCACGCCGTGGGTGACCTCGACGCGCTGCGCGTCCGGCTGGACAAGCTGGTCGCGACCGTCGAGTCGCGGCGCGAGGAGCGCAAGGCCCAGAAGGCCAAGCAGACCGACGAGGCCCGTGCGGCCAAGGACGCGCTGGTCGTCGAGGCCGAGCAGCTGGCGCAGAGCGACCAGTGGCGCAGTGCGGGCGAGCGGCTGCGCGCCCTGGTGGACATCTGGAAGGGTCTGCCGCGGCTGGACCGCAAGTCGGACGACGAGCTGTGGCACCGCTTCTCGCACGCCCGCTCCGCGTTCTCCAAGCGCCGCAAGGCGCACTTCGCCTCGCTCGACGCGCAGCGCGAGGACGCGCGCAAGGTCAAGGAGAAGCTGGTCGCCGAGGCCGAGTCGCTGTCGAAGTCGACCGACTGGGGTCCGACGGCCGCCCGCTACCGCGAGCTGATGGCGGACTGGAAGGCGGCGGGCCGGGCCCAGCGCGAGTCCGAGGACGATCTGTGGAACCGCTTCCGCGGTGCGCAGGACGTGTTCTTCGCGGCGCGCAGCGAGGTCTTCGCCGAGCGGGACGCCGAGCAGGTGGAGAACCTGAAGCTGAAGGAGGAGCTGGCCGATGAGGCCGAGAAGCTCGTCCCGATCACCGACCTGAAGGCGGCCCGTGCCGCGTTCCGCTCCCTCAACGAGCGCTGGGAGGCCGTCGGCCACGTGCCGCGGGACGCCCGGCCGAAGGTCGAGGGCCGGATGCACGCCGTGGAGCGGGCCATCCAGGAGGCCGAGGAGGGCGAGTGGCGCCGTACGAACCCGGAGGCGCGGGCGCGTGCCGCCGGTCTGACGGGCCAGCTCCAGGCGGCCGTCGACAAGCTGCGTGAGCAGATCGACGCGGCGCGCGCGGCGGGCAACAACGCGAAGGCCGACAAGCTCTCGCGCGAGCTGGAGGGCCGCCAGGCCCTGCTGGACCAGGCCCTGAAGGGCCTGGAGGAGTTCGGCGGCTGAGCCGCTCCCCCGAGCACGCCGAGGGCCCCGGTACGGAAGATCCGTACCGGGGCCCTCGTGCGCGGGGCTACGGCCGGCGGGCCGAGGTCACGCGGTAGACGTCGTACACGCCCTCCACACCCCGTACGGCCTTCAGGACGTGGCCCAGGTGCTTGGGGTCGCCCATCTCGAAGGTGAAGCGCGAGGTGGCCACGCGGTCGCGGGAGGTCTGGACGGCGGCCGAGAGGATGTTCACGTGCTGGTCCGACAGGACGCGGGTGACGTCCGACAGCAGGCGGGACCGGTCCAGGGCCTCGACCTGGATGGCGACCAGGAAGACCGAGGACTGGGTGGGGGCCCATTCGACCTCCAGCATCCGCTCGGGCTGCTGGGAGAGCGAGTCGACGTTGACGCAGTCCGCGCGGTGAACCGATACGCCGCTGCCGCGCGTGACGAACCCGATGATCGGGTCGCCCGGCACCGGGGTGCAGCAGCGGGCCAGCTTGACCCACACGTCGTCGACGCCCTTGACGACGACACCCGGGTCGGCGTTGCTGCGCCGCTTGTTGCGGGCGCGCGCCGGCGGGATGGACTCCTCGATGTCCTCGTTGGCGGCTTCCTCGCCGCCGAGGGCCTGCACGAGCTTTTGTACGACGCCCTGCGCGGCCACGTGGCCCTCGCCGATCGCCGCGTACAGGGAGGAGATGTCGGGGTAGCGCATCTCGTGCGCGAGGGTGACGAGGGAGTCGCCGGTCAGGATGCGCTGGATCGGCAGGTTCTGCTTGCGCATGGCCCGCGCGATGGCGTCCTTGCCGTGCTCGATGGCCTCGTCGCGGCGCTCCTTGGAGAACCAGCCGCGGATCTTGTTGCGGGCCCGCGGGGACTTGACGAAGCCGAGCCAGTCGCGGGACGGGCCCGCGCCCTCGGCCTTGGAGGTGAAGACCTCGACCAGGTCGCCGTTGTCGAGGGTGGACTCCAGCGGGACCAGACGGCCGTTGACCCGGGCCCCTATGGTCCGGTGGCCGACCTCGGTGTGGACGGCGTACGCGAAGTCCACGGGCGTGGCTCCGGCCGGCAGCGCTATGACGTCGCCCTTGGGCGTGAAGACGAACACCTCGTTGCGGGAGAGGTCGAAGCGCAGCGAGTCGAGGAACTCGCCCGGGTCCTCGGTCTCCTTCTGCCAGTCGAGCAGCTGGCGCAGCCAGGCCATGTCGTTGACCGTGTCCTGCCCGGCGCTGCCCTTGGCGGCCTGGGGGACGTCGGTGCGGACCTTGGAGGTGCCGGCGACGGTCTGCTGCTTGTACTTCCAGTGGGCGGCGATGCCGTACTCGGCGCGGCGGTGCATGTCGAAGGTGCGGATCTGGAGCTCGACCGGCTTGCCGCTGGGCCCGATGACCGTCGTGTGGAGCGACTGGTACATGTTGAACTTGGGCATCGCGATGTAGTCCTTGAACCGGCCGGGGACCGGGTTCCACCGCGCGTGCACCGTGCCGAGGGCCGCGTAGCAGTCCCGCACGGTGTCGACGAGGACGCGGATGCCCACCAGGTCGTAGATCTCCGCGAAGTCACGGCCGCGGACGATCATCTTCTGGTAGACGCTGTAGTAGTGCTTGGGCCGGCCGGTGACGGTGGCCTTGATGCGGGCGGCCCTGAGGTCGGTCTGCACCTCGTCGGTGACGACGGCGAGGTACTCGTCGCGCTTGGGCGCGCGCTCGGCGACCAGGCGCACGATCTCGTCGTACATCTTCGGGTAGAGGATCGCGAAGGAGAGGTCCTCGAGCTCCCACTTGATCGTGTTCATGCCCAGCCGGTGTGCCAGCGGGGCGTAGATCTCGAGGGTCTCGCGGGCCTTCTTCTCCTGCTTCTCCCGCTTGAGGTAGCGCATGGTGCGCATGTTGTGCAGGCGGTCGGCGAGCTTGATCACCAGGACCCGGGGGTCCTTGGCCATCGCCACGACCATCTTGCGGACGGTCTCGGCCTGGGCGGCCTCGCCGAACTTGACCCGGTCGAGCTTGGTGACGCCGTCGACGAGGAGGGCCACCGCGTCGCCGAAGTCGCGGCGCAGGTCCTCGAGGCCGTACTCGGTGTCCTCGACGGTGTCGTGGAGCAGACCGGCCATCAGGGTGGCCGGGTCCATGCCGAGCTCGGCGAGGATGGTCGTGACCGCGAGCGGGTGGGTGATGTACGGGTCGCCGCTCTTGCGCTTCTGGCCGCGGTGCCAGCGCTCGGCGACCTGGTAGGCCTGTTCCAGCTGGCGCAGCGTCGCCGTCTCGATCTTCGGGTCGTTGCTGCGGACTATGCGGAGCAGCGGCTCCAGTACCGGGTTGTACGGGTTGGAGCGCTGGCCGCCCAGCCGGGCGAGCCGGGCGCGCACCCGGTTGGAGGACCCGGCCGACTTCGCCGGCGCGGGCTTGACCGGCGGGGCCGGCGGCGCCGGCGGGGGCGTGGCGGCGGCCGCCGTTGCCTGCTCGGCCTGCGGGTCGGGCTGCGCGGCGGAGAGTGGCTGGACCTCGTCTGGCAAGAGCGCTCCTCGGGCGGATCCGGTGCCCGTGTCCGGTCCGGATAACCCATCGTAGCGAGGGTTCGGCCCCCTCGTTCGCCGAGCCTCCGCCTCAGCCGCCCCGCGGCGGTTCCGCCCCTGGGGCTCCGCCCCAGACCCCGCGCCTCAAACGCCGGCGGGGCTGGATGTGGCTGATGCCGTCCGTCTGGCGGGCCAAAGATGCGGGGCATCCACCTGCGGGCCGACGCCGCCCGAATCCAGCCCAGCCGGCGCCTGAGTCGCGGGGCGGAGCCCGAATCCTTCAGCCTCGCCGGCGCTTGAGGCGAGGGGCACGGGGCAAAGCCCGGGTCTTTCAGCCCCGCCGGCGTTTGAGGCGCGGGTCTTCCAGCCTCGCCGGCGCTTGAGGCGCGGGGCGCGGGGCAAAGCCCGGGTCTTCCAGCCTCGCCGGCGCTTGAGGCGCGGGGCGCGGGGCAAAGCCCGGGTCTTCCAGCCTCGCCGGCGCTTGAGGCGCGGGTCTTCCAGCCTCGCCGGCGCTTGAGGCGCGGGTCTTCCAGCCTCGCCGGCGCTTGAGGCGCGGGGCGCGGGGCGGAGCCCCGAATCCTTCAGCCCCGCCGGCGCTTGAGGCGCGGGACACGGGGCTAAGCCCGGGTCTTTCAGCCCCGCCGGCGTTTGAGGCGCGGGGTCTGGGGCGGAGCCCCGGCAGGCGGGCCGCACATGCGAGCGGCGGGGCCCCCGGGGGGGCCCGGGGGCCCGCCGCTCGGCAGTGGAGGGAAGTCAGACCACGATCAGCGCGTCCAGCGGAGCCTCACCCAGCGCACCGGCCAGCTTGGCCCGGCCGGGCAGGAACGACAGCTCCATCAGGACCGCCACCCCGGCGACCTCCGCCCCGGCCCGCCGGATCAGCGAGAGCGAGGCTTCGGCGGTGCCACCCGTGGCCAGGACGTCATCGATGACCATGACCCGGTCACCGGCGGACAGATCCTCCGCGTGGACCTCGATCTCCGCGGTCCCGTACTCCAGCTCGTACGACTGCGCCAGCGTCGCCCCGGGCAGCTTCCCGGCCTTGCGCACCGGCACGAAGCCGATTCCGGCCTGTACGGCCACCGGAGCCGCGAGGATGAACCCGCGCGCCTCCAGCCCGACGATCTTCGTCGCCCGGTACTGCCCGGCCAGCGCCACCAGCGCGTCCGTCAGCGCCGCGAACGCCTTCGCGTCCGCCAGCAGCGGGGTGATGTCCTTGAACATCACGCCCGGCTTCGGGTAGTCCGCCACGTCCTTGATCCGGCTGAGCAGCAGCTCGCGCACGTCCTCGGACAGCGGCGACGCCGTCATCGGCGCCGTCCGGGCTGCCGGCCCTGCGCCACGACCTGCGGCTCGTCCTCGGCAGCGCCCTCGCCGTCCGCGGACTCGCCCTTCGCCGCCGCGGCCGACCGCTTCGCGAGCACCCGCTTCTTCAGGGCCTTCATCGCCGGCTCGCGCTCCTTGAGGTCGACGACCAGCGGGGTCGCGATGAAGATCGAGGAGTACGCACCGGCCGCGAGGCCGACGAACAGCGACAGCGAGATGTCGTTCAGCATGCCGGCGTCCAGCAGGCCGCCGCCGATGAACAGCAGGGCCGCGACCGGGAGCAGCGCCACGACCGTGGTGTTGATCGAGCGGACCAGCGTGCCGTTGATGCTGCGGTTGGCGATCTCGCTGTACGTGAAGCGGGTCTGCTTGGTGATGTCCTTCGACCCCTCCTTGAGACCGTCGAAGACGACGACGGTGTCGTAGAGCGAGTAACCGAGGATCGTCAGCAGACCGATGACCGTACCCGGGGTGACCTCGAAGCCGACCAGCGCGTAGATGCCGACCGTGATCGTGAGGTCGTGGATCAGCGCGATCAGCGCCGCGACCGCCATCCGCCACTCGAAGGCGATGGCCAGGTAGATCACCACGAGGACCATGAAGATCCCGAGGCCGGTCCAGGCCTTGTTGGCGATCTGCTCACCCCAGCTGGGGCCGACCAGGTCCGCGTTGATGTCGGTTTCGGTGACCTTGAGGTCGGTGGCGAGCTGCTTCTTCACCGCGGTCGCGGAGTCGGTGTCCAGACCGGAGATCTGGATCCGCAGGCCGCCGGTGCCGAGCTCCTGGACGATCGCGTCGTGGCCCGAGGCCTGCTCCGCGTCCTCGGTCGCCTTGGCGACGGAGACGGCAGTCTTCGGGGTGGTGAAGACGGCACCGCCCTTGAACTCGATGCCCATGTTGAGGCCCTGAATGGCCAGGGCCGCGATCGCCGTGATGGTGATCAGGATGGAAACGCCGTACCAGATGAAGCGCTTGCCGACGAAGTCGTAGCCGACCTCACCGCGGTACAGCCTGGCGCCGAGATCTCCCAGCTTCGACATCTCTCACGCCTCCTTTGCGTCGACGGGGGCGGGTGCGGAACCGGTACGGCGGGACCGGCGCAGCGGCGGCTTGGCGCCGAGCCGCTTCGGGTCCAGCCCGGACCACGGGTGACCGCTGGCGAAGAACTTCGTACGCGCCAGCAGCGTCATGATCGGCTTGGTGAAGAGGAACACCACGACCACGTCGAGCAGGGTGGTGAGACCCAGCGTGAAGGCGAAGCCCTGCACCTTTCCGACGGTGACGATGAACAGCACCGCGGCCGCCAGGAACGACACGAAGTCGGAGACCAGGATGGTGCGCCGGGCCCGCGGCCAGGCGCGCTCGACGGCCGGACGCAGGGTGCGGCCCTCGCGGATCTCGTCGCGGATGCGTTCGAAGTACACGATGAACGAGTCCGCCGTGATGCCGATCGCGACGATCGCACCGCAGACGGCGGGCAGGTTCAGGGCGAAGCCGATGCCCTTTCCGAGCAGCGCCATGATCGTGTAGGTGAGGATCGCGGAGACCAGGAGGCTGATGATGGCGACGAAGGCCAGGCCCCGGTAGTACACCAGCAGGTAGATCACCACGAGCAGCAGTCCGATGGCACCGGCGATCAGGCCGGCCTTCAGCTGCTCACCGCCGAGCGCGGCCGTGACGGTGGTGACGCTGTCCTCGCTGAAGGAGAGCGGCAGGGCGCCGTACGAGAGCATGTTGCCCAGGTCCTGGGCGGACTGCTGGGTGAAGCCACCGGAGATCTCGGCGTTGCCGCCGGTCAGCGCCTGGCTGACGGACGGGTCGGAGATGACCTCGCCGTCGAGCACGATCGCGAACTGGTTCTGCGGAGCCTGCTTGGTGGCGAGCTCACCGGTGATCTTGGCGAACTTGTCGGCGCCCTTGTCGGTGAACTGCATGGTGACGATCCACATGCCGCGCTGCGGGTCGATGACGCCCTTGGCGTCCTTGACGTCCTGGCCGTCGACCTGGGCCGGGCCGAGGATCCACTTGCCCCAGGCGGCGCCGCGCTGGCCACAGGCGACCATCGGCTCTTCGGGCTTGACGCCCTTGCCGGCGGCCGCGCGCTGCTCCTCGTTGGTGCAGTCCAGCTTCGCGAAGGCCTCCTGCAGGCCGGCGGCGGCGGTGTCCTCCGCCGTCGGGGGCGTGGAGGGCGACGGTGCGCCCGACGCCGATCCCGACGGGGTCGGAGCGGCCTTGTTGTCGTCTGCCTTCTTCGACTCGCTACCCGAGGGGGTGGGAGTGGGGGCGTTCGGGGCCTTGAGGGCCTCGCTGAGCGCACGGCCCTGGGAAGTGGCGCTGGACGACGGGGTGGCCGACGGGGACTTGCCGTCCTCGGCCTTGGGAGCGCCGGAGCCGCTCGCGGAGGGGCTCGGGCTCTGGGTGCCCTCGGGCGCGGCGGGGGCGCCGTCGGCGAAGGCGAGGACCGGGCGGAAGTACAGCTGGGCGGTGGTACCGACCTGCTCGCGCGCCTGCTGCTCGTTCGTCCCCTTGGGGATGTTCACGATGATGTGGTCGCGGCCCTGTGTCTGGACCTCGGCCTCCGACACGCCGAGACCGTTGACGCGGCGCTCGATGATGCCGACCGCCGTGTTCATGTTGGTCTCGTTGATCGCGTCCGGCTTGCCGGGCTCGCTCTTGGCCTTGAGCGTGATGCTCGTGCCGCCGGCGAGGTCGATGCCCAGCCGGGGAGTCGTCTGCTTGGAGAGGAACATCCCCGCGGTGAGCGCCACCATCGCGATCAGGATGATCGCCAGGGCACGCCCCGGCCTCCCCTGAGCCCCCGTGGGCCGCCGGCCCTTCTTCGGTGCTGCCACCTTGTCGTTTCTCCCTGTCCAACCGCCCCGCGCCGGGTCAGCGCGCGGACGGCCACGAAATGTGTGGTGGGGACCCCTGCCCCCCGCAGAAGTGGGTCGCTGCCCGGGACCGCGAGGGCCGCCGATCAGGCGCCTTCGCGGTCCCCGGCCCGTGCGCTACTTCGCGCCGGGCTCGCCGTCCGCCTTGCCGTCCTTGGGCTCGTCGCCCTTGGACTCGTCGTCCTTCGGCTCGTCCTTCTTGCCGAGGTCGAGCTTGGGGGCCGCGTCCTCGTCCTTCTCGGTGAGCGAGGAGGCGTCGTCGGGGACGACCGGCGTGTCGATGGTCAGATCATCGGTGGCGCCGTGGACGATGCGGTTGTATTCCGCGTCCTCGAGAACGGCGCCGATGGCGTTCTTCGCGAAGATCGCGTGGACGCCGGGAGCCACCTCAAGGGTGACGGTGTCGTCGCCGATCTCCTTCACCGTGGCGTACATGCCGCCGATGGTGCGGACCCCGGTGCCGGGCGTCATCTGGTCGCGCATCTGCGCGGCCGCCTGCTGCTTCTTCTTCGCGGAGCGGGTCATCAGGAACATCGCCCCGATGAGCACGATGAACGGGAGGAGTGTCACGAGATTCACGGGACGGAGATCCTTCGCACGACCGCACGCGGACGGCGGCCTTTTCTACGGGGGGTGGGCATGCCGACCCGAAAGGTCGGCATCGGCGGAGTCTAGGCGAGTCCGCACCGATGGAACAACGCCCAGCATGGCACCGCAGTTCCTGAGGGTGCGAACGTCCGCGCCGTCAGGCCCCGAACAAGCCCTGTTGTCCGCTTGATCCGCTCCCGTGCTGCTGCGGCGGGACGAGTCCCAGGTGGGACCAGGCGGCGGGCGTCGCGACCCGGCCCCTCGGGGTGCGCGCGAGCAGGCCCTCGCGGACGAGGAAGGGCTCGGCGACCTCCTCGACGGTCTCCCGCTCCTCGCCGACGGCCACGGCGAGCGTGGACAGGCCCACGGGCCCGCCGCCGAAGAGCTTGAGCAGCGCCTCCAGGACGGCCCGGTCCAGCCGGTCGAGCCCGCGCGCGTCCACCTCGTACACCTGGAGGGCGGTACCGGCCACCTCGCGGTTGATCACGCCGTCGACGCGGACCTGGGCGTAGTCGCGGACGCGGCGCAGCAGGCGGTTGGCGATGCGCGGGGTGCCGCGGGAGCGGCCGGCGATCTCGGCGGCGCCCTCGGCGTCGATCTCGACGTCGAGGAGGCGGGCGGAGCGGTGGATGACGCGCTCCAGCTCCTCGGGGGCGTAGAACTCCATGTGTCCGGTGAAGCCGAAGCGGTCGCGCAGCGGGGGCGGCAGCAGGCCGGCCCGTGTGGTCGCCCCGACGAGGGTGAACGGGGGCAGCTCCAGCGGGATCGCGGTGGCCCCCGGACCCTTGCCGACGATCACGTCGACGCGGAAGTCCTCCATGGCCATGTAGAGCATCTCCTCGGCGGGCCGGGACATCCGGTGGATCTCGTCGAGGAAGAGCACCTCGCCCTCCTGGAGGGAGGAGAGGATGGCGGCGAGGTCGCCGGCGTGCTGGATGGCGGGGCCGGAGGTGATGCGGATGGGCGCGCCCATCTCGGCCGCGATGATCATCGACAGAGTGGTCTTGCCTAGGCCGGGGGCGCCGGAGAGCAGGACGTGGTCGGCGGTGGCGCCGCGCTGCTTGGCCGCCTTGAGGACGAGGTCCAGCTGCTGGCGGACCTTCTCCTGGCCGACGAACTCCTCGAGGTCCTTGGGACGCAGCGCCGCCTCGACGGCGGTGTCCTCACCGTCCGCTGCGGCGGCGACGATGCGGGCCTCGTCTTCGGCGGTGGTGTCGTCGTCCCAGTTCACGGTGTCAGTCTGCCTTCTCGGTTCGTACGGTGGTCTGCCGGGTGCGGGCCGTGTGCCGGGGCTCCGCCCCGGACCCGGCGCCCCAAACGCCGGCGGGGCGGGATTTCGGCTGATGCCGCCCGCCAGGTGCGGCATTGCCCGCAGGTGCCCGTCGCAGGCTGACGCCGGCCACTTCCAGCCTCGCCGGCGTTTGAGGCGCGGGGTCCGGGGCGGAGCCCCAGCGGCGGCGCCGCCCCCTAACGGGCTCGGTTCAGGGACTGGAGGGCGGCGCGCAGGAGCTGGGGAACGGGGGCGGAGCCGCCGGAGGCAAGGGCGGCTTCGGCCTGCGGGGTCACCGCGGAGACGGCCTCCTCGGCCTCGCGGGAGGCGTAGCCCAGGCCGATCAGGGCCGCGGCCAGCTGCTCCGTCCACGGCGCCGGACCCGACGCGGCGGCCCGCTGCGCCCCTACCAGGCCGGTTGAACCGAGCGGGGCGCCCAGCTTGTCCTTGAGGTCCAGCAGCAGCTTCTGTGCGCCCTTCTTGCCGATCCCGGGCACCGCCGTCAGCGCCTTCTCGTCGCCCGTCGAGACGGCCGTCCGCAGCGCGTCCGGGCTGTGTACCCCGAGCATCGCCTGGGCCAGCCTCGGACCGACCCCGCTCGCGGTCTGGAGCAGTTCGAAGACCTGCCGCTCGTCGTCGTCGGCGAAGCCGTACAGCGTGAGCGAGTCCTCCCGTACGACCAGCGAGGTGGCCAGCCGGGCCTGCTCCCCCATCCGCAGGCCGGCGATGGTGTTCGGCGCGCACTGCACGGCCATGCCCACTCCCCCGACCTCGATCACGGCCAGGGTGGGGGCGAGGGCGGCGACGGAGCCGCTGACGAAGGCGATCATCGGGTACGGCCTTTCGAGCCTGAGGCGTGCAGGGCGACCGCCTGCTGGAGGCGGTTCTGGGCGGGGGCCCGCCAGATGTGACAGATGGCCAGGGCGAGGGCGTCGGCGGCATCGGCCGGCTTCGGCGGTGCGTCCAGCCTGAGCAAGCGGGTCACCATGGCCCCGACCTGGGCCTTGTCGGCGCGGCCGCTGCCGGTGACGGCGGCCTTGACCTCGCTCGGCGTGTGCAGGGCGACCGGTATCCCGCGCCGGGCCGCACACAGCATGGCGACGGCACTCGCCTGGGCGGTGCCCATCACGGTGCTCACGTTGTGCTGGCTGAACACCCGTTCCACGGCGACGACTTCTGGCCGGTGCGTGTCGAGCCATTCCTCGATGCCCTGCTCGATGGCGACGAGCCGGTCGCCCAACTCCGCGTCCACGGGCGTCCGTACGACCCCCACCCCGAGCATGGCCAGGGGGCGGCCGGCGACTCCCTCGACGACGCCGATACCGCATCGCGTCAACCCCGGGTCCACGCCGAGTACGCGCATCCCGCCCCCATCCTCGATCACATGTCCGTGTTCGTGCAGGGTATCGGGACCCACTGACAATGCGGCCAAAGCGACGGGCCGACAGGGTGTGTCCTGTCGGCCCGTCGTCGGAAATCAGTGCCCTGCTCAGGCGTCGACCTTCTCCATGACCTCGTCCGAGACGTCGAAGTTGGCGAAGACGTTCTGCACGTCGTCGCTGTCCTCCAGCGCGTCGATCAGCTTGAAGATCTTGCGCGCGCCCTCTTCGTCCAGCTCGACCTGCATCGAGGGGACGAAGCTGGCCTCGGCCGAGTCGTAGTCGATGCCGGCGTCCTGGAGCGCGCTGCGGACCGCGACCAGGTCGGTGGCCTCGCTGATGACCTCGAAGGACTCACCGATGTCGTTGACCTCTTCGGCGCCGGCCTCGAGCACCGACTCCAGGACGTCGTCCTCGGACAGTTCACCCTTGGGCAGGACGATGACGCCCTTGCGGTTGAACAGGTACGAGACCGAGCCGGGGTCGGCCATCGAGCCGCCGTTGCGGGTCATGGCGACACGCACGTCGGAGGCGGCGCGGTTGCGGTTGTCGGTGAGGCACTCGATGAGCACCGCGACGCCGTTCGGGCCGTAGCCCTCGTACATGATCGTTTCGTAGTCGGCGCCGCCGGCCTCGAGACCACCGCCGCGCTTGACCGCGGAGTCGATGTTCTTGTTCGGGACCGAGCTCTTCTTCGCCTTCTGGATGGCGTCGAACAGCGTCGGGTTGCCGTCGATGTCCGCGCCGCCCATACGGGCCGCGACCTCGATGTTCTTGATCAGCTTCGCGAAGAGCTTGCCGCGCTTGGCATCGATCACGGCCTTCTTGTGCTTCGTCGTAGCCCATTTAGAGTGGCCGGACATCCGCCTGTCTCCTTCGCGTAACCAACAGTGTTCGTCTCCGATCCTACCGGGACCTGTTTACAGGCCCGCGCGCACCATGTCGACGAAGTACGCGTGGACTCGGTCGTCACCCGTCAGTTCGGGGTGGAACGACGTCGCGAGGACGTTGCCCTGGCGGACGGCGACCGTGTGGCCGTCGTACGTGGCGAGGACCTCGGCGGCGGCGCCGACGGACTCGACCCACGGGGCGCGGATGAAGACGCCCTGGACCGGGCCGCCCTCTATGCCCGCGAAGTCGATCTCCGCCTCGAAGGACTCGTTCTGGCGGCCGAAGGCGTTGCGGCGCACGATCATGTCGATGCCGCCCAGGGTCTCCTGGTCCTCACGGCCGTCCAGGAGCTTGCCGGCGAGCATGATCATGCCGGCGCAGGTGCCGTACACCGGCAGGCCGGCGGCCACGCGCTCGCGCAGCGGCTCCAGCATGCCGAACAGCACGGCGAGCTTCGACATGGTCGTGGACTCGCCGCCGGGGATCACCAGGGCGTCGACCTCGGCGAGCTCCTCGGGACGCCGGACCGGCCTGGCCAGGGCGTCCGCCGCGGCCAGGGCGATCAGGTGCTCCCGTACGTCGCCCTGGAGTGCCAGGACACCGATCACGGGGGTGTTCGTCATGTCGGTACTACCAGCCGCGGTTGGCGTAGCGCTCGGCCTCGGGGAGGGTGTCGCAGTTGATGCCGACCATGGCCTCGCCCAGGTTGCGGGACGCGTCCGCGATGATCTTCGGGTCGTCGTAGAAGGTGGTGGCCTTCACGATGGCGGCGGCGCGCTTGGCCGGGTCGCCCGACTTGAAGATGCCGGAGCCGACGAAGACGCCCTCGGCGCCGAGCTGGCGCATCAGCGCGGCGTCGGCCGGGGTGGCCACGCCACCGGCGGAGAACAGGACGACCGGGAGCTTGCCGAGCTCGGCGACCTCCTTGACGAGCTCGTACGGGGCGCGCAGCTCCTTGGCGGCGGCGAACAGCTCGTTGTTGTCGTAGCCGCGCAGGCGGGCGATCTCGTTCTTGATCTGGCGCAGGTGGCGGACGGCCTCGACGACGTTGCCGGTGCCGGCCTCGCCCTTCGAGCGGATCATGGCCGCGCCCTCGGCGATGCGGCGCAGGGCCTCGCCCAGGTTGGTGGCGCCACAGACGAAGGGGGTGGTGAACGCCCACTTGTCGGAGTGGTTGACCTCGTCGGCCGGGGTGAGGACCTCGGACTCGTCGATGTAGTCGACGCCGAGGGACTGCAGGACCTGGGCCTCGACGAAGTGGCCGATGCGGGACTTGGCCATGACGGGGATCGAGACGGCCTCGATGATCTCTTCGATCATGTTCGGGTCCGACATGCGCGCCACGCCGCCGTCCTTGCGGATGTCGGCGGGGACCCGCTCGAGGGCCATGACGGCCACGGCGCCGGCGTCCTCGGCGATCTTCGCCTGCTCGGCGTTGACCACGTCCATGATCACGCCGCCCTTGAGCTGCTCGGCCATGCCGCGCTTGACGCGCGAGGTGCCGATGGCCGACTCGGCGGACTGGGGGGAGGTGGGAAGCGTGCTCACGGATTGACCTCACTCGAAAGGAAGACGGGTGCTACTGGTACTACACGGGTGCTACTGCTGCTGGTACTACTCCCCGAGCAAACCCCACGGACCAGTCCACTACAAGGGCCAATGTGGAGCTAGTGGCCTCTTCACTTGTCCCCGGCGGCCCTGGCGGGTGCCTTGCCGATCAGACCGGCCTCTCCGCGAGATCCGCCGGAGGCTCGTCGTCCATTTCGAAGGCCAGCGGGAAGGGCGCGTGCCCGGCCAGCCGGAACCAGCGGACCTTGCGGTGCCTGCGCAGGGCCCGCGCGGCCCGTACGGCGTCGTTGTGGAACCGGCGCGCCATGGGCACCCGCCGCACGGCCGCCGCCAGCTCCTCGGCGGCCTCCGCCCCGCCGGGCGCGGCCTTCAGCACCTCGACCTGGTCGGCATCGGCGAACACCGCGCGCAGGGCCTGGCTGAGCTCGCTCTCGGCGACCTCCCGGTGGTCCTCCTCGGCCTGCCGCGCGGCGTGCGCGGACTCGTACAGAACGAGGGAGGACGCGGGGTCGAGCACTCCGGAGGTGGCCACCTCCACCACCACGGAGGCCCGCCGTACGAGCTGCGCGTCCAGCGCGGCCCGCGCGGCGTCCATCCGCGAGTGCAGCCGGTCGAGCCGGCCGGCGCTCCAGCTGAGGTACACCCCGATGACACCGAGCGCCAGGGCAATCCAGACAAGGGTTTCGATCACGGGCCGCGACACTACCCTTCCCGGCGGGCCGCCTGCTCGGTCGGCCTCTCGACCGACGGCGACGCTCGTCGCGCTCGCGCGGGCCCCGACGGTGTGCCGGTCCTGTGGGTCAGGGCCCGCGAGCACGCCGTCAGGCGGACGGGTCCCGTGAGAAGCCGAGGCGGGTGCGGAGGGGGACGCGTTCGTCCGCGGCCACCGCCGCCGCGCCGTCCGTCACCGTTTCGTAGACCGCGAGGATGTCCGCGCCGACCGTGGACCAGTCGAAGCGGCGGACGTGCGCCGAGCCTCGGGCGCTCAGTTCCGCGCGGCGGGCCGGGTCGCGCAGGAGGGCGATCGCGCCGGTCGCGAGGGCGTCGGCGTTCTCGTTCGTGAAGAGGTCGCCCGCGCCGCCCTGGTCCAGGACCTGCGCGAAGGCGTCCAGGTCGGACGCCAGGACCGTCGCGCCCGCCGAGAGCGCCTCCACCAGGATGATGCCGAAGCTCTCGCCGCCGGTGTTCGGGGCCACGTACACGTCGACGCTGCGCAGCAGCCGCGCCTTGTCCTCGTCCGAGACCATGCCGAGGAACTCGACCCGGGAGCGGAGCTCGGCCGGCAGGGAGGCCACCGCCTCCTCCTCGTCACCGCGGCCCGCGACGAGCAGCCGTACGTCCGGGCAGGCCGCCACGATCTTCGGGAAGGCCGCCATCAGCACCGGCAGGCCCTTGCGCGGCTCGTCGATGCGGCCGATGAAGCCCAGGGTCTGGCCGGACCAGGCGGGATCGGGTTCCGCGGCCGCGAAGAAGTCCACGTCGACGCCGTTGGGGATCACCACCGCGTCGCCGCCGAGGTGCTCCACGAGCGTGCGCCGGGCGTACTCGCTCACCGCGATCCGCGCGCTGATCTTCTCCAGGGCCGGCTGGAGGATCGGGTACGCCGCGATCATCGCCCGCGAGCGCGGGTTCGAGGTGTGGAAGGTCGCCACGATCGGGCCCTGCGCCGCCCAGCAGGACAGCAGCCCCAGCGAGGGCGAGGCCGGCTCGTGGATGTGGATGACGTCGAAGGTGCCGTCGTGCAGCCAGCGCCGCACCCGGGCGGCGGAGAGGAAGCCGAAGTTGAGGCGGGCGACGGAGCCGTTGTACGGCACCGGCACGGCGCGGCCCGCCGAGATCACGTACGGCGGCAGCGGGGTCTCGTCGTCCGCCGGGGCCAGGACCGACACGTCGTGGCCGAGGCGGATCAGGTGCTCGGCGAGGTCCCGGATGTGGAACTGGACGCCGCCCGGCACGTCCCACGAATACGGGCACACGATGCCGATCTTCACTACGGGCGCTCCCCCTGGTCGGTCAGATCGTCCAGCCACAGCCGCTGCAGCATGTGCCAGTCCTCGGGGTGCTCGGCGATGCCCCACGCGAAGACGTCCGCCACCGCCTGGGTCATGGCGGAGGTCTTCTCGATCCGGGTCCCGGCCTTGGGCACCTCGACCTCGGGGTGGATCCGACCGTACATCTTCGGCGAGTCCCCGTAGTACAGGGTCGCCGGGAGCAGCACCGCCCCCGTGTGCTGCGCCAGCAGCGCCGGCCCGGCCGGCATGCGTGCCGTCGAACCGAAGAAGTCCACCTCGACCCCGGAGGCCGACAGGTCGCGGTCCGCGACGAGGCAGACCAGGCCGCCGGAGCGCAGCCGGCGGGCGAGGGTGCCGAAGGCGGCGCCCCCGCTGTGCGGCAGGACCTCCATGCCGAGGCTCTCGCGGTAGGCCACGAAGCGGTCGTAGAGGCTCTCGGGCTTGAGCCGCTCGGCGACCGTGGTGAACGGCACGCCGATGTGGCCGATGGCCCAGGCCCCGGCGAGGTCCCAGTTGGCCAGGTGCGGCAGGGCGACGACGACCCCGCGCCCGGAGGCGAGGGCCTCCCGCAGGATGTGATCGTCCTTCATCTCGACGTCCGTGCCGAACCGGCGCGGGTCCATGGCCGGCAGCCGGAAGGATTCCATCCAGTACCGCATGTACGAGCGCATGCCCGCGTGCGACAGCTCGCGCAGCCGCTCCGCCGTCGCGTCCGGCACCACCCGGGCCAGGTTGGACTCCAGCCGCAGCACGCTCTTGCCGCGCCGCTTCCACACGACGTCCGCGATCTTGCGGCCCAGGGCCGCCGCGGCCGGTTCCGGGAGCTTCTTCACTCCGGCCCAGCCGAGCCCGTACAGCCCGTCGACCAGCTTGTCCTGCGTCGCGCCCATCAGGCAGCGCCTCCCTCGGCGGCGGCCGCCGCGGCGTCCGCCTCGGCCGACTCGCGGCGCACGGTGACCACCCGCTGAATCAGCGTGACGAGCGAGCCGACCGCCACGATCCACAAGGCGATCGGCAGCAGCACCCCGATCCAGGACGGCACGCCGAAGGTCTGCAGCCCGGACAGGCCGGCCGCGACCAGCGAGATCACCAGCCGCTCGGCGCGCTCGATGAGCCCGTTGACGGCGACCGGCAGGCCGATCGACTCGCCGCGCGCCTTCGTGTACGAGACCACCTGGCCGCTGGCCAGGCAGAAGATCGCCACCGCGCACAGCGCGTTTTCGTTGCCGGAACCCGCGTACCAGAGCGCGAGTCCGCCGAAGATCGCCGCGTCCGCCACCCGGTCGAGGGTGGAGTCGAGGAAGGCGCCCCACCGGCTGGAGACGCCGGCCTGGCGGGCCATGTTCCCGTCCACCAGGTCGGAGAAGACGAAGAGGGTGATGGTGATCGTGCCCCAGAAGAACTCTCCCCGGGGGTAGAAGACCAGCGCTCCGGCCACCACTCCGGCCGTGCCGATCAGGGTGACCGCGTCCGGGCTCACCCCCCGCCGGAGCAGAAAAGCGGCGAATGGCGTGAGAACACGCGTGAAGAATGCACGCGCGTACTTGTTCAGCATGGCCTTCCCGGAGGGTCGCTGGGCCGCGCGGCCACCACGGCCACCGGCTGGCCCATCGTAGCCAGCGCGCCGCCCGCCGCACGCCGCGCACCCACCGGTTCGCGCCGGGTAAGACGTACGTCACGTCCCGGACCGGATCCCGCCCCCTCCGGTACGACGTATGGACGCGGTGTGACACCGGTGCAAAGCTCGAAGAACCCCCTTTCCCTCCTCGAGGCATCGCAGGAATCCATCCTCCTCACCGTCACCACCGGGAGGCACGAGAATCATGGGAGCCACCTCACACCAAGCCGGGGCCGCCGGCAGGGCACTGACGGCCGACCGCCCCTCCTCCGTACGGAACGTCGTGCTGGTCGGCCACAGCGGATCCGGCAAGACCACGCTGGTCGAAGCGCTCGCCCTGACCGCCGGAGCGGTCAACCGGGCGGGCCGGGTCGAGGACGGTGCCACGGTCTCCGACTACGACGAGATCGAGCACCGCCGACAACGCTCCGTCCAGCTGTCCCTCGTCCCCGTCGAATGGGGCGGGATCAAGATCAACATCCTGGACACCCCCGGATACGCCGACTTCGTCGGAGAGCTCAGGGCCGGTCTGCGCGCCGCGGACGCGGCCCTTTTCGTCGTCTCGGCCTCCGACGGCATAGACGGCGCCACCCGCATGGTCTGGGACGAGTGCGAGGCCGTCGGCATGCCGCGCGCGATCGTCGTCACGCACCTGGAGGCCGCCCGCGCCGACTACGCGCAGATGGCCAACATCTGCGGCGAGATCTTCGGCGCCGCCGACCCCGACGCCGTCATCCCGCTCTACCTCCCCTTGCACGGCCCCGCCGGCCCCGACGGCCACGCCCCCGTGTCCGGCCTCCTCGGCCTGCTCTCCCAGCGCGTGTACGAGTACACCTCCGGCGAACGCGTCGAACGCGATCCGGACCCCGCCGAGCTCGCCCTCATCTCCGGCGCCCGCTCCCGCCTCATCGAGGGGATCATCGCGGAGAGCGAGGACGAGAGCCTCATGGACCGCTATCTCGGCGGCGAGGACATCGACATCAAGACCCTCGTCGACGACCTGGAGCGCGCCGTGGCCCGCGGCACCTTCCACCCCGTCCTGATGGCGGCGCCCGCCGCCGGGGGCGCCAAGCAGGGCCTGGGCACCGTGGAACTCCTCGAACTGATCACCGGCGGCTTCCCCACCCCCCTGGAACGCCCCGCCCTCACCGTCACCGCCCCGGACGGCTCCCCCCGCCCCGCCCTCACCTGCGACCCGGCCGGCCCCCTCCTCGCCGAGGTCGTCAAGACCTCTTCCGACCCCTACGTCGGCCGCGTCTCCCTCGTACGCGTCTTCTCCGGCACCCTGCACCCCGAGGAGACCGTCCACGTCTCGGGCCACGGCCTCGCCGACCGCGGACACGAGGACCACGACCTGGACGAGCGGATCGGCACCCTCAGCTCCCCCTTCGGCAAACAGCAGCGCACCCTCACCCGGTGCATCGCCGGCGACCTCGCCTGCGTGGCCAAACTGACCCGCGCCGAGACCGGCGACACCCTCTCCGCCAAGGACGACCCGCTCCTCATGGAGCCCTGGGCCATGCCCGATCCGCTGCTCCCCCTCGCCATCGAGGCCCACAGCAAGGCCGACGAGGACAAGCTCTCGCAGGGCCTGGCCCGTCTCGTCGCCGAGGACCCGACCATGCGGCTGGAACAGAACCCGCACACCCGCCAGGTCGTCCTGTGGTGCCTCGGCGAGGCCCACCAGGACGTCGCGCTGGAGCGGCTGCGCACGCGCTACGGCGTCCAGGTCGACCCGGTGCCCCACAAGGTGAGCCTGCGCGAGACCTTCGGGGCGAAGGCGGCGGGCCGCGGCCGGCACGTCAAACAGTCCGGCGGCCACGGCCAGTTCGCCATCTGCGAGATCGAGGTGGAGCCCCTGCCGCCCGGCAGCGGCATCGAGTTCGTCGACAAGGTCGTCGGCGGCGCGGTGCCGCGCCAGTTCATCCCGTCCGTGGAGAAGGGCGTCCGCACCCAGGCCGCCCGCGGGGTCGCCGCCGGATATCCGCTGGTCGACGTGCGCGTCACCCTCCTCGACGGCAAGGCGCACTCGGTGGACTCCTCCGACGCCGCCTTCCAGACCGCCGGCGCCCTCGCCCTGCGCGAGGCGGCCGCCGAGGCCCGCATCCACCTCCTGGAACCCGTCGCCGAGCTCGCCGTCGTGATCCCCGACGAGTACGTCGGCCCCGTCATGAGCGACCTCGCGGGCCGCCGCGGCCGGGTCGTCGGCACCGAACAGGCGGGGCCGGGGCGCACCCGGGTCCGCGCCGAGATCCCCGAGATCGAGATCGGCCGCTACGCCGTCGAGCTGCGCTCCGTCTCGCACGGGACCGGCCGCTTCGCGCGCAGTTACGCCCGCCACGAACCCATGCCACCCCAGATCGCGGACAAGGTGCACGAACAGACGTCGAAGGGAACGTAGTTGACATGACGTCGGGAGACGCCGTCCACCCAACCCTGTTGCGGCGGGCGGCATTTCCCTGTCCCATGACCATGGGGTGAGATCGCCCGATAGGCTCATCGGCGCACCAAAGAGCACGAACGCACAGCGATGGGGGCAGCGGTGGCGGACGACGGATTCGACTTCAGGCCCGGGGCGCAGATTCCACTCCAGGGCGGCGGGGGACAGACGGCGGCGACCAACGCACTGGCCTCCGCCGCGTACCGGGACGGTGCGAAGGACAGCGGGCTCGCCCTCATGCTCGGGGCCAACAGCGAGAACCACCCCGCCTCGGTCAAGCCCCCGAAGCTCTCACTCTTCGAGCCCAGCCTCGGCGAGGCCTTCTGCCGGGCCGTCGAGGCCCGCACCCTGGCCTCCGGCCGCAAACCGCTGATCCAGTCCTTCGGCGCCGACCCGCAGACCGTCGTCGAGCACTGCCTGGCGGCCTCCCGCATCCGCAAGGAGCGCGACCAGAAGCTCCGGCTGATCATGCTGGTCTGCGGCCTGGTCTTCCTCCCCGGCCTGCTGCTGTGGCTGGGCCTGTTCCAGCTCCGCAAGACCCTGGCCTCCGGCTCGGGCAAGCGCGGGTCCTGGATCGGCACCGTGCTCCTGGTCGGCGTGGCGATCGTGGTGGCCGTGCTGATGTTCAGGCTGCCGTTCACCGGCTTCTTGGGCATCTACCTGCGCGGCATGATCATCGCCCCGATCCTGGGCTGGCTGCTCGCCCGCCGGCTCTGCGAGTCCACCGCCGCCGATCTGCGCTCCCGCTGGGACGGGCTGCTGGACGGTGGCGGGATCGGCGCGAAGATCCCGGAGGCGGTGCCGGGCAACCCCGACGAGAAGGCCCGCGAGGACCTGCGCCGCCAGCTGGCCAAGCTGACCGCGGAGGACCGCAGCAACCACGTCTTCTACGCGGGGCCCAAGGGCATCCTCGGAATGGGCACCCGCTGGGGCAGCTGGCAGATGGCCGAGGAGCTCGCCCCCAAGACCGAGGGCGCCGAGATCCACCCCTTCCGCAGCTGGGACGTCATACGCGCGATCGACGCCCAGCTCCGCAAGCTGGAGCGCGGCCCCCTGCACACCGGCGGCTTCCCGCCCGCGGCGATACAGCACTGGATCGTCACCCCGATCGGCGAGGGCGCCGGCGAGGTGGCCCGACCGACCGGCGAGAACGTCGACACGTTCCTCATCAAGCCGCACGAGATCACCCGGATCTGCAACGAGCAGCAGTTCAGCGCCGGAAACCGGCACTACCTGGGCATCCAGTACCCGTTGTGGGACGGCCAGTTGGTCATCACCATGCTGGTGACCGTCACCGTGCTCTACAAGACGCTGCGCGTGGACGTCACCGCGCACGCCCTGGGCCCCGTACACGGCCTGTTCACGACGAAGTCCAAGGCCCCGGTGGTGGAGGTGCCCAAGAGCATCCGCTTCTGGGAGACCGTGGAGCGGCCGCTGCCGCTGGTGGACGCGCAGGAGGTCGTACGGCTGGCCGTGCGGGCCCCGCTGACCTGGTACCCGCCGATCCTCGACTTCTTCGGCGGCAAGCTGGTCCTGCCCGAGCCCTTCGGCCTGCGGCACGTGTGGGCGGGTTCGATGTGGCGCCACCGGTTCATGGCCGACGACGCCATCCGCACGGTGGCCCCGGTGCTGAGGTCCGTCCACGCCGCGACCTTCAAGGTCCTGGAGGAGAACGGCGTCGACACCGACCGCTTCACCAACCGTTCCTCGATCATGAGCGGTCTGATCCAGGAGCCTGCACCGCGCAAGGCGGACGTGTACGACGCGTAGGTAGGCTGGGGGCGAGGCCCGGCCGATCCCGGATCCGGAGGAGCGAGCGACCATGACCGAGCGCAAACCGCCTGGTGTCGACATCGAGTCCTGGGTGGACCGGCAGGTCAGAGAAGCCGCCGACCGCGGCGACTTCGAGAACCTGCCGGGCTGGGGCAAGCCGCTGGCCTCGCTCGACGCTCCCTACGACGAGCTGTGGTGGATCAAGGGGAAGCTGCACCGCGAGGGGTTCTCCGCCCTGCCTCCGTCGCTCGCGCTGCGCAAGGAGGCCGAGGACGCGAGGGAGGCGGCCCTGGCAGCCCGTTCCGAGCGCCAGGCGCGGGACATCCTCACCGGGATCAACGAGAAGATCCGCGCGGCCCTGCGCATGCCGCCGCAGGGGCCGCCCCTCAACCTCACCGAGTTCGACGTCGAGGACGTGCTGCGCACGTGGCGCGAGGCCCGCGCCGCCTAGCACCGGGCGCGGTGGGCGCGGTCAGTCGGTGGGCCAGGCCTCGGCGAGCATCTGGCGGGTGTCCGCGAGGAGTTGGGGCAGCACCTTGGTGTGACCGACGACCGGCATGAAGTTCGTGTCCCCGCCCCAGCGGGGCACGATGTGCTGGTGCAGGTGCGCGGCGATGCCGGCCCCGGCGGCCGCGCCCTGGTTCATGCCGATGTTGAAACCGTGCGCTCCGGAGGCCTTGCGCAGCGCCACCATGGCCCGCTTGGTGAGATCGGCCAGCTCGGCCGTCTCGGGCCCGTCGAGCTCGGTGTAGTCGGCGACGTGCCGGTACGGGACGACCATCAGGTGGCCGCCGTTGTACGGGTACAGGTTCAGCACCGCGTAGACGTGCCTGCCGCGGGCGACGATCAGGCCGTCCACATCGGACATCTCCGGAATCCCGCAGAAGGGACAGCCGTCCCCGGCCTCCGGGCCGGTCGGCTTGTTCTCCCCCTGGATGTAGGCCATCCGGTGGGGCGTCCACAGACGCTGGAACGCGTCCTGCGTGCCCACACCGATCTGCTGCTCCGGCTCAGTCGTCATGGCGGCAAGCATATGACCTCGCCTGCGCGTACGAGGAAGGCCCCCGGAAAGTGATCACTTTCCGGGGGCCCGCTCCCCGCGGTCAGACCTGGACGCGGTCCGCGACGACCTTGGCCAGCTTGGCCAGCGCCTCGTCCTTGGCGATGCCGTTCTCCTGCGAACCGTCGCGGTAGCGGAAGGAGACGGTGCCCGCGGCCATGTCCTCGTCACCGACGATGATCATGAACGGGACCTTGAGCTTCTGGTGGTTGCGGATCTTCTTCTGCATCCGGTCCGAGGAGGCGTCCACCTCGACACGCAGGCCCTGCTTCTTCGCCTCGGCGGCGAACTCCTGCAGGTACTCGACGTGCCCGTCGCCGATCGGGATGCCGACCGCCTGGACCGGGGCCAGCCACGGCGGCATGGCGCCCGCGTAGTGCTCCAGCAGCACGGCGAAGAACCGCTCGATCGAGCCGAACAGCGCGCGGTGGATCATGACCGGGCGCTGACGCGAGCCGTCCGGGGCGGTGTACTCGAGGTTGAACCGCTCCGGCAGGTTGAAGTCCAGCTGGACGGTCGACATCTGCCAGGTACGGCCGATGGCGTCCCGCGCCTGCACGGAGATCTTCGGGCCGTAGAAGGCCGCGCCGCCCGGGTCGGGGGTCAGCGGGAGGCCCTGCTTCTCGGCGACCTGCTGGAGGACGGCGGTGGCCTCCTCCCACACCTCGTCCGAGCCGACGAACTTCTCCGGGTCCTTGGTGGACAGCTCCAGGTAGAAGTCGGTCAGACCGTAGTCGCGCAGCAGGTTCAGCACGAAGGTGAGCGTGCGGTCGAGCTCCTCCGCCATCTGCTCACGGGTGCAGTAGATGTGCGCGTCGTCCTGGGTGAAGCCCCGGGCGCGGGTCAGGCCGTGCACGACGCCCGACTTCT
The DNA here is from genome assembly GCA_049998195.1 of Streptomyces sp. cmx-11-4. GTDB lineage: Bacteria > Actinomycetota > Actinomycetes > Streptomycetales > Streptomycetaceae > Streptomyces. The sequence continues at coordinate 184,568 of JAEBET010000012.1, forward strand.
CGTACCGGTACACCGTGCCGAACTCGAACAGGCGCAGCGGCAGTTCGCGGTAGGAGCGGCCGCGCGCGTCGAAGATCAGGTTGTGCATCGGGCAGTTCATGGGCTTGAGGTAGTAGTCGGTACCACCGTCGAGCTGCATGGGGGGGTACATGCCCTCCGCGTACCAGTCCAGGTGACCGCTCTTCTCGAAGAGCGCGCCCTTGGTGGCGTGCGGGGAGTAGACGAACTCGTAGCCCTCCTCCTCGTGCCGGCGGCGCGAGTAGTCCTCCATGGTCCGGCGGATGATGCCGCCGCGCGGGTGGAAGACGGCGAGGCCGGAGCCGATCTCGTCCGGGATGGAGAAGAGGTCGAGCTCGTTGCCGAGCTTGCGGTGGTCGCGCTTCTCGGCCTCGGCGAGGAAGTCGAGGTGGGCCTTCAGCTCCTCCTTCGACGGCCAGGCGGTGCCGTAGATGCGCTGGAGCATCGGGTTCTTCTCGCTGCCGCGCCAGTAGGCGGCCGCGTTGCGCATGAGCTTGAAGGCCGGGATGTTGCGGGTGGTGGGCAGGTGGGGACCGCGGCAGAGGTCCTTCCAGCACAGCTCGCCGGTCTTCGCGTCGAGGTTGTCGTAGATGGTCAGCTCGCCGCCGCCCACCTCGACGTTCGCACCGTCGTCGGTGGACGCGGCGCCCTTGATGCCGATGAGCTCGAGCTTGTACGGCTCGTCGGCGAGCTCCTCGCGGGCGGCCTCGTCGGTGACCACGCGGCGGGCGAACTTCTGCCCGCGCTTCTGGATCTCCTGCATCTTCTTCTCGATGGCCTTGAGGTCATCGGGGGTGAAGGGCCTGGCGACGTCGAAGTCGTAGTAGAAGCCGTTCTGGACCGGCGGGCCGATGCCCAGCTTGGCCTCGGGGAAGAGCTCCTGCACGGCCTGGGCCATGACGTGCGCGGTCGAGTGGCGCAGGATGTTCAGGCCGTCCTCGGAGGAGATCTCCACCGGCTCGACGGTCTCGCCGTCCTTCACCTCGTGGGCGAGGTCCTTGAGCTCGCCCGCGACGCGCGCGGCGACGATGGTGCGCTCGCCGGCGAAGAGCTCGGCCGCCGTAGTGCCCGTGGCCACCACGCGCTCGTCCCGCTCGGAATCGCGTTGGATGATCACACGGACGTCTGACACCGGTCTCTCCTGACTCAGGGGGTGCGCGAGCGAACACTGCGCGCCTGAATCGTACCGAGCGGAGTGGCTGCGCCGCTAAACGGTTACCTGGTGGCCGGCCCGGCCAGGGCTCGGCCTGGGCCCGGCCGAGCCCTGGGCGGGCCCTGGCCGGGCCCTGGCCGGGCCCGGGTCCGGTGCGCGGGCGCAGGCGGGTGGTGGGGCGGGGCCCCTCCGGGGCGTCTCCTCGGCTCGCGAACCCCGAGCCCGACCCGCCCGTTGCCCGGCAGTGGGTTCGCTCGGCCTGCGGGGACGCCCCGGAGGAGCCCCGCCCCACCCGAAGCCCCGGGCCGGCTCCGGCGCGGCTGTAACCGGCTCGCCAACCCCGCTCGACCGGCCCGTCGCTCAGCGGTGGGTTCGCTCGGCCTGCGGGGCCGTCTCGGACGGTCCCCGCCCCGCCCGAAGCCCTGGGCGGGGCTTCGCCGTCGGTAGCCTGGGCCGTATGCCGAGCCTACGGATCCGCCCCCTGGACCTGACCGATGACGCCACCGCGGCGGCCGTGCACCGGATCGGGCGGGCCGCGTACGCGGTGGAGGCGGAGCTGATCGGCTTCGACGGCATTCCGGCGCTGGGCGAGAGCCTCGCGCAGATGCGGGCGCATGCCTTGAACTGGATCGGGTCGGTCTCCGAGGGCGGGGAGATCGCCGGTTTCCTCGCGTGGGAGGAGGAGGCCGACGGGGGCGTCGGGATCGACCGGCTCTGCGTGGACCCGGCCTGGTTCCGCCGTGGCATCGCCTCCCAGCTGCTCGGTCACGCCCTGACGGACCTCTTCCCCGGCCGCCCCGTCACGGTCACCACGGGCGCGGCCAACACCCCCGCCGTGACCCTGTACGCACGCACGGGCTTCACCCGCGGCCCGGACTTCTCCCCCGCCCCCGGCCTGACCATGGCGTCGTTCCGGTCCGGCCCCGCCGCCGGGCCCGGTGCCTGCGGCGCCCCCAGCCCCTCCGGCGATTGAGGAGCGGGGTCCGGGGCAGAGCCCCGGAAGCGGCGCCGCGGCCTATTCGTCGCCCGGCAGCGCATCCGCAGGATCGAACGCATCGTCCAGCGACTTCACCAACCGGTCCCGCTCGACCTCGTCCAACGGCACCGGCGCCACATCCACCGCATCCGTCAGCCGACGGAACCCGCCCCGCCGCTGGAGCCGCCCGCTGACCCGGACCGGCAGGCCCACCAGGTGCGCGTGGCCCGCCACCCGGTACGCCTCCTCGTCCAGCGCGACCCGGACGTACGGGATCTCCGCCCCCGCCAGGACCCGCAGCCGGACCGTGCCCCCGCCGCCCGCCGCCGAGCGCCGCATCCGTACCACCGCGCCCGCGATCCGGACCGCCACCGCCGGCTCGGTCCGGGTGTAGCGGGCGGCCGCCTCGCGGAGCACCGGCAGGTCGCCGGGCGAGAACTCCACCGGCTCCGGGCGGGCCGCGCATCCCGCCGGGACCCCCGCCGCCGGAGCCCAGGCCAGTGCGACCCGGGCCCCCTCGGAGCCGCGGACCAGCGCGATCAGCGCATCGGCGAGCTCACGGCTGACCCCGGCCCGCACGGCCGCGTCGAAGGCCTCCATGCCGCCCGTGGCCCGCCGGTAGTCCACCGCCTCGCGGGCCGCGTGCAGCGCGTGGTGCAACCGCGCCACGGTCCCCCGCCCGCCGTCCACCGGCACGAACGCGGTGAGCCGCCGCCCGCCGGGCGACGGCCCCACCAGGACCCCGTCCAGGGCCCGTTCGGCCTTCGCCCGGTGCCGGGCTCCGTAGTACCCCGCCCGCTCCCGGTCGGCCAGGGCCCCGGCCAGCAGGAGCCGACGGGCGGCCGAGCGCAGCTGTTCCTGCACCGTCCAGTCGGCCTCGCCCCGGAGCCCGTACGCCCCTTCGGGGATCTCCCGCTCCCAGCGGACCTCGTCGCTCGGCACGCTCAGTCCGTACAGCACCTCCCGCGCCGACGGCACGGAGCTGCGCGAGAGCGCGGTCAGCGCCTCCTCCAGCAGGTCCGCGCAGTCGGGGAAGGCACGGCTCTCGGGGACGAGCAGGCTGGTGCCCCCGGTGCCCGAGGCGTGGGCGGGGGGCGGGGTCCAGCGCCCGTAGCGCCCGGCGGCCCCGCCGCGCCGCAGCCAGCCGTGCCGGTGCAGCAGCGCGCCCAGCACGGCCGGGTCCACGTGCTCGGGGTCGGGCGTACCGGAGGCGAACTCCGGGGACGTAAGTGGTTCGAGGTGCGGTGCGTGCCAGTTCATCAAGGTGTCCCTCCCGACCCGGCCCGGGTCATGATCTCGCACAGCGCCCGGTCGTCGAAGATCCGCGAGGTCGGGATCCGCACGGTGGTCCGGCGCCGGCCGGTCACGGGGTGTCCGGCGAGGTTGGTCCAGTAGCAGCAGTGCCGCAGGTCGAGCCGGTCGTGTCCGGCGGCGAGCCACTGGTCGCGCTCCCGCGGTACGAGCATCACGACGAGGATCTTGTGGACGGCGACCGGGGTGCGGGCCAGCTTCACCAGGTGCTCGTTGTCCAGGGTGAAGCCGAAGGTGGGCCCGGCCGGCCGCGGCGGTATCTGGTAGGTCGCCTTCAACTGCACCTTGATGGTGACCTCGTCGTCGACGACGTGCTCGGGGGCGCCGTGGCTGACGTGCCAGTCGATGCCGTTGTCCGGAAAGGGCTGGGACAGCGAGCAGCCGGCCGCGGCGGCGACGGCGTGCAGGTATCCCACCTGAAGGGTCTCCATGCAGGCGGTGGTGGCGAGTGTGCCGCGCAGCGGTCCGCTCCGCGCCTCACCCGGCGTGCCGGTGCGCGGATCGATCTGCCCCGCCAGCACCCCGCCCTGTTCGGGCTGCGCGAGCGCCATGGCCGGCTCCCCATGCCTTGCGGGCTCTGCCGTGAGTGGGTGGGTGGAGTGACGGCCGGTCATGTGCACGGCCCCCCATGGGTGTTGTTGCCGCACCCGGGTCCCCGCAAACGGCGTACGGGGCAAACAGCCCGGGTATCACCGAAGCGGGCAAGGGTGGCGTGGTCCGGGTGCGCCCCATCTGCCGATCGGGGACGAGGAGTTCGCCATGACACGCTGGTACGAGGGCCCGCTGGCCGCATTCGACACGGAGACGACCGGGGTGGACGTCGAGGAGGACCGGATCGTGTCCGCCGCACTCGTCGTGCAGGAGTGCGCGGGCGGACGGGTGCGCACCACGCGCTGGCTGGTCAATCCCGGCGTCCCGGTGCCCCCGGGAGCCACGGAAGTGCACGGACTGACCGACGAGCACCTGCAGCGCCACGGGCGGTGGCCGGCACCCGTGGTGGAGGAGATAGCCCGCGCGCTCGGGGAGCAGCAGGTGGCGGGGCGGCCGGTGGTGGTGATGAACGCGCCGTTCGATCTGACGCTGCTGGACCGGGAGTTGCGGCGGCACCGGGCGTCGTCACTGACGCGGTACCTGGACAGCCGGCCGCTGACGGTGCTGGATCCGCGGGTGCTGGACAAGCACCTGGACCGCTACCGCAAGGGCCGCCGGACCCTGACGGACCTGTGCGCGCACTACGGGATAGAGCTGGAGGCCGCACACGACGCGGCGGCGGACGCGCTGGCCTCGCTGGAGCTGGTACGGGCGGTGGGGCGCCGGTTCGCGGCGCGCCTGGAGCGGCTGTCGCCCGCCGAGCTGCACACGCTGCAGGCGGTGTGGCACGCGGCGCAGGCGCGGGGGCTGCAGGCGTGGTTCGCGCGGCAGGGGACGCCGGAGCCGGTGGATCCGCACTGGCCGCTGCGGCCGGGACTGTCGACGGCGGCGTAGGCACCGCCGCTGCCGCTGCCGCTGCCGCTGCCGACAACGTGCCGCGTACGTGCCGGACATGCGGAAGGCCGGTCCGTCAGATGACGGACCGGCCTCTCCCGGTGGGCGATACTGGGATCGAACCAGTGACCCCTTCGGTGTGAACGAAGTGCTCTCCCGCTGAGCTAATCGCCCGGGAACGCACTGAACAATACAGAAGCCTTGGGGCTGGTTCAAACCGCTTCCGGCGAGGCTGCCAGCCGGGCCTCGAGACCACGCCGCCCGGCCCGCATCATCAAGGCGTGGTTGAGGCGGAACACCGGCCGCCCGGGCAGCGCGAGGCGCCGCATCAGCGGCCGGCGCACCTGGACCTCCTGCTCGTACAGTGCGCGGGTGCGGGCGGCGCCGGACCCGGCGCGCGACCGGACGGTCCACCGCGCCCAGCCCTCCAGGTCGCCGTGCAGGGAGACCTCCAGCACCCCGTGGACCGGGTCGCGCAGCAGTTCGCCGGAGGTCACGCGGAGCGTGTACGGGAGGACCGAACGGACGGTCGCGGTGCCGGTGCGGCCGTCGACCGGTTCGACCCGGCGGATCTGGGGCCACCAGCGCGGGTACTCCCCCGGCTGCTCCAGTACGGCGTAGACGCGTGCGGGCGGGGCGTCGAGGTCCCACACGCTGCGGAAGCGGTAGCGGCTCCAGCGGTCCCAGCGGCTGCTGTCCATGCATCCAGTCTGACCCGCGCGGGTCCCGGTACGCCCGCTTCCGCCCGGAACTTCCGCCGGCCGCCGGGCGGACCGTGCGTACTCAGGGCGGATCTGAGTACGCGCACCCATGTCCCGACCGCGTGACGGGCGCCACACTGCGCACCATGAACACCCCACTGCCGCCGGCCGAAGAGCTGGCGCTCATCGACCGTGAGCTGGCTCAACTCGATGCCCGGCGCCTGTACTTGCTGGGCCGCCGGGACTGGCTGCTGCGGCTGCCGACTCCTCCCGTCTGGGCCCCGACGACGCCGGCGCGGCCCAAGGAGGCCTCGGCCCCGAGCGCCCAGAACGTCCTGCTCACCCTGGGCGCCGTGCTGCTGGCCGTGGCCGCACTGGCCTTCACCCTGCTCAGCTGGGGGTCCCTCGGGATCGCCGGACGCTCGGCGGTGCTGGCCGCGGTGACGGCGGCCGCGCTGGCCGCGCCCGCGGTGCTGCTGCGCCGCGGGCTGGTCTCGACGGCGGAATCGGTGGCGGCGGTGGGGCTGCTGCTGACCGTGCTGGACGCGTACGCGCTGTACGCGGTCGGTCTGCCGGGCACGGACGGCACGGCGTACGCGGCCGGGGCGGCGGCGGTGCTGGCGGCGGTGTGGGCCGGGTACGGCCTGGCCCTGCGCGGGCTGCGGATCCCGCTGCCCGCGGCGGTGCTGGCGGCGCAGTTCCCGCTGCCGCTGGCCGCGGTGGCCGCGCAGGCGGGACCGCCCGAGCTCGGCTGGGCGCTGCTGGCGACGGCCGCGCTGGACGCGGCGCTCGCGCGGCGGGCCCGGGCGGCGGCCGTACCGGCGGCAGTGCTGGGGACGGGGGCGCTGCTGATCGGCGCGGCCGAGTCCTGGTCGGCGGCCTCGGCCGCCGACGCGCTGGCGCCGGCGGGGCTGCTGCTGGCGGGTGCGGCGCTGGGTACGGCCGCGGCGTGGCGGGAGCCGCGCGCGTGGCCCGCCGCGCTGGCGGGCGGTCTGGCGGCGGTCGTCGCGCTGGGCGGGGTGGCGCGCCCCGGGCTGGATCCCGCCTGGGCGGTTCTGGCGCACCTGCTGGTGGCGCTCCCGCTGCTGGCGGCCGTACGGGTCCACGCGCTCCCGGCGTCGGTACGGCGCGGGCTGGCCCGGGCCGCGGCGGTGACGGCCGGCCTGGCCGCGCTGGCGGCCGCGTCGGCGGCGGCTTCGGCGCTGCTCGCCCGGGTCGGGGTGCTGGGCGAGGTGTGGGCGGCGACGGACCCGGCCCGGGACCCGTTCTGGCCGGGTGCCGCGGTGCCCGTGACGCTGCTGGTCGCGGCGGGGGCCGCCTGGTGGCTGTCCCGGGTGTCGGCGCGGCCGCGGGCGCGGGCGGTGGCGGGGGCGGTGGCGGTGGTCCTGGCCTGGGCGGGGCTGTTCGCGGCTCCGGAGCTGCTCGGACTGCCGGTGGCGGCGGTGTTCGCCGTCCAGACCGCGGTGACGGGGGCCGCGGGCGTGCTCGCCCTGCGCTCCCCGGAGCGCGCGTCCGGGATCGCGGCCGGGATCGCGGCCGCCGGATGCGCGCTGCTCGGGGCCGTGAACGTGTCCCTGGGGGCGCTGGACGGCCGGACCGCCACCTTCGCGGTGTGGGGGCTGCTGGGCGCGGGCTGCGCGGCTGGGGCGGCGTACGGGCCCGCTTCGCGGCCGGTGAGGGCCGGGGCGGCGGTGTGCGCCGTCGGGTACGCCACGGGGCTGCTGGTGGCGGCGGCCGCCGTGACGGACCTGGCTGTGGTCTGGTGGGCGCTCCCGGTGCTCGCCGTCCCGGCGACGGTGGCGGCGCTCGGGCCGCGGCTCGGTGCCGTGCGGGTGCCGGCCGAGATCGCCGCGGGCGCGGCCGGTGTCCTGGCGGTCGCCCTGTCGGCGGGCCGCGCCGGCACCCTGGCGCTGGTCCTCGCCCTGGCCGGGGTGATCTGCTCGGGCGCCGCGGTGCGGGCGGACCGGCGGGCGCTGGGCTGGGCGGCGGGTGCCCTGCTGGCGGCCGCGAGCTGGGTCCGGCTGGCGGAGGCCGGGGTCACGGCCCCGGAGGCGTACACCCTGCCGGTGACGGTGCCCGCGCTCGTGCTGGGCTTCCTGCGCCGCCGCAAGGACCCGTCGGCGTCCTCGTGGACGGCGTACGGGCCGGGGCTGGCCACGACCCTGCTGCCGAGCCTGCTGGCCGTCCTGGGCGGCTCCCAGGCCGGGACCGCGAGCTGGCTGCGCCCGCTGCTGCTGGGGCTGGCCGCCCTGGTGGTGACCCTGGTGGGCGCCCACCGGCGGCTCCAGGCCCCGCTCCTGCTGGGCGGCGGGGTGCTGGCGGCGGTGGCGCTGCACGAGCTGGCCCCGTACGTGGTGCAGATCGCGGGCGCCCTCCCGCGCTGGGTGGCGCCGGCCCTGGCGGGCCTGCTGCTGCTGGCGGTGGGGGCGACGTACGAGAAGCGGCTGCGCGACGCCCGCCGTCTGAAGGACGCGATCGGGCGGCTCGGGTGACCCGGTGGGACCGCGGAAACGCCAGAGGCCCGGAGACGGTGAAAGTCTCCGGGCCTCTGGTCCGGGTGGGCGATACTGGGTTCGAACCAGTGACCCCTTCGGTGTGAACGAAGTGCTCTCCCACTGAGCTAATCGCCCGGACGCACCGCAAACATTACCGCATGTCAGCGGTGCTCCAAGACCACCGTCGGCCGATCACTGGTCCTCGAGGTTCCAGGGCAGCACGAGCCCGTACTTCCACAGGTAGAAGCCGATCAGCGCGGCCGCGATCACGAGGCCCACGCTGGTCAGGATGATGTTGCGGCGGCGGACCTTGGGGTCGAGCGCCTTCTGGGCGGCCTCGGTGACCTTGCGCTTGGTCCAGCGCAGCACCAGGTGCGCCCAGGCGAACTCGGTGGCCCAGATCGCCAGGCCCGCGAAGATCGCGACCCAGCCCGGGCCGGGCAGGACGAGCATGGCGACGCCCGCCCCGATGACGGCCAGGCCGACGACGAAGACGCCGACCTGCCAGCTCAGGTGCAGGCCCCGGCGGGCCTTGATGAAGGCGGGCGCCTTCGAGACGTGCGCCTCTTCGGCGGCCGGCTCACTGCTCGCGGACTCGTTGGCCTCGCGGTCACTCCCCGTATTCATGAGGTCGAATCTACCCGAACCGGAAGCACACGCGAACGGTGGTTTGGATCCGCCGTACGAGGGACCCAGAGGTCCGCAAAACGGTCAGAGGGGTTTACAACGGCACCGTAGGTGGCATGTCGATTTCGCCGACGTGCGAATCCCCGAGCGCACACTGAGCGAAAGGCCCTGGCGCTTATGAACACCACGGTCAGCTGCGAGCTGCACCTGCGCCTCGTTGTGTCGAGCGAGTCCTCACTGCCTGTTCCCGCGGGCCTGCGGTATGACACGGCCGACCCCTACGCCGTGCACGCCACCTTCCACACCGGCGCCGAGGAGACGGTCGAGTGGGTATTCGCCCGCGATCTCCTCGCGGAGGGCCTGCACCGGCCCACCGGTACCGGCGACGTCCGCGTCTGGCCGTCCCGCAGCCACGGTCAGGGCGTCGTCTGCATCGCCCTGAGCTCACCGGAGGGAGAAGCGCTGCTCGAAGCACCCGCGCGAGCACTCGAGTCGTTCCTCAAGCGGACGGACGCCGCGGTCCCGCCCGGGACCGAGCACCGGCACTTCGACCTCGACAAGGAGCTCTCCCACATCCTGGCCGAAAGCTGAGCCAGGCCCACCGCCGCGCGACACCGTCCGACTCGGGGCGACGGTGCGCACGGGACAACCACATACGCGACACCGGCGCTGTCCACGCGGGAGCCATCCGCGCGGCCGGCGCCGGTGTGCGTGCGGGGACCCCTCGGACGAGTACCCGCTAGAGTCGGCCCCCAGCGGCGGCAGCAGCCCGTCGCCGCAGGCCCGGCCCTTGAGGGAGACCCCGTGCAGATCCCCCACGACACCCGTCGCGCGCTCGACGTCGTCGTCGCGCTGGTGAACACCGCGGCCGAGGCGGACCAGCCCGACGGGCTCTCGGACCTGAGCGCGCTGCGCAGTTTCGTCCAGGAGTACTCGATCAGCGACGTCGGCGATCTGGGCGCCCGCGACCTGGCCGGGGTCCGTACGGTCCGCGGCAAGTTCGCCCAGGTCTTCGCGGCACCGAACGCCCGTGCGGCATCCGTGCTGATCAACGAGCTGGTGGCGACGGCCGGCACCACCCCGCAGCTCACGGACCACGACGGCTACGACTGGCACGTGCACTACTTCGCGCCGGGCGCTTCGGTGGGCGACCACCTCGCGGCCGACGGCGGCATGGCGCTGGCCTTCATCGTGGTCTCCGGGGAAGAGGAACGGCTGCGCCGCTGTGAGGCCCCGGACTGCCGGCGGGCCTTCGTGGACCTGTCCCGGAACCGCTCGCGGCGCTACTGCGACAGCCGGACCTGCGGGAACCGGCTGCACGTGGCGGCGTACCGGGCCCGGCGCAAAGAGGCCGACGCGGGGCACTCAGAGCAGGAAGAGATCGTGCACGGCGGCCAGCAGCAGCAGGACGCCGATCACGCCTAGAAAGATCATCAGGGGCGGCTGGGAGAGCGCGAAGAGGCAGCCTCGCGGCTCCTCGGCGACAGGGGCGGGTACCGGCGCGGGCACCGAGGGCTCACTCTGCGATGTTTCGAGCATGTCGGGGCGATGATGGCGCAGCACGACGCCATCCGTCCTCCAACACGCCATTTTCCGCGCGGGAGTTCGCCCGATCTCGTGGTCCGCGACGCTCTGGGGCCGGTCCGGCCGGTCAGATCCCGTGCTTCTTGAGGATGGCCTCGATGTCGGAGAAGTCGTCCGCCGGGGCGGCGGCCGGCGAATTCTTGCGCGCGGTGGGCTGCGGACGGGCACCGGAGCCGAGCGAGGGCGCGGAGGCGGCCGGGGCGACGGCCTCGGCCGGGCTCCCCTTGGCGGCCTTGGCCGGCTCCCCGGCGGCGCCGAGCCTGCGGCGCTCGACCGCGCGGGTGGCCATGAGGAGCAGCCAGGCCAGCCCCAGCAGCCCGAAGCCGGCCCAGACGGTCGGCTTGAACACCATTGCGGACACCCACTCCACGACACCGGTCAGCACGAGGCCGATCGGCACCAGCGCGTACGCCGCGATCCGCGTGGCGGCCAGGAAGCGCCTGCGGTAGGCGGTCAGCGCGGCGATGCCCAGGCCCGCCGCGGACACCGCGGAGCAAATGGTCTCGGCGAGCATGCGGTCCTCCAGGTGTGGGCGGTCTGTCCCTATCCATCCTGCCCCGCACGCGGCGCTGCGGGCCAGGTGCGCGGCCTCCCCCGGACGGATCTCGGGGACATCTCCGGGTCGGGCCTCCTCCCCAGGGGGTGTATCGCCCGGGTCGAGCGGGGCGCGCGGGGGCTGGGAGACTGTGCGCATGACCGATTCCGTGATCCTCGACGTCTGGTGCGAACTCCAGTGTTCGGACTGCCACAGCGCACTGGACGACGTGCGCGCCCTGCGGGCCCGCTACGGCGACCGGCTGGACATCCGGCTGCGCCACTTCCCCCTGGAGAAGCACAAGCACGCCTTCGCCGCGGCGCAGGCCGCCGAGGAGGCCGTGGAGCAGGGGCAGGGCTGGCCGTACGCGGAGGCCGTGCTGGCGCGCACCGCGGAGCTGGGCGAGCACGGCGAGCCGGTCCTGCTGGACGTGGCGCGTGAACTCGGCCTGGACGTCGCGGAGTTCGACACCGCCCTGATCGACGGGCGGCACATCCTGATCGTGGACGCCGACCAGGCCGAGGGCAAGGCGATCGGCGTCACCGGCACCCCGACGTACGTGGTCGGCGACGAGCGCCTGGACGGCGGCAAGAGCCAGGACGGCCTGCGCGCCCGCATCGAGGAGATCGCCGACCGCCTGCTCGCCTCCTAGACCAGCTCTTTCCTGGCGTTGACCGTGGTGTCCCGGTACCCGAGCGACTCGTAGAGCCGCCGGGCCGGGGTGTTGTCCTCGTGGACGTGCAGGCCCAGCCGGCGGGCGCCCGCGGCCAGGGCGGCGTGCTCGGCCAGCAGCATGAGGGTCCGCCCGTGCCCCTGCCGCCGGTGCTCGGCGGCGACGTCGACGTCCCACACGTACGGGACGGGGCCGATGCCGGGAAGGTCGCGCTCCCCCACCCACAGGGTGCCCAGGGCCGCCCCGTCCGGCGCCTCGAGGAGGAGGAAGGCCGCGCCGGGGGTGTCCCGCCCGGCCGGCAGCAGCTCGGCGTGCTCCGCGCGGGACGCGGCCAGGGCCTGCTCGGCGGTCATGCCGGGGGCGAGGAGGTGCCGGCCGTACTCCACGACGGCCCGCTCCTGCCAGGCGTCGTACTCGGCCGGGGTCATCGGGCGGCCGCTGCTCCCCGCCGGGAGCGCGGGCGCTTCGGCCGGCAGCTCCTTGACCTGGACCCGGCCGGTCACCCGGTAGCCGAGGGTCTCGGCCATCCGCAGGGCCGGCGCCGCGTCGGCGGGTACGGCCACGGTGATGCTCGTGCAGCGCCAGGAGCGCAGCACCTCCTCGGCGGCGAGCGCGGCGACCGTACCGCGTCCGCGCCGCCGGTCCGGTTCGTCGATCCACAGCCCCCGGATCACACCGACTTCCGGCTGTGAGGCCGAGCGGGTGGCGAGTTCGAGGCTGCCGACGTACCGGCTGTTGACCCGCACCGCGTACGTCCGCGAGCGGGTTCCGTCACTGTGCTGCTGGAGCGGCTGCGCGGGCCGCAGGGTGGTGGTCATCACCTCGTGTTGTACCTGCCCGGCGGCCGCGCGTACACCGGGTTCACGGATCGAGGTCGGCCCCGGCCTTCGCGTCGAAGATCCGCATGGCCTCGGCGGTGACCGGTCCCGGGGCGGTACCGAGCTCCCGGCCGTCGATCCGCAGGACCGCCTGGACGTCGCGCAGCGAGGAGGTCAGGAAGACCTCCTCGGCCCGCTCGAGCACGTCGAAGGGCAGGTCGGTCTCCTTGGCCCCGGCCCACTCCACGACCAGGGCGCGGGTGATGCCCGCCAGGCAGCCCGAGGCCAGGGGCGGGGTGTGCAGTTCCCCGTCGAGCACGACGAAGACGTTGGAGCCGGTGCCCTCGCAGAGCCGTCCCACGGTGTTGGCGAGGAGCGCCTCGGAGGCCCCGGCCCGATGGGCGGCGGCGAGGGCCACGACGTTCTCGGCGTACGAGGTGGTCTTCAGGCCGGCCACGGCGGAGCGCTCGTTGCGGACCCAGTCCACCCGCAGGACGGCGGTGGTGTCCGGGCGGCGGACGGACTCCGCGACGGCGGCGACCAGGGTGGGCGCCGCGTCCCCGCGGTCGGAGCCGAGCGGGGAGAGCCCGCCGGTGTAGGTCACGCGCAGCCGCCCGAAGGGCATCGGGTTGGCTTCCAGTACGGCCGCGCACGCGCGGCGCACCTCGTCGAGGTCGGGATCCGGGAGGCCGAGACCGCGCGCCGAGCGGGTCAGCCGCTCGAGGTGGCGGGTGAGCGCGAAGGCCCGGCCGCCCTCCGCCTTGAGGGTCTCGAACACGCCGTCACCCACGGTCAGCCCGTGATCGAAGACCGACACCTTCGCGTCGTCCATGTCCCGCAGCGCTCCGTCGAGCCAGATTTTCACCGTACGGCTCCTCTCAAAGCCCGTTCATCCCGTTCGTCCTGCCTGGTACGCCCCTGACGCTACCCGCAGGAGGCGGGCGGCCTTGAGTTCGGTCTCCGCCCACTCGCGGTCGGGGTCGGAACCCCAGGTGATGCCCGCGCCGGTGCCGAACAGCAGGCGGGGGCCGCCGGGGGCCGCCCGGTCGATCCAGAAGGTGCGGATGCCGACGGCGAGCTCCGCGGTGCCCCGGTCGGCGTCGACCCAGCCGATGCCCCCGCAGTACGGGCCGCGCGGGGCGGTCTCCAGGGCCTCGATGATCCGCAGGGCGGAGGACTTGGGCGCCCCGGTGACGGAGCCGGGCGGGAAGGCGGCGGCGAGCAGCTCGGGCCAGCCGGCGCCGTCGGCGAGCTCGCCGCTCACCGTGGAGACGAGGTGGACCAGGCCCGGGTGCTCCTCGACGGCGCACAGCTCGGGGACGGTGACCGAGCCGGTGGCGCAGACCCGGCCCAGGTCGTTGCGCACCAGGTCCACGATCATCACGTTCTCGGCGTGGTCCTTGGGGAGCAGGTCGGCGACGGTGCGGCCGGTGCCCTTGATCGGGCCGGATTCGATGTGGCGGCCGGTGCGGCGCAGGAAGAGCTCCGGGGAGGCGGTGGCGATCTCGACGCCGTGGGCCCGGAGCCGAATCGTTCCTGCGTAGGGCGCCGGGTTGCCGCGGGCGAGCAGCGCGGTGAGGGCGTCCACGTCCGCGCCGGCCGGGTCGGGGAGCGGCGCGGACATCACCCGGCAGAGATTGGCCTGGTAGACCTCGCCCGCGGCGATGTACTCGCGGATGCGGCGGACACCGGCGACGTACGCGGCGCGGTCGAGCGAGCTGGACCACTGGCCGGCCCCGGGGCCCCGCCAGGCGCCGGGTCGCGGCGTCGGGACGGGGTCGGGGCGTATGTCTCCGAAGCGCGCGCAGACGAGCCGCCCTTCGAAGTCGGCGGTCACCGCCCAGAAGCCGGAGGAGTCCAGGGCGGCGGGATCGCTGGTCACGTCCCGGAGGTCGGTCGCGAGGAGGCCGCCGAAGCGGGCCATGGGAGGCAGGTCGTGCACGGCTGCGAGTCTATGACCGGTGACGCGACGGCGCCGGTGAGGTGTCGGCGGGGTGACCGCCGGTGATCGAGCGGCAGCACGCTGCGGAAACGCGTTTTTGAGCTGGCCCCGGAATCCGCTAGAGTTCAACTCGTCGCCAGGGAGCGAAGGGGGAAAGCCCCGGAGTGAACACGGTGACCTGCGGACGTAGCTCAGTTGGTAGAGCACCACCTTGCCAAGGTGGATGTCGCGAGTTCGAGTCTCGTCGTCCGCTCGAAGTGGGGGATTTCTTCCCGAGAACCCCTGCAGCTCCATGGTGGAGTGGCCGAGAGGCGAGGCAACGGCCTGCAAAGCCGTCTACACGGGTTCAAATCCCGTCTCCACCTCCAAGGACGATTAGCTCAGCGGGAGAGCGCTTCCCTGACACGGAAGAGGTCACTGGTTCAATCCCAGTATCGTCCACTGATCCGCAAGGATCCCCGCGCGATTAGCTCAGCGGGAGAGCGCTTCCCTGACACGGAAGAGGTCACTGGTTCAATCCCAGTATCGCGCACGCAGCACCCGCACCACCTGCTTCACCTGCGGCTTCATGCCGTTCCCGCGCGATTAGCTCAGCGGGAGAGCGCTTCCCTGACACGGAAGAGGTCACTGGTTCAATCCCAGTATCGCGCACCATGTGAAAGCCCCGGCCGTCTCGACGGCCGGGGCTTTCGCGTTCCTCCCGGTGTCAGGAGGGGAGCCGGCTTCAGGAGGAGAAGAGCATCCGGCCGAAGCCGCCCTTGCGGTGGCCGTGGCCGTGTCCGCCGTGGTGCGGGGCGCCCCAGGCCGGGGCCGGGGCCGTATGCGGGGCCGGGTAGGGGGCCGGGGGCGCGGCGGGCGGAGGCACCTGGCCGTACTGCTGGGAGGTGTACTGGGACTCCAGGCGGGTCAGCGCCTCCAGCTCGCCGTAGTCGAGGAAGATGCCGCGGCAGCCGCTGCACTGCTCTATCTGGACACCGTTGCGGTTGTACGTGTGCATCATCGCGTGACACTTCGGACACTGCATGACCGGATCAACTCCTCGCCGTGGACGTCGCCATCGGATGCATGCCCGATGGCGGTGAGCCTCACCCTACGGCGGAGGCCCGGAGTCCAAGTCGGCCGGGAGGGCCGCGATTCGGGCACAGGCGTCCGCCATCAGCCGTTCCTCGTCGTCGAGTCGGCGGCCGGCCTCCGCCGCCTTGGCCAGGGCCAGGGCCGCCGTCTGCACGGTGAGCGCCCGGGCGGCGAGGTCGAGTTCCGGCCAGGGGTCGCTGCCGGGCGGACCGGCCGCCGGGCCGCCGGCGGACCGGTAGGCCTCGAGGAAACGCAGCCAGGGGGCGGCGTCGAGCAGTCCCGCGGCGTACCAGGCCGCCGGGCGGGCCAGGTCCCAGGCGGGGGCGCCGAGACCGAGGTCGTCGACGTCGATGAGGAGCCAGGCGCCCGACGGGGCGGGATGACGCACCAACTGCCCCAGGTGCAGGTCCCCGTGGCACAGGGCCCCGCCGGGCGGGGGCGCCGCCTGGCCGCGCGTCCAGGCGGGCAGGGTCCGGGCGGCGGCCCGTACGGCGCGCGTGGCGGCGGGCTCGGTCCCCAGGGGCTCCGCCCGCGCCAGGCGGTCCAGCGCGCGGGCGAGCTTGGCCGGTCCGCGCATCGGCGGGACCGGGCCCGGGAGCCCGTCGGGCGGAGTCCGGTGCAGGGCGGCCAGCAGCCGGCCGGCCTCCTCCCAGGGCGCGTCCGCGGGTCGCTCCGGATCGACCGGAGCGCCGTAGGGCCAGAGGGAGGCGGGCCTGCCGCGCACGGATCCGGCCCCGGGGCGCAGGGGCGGCAGCAGTACCCCGGCCAGGGCCGGGTGGCCGGCGATCCCCAGCCGTACGGCGAGGGCGTCCCGGTCGGCGTCTTCGGCGTGCGCCTTGGCCACGGCCGCCCCGCAGCGCACCACGGTCCCGTCGTGCCGGTCGGCGAGGAGCTCGTACTCCCGGCGGCGGCCGTTCGAGGCCCAGAAGGCGAGGGCGGCGGGCAGCGCGGGAGGGCTCACGTCCCCTGCGGTTCGTCGCTCCAGCGGAACCAGGCCTCCTCGCCGTCGATGTGCAGCAGGAAATCGGCGACCGGCCCGCTCGGCGACACCAGGGTCAGTGCCTGCGGGATGGGATCGTACGCGGCGTCGAAGCGCTCGTCGTGGACCTCCGCCTCCATGAGGGCCAGGACCGCGTCGAACCAGGGCCTGACCTCTGCGAAGGCGGGCTCGGGCGCGAACGTGCCGCGGAGCCACGGGAAGTCGGCCTCCGTGACGGCGATCGTGACCGGCAGGCCGCCCCGGCGCATGAGCCGCCACGTGCTGTCGTTCCCGGTCATCGGGCCCTCCCTCTTCCGGGAAGGAGGGTACGGCGACCGCGCAGAAGGGCGCGAAAAAGGGTGCTGCCCGTCCGACTCCCCAGTCGTACGGGCAGCACCCTTCACCTGCCGTCCGGCGTCACGCCCCCGTCCCCACGGGGTGTGACGGGCTGAATCCCGGGCCGCTCTCCCGGGCTGTGGCGCCGCTCAGCGCCCCAGCATCGCGCCCACGGACGACGCCTGTGCCGCCACCTGGTCGAAGCCTCCGAAGAGGAAGAGCAGGAGTGCGGCCAGGGGGAGCACCATCGCAGCCGCCACCAACGGGTGCCGCGTACCGGACTCATGGCCGTTGAACGCGAATGCCTTGCGTCCCTGCCGTGCGATGTCCGCCATGGTCCTCTCCCTGTCGTTGACAGCGGCGGGCTTTTGACCTCGGGGGACGAGTGCGCCACCCGCCGCTTGTCTTCAACACTAGGCGCGCGGAGGGTTCCCGGCCTCATGCCCTCGTACCCATTGCCGGGCCTCCAGGAGGATGACGGGCAGCGGTCGGTGTACTCCCCTGGGTGGAGACCGCTCCCCCGGTGTCGGGGTCTTCCCGCAGGGGGTCAGCGCAGGGTGGTGACTTCGCTCACTTCCGTCACTCCCTGTTCATGCGAGTCCGCCGGTGGGGCACGGGCACGACCGGCTCGCCGGTGCACGCCGTACGGACGCACGCGAACCGGGCCCGGACGGCCATGATCACCCAACCCCCTTGCCCGGAACCCGGATTGATCCGGCGGACCGCCCCGGGGCACGGACCGGCCGGAATCCTTGAGGGACCCTCAAGTGTGCTGCTGCGCACTGACAATCGAATCCCCCGGCGAGGGCGCGGCCTCTGAGCGCGCATGCCGGATGGTCCGTAAGCTGTGCCACGTCAACAGGAGGACCGGTCAGCGGGGTGGACATGGCGATGATGCGGCTCCGACGCGAGGACCCGCGTGTCGTCGGCTCGTTCAGACTGCACCGACGGCTCGGCGCCGGCGGCATGGGCGTGGTCTACCTGGGATCGGACCGGCGCGGGCAGCGCGTCGCGCTCAAGGTCATCCGGCCGGATCTGGCCGAGGACCAGGAGTTCCGTTCCCGGTTCGCCCGCGAGGTGTCCGCCGCCCGCCGCATCCGGGGCGGATGCACCGCACGCCTGGTGGCGGCGGACCTGGAGGCCGAGCGGCCGTGGTTCGCCACCCAGTACGTGCCCGGGCCCTCTCTGCACGACAAGGTGGCCGAGGAAGGCCCCCTGACGGCCGCGCAGATCGCCGCCATCGGTGCCGCGCTCTCCGAGGGCCTGGTCGC
Source organism: Streptomyces sp. cmx-11-4 (assembly GCA_049998195.1). Taxonomy (GTDB): domain Bacteria; phylum Actinomycetota; class Actinomycetes; order Streptomycetales; family Streptomycetaceae; genus Streptomyces. The sequence goes on from JAEBET010000012.1 coordinate 202,546, forward strand.
CGTGCACGAGGCGGGGGTCGTCCACCGCGATCTCAAGCCTTCGAACATCCTTCTCTCCCCCAAGGGCCCCCGGATCATCGACTTCGGGATCGCCTGGGCCACCGGGGCGAGCACGCTGACCCATGTGGGAACGGCCGTCGGCTCCCCCGGCTTCCTCGCGCCCGAACAGGTGCGCGGCGCCGCCGTCACCCCCGCCACGGACGTCTTCGCCCTCGGCGCCACCCTCGCCTACGCGGCGACGGCGGACTCGCCCTTCGGGCACGGCAGTTCCGAGGTCATGCTGTACCGGGTGGTGCACGAGGAGCCCCACCTCGTCGGGGTCCCGGACGCGCTCGCGCCCCTCGTACGGGCCTGCCTGGCCAAGGATCCCGAGGAGCGGCCCAGCACGCTCCAGCTGTCGATGCGGCTCAAGGAGATCGCGGCCCGCGAGGCGCAGGGCCTGTCCGACGTGCGCCCGCCGGCGCAGCGCGCCCGCGTCGAGCGGCCGACCGGCCGGCTCGCGGAGGAGTACGCCGACCAGCGCACCGAGCGCCGTACCGGCGGCTCGAGCGCGCCCCGGGCCCAGGGCGGACCGCAGAGCGGACCGCCCTCGCGGCCCTCGTCCTCCCGCAATCCGCGCACCCCCGGCGGCCCGTCCTCCCGGCCGACGGCGGGTCGTACGGGCGGCCGCCCGGGCCCCCGTACGACGGGGACGGGCCGACGGCCTTCGCGGCCCGACCCGAAGCTGATGCGGCAGCGGCTGATCGTGTTCGTCGTGGTCACGCTGATCGTGGCCCTGGGCATCGCCGCCGCCCAGAAGTTCTGAGCCGGGCCGGGGCCCGGACCCGGAGCCCGGGGCCACGGGGGCGTAGCCCGGGGCCCCGGGGGGCGTAGCCGCTACGCGCCGTCGCGGCCCTGGGCCACCGCGTAGAAGGCCACCGCGGCGGCGGCGCCCACGTTCAGCGAGTCCACGCCGTGCGCCATGGGGATGCGCACCCATTCGTCGGCGGCGACCAGCGCCTGCGTGGACAGGCCGTCCCCCTCGGCGCCGAGCATCAGCGCGACCCGGTCGAGGGACTGGGGGGCGGCCACGTCGATGGGCGAGGCCTTCTGGTGCGGGGTGAGGGCCAGCAGCTTGAAGCCGGCCTCGCGCACCGAGTCCAGGCTCTTGGGCCACGCGTCCAGGCGGGCGTAGGGGACGGAGAACACCGCACCCATGGAGACCTTCACCGAGCGGCGGTAGAGCGGGTCCGCGCAGTCGGGCGACAGCAGCACCGCGTCCATGCCGAGGGCGGCGGCGCTGCGGAAGATGGCCCCGATGTTGGTGTGGTCGTTGACCGCTTCCATGATGACCACGCGGCGGGTGGTGCCGAGGAGTTCCTCGGCCGTCGGCAGCGGCTTGCGCTGCATGGAGGCGAGGGCGCCGCGGTGCACGTGGTAGCCGGTGACGCGTTCGGCGAGCTCCGGGCTGACCGCGTAGACCGGGGCGGGGAGTTCGTCGATGACATCGCGCATGACGTCGACCCACTTGGCGGAGAGCAGCATCGAGCGCATCTCGTACCCGGCGTCCTTGGCCCGTCTGATGACCTTCTCGCCCTCGGCGATGAAGAGGCCTTCCGCGGGCTCGCGCCGGCGCCGGAGTTCGACGTCGGTCAGGCCCGTGTAGTCGCGCAGGCGCGGGTCGTCGGGGTCCTCGACGGTGATGAGATCAGCCACAGGGTGATACTGCCTTGTCCTGGGTGCGGTGCCAACGGCCTGTCAGGCGCTGGTGCTGGGGCGGGCGCCAGGGTCGAGGACGGTGACGACCTCGCCGATGACGATCACGGCGGGCGGACGGACCTCCTCGGCGCGGACCGTCTCCCCGACGGTGGCGAGGGTGGCGTCCACCCGGCGCTGGGTGGCGGTGGTGCCCTCCTGGATCACGGCGACCGGGGTGCCGGCGGGCTTCCCGTGGCGCACGAGGGCCTCGGCGATCGAGCCGATCTTGTCCACGCCCATCAGGATGACCAGGGTGCCGGTGAGCTTGGCGAGGGAGGCCCAGTCCACGAGGGACCGCGGGTCCTCGGGGCCGACGTGGCCGCTGACCACGGTGAACTCATGGGCCACGCCCCGGTGGGTGACCGGGATGCCGACGGCGCCGGGCACCGAGATGGAGCTGGAGATGCCGGGGACGACGGTGCAGGCGATACCGGCCTCGGCGAGCGCCTGGAGCTCTTCCATGCCGCGGCCGAAGACGTACGGGTCCCCGCCCTTGAGGCGGACCACGGCCTTGCCGGCCTTGGCATGCTCGATCAGGGCGTTGTTGATGGCCTCCTGGGCCATGTACCGGCCGTACGGGATCTTCGCGGCGTCGATGACCTCGACGTGCGGGGGGAGCTCGTCGAGCAGGTCGCGGGGGCCGAGCCGGTCGGCGATGACGACATCTGCCTCGGCGAGGAGGCGGCGGCCGCGCACGGTGATGAGGTCGGGGTCGCCGGGTCCGCCGCCGACGAGGGAGACGCCGGGGGTGTGGGCGCGGGCCGCCGTGAGGGAGCCGTCGCGCAGTCCCTCGACGACCGCGTCACGGACGGCGGCGGAGCGGCGGGGGTCGTTGCCGCTGAGCACGGCGACGGTGACGCCCTCCACGCGGCCGGTGGCCGGGGTCCAGGCGGTGGCGGCCTCGGCGTCGTCGGCGCGGACGCACCAGATCCGCTCGCGCTCGGCTTCGGCGGAGGCGCGGTCGTTGGCCTCGCGGTCCCGGGTGGCGATGAGGGCGTACCAGGCTGCGGCGAGGTCGCCGTCCTCGTAGCGGCGGCGCTCCCAGCGGATCTCGCCGGTCTCGGCCATGGCGTCCACGGAGGGGGTGGCGGAGGGCGAGACGAGCAGGATGTCGGCGCCGGCCGCGATCAGCGCGGGGAGGCGGCGCTGGGCGACCTGGCCACCGCCGATGACGACGACGCGGCGGCCGGCCAGACGGAGTCCGACGGGGTACGCGGGGTGTTCGGCCATGGCGGTGCGGCTCCTGATGCGGCGGGCGTCGTGCGGTGGTGCCGCTGCGGCGTTGGAGCGGCGGTGTGCGGTGCTGACGTGCGGTTTCGTGTGCGGGTCCACGATACGGCCCGGCGGGGTCGGGGGCGCGGGCCGGGCCCTTGCGGGCGGCTTTCTCCTCCCCGCCCCTTCCCGACACCGGGGCTCCGCCCCCAGACCCCGCGCCAGAAACGTCGGCGGGGCTGGTCTTTCAGCCTCGCCGCAGGGGCTACTTCTCCGTGACGCCCGCCGAGTCGAACGTGGCGACCTCGTGCATCGCGCGGGCCGCGCTCTGGACCAGCGGGAGGGCCAGCAGGGCGCCCGTGCCCTCGCCGAGGCGCAGGTCCAGGTCGACCAGGGGGCGCAGGCCGAGCTTGTTCAGGGCCGCGACATGGCCCGGCTCCGCGCTGCGGTGGCCAGCGATGCACGCCGAGAGGGCCTCGGGGGCGATGGCTCGGGCCACCAGGGCGGCCGCGCCCGCGCTCACGCCGTCCAGGATGACCGGCGTACGCAGGGAGGCTCCGCCGAGGAGGAGGCCGACGATCGCCGCGTGCTCCAGGCCGCCGATGGCCGCCAGGACGCCGATCGGGTCCGCCGGGTCCGGCTGGTGGAGGTCCAGGGCACGGCGTACGACGTCGACCTTGCGGGCGTGGGTCTCGTCGTTGATGCCCGTGCCGCGGCCGGTCACCTCGGCCGGGTCGACCCCGGTGAAGACCGAGATCAGCGCGGCGGACACCGTGGTGTTCGCGATGCCCATCTCGCCGGTGAGCAGGGCCTTGTTGCCCGCCGCGACCAGGTCGCGGGCGGTCTCGATGCCGACCTCGATGGCCGCGACGGCTTCCTCGCGGGTCATCGCCGGGCCGACGGAGAGGTCGGCGGTGCCCGGGCGTACCTTGCGCGGGAGCAGGCCGGGGGTGGCGGGCAGGTCGCCCGCGACGCCCACGTCGATCACGCAGACCTCGGCGCCGACCTGGTTGGCGAAGGCGTTGCAGACCGCCCCGCCGCCCAGGAAGTTGGCCACCATCTGGGTGGTGACCTCCTGCGGCCACGGGGTGACGCCCTGGGCGTGCACGCCGTGGTCTCCGGCGAAGATCGCGACGGCGGCGGGCTCCGGGATCGGCGGCGGGCAGACCCGGGAGAGGCCGCTGAGCTGGGCCGAGATGATCTCGAGCATGCCCAGGGCTCCGGCGGGCTTGGTCATGCGCTTCTGCCGCTCCCACGCCTCGCCGAGCGCCTTCGCGTCGAGCGGGCGGATGCCGGCGACGGTCTCGGAGAGCAGGTCGTGCGGCTCTTCGCCGGGCAGCGCGCGGCGCCCGTACGTCTCCTCGTGGACGACCCAGGACAGCGGGCGGCGCTGGGACCAGCCCGCCTGGGCGAGCTCGGGCTCCTCGGGGAACTCGTCGACGTAGCCGACGCACAGGTAGGCGACGACCTCCAGGTGCTCCGGCAGGCCGAGCGTGCGGACCATCTCGCGCTCGTCGAAGAAGCTGACCCAGCCGACGCCGAGGCCTTCGGCGCGCGCGGCGAGCCAGAGGTTCTCGACGGCGAGGGCCGAGGAGTACGGGGCCATCTGCGGCTGGGTGTGCCGGCCGAGGGTGTGGCGGCCGCCGCGGGTGGGGTCGGCGGTGACGACGATGTTCACCGGGGTGTCGAGGATGGCCTCGATCTTGAGTTCCTTGAACTGCTTCGCCCGGGCCTTGGGCAGGGAGTTCGCGTAGGCCTCGCGCTGGCGCTGGGCGAGCTCGTGCATCGTCCGGCGGGTTTCGGCGGAGCGGATGACGACGAAGTCCCAGGGCTGGGAGTGGCCGACGCTGGGCGCGGTGTGGGCCGCCTCCAGGACGCGGAGCAGCACCTCGTGCGGGATCGGGTCGGTGCGGAAGCCCTTGCGGATGTCGCGGCGCTCGCGCATGACGCGCAGGACGGCCTCGCGCTCGGCGTCGTCGTAGGCGGGAGCCGGGTCGCCTGCGGCGGGCTCGGCGGGTACGGGCTCGGGCTGGGCTTCGATCTCGGCTTCGGGGGCCACCGGCTCGGCCTCCGCCGGCTCGGCCTCCAGCGGCTCGGCTTCCACCGGCAGGGCCTGTGCCTGAACGGGCTCCGCCGGGACGAGCTCCGCCGGGGCGGCCGGGGCCACTGCGACGGGCTCGGCCGGGGCGGGTTCCACAGCCACCGGCTGCGGCTCCGCGGCCGGCGGCTCGGGCTGGGTCGGTACGGGGGCGGACGCCACGAGAACGACCGGCTCGGCGGCGGCCGGCTCGGGCTGGGCCGCCTCCACGGGCGCCGCCTCGACGAGGGGCTCGGCGAGGGGCTCGGCGTGCTCCGGCGCCTGAACCACCGTTTCCGCGGGGGCGGGCGCCGGGACGAACTCCGGCTCGGGCTGCGGCTGGGGCTCGGGCTGCGGCTCCGGAGCGACGGCCTCGACCAGGACCGGGGCCGGTACGGGCTCCGGTTCGGGCACGGGCGCAGGCGTGGGCTCGGGCGCGGCGGCCACGACCGGCTCGGGCACGGCCGCCGCGACGGGCTCAGGCTCCGGCACGGCGGCCACGAAGGGCTCGGGCACGGCCGCCGCGAAGGGCTCCGGCACGGCGGCCACGACCGGTTCGGGCACGGCGGCCACGGCCGGCTCCGGCTCCGGTACGACGACCGGCTGGGGCTCGAGCCGGGCTTCGGGCCCGGCTGCCGCGGGGACCTCGACGGCCACCGGCGCCGGCGTCGGCTCCGCGGTCCACGGGGCGCCGGCCTGCGGCGGGATGTCGCTCAGCTGCGGCGCGGGGGCCGGCGGGATGTCCAGGTACTCCGGGCCCGTGGTCGGCGGTCCGGACCGGCGCACCGGGGCGGGCGCCGCGGCGGGACCGCGGTCCGCGAGGGACCGTACGACTCCGCCGGTGGCCTCGGGCATGGGCGGACCCATGTGCAGCGGACGCCGGACCGGGGCGGCGGGGGCGACCGCCTGAACCGGGGCGGCGGGCGGAGGCACGGCGAGCCCGCCGAGGTCGAGCGCACCGGAGTCACGGCCGCCGGTCTCGTGGGCGCCGGCGCCGTAGGACGGGAATTCGGGGTACGCGGCCGGCTCGTGGTAGGCCGGAGCCTCCTGGTAGGACGGCTCGGTGCCGTACGGCGCCTCCCCGTAGAGAGGGGGCTCGACGGGGAAGGCGGGGGCCGGCGGGACCACCTGCGGGTCGCTCCACGCGCCCTGGCCGCTCGGCATGAGGAGCAGTTCTTCGTCCTCCGGCCCGGCCGGGTCGTCCACGAGGTCCTGGAAGGCGTAGCCGACGGGAAGCGGGGGCGGAAGCTGGACCGGAGCGGGGATGCCCTGCTGATCCACCATGCCCGCGTTGTCCGGGTGACCCTCGCCCGGGACCTGGCCGGTGTCAGTCATGCGTACCCCTCGCCCATCGGTTTTGCTCTTCGATCGCCCGGTCGCCACGAGGCCGCCCCAACGGATTTCCGTGCGGGGTTGCCGTGCGGCGCCCTTGCCGCACGTGCGCCTGCGCGACAACCACTAAGCATTGTCGCGCCCGTTCGCCACCGTGGCGGCCATAACCGCCACGGTCCACTGTGGACTGCGCCACGTCGCGCGTCGTCCGGTGTCGTGATGCCCGAATCGTCCAGGGCAGTACGACGATCGGCCAGCCTACCCCGGGCCTGCCGTCAGCGGGTCCTGGGGCGCTCGGCAGCCAGTAGGAAGACGACGGAGCGCTCCTGTTCGGCCCACGTGCGGGTGTCCAGGCCCACGGACTGGAGCAGCGCGCACTCGACGGCGTACCCGTGTTCGGTGAGGGCGCGGCCGATGGCCTCGGCTTCGTCGCGGGTGGAGGCGTGGCTGACGATCCGTTCAGGGCGGCGGTCGGCGACGGCGGCGACGACCGCGGCTCCCCCGCCGCCCACGCGTACGACGTCGGGCTCGGGCAGGTTCTCCAGGACGTGGGGAGCGCGTCCGGCGATGACCTGGAGCTGCACTCCGCGCGTGCGGGCCGCGGCAGTTACCCGTGCACAGGCCTCCGGGTCGGCGTCGACGGCGATGACGGCGGCGCCGAGTACTGCGGCGTCCACGGCGACGCCGCCGGAGCCCGCTCCGATGTCCCAGACGAGGTCGCCGGTGCGCGGGCCGAGCCGGGCGAGCTGGGCGGCCCGCAGCTGGGCAGACTCCCCCTCCCCGGTGTCCGCCTGGGGGCGGGCCCAGCCCCGGTCGCCGGAGCCGGACCGCTCCGGGCTCTGGCCGAGCAGCCAGCCGGGTTCGGCGGCCAGGGCCTGTCCGGTGCCCCCGCCGCCGATGACGATGACGACGTTCGGGTCGCGCCAGGTGTGGTCGGCGGCCTTGTCGGAGGTGAGGACGCTCACCTGTTCCCGGTCCGTACCCAGTTCCTCGCAGATGACGAAGGTGCGGTGGACCCCGTCGAGGAGCAGGGCGAGTTCGGCGGGGCCGGCGCCGGGCGAGGTGAGGACGGCGACCTTGCCGTGGGCACGGATGACGTTGACGGCGCGACGCAGGGTGCGGGGGTGGGCGACGACGACCTGGGCGTCGTCCCAGGGCATTCCGGCGCGGGCGAAGGCCGCGGCGACGGAGGAGACGGCCGGGACGACCTCGACCTCCAGGCCGTGCTCCGGGGCGCGCAGGGTGCGTACGACGCCGAAGAAGCCGGGGTCGCCGTCGGCGAAGACGACGGCGGTGCCGCGGTGGCCGGCGATGCGGCGGGCGGCGAGGCCGAGGCTGCCGAGGCGGATGCGCTCGGCGGTGGGCGGGACCTCGGGGAGCGCGAGGTGGTGGGCGGCGCCGGCCACCAGGGTTGCGGCGGAAAGCGCGGACCGGGCGGCCGCGGTCAGGGGCGAGCCGTCCCAGCCGATCACCGTGACCCGGTCGGCCATCGTCGTCTGTCTCCTGGCGTGGGAGGGGCCACCTCGCTGCGGCGGCCGGCGGAGGGCGAAGCATCGCCCTGGGGGTCGGGCACGGTGAGACTACCTGGTCATCGGGTCAGTTCCCGGTCGGCGCCGTCCGCTTTGTCGACGGAGTAGGCGTCGTATCCGTCATAGCCGTCGTAGTCGCCGTAGCCGTCCGCGTCGTCGAGGTCCTCGGGGACGAGGCTCCAGACGATGAGGTCGGTGCGGGTGTCGGTCCAGTTGCCGTCGGCCGACTGGGTACGCACTATCCAGGCGTTGCGCAGGACTCCCTCGCTGATGCAGCCGATCTTCTGCGCCACCTGCTGGGAGGCGGTGTTGTCGGCGGGGGTGCGCAGTTCGAGGCGTTCGAAGCCCTGGTCGCGGAAGAGCCACCGGGTCACGGCGAGTACGGACTCGCTGGCGTAGCCCTCGCCGCGGGCCCAGGGGGCGGTGACGTAGCCGACCTCCGTGGCGCGGGTGCGCCAGTTGGTGTTCTGGAGGTGGACGATGCCGACGAGGCGCTGGGTGAGGAACTCGGTGACGGCGAAGACGATGCCGCGGCCCTCGGTGCGCTCGGCGTGCGAGAGGCGGGTGGCCCAGCCGTAGGCGTCGGCCCGCGTGTAGGGGTGCGGTACCGAGGTCCAGGCGGTGACGCCCTCGTCGTTCATCATCTCGGTGAGCGCGGTGACGTCCTCTTCCTCGAAGGGGCGCAGCACCAGCCGGTCCGTGCTGATGGTGACGTCCGGGAAGGTGGTAGTCATGCGCAGCTCCATGCCTGAGACCGTGGTGCGGGACCGTTTTTGCGGGTCGTAGGCCACAGCATGCAGCATCGGCCCGGGGAAGTGCAGGGCCGGGGTTGCCCGGAAGCGGGCAGAGCTCGGCCCCGCGCGCCGACAGGAGCGTGCGGGGCCGAAATGCCTGACCGCCAGGCTCAGGAGGCGGGGGTACCGAAGGCCGGGATGACCGAGCCCTGATACTTCTCCTCGATGAACTTCTTGACGTCGTCGGAGTTCAGGAGCTTGGCGAGCTTCTGGATCCGCGGGTCGTTCTGGTTGCCGTCCTTGACCGCGAGGAAGTTGGCGTAGGGGTTGCCCTCGGCCTTCTCCAGGATCAGGGCGTCCTTGGCGGGCGACAGGCTGGCCTCGATGGCGTAGTTGCCGTTGATGACGGCGGCGTCCACGTCGTTCAGGGCGCGCGGGACCGTGGCGGCCTCCAGCTCCTTGAACTCCAGGCCCTTCTTGTCGGTGATGTCGGACAGCTTGGCGCCGGTGCCGACACCCTCCTTGAGGGTGATCAGGTTGTTCGCGGCGAGCAGCTGGAGCGCGCGGCCCTCGTTGGTGGTGTCGTTGGGGACGGCGATGGTCTGGCCGGCCTTGATGTCCGCGAGGGTCTTGACCTTCTTGGAGTAGAGGCCGAGGGGCTCCAGGTGCACGTTCACGACGGGCACGATGGTCGTGCTGTTCTTCTTGTTGAAGTCGTCGAGGTACGGCTTGTGCTGGAAGTAGTTGCCGTCGACCTGGCCCTGCTGGGTGGCGGTGTTCGGCAGGACGTAGTCCGTGAACTCCTTGACCTCCAGCTTGAGGCCTTCCTTCGCCGCGAGCTTGTCCTTGACGAAGTTCAGGATGTCGGCGTGCGGGCTCGGGGAGGCCGCGATGACGAGCGGCTTGCTCTCGTCGGTCTTGCCGCCGTCGGCCTTTGTGGAGGACGGGTCCGAGGAGCTGCCGCAGGCGGTGAGGCCGAGCGCGAGCGCGGTGGCGGTGGCGGCGAGGGCGGTGAGCTTGATGTTCTTACGCACGAAGAGTGCCTTTCTTGCATTTCAGGGTGGTGGCCCAAGCACGACAAGTGCGGGCTTTCCGAAGGGGGAAGTCTTGTCAGCCCGGGCTGATCAGGCTGTCCGGCCGCGGCGGGCCAGGAGGCGGACCACGCCGTCGCCGATCAACTGGATCACCGTGACGATGGCGATCAGGACGACGACGGTGGCGACCATGAATCCGGTCTCGAAGCGCTGGAAGCCGTAGGTGATGGCCTTGGATCCGAGGCCTTCGCCGCCGACGGCGCCGGCCATGGCCGAGTAGCCGACCAGGGTGATGACGGTGGTGGTGACACCGGCGACCAGGGAGGGCAGGGCCTGCGGCAGCAGCACCTTGCCGACCAGGGTGGGGATGCCGCCGCCCATGGACTCGACGGCCTCGATCAGGCCGTGGTCCACCTCGCGGACAGCGGTCTCGACGAGCCGGGCGAAGAAGGGGATGGCGCCGATGGCCAGCGGGACGATCATGGCGGTGGGACCGATGAAGGTGCCCACGACCGCGGTGGTGACCGGGATCAGGAAGATCAGCAGGATGATGAACGGCAGCGAGCGGCCTATGTTCACGATCACGCCGAGCACCTTGTTGAGCGGCCGGTTCTGCAGGAGGCCGCCCTTGTCGGTGAGGACCAGCAGGATGCCGACGGGCAGCCCGCCCAGGACGGTCACCAGGGTGGACCACAGCACCATGTAGAGGGTGTCGTAGGTGCCCTGGCTGAGCAGGGGCTGCATCTCGGACCAGGTCACTTCGCACCATCCTTGACCAGCGAGGCCAGTTCGTTGTCGATCGCGTCGCCCGTGTCGTCCTCGTCGACGACGTCGACCTGGAGGCCCTGCTCGCGCAGGAAGCCCACGGGTACGACGTTGTCCTCGAAGCGGCCGGGCAGCTCGATGCGCATGCGGCCGATCTGGCGCCCGGCGACGGTGTCCATCGCGGCGCCGAGGATCGAGATGTCGATGTTGTACGTGCGCGAGAGCTGCGAGATGACCGGCTGGGCGGCGGCTGCGCCGTGGAAGGTGACGTCGACGACCGTGCGGTCGGGGCCGGTGGCGGCGCCGGTGACGGGGAAGAGTTCGCCCGCGAGCTCGGAGCCGGGGGTGGCGAGCAGCTGGGCGACGGTTCCGGACTCGACGATCTTGCCGCGCTTCATCAGGGCGGCCGAGTCGCAGACGGACTTGACCACGTCCATCTCGTGCGTGATGAGCAGCACGGTGAGGCCGAGCTGCTGATTGAGGTCGCGCAGCAGCTGGAGGATGGAGCGGGTGGTCTCGGGGTCCAGGGCGCTGGTGGCCTCGTCGGACAGCAGCACCTTGGGGTCGCCGGCCAGGGCGCGGGCGATGCCGACGCGCTGCTTCTGGCCGCCGGAGAGCTGGGTGGGGTAGGCCTTGGCCTTGTCGGCGAGGCCGACGAGGTCGAGGAGTTCCAGGGCCTTGCGGGAGCGCTCGCGGCCGGAGACGCCGAGGATCTCCAGGGGCAGCTCGATGTTGCCCTGGACGGTGCGCGAGGACAGCAGGTTGAAGTGCTGGAAGACCATGCCGATGCGGCTGCGGGCCTCGCGCAGTTCCTTGCCGGCGCGGCGGCCGCGGCCCGCGAGCGCGGTGAGGTCGACGCCGTCGACGATCACGGTGCCCGTGGTGGGGCGCTCGAGCAGGTTCGCGCAGCGGATCAGGGAGGACTTGCCGGCGCCGCTCTGGCCGATGACTCCGTAGACCTCGCCCTCGCGGACGTGGAGGTCCACGCCGTCCAGGGCGGTGACCTCGCGGCCACGGGACTGGTAGACCTTCGTGAGGCCCGATGTGGTGATCACAGGATTTCCGTCGCTGTCGAGTGCCCGGCGCTGCGGGTGCCGGGCACGGGGCAAACATCTGGGGACGCGCGATACGGGCCGAACCGTCACAAAAGGGAAGGTGCCGACGCGTGCGCGGGGCAGGAGCGGTCCGGGGATGCACGGACGGGCTCGGCCGGTCTCGCTTCGGGGCGCGAGGCGTGCGGAAGGGGCCCTCAGAAGGCGCGCATTCGACACATACAACGAGCACCGGGCGTCATCGTCGCCTCGGTCGCAAGGGTGCGGCTGCTCGTCGTGGTCATGGGCCCCAGTAAACCAGACATGCCCCTTCACCGATCAACGATGTCCGAATAGCGGACGGAAAGTAGCCGCATACCGGACAGGACCGGTCGCTGTCAGCCCTCCGTCCCGATGGTCAGACCCCCGTCGCCGACCTGCACCGACACGGCCGAAAGGTCCCGTACCACCACGTGCGCGTCGCGTTCGGCGGCGGTGTGGGTTGTGGTCAAGGCCACGGTCCGCATGCCGGCCGTGCAGCTCGACGCGGGCGAAGTCCTCCTCCGATATCGCGTACTCGCGGGCCCACCGGCTCCAGCAGCGGTACACCGATTCCATGGAGGAGACGAGCGTGCCGTCGTTGTCGAACAGGAGGGCTTCGGCGTGGAGGTTCGTGCTTCCGGCAAAGCGTCCGCCCAGGGGTGCGCGCATCGGGTCTTTCGGCCCGTAATACCCTCGCTGCATGCTCGACGCCCTGACGGTCGCCATCGGTGTGGCCGCACTCGCCCTCGCCGCCTGGTGCGGCCACGCCGCATGGCGGGACCAGCCGACCAAGGACTGGCACTTCATCGGCATGGCCGTGGTGACGGTGCTGGTCCTGGCCCAACTGGTGATCGGCCTGGTCAAGCTGGCCCAGGGCGAGAAGCCCGACGAGGGCACGGTGATCTTCGTGGCGTACCTGCTGGGCGCCTTCGCGGCGGTACCGGCCGCCGGGATGCTCTCGCTGACCGAGCGGACCAAGTGGGGTTCCGTGACGGTGGCCGCGGGCGCGGTCGTCCTCGCCGTCCTCGAAGTGCGGCTCTACGACATCTGGGGAACCACCGGTGCCTGACACGACGACCGCCACACCCGCCGGGCGCACGCGGCTCGTCTCCGGGCCGGGGCTGCTCCTGGTGTGGCTGTACGGGGTGATGGTGGTCGGCGCGGTGTCGCGGTCGGCCTACCAGATCTCCACCGAGTTCGACCGGGCGCCGCTGGCCTACTCCCTGTCCGGCGCGGCGGCCCTGGCCTATGCGTTCATCACGTACTCGCTGGTGCGCGGCGGGGAGACGGCCCGCAAGGCGGCGCTGGTCTGCTGCGCCGCCGAGCTGGCCGGCGTACTGACGGTGGGCACTTGGACCCTGGTGAGCCCGGACTCCTTCCCCGACGCCACCGTGTGGGGGCAGTTCGGGATGGGCTACCTGTTCATCCCGGTGATCCTGCCGATCACCGGGATGCTCTGGCTCCGCAGGAAGCGCTAGTGCTGTGAGCGGCGTCAGGCGCTGACCGCGAAGTCGGTGGCGTCCTTGGCTTCCTTCTCCAGGATCACCAGCTGCACGCCGTCCGAGGCCGTGCGGTCGCCGACCTTCGTGTAGCCCGCCTTGCGGTAGAGCCGCAGGTTGGACTCGCTCTTGTGCCCGGTGTGCAGGCGGAAGCGGGTGGTCGCGCCGTGCCCGGCGAGGGCCTCCTCGACCGCGCGCAGCAGGCGGGCGCCGAGACCGTGGCCCTGCAGCCGCGGGTGGACGCACAGCTTGGCGATCTTCCCGGTGCCGTCCTCGCCGACGCTGCCGCGCACGGTGCCGACGACCTCGTCGCCGAGCCGGGCCACCAGCACGGTGTCCGCCGCCAGCTCCGCCTTGAGGGAGTCCAGGGACTGGGTGAGCGGCTGGATGAGGTAGTTGCCGTACAGCTCGGCCTCGCGCTGGAAGGCCAGGTATTGCAGTTTGAAGATCTGCTCAGCGTCCTCGGCAGCCGCCGCCGAAATGGTCACGCTCATGCCCATGTGCGCATGCCTCCCGCTCACCTGGTAGCCCGTTGGTCTACCGCTCCTTTCCCCGCAGGCCAGGAGCCGCAACCTCTGCAGCCAGCATTCTGCGCAGACATCCCAGGCAACGGGAACGGACGGGCCCCAAACTTCCTTGTGAGATACCCAACTCTCCTGCGATTTCACGGTAAGTGAGGTCTCTGGGCGAAAGAAGTGCCTTCATGAGCTCCGGACAGCGTCCGGGCAATCGGGCGACCGCCGATCGGAGCGCCCGGGTGTCCTCGCCGTTGAGGAGGACGTCCTCCGGTACGCCGCCCGCGTCCGCGGGGGCCGCGCCGGCCGCGCGGTGCCGGCTGCGGCCGTCCCCGGAGGGGTGGCCGTGGTCGTCCGCGGCGGGATGACGGTAGTCGTAGGGGATCTCGCGCCGCGCCCGCCTCCTGGCGAGCCGGGCCTCGGCGCGCACCGCCCGGCGCAGCCAGCGTGCGCGGCCGGTGGCGTCGGGGTCGCGCGGGCCGCTCTCCAGCAGCCTGACCCAGACGGCTTGTTCCAAGTCGGCCGCCTCGACTCCGGTACCCGGGGCCTCCGCCGCCGCCTCGGCGGAGAGCAGCGGGCCGAGCTTCTCAAAGAGGTCAGCCTTCAGCAGGTCCATGCCGGACGGGACGAGCGGTGCGCGCCCGGCGGTTTCCCCGCCGGGCGCGTCCCACTCGTACGGGAAGCTCCGGTCAGCGGTTGACGGGGCGTCGGCCGGGGCGGAAGGCCTCCGCCGCGAGGAGTCCGGTGTCCGGGTTGTCGGTGAAGATGCCGTCGATGCCCTGTTCGAAGTACGTGCGGAAGGCGGCGAAGGCGTCTCCGTACGCGGCCGGATCCGTGCCCTTGCGGAAATCGGCCGGCAGGAAGCTGTTCTCGTTCCGCGCGGTGTAGGGGTGCAGCAGCAGTCCCCGGGCGTGGGCGTCCTTGACCAGGGTGGTCGGGGTGCCGAGCTTGCCGGCCGCGTCGCGCGGGATGATCAGGTCCATGGTCGGGCCGATGCCCTGGGCGAAGCCCGAGATCCACCTCAGGCCCTCGGGCTTGACCAGGTCCGCGACCGTGCGCGGGTCCTTGGCCTGTTCGAAGTCCCAGGGGCGGGTGCCCGCCGCGGAGAGCAGGACGACGCGGGGCGCGGAGACCAGCCGGGAGAGCCGCTGGATGCTGGAGGGCTCGAAGGACTGGAGGAAGACGGCCGAGTCGCGGCGGTCGCGTCCGTAGCGGCGCAGCAGCTTGGCCAGCGGCTCCTCCAAGCCGAGGCCCAGCGCCCGGAAGTAGCTGGGGTGCTTGGTCTCCACGTGCAGCCAGACCTGCTTGTCGCGGCGGCGGCTCTCCCGGTTTGCCCAGCGCAGGACCTCCTCGAAGGTGGGCACCGCCCACTGGCCGTCGTAGAGGGTGTTCCGCTGCCGGACGGCGGGGATACGTTCCTTCGCGCGCAGGGTCTTCAGCTCGGCGAGCGTGAAGTCCTCGGTGAACCAGCCGGTGACCGAGACCCCGTCGATGGACTTGGTGGTCCGGCGCGCCGCGAACTCCGGGTGGTCGGCGACGTCCGTGGTGCCGCCGATCTCGTTCTCGTGGCGGCACACCAGGTGTCCGTCCCTGGTGGGGACGAGGTCCTGCTCGATGACGTCCGCGCCCAGGTCGAGCGCGAGCTGGTAGGAGCCGAGCGTGTGCTCGGGCCGGTAGCCGCTCGCTCCGCGGTGGCCGATCACCGTCGGGTACGGGAGGTCCCGGAACCCGCCTTCGCCGTGCCCGCCGCCCGTGGCGGCGGCGGAGGCCGGTCCCGCCGCGAGTCCGGTGATGCCGGTGCCCGCCGCCAGTACGGCCGCGCCGAGGACCGTGCGCCGTGCTGCCCCGCCCTGTGTCATGAGTGCCACTCCCCATCGCGAAAAACGCCCCAATCGGCGTGCCGATGGTAGGCGGGGACGGGTTTCCGGCGAGGGTGTCCCGTCGGAACACGGCGGAAACGTGCGTCAACACTGCGTATCCGACTCGTGAACCCGATGTGCGATCAGAGCTGACCCACGAGTATCGTCCTCACCTGCACTACCGCCGCGTGGTGGGTGCGAGAACCGCTTTTCGATGCCGGAGGGCCCACGTTGTTCCGTACGCGCCTCATCAAAGCCACTGTCGGACCGGTCATGCGCCTGATGTTCCGCACCCGTGTGGAGGGCATCGAGAACATCCCGGGCACCGGGCCGGTGATTTTGGCGGGCAACCACCTCACGTTCATCGACTCCATGATCCTTCCGCTGGTGTGCGACCGCACGGTCCACTTCATCGGCAAGGACGAGTACGTGACGGGCAAGGGGATCAAGGGCCGCGCCATGGCCTGGTTCTTCACCGGCTCCGGCATGATCCCCGTCGACCGTGACGGGGCGAACGGCGGGGTCGCGGCCCTGATGACCGGCCGCCGGATCCTCGAAGAGGGCAAGATCTTCGGCATCTACCCGGAGGGCACCCGCTCCCCCGACGGCCGGCTCTACCGCGGCCGCACCGGCATCGCCCGCCTGACCCTGATGACGGGTGCCCCCGTGGTCCCGTTCGCGATGATCGGCACCGACAAGCTCCAGCCCGGCGGCGCCGGGATGCCGCGCCCGGGCCGGGTCACCGTGCGCTTCGGCGAGCCGATGGAGTTCTCCCGCCACGAGGGCATGGACCGCGACCGGTACGTGCTGCGCGCGGTCACCGACTCGGTGATGGCGGAGGTCATGCGGCTGTCGGGCCAGGAGTACGTGGACATGTACGCGACCAAGGCGAAGGCGGCCTGAGCCGCTTCACTGCCGCTGGAGTGACCGGCTGACGCCCGCCGCCGTGGTCGTGGCGAGGATCCAGCCGGTCACGATCAGCAGGTACGACAGCCACTGGTGCCAGCCGCTCGGCGCGTAGGCGGACTCCTGCCCGAAGCTGATGATCGGCACCAGCAGGTCGATCGTGTAGAAGACCGGGTTGAAGTCCGGGGCCTCGCCCGCCTTCAGGGGCCGCGGCGGCTCCAAGGCGTAAGCGATCGCCCCGGTCATCAGCAGGGCCAGTAACCAGCCGACCGCCCGCAGCGGCCGGAAGCCGTACCCGACGGTGACGTCCTGGAGCTTCCCCCACAGCCGGGCGTGCCGGGGCAGGGTGCGGCGGTGCCTGCGCAACTTGGCGAGCTGGACGGTCCGGGCGGCGGCCTCGTCGCCCGCCGTACGGTAGGCCGCGGCGAGCTGTTCGTAGGCGTACGGGAGGTAGCCGGACTCCTCGCGCTCCAGGGCGGGCAGCCGCTGCTCGGCGGGCAGGTGCGGGGCGAGGGTGCGGTAGGTCAGGCCGTCGATGCGGATCCGGTCGGGCCAGGTCTCGCTCGGCATGTGCAGGATGTCGAACTGGGAGCGCCGCAGGTTCACCGTGCCCTGGACGGTCTCGCAGGACCTCAGCCACACCTCGCCGACCACACAGCTGGAGGCGCGCAGGGCGACCCCGCCGGGGTTGAGGAAGCGGGCGTAGCCGAACTGGAGCTGGCCCGGGATGCGGGAGCCGGTGAGGTTGACCCGGCCGTGGGCCTCCATCCGCAAGGCCCGCAGGTCGGTGCCGACGGACAGGTTCTCGGCGTGCAGGGCGGTGGAACCGGGGGCGAGCAGGCGGGCGTCGTCGAGGTTGACCTGACCTGCGACGGTGGCGCCGTTGAGGCGGGTCTGGCCGTGGACGGTGAGTCCGAAGGCGATCACGTCGGTGCCGATGTCGGCGTGGTTGACCTGGAGCGGGGCCTCCTCGCCCTCCGCGACCCCCTCGGCGGGTCCGGGCGTTCCTACGACCGCCTTCTGCAGGAAGAGGCCGCCGGCTATCCGGGCGCCGGCGAGCCGCACCGGTCCGCTGATCTTGCAGCAGGGCAGGCGCAGCGCGACGTCGATGCTGACGGAGGTGGCGGTGAGGCCGGGCAGGGCCGAGTCGCTCAGGACGAGGGCCCGCAGCTGGGCCCCGTAGATGAGGGGCTTGCGCTCGAACCAGCAGCCGCGCAGCCGGATCGCGTGCTCGACCACGGCGTACTTGAGGTTGAGCTTCCCCGTGATCCGCACGCCTCGGACGTTGAGGCCGGCGACCAGGCCGCGGGCACTGGACCCGTTCAGCAGCAGGTCGGTGAGCACCTCGGCGCGCACGGTCCGCTCAGGTCCCCAGGCGTGTCCGTCGGAGGCGTCCTCGTCGGGTTGCGACCGGAAGTCGACCCGCTCGCCGCGCGGGAAGGCGTCCCAGATGCGGCGCTCGGCCGGGGTCAGGTCGTTGATCTCCATCGCCGGGATGGTGTCCCGCGGCCGGACGGACTGTCAACTCTGCCGGGGGCACCACCCTTTGGCGGGACGTCAGTGCTCGACGCCGTCCTGGAGCTTCTGGCCCTTCAGCAGGAACCAGGCGGCCGCGGCGGTGGCCAGCAGGACGGCCGCGCCCACGCCGGAAGCGAGCCGCAGGCCATCCGCGAAGGCCTCCTGGGCCGCTCCCACCAGCTGTCCGGCGGTCTGCGGGTCCAGCGCCTTGGCGGCCTCGACGGCCCCGCCGAGGGATTCGTGCGCGGCGTCGGCGACGGGTCCGGCGACCGAGGCGGGGGCGGTGAAGCCCTGGTACACGCCGGTCACGATGGAGCCGAGCAGGGCGATGCCGAGGGCGGCGCCGAGTTCGTACGCCGTCTCGGAGACGGCCGAGGCCGAACCGGCCTGCTCCTTGGGCACGCTGGACAGGATCACGTCGGCGGTGACGGTGAAGGAGAATCCGGCGCCGAGGCCGACGAGGAGCAGGGCCGCGCCGAGCAGCGGGTATCCGGTCTCCTTGTGGATCACGGTGAGCACGGCGAGGGCCAGGCCGATCGCGGCCAGTCCGCCGGCGACGACGGAGCGCACCGAGTACCGGCGGGCGTACCGGCCCGCGACCAGGCCGGTGACCACCGCGCCGATGGCGGCGGGCAGTTCGGCCAGGCCCGCCTCCAGCGGGTCGCGGCCCTGGACGAGCTGGAGGAACTGGGAGAGGAAGAAGACCAGTCCGGAGAGCCCGAAGACGGTGAGCAGGTCGGCGAGGACCGCGCCGGAGAAGCCGCGGTGCTGGAAGAGCCGCATGTCCAGCAGCGGGGACGGCAGGCTGAACTGGCGGCGGACGAAGGCGTACAGGCATGCGGCGCCGATGGCGGCGGCGGCCCACACGCCCCAGGTCATGCCGTGGGTGGCGACTTCCTTGACGGCGTAGACGACGCCGATGACACCGACGAGGGAGAGGACCACGCTGAACAGGTCCCAGGGGCCCGCGACCGGGTTCTTGGACTCGGGCAGCAGCTTGATTCCGACGACGACCAGGACGATCATCACGGGAAGGTTGATGAGGAAGACCGAGCCCCAGTAGAAGTGCTGGAGCAGCGCTCCGCCGACGACCGGGCCGACGGCCGCGCCCGCCGAGGCGGTGGCGCCCCAGATGCCGATGGCGAGGCTGCGCTCCTTGGGGTCGTGGAAGATGTTGCGGATCAGCGCGAGGGTGGACGGCATAAGGGTCGCGCCCGCCACTCCGAGCAGGGCCCGGGCGACGATCATCATCTCGGGGCTGGTCGCGTAGGCGTTGAGGACGGAGACGGCGCCGAAGGCGGCGGCTCCGACCAGCAGCAGCTTCTTGCGGCCTATGCGGTCGCCGAGGGAGCCCATGGAGACGAGCAGTCCGGCGATGACGAAGGAGTAGATGTCGCCGATCCACAGCAGCTGGGTGCCGGACGGCTTGAGGTCCTCGCTGAGGGAGGGCGTGGCCAGACCGAGTACGGTGGCGTCCACCGCGACCAGCAGCACGGCCAGGACGAGCACGGAGAGCGCGAGCCAGCGCCCGGGGCTCTTGGCCTCCGTCCCCTTCGCCAGGCTCAACTGCTCGGTTCCGGTCATTTCTCCACACTCCGTCGTGCGCCACCGAGCAGCAGCTCGATGATCATGTACTGAAAGTCCTTGGCGGCGACCCGGCCGTCCATGACGGCCCAGGCGCAGGTGCCGATCAGGCCGTAGAGGGCCTCGGTGAGCCAGGCGGGGCTCAGGTCGATCCGGATGTCGCCCTCGGCCTGGCCGCGCCGGAAGAGCGCGCCGACGCGGGCGTCGAGGCGGGCCCATCCCTCGTGGATCTGGTCACCCTCGAAGAGCTGGTTCTCGGTGACGAGGAACGCCAGCAGCTGGGCGTTGGGCTCGGCCTCGGCGACGAGCCGCTTCAGGGCGTCCACGGCCGTTCCCTCGTCGAGGCGGGCGTTGTCGAAGGCCACCTCGAACTCCCGGATGCCGAGTTCCTCGAGGGCCCGTACGAGGGCGTCGCGCCCGGCGAAGTGCCGGTGGAGGGTCGCGCGCCCCATGCCTGCGGCGCGGGCGACCTCGTCCATCGTGGCGGTCGATTTGCGGGAGAGCAGGGCCGCCGCGTCGCGGAGCACCTGGTCACGATCCATGGCCATGAGACAACCATACCCCGAATGAGACGCCACTGTCTCAGTGGATCGCAAAAGGAGCTGCCGCGAGGCAGCCGGAAGGAATCCTGCGCCCATGAAGCCACTGCTGCTCATCGACGTCGACGGACCGCTGAACCCCTACGCCGCCAAGGCACAGCGCCGCCCCGAGGGCTACACCACCCACCGGATGCGGCCGTCGGGCTGGACGGGCGCCGAGAGCGCGAAGCCCCTGCGGGTCTGGCTGAACCACGGCCACGGCGCGGAGCTGCTCGCGCTGGCGGAGGCGTACGAGCTCGTCTGGGCCACCACCTGGAAGGACGAGGCGAACGACTGGATAGGCCCGCACCTGGGCCTGCCGAGGCTCCCCTTCATCGACTGGCCGGTGATGCACGGCCGGGCGCCGCGCGGCACCTTCTGGAAGACCCGGTACATCCTCGAGTACGCGGGCGCCCGGCCCTTCGCGTGGATCGACGACGACATCACGGCCATGGACCGCGAGTACGTCGACCAACGCCACCCCTCCCAGGCGCTGCTGATGTGCGTCGACGAGCGGATCGGGCTGACCCGGGCGGACTTCGACGCGCTGCGCGACTGGGCGGCGTAGGAATCAGGTGAGGGCCGAGGCCAGCAGCCGGGCCGTCTTCGCGACCAGCTCCTCGTCCCTGGGGCCGGCCGGCGAGCCCGGCTTGGTCGTCAGGACCGCCATGACGATCGGAGCCCCGTCCGGCGGCCACACCACGCCCACGTCATTGGCCACGCCGTACTCGTGCCCGCCGCCGGTCTTGTCCGCCAGGATCCAGTCCGCGGGAAGGCCGGCCTTGAACCGTCCGGTGTTCGTCGTGTTGGCGATCAGCCAGCCGGTCAGCATCCCGCGGTCCCGGGACGGCAGCGCGTCGCCGAGGAGCAGGCGCGCGTACGTCCCCCCGATGGCCCGGGGGCTGGTGGTGTCGGTGACCCGACCGGGTTCCGCCGAGTTCAGTTCGGGTTCCCAGCGGTCCAGCCGGGTGGTGCGGTCCCCGAGCGAGCGGCTGAAGCGGGTGATCGCGGTGGGGCCGCCCAGTGCCTCGAGGAGCAGGTTGGCCGCGGCGTTGTCGCTCAGGCTGACGGAGGCGGAGCACAGGGCCTCGACCGTCATGCCGTCGGCCACGTTCGCGGGCTTGCCGGTCTCCGGGCCGTACCCCGACTTCTCGACGTACTCCTGTGTGTACCGGATCCGCCGGGCGAGGAACTCGCCGTCCTCGTCGAGGTCGCGCAGCACGGCCGCGGCGGCGAGCCCCTTGAAGACCGAGCACATCGGGAACCGCTCGTCCGCACGGTACGCCACCGTCCGGCCCGTGGCCGTGTCGCGGGCGAACACTCCGAGCCGGGCGGAGTGCTCCCGCTCCAGCTCCCTCAGCCGCCGGGCCACCGCGGCCGCCGGCTCCGAGGCGTGTGCGGGGCCGCCGCCGGCCGCGGCCAGGCCGGTGAACAGCGCGGTCCCCGCACCGAGTGCCAGTAGCGCGCGCCGGGACGGACCGGCTCCTGAGGTATCCACCATCGTCTCCTCGTCTCCCAAGATCAGGACACCGTCCAACACGCTCCGTGCGGGCCGGACGGTTCCCTGCCGGCGGGAATCGCGGAGCCGCTACTGCTTGTGCACGGCCCAGGCGTGCTGGATGACCAGGTCCGCCTTCAGCTCGGTCAGCTGGACGGCGACCGCCGAAGGGGCGGTGCCGCCGCGACCGTTGCGGGAGGCCAGGGCGCCCGCCACGTTGAGGACGGTGCGGACCTCGGGGGTCAGGTGCTCCGAGATCTTCGCGAACTGCTCGTCCGTGAGCCCGTCCAGCTCGATGCCGAGCGTCTCGCACTCCTTGACGCACTCGCCGGCCACCTCGTGGGCGACGCGGAACGGCACGCCCTGCTTGACCAGCCACTCCGCGATGTCGGTGGCGAGCGAGAAGCCGGCCGGAGCCAGTTCCTCCATCCGCTCCCGGTTGACCGTGAGGGTGGCCATCATGCCGGTGAAGGCCGGCAGCAGGACCTCGAGGGTGTCGCAGGAGTCGAAGACCGGCTCCTTGTCCTCCTGGAGGTCCCGGTTGTAGGCCAGGGGCAGCGCCTTGAGCGTCGCGAGGAGACCCGTCAGGTTGCCGATGAGGCGGCCCGACTTGCCGCGCGCCAGCTCCGCGATGTCCGGGTTCTTCTTCTGCGGCATGATCGACGACCCGGTGGAGAAGGCGTCGTGCAGGGTCACGAAGGAGAACTCCTTCGTGTTCCAGATGATGATCTCCTCCGCGATCCGGGACAGGTTGATCCCGATCATCGCGGTGACGAAGGCGAACTCGGCGACGAAGTCGCGCGAGGCCGTGCCGTCGATGGAGTTGCCGACCGAGCCCCGTTCGAAGCCCAGCTCGGCGGCGACCGCCTCCGGGTCCAGGCCGAGCGAGGAGCCGGCCAGCGCCCCCGAGCCGTACGGGGAGACCGCGGTCCGCGTGTCCCACTGGCGCAGCCGCTCCGCGTCCCGGGACAGGGACTGCACATGGGCCAGTACGTGGTGGGCGAAGAGCACCGGCTGGGCGTGCTGGAGGTGGGTCCGGCCGGGCATCGCCACGTCCGCGTGCGTCTCGGCGAGGCCGACCAGCGCGTCCTGGAGGTCGGCGATGAGCCCGCCGATGGTCCGGGCGTGGTCGCGCAGGTACATCCTGAAGAGGGTGGCCACCTGGTCGTTGCGGGACCGGCCGGCCCGCAGCTTGCCGCCGAGCTCGGGGCCGAGCCGCTCCAGCAGGCCGCGCTCCAGCGCGGTGTGCACGTCCTCGTCGGCGACGGTGCCGACGAAGGTGCCCGCGGCCACGTCGGCCTCGAGCTGGTCGAGCCCGGCGATCATGCGCTCGAGTTCGTCGGCCGTGAGCAGCCCCGCCTTGTGCAGCACCCGGGCGTGGGCGCGGGAGCCAGCGATGTCGTACGGCGCGAGGCGCCAGTCGAAGTGGACCGACGCGGACAGCTTCGCGAGGGCCTCGGCGGGCCCGTCTGCGAAGCGGCCGCCCCAGAGCCGGACGTCACCGTTGTTGCTGCTCACAGCTACTGCTCCTCAAGACTGCATGGTGTCGGATGTGCAACCGCCTCTCCCCCTCGGCCCTGGCGGGCCCGGGGGGGGACCCCAGCTCGCGGAGGCAACGGTAGGCGGTCCGTTCGGCTGTGCGTGCGCCTCAGGCGAGGTCGCGGCGCGCGGCGATCTTCGAGGAGAGGCCGAAGATCTCGATGAAGCCCTGGGCCTTGGACTGGTCGAAGGTGTCGCCCGAGTCGTAGGTGGCCAGGTTGAAGTCGTACAGCGACTCGTCCGACTTCCGCCCGGTGACGACGGCGCGGCCGCCGTGCAGGGTCATCCGGATGTCACCGGTGACGTGCTGGTTGGCCTCGGTGATGAAGCCGTCCAGCGCCCGCTTCAGCGGGGAGAACCACAGGCCGTCGTAGACCAGCTCGCCCCAGCGCTGCTCGACCTGCCGCTTGTAGCGGGCCAGTTCGCGCTCGACGGTGACGTTCTCCAGCTCCTGGTGGGCGGTGATCAGCGCGATCGCGCCCGGGGCCTCGTACACCTCCCGGGACTTGATGCCCACGAGGCGGTCCTCGACGATGTCGATCCGGCCGACGCCCTGGGCTCCGGCGCGCTCGTTGAGCTGCTGGATCGCCTGCAGGACGGAGACGGGCTTGCCGTCGATGGCGACCGGGACGCCGGCCTTGAAGGAGATGACGACCTCGTCGGCCTCGCGGGGGACGGCCGGGTTCGAGGTGTACTCGTAGACGTCCTCGATCGGTGCGTTCCAGATGTCCTCCAGGAAGCCCGTCTCGACGGCGCGCCCGAAGACGTTCTGGTCGATGGAGTACGGGGACTTCTTGGTGGTGGCGATGGGGAGGTCGGCCTGCTCGGCGAAGGCGATCGCCTTGTCCCGGGTCATCGCGTAGTCGCGGACCGGGGCGATGCACGTGAGGTCGGGGCCGAGGGCGGCGATGCCGGCCTCGAAGCGGACCTGGTCGTTGCCCTTGCCGGTGCAGCCGTGGGCGACGGTCGAGGCGCCGTGCTTCCGGGCGGCGGCGACCAGGTGCTTGACGATGGCCGGCCGCGAGAGGGCGGAGACCAGCGGGTAGCGGTCCATGTAGAGGGCGTTCGCCTTGATCGCCGGGAGGCAGTACTCGTCGGCGAACTCGTCCTTGGCGTCGGCGACCTCGGCTTCCACCGCACCGCAGGCGAGCGCGCGCTTGCGGATGACGTCCAGGTCCTCGCCGCCCTGGCCGACGTCCACCGCCACGGCGATGACCTCTGCGCCCGTCTCCTCGGCGATCCAGCCGATGGCGACGGAGGTGTCCAGTCCGCCTGAGTAGGCGAGTACGACGCGCTCGGTCACGGGCTTCTCCTTACGATGCGTTCCACCTCGCGGTGCATCCAACGACAGGCATAACTATGCACTGCTCCGTATGTTTCGTCAATCGATATCCGAACACACCCGCCTGACCAGGGCGAACACGGAGCCCGTGCGCTGGACCAGCCGATGACGCGTGATCGGATAATGATCCACATGGGAAAGCTCTACGCACACATAGACGGCCGGCTGCGCAAGTTCATCGAAGAGCAGCCGGTCTTCTTCACGGCCACCGCACCGCTCGCGGGCGACGGCCACGTCAACCTGTCCCCCAAGGGCCGCGCCGGAACCCTCGTCGTCATCGACGAGCAGACGCTCGCCTACCTCGACTTCGGCGGCAGCGGCGCCGAGACCATCGCGCACGTCCGCGAGAACGGCCGGATCACCCTGATGTGGTGCGCCTTCACCGGAGCGCCCAACATCGTGCGCGTGCACGGCGAGGGCGAGGCGGTCTTCCGCGACGACCCCCGCTGGGCTGAGCTGATCGGCCTGTTCGGCAACGCCGACGGGCCGTCCGCGCGGGCGATCATCCTCGTCCACGCCCGCCGGATCGCCGACACGTGCGGGTACGCCGTCCCCTTCATGGAGTACGAGGGCGAGCGCACCCTCCACGCGGAGTACTTCGGCCGCAAGACGGACGAGGAGTTCGCCGCGTACTGCGAGAAGAAGGACTACATCGAAAAGAGCCTCGACGGCCTGCCTGCGCTGCCTCTGCCCCTTCCGCCCCGTACCGTCTGACGTGTGCTGCGTACCGCTCTCGTCACGGGCTCACTGATCGTCACCACCCTGCTCCCGCAGGGCTTCCAGATCCACGCCCCGCTGCCCGCCCGGCTCGCCGACACCGGCGGCGGAAGCC
This sequence comes from Streptomyces sp. cmx-11-4, assembly GCA_049998195.1. Lineage (GTDB taxonomy): Bacteria > Actinomycetota > Actinomycetes > Streptomycetales > Streptomycetaceae > Streptomyces. The sequence continues at coordinate 227,709 of JAEBET010000012.1, forward strand.
AGCTGATCACCGCCGTCGCGCCCGCCCCCGGTTCCACGACCGGGCGGCTGACGTGGTGGGACCGGCGGGCGGGGCGGTGGTACGAGGCCGGGAGCGCGGAGGCCCGCTTCGGGGCGAAGGGCCTGACCGAGGGCGCGACCCGCACCCAGGGCACGAACACCACCCCGACCGGGCTGTACGACCTCCCGTACGCCTTCGGGATCCGGCGGGCGCCGGCCGGTACGGAGTACTCCTACCGGCCGGTTACCGGGGACTCGTGGTGGTGCCAGGACAACGCGTCCGCCGCCTACAACCGCTGGGTGGAGCCGCTGCCGGCGCACTGCGCGCCGGGCGAGGCGGAGCACCTGGTGACGTACGAGTCCCAGTACGCCCACGCGCTGGTGATCGGCTTCAACTACGCCGAGCCGGTACGCGGCCGGGGCGCCGGGATCTTCCTGCACGTCAACGGCAAGGGCGCGACGGCCGGGTGCGTGTCCGTACCCCGGGGGGCGATGCGCGAGCTCCTCCGCTGGGCGAACCCGGCCCGCCGCCCCCACATCGCGATCGGCACCGAGTCCGGGACCCTGGCGGTCACCCGCTACTAGCCGCCTAGCCTTCCTTCTGGGCGAGGCGCAGCAGGTGGTCGGCCAGGGCCTGGCCGCCCGCCGGGTCACGGCTGATCAGCATCAGCGTGTCGTCACCGGCGATCGTGCCGAGGATCTCCCGGAGTTCGGCCTGGTCGATCGCGGAGGCGAGGAACTGCGCGGCGCCCGGCGGGGTGCGCAGGACCACGAGGTTGGCGGAGGCCTCCGCCGAGATCAGCAGTTCCCCGGAGAGGCGCCGCATGCGCTCCTCCTTCGCCGACTCGCCGAGCGGGGCCTGCGGGGTGCGGAAACCGCCCTCGCTGGGCACCGCGTAGATCAGCTCTCCGCCGGTGTTGCGGATCTTCACCGCGCCCAGCTCGTCGAGGTCGCGGGAGAGCGTCGCCTGGGTGACGCTCAGCCCGTCGTCGGCGAGCAGCTTGGCCAGCTGGCTCTGCGAGCGGACCGGCTGCCGGTTGAGGATGTCCACGATCCGGCGGTGGCGGGCGGTGCGGGTCTGCGGGACGGCCTGCCCGCCGTGCTCGTTGTCCTGCGCCTGACTCATCGTCGTCTCATTCTCCGGATCCGTCCCCGTTGGCCGCGTCGAGGATGCCGGGCAGGTCCCGGAGGAACGCGTCCGCCTCGCCCTGGGACAGGACGTACGGCGGCATGAGCCGTACGACGTCGGGGGCGGGCGCGTTGACCAGGTAGCCGGCATCCTGAGCCGCCTGTTGCACCTGAGGTGCGAGGGGCTCGGTCAGCACGATACCCAGCAGGAGGCCCGCACCACGGACGTGGGAGACCAGCGGGTGCGCGGAGGCCTCGATTCCGGAGCGCAGCCGCTCGCCCCGCGCCTTGACCTGCTGGAGCAGGCCCTCGGTGGCGATGGTGTCGATGACGGCGAGTCCGGCGGCGCAGGCGACCGGGTTCCCGCCGAAGGTGGTGCCGTGCTGGCCCGGCCGGAGCAGGTCGGCCGCGGCTCCGAAAACGGCCACGGCGCCGACGGGCAGACCGCCGCCCAGCCCCTTCGCGAGCGTGACGAGGTCCGGCTCGACGCCCTCGTGCGCCTGGTGCTCGAACCACTGGCCGCACCGGCCGATGCCGGTCTGCACCTCGTCGAGGACCAGCAGGGTGCCGGTGGCGCGGGTGATCTCACGGGCGGCCGTCAGGTACCCGGCGGGCGGTACGACGACGCCGTTCTCGCCCTGGATCGGTTCGATCACGACGAGCGCGGTCTGCTCGGTGACGGCGGCCCGCAGCGCCTCGACGTCGCCGTACGGGACGTGCGTGACGTCACCGGGCAGGGGCAGGAAGGGATCCTGCTTCTTCGGCTGGCCGGTCAGCGCGAGGGCGCCCATGGTCCGGCCGTGGAAGCCGCCCGTGGTGGCGACCATGTGGGTCCGCCCGGTCAGCCGGCCGATCTTGAAGGCGGCTTCGATCGCCTCGGCGCCCGAGTTGCAGAAGAACACCTTGCCGGGGCGGCCGAAGAGCTGGAGCAGCCGCTCGCCGAGCGCGATGACCGGCTCGGAGGCGTAGAGGTTGGAGATGTGGCCCAGCGTCCGGATCTGGCCGGTGACGGCCGCGACGACCGCCGGGTGGGCGTGGCCGAGCGCGTTGACCGCGATGCCGCCGACGAAGTCGGTGTACTGCTCGCCGTCCGCGTCCCAGACCTGCGCGCCCTCGCCGCGTACGAGGGCCAGCGCGGGGGTGCCGTAGTTGTCGGTCAGCGCGCCCTTCCAGCGGGTGCGGTACTCCTCGTTGCCGGTGCTCACCGGGGCTCCCCTCCCTGTGCGTCGGGCACGACCATCGTGCCGATCCCCTCGTCCGTGAAGATCTCCAGCAGGATCGAGTGCTGGACCCGCCCGTCGATCACGCGGGCGGTGGTGACGCCGTTGCGGACGGCGTGCAGGCAGCCCTCCATCTTGGGCACCATGCCGCTGGACAGCTCGGGCAGCAGCTTCTCCAGCTGGCTGACGGTGAGCCGGCTGATGACCTCGTCGCTGCTCGGCCAGTCCGCGTAGAGGCCCTCGACGTCGGTGAGGACCATCAGGGTCTCGGCGCCGAGCGCGGCGGCCAGCGCCGCCGCCGCCGTGTCCGCGTTCACGTTGTAGACGTGGTGGTCGTCGGCGCTGCGCGCGATGGAGGAGATCACCGGGATCCGGCCGTCCGCCAGCAGCGCCTCGATCGCGCCGGTGTCGATCGCGGTGATCTCGCCGACCCGTCCGATGTCCACGAGCTCGCCCTCGATCTCGGGGGTGTGCTTGGTAGCGGTGATGGTGTGGGCGTCCTCGCCGGTCAGGCCGACGGCGAGCGGCCCGTGCTGGTTGAGCAGCCCGACCAGCTCGCGCTGCACCTGGCCCGCCAGGACCATCCGTACGACGTCCATGGCCTCCGGGGTGGTGACGCGCAGGCCCGCCTTGAACTCGCTGACCAGGCCCTGTTTGTCGAGCTGGGCGTTGATCTGGGGGCCGCCGCCGTGCACCACGACCGGCTTGAGGCCGGCCTGCCGCAGGAAGACCACGTCCTGGGCGAAGGCGGCCTTGAGGTCCTCGTCGATCATGGCGTTGCCGCCGAACTTGATGACGACGATCTTGCCGTTGTGGCGGGTCAGCCAGGGCAGGGCCTCGATGAGGATCTGCGCCTTGGGCAGCGCGGTGTGCTTGCGCGCCGTTGCGGTGCCGGGCTGCCCGGCCTTCTCGTCGCTCATGAGCTGTAGGCGCTGTTCTCGTGGACGTACTCGGCGGTGAGGTCGTTGGTCCAGATCACGGCCGACTCGCCGCCGTTGGACAGGTCGGCGGTGACGCGGACCTCGCGGTCCTTCATGCTCACCAGGTCGCGGTCCTCGCCGACCGAACCGTTCTTGCAGACCCAGACCCCGTTGATGGCCACGTTCAGCCGGTCCGGGTCGAAGTCCGCCTTGGTGGTGCCGATGGCGGAGAGCACCCGGCCCCAGTTCGGGTCCTCGCCGTGGATGGCGCACTTGAGCAGGTTGTTCCGGGCGATGGACCGGCCGACCTCGACCGCGTCGTCCTCGCTGGCCGCGCCGATGACCTCGATGCGGATGTCCTTGCCGGCGCCCTCGGCGTCGCCGATCAGCTGGCGGGCCAGGTCGTCGCAGACGGTCCGTACGGCCTCGGCGAACCGCTCGTACGCGGGCGCCGTGCCGGAGGCCCCGGAGGCCAGCAGCAGCACCGTGTCGTTGGTGGACATGCAGCCGTCGGAGTCGACCCGGTCGAAGGTGGTGCGGGTGGCGGCGCGCAGCGCCCGGTCGAGGGTGGCGCTGTCCAGGTCGGCGTCGGTGGTGAGGACGACGAGCATGGTGGCCAGGCCCGGGGCGAGCATGCCCGCACCCTTGGCCATGCCGCCGACGGTCCAGCCGTCCTGCGACACCGTGGCCGTCTTGTGCACGGTGTCGGTGGTCTTGATGGCGACGGCCGCGTCCTCGCCGCCGTCCTCGGACAGGGCCGCGGCCGCGGTCTCGATGCCCGGCAGCAGCTTGTCCATGGGGAGCAGGACGCCGATCAGGCCGGTGGACGCAACCGCGATCTCCCCGGCGTTGAAGTCGCCGCCGAGGACCTCCGCGACCTTCTCCGCGGTGGCGTGGGTGTCCTGGAAGCCCTTGGGGCCCGTGCAGGCGTTGGCACCGCCGGAGTTCAGGACGACCGCGCTGACCGCGGCGCCGCGCAGGACCTGCTCGGACCAGTGCACGGGCGCGGCCTTGACGCGGTTGGAGGTGAAGACGCCCGCGGCGGCCAGACGCGGCCCGTTGTTGACCACCAGGGCCAGGTCCGGGTTGCCGTTCGCCTTGATCCCGGCGGCGATGCCCGCCGCCGTGAACCCCTGTGCTGCCGTGACGCTCACGGTGCGACTCCGATCGTGGAAAGACCCAGGCTCTCGGGAAGCCCGAGGGCGATGTTCATGCTCTGCACCGCGCCGCCGGCGGTGCCCTTGGTCAGGTTGTCGATGGCGCTGATGGCGATGATCCGCCCGGCGGACTCGTCGTAGGCGACCTGGACGTGGACGGCGTTGGATCCGTGCACCGACTTGGTGGACGGCCACCGGCCCTCGGGCAGCAGGTGGACGAAGGGCTCGTCGGCGTACGCCTTTTCGTAGGCGGCGCGGAGCGAGTCGGCGGTGGTGCCGGGCAGGGCCTTGGCCGAGCAGGTGGCGAGGATGCCGCGGGCCATGGGCACGAGGGTCGGGGTGAAGGAGACGGAGACCTTGGTGCCCGCGAGCGGGGACAGGTTCTGCACCATCTCGGGCGTGTGCCGGTGGGCTCCGCCCACGCCGTACGGGGTGACGCTGCCCATCACCTCGGCGCCGAGCAGGTGCGTCTTGAGCGCCTTGCCCGCGCCGGAGGTTCCGGTGGCGGCGACGATCACGGCCTCCGGCTCGGCGAGCTGCGCCTGGTAGGCCGGGAACAGCGCGAGGGAGACGGCGGTGGGGAAGCAGCCGGGGACGGCGATGCGCTTGGCCCCTTCGAGCGCGGCGCGCCCGTCGGGCAGCTCGGGGAGCCCGTACGGCCAGGTGCCGGCGTGCGGGGCTCCGTAGAACGTGTCCCAGTCGGCCGAGTCCTTGAGCCGGTGGTCGGCGCCCATGTCGACGACGAGCACGTCCCCGCCGAGCTGGGCCGCGACGGCGGCGGACTGGCCGTGCGGGAGCGCCAGGAACACGACGTCGTGGCCGGCCAGGACCTCGGGGGTGGTCGCCTCCAGGGTCCGCCCCGCGAGCGGCACGAGGTGCGGTTGCAGGGTGCCGAGGAGCTCTCCGGCGTTGGAGTGGCCGGTCAGCGCGCCGATCTCGACCTCGGGGTGCGCGAGCAGCAGGCGCAGGACTTCACCGCCCGCGTACCCGCTCGCTCCGGCCACCGCTACACGTACCGCCATCGGACCCTCCTCGTCGATGGCATGACTATACGTAGCTACGCAGTTTTATGCAATGCGCTTCCGGGTCGGGCACTCCTTACGCAGGGTCCCACGGCGGCGACGGTCACGGCGGTCGAACCGGCGGATGGCACGGCGGCGGGCGGGGACGCCCAGGCGGTGCGGGCCCTGCCCGATCAGCCGGTCAGCGCGTGGCGGACCCAGACGTTGGGTTCGACGTAGACCGCGTACCCCTCCTCCGGGGCGCAGTGGACCGGGGTGAGGGCGCCCGGGACGTGGACCGGGCCCGGGGTGTCGAAGGGGAGGCCGGTCCACGCGCGCCACTGCGGGAGCGAACCGGTGATGGTCATCGAGAGGGGGGCCACCGAGTCGATGACGCCGCCGGCGCGGACGTGGACGCGCAGCCAGGGGTCGTACGGGAGGCCGTCCTCGCGGGTGCGGTACGCGTACTCGTGGATCGGGGTGTCCGGTTCGGCCGGTTTTCCGTTCGGGCGGACCGGGGCCACGGCCTCCGCGGAGCCGCGGGTGCGGGCGTTGTCCCGCATCGCGGCCAGCATCCGGCCGGACAGGCCCTCGCCCTGCCGGTCCGTGGCGACGGTGATCTCGATCGCGCTCACCGTGTCCGGGGCGATCCCGCGCCGCAGGTCGGAGAAGGCACACATCAGGATCCGGTCCCAGCCCTGCGGGGGCAGCGTCCGTCCCGGCCCGGCGCGTGCTGGGCGAAGGGCACGCTGAACCCCCGGGCGACCACCGCGTCGCCGTCCGTGGCGACCAGCACGTACTGCGGCAGCTCGGTCACCATCCGCGGGTACAGCAGCCAGGCCAGCGCGTCGTGCTGGGCGAACTCGGGCCACGAGTCCTGCATGTCCCAGAGCCGGTCCGCGAGTTCGGGCCGCTCCGCCAGTGTGGTGATCAGTATGCCGGTCATCCCCGCAGGCCAGGACCGGCGGAACAAAGACCTCAACCGCTTTACACCGGGGCCTGCAGGGAGAGGTGCCAGCGGCCCGACCAGCCCGTCAGCGTCATCGTGGACAGCGGTCGCACGTCCACGTTCCAGTAGGTCAGCGGCGGCGCCTGCAGCGCGTAGACGAGGGCCGCACGGACCACCGAGGGCTCCGCCACCGCCACGATCGCGCCCCCGTCGTCGGCCGGCCTGGTGTCGAGCCAGCCACCGATCCGCGAGATGAAGGCGAGCAGCGACTCGCCGCCGTGCGGGGCGGCGCGCGGGTCGGTGAGCCAGAGGTCCACCGCACCCGGTTCGCGGGCCGTCACCTCGGCGAGGGTCAGCCCCCGCCAGCGGCCCATGTCGCACTCGCGGAGCGCGGGCTGGGCGAGGGGCGCGTACCCGAGCGCTTGGCCCGTGGCCCTGCTGCGCGGGGTGGGCGAGCAGTAGCGCAGCCCGGCGGCGCCCAGCGGGACCAGCCCGGGGGCGGCGGACTCCACGGCGTGCCAGCCCGCCCCGTCGAGCGGGCGGTCGTCGTCGAAGCGCTCGGTGAGCAGCGGGGAACTACGGGCTGCGGCAACGAGCGAAACCCGAACATGCATGCGGCGATGGTGGGCCGCGCGCCGCACGGGGTCAAGCGTCTGTGCGCAGTGCCGTGGCCGGGCCGGTTCGCCGGGCCCCGGTGGCCCGTCCCGGTCACGGAGCCAGCCCCGCGCGCAGCCGCTGGACCGCCTCCACCAGCTCTCCGGGTCCCGACACCCCGGCGAAGCTCAGCCGGACGTGCGGACCGGGCGGCTCCGCGCAGAAGTACGGGCGGCCGGGCGCAACCGCGACCCCGGCGCGCAGGGCCGCCGCCGCGAACCCGGCGTCGTCTCCGCCGCCGCCCGGCCGGACCCACAGCTGGTAGCCGCCGGAGGGTAGATGGGGCAGTTCCAGCTCCGGCAGTTCCCGGCGCAGCGCGCCGGCGAGGACGTCCCGGCGGTGGCGGAGTTCGGCGGACACGGTCCGCAGGTGGCGGGGCCAGGCGGGTGCGCCGACCAGCTCCAGGGCGGCCTCCTGGAGCGGCCGGGGCACGAAGAAGCTGTCGACGACCTGGATGGCGCGCAGCCGGTCCACGACCGGACCCCGGGCGGCGAGGGCGCCCACCCGAAGGCTGGGCGAGGTGGCCTTGGTCAGGGACCGGACGTGCACCACCACTCCGTCGGCGTCCTCGGCGGCCAGCGTGGCGGGCAGCGGCCCGCAGTCCTCGTGGGCCAGGGCCCGGGCGTAGTCGTCCTCGACGACGAAGGCCCCCGCGGCCCGGGCGATCCGCAGCACCTCCGCCCGCCGCCCGGGAGCCAGCACGGCCCCGGTCGGGTTCTGGAACAGCGGCTGGCATACGAAGACCCGCGCCCCGGTGGCTTCGAAGGCGGCGGCGAGCAGCTCGGGCCGGACCCCCTCGGCGTCCACCGGGACCGGCACGGGCCGGCAGCCGGAGGCGCGCGCGATGGCCAGCAGTCCGGGGTAGGTGGGCGACTCGACGAGGATCGGCGCCCCGGGCGGGGCCAGTGCCCGCAGGGCGGTGGCCAGTGCGCTCTGTCCGCCCGCGGTGACCAGTACGTCGGCGGCCACGACCGGGCCGCCGATCTCCCGGGCGAACCAGTCCCGCAGTTCGGGCAGCCCTTCGACGGGCGGCCGCCCCCACGCCCCGGGCCGGCGCCCCGCCCGGGCCAGCGCGGCCGCCATGGCCCGCTCGGGCTGGAGGGAGGGGTGCAGGTAGCCGCCGTTGAGCTCGATCACCCCGGACGGCGGGGTGGTCAGCGAGCCCAGTACCCCGGTGGCGTCCACGGAGCGCGGGACGATGTCCCCGGCGCCCTCGGCGCTGAGGGCGACCTCCTGCCAGGAGGTGTCCCCGGGCGCGGGGGCCGGCGTACGCGGCCGGGCGCGGAAGACCCCGGCGCCGGGGCGGGTGACGACGAGGCCCTCGGCGGCGAGCTGAGCGAGGGCACGGGAGACGGTGACGGGGCTGACCCGGTAGTGCTCGACCAGAGCCCGGCTCGAGGGGAGCTTTCCACCCACCGAGTAGCGGTTGAGCTCGGACCGGAGAGATTCTGCCAGCTCTCCAACACTGCTACGCTCGTACATGACAGCACAGAATAGCGCTACTCTACCGACCACGATAGCGGTGACGGGATCTGCCCCCGGTGCCACCACCGGTACCCTCCTCGCCTCGCTCGGCGTGATCGCCTTCTCGCTCACGTTCCCCGCGACCGCCTGGGGACTGGAGAGCTTCGGCCCGTGGTCGCTGGTCGCCCTGCGCAGCGTCCTGGCGGCCGCCATCGCCGGCGCCTTCCTGCTGACCCGGCGGGTTCCGCTGCCCGCCCGTGAGCACTGGGCGGGGTTGGCCGTGGTCGCCGCCGGAGTGGTCGTCGGATTCCCCCTGCTCACCACCCTCGCGCTGACCACCTCGACGACCTCGCACGCCGCCGTGGTGGTCGGGCTGCTGCCGCTGACCACGGCCGCGCTGTCCGCGCTGCGCACCGGGGCCCGGCCCTCGCGCCGGTTCTGGGCCGCGGCGCTGGCCGGGGCCGCCGTGGTCCTCGCCTTCACCGTGGCCCAGAGCGGCGGTTCGCTCTCGGCCGGGGACGCGTACCTGTTCGGCGCCCTGCTGGTGTGCGCCGCCGGGTACACCGAGGGCGGCCGGCTCGCCCGGATGCTGCCCGGCTGGCAGGTGGTCGGCTGGGCGCTGGTGCTGTGCCTGCCGCTCAGCCTGGCCGGATCCGCCCTGGGGCTCGCGTACGAGCCGGTCCACCTCACCGGGCACGGCCTGGCCGGTCTGGTCTGGGCGGCGGCCGGTTCCACCTTCCTCGGCCTGTACGTCTGGTACCGGGGCATGGCCGAGATCGGCGCTCCCCGGGCCAGCCAGCTCCAGCTCGCCCAGCCGCTGCTGACCCTGGTGTGGTCGGTGGCCCTGCTCGGCGAGCAGCTGTCCCCCGCCGCCCCGGTGGCCGCCTGCGCCGTGCTCGTCTGCATTGCCGTGACCCAACGGGTCAAATAGCCCCGGAACGACCTAAACTGCTAGCACCGGATCGGACCGCCACCGAGGAGGTCAGTTATGCGCGCGACCGAGGGCGACCAGCTGGTGCAGCACGGCAGGATCGTCGGACAGAACGACAAGGTGGGCGAGATCACCCAGGTGCTGGGCGAGAACGGAACCCCCCCGTACCGGGTCCGCTTCCAGGACGGACACGAAGCCCTGATGGCTCCCGGGCCCGACTGCGTGGTCCGCCACCCCGCAGACTCCGAGCACTGACTCAGCGCGGTACCGCCGCCGGTCCGTAGTGGTCGGCGACCACGCGGGCCATCGCTCCGTTGGGATCCGAGGCCACGTGTTTCGCGGAGAACCACACGTGGCCGCGGACCTGCGGATACCGGCGCGCGAGGGTGACGTGGCGGGACAGCTCCCCCGGATCGCGCCAGGCCGGGGTGGGGCTGTCCGCGTCGCAGCGGTACAGCGCCTCCCCCACGTACAGCTGCACGTCCGTGCCCGCGACCGTCCGCGCCCACCAGGGGACGATGTCCGCGTAGTCGGCGCTCGGGTGCCCGATGTGCCAGTAGGCCTGCGGCACGATGTAGTCGATCCAGCCCTCGGTGACCCACTTGCGGGTGTCGGCGTACAGGTCGTCGTACGTGGCGACACCCGCCCGCGTGGGTGAACCGAGCGGGTCCCGGTCGGAGTTGCGCCAGACCGCGAAGGGGCTGACGCCGAACCGGGCGGCGGGCCGGACCTCCCGGAGCCGCTCGGACATCTCCTGGACCAGGGTGTCGGTGTTGTGGCGGCGCCAGTCGGCCCGGGAGGCGAACTCCTGCCCGTACTGCGCGTAGGCCTCGTCGTCGTCGAACTCCTCCCCCTCCACCGGGTACGGGTAGAAGTAGTCGTCCCAGTGCACCCCGTCCACCGGGTAGCGGGAGACGGCGTCGAGCATGGCCTCCTGGACGAAGAGCCGTACCTCGGGCAGCCCGGGGTTGTAGAAGAGCTTGTCGCCGTACGCCACCGTCCAGCCGGGGTTGAGCCGGGCCGGGTGCTCGGGCGCGAGCCGGTCGAGGTCGGTGTGGTTGGCCACCCGGTACGGGTTGAACCAGGCGTGCAGTTCCAGCCCGCGGGCGTGCGCTTCGGCGACGGCCGTGCCCAGCGGGTCCCAGCCCGGATCCACCCCCTGCTCCCCCGTCAGCCACTGCGACCACGGTTCCAGCGGCGAGGGCCACAGGGCGTCGGCCGCCGGCCGGACCTGGAGGATCACCGCGCCCAGGCGTCGGCGCACCGCGGTGTCGAGGAGGCCGATCAGCTGCTTGCGCTGCTCCGCGGCCGGCAGTCCGCTCCGGGAGGGCCAGTCCACGTTCGACACGGAGGCGATCCACATCCCCCGGAACTCCGTGGTCGCGGCGCGGCGGGAAGCCGTGGCGGCCGCCGCCCGGGCCGGCGCCGCCCCACCCGTGGCCGCCGCCAGCGCCCACGCGGCCCCCGCCAGCAGTCCCCGACGCCCGATGTACGCCATGTGGCGACTCCGTTCCGTTGCGTGACATTCCGTTGTGTGCGCCCAGCATGCCCGCCCCGCCCCGCCACCGGGGTCAAGGTCGGGGGTAACGTCGGGGGGCGTGGCGGGCGCCGGAAAGCAGTTACCACTGCCGGCCCGGGGGACCCGCGATGGATGAGCACCGAAAGGCACGAAGTGACGGACCTCTCTACCCTCCCGGCCGACATCACCCGCGTCGGCGTAGTGGGCTGCGGCCAGATGGGCGCGGGCATCGCCGAGGTGTGTGCCCGCAGCGGTCTTGAGGTGAAGGTCGCCGAGACCACGGGCGAGGCCCTGGAGATCGGACGTACCCGGCTGCACAACTCGCTGACCAAGGCCGCCGAACGCGGCAAGATCAGCGAGGAGGAGCGGGACGCCACCCTGGCCCGCCTCAGCTTCACCACCGACCTCGGCGAGTTCGCCGACCGCGACCTCGTGATCGAGGCCGTCGTCGAGAACGAGCAGGTCAAGACGGAGATCTTCCAGGTACTCGACCAGGTGATCACCCGCCCGGACGCGATCCTCGCCTCCAACACCTCCTCGATCCCGCTGGTCAAGCTGGCCGTCGCCACCTCGCGCCCCGATCAGGTCGTCGGCATCCACTTCTTCAACCCGGCCCCGGTGCAGCAGCTCGTCGAGCTGATCCCGGCGCTGACCACGGGCGAGGAGACGGTCAAGCGCGCCGAGGCCCTGGTGCGGGACGTGCTGGGCAAGCACGCGATCCGCGCCCAGGACCGGTCCGGCTTCGTGGTCAACGCGCTGCTCATCCCCTACCTGCTGTCCGCGATCCGGATGTTCGAGTCGGGCATCGCGAGCCGCGAGGACATCGACAACGGCATGGAGCTGGGCTGCGCCCACCCGATGGGCCCGCTGAAGCTCGCGGACCTGATCGGCCTGGACACGGTGGCCTCGGTGGCCGACAGCATGTACGCCGAGTACAAGGAGCCGCTGTACGCCGCTCCCCCGCTGCTCCAGCGGATGGTCGACGCGGGCCGCCTGGGCCGCAAGACCGGCTCGGGCTTCTACCCGTACGGATGACCCCTACGGCTGCCCGAGCCTGAGGTGGTGCAGCAGGAGCAGCCCGGCCGCCATGTTGGCGGCCGGAATCTCCCCGCGCGCGATCATGTCGGGCACCAGCTTGAGCGGGACCCACTCCCGGCGCGAGGACTCGAAACCGTCCTCGGGGTGGCCGATGTACGTCGCCCCGTCCGCCCAGTAGAGGTGGTGGCGGGCGTCGGTCAGCCCGTTGGACGGCTCCACGGTCATCAGGTGCTGGAGCGGGCCGGGCCGCCAGCCCGACTCCTCCTCCATCTCCCGCGCCGCCGCACTCTCGACGGACTCCCCGTCCTCGACCACCCCGGCGGGCAGCTCCCAGCCCCAGCTGTCGGTGATGAAGCGGTGCCGCCACAGCAGGAGCACCTCGTTGGCCTCGTTGACGGCCGTGGCGACGGCGACCGGGCGCACCCGGATCACGAAGTGGTCCAGGTGCCGGCCGTCGGGGAGTTCCACGTCGGCGAGATTCACAGCGAACCAGCGGTTCTTGTACACGGTCTGCTCACTCAGGTTCGTCCACTGCACGGTTGTGCCGCCTTCCGTTCGGATTGGTGGCAACATGGCAGCAGCTGAAGCCGTCACAGGGGAACGCGCAGCGCCCCGTCGATGAGCTGGGCCGTCTCCTCCGCGCCCGAACAACCGCTGGTCAGCAGCCGTTCGCGGACCGCACGCAACCGGTCGCGCAGCCGGAGCGACTCCATCCCCTTGGCCCGCTCGGCCATTTCGGCCGCGGCCTCCACCGCCCGGTCCGCCTCTCCCTGCCGCAGCTGGATCTCGCACAGCATCGCCAGCCGGTGCACCCGGCCCCGGTCGTGCGCGGGGGTACCGACGGCGGCGACCGCCTGCTCGTGCGCGGCGGCGAGGTCCCCCAGACCGAGCAGCGCCTCGGCGACCTGCACGTTGACCAGCCCCGGCTGCACATAGCCGGTCTCGTCCGGTTCGGCGCCCGGGCTGATCCGCTCGGCCGCCGCCTCGGCATGCCGGATGCAGGCCAAAGCGGCCCGGGTATCGCCCAGTTGTGCGTAGGCCTTGGCCTGCATCGCGTACAGGTCGGCCGCCAGCGCCGGGGTGGTGTCCCGGCCCGCGGCGCGCAGCGCGGCCTCGGCGAAGGCCACCGCCTGGCGGTACTCCCGCAGGTGCAGAGACTGGTTGACGAGCAGCGCGATGACGTACGCCCCGAGTCCGCGGTCCCCGCTCGCCTTGGCCAGGCGCAGGGCCTGGTGGAAGTAGCGCTGGGCGAGCCCGTGGGCGTCCGAGTCGTACGCGCAGATCCCCGCCACCGCCACCAGGGAGCCGGTGGCCCGGTGCAGCCGGCGGCCGAGGGCGTCGGGGTAACCGCCGCGCAGCATGGGCGCCGTCTCACTGCCAAGGAAGCGGACGATCCGGTCCCGGGTGGCCACCCCGCCGGCCCGGCGGTACATCAGCTCGTAGTGGGCGCGGGCGGCCCGCAGGATCTCGATGTGCTCGGGCCCGATCCTGTCCGGTCCCTCGCGGGAGACGTCGGCGTCCTCGGGCGGGTTCTCCCACTCCCAGACCGGGATGACGGCGGGGGTTCCGGTGACGGCCTGCGCCATGAGCAGCTGGGGCCGGGCCTGGCCGTCGGCACGCCACAGAGCGGCGGCGCGGTCCACGAACCCGCTGAGCGGGGAGGCGTGCGGGGAGGCGGGCAGGCCCGGTACGCCGAGGCCGATGTCGTCCAGCCCGACGGGCCTCCCCAGCCGACCGCCGAGCACCTCGCAGAGCAGGTCGGGGACCTGGCCGCGGGGCCGCTGGCCCTTCAGCCACCGGGCCACGGCGGTGTGTTCGTAGCGCAGGGCGAGTCCGCGGGTGCGGCCCGCCTGGTTCACGTACGCGGCGAGTCCGGCATGTGACATGCCCGCCTCGGCGAGGAGGGCGTCGAGCAGGACGTTGGGCTGCATGGGCCGCTCCCGGGGCTCGTCGGTCTCAGGCTAGTGGGTACTCGGTTCACACGGGGTGTGAACCAAGTACGCGCATAAATGCGATACGCACTCTGCCGCCGGGGGGCCGGAGGGCGCTTCACTTAAGGGCCTCGCCAAGAGGCAGCCCGGGTCGTCGGCTCCCCCTCGTACAGTGCGACGACCCGTCACCGCGCCGCCCGTTCTGCTGTCTGCCCGACACTCCATGGCAGGCGGGCGGCGTGCCGGTTCCGCCGGAGCCCGGTTGGTCGCCGGGCCCGGCGGGGCCGGCCTGGCGGGGCCCGGCGGAGCCCGGCCCGGTTCAGGCCCGGTCGTCGCGGAGCACCAGCAGGGCGACGTCGTCGGTGAGTCGCCCGCCGGTGTGCCGGAGCAGGGCCGCGTGCACGCCCGCGACCAGCCGCGCGGGCGTGAGCGGCGCCGTTGCCTCTGCGAGGACGCTGCGCAGGGGGAAGAACGCGCCGGCGGCGTCGCGGGCCTCTTCGGCGCCGTCCGTGTGCAGGAACAGGGTTTCGCCGGGGCGCAGTTCGCCGCAGGCGTGCGGCTGGGCGTCCGCCGGTACGGGGACCACCCCGAGCGGTGGGAGCGTCTCGCCGTCCAGCTCCCGCACGTCGGTGAGCCGCTGCGCGGGGCCTCCCCCACCCCGCCCCTTCCCGAAACCGGGGCTCCGCCCCAGGCCCCGTACGGCGCTCCGCGCCCGCGCCTCAAACGCCGGCGGGGCGGGGTTGTGCCCTGGCGGGGCTGAAAGTGCCGCTCTGCGGCAATCCAGCCCGCCGGGCGGCACCTTCGAGCCGAGCTCAGCCAAATCCAGCCCCGCCCGCGTTTGAGGCGCGGGGTCTGGGGCGGAGCCCTGGCTGCGCAGCAGGTACGGCCACGGGTGGCCGCAGTTCAGGGCCAGCAGGGTGCCGTCCGGGGCGATCTGGAGGAGCAGGACCGTCACGAACTCCTCGGCCGACGGGGACTCCGGCTCGCCGGAACGGGCGGCGGGATGCTCCGCGCGGGCCCGGTCCCGCACGTGCCGGCCCAGCGCCCGCTCCATCCGCACCAGCACCCCGCCCAGCGACACCTCGTCGTACGCCGCTTCGCGGAAGGCCCCGAGGACCGCCGCGGCCGCCCCCAGCGCCGGCAGCCCGTGTCCCCGTACGTCCCCGATGACCACCCGCACCCCGTGCACCGTCGGCACGGCCTCGTACAGGTCCCCGCCCACCGCCGCGCCCCGGCTCGCCGACAACTGCGCGGCGGCCAGCGTCAGTCCGTCCATCCGTCCCGGCAGCGGCCTCAGCAGCGCCCGCTGCGCGGCTCCCGCGATCTCCTGCGAACGCCGCAGCTCCGCGACCAGTCCGCGCCGGATGTGCAGCGCGCAGCCCGTCGCCAGCAGCAGGAAGGCCGCGCACGTGGCCAGGCTCGGCACCAGCCGCCCGGGGGTGGAGAGCTCCCAGGACACCGCGGCGCCGCCCCACGCGAAGACGCACACCCGGCGTACCTGGGGCATCTCCCCGATCATCGCGGCCTCCCCTCGGCCGCAACGATTGTGCCGACCACCCGGTGCCCCGGACACGGGTCGCATGCCTTCTCACCCGAATGAGTGAGGGGCGCATCCGATGCTCCGGATGCGCCCCTCAACAGCCCTGCACAGGACGGAAACAGCCCTGCGGCATGCGGCTACGCGCCGCGCAGCACCGCCCCGGTCCGCTCGCCCGCGAGTGCCACCGCCGCGTCGCGCGCGGCCGTGGACTCCTCGGCGGTCAGCGTGCGGTCGGCCGCGCGGAAGCGCAGCGCGTACGCCAGGGACTTCTTGCCCTCGCCGACCTGCTCCCCGGTGAACACGTCGAACAGCCGCAGCGACTCGAGGAGTTCACCCGCTCCCTTGCGCAGCGCGGCCTCCACGTCCGACGCCGGAACCGACGCGTCCACGATCAGCGCGACGTCCTGGGTCGCCACCGGGAAGGAGGAGATCCGGGGCGCCTGGAGGGCTTCGCCGCCGGCCGCCGCGAGGCGGTCGAGGTCGAGCTCCATCGCGCTGGTGCGGGCCGGCAGGCCCATCGCCTTGACCACGCGCGGATGCAGCTCACCGGCGTGGCCGATGACCTGCTGGGCCCCGTCGAGGGTGACGACCAGCTCCGCGCAGCGGCCCGGGTGCCAGGGGCCGTACTGGCCCTGGCGGACGACGAGCTCCGCGCCGGCCTCGACGGCCAGCGCACGCGCGGCCTGGACGGCGTCCGCCCAGTCGGCCGGACGGCCCTTGCCCCACCAGCCGGCCTGCTCGCGCGCACCGGTCAGCACGACCGCGGCGTACCGCGGCTGCGCGGGCAGGGCCGCGTCCAGGGTGGCGATCTCCTCGTCCGTGGGACGGCGGTCGACGGGCAGCCGTACGGCCACACCCGGCTGCGCGCCGGCCAGGAAGACCGAACCGGTCTCGAAGAGCGCGAGGTCGTGGCTGCCCCGGCTGTCGTTGCGGCGCAGCGCGCCGAGCAGACCCGGCAGCAGCGTGGTGCGCAGCGCCGGCTCCTCGTCGGAGATCGGGTTGACCAGCTTGACGACCTGGCGGGCGGCGTCGTCCGCGGGGAGCTGGAGCTGGTCGAAGACCTGCTCGCCGAGGAACGGGTAGCTCAGCGCCTCCACGTAGCCCGCGCCGGCCAGCGCACGGCCGGCCCGGCGGTGCAGCTGCTGCCGGGGGGTGAGACCGCGGCCGGAGGGCACCTGCGGAAGGGTCGACGGGAGGTTCCCGTAGCCCTCGAGCCGGATGACCTCTTCGGCGAGGTCGTTGGGCGCGGCGAGGTCGGGCCGCCACGAGGGGACGGTGACGACGAGCTCGTCCTGGCCGTAGACGTCGCAGCCGACCTCCTGGAGGCGGCGTACGACGGTCTCGCGGCCGTACTCCATGCCCGCGACCCGGTCCGGGTGGTCCGCGCGCATCGCGATGGTGCGCGGGGCGCCCGGGGCGAGGAACTCGGTGACGCCGGCCTCGGCGGTGCCGCCCGCGAGGAGCACGAGCAGGTCGACGGTCCGCTGCGTGGCCGCGGCGGCGGCCAGCGGGTCGACGCCCCGCTCGAAGCGCTTGGAGGCCTCGGAGGAGAGCTTCAGGCGGCGGGCGGTGCGCGAGATCGCCACGGAGTCGAAGTGCGCGGCCTCGATGACCACGTCCGTGGTGCCGGTGACGGCGCCCGTCTCCGGGTCCGTGACGGAGTCGGCGATCTCGGTGTTGGCGCCGCCCATGACACCGGCCAGGCCGATCGGCCCGCTGTTGTCGGTGATCACCAGGTCCTCGGAGTCGAGCGTGCGCTTGACCCCGTCGAGGGTGGTGAACTTCTCGCCCTGCTCGGCGCGGCGGACACCGATGGGGCCGTCGATCCGGGAGCGGTCGTAGGCGTGCAGCGGCTGGCCGAGCTCGAGCATCACGTAGTTGGTGATGTCGACGGCGAGCGAGATCGGGCGCATGTCCGCCTTCTGCAGGCGGCGGGTCAGCCAGATCGGGGAGCGCGCGTCGGGGTCGAGGCCGGTCACCGTGCGGGCGGTGAAGCGGTCGCAGCCGGCCGGGTCGTCGACCTTGACGGGGTAGCCGTAGGAGTTCGGCCCCGGGACGTCGAGCAGCGCCGGGTCGCGCAGCGGCAGGCCGTACGCGGTGGCCGCCTCGCGGGCGACGCCGCGCAGGGACATGCAGTAGCCGCGGTCCGGGGTGATGTCGATGTCGAGGACCTCGTCGACGAGCTCGAGCAGCTCGATCGCGTCGGTGCCGACCTCGTACTCGGGCGGCAGCACGATGATGCCGTGCGTGCCGTCGTCGCCCATGCCCAGCTCGTCGCCGGAGCAGATCATGCCGTGCGAGGTGCGGCCGTACGTCTTGCGCGAAGCGATCGCGAAGTCGCCGGGCAGGACCGCGCCGGGCAGGACCACGACGACCTTGTCGCCGACGGAGAAGTTCCGGGCGCCGCAGACGATCTCCTGCGGCTCGCCGGTGCCGTTGGCCTGGCCGACGTCGACCGTGCAGAACCGGATGGGCTTGCGGAAGCCCTCGAGCTCCTCGATGGTCAGCACCCGGCCGACGACGAGCGGGCCCTTGAGCCCGCCGCCGAGCTGCTCGACGGTCTCGACCTCGAGGCCGGCGTCGACGAGCTTGGCGGCCACGTCACGACCGGTCGCACCCGCGGGGAGGTCGACGTACTCCCGCAGCCAAGAAAGCGGGACCCGCATCAGATCTCCATCCCGAACGGCCGGGTGAAACGGACGTCACCCTCGACCATGTCTCGCATGTCTTCTACGTTGTGGCGGAACATCAGCATCCGCTCGATGCCGAACCCGAAGGCGAACCCGCTGTACTTCTCGGGGTCCACGCCGCAGGCGACGAGCACCTTGGGGTTGACCATGCCGCAGCCGCCGAGCTCGATCCAGCCCTCGCTGGAGCAGGTACGGCACGGGCGGTCGGGGTTGCCCACCGACTCGCCGCGGCACACGTAGCACTGCATGTCCATCTCGGCGGACGGCTCGGTGAACGGGAAGAAGTGCGGGCGCAGGCGCGTGGTGGTGCCCTCGCCGAAGAGCTCCTGGACCATGTGGTCCATGGTGCCCTTGAGGTCGGCCATGGTCAGGCCCTCGTCCACGGCGAGCAGCTCGACCTGGTGGAAGACCGGGGTGTGCGTCGCGTCGAGCTCGTCGGTGCGGTACACGCGGCCCGGGCAGACGATGTAGACGGGGGGCTTGCGCTCCAGCAGCGAACGCGCCTGCACCGGGGAGGTGTGGGTGCGCAGCACGACGCCGGACTCGTCGCCCTCGGTGCCTTCCGGCCCCTGGACGAAGAAGGTGTCCTGCATCTGGCGTGCCGGGTGGTCGGGCGTGAAGTTGAGGGCGTCGAAGTTGAACCACTCCGCCTCGACCTCGGGACCCTCGGCGACCTCGTACCCCATGGCCGTGAAGATGTCCGCGATGCGGTCCATCAGCGTGGTCAGGGGGTGCCGGGCGCCGGCGGGGACGCGGTCGTAGGGCAGCGTGACGTCCACCGCCTCCTCGACCAGCACCCGCTCGTCGCGCTCGGCTTCGAGCTCGACCGTGCGGGCCCCGAAGGCCTTGTTCACGGCGCCGCGGGCCTGGCCCACGCGCTTGCCCGCCTCGGCCTTGGCCTGCGGGGGCAGCGCGCCGATCTCGCGGTTGGCGAGCGCCAGGGGCGAGCGGTCGCCCATGTGCGCGGTCTTCGCCTCACGCAGCGCGTCGAGGTCGCCGGCGGACGCGAAGGCGGCGAGCGCCTCGTCCCGCATGCGCTCGATCTCTTCCGGTTTCAGTGCCTCGACCTCGACAGGGTCGTACGACTTGTTCGGTGCCGACATCTCTTCCCGTACTTCCGATGGCTGGCTGGTGGTCCCCGTACGACTGGTTCGGCACAAGGACACAAAGGTGCCAAAGGACGAGTCTAAAGGTCGCCGGGGGTGAAGGAGCCCGTGGGCCGCCTGGCAAGACGCTCAGCAGTGCTACTGCGTGAGGTAGGCCGGGGCGCTCACGGGCAGGATAAATCGGAATTCGGCGCCGCCGCCGGGGCCGCGGCCGACCGCGATGGTGCCGCCGTGGGCCTCCACGATGCCCTTGACGATGTACAGGCCCAGGCCGGTGCCGCCGCGCTTGCTCCCCCGCCAGAAGCGGGTGAAGACGCGGCCCATCGACTCCTCGGGGATCCCGGGGCCTTCGTCGGTCACGGTGACGACGGTTCCCTTCTCATGCGGCGATACGTCGATGGTGACCGTTCCTTCTCCGTGGCGCACCGCATTTTCGAGGAGGTTGCCGAGGATCTGGTCGATCTTGTCCGGATCGGCCCACAGATCGGGGAGGGGCCGGCTGACCCGTACGAGGAACCGCTCGGGGGCCTGGCCGTTCGCGGTGAGCGCCTGGACGTGGCGGCCGACGGCGGTGGCGATGTCCACGGGCTGGCGGCGCACCTCGAGGCGGCCGGAGTCGATGCGGGAGATGTCGAGGAGCTCGGCGATGAGGCGGGTGACGCGGTTGGCGTCGGCGTCGACGGTCTCCAGCATCAGCCGCTTCTGGTCGTCGGTGAACCGCTCCCACTTGGCGAGCAGGGTCGCGGTGAACCCCTTGACGGAGGTCAGCGGGGAGCGCAGCTCGTGCGCCACCGTGGCGATCAGCTCGGCGTGGCTGCGCTCGGTGCGGCGGCGGGCCTCGGTGCCGCGCAGGGTGACGACGAGGCGGCGCAGGGGGCCGGTGGGGTGCGTGCGGATGTAGCTGGCGGAGACGAGCACCTCCCGGCCGCCGGGGAGCAGCAGGTTCCGCTCGGGCTGCCCGCGGCGGGTGGCGAGGCCCCCGTAGGGGTCGGTCAGCGTCCACCAGCGGCGGCCCTCGAGGTCCTCGAGGGGCAGCGCGCGGTCGATGAGGGTGCCGAGCGCCTGGTCCGCCGCCAGTGCGGTGATCCGTGCGGCGGCCGAGTTGAAGCAGATCACCCGCCCGGTGCCGTCGGCGACGACGAGCCCGTCGGGCAGGTCGTCGGCATCGACCCCGAAGCCGGTCCCCTCGCCGGGGGCGGCGGCCGGGGAGTCCGGGCCGGGGCCCTGCGGGGGGACACCGGTGCGTGCGCCGGGGGCGCCGGGGCCGGAGGCGGGGGCCTCTGTGCGGGCGCCCGGGGCGCCGGCACGCCGGCGGGTGACGGGGTTGCTGCCGCGCCCGGAGTCCACCGCCTGCTGCGGTACGGCGCACAGCGCGTCCGGGGGGGCGGGGTGCCCGCTCGCGGGGGCCTGCGCGGCTTCGCCGCCGGCCGGGCCGGGCCCGCAGGGTTCGGGGGTGTCCCGGAACCGCACCTCGGCCGCGTCAGCGGCTCCCGCGGCCCCCGGTGAGCTGTTCGTACCGACGGTCATGTCCCCGTACCCCACATCTCCGAGTAGCGCAGTGGGCCCCCCGGGCCGCCACATTACTAGCTGGGGGTCACGGAGCGGCACCCTCCGGGCGCCCGCTGTGCTCGCGCGGAGGCGTACAGGCACACGGCGGCGGCCGTGGCGAGGTTCAGGCTCTCCGCCTTGCCGTGGATCGGGACCCGTACGACGGCGTCCGCGAGGGCCCGGGTCTCCTCGGGCAGGCCCCAGGCCTCGTTGCCGAAGACCCAGGCGGAGGGACCGCCCATGGTGCCCGCGTCCAGCTCGGCGTCCAGGTCGTCCTCGCCGGCCCCGTCGGCGGCGAGGATCCGTACGCCCGCCGCGCGCAGCCCCTCGACGGCCTGCTCCACGGGGACGCCGACCGCGACCGGGAGGTGGAAGAGGGAGCCCACGGAGGCCCGTACCGACTTGGGGTTGTACAGGTCCACCGAGGCGTCGGTCAGCACGACGGCGTCGGCACCGGCGGCGTCCGCGCAGCGCAGCACCGTACCGGCGTTGCCGGGGTCGCGGACGTGCGCGAGGACGGCGACGAGCTTGGGCTCGGCCTTGAGGATCTCCTCGAAGGGAGAGTCGAGGAAGTGGCAGACGCCGACGAGGCCCTGCGGGGTGACGGTCTGCGAGACCTCGGCGAGCACCTCGTCGCAGGCGTAGTGCACCCGGGCGCCGGCGGCCAGCGCGGCGTCGATGATCTCGGTGTAGCGCTCCGCGGCCTCGACGGTGGCGAACAGCTCGATCAGGGTCGACGCCCCCTCGGCCCCGCGGTGCTCGACGGCCTCGCGGACCGCCTGGGGGCCTTCGGCGATGAACCGGCGCTCCTTGGTGCGGAAGTTGCGCCGCGCCAGTCGCCTGGCGGCGGCCACCCGGGGGGATCGGGGGGAGATCAGCTCGTGGTGACCCAGGTCAGCCATGGTCTCTGCGGTTCTCTCTCGGGGTGCGGGGCGCGCGGGGCGCGGGCGGTGCGGGCGGCGCGGGGCGCGGGCGGTGCGCGGGCGCCCCTGCCGTGCGGGGAAAGCACTCGGACCCGCAGGCGCATCGCCTGCGGGTCCGAGGATGCCGACCGCTGACGCGGCCGGCCAGGCCTTACGCGGCGGCCTTGGGGGCGTTGACGTCGGCCGGGAGGGCCTTCTGGGCGACCTCGACCAGCGCGGCGAACGCGTTGGCGTCGTTGACGGCCAGCTCGGCGAGGATCTTGCGGTCCACCTCGATGTTGGCGGCCTTCAGACCCTGGATGAGGCGGTTGTACGTCATGCCGTTCTGGCGGGCAGCGGCGTTGATGCGCTGGATCCACAGCTGACGGAAGTCGCCCTTGCGCTTCTTGCGGTCGTTGAAGTTGTAGACCAGCGAGTGGGTGACCTGCTCCTTGGCCTTGCGGTACAGGCGCGAACGCTGACCACGGTAGCCGGAGGCCGCCTCGAGGATTGCCCGGCGCTTCTTGTGGGCGTTTACTGCCCGCTTGACGCGTGCCACTTTTTAACTCCTTGTAGCGGGGCCGTGGTTGTCTTCACACAGCCCGAATTCGATGGGGTCCCGGTCTTGACGCTCATCCGCTCCCGGCGCGGGAGCGGAGAACATCACTTGCCGAGAAGCTTCTTGATCTTCGCGGCGTCGCCGGGGGCCATCTCCGCGTTGCCGGTGAGGCGACGGGTGACGCGGGACGACTTGTGCTCGAGCAGGTGGCGCTTGCCGGCGCGCTCGCGGAGCACCTTGCCGGAGCCGGTGATCTTGAAGCGCTTCTTGGTCCCGCTGTGCGTCTTGTTCTTCGGCATAGCGCCGTTATCTCCTCGTCGGTGGCGCTCCCCCCGGTCCGGTTCGGGACCGGGTGACGGGAGCGTCATGTTGTGTCGGTGATTCGAGGCGGGCTGCCTCGGAATCAGGCCTCGGCGTTCGCCTCGTCGGCGGCGGCCTCGGTGACGTCGGCATCCTCGGTGGTCGCCTCGACTTCGGCGGCCTCCTCGAATGGAGCCTCCTCGTCGGTGGCGGCTACACCCTGGCGCTCCGCCTTGCGGGCGGCCTGCGCCTCGCGGGCTTCGGCCATCGCCTCGGTCTTCTTCTTGTGCGGACCGAGAACCATGATCATGTTTCGGCCGTCCTGCTTCGGGTTCGACTCGATGAACCCGAGGTCCTCGACGTCCGAAGCCAGACGCTGCAGCAGTCGGTAGCCGAGTTCCGGCCTGGACTGCTCGCGACCACGGAACATGATCGTGATCTTGACCTTGTCGCCCTGCTTGAGGAACCGAACGACGTGACCCTTCTTGGTGTCATAGTCGTGCGGGTCGATCTTCGGCCGGAGCTTCATTTCCTTGATGACCGTGTGCGCCTGGTTCTTGCGCGCCTCACGGGCCTTCATGGCCGACTCGTACTTGAACTTGCCGTAGTCCATGAGCTTGCAGACCGGCGGGCGTGCGGACGCCGCGACCTCGACCAGGTCGAGGTCGTACTCCTGCGCGAGCTCAAGCGCCTTGGCAAGCGGCACGATGCCGACCTGCTCGCCGCTGGGACCGACGAGTCGTACCTCGGGAACGCGAATCCGGTCGTTGATGCGGGGCTCGGTGCTGATGGATCCTCCTCGGTAGCACCACACGGCTGCCTGGCAGACAGCCGCTGACGTGTATTTCCGTCAGACCGACCGCGGCGGGAGAATGCAAAAAGCCCCGCCGGGCACAGGCAGGGGCTCCAAAACAACCGGAGCACCGCCGCGTGCGAACCGCGGGGCGCAGAATCGGGCAGCTTTCCATCGTCCGTACGGAACGATGGATACCGCCTGACCGGTGACCCGCCGCCCCGGAGGGTGGTCGGGTGGGAGATCGGAGCCTCCACTTGTGGGCCGGGGACGTACGTCTCCGGCCGGTCGTAGCCCAATATAGCATTCCGCGCCAGCGCCGCTCACCTGGTGCTCCGGTCGGGGGTCCGCGGCGCCCGGCTTATCGTGTGGAGCATGACTGACGCGAGCCTCCCCGCCGACCCCTCTGCCGACACCGCACCCGAATCGCCCGACTACGACGCCATGACCCGCGACATCGCGGACGTCCCCGCCGTCGAGGTGATCACCACGGTGGCCGTGCACCTGCTGAGCGCCGCGGCGGTCAACCTGGGCCTGGACAAGCCCGACTCCGAGCACAAGGACCTCGACGAGGCCCGCAAGCTGATCACTGCCCTGGCCGGCCTGGTCACCGCGAGCGCCACCGAGATCAGCTCCTTCCACGCCGCCCCGCTGCGGGACGGCCTGAAGTCGCTCCAGCTCGCCTTCCGCGAGGCCTCGCTCGTCCCGGACGAGCCGGGCCAGGGGCCGGGCGAGAAGTTCACCGGTCCCGTCTTCGGCTGAGTCACCGCCGTACGACGAAGGGGCGGGGCTCCGGGACACGTTCCCGGAGCCCCGCCCCTTCGTCGTTCAGCGGGTGAACAGCGCCTCGCCGGGCGGGGCCGGTGCGTCCGGCGGCAGCAGCGCCAGGTCCAGTCCGCGCACCAGGCGGGCCCGCAGGGTGGCGTCCGCGGCCAGGGCCTCGGCGACCCGGCGGGCCGCCGGCTGCGCCTGGCCGGCCTCGGCCGGGACGATCGCGAGGGTGCCGTCGGAGTCCGCGCCTCCGGGGCCGAGGTAGGCGCGCAGTACGGCCCCCTCCGCCGCCACGGCGGCCCGTACGGCTTCCCGTACGGCGGGGTCGGCCAGCGGGCCCGCCTGCGTGCGGCCCTCGGCCAGCGCGAGCAGGGCGGAGCCGGTCAGCTGGTAGGTCACCGGGCCGGCGAGGTCCAGGACCACGGTGTCGGCCTTCTCGTGCGCGGCGGCCGCCAGCGCCTGGTGCAGCGGGACCGCCACCGGTCGGGCCGCCGGGTCCCACAGCGCGAGCGAGGCGGTCGAGGTGAAGGCGGGCAGCGCCCGCCGGTCGCCCGCGCGCAGGGTCGGGACGGCCATGTCGCTGGTCTTCTCGCGCTTCAGGCCCGTCTCCGGGTCGGTCTCCACCTCGCCGAGGACGGCGACGACGGGGACCAGCAGGCGGGCGTCCTTCAGGGCCGCCAGCACCTCCGGCTCGTGCGAGCGGTCCCCGGCCCACGCGGCCAGGGCCGCGGTCAGCCGGGGGTCGGCCGAGCCGTCGTCGTCGGAGAATCCGGGGTCGGGAATGTTCTTGTTCGCCATGTTCGCCACAGTTACCCGACCCTACTGTGCCGGGCGCGACGGCGCCGTGAGGGGTGGCCGGCCGCGGGTCCTGCCCCGGGTGCCGCGCCGTGGCCGCCGCGCCAGTACGGCGGCCAGTACGAGCAGCACGGCGCCGGCGGCCACGGCCTCCGGGGCGCCGAGGCGGGCCTCTCGCTCGGGCGGGCGGACCGGGTCGGGGCCGGGGCCGAAGTACGGCTTCCCCGCCGCGGCGGGCGCGGGGACCGGCGGCTCCGGCTGCACGGCCTCGGCGACCTGGAGGGCAGCGACGGGGTCCACCATGCCGTGGCCGCGGGCGTCGTCGCGGCCGCCTGCCGGGCTGTCGGAGGCGGTGTCCTCCAGCAGCTTCTTGATCTGGGCCGGGGAGAGGTCCGGGTGGGCGGCCTTGACGAGGGCGACGGCGCCGGAGACGAAGGCCGCCGCGGCGCTGGTGCCCCAGCCCTCGTAGTACGAGCGGTCGGGGTCGGGGATGACCACGTCGACACCCGGGGCGCTGACGGTGGCGTACCAGTTGCGGGTGGAGAACTTGGCCTTGCGGCCGCGCCGGTCGACGGCCGCGACGGCGATGACCCCCGGGTAGGCGGCCGGGTAGGAGACGCGGTCGCCGCTCTCGCCGCCGTTGCCCGCGGAGGCGACGACGACCACGCCCTTGGCGAGGGCGTACTGGACGGCCTGGTCCTCCCCCGCCTCGTGGTGGGCGGAGTCGCTGTCGTCGCCGAGGGACAGGTTGATCACGTCGGCGCCGTGGTCGGCGGCCCAGCGGATGCCGTCGGCGAGGGCACCGCCCTTGCTGTCGCGGGCCTGGGCGCGGCCCGGGTCGCCCTCCTCCAGGATCACCCTGATGGGCAGGATCTTGGCTTGCGGGGCGATGCCGAGGACGCCCTGGCCGCGGCCGGGGCCGTGGCCGTGCCCGGCGATGATGCCGGCCATGGCGGTGCCGTGGCGGGCCCAGGAGCGGTCGCCGCGGCCGGCGCCCGTGCCGATGAGGTCGGTGCCCTCGAGGACCTGTCCGGCGAGGTCGGGGTGGGAGCCGTCCACCCCGGTGTCCAGGACGGCGACGGTGACGCCGTCGCCGCGCGTGGTGCCCCAGGCCTCTTCGGCGCGCAGGGCCAGGAGCCCCCACTGGCGGTCGCGGATGGAGTCGGCGGCGGCCGGGGCCGCGGTGGCGGCCGTCAGGACGGCGGCGGCGGCCAGGGCGGCGGCGCCCCGGACGAGCGCCCGGCGGGGGTTCATCGGAGCCCGGTGGGGCTTCATCGGGAGGCCTCCGGGGCGGGCGAGGCGGGCGGGGCCGACGGGGCGGGCGGGGCGGCGAGCAGCGCCACGCCGTTGCCGATGCGGTCGGCGACGGCCTTGGCCTCGTGGCCGAGGCCCGCCTGGGCCACGGCTCCGGTGGCGTCCTTCTTCATCACGTCCTCCGCGGGTCGGGGCGCGTCCAGGAGACGGCCGTCGGCGAAGGAGGAGACGGCGTAGACGACCACGGGGGCCTTGTCGATCACGGACGCGGTCCAGGCGGCGCGCTGGGAGTCGGCGAATCCGTACGCGCGCGGGGCGGTGAGCCGTCCGGTCAGGGCGGTCATCGCCCGGGCGTCGCCGGGGGTGAAGACCATGCCGGCGGTGATCAGGAAGCTGCGGGTGGCGTCGGTGTAGGTGGCACGCAGCACGCGCGTGCAGCCGGTTGCGGCGAGCAGGCCCTGCCACTCCGCGGGGAGGGCGGCCGGGCAGTCGGCGTCCGGGGCGAGCGCGATCCGGGTCCAGATCCGGTTCGAGCCGCCGGGGCCGGCCGCGGGGCCGGCGAGGACCGGCGGGAAGAGGGTGTCCACGGGGGCGGACCGCCACAGCGACCCGGACTTGCGGTAGACGGCGTCGGCGGACAACGGACGGTGCGCCGCGCGGTGTTCGAGCCAGGCGTCGGCTCCGGCGCCGCCGACGAGCCCGGTACCGAGGAGGGCGCACAGCACGGCGGCGAGGACCCGCCCGGGGCGGCGGCGCGGCGGCGGGGTGAGGGGCGGCGGGGTCTGGCCGGGGTCCGGGGGCGGGTCGGGCTCGCCCAGGACCGCGGTCCGCGGTGTCGTCGTGGTCATCCGGCGGCTCCGCCCCCCGCTTCCGTACGGCTGCCTGCCCGTACTCTACGGTCCTGCGGGCCCGGAGGAGCCAGCCGGGGGCGTCGGCCGGGGCCGGGCCGGGCGGCCGCGGACCCCTACCCATCGGTAGACGCGTCTGGCAAGCTCCCGCCATGAACTCCCCCGCCGCCGACCGCGCCCGGTACGACCGGGCGACCGCGCACCTGGACGCGCCGCTGGCCATCGTGGATCTCGAGGCGTTCGACGCCAACGCCGACGACCTCGTGCGCCGGGCCGGCGGGAAGCCCGTCCGCGTGGCCAGCAAGTCCGTCCGCTGCCGCGCGCTCCTCGAACGGGTCCTGGCCCGGCCGGGGTTCGCCGGGATCATGTCGTACACGCTGGCCGAGTCGCTGTGGCTGGCCCGGTCCGGGTTCGAGGACGTGCTGCTCGCCTATCCGTCCGCCGACCGGGGCGCCTTCGCCGAGCTGGCGGGCGATCCGAAGCTGGCCGGCGCGGTCACGGTCATGGTGGACGACGTGGCGCAGCTGGAGCTCATCGACCGGTCGCGGGACGGCGGCACGCAGGAGATCCGGGTCTGCCTGGAGCTGGACACCGCGCTGCGGCTGTTCGGCGGGCGGGTGCGGGTGGGGGCGCGCCGGTCGCCGTTGCGGGAGCCCGCGCAGCTGGCCGCGCTGGCCGGTGCGGTCGCTGCCCGGCCCGGGTTCCGGGTGGTCGGGCTGATGGCGTACGAGGGCCACGTCGCCGGGGTCGGGGACGCGCTGGCCGGGCGACCGGTGCGGTCGCGGGCGATCCGGCTCATGCAGGGCGCGGCCCGCAAGGAGCTGGCGGCGCGGCGGGCCGAGGTGGTGCGGGCCGTGCGGGCGGTGGTGCCGGACCTGGAGTTCGTCAACGGGGGCGGGACGGGCAGCGTCGCGCAGACGGCCTCCGAGGAGGCGGTGACGGAGATCGCCGCCGGGTCGGGGCTGTACCTGCCGCGGCTGTTCGACAACTACACCTCGTTCAGCGGGCGGCCGGCGGCGCTGTTCGCCCAGCCGGTGGTCCGCAGGCCCGGGGTGGGTGTGGTGACCGTGCTGGGCGGCGGGTACCCCGCCTCGGGCGCGCCCGGTGCGGACCGGCTGCCGGTCCCGTACCTGCCGCAGGGCCTGCGCTATGACCCGCAGGAGGGCGCCGGCGAGGTGCAGACCCCGTTGCTCGGCAGCCCGGCCGACGATCTGCTGATCGGCGACCGGGTCTGGTTCCGCCACGCGAAGGCGGGCGAGCTGTGCGAGCGGTTCGACGCCCTGCACCTGGTGGAGGGCGACCGGGTGACGGCGACCGCCCCGACGTACCGGGGCGAGGGGCGCACCTTCCTCTAGAAGACCGAGTCCGCTAGGAGACCGAGTCCGCCTGGTCCGGGATGACGCTCGTGTCATCCCGCAGGACCGGGCCGGTGGTGCCGTCGCGGTCGACGTAGCCCGTTGTGGCGCAGGGGTACGGGGTGGTCTTCTGCTTCTTCGGTTCGATGAACATGGGGTTGACGATCCAGCGGCCGTCGCTGTTGTCGTAGGCCCGGCACATCAGCTCGTTCTTGTTGCGGTTGACGACGAGCCGCAGGGCGGTCGCGTCGCGCAGGAACGAGATGTCCGTGTCGGAGTCGCCCGCGGCGAACACCTGCCGGCGGGCGGCGGGCTGGACCTTCTCGGCGGCCGCGCCGCGCACGCCGAAGATCTCCTTGTTGATCCAGCAGCGCTTGCCGTCGATGTACGTGATCATCGTGTCGGCGCCGTCCCGGACGGATCCGCAGCCCTGGAGGCGGGCGGTGAACTTCCCGTCCCGCGCGGTGGTGTTGCGTACGCCGATCACGTGGTCCGCGTCGATGCCGACGCCCTTGGCCCACACCTCCACGACCGGCTGGGGTGAGGCGGAGCTGATCCAGACGTCGAAGCCGGCCTTCTGGAGGCCGCTCACCAGGTCCTTCTGCTGGTCGTAGTAGCGGACCCAGCCGGTGGCGGTGCCGCTGCCGACCTTCTGTGCGGCGCCGACGGGCGCGGCGAGGTTCTCGGCCCGCGCGGCGGCGGCGAAGCCGCGGATCTCGCGGGCGGTCCAGCCCTGCATCAGTTGTGGGAGCCAGGCGTACGAGGGTTCGGTCGTGCGGCGGTCCCAGCCGGCGAAGGCGGCCGCGCCGGTCCGGGTGGCGGCCGTGCCGTACACGCTGTTGATCTCGTCGGCGCAGCCCGCGCCCCCGGGGGTTCCCGTGGGCAGCGGTGTGCCGGGGCGGGCGAGCGGTCCGCAGGCTCCGGCCAGCGCCGTGGCGGCGGCGGGGGTGAGGAAGCGGCTGGTGGTGGTCCAGTCCCCGCGGGCGGGCTGGCGGATCCTGCCGTTGCGCAGCAGCCAGAACATGGTGGCGTCGCCGACGTCGTTCTTGACGACGGTGTTGTCCCAGTCGAAGACGGCGACGGGCTTGGTGCGGCCGCCGGTCCGGTGGGGGGTGCAGCGGCCGTACTGGTCGACGAGCTGCTGGAGGCGGGCCTGGTTGTCCCCGTACCATCCGGCGCCGATCGTCACCCGGGGGCACGCGGCCTGGCCCGCCTGGGCCGGCGGTGCCAGGAGGACTCCGGAGCCGGTGACGGCCATGAGGGCGAGGGGGACCGCCCATCTTCTGTGCATGCTGCTCCTCGATGTCTTCGGGAACCGGGAAAGGGAACAGCCGGGCACCTCGCGGTGCCCGGCTGGGCTGGGGTGGGCGGGGGCCGGACGGACGGCCGGCCGGACGGGCTCGCTGGCCGGCCGGCTACAGCGGGGTGACGTACGCGCCGGAGATGCCGCCGTCCACGAGGAAGTCGGTCGCGTTGATGAAGGAGGAGTCGTCGCTGGCGAGGAAGGCGACGGCGGCGGCGATCTCGGTGGGCTCGGCGAACCGGCCCAGCGGGATGTGCACGAGCCGGCGGGCGGCGCGCTCGGGGTCCTTGGCGAACAGTTCCTGCAGGAGCGGGGTGTTGACCGGCCCCGGGCAGAGGGCGTTGACGCGGATGCCCTCGCGGGCGAACTGCACGCCGAGCTCACGGGACATGGCCAGCACGCCGCCCTTGGAGGCGGTGTAGGAGATCTGCGAGGTGGCGGCGCCCATGATGGCCACGAAGGAGGCGGTGTTGATGATGGAGCCGCGGCCCTGGCGCTGCATGTAGGGGAGGGCGGCCTTGCAGCACAGGTAGACGGAGGTGAGGTTGACGTCCTGGACGCGCTTCCAGGCCTCCAGGCCGGTGGTGAGGATCGAGTCGTCGTCCGGCGGCGAGATGCCCGCGTTGTTGAAGGCGATGTCGACCGAGCCGTAGGTGTCGAAGGCCGTCTTGAAGAGGGCCTCGACCTCCTCGGGGCTGGTGACGTCGACCTTCACGAAGGTGCCGCCGACCTCCTCGGCCGCGGCCTTGCCGGCCGTCTCGTCGATGTCGCCGCAGACGACGTTGGCGCCCTCGGAGGCCAGGCGGCGGGCGGTGGCGAGGCCGATGCCGCTGCCGGCTCCGGTGATGACGGCGGTACGGCCGACCAGGCGGCGGCAGACGATCTCTTCAGTGCTCATTGCTTCAGGCCTCCGTGCTGATGAAGACGTTCTTGGTCTCGGTGAAAGCGGTGAGGGCGTCGGGGCCGAGCTCCCGGCCGAGGCCGGACTGCTTGTAGCCGCCGAAGGGGGTCCAGTAGCGGACGCTGCTGTGCGAGTTGACGGACAGGTTGCCGGCGGCGACGGCGCGCGACACGCGCAGCGCGCGGCCGATGTCGCGGGTCCAGAGGGAGCCGGAGAGGCCGTACTCGGTCGCGTTGGCCA
Source organism: Streptomyces sp. cmx-11-4 (assembly GCA_049998195.1). GTDB lineage: Bacteria > Actinomycetota > Actinomycetes > Streptomycetales > Streptomycetaceae > Streptomyces. Next base: position 258,525 of record JAEBET010000012.1, read on the forward strand.
GGCGTACGGCGTCCTCCTCGTCCTCGAAGGGCAGGACGACGGCGACCGGGCCGAAGACCTCTTCGGCGGCGACGGGCGCGGTGGGGGCGATGTCCGTGACGAGCGTCGGCGGGTACCAGAAGCCGGGGCCTTCGGGGGCCTTGCCGCGGATCGCGGTCAGGTCCGCGGTGACGTAGGACCGTACGCGCTCCAGCTGGGTGCGGGAGATGAGCGGGCCCATCTGGGTCTTCTCGTCGAGGGGGTCGCCGACGGCCACGGATTCGATGCCGGGGGCGACCAGCTCCAGGAAGCGGTCGTAGACGGAGCGCTGGACGAGGATCCGGGTGCGGGCGCAGCAGTCCTGCCCGGTGTTGTCGAGGAAGGCCATCGGCGCGGCGGCCGCGGCGGCCTCCAGGTCGGCGTCGGCGAAGACGATGTTGGGGCTCTTTCCGCCGAGTTCGAGGGTGACGCGCTTCACCCGGTCGGCGCACTTGGCCATGATCTGCTTGCCGACGCGGGTGGAGCCGGTGAACACGATCTTGGCGACGCCGGGGTGCTCGACGAGTGCGTCGCCCGCGACTGCTCCGTGGCCGGGGAGCACCTGGAAGAGGTGCTCGGGGATCCCGGCTTCGAGGGCGAGTTCGGCGAGGCGCAGCGCGGTGAGGGGGGTGGTCTCGGCGGGCTTGAGGATGACGGCGTTGCCCGCGGCGAGGGCCGGGGCCAGGCCCCAGGCGGCGATCGGCAGGGGGAAGTTCCAGGGGGCGATCACGCCGATGACGCCGAGGGGTTCCAGGAAGGTGACGTCGATGCCGCCGGCGACGGGGATCTGGCGTCCGGAGAGCCGTTCGACTCCCCCGGCGGCGAAGTCGAGCAGGTCGCGTACGTTGCCGGCCTCCCAGCGGGCGTTGCCGATGGTGTGCCCGGCTTCGCGGACCTCCATCCGGGCCAGTTCCTCGAGGTGGCCGTCGACGACGGCGGCGAAGCGGCGCAGGACCCGGGCCCGGTCGGCGGGGGCGGCCGCCGCCCAGCCGCGCTGTGCGGCGGCGGCTCTGGCGACGGCGGCATCGACATCGTCCCGTGTGGCGGCCGGGACGATGGCGACGATTTCCTCGGTGGCCGGGTTCAGCACCTCTAGGGAGAGGGGGGCCAGCACATCGGACACGTGGTGCCTCACAGACGTTCGGTCGGTTCGGTGGGGTTACAGGCGTTCGAAGGAGCGGCGCAGCTCCCAGTCGGTGACCGCGGAGTCGTACGCGTCGAGTTCCACGCGGGCCATGTTCCGGTAGTGGGCGACGACCTCGGGGCCGAAGGCGGCCTTGGCGATCTCGCTGTTCTCCCAGAGCTCGGCGGCCTCGCGCAGGGTCGCCGGGACGTGGGCGTAGTCGGCGGTGTACGCGTTCCCCGTGCACACCTCGGGCAGTTCGAGGCGGTTCTCGATGCCGTGGATCCCGGCCGCGACCAGGCCCGCGACGGCGAGGTAGGGGTTGACGTCGCCGCCGGGCAGGCGGTTCTCGAAGCGCATGGAGCGGCCGCGTCCGACGACGCGCAGGGAGCAGGTCCGGTTGTCCACGCCCCAGGCGACGGCGGTCGGCGCGAAGGATCCCGGCCGGAAACGCTTGTACGAGTTGATGTTCGGGGCGTAGAGAAGGGAGAAGTCGCGCAGCGCGGCGAGCTGGCCGGCCAGGAAGTGCCGCATGACCGGTGACATACCGAGTCCCTGGTCATCGCCGTCCCCGTCCCCGGCGGCCATCGCGTTGCGTCCGTCGGCGTCGGCCAGGGAGAGGTGGATGTGGCAGGAGTTGCCCTCGCGCTCGTCGTACTTGGCCATGAAGGTGAGCGAGACGCCCTCCTGGGCGGCGATCTCCTTCGCGCCGGTCTTGTAGACGGCGTGCTGGTCGCAGGTGGTCAGCGCCTCGTCGTAGCGGAAGGCGATCTCGTGCTGGCCGAGGTTGCACTCCCCCTTCGCCGACTCGACGATCAGGCCCGCGGCCTGCATCTCGTTGCGGATGCGGCGCAGCAGGGGTTCGATGCGGCCGGTTCCGAGGACGGAGTAGTCGATGTTGTACTGGTTGGCGGGGGTCAGGCCGCGGTAGTTGGCGTTCCAGGCCTGTTCGTAGGTGTCCTGGAAGACCATGAACTCCAGCTCGGTGCCGACCATCGCGGTGTAGCCGTGCTCGGCCAGGCGCTCGAGCTGGCGGCGCAGGATCTGCCGGGGGGCGGCGACGACGGGCGTGCCGTCGGTCCAGGCGAGGTCGGCGAGGAGGAAGGCACTGCCGGGGTTCCAGGGGATGCGGCGCAGGGTGGCGGGGTCGGGGTGCATGGCGAAGTCGCCGTAGCCCCGGTCCCAGGAGGACATCTCGTATCCGTCGACGGTGTTCATGTCGGTGTCGACGGCGAGGAGGTAGTTGCAGCCCTCGGTGCCGTGCGCGAGGACCTCGTCGAGGAAGAACTGTGCGGCGAACCGCTTGCCCTGGAGGCGCCCCTGCATGTCGGGGAAGGCCAGGACGACTGTGTCGATCTCACCACCGGCGACCAGGGAGCGAAGCTCCTCGATCGCCAGCGGCGGCTTGCGGTCTACCACGGGAATCTCTCCTTCGGTGAGCCGAGGAGGCCTAAGGTATTGAATAGAACCATTGCTTGGGAAGGGGAGGAGCCAAGATGACCGACACGGCGAGCGAGGGCGGCGCGATCGCGCGGCTGAATCCCGTGCTGCGGCAGGTGCGTGCGGGCAACGGTTTCGAGGAGGCGCTGGAGCAGATCCTCCAGGTGGTCCGGCTGGGCCTGGTGCCGGGCGGCGAACGGCTTCCGCCCGAGCGCGAGCTGGCCGAGCGGATGGGGATCAGCCGGGTCACCCTGCGCGAGGTGCTGAAGGTACTGCAGGACCAGGGGCTGGTGGAGGCGCGGCGCGGCCGGTACGGCGGAACGTTCGTGCTGCCCCGGCCGGACACCCCGGCGGGCGGCGCCGAGGAGGAGCTGCGCCGGCGCGTCGCGGGCGTGGACATCGAGGACGTCCTGCGGTTCCGCGAGGTCCTGGAGGTGGGGGCGGCCGGACTGTGCGCCTCGCAGGGGCTGGCCGAGGAGGGCGCCGAACGGCTGCTCGGCGCCCTGACCGCCACCCACGACGCCCCGCTCGCCGACTACCGGCGCCAGGACACCCTCTTCCACCTGACCTTGTGCGAACTGGCCGGATCCGCCACCCTGACGGCCCAGTACGCCGCCGTCCGGGCCACGGTCAACGACCTGCTGGACTGCATCCCGCTGCTGGTGCGCAACCTGGAGCACTCGCAGCAGCAGCACACGGCGCTGGTGGAGTCCGTGCTGGAGCGGGACGCCGCCCGGGCCCGCGAGACGATGCGCGAGCACTGCTGCGGCACGGCGGCGCTGCTGCGGGGCTTCCTGGCGTGACCCGGCCGGCCCTCCGGGAGGGTTTCGTAACTTCTGTTTAACGCAGAGGTCTTGCGCTCTCCACCGCTCTGCAGCAAAGGTACCGCCCACAACCATTGCCCTGAGGCAGGAGCGCACGATGGCCGACGACATCGAGGCACGGCTGAGCGCCGTACCCGCACCCACCCCGTCCCCCGAGGGCGGCGACAGCCACGACGACTACCTGGAACGCCGTACGCTGCGCCGGGGCAGCGCCGGCTGGCTGCTCCTGACCGGCCTCGGCGTCGCGTACGTGGTCTCCGGCGACTTCTCCGGCTGGAACGTCGGCCTCGACAAGGGCGGCTTCGGCGGTCTCGCCATCGCCACCGTCCTGATGGGCGCGATGTACGCGTGCCTGGTCTTCTCCCTGGCCGAGCTCTCCACCATCCTGCCCACGGCGGGCGGCGGTTACGGATTCGCCCGCCGCGCGCTCGGCCCCTGGGGCGGCTTCCTCACCGGTACCGCCATCCTCATCGAGTACATCCTGGCCCCCGCCGCGATCGTCATCTTCATCGGCGACTACGTCGAGTCCCTCGGCCTCTTCGGCCTCACCTCAAGCTGGCCCGTCTACCTCGGCTGCTTCGTCGTCTTCATCGGAGTCCACCTCTGGGGCGTCGGCGAGGCGCTGCGCTTCAGCCTGGTGGTGACGGCCGTCGCCGTCGCCGCGCTGCTCATCTTCGCCGTGGGCGCCTTCACCGAGTTCAGCGCCGACCGCCTGAACGACATCCCGGTCGACGCGAGCGCCTTCGGCCCGAACTCCTGGCTGCCGCTGGGCGTCCTGGGCATCTGGGCCGCGTTCCCGTTCGGCATGTGGTTCTTCCTGGGCGTGGAGGGCGTACCGCTGGCCGCCGAGGAGGCCAAGGACCCGGTCCGCTCCATGCCGAAGGCCCTCGCCATCTCCATGGGCATCCTCGCCCTGCTGGCCCTGATCACCTTCTTCGCGGCGACCGGCGCCCAGGGCGCGGACGCCGTCAAGTCGGCGGGCAACCCGCTGGTCGTGGCGCTGGAGGGGGACGACGGCCCGACCGCGCTGAGCCGCTTCGTCAACTACGCGGGCCTGGCCGGGCTGGTGGCCTCCTTCTTCTCGCTCATCTACGCGGGCTCGCGCCAGCTCTTCGCCCTCTCCCGGGCCGGCTACCTGCCCCGCTTCCTCTCGCTCACCTCGAAGCGCAAGGCCCCGTACCTGGGCCTGGTCATCCCCGGCGCGATCGGTTTCGCCCTCGCCGCGGCCAGCGGCAACGGTGCCCGCATGCTCAACATCGCGGTGTTCGGCGCGACCATCTCCTACGCCCTGATGGCCCTCTCGCACATCGTGCTGCGCCGCCGGGAGCCGGACCTGGAGCGGCCGTACCGCACCCCGGGCGGCGTCCTGACCTCCTCGGTGGCCTTCGCGCTCGCCCTCTCGGCCCTGGTCGCCACCTTCCTGGTGGACAAGGACGCCGCATTCATCGCGCTGGCCGTGTACGCCGTCGCCCTGGCCTATTTCGCGCTCTACAGTCGGCACCACCTCGTAGCCTCGGCTCCCGAGGAGGAGTTCGCGGCGCTGGCGCAAGCCGAGGCGGAACTGACCCGCGACTGACTCCTGCCCGTCCCGTACCGCCCGCACCGCCCCGCACCGCCCCGCACCGCCCCGCCTTCCGGAGGTAAAGCCCGTGCCACGGCCGCTCATCGGCATCACCACCTACGTCGAGCAATCCACCCGCTACGGGGTGTGGGACCTCCCGACGTCCCTGGTCCCCGCGGAGTACTACGAACTCGTCCAGGCGGCGGGCGGCGCGGCCGTGCTGCTGCCGCCGGACGAACCCGGGGCGGCGGCGGAGGTGCTGAGCCGGGTGGACGGCCTGGTCGTCGCGGGCGGACCCGACGTGGACCCGGTCCACTACGGCGCCGCCCGCGACTCCCGTACGGGCGCGCCCGCGACGGTCCGCGACCACTGGGAGCTGGCCCTGATCGCCGCCGCGCTGGACGCGGACGTGCCGGTGCTGGGGATCTGCCGGGGCATGCAGGCGCTGAACGTGGCGCTCGGCGGCACGCTGATCCAGCACATCGACGGCCACTTCGACACCCCGGGCGCCACGTCCTGGCACCCCGTCCGCCCGGTCCCGGGGACCCGGTACGCGGCCCTGGTCCCGGAGGAGGCGGAGGTCCCGACCTACCACCACCAGGCCGTGGACCGCCTCGGCCGCGGCCTGATCGCCTCGGCCCACGCGGTCGACGGCACGGTGGAGGCCATCGAAATCCCCGACCCGGCCCGGTGGGTCCTGGGCGTCCAGTGGCACCCGGAACGCGACAAGGACACCCGCGTCATGGCGTCCCTGGTAGAAGCCGCCCAAGCCCACACCGCGATCCCAGTGGCCTGACCCCGCCCATGCCCGTCCGGACCGCCGCAAGCCCGGGCCCCCGGCTGGGCGCCGCCTGCCGGGCGCGCCTCAAAGATCGGGGCGCCCCGGACCCCGCGCCTCAAACGCCGGCGAGGCTGAAATTGCGCTCCGCGCAATCCAGCCCGCTCGGCGCGGGCCGCCCCGAGACCAGCAGCAGCAATCCAGCTCCTCCGACCCCTCCAGCCCCGCCGACCCACAGCCCCGCCGGCGTTTGAGGCGCGGGGTCCGGGGCGGAGCCCCGAGCAACGGCGCGGCACCAGCCTCGGAACGCCAAGCTGCGCCCCCGCACAATCCAGCCCCGCCGACCCACAGCCCCGCCGGCGTTTGAGGCGCGGGGTCCGGGGCGGAGCCCCGAGCAGCGGCGCGGCACCAGCCTCGGAACGCCGAGTTGCGCCCCGCGCAGTCCAGCCCCGCCGGCGATTGAGGCGCGGGGGCCCGGGGCCGGCCCCGGCAGCGGCGGCGCGCCCCGGCAGCCCCGCTAGTTCCGCCGGGTCAGCGACAGCAGGTCACGCGCCGGCCCCGCAGGACGCGCCCCCGCCGGCCAGACCGCCCGCAGGGCCCGCCCCAGCGCGGCCCCCGCGACCGGCACCTCCACCAGCCGCCGCGCCGCGAGTTCGTCCCCCAGCGCCAGCTCCGACAGGACGCACGGCCCGGCCCCGCTCAGCGCCGCCGCCTTGACCGCGGTGGTCGACGCCAGTTCCAGCAGCGGCGCGGCCAGCCCCCCGCACCCCGCCAGCGCAGCGTCCAGCACCTGCCTCGTCCCCGACCCCCGCTCCCGCAGGATCAGCGGCGCGGACGCCAGTTCCGCCACCTCCACCCCCTTCGAGCGCCGCGCCCACGCGTGCCCCGGCGCCACCGCCACCACCAGCCGGTCCTGCGCGATCACCGCCGAGTCCAGCCCCTCGGGGACCGTCAGCCCCTCCACGAACCCGAGGTCCGCCTCGTGCGCGAGGACCCGCTCCGCGACCACCGCCGAGTTCCCCGCGTGCAGCGACACCGCCGTGTCCGGCCGCTGCCCGCGCAGCGCGATCAGCCACCCCGGCAGCAGGTACTCCGCGATCGTCATGCTGGCGGCCACCCGCAGCCGCGAGTCCCGCCGTCCCCGCAGCGCCTGCGCCCCCGCGTCGAAGGCCTCCGCGGCCTCCACCACCCGCCGGGCCCAGTCCGTGACCAGCGCGCCTTCCGCCGTCAGCGTGGAGCCCCGCGGCGAGCGGTCCACCAGGGCCACCCCGAGCCGCGCCTCCATCGCCCGGATCCGGCTGCTCGCCGCGGGCTGGGTGATCCCCAGCCGCCTCGCCGCACCGCTCAGGCTCCCCACGCGCGCCACCGCGAGCAGCAGCTCCAGCGCCCCCAGGTCCGGCACCCGGTGCGCCAGCGGCACCCACTCCTCATTACCCATAACATCAGTTTATGGCCCTATAGCGAGAAGGCCTCTGCCGCCCGCTCCCACCAGGGACGACGCTGGATCCATGGCCACCACCCTCGTGCGACCCCGCACCACCGTCACCACCCCCGAGACCGCCCCCCGGGCCCACCAGGCCCTGCGGCAGCTCGGTCCCAACTGGTACGCCTCGATCATGGGCACGGCCATCGTCGCCAACGCCGGCGCCACCCTCCCCTACCAGCTCCCCGGCCAGCGCGTGGCCTGCCAGCTCGTCTGGGCGCTGTCCGCCGTCGCACTCGCCGTGCTGCTCACCGCCCGCGCCGGCCACTGGCTCCACCACCGCGACCAGGCCCGCGCCCATCTCCTCGACCCCGCCGTCGCCCCGTTCTACGGCTGCCTCTCGATGGCGCTGCTGGCCGTCGGCGGCGGCACCCTCATCGTCGGCAAGGACCTGATCGGAACCGGCGCAGCCGTGGCCGTCGACGCCGTGCTGTTCACCGCCGGCACCGCGATCGGCCTGGTCATGGCCGTGACGGTGCCCTACCTGATGGTGGTCCGCCACCAGGTCGAGGCCGGGCAGGCCACCCCCGTCTGGCTGCTCCCCCTGGTCGCCCCCATGGTCTCCGCCGCCCTCGGCCCCCTGCTGATACCCCACCTGCCCGCCGGCCAGCCCCGCGAAGCCATGCTGCTCGCCTGCTACGCCATGTTCGGCATCAGCCTGCTGGCCACCCTGCTGATGCTCCCCCTGGTCTTCGGCCGGCTGATCGTGGGCGGTCCCCTCCCCCTGGCCCTGACCCCCACGCTCTTTCTGGTCCTCGGCCCCCTCGGCCAGTCCACCACCGCCGTGAACCAGCTCGCCGACATGGCCCCCCAGTCGATCGGCGCCCCCTACGCCGGCGCACTCGGCGCCTTCGCGGTCGTCTACGGGGTCCCCGTGATGGGCTTCGCCCTGCTGTGGATGGCCCTCGCCGCGGCCATGCTGGTGCGGGCCGCCCGTAACGGCATGGGCTTCTCGATGACCTGGTGGGCCCTGACCTTCCCCGTCGGCACCTGCGTCACCGGCGCCGCCGGCCTGGCCCGCCACACCGGCCTGACCGCCTTCGCCTGGCTCGCCGCGGCCCTCTTCCTCGCCCTGCTGACCGCCTGGCTGCTCGCCGCCGCCCACACCCTGCGCGGCCTGTTCACCGGCCGCCTCCTCGCTGCCGCCTAACGCGGCGGCCCCGCCTCCCGCATGGCCCCGGCCAGCACGGCCGGAGCCTCGGCGAGCGAGGGCCCGTACCAGGTGAGGTGACGGCCGCTGACCAGCGCGGCGGGCAGTCCCGGGAAGGCCTCAGGGCCGTCCTGCGCGGTGAAGCGGTACGGCTCGTCCGGGAGCACCGCCAGATCGCAGCCCGCGGCCGCGAGCTCCTCCACCGGGATCCTCGGATACCGCTCCGGGTGCCCGGCGTAGACGTTGCGCACGCCCAGCCGGGCGAGCAGGTCGCCCGCGAAGGTGTCCCGGCCCAGCACCATCCACGGCCGCCGCCACACTGGCACGAAGGCCGTCAGCTCGGCGGCCGGCTCCACCCGGGCCCACGCGGCCTCGGCGTCCGCCAGCCACCCCGGCCTCGGCAGCCCCAGCACCCCCACCAGCAGCCGGTCCAGCTCGCGCAGGGCCTGGGGCAGGTCGCGTACCTCGGTGACCAGCACCTCCAGCCCGGCCGCCCGCAGCGCCGCCAGGTCCGGGGCCCGGTTCTCCTCCTCGTTGGCGATCACCAGGTCCGGGCGCAGCTCCGCGATGCCGCGTACGTCGGGGTTCTTCGTCCCCCCGATCCGCACCGCGCCCCCGAGGTCCCCGGGGTGGGTGCACCAGTCGGTGGCCCCGACGAGCAGCCCGGGCGCGCTCACGGCCACCGCCTCGGTCAGGGACGGCACCAGCGAGACGACCCGCCGCACGCCGCTCAGTGCCCCGGGGACGGCGGCTCGGAGGTCGCGTGGATGTGCTCGCCCACCGCCACGACCAGGAGCCGGGTGTCCTCGGTGACGGCCCGCCAGCGGTGCCGTACGCCTCCCGACAGGAACAGCGCGTCGCCGCTCTCCAGCCGGTACGCCCGCCCTTCCGCCTCGACCTGGCAGGCGCCCGCGACCACGTACATCAGCTCGTCGTTGCGGTGCTGGTACTCGCGCCCGGCGTCCTGGTCCCCGGTGAACTCCAGGGCGTGCAGCTGGTGGTGCCCGCGGACGAGGGGCCGTACGCCCGGCACCGGCGTGAGCCCGGATGCGTCACCGGCCCGTACGAGGTCCACCGTGCGCGCGGTGTCGGACGCGGCGAGCAGCTCGACGGCCGTGGTCTCCAGCGCGTCGGCGACCCGTTCCAGGGACCGCATGCTGGGCCGGGCCCGCTCGTTCTCTATCTGGCTCAGGAACGGGACCGACAGCCCGCTGCGCGCCGACACGGCGGCAAGGGTCAGGTGGAGCGCGCGGCGCCGCTTGCGCACGGCGACGCCCACCCGGAGCGGCTCCTTGCCGTCCTTGTCCTTGTCCTTTTCCCTGTCCATGGCCATGTCCCTGGGGCTCTTGTCGTCCAGGCCGTCCGTGCCGTCCCTGTCGTTCATTTCGGGGCTGCCCTCCCCTTGTCCGTCGCACATCGGTGTGCTGTAAGCACCTTACGCAGCAACCGCCCCGTGTTTCGCGTGCACCGGTGTTCCCGTACCGGATCGCTCACCGTCCGTGGCCGCCCGGCGGCCCGGGGGTGGCGTTGCGGCATCATCGTCTGCGTGACGACACGACGCCTGATGCTCCTGGACACCGCCTCCCTCTACTACCGGGCCTACTTCGGCGTGCCGGACTCCGTGAAGGCCCCCGACGGCACTCCGGTCAACGCCGTGCGCGGGCTGCTCGACTTCATCGGCCGACTGGTCCAGGACCACCGGCCGGACGACCTCGTGGCCTGTATGGACGCGGACTGGCGGCCACACTGGCGGGTGGAGCTGATCCCCTCGTACAAGGCCCACCGGGTCGCCGTGGAGACCGAGACCGGACCGGACGTGGAGGAGACCCCCGACACGCTGGCCCCGCAGGTCCCGATCATCGAGGCGGCGCTGGACGCCTTCGGCATCGCCCGTGTGGGCGTGGCCGGTTACGAGGCGGACGACGTGATCGGCACCCTCACCGCCCGCGCGAGCGGCCCGGTGGACATCGTCACGGGCGACCGCGACCTGTACCAGCTGGTGGACGACGCCAGGCAGCGGCGGGTGCTCTACCCCCTCAAGGGCGTGGGCACCCTCCAGGTGACGGACGAGGCGTGGCTGCGCGAGAAGTACGGGGTGGACGGCCCCGGGTACGCCGACCTGGCGCTGCTGCGCGGGGACCCGAGCGACGGCCTGCCGGGCGTCCCCGGCATCGGCGAGAAGACGGCGGCGAAGCTCCTCGACGCCTACGGCTCGCTCGCCGGGGTCATCGCGGCGGTCGACGACCCGAAGTCGAAGCTGACACCCACCCAGCGCAAGCGCCTGGACGAATCCCGCCCCTACCTGGCCGTGGCTCCGAAGGTGGTCCAGGTGGCCGCCGACGTCCCGCTCCCGCCGTTCGACGCTGCCCTTCCGGCCGTCCCGGCACAGCCGGAACTCGTCGATGCCCTCGCCCGTCGATGGGGTCTGGGTGGAGCCGTGTCGCGTCTCAGCAGCGCGCTCCGCCCTTGAGGTGCTAACTTAGGTTATCCTAAGTTTGGTTCAGGGGAGTCAGGGGAGACACCGTGGCAGAAGGACGCGCCCGTTCCATCGGCACCGCCGTCGTCGTACGCACCGAGCGGCTCACACCGCACATGGTGCGCATCGTGCTGGGTGGTGACGGGCTGGCCGGATTCGGCGCGGGCGAGTTCACCGACCACTACGTCAAGATCCTCTTCCCCCCGCAGGGCGTCACGTACCCCGAGCCGTGGGACCTGGAGCGGATCCGCGCCCACTACCCGCGGGCGCAGTGGCCGAGGCAGCGCGCGTACACCGTACGGAACTGGGACGCGGCACACCGCGAGCTGACGCTCGACTTCGTCGTCCACGGCGACGAGGGCCTGGCCGGGCCGTGGGCGGCGCGGGTCCAGCCGGGTGAGGCCGTACGGTTCCTCGGCCCGGGCGGCGCCTACGCCCCGGACCCGACGGCCGGCTGGCACCTGCTGGTCGGCGACGAGAGCGCGCTGCCGGCGATCGCGGCGGCGATGGAGCGGATGCCGGCGGGTGCGCGGGTCCACGCCTTCGTGGAGATCGAGGGCCCGGCGGCCGAGCAGAAGGTCGCCACCCCGGACGGGGTCGTCCCGGTCTGGCTGCACCGCGGCGACCGCCCGATCGGCGAGGCGCTGGTGGAGGCGGTCATGGCGCTGGAGTTCCCCTCCACGGACGTCCACGCCTTCGTCCACGGCGAGGCGGCCTTCGTGAAGGAGCTCCGCCGCCACCTCCGCCTGGAACGCGGCATCGCCCGCGAACGCCTGTCGATCTCCGGGTACTGGCGCCTGGGCGAGACGGACGAAGGCTGGCGCGCGATCAAGCGCGACTGGAACGCAGCAGTAGAAGCCGAACAGGACCACGCCACGGCCGCGTAGCCGCCTGCGGCGACGCCGAGCCAGTCCCAGCCCCGCCGGCGTCGAGGCGCGGGGCCCGGGGGCAGCGCCCCCGGCAACGGCGCCGCACCCGCCCACCCCGCCGCACCAAATATCCAGCCCCGCCGGCGTTTGAGGCGCGGGGTCCGGGGCGGAGCCCCGGGAACGGCGCCGCACCCGGCCCCCGCCGGACCCAGCCCGCGCGCGGTCGCAAACCCAGCGGGACAATGACCCCATGCGTACGCTCCGCGCAGCGGTAGTGGCCGTAGCGGCAGTCGTCCTGCTGAGCACCGCAGGCACAACGGCCCCCAGCCCGCCACCCGCACCGACCCCCGCCCTCACCGACGACGCGGTCGCCAAGGCCGTGGCCCGCCTGGACGGCACGGTCCAGGACATGATGCGCCGCACCGGCGTCCCCGGCGTCTCCGTGGCCGTCGTCCACGACGACAAGGTCGTCCACCTCAAAGGATTCGGCGTCCGCCGCACCGGCGAGAGTGCCGCCGTCGGCCCCGACACCGTCTTCCAGATCGCCTCGCTCTCCAAGCCGGTCTCCTCCACCGTCGTGGCCGGCGCCCTCACCGGCCCCGACGAGTGGGACCGCCACACCCCGCTCCCCGGGTTCTCCCTGAAGGACCCCTGGGTCACCGGCCACGTCACCGCCGCCGACCTGTTCTCCCACCGCAGCGGCCTCCCCGACCACGCCGGCGACCTCCTCGAGGACCTCGGCTACGACCAGTCGTACATCCTCGACCACCTGCGCCTGGAACCCCTCACCCCGTTCCGCGCGAGTTACGCCTACACCAACTTCGGCCTCACCGCCGCCGCCGAGGCCCTCGCCCGCGCCAAGGGCACCAGCTGGCAGAAGCTCAGCGCCGACACCCTCTTCAAGCCCGCCGGCATGACGCACACCAGCACCGAGTTCTCCGCCTACGTCAACGCCCCCGACCACGCGGCCACCCACGTCAAGAACCCGGACGGCACCTGGAGCTCCCGCTACGTCCGCGACCCGGACGCCCAAGCCCCCGCCGGCGGCGTCAGTTCCACCGCCCGCGACATGTCCCGCTGGCTGCGGCTCCAGCTGGCCGACGGCACCCTCGACGGCAAGCGGATCATCCCCGCCGCCACGCTCGCCCGCACGCACGTTCCCCAGATCGTCTCTCAGCCGCCCACCTCCCCCTCCGGCCGCGCCGGCTTCTACGGCCTCGGCTGGAACGTGTCCTACGACGACTCCGGCCGGCTGCGCCTGAGCCACTCCGGCGCCTTCGAACTCGGTACCAACGCCAACGTCACGATGCTCCCCCTGGAGAAGCTCGGCATCGTCGTCCTCACCAACGGCGCCCCCGTCGGCCTGGCCGACGCCGTCGCCCTCGATTTCTTCGACGTCGCCCAGCACGGCAAAGCCACGACCGACTGGCTTCCCCTGCTCGCGTCCGTCTACGCGAAGGAGATCGACAACGCCCGATCCCCCACCGACTACGCCCACCCGCCCGCCTCCGCCAAGCCCGCCAAGGACAGCGCCGCCTACACCGGCACCTACGACAACCCGTACTACGGCAAGGCGACCGTGACGGCCGACAACAAGGGCACGCTGACCCTCGCCCTCGGCCCCAAGCCGATGCTCTTCCCGCTCACCCACTACGACGGCGACACCTTCAGCTTCGAGACCACCGGCGAGATGGCGGCCGGCCGCACCGGCGTGACCTTCGCAGACGGCACGGTCCGCGTCGAGTCCCTCGATGCGAACCACCTGGGCACCTTCACCGAGCAGTAGCGGTGTCCGCATAGCCTGTCCCCGATGAGACGCAGAGCCCAGCCACCCCCTTCTCCCCTGCCCCAGCGCTCCGGCATCGACCCGGTCCGGCTGCGCCTGCCCCCGATCCGGACGGCGCCTGGCCGGACCTCGGGAGCTACCTCGACGCGCACTACGCGGGCGGCCCCGGGGCCGAGGCCGTCGCCCGGCTGCTGGACGCCGGCCGGGTGCTCGGCCCCGGCGGCCGCGTCCTGCACGCGCGGGACCCGTACGAGCCGGGCACCTACCTGTGGTTCCACCGCGACCTGCCGGTCGAGGCGCCCGTCCCCTTCGCGGTCCGTGTCGTGTACCGCGACGCGCACCTCCTGGTCGTGGACAAGCCGCACTTCCTCGCGACCACCCCGCGCGGCAGCCACGTCACCCAGACCGCCCTCGCCCGGCTCCGCGCGGAGCTGGACCTGCCCGCCCTCAGCCCGGCGCACCGGCTGGACCGGCTGACGGCGGGGCTGGTGCTGTTCAGCGTCCGGCCCGAGGACCGCGGGGCGTACCAGCTCCTGTTCCAGCAGCGCCGCCTGTACAAGGAGTACGAGGCGCTGGCGCCCCACGACCCGGCGCTCACCTTCCCGCGCACGGTCCGCAGCCGCATCGAGAAGGCCCGTGGGATCATCGCGGCGGCCGAGGTCCCCGGCGGTGAGCCCAACGCGGAGAGCCTGGTGGAACTCACCGAAGCCCGGGGCGGACTGGGCCGCTACCGGCTGACCCCGCACACCGGCCGCACCCACCAGCTGCGCGTGCACATGAACGGCCTCGGTCTGCCCATCCTGGGCGACCCGGTGTACCCGCAGGTCACCGACCCCGCCCCGGACGACTACCGCCGGCCGCTGCAACTCCTGGCCCGCGTACTGGAGTTCACCGACCCGGTCACCGGCATCAGCCACCGCTTCGAGAGCGGCCGCACCCTCCGGGCCTGGCACGACCGCGCCGCCTGGGAAACGGGCCCCGGCAAGGACGCCGGCTAGTGCTGTGGCCGGAAAGGTTTGCCGGGTCGCGGTGTTCGGTGCGGTGCATCGCAAGGCGGAGGGCCGCGGCTCGTACTGGACGTACTTGCGTGGTCCGACAACGCGGCGAGGTGCCGTGCCGGGCGCCGCGACCCGGTGGACCTTTCCGGTCACAGCACTAGGGCGGCTCGTGCCGATCAGGCCGGGCCCGCGCCCCCGCGATGCGCAGCGCCGCATCGGCGGTGGCCTCCGCGAAGACGGTGACCGGCCGTCCCGGATCGGCACGGTGGATCAGCATGACGCCCTCGATCAGCCCGAAGACGAGGTCGTTGCGCAGCGCCAGGGCGGACCCGTCCCCGGCCAGTTCGGCGCGCGCACCGGTCCCGTCGAGCAACACGCGGTAGGCGGCCTTGAGTTCACCGCGCATCCGGCGGAACCGCTCGAAGCGCGCGCCCGCCACCTCGGGCAGCAGGTAGAGCGCCCCCAGGTTGTACGGGCCCCCGCACAGCAGCAGCACGTCGGAGCGGCACAGCTCCCACAGCCGTCGCGCGGCGGGCCGACCGGTATCGGCGAGCAGCCTCCTGGCCAGCACCAGCGAGGGTGCGACCGTGGACTCCAGCAGTTCGGCGAGGAGGTCCTCCTTGCCGCCGAAGTAGTGGTACATCGTGGCCTGACGCATTCCGGCCCGTTCGGCGACCACCCGCGTGGTGGTCGCCGCGTACCCCCGGACGGTGAACAACTCGGCCGCCGCGCAGAGGAGTTCCTCGCGCGGCGGCCGGTCGCTCCGCGGTCTCAGCCGGTCGGCGCGTGGCCGACCGACCCGTATCGGCCCTTCACCTGTTCCCCGACTCATACGCCGATCGTCGCACACAGCACGTCGATTCGATCATGGCAAGAGATCAGATCACGCCATCCCCACGCTCGGAGGAAGCCCCAAAAGCGGCTAGCCGACGGAGCTGTAGGCCACTACACCCCGCAACAGCGCCTCGACGGCCTTGCGGGCGTTCTTGGCCACTGTGCTCCCGCTGTCACCTGAGGCCGACGGGGCCGCGGCGGCGATCTGCCCCAGCACGTCGATGACCTGCTTGCACCAGCGCACGAAGTCGCCGGCCGGCATCTCCGCCTCGCGCAGCACCTCGTCCAGGCCCTTGTCGGAGGCCCACTGGTAGGCCGCCCACGCGAAGCCGAGGTCCGGCTCGCGCTGGCCCACGCCCTCCGCCTGGTTGATGCGGTGCTCCTCCTCCAGGGCGTCGAGCCGGCCCCAGATGCGGACCATCTCGCCGAGGGCGGCCTTCGCCGCGCCGCCCGGCACCTTCGGCGCGACCGCGTCGTCGGACTGCCGTGCCTCGAAGACCAGCGCCGAGACGCAGGCGGCCAGTTCGGCCGGGCTCAGGCCCTCCCAGACGCCCGCGCGCAGGCACTCGGAAGCCAGCAGGTCCAGCTCGCCGTACAGCCGGGCGAGCCGCTTGCCGTGCACGGTGACCTCGTCCTCGCGCAGGTAGTCCAGCTCGGTCAGGAGTGCGTGGATCCGGTCGAAGGTGCGGGCGATGGTGTTCGTCCGTCCCTCGATCCGCCGCTCCAGCTGCTGCGTGTCCCGCTTGAGCCGGTGGTAGCGCTCCGCCCAACGGGCGTGGTCCTCACGCTCGTCGCAGCCGTGGCAGGGGTGCGCCCGCAGCTCCGCCCGGAGCCGGGCGATCTCGCGGTCGTCCGCTGCCGCGGCCCGGCCGCGCCCATGCCGTTCCGGCGTGATGTGCCCTGCCTTGGACCGCAGTTGGGAGGCCAGGTCCCGACGGGACTGCGGGGAGCGGGCGTTGAAGGTCTTGGGGATCCGCATCCGGTCGAGCGCCTCCACCGGAACGGGGAAGTCGATCGCGGCGAGCCGCTTGACCTGCCGCTCGGCGGTGAGCACGAGCGGCCGCGGGCCCTCCGCGTACTCGTACCCGCGGTGCCCGTCGACCCGCCCGGCCGGCACGCCCGGGTCCAGGACCAGCGCGAGCCCGGCGAACTTGCCCGTCGGCACGTGGATGATGTCGCCCGGCTTGAGCTTCTCCAGCGAACTGGCCGCCTGCACCCGCCGCTGCGCCGCGCCCTGCTTGGCCAGGTCGGTCTCGCGGTCCTTGAGGTCCCGGCGCAGCTGCGCGTACTCCTCGAAGTCGCCGAGGTGGCAGGTCATGCCCTCCCGGTAGCCCTCCAGGCCCTCCTCGTTGCGCTGCACCTGCCGGGAGATCCCGACGACCGAGCGGTCGGCCTGGAACTGCGCGAAGGAGGTCTCGAGCAGCTCGCGCGAGCGGTGCCGCCCGAACTGGCTGACCAGGTTCACGGCCATGTTGTAGGAGGGCTTGAAGCTGGAGCGCAGCGGATACGTACGGGTACCCGCGAGCCCGGCGAGCGCCGCCGGGTCCATGCCCCGCTGCCACAGCACCACCGCGTGGCCCTCGATGTCGATCCCGCGCCGCCCGGCCCGGCCGGTCAGCTGCGTGTACTCGCCGGGGGTGATGTCGGCGTGCTGCTCGCCGTTCCACTTGACCAGCTTCTCCAGGATGACCGTGCGCGCGGGCATGTTGATGCCCAGGGCCAGGGTCTCGGTGGCGAAGACGGCCTTGACCAGGCCCCGTACGAAGAGCTCCTCCACGACCTCCTTGAAGGTGGGCAGCATGCCCGCGTGGTGCGCGGCGATGCCCCGCTCCAGGCCTTCGAGCCACTCGTAGTAGCCCAGGACGTGGAGGTCCTCGCGTGGGATGGAGGCGGTCCGCGCCTCGACGATCTCGCGGACCCGCAGGCGCGCGGAATCGTCGTTGAGCCGCAGGCCCGCGTACAGGCACTGCTGGACGGCGGCCTCGCATCCGGCCCGGCTGAAGATGAAGTTGATGGCCGGCAGCAGCCCGTCCCCGTCGAGGCGGGCGATGACCTCGGGCCGGGAGGGGGTCCAGATCCGGCCGCGGGAGCGCCGTTCGCGCTCGCGGTCCGCCTCGCGGACCATCTTCCCGCGCCGCCGGTCCTTGGGACTGTAGGTGCGGCTGTTCTCCTCGCGCGCCATCCGCAGCAGGTCGGGATTGACCTCGCGGCGGGCGGAGCCGCGGCCTCCGTGGTCGGACTCCTCCTCGAAGAGGTCGAAGATCCGGCGGCCGGCCATGACGTGCTGCCACAGCGGTACGGGCCGCTCCTCGGAGACGATCACCTCGGTGTCGCCGCGCACGGTGTCCAGCCAGTCACCGAACTCCTCGGCGTTGGACACGGTCGCCGACAGCGACACCAGGGTCACCGACTCGGGGAGGTGGATGATCACTTCCTCCCAGACGGCTCCGCGGAACCGGTCGGAGAGGTAGTGCACCTCGTCCATGACGACGTAGCCGAGGCCGCGCAGCGACTGGGAGCCCGCATACAGCATGTTGCGGAGCACCTCGGTGGTCATCACGACCACCGGCGCCTCGGAGTTGACGCTGTTGTCGCCGGTCAGCAGGCCCACCTTGTCGGCGCCGTAGCGCTTGACGAGGTCGGCGTACTTCTGGTTCGACAGGGCCTTGATGGGCGTCGTGTAGAAGCACTTGCGGCCCTGCTGGAGGGCCAGGTGCACGGCGAACTCGCCGACGATCGTCTTGCCCGAGCCGGTCGGGGCGGCCACCAGGGCGCCCTTGCCCGCCTCCAGTGCCTTACAGGCCTCGACCTGGTACGGATCCAGGTCGAATGCGTACATCTCGCGGAAGGGCGCCAGCGCGCTGGCCTCTTCGGCGGCGCGGATCCGGGCAGCGGCGTACCGCTCGGCCGGTGAGAGTTCTTCGGTCATCTTGAGATCGAGCCTACCCGCCCCCTCTGACAACAGTCGCGATCATTTAAGTGCGCGGCCGCAGCGCCCCGAGGCGGCCGGCTGCGCGGCGTGCGCGCCCCGGCCGCGTCCCGCGGTGGGATTGACGAACAGCGTGATCTCAGAGCTCACGCATCGCGGGGGCCCCTCCCAGCGGTGGCTGGAGGAGTACCCGTCAGGTGGCGTCGTCGTAGCCGTTGATCCGCTGGCGGCCGCCGTCCGTCTGGCCGGGCAGCGCGGCGGGCGCGGGGACCGCTTCCATCTGGCCGATCGGCGCCGGGGTGAGGTCCAGCTCGGCGGCCTCGTCGTCGTCGAGACCCGCGTCGGGGTCGTTGCGCCTGCGCCTGCGGTCGTTGACCAGGCAGATGCCGAGCGCGACGAAGTAGAGGGCCACGATCGGGCCGGCCAGCGCCAGCATGGTGAGCGGGTCGCCGGTGGGCGTCGCGAAGGCGGCGAAGACCGTGATGCCCAGGACCATGGCGCGCCACCAGCTCGCCAGCCGCTTCGCCGTCAGCACACCGGTGAAGTTCAGCAGGATCAGCAGCAGCGGCAGCTCGAAGGCCAGGCCGAACACGATCACCATGCGGGCGATCAGGTCGAGGTAGTCGTCGACCGGCAGCAGGTTGCGCGCGTGGTCCGGCGTGAATTCGAGCAGGATCACCGCGGTCTGCGGGAGGATCTTGTACGCGAGGACCGCACCGGCCAGGAAGAGGGGAGCGCCGACCGCGACGAAGCCCCGCGCGTACTTCTTCTCGTGGTGGTGCAGGCCGGGGGCGGCGAACGCCCACAGCTGGTAGAGCCACACCGGTGTGGAGAGCACCACACCGGCCATCAGCGAGACCTTCAGGGCGATCGAGAAGGCCGAGATCAGGCCGTTCACGGTCATGTCGGCGCAGGGCTTGCCATTGCGCTGGGTCACCACACCGTTGGTGCAGCCGACGGAGTCCAGCATCGGCTTCAACAGGAAGTTGATGATGTCCCGGTAGAAGAAGGCGGCGACGGCCGTGATCACCAGGATCGCCAGGACCGACTTCAGCAGACGGTTTCTCAGCTCACGCAGGTGCTCGACGAGAGGCATGCGCCCTTCGGCGTCCTTGGCCTGTCGTCCTTGTTTCTCCTGCTTGCGGGCAGACTTGAGCAACCCACGTCCCTTGTCTCGTTGCAGATGACTGGCGTGTCCGGCTTTCGTCAGCCCTGGGTGGTGCGGTTCGGCTCGCTGACGGGCCGGGAGCTGGTGACGTCACCGGGCGCGGCCTGGATGGTGCGCGGGGCGACGGGCTGCTGCGGAGCCTGGTCGGCGGCCGGGGCCGCGGCGGCCGCGTCCTCCGCTTCGCCGTCCTTCTTCATGGCCTTGGCCTCGCTCTTGAGGATACGGGCCGACTTGCCGAGGGAACGGGCCATCTCGGGGAGCTTCTTGGCGCCGAACAGCAGCACGATGACAGCGATGATCAGAAGGATCTCAAGGGGCTTCAGATTGCCGATCATGTGTGTCTTCCTTCTCACCGAAACGGCTGGTTGTGGTGGCTGTGGACGGCTCGGACACAGATCCGGTAACCGCTCAGGCAAGGATCGTAACCCCCGGGGGTTAACGCCCGGCAATCCCCCGGGGTATCCCCGCTTGCGCGCGGAACCGGGGATCACACCCCGTTCGCCCCGGTTCGCCCCGGTTCACGGCCGCACTCCGCGGCCCGTCCGGGCAAGATCGGCCGCGGCCCGCTCGAGGTCCTCCGTGGCGTCCGTGATCCGACGGCTGGCCGCCGCGACCTGCGCGGAGAGCCTGCGGACCTCCACGAACACCCGTACGGCGGGCACGGCGAGGACGGCGATCCCGAGGAAGCCCAGGGCAATTGCGAACATCGGCCACAGCATGGGACGAGCCTAGGCCACCGGGCGGCTCAGACACTGCGCAGGGTGCTCACGCCTCCGCCGGTCAGCAGTTCCACGATGCGCTCACCCGCGGGCTTGCGGACGGACGCCCCGCACTGCGGGCAGGTGAAGGAGTAGAAGGTGGTCCGCCGGCTGCCGCCGATGACCAGCCGCAGGGCTGCCGCGTCCAGCTCGAAGCGGGCGAGGCAGTCAGGACACGCCGCCTTGAAGGCCACGCACCCCGTTGAAGCTGACGAAACTGACGTACCCGACACAGGCGACATCGACCCCTGCTCCCCTCAGACCTGTTCCCCGTACCCCGCGAGTGCTTCCCGGGCCGCGCTGCGCGCACTGTCCGCCAGCTCCACGGGGGCCACGATCCGCCCCTCGCGGCCCAGCCGCAGCGCCAGCCGGCGCAGGGAGGCCGGGTCCGGGCTGCGCAGCGTGATCCGCAGGCCGCCCCCGGCCAGTTCCTCCGCGCTGTCGTGCGGGTAGTACTCGGCCACCCAGCGCCCGCCGGGCCCGACCTCGACCACCACCTCCGGGTCCTCGGCGGCCGGCTGGACCAGCCCCTCGGACAGGTCGCGCGGCTCGATGGCGGGCGGCTCGGCCCGCTCGTCCAGCAGCCGGATCTCCGCGACCCGGTCGAGACGGAAGGTGCGCCGGGCCTCGGAGAGGTGGCACCACCCCTCCATGTAGGTGTGCCCGACGGCGAAGAGCCGGATCGGGTCGACCTTGCGCTCGGTGAGCTCGTCGCGCGCCGGCGAGTAGTACCGCAGCCACAGCCGGCGCCGCTCCGCGATGGCCCGGTCGACGTCCGCGAAGACCCCGCCCTCCGACTCGAAGGTCACCGACAGCCGGGAACTGGCACCGGCGGCCTCGCCCGCCGCGGCCTCCAGCTTGGCGGTGGCCCGCAGCAGCGCGTCCCGGTCGCCCTCGCGCAGCCCCGGCAGGGTCGCCACCGCGCGGGCGGCGACCAGCAGCGCGGTCGCCTCGTCGGCGGCCAGCCGCAGCGGCTCGGCGGTGGACTCGCCCGAGGCGTCGGGATTGCGCCACCAGATCCGCTCGCCGTCGGTGTCGATGTCGAGCAGGTCCCCGCCGCGGAAGCTGGTCCCGCACATGGGCAGCACGTCGAGGTCCGAGATCAGCTCGTCCTCGGTGATCCCGAAGGCGCGCGCGACGTCGGCGACGTGCGCGCCCGGGCGCTCGCGCAGATACGTCACCAGGGACAGCATCCGGCGGGTCTGGTCGATGGCGTTGGCAGCCATGCTGGTACGTCTCCCCCTCAGGGCGTAGCTACAGGTGTTCCGGGTCAGCCCTGGGCGACGGCGCGCAGCCGGTCCACCACGTCCGCCCGCAGATCGGCGGGTTCCACGACCACCACGTCCGGGCCGAACTCCACGAGCCAGGCGTCCAGCCCGTGCCCGTACGGGATCTCCAGCTCGTCCCAGCCGTCCCCGCCCTCGCGCACGGCGGTGGCCTTGGCCCGCAGCGGGTAGCCCGCCCCGGCGCGCAGCCGGATCAGCGCGGAGCGATCCGCACTCTCCCCGGCCCAGCTCTCCACGGTCTCCCGTACGGTCACCACGTCCGGCACCTCGGCGGTGTACTTGCCCGCGCGGGAGCGCACCTTGCCGGTGATCCGGGAGAGCCGGAACACCCGCTCCGCCCCGCGGTCGCGATCGAATCCGGCCAGGTACCAGTGGCCGCGCCAGCACTCCAGCGCCCAGGGCTCCACCTGCCGGGTCCCGGGCGCGGCGGCGGTGGACTTGCGGTAGTCGAAGACCACCGGCCGGCGGTCCCGGCAGGCCAGCATCAGCGGCTCGAAAGCCGCCTCGTGGACCGGGATGCGCGGCTCGATGGCGCTGTGCTGCCCCTCATACGGGTCCCCCGCCTCCGGCATCCCGCCTGCGCGCAGCTTCTGCAGGGCGCCGCTGGCGGCCCCGGCGAGCCGGGCCTGCTGCCAGACCTTCGCCGCCAGGCCCAGGGCCGCGGCCTCCTCGGCGTCCAGGGAGACGGGAGGCAGCCGGTTGCTGTCCCGGCGGGCGAGGTAACCGGGCTCGCCCTCCAGGTTCTCCACCGTCTCGATGACGAGGCCGAGTTCCCGCAGATCGTCCTTGTCCCGCTCGAACATGCGGTTGAAGGACTCGTCGTTGCCGGCTTCCAGGTAGGCCTCGATGGAACCGCGCAACTCCCGCTTGCTCAGCGGCCGTCGGGTACCCAGCAGGCACAGCGCCAGATTCATCAGCCGCTCGGCCTTGGCAATCGCCATCGACGCCGTTCCCCCGTTCTCGACACACACACCCGTGAGCGCTGACCGTACCGTCCCGGCGGTCCCGGACAAAAGCGAGGGCCCCCGCCTCACGGCGGGGGCCCTCAGCGTGCGCGTCCTTAAGGGATCAGACGGCGATCAGGTCGCAGACGAAGATCAGCGTCTCGCCCGGGGCGATCACGCCGCCGCCCGCGCCGCGGTCACCGTAGGCGAGGTGCGCGGGGATGACCAGCTGCCGGCGGCCGCCGACCTTCATGCCCTGGATGCCCTTGTCCCAGCCCGTGATGACCTGACCGGCGCCCAGCTTGAACTCCAGCGGCGTCCCGCGGTTCCAGGAGGCGTCGAACTCCTCGCCGGTGGAAAGGGCGACACCCACATAGTGGACCTTGACGACCTTGCCGGCCTTGGCCTCGGCGCCGTCGCCCTCCCAGATCTCCTTGATGACCAGGTCGGCCGGAACGCCGCCCTCGTAGAAGTCGATCTCGGGCTTCTCGAGCTTGTCGCTCACGGAACTGCTCCTCATACGTACGAACGGGGGCCAACCGGAACAGTCTTACATCACGGCGAGGATGTCGAGGCTGAACACCAGCGTCGACTTGGCCGGGATGGTGCCCTGCTCCTTGTCGCCGAAGGCCAGGTCCGGCGGGATGACCAGCAGGATGCGGCTGCCGACCTTCTTGCCGAGGAGGCCTTCCTTCAGGCCCTTGACCGACAGCTGCTCCATCGGCCAGGTGACCGTCGTGTCGGTGGTGTACGTGCTTTCGAAGGTCTTGTCGTCCTTCCACGTCTTGCCGTTGAACTTGACCACGACGTTGTCGGTGTCCTTCACCACGGCACCGTCGCCCTCGAGGACGTAGTTCGAGACCAGCTTGGCCGGCTCGGCGGTGTCCTTCGGGACGGTCACGGCGACTTCCTTGCCGTCCGTGTTCGTACCGACCTTGGGCAGGTCCTTGTTCTCCTGGGCGACCTCCTTGCCCGTGGCCGAGGCCGGGACGGAGGTGCCCTTGACGATGTCCACGACGAAGACCAGCGTGGCGTTCGGCTTGATCTTGTCGCCCGAGCCCTGCTCGCCGTAACCGAGCGCCGGCGGGATGACCAGCTCGACGCGGCTGCCGACCTTCTGGCCCTCCAGGCCCTGGTCCCAGCCCTTGATGACCATGCCCGCGCCGATGGTCACGTCGAACGGCTTGCCCTTGCCGAAGCTGGCGTCGAACGGCTCCTTGCCGTCCCACACCTGGCCGAGGTAGTTGACCTGGGCGATGTCGCCCTTCTTCAGCGCCGGGCCGTCGCCCTCGCTGAGGGTCTCCACCTTCAGGTCCTTGGGCGGCTCGCCCTTCCCCTGCGACAGGGTGGGCGTCTCCCCGAACTTGGCGCCCTTGCTGATCGCGGGCACCCCGTTCTTCATCTGGGCGGAGTCGGAGCCGCTGTCGTCGCCACACGCCGCTGTCGACAGCAGCAGCAGGGGTACGACAAGCAGGCCGGCAAGTCGGCGCACGTGTTCCTCAGATCTCAGACGGCAAGGCGGTCGCCCGCCACTCTAAGCCGTGAGCAGGGCCCCGTACGAGACCGCACGAGGCCCTGCCCAAGATCGGTGCTATGTCACACCACGCACTCACATGCCGGCGATCAGCTTCTCCACCCGGTCGTCCACCGACCGGAACGGGTCCTTGCACAGCACCGTCCGCTGCGCCTGGTCGTTCAGCTTCAGGTGGACCCAGTCCACCGTGAAGTCCCGCCGCTGCTCCTGCGCACGCCGGATGAAGTCACCGCGCAGCCGCGCCCGCGTCGTCTGCGGAGGCACCGACTTGCCCTCGAAGATCTTCAGGTCGTTGCAGATCCGCGCCGCCTGCCCCTTGCGCTCCAGCAGGTAGTACAGCCCGCGCCGGCGGTGGATGTCGTGGTACGCGAGGTCTATCTGGGCGACCCGCGGATTCGACATGGTCATGTTGTGCTTGCCCCGGTACCGCTCGATCAGCTGGTACTTCATGACCCAGTCGATCTCGGTCCCGATCCGGTCCAGGTCCTCCGCGTCGATCGCGTCGAGCGTCCGGCCCCACAGCTCCAGCACCTGGTCCACCACGCCGGTACGGATGCCCCGCCGCTCGGCGAAGTCCACCGCCTTGTCGTAGTACTCCCGCTGGATCTCCAGCGCCGAGGCCTCCCGGCCGCTCGCCAGGCGCACCTTGCGCTGACCGGTGATGTCGTGGCTGACCTCGCGGATCGCCCGGATCGGGTTCTCCAGGGTCAGGTCCCGCATCACCGTGCCCGCCTCGATCATGCGCAGCACCAGGTCGGTGGCCCCGACCTTGAGCAGCATGGTCGTCTCGGACATGTTCGAGTCGCCCACGATCACGTGCAGCCGGCGGTAGCGCTCGGCATCCGCGTGCGGCTCGTCCCGGGTGTTGATGATCGGCCGCGAACGGGTCGTCGCGGAGCTGACGCCCTCCCAGATGTGCTCGGCCCGCTGGCTCACGCAGTAGACAGCGCCCCGAGGAGTCTGGAGCACCTTGCCCGCACCGCAGATCAGCTGCCGCGTGACGAGGAAGGGAATGAGAATGTCCGCCAGGCGGGAGAATTCCCCGTGCCGGGCCACCAGGTAGTTCTCGTGGCAGCCGTACGAGTTGCCCGCCGAGTCGGTGTTGTTCTTGAAGAGATAGACGTCGCCCGCGATTCCCTCCTCGTGCAGGCGGCGTTCGGCGTCGACGAGCAGTCCTTCGAGAATGCGCTCGCCGGCCTTGTCGTGCGTGACCAGTTCGGTCACGTTGTCGCATTCGGGAGTTGCATATTCCGGATGCGAACCCACGTCAAGGTACAGACGGGCGCCGTTCCGCAGGAAGACATTGCTGCTGCGGCCCCATGACACAACACGGCGGAAGAGGTAGCGCGCCACTTCGTCAGGAGACAGTCGGCGCTGTCCCCTGAACGTGCACGTGACGCCGTACTCGTTCTCCAGCCCGAAAATGCGGCGGTCCATGACTGAACATTACGCCTTCTGCCCTCTTCTGAAACCGGGTTCGAGAGCGCCATTTCGATCAGTTTCCGACGACGGCCCCGACACACCCGGGCGACCGGCCTCCCAGCCGGCCCCCGATCAGCCCTCCGCCCGGGCCCCCGACGGCACCTCGGCGGCGTCTTCGGACGACCCCTCAGCCGCCCCCGCCACCGCGCGGCTCCGGCCCCCAGTTGCCAGCACCCCCTGAGTGGCCGTCAGCACCAGCAACGCCGCGGAACCCGCCACGCCCGCCACACCGAAGCCCGCCGCCGTACCGCCCAGCTCCACCGCCGGCCCCGCCGCCCCCGTACCGATCGCCGCGCCCACGCCGAAGAACGTCACCAGCCACGAGAACGCCTCCGTCACCGTTCCCGCCGGCGCGTGCCGGTCCACCACGATGAACGCACACGCCAGCGCCGGCGCCAGGAACACACCCGCCAGCGCCGCCAGCAGCGTCATCGCCACCGGCCCCGGCGTCAGCACCAGCGGCAGGTAGCACAGCGCCAGCAGCGCCACCAGCATCCGCAGCCGCCGCTCCGGCGCGCCCGCCCACTCACGGGACCCGTAGAACACACCGCCGATCAGCGCACCCAGCCCCAGCGCCGCCATCAGCCACCCGTACACCGCCTGGTTCCCGTGGCCGTCCGCGTACGCCACACCCGCCACGGTGATCGACCCCAGAGCCGTCCCCACGAAGAAGAACGCACCCAGCAGGGCCAGCAGGCCCCGCGAGCGCAGCGCCCCCAGCCAGTGCGCCTCACGCGGCGCCGAACGCCACGTGCGGGAGGGCTCGCTCACCACCACCGACAGCGCACCCAGCACCCCGATCGCGTTCAGCGCCAGCAGCGCCGCGGCCGGCGACCACAGCGACACGAACAGCGTCACCAGCAGCGGACCGACCGTGAACATGACCTCCTGGGCCACCGCGTCCATCGCGTACGCGGCGTGCACCCGCTCCTCCTTGCCGCCCAGCACACCCGGCCACAGCGCCCGCAGCCCGCCCTCCAGAGGCGGCGTGAACAACCCCGCGACGACCACCGCGGCGTACGCGGCCGCCACCGGCGCGGTACCCGCCGCGGCCAGCCACACCATGCCCAGCGCGGAGAGCACCGCGGCCGGCAGCTGGACGCGCGGCTGCCCGTACAGGTCCACCGCCCGCCCGAGCAGCGGCTGGCCCACCGCGTTCGCCACCCCGTACGCGGCGGCCAGCGCCCCCGCCAGGCTGTAGCTGCCCCCCTCGGCCCGCGTGAACAGCACGATCGCGATCGGCGCCGTGGCATTGGGCAGCCGGCCTATGAGCGTGCCCACCAGCAGCCTCGCGGCATGCCGGGTCCTGAGCAGCTCCGCGTATCCCGCGGCCATGAGCGCCCCCTTCTGCCCGGATCGAGCCGGGGTAATACGTATAACGTGACTCGTCATACGTACCATGGCCCCAGCTCACGGGTCCACCCAGCGGAACCCGCGACCACCCCGCCACCCCGCCGACCACGCACTTCAGGAGCCCGTGTGACGAGACCCACCAGCCGGGACGTCGCCACCGCCGCCGGGGTCTCCCAGGCCACCGTCTCCCTCGTCCTCGGCGACAAATGGCGCGGCCGCGTCTCCCCCCGCACCGCCGACCACGTCCGCGAAACAGCCGCCCGCGTCGGCTACCGCCCCAACCTCGCCGCCCGCAACCTCCGCCTCGGCACCACCCGCACCGCCCTCCTCGTCGTCCCCGCCCTCACCAACGAATTCTTCGCCCGCGTCTACACCGGCGCCGCCCGCATCGCAGCCGAACACGGCTTCGGCGTCGTCCTCTACCCCTCCCCCGACGGCACCGGCCCCGCCCGCGACCCCTTCGCCTCCGCCCGCGCCGCCCTCGACGGCGTCATCGCCTCCTCCATGGCCGCCGACGCCCTCGACGCACTCGGCGGCAACGGCCTCCCCCTCGTCATGCTCGACAGCGACCCCGCCGCCGGCACCGCCGCCGCCCACGTCAACCTCGCCATGGCCGACGGCATGCGCCAGGTCACCGAACACCTCCTCACCCTCGGCCACCGCCGCTTCCTCCACCTCGCCTCCGCCGTCGACTCCTGGACCTTCGACATCCGCGCCCAAGCCCTCAGCGCCCACCTGCGCCCCCACGCCGAGCTGCGCACCGTACGGGCCCCACTCAGCGTCGACGGCGCCCGTACGGCCATGGAGGCCACCCTCAAGGCCCCCGGAGACCGGCCCACCGCCGTCGTCTGCGACGACGACATCCTCGCCGCCGGCGCCTGCAAGGCCGCCCGCCGCCTCGGCCTGCACGTCCCCACCGACCTCTCCGTCACCGGCTTCGACGACCTCGCCCTCGCCACCGCCGTCGACCCCGAACTCACCACGGTCCACCTCCCCGCCGAACGCGTCGGCGAACAGGGCATGACCGCCCTCCTCGCCGTCCTCGACGGCGCCCCCTGGACCGCCCCCGACATCCCCGTCCAACTGATCGTCCGCGACTCCTCCGGCCCCGCTCCCGCCCCCTGAACACGACGAAGCCCCGGCCCGCCCTCACAGGGCGAACCGGGGCCTCACACGAACCGGCGGTACTACTCCGCCTCGTCCTCCGGAGCCTCGTCGTTCGACACGGCATCGGCCTGCGCCGCCGCCGGAACATCCGCCTCGAGCAGCCGCGACAGCTGCCGGCCGCGAATCCGCTTGAACTTCCGCTGCTGCGCACGCGTCCGGTCCAGCACCGCCACCTCCAGCCGCTCCGCCGGAATCGCCTTGTCGGCACCGTTCGCCTGGCTGGACAGCGCCTGCACCGCCAACTTCAGCGCCTCCGACAGCGTCATCCCGTCCTGGTGCCGCTGATCCAGGAACGTGCTGATCTGCTCCGCGTTCCCACCGACCGCGACCGAACCGTGCTCGTCCACGATCGAACCGTCGTGCGGAAGCCGGTAGATCTGATCCCCGGCCGCGGTCGCACCGACCTCGGCCACCACCAGCTCCACCTCGTACGGCTTCTCCCCGGCACTGGAGAAGATCGTGCCGAGCGTCTGCGCGTACACGTTCGCCAGCCCACGGGCCGTCACATCGTCACGGTCGTAGGTGTAACCGCGCAGATCCGCGTAACGCACACCACCGATCCGCAGGTTCTCGTACTCGTTGTACTTGCCGGCGGCCGCGAAGCCGATCCGGTCGTAGATCTCGCTGAACTTGTGCAGCGCACGGGACGGGTTCTCGCCGACGAACACGATCCCGTCGGCATACTGCAGCACGACAAGGCTGCGACCGCGGGCGATGCCCTTCCGGGCGTATTCCGCCCGGTCGGCCATGGCCTGCTGGGGTGACACATAGAACGGAGTCGACACCGGCTGTCCGTCCCTTTCTTCTGGGCTCCTACAGGGAGACGGATGGTCAGAGCAGGGCGGCGCGCGGGCCGTCGGGCTGCTCCATGCGCCGTTCTGTGATGGCGCGGGCGAGCTCCGAGGACTCCTCCTCGCTGAGCCTGCGGAAGCCCTCGTCGGTGATGACGGTGACGATCGGGAAGATCCGGCGGTAGAGATCCGGACCACCCGTCGCCGAGTCGTCGTCGGCCGCGTCGTACAGGGCCTGCACGACCAGGGTGGTGGCCTGCTGCTCCGTCAGGTCGTCGCGGTACAGCTTCTTCATGGAGCCGCGGGCGAAGATCGAACCGGAACCGGTGGCGGCGAAGCCGTGCTCCTCGGAGCGGCCGCCCGTCACGTCGTAGGAGAAGATCCGACCCTTCTCCTTGGCCTCGTCGTACCCCGCGAACAGCGGGACGACGGCCAGCCCCTGCATCGCCATGCCCAGATTGCTCCGGATCATGGTGGACAGGCGGTTCGCCTTGCCCTCCAGCGAGAGGGTCGTCCCCTCCACCTTCTCGAAGTGCTCCAGCTCCAGCTGGAACAGCTTCACCATCTCCACGGCCAGGCCGGCCGTACCGGCGATGCCCACGGCGGAGTACTCGTCGGCCGGGAACACCTTCTCGATGTCCCGCTGCGCGATCATGTTCCCCATGGTCGCGCGCCGGTCACCGGCGAGGACGACCCCGCCGGGGAAGGTGGCGGCGACGATGGTCGTCCCGTGCGGCGCCTCGACGACACCCTCCGGCAGCTTGCGGTTGCCGGGCAGCATCTCGGGCGAGTGCGCGCCCAGGAAGTCCATGAAGGACGACGACCCCGGCGTCAGGAAGGCTGCCGGTAGACGCCCTGTGCCATGATTATTGGCTTCCACGCGTGTCCCTCCAGGTATGAGATGGCCCGACGGAGAGTGTCGGGATCGTCTCCCAACTTGCCGATGGCCGAGTTGCAGTTGAAGCACAGTACGCCTCGGACCTTACCCGTCTCGTGACAGTGATCCACATGCACGGCCGGAGCCTTTTGGCAGATACAACAGAGACCGTCCTGCGCTGCGACCATTTCGTCCCGCTCGGCCTCCGTCATGCCATACGCACGCTTGAGATGAGCCGCGCGACTCTCAACCGCTCGGCACGCCTTGCAACGCGTCGACAGCCCATCCGAAGCCGTCTTGTTCTTGTCCCATTCCGAGTGAGGCTTGATCTCCCCACACCGACGGCAGTACTTATGCCCCACAGGGGCTTCGACACGGGGACGGACGTTCTTCCCCTTGGCCTTCTGGCGCTGCTGGTGATATTCAGCTGCGCACGGCCTGCAGTAACACTGCAGGCCGTCACGCATCGCTTTGTTGGCAGCGAAATCCTCAAGTGGCTTGAGTAGGCCACAGCGCGGACACCGCTTCTCCACCCCTGACACTCACCCTCCCCGCGAGTGTTCACCTTCGATTCAAAGGTGAAATCACTCGCCGCCCTTCTGAACGAAGGACCGCACGAAATCCTCGGCGTTCTCCTCGAGCACATCATCGATTTCGTCAAGTACGGAGTCGACGTCGTCGGAGAGCTTTTCCTGGCGCTCCTTGAGGTCGGTCGATTCCTCGACCGCCGCCTCCTCGACCTCCTCGGTCGAGCGCGTCGCCTTCTGCTGTCCGCCGCCGGTGTCCTTGGTCGCCATGTCTACCTCACCCCGCTCGGTTCGCACGCTCACGTCGAGGGACCCCGGGAATTCGGGATCCCTCAAGATCAGACCCTACGTCCGACCCTACAAGGAGGGTCTGACATTCGTCCTCGTACTTTCACAACGTCCGGCTCTCTTCATGATTCCCGGACCGGAGGCCTTTCAGGCCCCGCTCAGCGCCCCGAAAGCACCCGCACCAGATCTTCCGCCGTGCGACACCGGTCCAGGAGCTCCTTCACGTGCGCCCGCGTGCCCCGCAGGGGCTCGAGCGTCGGGACCCGCTGGAGCGAGTCGTGCCCCGGGAGGTCGAAGATCACCGAGTCCCAGGAGGCCGCGGCCACGTCGTCCGCGTACTGCTCCAGGCACCGGCCGCGGAAGTAGGCCCGGGTGTCCTCCGGCGGCTTGCTCCGGGCCCGCTCCACGTCCGGCTCGGTCACCAGCCGCTGCATCTTGCCGCGGGCCACCAGGCGGTTGTAGAGGCCCTTCTCCGGCCGTACGTCCGAGTACTGGAGGTCCACCAGGTGCAGCCGCGCCGCGTCCCAGCCCAGCCCGTCCCGGCGCCGGTAGCCCTCCAGGATCTCTCGCTTCGCGATCCAGTCCAGCTCCCCCGACAGGCTCATCGGGTTGGTCTCCAGCCGGCCCAGAACGTCCTCCCAGCGGGCCAGGACGTCCGCCGTCTGATCGTCCACGTCGGACCCGAACCGCTCCTCCACGTACTTCCTGGCCAGCTCGAAGTACTCCATCTGGAGTTGTACGGCGGTCAGTGTCCGGCCGCTGCGCAGCGTGATCAGATGCTTCAGGTCGGGGTCGTGGGAGACCTGGTGCAGGGTGCGTACGGGCTGGTCGATGGCGAGGTCGACGTTGATGAAGCCGTCCTCGATCATCCCGAGGACGAGCGAGGTCGTGCCGAGCTTGAGGTACGTGGAGATCTCGGACAGGTTCGCGTCGCCGATGATCACGTGCAGGCGGCGGTACTTCTCGGCGTCCGAGTGCGGTTCGTCCCGGGTGTTGATGATGGGGCGCTTCAGGGTGGTCTCCAGGCCGACCTCGACTTCGAAGTAGTCGGCGCGCTGGCTGATCTGGAAGCCGTGCTCGCGGCCGTCCTGGCCGATGCCCACGCGTCCCGCGCCGGTCACGACCTGGCGGGAGACGAAGAAGGGGGTCAGGTGGCGCACGATCTCCGAGAAGGGGGTCTCCCGCTTCATCAGGTAGTTCTCGTGGGTGCCGTAGGAGGCGCCCTTGTTGTCGGTGTTGTTCTTGTAGAGGTGGATCGGCTGCGCGCCGGGGAGCTGAGCGGCCCGGACGGCTGCCTCGGCCATGATCCGTTCGCCGGCCTTGTCCCAGAGCACGGCGTCGAGCGGATTGGTGATCTCCGGCGAGCTGTACTCGGGGTGCGCGTGGTCGACGTAGAGGCGTGCGCCGTTCGTGAGGATCACGTTGGCGAGACCGATGTCCTCGTCGGTGAGCTGGCTGGTGTCGGCGGCCTCGCGGGCGAGGTCGAAGCCGCGGGCGTCCCGCAGCGGGTTCTCCTCCTCGAAGTCCCAGCGGGCGCGGCGCGCCCGGTGCATCGCCGCCGCGTAGGCGTTGACGATCTGGGACGAGGTGAGCATGGCATTGGCGTTCGGGTGCCCCGGGACGGAGATCCCGTACTCCGTCTCGATTCCCATTACTCGCCGTACGGTCATGCGGCCCTCCTTGCCCGGCGGCGTTCCCCTTCGGGAGCGGCGCTCAAGTACCGCTGGTGCTCCGTTGCGTGTGCTGGTGCGGTGCCCGTCCCCGCACTGCGCATCCGGCGGTACGGAAGAGCCTAGAACCACTCCGCGCTCGTGGGGAGATCATTTCCGTCATTGAATTCGCCTCGTCACCGGCTGAAAAGCAGTCGGTAAAGCAGTCGGCTGCGGATGCCCGGGGAGGGCATCCGCAGCCGCTCCGCTGGATCAGAGGTACTGACCGGTGTTTGCCACCGTGTCGATGGAGCGTCCGGTGTCGGCGCCCTGCTTTCCGGTGACGAGGGTGCGGATGAATACGATCCGCTCGCCCTTCTTTCCGGAGATCCGGGCCCAGTCGTCCGGGTTGGTAGTGTTGGGCAGGTCCTCGTTCTCCTTGAACTCGTCCACGCAGGCCTGGAGGAGGTGGGAGACGCGCAGGCCCTTCTGGTTGTGCTCGAGGAAGGCCTTGATGGCCATCTTCTTCGCACGGTCCACGATGTTCTGGATCATCGCGCCCGAGTTGAAGTCCTTGAAGTAGAGGACTTCCTTGTCGCCGTTGGCGTACGTGACCTCGAGGAAGCGGTTCTCCTCGGTTTCGGCGTACATCTGCTCGACGACGGTCTGGATCATGCTGTGGACGGTGCTGGCCGTGGAGCCCTGGTGTTCGGACAGGTCGTCCGTGTGCAGGGGCAGCGAGGCCTTGAGGTACTTCGCGAAGATGTCCTTCGCGGCCTCGGCGTCCGGGCGCTCGATCTTGATCTTCACGTCGAGGCGTCCGGGGCGCAGGATGGCCGGGTCGATCATGTCCTCGCGGTTGGAGGCGCCGATGACGATGACGTTCTCCAGGCCTTCCACGCCGTCGATCTCGGCGAGGAGCTGCGGGACGATGGTGTTCTCCACGTCCGAGCTGACGCCGGATCCGCGGGTGCGGAAGAGGGATTCCATCTCGTCGAAGAAGACGATGACGGGGGTGCCTTCGCTCGCCTTCTCGCGGGCACGCTGGAAGACGAGGCGGATGTGCCGCTCGGTCTCGCCGACGTACTTGTTGAGGAGTTCGGGTCCCTTGATGTTGAGGAAGTAGGACTTCCCGGCTGCCTGTCCGGTCACTTCGGCGACCTTCTTGGCAAGGGAGTTGGCGACGGCCTTGGCGATGAGCGTCTTGCCGCAGCCGGGCGGGCCGTAGAGCAGGATGCCCTTGGGGGGCCGCAGTTCGTGTTCCTTGAAGAGGTCGGGGTAGAGGTACGGGAGCTCGACCGCGTCGCGGATCAGCTCGATCTGGTCGCCCAGGCCGCCGATCTTCTCGTAGTCGATGTCGGGGACCTCTTCGA
Source organism: Streptomyces sp. cmx-11-4 (assembly GCA_049998195.1). Classification (GTDB taxonomy): domain Bacteria; phylum Actinomycetota; class Actinomycetes; order Streptomycetales; family Streptomycetaceae; genus Streptomyces. The sequence goes on from JAEBET010000012.1 coordinate 291,991, forward strand.
GGACGAGGTCTTCGACCTCGCTCTTGGGTACGACTTCGTAGACGTAGCCGGAGCGGGGTTCGAGCAGCAGGGCGTCGCCGGGGCGGATGGTGATGTCCAGGAGCGGCTCGGCGAGCCTCACCACCCTTTCCTCGTCGGTGTGCCCGACGACCAGGGCGCGCTCGCCGTCCTCGAGGATCTCCTTGAGGGTGACGATGTCCCCGGCCCGCTCGAATTCCATGGCCTCGACCACGTTGAGCGCTTCGTTGAGCATGACCTCCTGGCCGCGCCGGAGGTCTTCCGGCTCGACGCTGGGGCTGACGTTCACGCGGAGCTTTCGGCCTCCGGTGAAGATGTCGACGGTGCCGTCCTCGTTCGCCTGCAGGAAGACACCGAAGCCGGCCGGCGGCTGTGCGAGCCGGTCGACTTCTTCCTTGAGGGCCACGATTTGGTCGCGGGCCTCACGGAGGGTGTTCGCGAGTCGTTCGTTTTGCGCGGAGACGCCGGCCAGATTCGTCTGGAGCTCGATGATCCGCTCTTCGAGAATCCTCGTGTGTCGCGGAGAGTCGGCGAGCTTGCGTCGCAGGACGGCGATTTCCTGCTCGAGATAGGCAACCTGGCCGGCGGGGTCCTCAGACCCTCGCCCGGGCCGGATGCCGCGGTTGATGTCGTCGTCGTGGGCTGCCACGGTCCTCACCTCCTCCAAGGGGAGCTGGACGCTTCCTGACCCTACCTGGGCTGGTGGTGATTGAAACCCCTAGATCACAAAGACGGTAGAGGTGTGTCCGATCTTCACCCTTGCGTACTCCCTCTCGCCAAGGAAATACCCACCCATGAAGATCTGAAAGCGGCCGGTTGTAAGGTCGAAGTGTTCAACACCCGTCAGAGCTCGCGCGACTTGCTGCGAGGAGTGACCGGGATGGATCACTGAGCGCAGGGAACGGCAGGAGATATGACCGTGCAGCAGGAGGCTCCGACGGGCGGCACCGGCGAGGCCGGGGAGTCGCTGGAGGTCTGGATCGACCAGGACCTCTGCACCGGGGACGGGATCTGCGCGCAGTACGCGCCGGAGGTGTTCGAGCTGGACATCGATGGTCTGGCGTACGTGAAGAGCCCGGAGGACGAGCTGCTGCAGGAGGCGGGGGCGACCACTCCGGTTCCGCTGACGCTGCTCCAGGACGTGGTGGACTCGGCGAAGGAATGCCCGGGTGACTGCATTCACGTAAGGCGCGTTTCGGACAGGGTGGAAGTCTTCGGTCCCGACGCCGAGTGATGCTTCAAACACTCCTGGCGGTCGAGTCCGTCAGCTCCTGGCGGAATTTTCCGCCGGTCCAGCGCCACTTGGCGAGCTTCTTCACGTCCGGGCTGTAGCGCGGTACCTCGGGCGAGGAATAGCCGAGGAGCGTGGCGGTGACGACCCTGTCGCGCACGGTGAGATCGGTCGCGCTCTGGCGTTGCGGGGTGTCGAGGAGGGTGGCCACGACGCGGGGGCCGACGCTCCCTGTCGTGTCCGTCCCGGGCGCCGCCTGGGTGAGGACGTAGATCGCGTGGGGCGGGGTGCCTGAGCCCGCCTGGCAGCGGACGGCCGCCACGGTCTCGGGGCGGCCGTCGCCGTCGAGGTCGCCCTCGGCGGTGGCGGTGACGGTCTGGGGGGCGCCCTTGCAGTCGAGCGGGTAGGTGACCGCCGCGGCGTCGGGGGCGGTGGCCTGCGGGCCGTTGGGGGCGGGTTCCGTGGGGGCCGCCGGGGTGCCGGTGGCCGGCTGGACGAGTCCCGCGGTGGCTATGACGGCGGCCATGGCGGTGGCCGTGGCGAGCCAGTGGACGGGCCTGGCGTGGCTGTGCGCCAGGGATTCCGGGGTCGGCTCCAGCTCTGCGGGGCTGTGCAGCACGCGGGGTGTCTCCTGTGCGAAGGGTGACGGGGAGCCAGCATCGTGCCACACCTCACACCGAGGTGGAACGGGCGGGTCCGGTGCCGGTACCCGGAACAACGAAAAGGCGCTGTGGCGCAGTTCCCGGATGGAGGGGGGAACTGCGCCACAGCGCCTTCGTGTTGGGCGGGCCGCGTCGGCTGCGGTGGGTCCGCTACGCGGAGCGGTCGCTGCCGGGGCCCTCGTAGTCCTCGCCGTAGGCGCCCTTGGCGGGGCGGCGGCGGCGCATCGGGGGCTCGACGCCGTCCGCGAGGCGGCGGGCGGTCACGAGGAAGCCGGTGTGGCCGATCATCCGGTGGTCGGGGCGGACGGCGAGGCCCTCGACGTGCCAGTTGCGGATCATCGATTCCCACGGCTGCGGCTCGGCGAAGCAGCCGATCTCGCGGATGGACTCGACGGTCTTGGACAGCTGGGTGGTGGTGGCCACGTAGCAGCAGAGGATGCCGCCGGGGACCAGTGCCTTGGAGACGGCCTCGAGGCATTCCCAGGGGGCGAGCATGTCGAGGATGACGCGGTCGACGTCGGTGTCGGACAGGTTGTCCTGGAGGTCGCCCACGGTCAGCTGCCACGCGGGGTGCGGGCCGCCGAAGTAGCGCTCGACGTTGGCGGTGGCGATCTCGGCGAAGTCCGCGCGGCGCTCGTAGCTGTGGAGCATGCCCTGGTCGCCGATGGCGCGCAGCAGGAAGCTGCTCAGGGAGCCGGAGCCCACACCTGCTTCCACGACGCGGGCGCCGGGGAAGATGTCGGCGAAGGCCAGGATCTGGCCCGCGTCCTTGGGGTAGACCACGGCGGCGCCGCGGGGCATGGACAGGACATAGTCGGGGAGCAGGGGGCGCAGCGCGAGGTACGCGACGTTCCCCGTGGTGCGGACAACACTGCCTTCGGGAGCACCGATCAGCTCGTCGTGCGGGAAGGAACCCTTGTGGGTGTGGAAATTCTTCCCTGCTTCGAGCGTGAACGTGTAGTGGCGGCCCTTGGGGTCGGTGAGCTGAACCTGGTCCCCGACCTCGAAGGGCCCGCGTCGGCGGGCGGCACCGGTCGGTTCGGACATGTGACCAGTGTATTGGCTTCAGGACTGGGGCCGTGCCATGGCCTTCACGAAGGCCCTCTCGACGTCGGCGGTGGACAGGACGCCGTAGATCTCGCCGGTGGGTTCGAGGACGAGGTACTCGGTGGCGGGGGTGGTGCGGAGGTGGTCGAGGAGTTCTTCGCCGGTGAGGTCCGCGGAAACCTTCATGCCGTCGGTGAGGTCCTGGGCGAGGCCGCTGACGGCGACCCAGGGGCGGCGGTGTTCGGGGACGGAGGCGATGGCGGTCTCGCGGACGATCGCGGTGGGGTCTCCGTGGCCGTCGACGACGACGAGGGCGCGGGCGCCGGCTTCGGTGGCGCGGCGCAGGGCCTCGGAGAGGGGGGTGGCGCTCTCGACGGGGATGGCCCGGCGGGTGAGGGTGCGGGCGCGCAGTCCGGGGAGGTGTTCGCGCAGGCGGGCCATGCGGAGGCTGTTTCCGGCGCCGGTCCAGATGATGGCGGCGAGGATGGCGGCGAGCAGGGCGTCCATGACGGTCTCGATGCCGCCGATGTCGGCGGTGCGGTTGCCGACGATTCCGGTGTGGGTGAGGAGCGGCAGGCCGAGGAGGACGGCGACGGCGAGGGCGCGGCCGATCCACGCGGCGGCGATGGTGCCGGTCATGGGTTTGCCGGTGATGCCCCAGATGACGGCGCGGAGCATGCGGCCGCCGTCGAGGGGGAGGCCGGGGAGCAGGTTGAAGGCGGCGACGAGCAGGTTGGAGATCATCAGGCCGGCGAGGAGGACGCCGGGGACGGTGGCGGGGTCGACGGCCTTCATGCCGAGGTAGAAGGCTCCGGCGAGGAGGAGGGAGAGCAGGGGGCCGACGAAGGCGAGGACGAATTCGCGGCCGGGGGTCTCGGATTCCTTCTCGATTTCGGAGACTCCGCCGAAGAACTGGAGCTGGATGCGGCGTACGGGGAGTTTGAAGCGGAGCGCGGCGACGGTGTGGGCGAGTTCGTGGACGAGGACGGAGGCGTAGAAGGCGACGGCGAAGAAGAGGGAGACGAGGTAGCGGACGGCGCCGAGGTCGGGGAGGATGCGGTCGAGCTGGTCGCCGAAGACCCAGGTGATGAGGGCGGCGACGAGGAACCAGCTGGGCGAGACGTAGACGGGTACGCCGAAGGGGCGGCCCATGAGGAGTCCGCCGCCCGGTCCGGAGCGCCGTCCTGCGCGCTCGCCGGTTTCGTCGGTGTCTGCCACGTCGGTCCTTCGTTCTAGGGGCCTCGGAGCATGTCCGGGGGTGTGTTTGCGGGCGGCTCGCGTCGTCTTTCGGCGCGGTGTGATGCCTCGATCATGCAGTGCGTGGGGCCTTTGCGTCGATGGTATGCGCGTGCTGTCCGTGGCGGGTCGTAGGGTTTTGTGCATGACGACGAGCTCCGGTGACGGTCCGGTCGAGGTGGCGCCGGGCGCCGCACGGCCCACTTCGCTCTCCCCTTCGCGGGCGAGCGATTTCATGCAGTGCCCGCTGCTGTACCGGTTCCGGGTGATCGACAAGCTGCCGGAGAAGCCGAGTGCGGCGGCCACGCGCGGGACGCTGGTGCATGCCGTGCTGGAGCGGCTCTTCGATCATCCGGCGCAGGAGCGGACGGCGCCGCGGGCGAAGGCCTTGATCCCGGGGCAGTGGGACCGGCTGCTGGAGGCGAAGCCGGAGCTGACGGAGCTGTTTTCGGAGGGTGACGAGGGGGCGGAGCTGGCGCGGTGGCTGGCGGAGGCCGAGGCGCTGGTGGAGCGGTGGTTCACGCTGGAGGACCCGACGCGGCTGGAGCCGGTGGAGCGGGAGTTCTTCGTGGAGACGGAGCTGGAGTCGGGGCTGCGGCTGCGCGGGATCATCGACCGGGTGGATGTCGCGCCGACGGGTGAGGTGCGGATCGTCGACTACAAGACGGGCAAGGCGCCGCGGCCGCAGTATGCGGAGGGCGCCCTGTTCCAGATGAAGTTCTACGCGCTGGTGGTGTGGCGGCTGAAGCAGGTGGTGCCGCGGCGGCTGCAGCTGGTGTACCTGGGCAGTGGGGACGTGCTGACGTACGACCCGGTGGTGGCGGATCTGGAGCGGGTGGAGCGCAAGCTGCTCGCGCTGTGGGAGGCGATCCGGGAGGCGACGGAGACGGGCGAGTGGCGGCCGCGGCCGACGAAGCTGTGTGGCTGGTGTGATCACCAGGCCGTGTGTCCGGAGTTCGGGGGGACTCCCCCGGTGTATCCGTTGACGATCGGTCCTCGGGCCGGGGCGGAGGTCCGCCCGGCGGATTGCTGATCGTTCCCTCAGGGCACAATGGGCGGGGTCCGCCGAAGCCGTCCGACGAATAGAGGTAGACCCCGTGGCGATCCGCGTCCTGCTGGTCGATGACCAGCCCCTGCTGCGCACCGGTTTCCGGATGATCCTGGAGGCGGAGCAGGAATTGGCGGTGGTCGGCGAAGCCGGGGACGGTCTGCAGGCGCTGGACCAGGTGCGTGCGCTGCAGCCCGACGTGGTGCTGATGGACATCCGGATGCCGCGGATGGACGGGGTGGAGGCGACCCGGCAGATCACCGGTCCGGGCCGGGACGGCCCGGCGAAGGTGCTCGTACTGACCACGTTCGATCTGGACGAGTACGTGGTGGAGGCGCTGCGGGCGGGGGCCAGCGGCTTCTTGCTGAAGGACGCGCCGGCCGATGAGCTGGTGCAGGCGATCCGGGTGGTGGCGGCGGGCGAGGCGATGCTCGCGCCGAGCATCACGCGCCGGCTGCTGGACAAGTACGCGGGGCACCTGCCCTCCGGTGAGGAGAGCCTGCCGAACGCGCTGGGGACGCTGACCGAGCGCGAGGTGGAGGTGCTGAAGCTGGTGGCCCGGGGTCTGTCGAACGCGGAGATCGCGGCGGACCTGTTCGTGAGCGAGACCACGGTCAAGACGCATGTGGGGCACGTGCTGACGAAGCTGGGTCTGCGCGACCGGGTCCAGGCGGCGGTGTACGCGTACGAGAGCGGTCTGGTCCGCCCCGGAGCGCAGTAGACGGGGTCCCCTCGCGCGAACGGGCCGGCAACCGCGTGGTGCGGTTGCCGGCCCGTGGTGCGTGGTCCGGGGGCGGGTCAGCCCTTGCTGATCTCCCAGAAGCGGAAGACGGTCGAGGCGTCGAGGGACCACTGGAGGCCGGTCACGTTCTGGCGGGTGACGGCGTACTGCTTGCCCTGCCAGAGCGGGAGGATCGGGATCTCGTCGGCGACGATGTCCTGGAGCCGGTCGTAGTCCGTGTTGGCCGCGGTGCGGTCGGACTTCGCGGAGGTCGACGGGAGGATCGTCCCGCTGATCTCCTTGTTGTCGTAGTTGTTGCCGAGGACGTTGCCGGGGCCGAAGAACGGCTGGGTGAAGTTGTCGGCGTCCGGGTAGTCCGGGACCCAGCCCTTCACGTAGATGCCGTACTTGCCGTCCTGGATGTCCTTCTCGTACTGCTCGTACTCGACGGACTTCATTTCGGCCTCGAACAGGCCGCTGTCGTTGAGCTGCTTGGCGATGACCTCGAACTGCTGGTCGGTGGAGGGACCGTAGCGGGACGGGGTGGACCACAGGGTGAGCTTGACCTTGCCGTTGATGCCGGCGGCCTTGAGGACGGCCTTGGCCTTCTCGGGCTGCGGGCTGCCGCCGTAGCGGTCGAAGAACGGCGTGGTGTGTCCGGCGATGCCGGCCGGGACGATGGAGTACAGCGGGGTGGCGGTGCCCGCGTACACGTCCTTGACGAGCGCCTCGCGGTCCACGAGGTAGGCGATGGCCTTGCGGACGGGCAGCTTGCCGACGACGGGGTCGTTGACGTTGAAGACCATGTGCTCGACCTCGGCGCCGGCGCCCTGGACGACGTCGATCTTGTTGTCGCCGGTCTTGACCGAGGCGAGGGCGGCGACGTCCTTGGCGGCCAGGCCGCGGAAGGCGAAGTCCACGTCCCCGCTCTCCAGGACCGACTTGAGGCCGGCCTGGTCGCCGTTGAAGAACTTCAGGGTGACGCCGGTGTTCTTGGCCTTGGCCTTGCCCGTGTACTTCTCGTTGACCGAGAAGCTCGCGCTCTTGTCGCTGTAGGAGTCCAGCTTGTAGACGCCGGAGCCGATCGCCTTGTTGTCGGTGCGCAGCTTGTCGGCCGGGTACTCGCTGTGGTCGATGATGGAACCGGCGCCGGAGGCGATCTTGCTGGGGAAGGTCGCGTCGGACGTCTTGAGGCGGAAGACGATGGTCCGGTCGTCGGGCGCGTCGATGCCGGCGATCGACGCGAGCAGTACGGCCGGGCCGTTCTCGTCGTTGATCTTCAGGGTGCGCTCGAAGGAGAACTTGACGTCCTTCGAGGTGAGGGCGTGGCCGTTGCTGAACTTCAGGCCGGGGCGCAGGACGCACCTGTACAGCTTGCTGTCGCCGCCCTCGAAACCGCAGCTCTCGGCGGCGTCCGGCTCGGGGGTGGTGCCGCCCTTGGGGAAGCTCAGCAGCGACTGGAAGACGTTGTTGAAGAGCAGCCAGGAGCCCGGGTCGTAGCCCGAGGCGGGGTCGGTGGACTTCACCTTGTCGGATATGCCCATGACCACGCCCTTGCCGCTGCCGGCATTGGAGCCATCGGTCGAACCGCAACCGCTGAGCAGCGCGGCGGCGGTGGCTGCGCCGAGCGGGGCCGCCAGCCATTGGTTACGTCGATTCACGGATACGTCCTTCACAGTCGAACTGTCTCGTTGCTCCGGCTCGCGACACCCGCTGCCGGTCGTTGCCGTTGTCAGCCGCTTACGCCGCGGCCGAGCTCCCACAGCTGGAGGTCGGAGATGGCGTTGACCGACCACTCCACTCCGGTGATCCCGTCGCGTGCGGCGACGTACTGCTTGCCCTGCCACAGGGGCAGGACGGGTACGTCCTCGGCGACGATGTCCTGCATCTCCGTGATCGCGGGGACGGCGACGTTGCGGTCGACGGCGCGCCGGGATTCGGGGATGAGCCTGGTGCGCACCGCGCTGTTGGCGTACGGCGTGCCCAGGAAGTTGTCCTGCTCCAGGAACGGGGCGAGGAAGTTGTCGGCGTCCGGGTAGTCGGGGAACCAGCCGAGCCCGTAGGCGGCGTGGTCGCCGTTCTTCTGCGCGGGGCGGAAGTCGGCCCAGTCGCTGCCCTGGACGGTGATGTCGAACAGCTGGGTGGAGTTCAGCTGGGCCTTCAGGGCCTCGAACTCGGCGGCCGTTCCGTCGCCGTAGTGGTCGTTGGTGTAGTGCAGCGTCAGCTTGACCGGGGTCTTGATCCCGGCGTCCTTCAGCAGGGTGGCGGCCTTGGCGGTGTTGGCGTCGCCGTACTTGCTGAAGAAGGAGTTGACGTGGCCGGTCACGGTGGTGGGGACCAGCGAGTAGAGCGGCTGCGCGGCCTTGCCGTAGACCTTGGAGATGACGGCGTTGCGGTCGACGGCGGCGGCGAGCGCCTGGCGCACGGCCTTGTCCTTGACGACCGGGGCCTCGGTGTTGAAGCCGAGGTAGCGGATTTCCAGGCCGGGCATGGGGACGAGCTTGACGCCCTTGGGGGGCTTGGCCGCGAAGTCGGTGATCTGGGCGGGCGACAGGGTGCGGGAGACCATGTGGATCTTGCCGTCGGTGAGTGCCTTGCCCATGGCGCCGGAGTCTTCGAAGGCCCGCAGTTCGACCTTGTCGTTCTGGAGCTTCAGGTCGCCCTTGTAGTGCGGGTTCTTGCTGAAGACGGCCCGGACGAGGTGGTGGTCCTTGACCTCGGCCTTCATCGTGTACGGGCCGGAGCCGTCGACGTCGAAGCCCGCGCGGAGCTTCTTGGCGTCGTAGTTCTTCTCGCTGACGATGCCGGTGGCCGGGGTGGAGAGCTTGTACGGGAAGGTCGCGTCCGGGGTCTTCAGGTGGAAGACGACGGTGTCGGCGCTCTTGGCCTCGACGCTGTCGACGGTGGAGAGCAGCGAGGACGGGCCGTTCTCGTCCTTGATGGCGAGGACGCGGTCGATGGAGAACTTGACGTCCTTGGCGGTGAGCGGGTCCCCGCTCGCGAACTTCAGACCGGGTCGCAGGGTGCAGCGGTAGCTCTCGTTGCCGGCGTCGGTGAAGCGGCAGTCGGAGGCCGCTTCGGGGACGGGCTGGCCGCCGCCGCGCGGGGTGTGCATCAGGGTCTGCACGGTCTGGCGCAGGACGTTCCAGGCGCCGGCGTCGTACGCGTACGCCGGGTCGAACGGGGCGGGGGCGAGCTCGGCGGCCTCGAACCGGTCGGTGGTCCCGACGACGATCGCCCCGGATCCCGCTCCTGTGCCGCTGGCGCTGCCGCATGCGGCGAGCGTGGGCGTGAGCAGTCCGGCCGCGGCCGTCAGCACCATGGTCTTGCGGTTCATGCTGGAAGAACTCCCTGTACCCGGCACTTGGTCAAAGCGGCGTAAAGGGCGCTTCGCGGCGGTCGCCCGTTCAGGGCGGAACGATCGGGCCGGTGGTATGACGATCGGTCCACTGCGTCCCGGAACAGGGGTGTGTGTCCAGGACGCCGAGGTGCGGCGCGGTGCCCGGCTCGACACTAGTGGCCCGGGACGGGATGGCTGGAACTGGCCGGACTTGGGGCGTAATCGCACGGTGATGGGAGCGGACTGGCTGTCCATGTGGAGGTCCGCGCAGATTCGGTCAGGAGCTGATCAATCCGGACACAAGGGAAGCCATGGAAGCCCCCGGACAGGTGTCTCGGGGGCTAGACGGGTGACAAAGGTCACCTGGGACAACTACTCCCGGAAGGGATGGAATTTCAGCCTCCGGCACGGTCCACGGAAGATCCTCTCGTGTGACCTAGATCCCGCGGCATTCTGTTCGGCACGGAACGTGTGCGCGGGGTACCGGTGCGTCAGCCCGGCGGAGGGGCGCGCTCAGTTCAGCGGGCTGATGAGGGACCGCAGGAACGGCAGGTCGACCTCCTCGAGCGAGCGCACGATCGTCCGGCCGGGGGCCGCCTCGATGTGACCGACCGAGGGAATGGCCACGACCCGGCAGCCGGCCGCCTCGGCGGCGGCCACGCCGGTGGCGGTGTCCTCGATGACCGCGCACCGGGAGGGGTGCGCGCCCAGGGTGCTGGCGGCGAGCAGGTACGGGTCGGGGTGCGGCTTGGTGCGGGCCACCTCGTCCCCGGCGACGGTCATCGTGAACCGGTCCCGGCCGAGGGTGAGCAGGACCTGGTCGATGACGCGCCGGTGCGAGGCGGAGACGAGGGCGGTCGGCACGTTGTGCCGGGCCAGCTCGCTCAGGAGCCGCTCGGCGCCCGGCATCAGCGGGACCTGGTCGGCGATGCGGGCCTCGAAGCGCTCGTTGAGGAGCACGCTGAGCTCGGCGAGGCCGATGACCGCACCCGTGGCCTCGATCAGGAAGGCGGCGCTGCGGCTCATGGGCCCGCCGACGACCACGTCCCTCCAGGACTCCTCGAGCCGGTGTCCGAGCTCCCTGAAGACCTCTTCCTCGATCTCCCACCAGAACCCCTCGGTGTCGACGAGGGTCCCGTCCATGTCCAGCAATACCGCCTGAAGGGCGTGCCCGTCGGCCGTACGGACCACGGGGACGGGAACGGTGCTGGTCATGCGCACGCCTCTCTCAGGGGACGAGAAGGCCGGTCACCTCCGCCCGCGGGGACATGCCCTCGGGAACAGGTGACCGGCCTGTATGGGACCGACCAGTGTACGCCGGTCCGCCTCAGCGCGCGTTGAAATACTTCGCTTCGGGGTGGTGGATCACGATCGCGTCGGTGGACTGCTCCGGGTGGAGCTGGAACTCCTCGGACAGGTGGACGCCGATCCGCTCCGGCTGGAGGAGGTCGGCGATCTTCGCGCGGTCCTCGAGGTCGGGGCAGGCACCGTAGCCGAGGGAGAAGCGGGCACCGCGGTACTTGAGATCGAACATGTCCTCGACCTTGGCCGGGTCCTCGCCGCCGAATCCGAGCTCGGCGCGGACGCGGGCGTGCCAGTACTCGGCCATGGCCTCGGCCAGCTGGACGGAGAGTCCGTGCAGCTCCAGGTACTCCCGGTAGGAGTCGGACTCGAACAGCTTGGCCGTGGCCTCGCCGATCTTCGAGCCGACGGTGACGACCTGGAGGCCGACGACGTCGGTCTCGCCGGATTCCTCGGGGCGGAAGAAGTCGGCGAGGCACAGGCGGCGGCCTCGGCGCTGGCGCGGGAAGGTGAAGCGGGTCCGCTCGTTGCCCTGCTCGTCGAGGATGATCAGGTCCTCGCCCTTGGACACGCACGGGAAGTAGCCGTAGACGACGGCCGCCTCGAGGAGGTTGTCCGTGTGCAGCTTCTCCAGGAGGCCGCGCAGCCGCGGACGGCCCTCGCTCTCGACGAGCTCCTCGTACGTGGCGCCGCCGGCGCGGGCCTGCTTGAGGCCCCACTGGCCCTTGAACAGGGCGCCCTCGTCCAGCCAGGAGGCGTAGTCCTTGAGCGGGATGCCCTTGACCACGCGGGTGCCCCAGAACGGCGGGGCGGGCACCGGGTTGTCCACGGAGACGTCCGAGCGGCCTCCGGACTCCTCCGGCTCCTCCACCTGGAGGACGGGCGTGTCCCTCTTGGCGACGCGGCGCTGCTTGAGCTCGGGGAGGCTGGCGCCCGGCACGCCGCGCTTGACCGCGATGAGGGCGTCCATTAGGCGCAGGCCTTCGAAGGCGTCGCGGGCGTAGCGGACTTCGCCTTCGTAGATCTCGTGGAGGTCCTGTTCGACGTAGGCGCGGGTGAGGGCTGCGCCGCCGAGGATGACCGGGTAGTCGGCGGCCAGCTTGCGCTGGTTGAGCTCCTCCAGGTTCTCCTTCATGATCACGGTCGACTTCACCAGCAGCCCCGACATGCCGATCACGTCGGCCTTGTGCTCCTGCGCGGCCTCCAGGATCGCGGAGACCGGCTGCTTGATGCCGATGTTGACGACGTTGTAGCCGTTGTTCGTCAGGATGATGTCGACGAGGTTCTTGCCGATGTCGTGCACGTCGCCGCGGACCGTGGCCAGCACGATCGTGCCCTTGCCCTCGTCGTCCGTCTTCTCCATGTACGGCTCGAGATACGCCACCGCCGTCTTCATCACCTCGGCCGACTGGAGCACGAACGGCAGCTGCATCTGACCGGAACCGAACAGCTCACCGACGACCTTCATGCCCTCCAGGAGGGTGTCGTTGACGATCTCCAGGGCCGGACGGGTCTGCAGCGCCTCCGCGAGGTCGGCCTCCA